>NZ_JAHXRQ010000021.1 GCF_019392335.1 Mameliella sp. CS4
GCCAAGGCGCCCGCCAGACCCCAGCCGTTGGGGATTATTCCACCGGTTCACTGACCCATTTTGCTCCGGGATTGACAGCTATTCCTGCGCCCCCGTGAAAAAGGCCATCGCCGAACAGCTTGAACGCCTGCCCTATTACTCGATCTTCCGCGGCACCACGAATGACGCGGTGATCGAACTCAGCCTCATGCTGCGAGACTTCTTCGCGCCCGACGGGCTGACGCGCGCTTTCTTTACCTCGGGAGGATCGGACAGCGTGGAAATCGCGCTGCGGCTGGCGCGGCAATATCACAAGGTGCGCGGTCAGGCCGGGCGGGTGAAGTACCTCTCGTTGAAAAAGGGCTATCACGGCACGCACACCCTGGGCGCCAGCGTCAACGGCAACGCCAATTTCCGCACCCAGTACGAACCGATGATGCCGGGCTGCTATCATATCCCGGCGCCCTATCCCTATCGCAACCCGTTCAATGAAACCGACCCCGAGAAGCTGGCGCAGCTCTGCCTGGCCGCGCTGGAAGACGAGATCGCCTTTCAGGGCGCCGAGACCATCGCCGCCATGATCATGGAGCCGGTGCTGGGCGCGGGCGGGGTGATCCCGCCGCATGAAAGTTTCATGCCCGGCGTGCGCGAGATCTGCTCGAAACACGGCATCCTACTGATCGCGGACGAGGTCATCACCGCTTTCGGCCGCACCGGCGACTGGTCGGGCTCGCGCCACTGGGGGGTGCAACCGGACATGATGTGCACCGCCAAGGCGATCACCAACGGCTATTTTCCCTTCGGCGCGGTGATGATCTCGGACGCCGTGGCCGAGGTTTTCGAAGGCGACACCACAGGCAAGGCGGCCATCGGATCGGGCTATACCTATTCCGGCCACCCGGTCGGGGCGGCGGCGGCCATCGCCTGCCTGAAGGAAACCGAACGCCTGCAGGTCAAGGACAACGCCGCCGCCCGCGGTGCGCAGCTCTGGGAGGGTCTGAAGGCGCTGAAGGAGAAACACACTCTGGTGGGTGATGTGCGCGGCGGCCACGGGCTGATGTGCGCGGTGGAGCTGGTGTCGGACCGGGCCACCAAGGCGCCCATCGACAAGAAGACCATCGGCGCGGTGCATCGCGTGGCCTATGAAAACGGCGCCATGTTGCGCGTCTCTGGCCCGAACATAATCCTGTCGCCCCCGCTGGTCCTGACCGAGGCACATGTGGACACGATCCTGACCGCGATGGATGCGGGCCTCACGGCGCAGGGATGATCGGCAACGGGTGCGCGCCTTGCGCGCCCTATTACGCCACGCGATCCGGATGGGCGGTGGCAAAGGCCGGGTGGTCGGCCAGCGCCGCCTCCACCCGCCGGATCTTTGGCAGGTCGTTCAGGGCCACACCCCAGCGGTGGGCGTTGTAAAGCTGCGGGATCAGGCAGACGTCGGCCAGCGTGATGCCTTGGCCGAGGCAGGTCTCGCCGCCATCCAGCATCTCTTCCACCGCTGCCAGCCCCGGGCCGATAAAGGCCTGCATCCAGCTTTCCATCGTGATCCCGCCATCGGAATGGGCCACAGCATGTTTCACCACACGCAGGTTGCAGACCGCGTGAATTTCCATCGCGATGGCCTGGGCCAGCCCCCGAACCCGGGCGCGCCCTGCCGCGTCCTCGGGCAAGAGGCCAATGCCCCGCGTCTCGTCGAGGTATTCCACGATGGCCAGCGATTGCGTCAGCCGCAGCCCGTCGATCTCCAGCACCGGGACCAATCCTTGCGGGTTCCGGTCCAGGTGGTCTTTGGCACGCTGCGCCCCGTCGACAAGGTTGACCGGAACGCTCTCCCACTCCAGCCCGGCAAGGCCCAGCGCGATTCGCACCCGGTAGCTGGCGGTCGAGCGCCAGTAGTCGAACAGTCGGATCATGGGAAAACCTCCCTCATGGGTTCAGGGACCACGGCAAGGCTCTGCCGGATTGGTATCATTCGCAACGATTACCTTGACATCATTGCAGTTGCAACAAATATTGGCGGCAAGACCGAATCCGGCTCTCACCGCACCAGGGAGGTACGACATGACCCGTCACGAATTGCCGCAAGGCATGATCCGCGCCACCGGAACGACCGGCACGCACGAAGGTTACATGCCCGGCTGGGCCAACGACTTTGAGACAGAGGCGCTGCCCGACGCGCTGCCGCAGGGCATGAACAGCCCGCAGAAATGCAACTATGGCCTCTACGGCGAACAGCTCTCCGGCACCGCCTTTACCGCCAACCCGCCGGAACGCACCTGGACCTATCGCATCCGCCCCTCGGTCAAGCATTCGGCGCGATATACGAAAATCGACCTGCCCTACTGGAAGAGCGCGCCGAACGTCGATCCCGACGTCATCAGCCTGGGCCAGTACCGTTGGGACCCGGTGCCGACGCAGGAGGGGCTGACCTGGCTCACCGGCATGCGCACCATGACCACCGCCGGCGACGTGAACACCCAGGTGGGTATGGCCAGCCACATCTATCTGGTCACCGAGTCCATGCAGGACGCCTATTTCTTCTCCGCCGACAGCGAGTTGCTGGTGGTGCCGCAGGAAGGCAAGCTGCGCTTTGCGACCGAACTGGGCATCATCGACATCGAGCCCAAGGAAATCGCCATCATCCCGCGCGGGCTGGTCTATCGCGTCGAGGTGCTCGAAGGCCCCTGCCGCGGCTTTGTCTGCGAGAATTACGGCCAGAAATTCGAACTGCCGGGCCGCGGGCCCATCGGCGCCAACTGCATGGCCAACCCGCGCGACTTCAAGGCGCCGGTGGCGGCATTCGAGGACCGCGAGGTGCCTTCGACCCTGACGATCAAATGGTGCGGTCAGTTCCATGAGACGCAGATCGCGCAAAGCCCACTCGACGTGGTCGCCTGGCATGGCAACTATGCCCCTTACAAGTACGACCTGCGCACCTATTGCCCGGTCGGCGCCATCCTCTTCGACCACCCGGATCCGTCGATCTTTACGGTTCTGACAGCGCCTTCGGGCGTGCCGGGCACGGCCAACATCGACTTCGTGCTGTTCCGTGAACGCTGGATGGTGGCGGAAAACACCTTCCGCCCGCCCTGGTATCACAAGAACATCATGTCCGAGCTTATGGGCAACATCTATGGCCAGTACGACGCCAAGCCGCAGGGCTTTGTCCCCGGCGGCATGAGCCTGCACAACATGATGATCCCGCACGGGCCGGACCGGAACGCCTTCGAAGGCGCGTCGAATTCCAATCTCGGGCCGGAAAAGCTGGACAACACCATGTCCTTCATGTTCGAGACCCGCTTTCCGCAGCATCTGACAGAATTCGCCGGGAAAGAGGCGCCGCTGCAGGACGATTACATCGACTGCTGGGACAGCCTGGAAAAGAAATTCGACGGCACGCCGGGCAAGAAGTAAGGGTCGAAGGGGGCATCCACCCCCTGCTCTGCTGCGCACGCCACGACACCGGCGTAGGGCGGGGCTTGCACCGCCACACCTCGAACGAACAGGACGACACATGCCCCTGAAACGCTCCTGGGTGGAGTCAGCCAACTCCCCCGACACGGATTTTCCCCTGAACAACCTGCCCTGCGGCAGTTTCCGCGCCGAGGACGGCGAGGCGCATTGCGGCATCGCCATCGGCGACATGATCCTCGACATCACGGCGCTGGAGGCCGACGGTCTGCTGTCTCTGGATGCCGAGGAAGAGGTGTTCTTCTTCGGCGACTGGACCGAATTCATGGCCCTCGGTCCCGCCGCTTGGGCCGCCTTTCGCGAAGCTCTGACGGGGATGCTGGCCGAGGGCACCCCGGATGCCGAAGGGCTGGCGCGCTACCTGGTTCCGCAGGCCAGCGCAGAAATGCTGATGCCCTTCGCGGTGAGCGAATACACCGATTTCTATGCCTCCAAGAACCACGCCACCAACGTCGGCACCATGTTCCGAGGCGCGGAAAATGCTTTGCCGCCGAACTGGCTGTCGATCCCCATCGGCTATAACGGACGCGCCTCCTCGGTCGTCGTGTCGGGCACCGATGTGCGCCGCCCCTGGGGTCAGCTCAAAGCGCCCGACGCCGATCTGCCGGTCTTTGCCCCGTGCAAACGGTTTGACCTCGAGCTTGAGATGGGCGCCATCGTGGGGCAGGACTCCGACGGGCCTGTGACAGTAGGCGAAGCCGACGAGATGATCTTTGGCTATGTCCTGCTGAACGACTGGTCGGCGCGGGACATCCAAGCCTGGGAATACCAGCCGCTGGGCCCCTTCCAGGCCAAGGCGACGGCGACCACGATCAGCCCCTGGATCGTGCCCAAGGCGGCGCTGGACCCCTTCCGCACCACGACGCCGGATCGGGAACGCGACCTGCTGCCCTACCTGCGCGAACCTGGCCCCATGCTCTATGACATCCAACTGGAGGTGGGGCTTGCGCCCGAGGGCAAACCCGAGACGGTCATCGCCCGGACCAACTATCGCGAGATGTACTATTCCTCGGCGCAGCAACTGGCCCATCACACGACAAGCGGTTGCCCCATGTCGGTGGGTGACCTGTTGGGCTCCGGCACGATCTCAGGCCCGGACAAGGGCGCGCGCGGCGCGCTGCTGGAACTGGCCTGGGGCGGCAAGGAGCCGGTCACGCTGGACACCGGCGAAACGCGCAGTTTCCTCGAGGACGGCGATACGCTGACCCTGCGCGGCGCGGCGGTGGGTGACGGCTATCGGGTGGGTTTCGGGGAATGCACCGGCAAGGTGCTGCCCGCGCTCGACAATCCTTACGGGGGCCGGGGCTGATGTCAGCCGCCCTGCTGCCACTGGAGCACTGCCTCGGTGGGCCAGAACAGCATGATGATGTTCAAGGCAAGGCCATCGCGGATCAGCGCGATGGTCAGCGCCTCGAACCCCAGCGCCACGGCGACGCTGGCCCAGATCGGCAGGCGCCGCGCCATGTAGAAGCCCACAACCATCGCGATCACGTCGAAGACGGAGTTGATGATGCTGTCGCCGTTGTAGTCAAAGGACACCGTCACCGCGCGATAGCGTTCGATCACCATCGGGGTGTTTTCAAGGATCTCCCACCCCGCCTCGACCACCAGCGCGATGGCCAGCCGCAGGTTCAGGCTGAGGCGGCGGGCGACCAGCGCCAGGACACCGTAGAAGATCAATCCGTGGATCAGGTGGCTGGGCGAATACAGATCGAAAAGATGCTGGCTGCCCTCGCGCGGCGGGGCGCCCGGCCCGGTCCAGAGGGACACGTAACCACAGGGGCAGATCGGATCACGCCCCAAAAGGTACAGGGTGATCGCCATCAGGGCGGTCACCACCAGGAAGATAAGGACGGGTCGCTGGGCGTTGCTCATGACCCGCGATGGAATCACAAAGACGCAAGTGCGTCCAGAGACATAAGAGGGAACCAATGACCAAGGCCTTTGCATCCGCCGGTGACATGGAAGAGAAGAAGACGTCCTTTACCCAGGTCGGCGAGGGGCTGTACGCCTTCACCGCCGAGGGCGACCCCAACACCGGAGTCATCATCGGCGACGACAGCGTCATGATCGTCGAGGCTCAGGCGACACCGCGCCTGGCCCGCAAGGTGATCGAACATGTCCGCGAAGTCACCGACAAGCCGATTTCCCACCTTGTGCTGACCCACTACCACGCGGTGCGCGTGCTGGGTGCCTCGGCCTATGGTGCCGAACAGATCATCATGTCCGACGTGGCCCGCTCGATGGTGGCCGAACGCGGGCAAGAGGACTGGGACAGCGAGTTCGAACGCTTCCCCCGCCTCTTCCAGGGGCACGAGGAAATCCCCGGCCTGACATGGCCGACGACGACCTTCAGCGACTCGATGACGGTCTACCTGGGCAACCGCCGCGTGGACATCATGCACCTGGGCCGCGCCCATACCGCCGGTGACGCGGTGATCTGGGTGCCGGACCAGGAGGTCATGTTCACCGGCGACATCGTCGAGTACCACTCGGCCTGCTACTGCGGCGACGGCCACTTCAACGACTGGGGCGAGACGCTGGCCAATATCGCCGCGTTTGAGCCGCAGGCGATTGCACCGGGCCGGGGCGACGCGCTGGTCGGGCCGGACATGGTCGCCAAGGCCATCGCCGCGACCGAGGATTTCGTCCGCTCCACCTACAAGCCGGTGGAAAAGGTCGTGGGCCGGGGCGGTTCGCTGAAAGAAGCCTGGGACGCGGTGCGCGCCGAATGCGACCCCAAGTTCAAGGACTACGCGATCTACGAGCACTGCCTGCCGTTCAACGTCGCCCGCGCCTATGACGAAGCCCGCGGCATCGACACGCCCCGCGTCTGGACGGCGCAGCGGGACAAGGAAATGTGGGCGAGCTTGCAGGGGTAAACCCTGTCGGGGTGCGCACGAAATGCGCACCCTACGCGGGGTCGTAGGGTGCGCGCTCTGCGCCCAACTTCGCCCAGGACTGACGATGGGTCATTGACCCATCTCCCGTCGGACAAGGAGGAACCGACATGATCCACGACCGCTATCAACTCGCCTTCAAGCTTTACCCCTACGAACGCTCCGCGGACCAGGATGCGGAAACGCCGGTCCGGCACCCGGTCGTCATCATGGGCGGCGGGCCGATCGGTGTCGCCACGGCGCTGGACCTTGGCCTGCAAGGTATCCCGGTCGTCGTGCTGGACGATCACGAGGGCATCGGCATGGGCAGCCGCGCGATCTGTTTCGCCAAGCGCTGCCTTGAAATCGCAGACCGCTACGGCTGTGGCCAGCCGATGCTGGACAAGGGCGTGGTCTGGAACCTGGGCAAGGTCTTTCACGACGACCGCAAGGTGTTCGAGTTCAACCTTCTGCCGGAGCAGGGCCACAAGTTCCCGGCCTTCATCAACCTGCAACAGCCCTATTTCGAACGCTTCCTCGTCGAACGCGTCCGCGAAGCGCAGGCAGCGGGTGCCCCGATCGAGCTGCGCGGCAAGAACCGGGTCGACAGTGTCATCACGCATGACGACCACGTCACGCTGGAGATCACCACGCCCGACGGCCCCTATACCATCGAGGCCGACTGGCTGATCGGCTGCGACGGCGCCTCCTCACCGCTGCGCGGCATGATGGGGCTGGATTTCGAGGGCCGCGTCTTCGAGGACAGCTTTCTGATCGCCGACATCAAGATGATGAACGACGATTTCCCGACCGAACGCTGGTTCTGGTTCGAACCCTACTTCAAGTCCGGCGCCTCGACCCTGTTGCACAAGCAGCCCGATGGCGTCTGGCGGGTCGACTTCCAGATCGGCTGGGACGTGGACCGCAAGAAAGAGTTGCAAGAGGAAAACGTGCGCGCCCGGCTGGACGCCATGCTGGGGGATGTCGAATACGAGATCGTCTGGACCTCGATCTACACTTTCCAGTGCCGCCGGATGAAGCAATTCCGCCACGGGCGGGTGCTGTTCGCGGGTGACGCGGCGCACCAGGTTTCTCCCTTCGGGGCACGCGGTGCGAACTCCGGCATGCAGGACGTGGACAACCTCGGCTGGAAGCTGGGGCTGGTGATCGAGGGCCGCGCCCCCGAAAGCCTGCTGGACAGCTACAACGCCGAGCGTGTGCATGGCGCGGACGAAAACATCCTGAACTCGACCCGGTCGACCGATTTCATCACGCCCAAATCCAAGGTCAGCCATATGTTCCGCAACGCGGTACTGGACTTGGCAGAGCAGTATGAATTCGCCCGCCCGCTGGTAAACTCGGGCCGCCTGTCGGTGCCCTGCGTCTACGATGGCGGGCCGCTGAACGGCCCCGACGCGCTGCGCGGCGGACCAACCCGCACGCGCGTCGGCAGCCCCTGCCCCGATGCGCCGCTTGGCGAGGGGTTCCTGCTGGACCATCTCGGCGGTGCCTTCACCCTGCTGACCATCGACGCCGAGGCGCCGGATGCGCTGGAAGAATCCGGTGTGCCGATCACGCGCCTGGCCCTTTCTGCCAGCGACGACGCCAGCGGCGGCCTGGCAGAGCGCTATTTGGGCATGGCCACCTCGGGCGTCTACCTTGTCCGCCCCGACCAGCATGTCGCCGCGCGCTGGGACAGCTTTGACGAAACCGCCACCCGCGCCGCCCTGCGCCGCGCCATCGGACTGGAGTGAGACATGGCCGAGCTGACACTGACCCCCAACCTCGACCGCCCCGACGATTTCTATGCCGCGCTGATCGCCACGCATGACGGATTGTCGGATGATGAAAGCGCGGCGTTGAACGCGCGGCTGATCCTGATCCTGGCCAACCAGATCGGGGATACCGAGGTCCTGGCCGCAGCCCTGCAGACGGCGGCAAAGGCCCCGGAGGAGGTCACCGCATGACAGGCGCGGCGGCAGACCGGCAGAGCGTGGCAGAGAATGCCGCGCCCGAGCCGGGCACCGAGCTGGAGGGCTTTTTCCCCTATCGCCTCGCGGTCGCCGCCGAAGGGTTCTCTCGCAACCTGGTCGAGGTCTACGGACGCCGGTTTGGCCTCAGCCGCGAGGAATGGCGGCTCTTGTACCTGCTGGCCGGCGAAGTCGAGGTGACCTCGCTGGAGCTGGGCCGCCGGTCGACGCTGGACAAGGTCCAGGTCAGCCGTGCCTCGCAGCGGTTGGAGGAGAAGGGGCTGATTACCCGCGAAATTGCCCCGGACGACCGACGCCTGCGCCTTTATGCCTGCACCGAGCAGGGCCGCGCCCTGTTCGACGAGGTTCTGCCCCAGGTCGAGGCGCGGTCCGACGAGATCCTGCGCGCCATGTCCGCCGAGGACCGCGCCGCGCTGGAACGGGGCCTTGCGGCACTGACAGAAGCGATGGCGGACCGCATCCTTCCCACGTCCTGAGTCCGGTCAGGCTCTCGGCCGGCCGCACTACTCGCGGCTGAAAAGCTCCGGCGGTGGAATACGGGTCCAAAAGCATGTCTTTTCCCACGCAACGATAGCGGCTTGCCGCAAAGAGACATTTGCGCCAAGCGTCGAAAGCCGGTTTCCTGATCAAGACGGGCAGTTAATGGCCCGAAACGCCCGGCTTGCAAGGGGAGGCGCAGCCGTACGACGCGCGGTTCATAGTCAACGGACGACCACCTGCCGACCCTGCTGGACGAGGTCGAGGCCATCGCCGCCAGCGGTGCCTTTGTTCGTTCCGAGGAAGATATCGAAACCCTGCGCCAGCTGGCAGAGGCCGACGCTCAGCCGGCCCGGATCGCGGCCGAGAACAGGCAATCCAAGGCCGCGATTCCGCTGTAGATCGAACGTATCCGGCTGGCCCGACTGCCCGCGATGCAGAAGATCGGCGACCGGATCGGTGTCAACCTGGAGAGCGCCCTGCCGGAGGACAAGCAGGGCTGACCCGTTCAGTACGGGTTCTTCGCCCCGCGATCCCCGGACAGCGATTGCTGCCGCCGCTCGACCAGCAGTTCGATGGCATCGGCCAGATGCTCGCGGTCGATGTGGTGGTCGCCGCGCGCAACCCGGATGCGGTGCGCCTCGATCATCACGTCAGCATGGCGGCAGCCCTCGGGCGGCTCGAACCGGTAGCTGGCCAGTTCGATCAAAAGGCCCATCGGGTCGGTGAAATAGATCGAGTCCATGAAGCCGCGATCCTTGGGGCCGGAATGCTTGATCCCCCGCGCTTCCAGCCGCTTGGCCGCCTGCCAAAAGCTTGCCTGGCTGACGTTGAAAGCAATGTGATGCACGCATCCCGGATCGGTCGGCGTCCGCGCCGGATCGGGGCTGCGGGTCTCATTGGTGAAGATCGTGATGAGCCGCCCGTCGCCGGGATCGAAATACAGGTGCCCCTCGTCCGGATTGTCGAGGTTGGGCTGATCGAAGATAAAAGGCATGCCCAGCACGCCCTCCCAGAAATCGATCGAGGTTTGACGGTCGGCCCCGGTCAACGTGATGTGATGGACGCCCTGCGTCTGGATCTTGCGGATCTCGTCTGGCTGGCTCATGTTCCCTCCCCGCCGTGGAATGCCGGGGCCACGACTGCCGCCCCGCTCGACCCAAGGATGGGGCAAGAAGCGCCGGTTTCAAACCCTCCACCGGCGCACCAGATCTGTGCAGGATGTCAGCCCTTGCCCGCCTTCAGCGCCGCCTCGCGCATCTGCGACAGGCTGACCCGCGGGGTCAGCGCCTCGGGCGAGATGTTCAGATCCAGCACCGCCCCGGTCTTCGAGGCCAGCGCCCGCTCAAAAGCGGCGGCAAAATCCTCGGTCCGCTCCACCCGTTCGCCGTGGAACCCATAGGCCTGCGCCAGCGCGCTGAAATCCGGGTTCACCACCATATCCGTGCCCGAGACCCGGGTGGGATAGTGACGTTCCTGGTGGGCGCGGATCGTGCCGTAGATCCCGTTGTTCAGGAT
Organism: Mameliella sp. CS4; assembly: GCF_019392335.1. GTDB lineage: Bacteria > Pseudomonadota > Alphaproteobacteria > Rhodobacterales > Rhodobacteraceae > Antarctobacter. The sequence goes on from NZ_JAHXRQ010000021.1 coordinate 10,319, forward strand.
CAGGATGATCGGCTGGGCGCCGTATTGGGCGGCGGTGGCCAGTTCCTGGCAGGTCATCTGGAAATCGCCGTCTCCCGCGAAACAGACAACCGTGCGCGCGGGATCGTTCAGCTTGGCGGCGATGGCCGCAGGCACGCCGTACCCCATCGCGCCCGATTGCGGCGCCAGTAGCCGTGCATCGGGGCCAAACTTGTAGAACTTGTTGGGCCAGACCGCGAAATTCCCGGCGCCATTGGTCAGGATCGCGTCCCCGGGCAACAGATCGCGCAAATGCGCGCTGACCTTACCCATGTCCACCGGGCTGGGCAGGTCGCCCAGCTCGAACCCGGCCTCCCATGTGGCGCGGGCGTCGGCCCGCCACGCGGCCCAACCGCCGCTGACCGGCGCCTCTGCCATCGCCTCGACAAAGGCGTTGGGGCCGCATTGAATGCCCAACTCGGGTTGATAGATCTTGCCCAGCTCCAGATCCGAGCCATGCACATGGATCAGCCGCTGATGCGGCACCGGCACCTCCAGCAGGGTCCAGGCATCGGTGGAATTCTCGCCGAACCGGTTGTTCACCGCCAGGATCACATCCGCCTCGGAGATCAGCTTGCGCACGCCCGGCATCATGCCCACCCCGGCCTCGCCGCAGAAACAAGGTGAGAAATTGTCGAACATGTCCTGGTAGCGGAAGACGGACACCACCGGGATGTCCGAGTCTTCGGCAAAGCGCTGCAGGGCCTCTGCCCCCGCACGGGTCCAGTTGCAGCCGCCATAAAGGATCAGCGGCCGCTTTGCCTCGCCCAGGATCGCACGGACCTTCTGCACCGTCTGCGGCGCGGGCATCGGTTCGGGGTACTCGGCCGGTCCGGCCAGCGGCGCGGCCTTTGTCCGGCTGGTCAGCATGTCCTCTGGCAGAGCGATGACAACCGGGCCGGGGCGCCCGGTGGTGGCGGTTTTCCACGCGCGGGCGAGGATTTCGGGGATACGGTCGACGTTGTCGATCTCGACCGCCCATTTGACCATCGTGCCATAGACGGCGCGGTAATCGACCTCCTGAAAGGCCTCGCGCCCGCGCATGTCGGTGCCGATCTGGCCCACGAACATGATCATCGGCGAACTGTCCTGCATCGCGGTATGCACCCCGATCGAGGCATTGGTGGCGCCGGGTCCGCGCGTGACCATGCAGATGCCGGGCTGGCCTGTCAGCTTGCCCCAGGCCGCGGCCATGAAGGCGGCACCGCCTTCCTGGCGGCAGTTGACGAAATCCAGCCTGCCCGCGGTGTCATGCAACCCGTCCAGCACCGCCAAATAGCTTTCGCCCGGCACACCGAAGGCCCGCGTCGCACCCAGCGCCACCAGACTGTCCACCAGCAATTGTCCGCCATGTCGTGTCATCGTCCATCCCTCTTTCCCGGTGCCTTCACCCCGCCAAGGCGACACCCGTCTGGGTGCAAACACCTCTAGAACCGACCCCGGATGTCAATGCCCTGCGACTTTGGTCGGGGGTCCGGCGCGCCGCGCGGCGGGGAAAACGGGTGATCCAAGACCCGCGCATTGCTAGACTGCCCGGCAATCCTGGGGAGGAGAGACATGAGCGATCTGGAGCATGTGACAGAAATCGACAGGGTGTTGCGCGGCCAGGAGACGGGCCGTGACACGCTGGTGGCCGACAGCTGGCGCCGCTGCATCGAAACCTATGGTATGGACCCGACCCGGCCCGATCCGGCCCATATCGTGCCCGCCTCGCAGCTGCGCGAACACCGCGAACAGGCGGAACGGCTGGTGGCCACGGCCCGGTCGGGGCTGCGGGCACTGTTCCGGCAGGTGGCCGGGCAGAACTATGTCCTGCTGCTGGCGGACGCCAAGGGCGTCTGCGTCGACTTCTTCGGCGACCCCCGGTTCGAGGACGACCTGCGGCAGGCCGGGCTGACGCTGGGGTCGGACTGGTCCGAGGATCTGGCCGGCACCTGTGGCGTGGGCTCCTGCATCGTGACAGGTGAGGCGGTGACCATCCATCAGGGCGATCACTTTGGCCTGGCGCATACGCCACTGTCCTGCACCTCCGCGCCAATCTACGACACCTGCGGGCAGCTGACGGCGGTGCTGGACATTTCCCTGCTGCGCTCGCCCAGCCCGAAGACCAGCCAGAACCTTGCTATGAACCTGGTCCGCGCCTCGGCCCGGCGGATCGAGATGGCCAACCTGATGGCGATGACGCGCAGCGACTGGGTGCTGCGGTTCTCCACCTCGCCCGAATTCCTGGAGGTCGACCCGGAGGCCGCCGTGGCGCTGGACGGATCGGGGCGGATCGTGGGCATGACGCATGGCGCACAGGCCTGCCTGGCGCCCGAGGGCACGGACAGCCTGATCGGTCAACGCATCGACAGCTTGCTGCACCTTGGCGTCGACGACCTGCCGGACCTGATGCGCGGTCGCCCGACAGAGGACCGCGTGCTGCATCTGCGCGACGGGCGCGGGTTGTTCGGCCATGCCATCGCGCCGCAGACCGTGCGCCGCCCGATGCGCAGCGCCCCGCCGCAAACGCCGGAATGTTTTGCCGGACTGGCGGGACCGGACCCGGCGATGCAGGCGCTCTTGCAAAAATCCGCCCGGCTGGCGCCCAGCAAGGTGCCGGTGCTGCTGTTGGGCGAAACCGGCACCGGCAAGGAAACGCTGGCGCGCGCCATCCATGTCGCCGGTGGGCCGCCGCGCGGGTTCCACGCCCTGCGCTGCGCCGGGCTGCGCCCCGACACCGTCGCCGGGCTGGAAGAAGCCAAACCCGGGACGCTGTTCCTGAAAGGCGTCGAGGATCTGGACGAGGCGGCGCAGGGCGCGCTGCTGACGCTGCTGGATCGGCGCGAGGACCTGCGCGTGATCGCCTCGGCCCGCGACCGGCAGGTCACGGTGCCGGGCGCGACCGGGCTGCGCGAGGATCTGCATTTCCGCGCCGTCGGCGCGGTGCTGGACCTGCCGCCCCTGCGCCTGCGCAGCGATGTGGACTGGCTGATCGAACGCCTGTTGCGGCGGCGCACGGCGGGAGAGCTGCAGCTGTCCCCGGCGGCCCGCGCCGAACTGGCCGGGCGCGACTGGCCCGGCAACATCCGAGAGCTGCAATCGGCGCTGGATACGGCGGTCTCGCTTTGCGACGGGCGCGTTGTGGACCTGCCGGATCTGCCCGCCCGGATCACGGCAAAACCGCCCGAAGATGACCTCGAGGCGATTCTGGATGCCTGCGGCTGGAACATGGCACGTGCGGCGCGCCGGCTGGGCGTGAACCGTTCGACCGTGCTGCGCCGGGTGCGAAAGTCGGGATTGACCCCGCCGTCGTGACGGCCCGTTGCAACCCCGTCGTTGCGCGGCGTTGCGCGCGCAACGGACCGGGCCGAAATTTCGCCCCCAGACCCCGAAACCCCGTCCCCGCGCTGGATCGGCGGGGCCTCTCTCGCCCAGACTGCCGCCATCCAAGTTTGGGCAATGGGAGGAAATCATGCTCGACACGACAATCACGGACCAGACGCAGGCGTTTCTGGACGAATTCGGCGCAGCACTGGAAAAGGGCGACATCGAGGCGGCCACGGCCTTGTTCCAGGATGACTGTTACTGGCGGGACCTCGTCAGCTTTACCTGGAACCTGAAGACGGTCGAAGGCAAGGACGGGGTGGCCGACATGCTGCGTCACCAGCTGGCCACGACCAAACCTTCGGGCTGGAAACTGGCAGAGGGGGAGCTGCCGACCGAAGAGGGTGGCGTCACCACCGCCTGGATCGAGTTCGAGACCGAGGTGGCGCGGGGCTACGGCCTGCTGCGACTCAAGGACGGCAAGATCTGGACCCTGCTGACCACGATTGCCGAACTGAAGGGCCACGAGGAACCGAAGGGCTTTCAGCGTCCGATGGGGGCCAAACACGGCGCCGGCAAGAACCGCACGACCTGGAAGGAAGAGCGCGAGAAGGAAGAGGCGGAACTGGGTTACACGACCCAGCCCTATTGCCTGATCATCGGCGGCGGGCAGGGCGGCATCGCAATGGGCGCACGCCTGCGCCAACTGGGCGTGCCGACGATCATCGTAGAGCGCAACGACCGCCCCGGCGACAGCTGGCGCAAGCGGTACAAGTCGCTCTGCCTGCATGACCCGGTCTGGTACGACCACCTGCCCTACATCAAGTTCCCGGACAACTGGCCCGTCTTCAGCCCCAAGGACAAGATCGGCGACTGGCTGGAATTCTACACCAAGGTGATGGAGCTGAACTACTGGACCCGCACCACCGCCAAATCCGCGACCTGGGACGACGACGCCAAGGAATGGACCGTCACCGTGGACCGCGACGGCGAGGAAGTGGTGCTGAAGCCCAAACAGCTGATCATGGCCACCGGCATGTCGGGCAAGAAGCGGATGCCCGAGTTTCCCGGCATGGACAAGTTCAAGGGTGTGCAGCAGCACTCCTCGGAACATGCAGGCCCGGACCAGTGGACCGGAAAGAAAGTCGTCGTGGTGGGGTCGAACAACTCTGCCCATGACATCTGTGCCGCTCTCTGGGAGCATGACGCCGACGTGACGATGGTCCAGCGCTCTTCGACCCATATCGTGAAATCCGACACGCTGATGGATGTGGGGCTTGGCGCGCTCTACTCCGAAGAGGCGGTCGCCAACGGAGTCACCACCGAAAAGGCGGACCTGATCTTTGCCTCACTGCCCTACCGGATCATGCATGAATTCCAGATCCCGGCTTACGAGGAGATGAAGAAACGCGATGCCGAGTTCTACGAAGGGCTGGAAAAGGCGGGGTTCTGGCTGGACTGGGGAGACGACGGGTCTGGCCTGTTCATGAAGTACCTGCGCCGCGGATCGGGCTACTACATCGACATCGGCGCCAGCCAGCTGATCATCGACGGAGAGATCAAGCTGAAGCGCGGGCAGGTCGTGGAACTGGACGAGACCGGCGTGGTCCTTGACGACGGCACGCACCTGGACGCGGACCTGGTGGTCTATGCCACCGGCTACAACTCGATGAACGGCTGGGTGGCCGACCTGATGGGCCAGGAAAAGGCCGATCAACTGGGCAAGTGCTGGGGCCTTGGGTCGGACACGACCAAGGACCCGGGCCCCTGGGAGGGTGAGCAGCGCAACATGTGGAAGCCGACGCAGGTCGAGGGGCTGTGGATGCACGGCGGCAACCTGCACCAGTCGCGCCACTACTCGCAGTACCTTGCGCTGCAGATCAAGGCCCGGATGGAAGGCGTTCCGACACCGGTCTACGGCTTGCAGGAGGTCCATCACCTCAGCTGACGCGATGGCGGACCGGGCCTGCCCGGTCCGCCTTTTCCTTGTCTGACCGGTTCAGCCCACCAGCGGCGGCACCACGTCGTCCGGGATCGGGCAGACATAGGGCGTGCGTGCCAGTTGCTCGCGGTGCCGCGCCTTGGCCTGTTCGACGAGCTCGGGGTTTTCCACCAGACGACAGGCGGTTGCCGCCATGATCTTGGCCGCATGGATCATACCCTTGTGCGCCGCCGGGGTCTTGCCCTGGGCCACGGTCTGCCAGGTGTGGAACGGTGTGCCGATGGCGCAGGTGGCGACACGCGCCTGCACCGTCGGCACCGCCCAGCTGACATCGCCGACGTCGGTCGACCCCTCTCCGCCCTCGCGCTGCCGGTCAAGTGGCGCCACGAAGTCGCACAGCGCAAGGTCGGGATCCGGTGTGCGCCCGATCCGGCGGAAGGTCGCGGCGATATCGGCCTCTGTCAGGGTCTTCTGGATCTCGCGCGCGAACACCTCGTCCTCGGCATCGAAGGGCACCGGCCCCAGCCGGTCCAGTTCCGCCTGCATGGCCTCCTCCAGCGGGCGGTTGCCCAAGAGGTTCGACACGCCCGAGAACACCTTGGACTCGACCCGCGTTTCCGTCATCAGCGCCGCGCCGTCGGCGATCTTGCGCACCCGGGCCACCAGCTCGCGAAGGTCCGGCAGGCTGCTGGCGCGGATCAGCTGGCGCACCGTGGCGCGGGCCTGCACCACGTTGGGGGCCACGCCACCGGCATCGAGATAGGCATAGTGCACCCGCGCGCTGTCGGGCATGTGTTCGCGCATGTAGTTGACGCCGATGTTCATCAGCTCAACCGCGTCCAGCGCCGAACGGCCCAGCTCCGGCGCCCCCGCCGCATGGGCGGCCTTGCCGTGAAAGGTGAAGTCGATCCGCGTATTGGCCAGCGAAACCGCCTCGTTCACCGACGTGAAGGTCGCCGGGTGCCAGGAGATCGCCGCGTCCACGTCGTCGAACAGCCCTTCGCGCACCATGTAGGTCTTGGCCGCGCCGCCCTCTTCGGCCGGACAGCCATAGTAGCGGACGCGTGCCTTGATGTCCTGCGCCGCCAGCCAGTCCTTGACCGCCGTCGCCGCCAGAAGCGCCGCCGCCCCCAGCAGGTTGTGACCGCACCCATGCCCGTTGCCGCCCTGTTCCAGCGGCTGATGCTCGGCGACGCCAGGGGCCTGGCTGAGCGCGGGCAGCGCGTCGAACTCGCCCAGGATGGCGATCACCGGCCCCTCGTCCCCCGCCTCGCCGATCACGGCGGTGGGAATGCCCGCCGCATTCTCGGTCACGCGAAAACCCTGTTCCTCCAGCATCTTCTTGTGTTCGGCAACCGACCGGAACTCGGCATAGAGCGTTTCGGGCATGTCGAAGACGCGGTCGGACAGCCCGACAAAGGCCTCTCTGTGCTGGTCGACGTGATCCCAGATCGGGTTTGTGTTCTGCATTCTGTCTTCCCTTTCTCAAACTGCGTCAGCGCTGCCGGCATAGGCCGGGTCGGCGGCGGCCATGACCGTTCCATCCGCCCGCCGTCCGACGGCCTGTACGATTCCCAGGTGATCGACCGGCCCGCGCCCGGTAAAGCTGACCTCGGCCCCAGCCTCGGCCAGCCGCGTTTCCAGCCCCTCCGGCACGTCCAGGTGCAGGCGCGCGGTGGCGCCCACCCAGTTGGCCCGAGGCGCGGCCAGCGCATTGGCCAGAGAGGTCCCGTTCAGCAGGTGCCGGATCACGCCCGCCACCGCGCCGGGGATACGTTCGCTGCCCGCGCCGCCCAGCGCGTAGCAGGCGCCCGCGATATCCAGCAGGCAGGGGCATTGTTCGGTCACGTCCCGCGCGCCGGGCACCGGATCCTCTGCCATGCGGTAGGAATGCGCCAGCAGGATACCGGTTTCCGGATCGGCGACACGGGCGCCGAAATGCGGGCCGATGGACTGGGTCAGGGCCACGCGCATCCCATTCGCATCGACCACCGACAGATGCGTGGTATCCCGGTCGTCCGGCGGCGCGGGCATGCGGGCGCGGTCCAGCGCAGCGGCCAGCACCGCGCCATCGGCCCAGCCCTCTGGCAGGCCCTCGGCCAGCCGCGCACTCAATGCGTCCCAGGGCAGCGCATCGGTCTTTGGCTTGAGCGAACGCAACTCCTCGGGGCGTTCCTCGAAGGCGCGCAGGATCGCCAGCAGATGTGCAATTTCGATGTCCAGGACCGGCCCCGGCACAACCGAATTCACCAGCCCCACGATCCGCAACAACGTATGGCCCCAGCCCTGCCGCCCGATGCTTGTCAGGCGCCAGCCCTTTTCGCGCAACTCCACCGTTTCCCCCTCAAGCGGCACCGCGGCGCGCAGGTCCTCGGCCGTCCAGAAACCGCCCTTGGCGGCCAGTCTTTCGCAGAAAGCTCCGGCAAAGACAGGATCGGCAAACGGGTCCTGCCCCGTCGAGATCATTCGATCCAGGAAACCCGCCAGCCCGGGATTGCGAAACACCGCGCCCTCGGGCACGGGCTGTCCATCTGGCAGATAGTGCGCGCGCGCATCCGGATCGACAAGGTCCGGCGCCCGCCAGGCCCAGACGGCGGCCAGTTCACCCGGCACCGTGAAACCGTCCCGGGCCAGGTCGCGCGCCGGCGCTACAACCCGCGCCAGCGGCAGGCAGCCGCCCTCGGCGTGCAACCGCAGCAGTGCACGGACAATCCCCGGCAAGGGCAAGGCCTGCTGATCGGGCAACCGCCGTGCCCCTTCGGGCAGATGAGTCGGGGCACGGGTCGCCCCGTCGATGGCCCGCGGCGTCTCTCCGGCCGGGGCCCAAAGGATATGTCCACGCCCGGCGGGCGAGGCGTTGGGCGGATCGGCCACCATCATCGCCAGAGCCGCGGCGACGGCGGCATCCGCCGCCGTGCCGCCCTGCCGCAGGATGCCCATGCCGACGCGGGTCGCATGGGGTGAGCCGCTGGCCACGGCCCCCAGCGCGCCGACCGCCTCGGCGCTGCGGCCCTGCATCAACGCCTCCCGTTCCGCCCCCGCCGATCCGTCGCGCAGCCAGCGCGCCCGGCCCTCCGGCCCCGCGACCGCATCCGTCAGAAGGTCGGGCATCGTCATGCCAGGACCTCCTGTTCCAGGATGCAGGCGGTGCGGCGGCCGTCCCGGCCCTCGCGCAGCTCCGGCATGCCGGTCTTGCAGGCGGCGGTGGCCAGCGGACAACGCGGGTGAAAGGCACAGCCGGGCGGCGGGTTCAACGGTGAGGGGATTTCGCCCTTGATCGGGGTAAAGCTGTGTGCACGCCGGTCGAGACGCGGCGCCTCGGCCAGAAGCGCGCGGGTATAGGGATGGCGCGGATTCTCGAAAACCTCGTCGGCGGTTCCGGTTTCCACCAGCCGGCCCAGGTACATGATCGCCACGCGGTCTGCGATATGTTCGACCGCGCCCAGATCATGACTGATAAAGAGATAGGCAAAGCCGAACTCCTGCCGCAGGTCCTCGAAGAGGTTCAGAACCTGTGCCTGGATCGAGACATCCAACGCCGAGATCGCCTCGTCGCAGACGATCAGCCGGGGTTTCAGCGCCAGCGCCCGCGCGATCCCCACCCGCTGCCGCTGGCCGCCGGAAAACTGGTGCGGGTAACGCGTCATCACATCGGTATTCAGCCCGACGCGGGTCAGCAGATTGGCCACATAGTCGCGTCGTTCGGCGCGGCGGATCAAGCCGTGGATCACCGCTGCCTCTCCCACGATCTGTTCGACCCGCATGCGCGGGTTGAGCGATGCGAAGGGATCCTGAAAGATCATCTGGACCTCGAGCGCCCAGGCGCGGCGCTGCTGTGCGGTCATCTGCTCCAGCGCGACGCCGCGCCAGGACAGTGCCCCCCCAGAAGGGCTTTCGACCCCGACCACCATGCGCCCCAGCGTGGACTTGCCGCAACCGGATTCCCCGACGAGGCCCAGCACCTCGCCCTCGGCCACCTCAAGGCTGACTCCGTTGACCGCGCGCACGCGGGTCTCGTGGTAGCTGGCGCCGGCCAGGTTGGCGATGCGTTCGGCCAGGTCCGGCGAGGACACATAGGTCTGCGAGATGTCTTGCAACGACAGGAGCGCGGTCATCATGCCTCCTCCAGCGGGTGGAAACAGCGCAGGCCGCGGCCCGAGGCCAGGTCCTGTCGATCGGGGCGGGCCTTGCGGCAGATCTCGCTGGCCTGCGGGCAGCGCGGGGCAAAGGCACAGCCTTCGGGCAGGTTCATCAGGCTGGGCGTCATGCCCTTGATCGGCACCAGCCGCTCTCCGCGCGGCACCGACGAGGGGATCGAGGAGATCAGCCCGCGGGTGTAGGGATGCATCGGGTGATCCAGAAGGTCGTCCACCGACCCGGTTTCGACGATGCGGCCCGCGTACATGACCGCGACCCGATGGGCGAGGCCCGCGACCACGGTCAGGTCATGGGTGATCCAGATCAGCGCGGTGTTCCGCTCGGCCATCAGCTTCTGCATTTCCGACAGGATCTGCGACTGGATGGTGACGTCCAGCGCCGTGGTCGGTTCGTCGGCGATGATCAGGTCCGGTTCCAGCATCAGCGCGATGGCGATCACCACGCGCTGGCGCATCCCGCCCGACATCTCGTGCGGGTAGGTCCGCAGCCGTTCCACCGGCGAGGGGATACCCACCAGCGCCAGCGCCTCGGCCGCCATGTCGCGCGCGCGGGATCTGGACACGTCGCGATGCGCACGGATGGTCTCGATCATCTGCGTGTCGATGCGCAGGACCGGGTTCAGGGTCATCATCGGGTCCTGAAAGATCATCGCGATCCGGTCGCCGCGCAACCGCGCCATCGCCCGGTCGGATAGCTTGCGCAGGTCCTGCCCGTTCAGCAGGACCTCGCCACCGGCGATGCGGCCCGGCTTGTCGATCAGGCCAAGGATGGAAAACCCGGTGATCGTCTTGCCGGAGCCGCTTTCGCCGACAATCCCCAGCACCTCGCCCGGTCCCACCTCCAGAGAGACACCGTCGACGGCGGTGATCGTCCCGGCGCGGGTGTCGAACTGGGTGACAAGATTGCGGACGGAGAGAACAGGCGCGCTCATCGTTGCATCCTCGGGTTCAGGATGTCGCGGACGTGGTCGCCGACGACATTGATGCAGACCAGCGTGACCAGCAGCGCCACCCCCGGATAGAAACTGATCCAGTAACGCCCTGACAGCAGGTAGTCGAAACCGTTGGCGATCAGCAGGCCCAGCGACGGTTCGGTGATCGGTACGCCGACCCCGAGAAAGGACAGCGAGGCCTCGATGGCGATGGCATTGGCGATCTGCACCGTGGCGATAACCAGCACCGGCGGCATGACATTGGGCAGGACATGACCGAACAGGATGCGCCATTGCGGCAGGGCTGCGGCGCGGGCGGCGGTGACGTAATCCTTGCGGATCTCGACAAGGGCGGCGGCGCGGACCGTGCGCGCGAAATAGGCCCATTGCACCAGGATCAACGCGATGATGACCTTGTCCACCCCCTTGCCTAGCGAGGCCAGCAGCAGGAGCGCCACGAGCAGCGCGGGAAAGCTGAGCTGGATGTCCACGATGCGCATGATCAGCGTCTCGACCCAGCCACCCCGCGCGGCGGCCAGAAGACCCAGAACCATGCCGACGGTCACCGCAGAACTGACGGCGACGAAGCTGACCATCAGCGAAATCCGAAGCCCGTAGATCATGGCCGAGAGCATGTCGCGGCCCTGTTCGTCGCTGCCCAGCCAGTAGGTGAAGCCGCCGAACCCCTCGGTTCCCGGTGTCAGCGACCCGTCCATGATGTCGATCTGGGCCAGATCATAGGGGTTCTGCGGCGCGATGATCCCGGCAAAGAGCGCGGTCAGCGCGATGGCCAGCAGGCCCAGACCCGCGATCACAGCCAGAGGGCTGGCAAGGAAATCCACAACGAAGCGGCGCAGGGGCGTATCGGCGGTCATGACCGGCCTCCTTTCACCCGAACGCGCGGATCCAGCAGCGAATAACCGATGTCCACCACGAGGTTGATCATCACGAAGAGAAAGACGGTCAGCATCAGGTAGGCAACGACCACGGGCCGGTCCAGCAGACCGATGCTGTCGATCAGCAGCTTGCCGATGCCCGGCCAGGAAAAGACCGTTTCCGTTACCACGGCAAAGGCGATCACGTTGCCGGTTTCCAGGCCCAAAACAGTGACGACGGGGATCAGGATATTCTTGAGGACATGCACCCCAACCACCCGAAACGGCGACAGGCCGCGCGCGCGGGCGTATTTGACATAGTCCTGCAAGGCCACTTCGGCGGTCCCCGCGCGGGTCAGGCGGATCACCAGCGACATCTTGTAGATGGCCACGTTCAGCGCGGGCAGGATCAGGTGGCTCAGCCCGTCCCAGGTCAGGAAACTGACGGGAATGCCCAGCACGTCCACGGTATCCCCGCGCCCGCCTGCGGGCAGCCAGCCCAGGAAAACGGCAAAGAGCATGATCAGCATCAGCCCTTGCCAGAAATTCGGTGTCGAGAACCCCACGACCGACCCGGCCATGATGACCTTGCTGTAGGGGGCCTCTGGTTTCAGTCCTGCGATCATGCCCAGCGGGATACCCAGCACCACGGCGATCAGGATGCCCAGGAAAGCCAGCTCCAGCGTCGCGGGCAGCCGCGACAGGATCAACTCCAGTGCCGGGCGGTTGTGGACAAAGGAGGTGCCCAGGTCGCCCTGCGCCAGCCCTGCCAGGAAAAAGCCGAACTGCACATGCACCGGCTTGTCGAGCCCAAGACGGCGGATCGTTTCTTCCTGTTCGGCCAGATCGGCCTCGGGGTTGATCAGCAGATCGATCGGGTTGCCGACCGCGAAGAGGCCGAAAAAGACGATGGTCGCCATGACGGCCATGACCAGAAAGGCCTGACCCAGGCGACGGATGAGATAGGCAAGCATGCGGGTGGATTTCCGGACATCGGGGGGTGGCGCCGGTCCGCGGCGCCACCCCGGTTTTCAGATCACTCGGGGCGGACGGTGGTCAGGACCGTGTGCTGGTCCGCACGCGGATCCATCGTCAGCCCGGCGCGAAGTGCCCAGGGGGTCACCTCGAAGTGCAGCGGCAGGATGGCGACGTCGTCGACCACGATCCGCGAGGCCTGGCGCAGCAGGGCGTCATGCTTGGCCGGTTCCACCGTCGACAGCGCCTCTTCGATGATCGCGTCCAGGTCGGGGTTCGAATAACGGCCCCGGTTGGTGCCGCCCAGGCCCTTGTCCTTGTCCTGCGAGGCGACCAGCGCGCGCAGCGGCGAAGCCATGCCCGCGCCCGAGGCGCCCCAGCCCGCCAGGTAAAGCGAGAACTCGTAATTGTTGCGGCGCGAGAAGAAGACAGACGCCGTCATGGCGTCGACCTCAGTCTGGATGCCCGCGCGGGTCAGCATCTGGGCCACGGCCTGAGCAATCTTGCTGTCGTTGATATAGCGGTCGTTCGGCGTGCCGATCACCAGCTTGAAACCGTCCGGATAGCCGGCATCAGCCAACAGACGCTTGGCCTCTTCCAGATCCGGCTCTTCCAGCGCGATGTCCGGATCCGTACCGCGCATGAAATCGGGGACAAGCTGGCGTGCGGGCACGGCCAGACCACCCATGATACGGTCCACGATCAGCGGGCGGTTGATCGCCAGCGAGATCGCCTTGCGCACGCGCAGGTCCTTCATCGGGTTCTTGCCGTCAGCGCCCTCGATGCCCGGGCTGGGTTCGCCGACATGGTCGAAATGCAGGTAGATCACCCGGCTGGAGGGCCCCTGCACCACGTTCACCTTGGGATCGTTGCGCAGGCGTTCGAGATCCTGCACCGGCGGTTTTTCGATCACGTCCACGTCGCCCGCCAGCAGCGCGGCGACGCGCGCGCCCGCATTGGTGATCGGGCGGATGGTGATCTGTTCCCAGTAGGGCGCGTCTCCCCAGTAGTCATCGTTGCGCGCCACGACCACGCTTTCACCCGGCGTGAAGGACACGAACTTGTAGGGCCCTGTGCCAATGGTGGCGGTGCCGTCGTTGTAGGCGTTGGAATCAAGATAGCTGTCAATGCCCGGGCAACCGTCCTTGCTGTATTCGACCGGCCCATTATGCCCGTTGGCAGAGGCCGAAACGACGCCGAAACTGGCAAAATCGGTCAGCAGCAGCGGATAGGGAACGGCGGTCGTGACCTCGATGGTCATATCGTCCGGCGCGGTGATCGTCTCTGCCGACTTGATGAATCCCGACATCGACGAGGGCGAGTTCGGCACGTTGGGAATGCGGCAGGCGGTATAAAGGAAATCGCGGGCGGTGAAATCGCCGCCATCGTGGAACTTGACCCCTTCACGCAGGTTGAAGGTCCAGGTCAGCCCGTCGTCCGAGGTTTCCCAACTTTCGGCCAGTTTGGGCACGATGGCCAGGCTGGCATCCTCGCCCACCAGCGCCTCGAACATGTGCTTTCGCGTGGCGTTGTTGGGCCCGAGATTGTGATACAACGGATCGACGGAACTGGGTTCAGAGGCGAACCCGGCGGTCAGCACCTGTGCAAAGGCCGGTTGGGCCACCGTGCCCAGCGCCAGAACGCCAAAGGACAACGCAGTGGCTGTCAAAGTCGTTTTCGTCATTGTCAGAGAACTCCCCTTGGAATGCGGCAAGGAGAGGGCATGCGCAACGACCGCGCAATCTTATGAAGGTACGGAAAAAGGGTATTCCGGATCGGAATGGGTGGTGTCCGCCAGGATCTCCAGCGGCAGGCCCAGCGTCTGGAACTTGCCACGGACCTCGGACAACAGGCAGTCGACAAAGGTCTGGGTGTCGGGACTGCGCTCTCGCCCGGCGTGCTCTACCAGGGCGACGGTATGGTGTACACGCGGCTCGAACGGGCGGATCGCCAGTTCGGCGGTGGCCGCGTAGCCCGCCATCATCCCGTTGACGACGGCCACGCCCAGCCCCTCTGCCGCGCAACGGCAGGCGGTGGCGACGTTCGAGGTCTCGATCCGGATGTCCGGGGTCAGACCTTCGCGCGAAAAGGCGTCTTCGATCAACTGGCGGGTCGGCTGCCGCCGCAACAGAAAGATCATCTTTTCACCCGCCATGTCCGCTGGCCGCACCAGCGGTTTTCCTGCCAGCGGGTGGTCGTGCCGCATCACTGCGCAACTGACCGTCCGAAAGAGAGGCGTCACCTGCAGTGTCGGATGCGACACCGGCAGGGCGACCACGGCAAATTCGGCCTCGCGTCGGACCATGACGTCGATGGCCGCCTCTGTCGTGCGCACGTCAAACCCGAACCGCACCTCGGGCTTGCGCGCCGCGAAAGCGCGCAGAACAGAGGGCACCAGCCCGTAAGACAGCGAGGGCACGGTGACAAAGACAAGCTCTGGGCTGGGTGCGGCGGCACGGGTGGACATGACTTCCAGCCGCGAAACCGCCTCGAGGATACCGCGCGCCTGCGCCAGGACCGCGCTGGCTTGCCGGGTCGGCGTCAGCCGCCCGTTGGCCCGCGTGAAGAGGTCAAACCCAAGGCGGGATTCGAACCGGCCCAGGATACGGCTGACCGCGGACTGGGTGATACCCAGTTCCCGCGCCGCCGCCGAGACGGAGCCGGAGCGCATGATCGCGTCGAAGACTTCCAGGTGCCGAAGATCCAACCGGGTCCATCCGTTTGAAAACCAACCGTTCCCGGCACTATCGGCCGGAAACCTCCCCGGCGCAACGGAGGGCAGGCACCTCAGACGGCCTTGTCGTCGGCGTCAAAGAAATGCAGCCGTTCCGGCGGTGCGATCAAGCCGATCCGGTCGCCTTCCCTGGCGGAGGTGTCGCCATCGGTCCGCACCGTGACCTGGCCCAAAGGCCCGCAGTCCACGATCAGGAAGGTATCGGCCCCAAGGTATTCCAGAACGTCGACGGTGCCGTCCATCATACCCTCACCCTCGGCGCCAATCCGGATATGTTCGGGCCGGATGCCCACCTTGACCGCCGGGTGATCGCCTTCGTAGACCCCACCCCGCGCGCCCTCCAGCGTAAAGCGGCCGTTGCCGGTGATACAGTCAAGCACGTTCATCTTGGGTGAGCCGATGAATTGCGCGACGAAGAGGTTGGCGGGCTTTTCGTACAGCTCTCGCGGGCTGCCGACCTGGGCGATCACGCCGAATTCCAGCACCACGATCCGGTCGGCCAGCGTCATCGCCTCGACCTGGTCATGGGTGACATAGATCATCGTGCGGGCCAGCGCCTTATGCAGCTTTGCGATTTCATAGCGCATCTCGACCCGCAGCGCGGCATCGAGGTTCGACAGGGGCTCATCGAACAGGAAGGCCGTCGGATCGCGCACGATCGAGCGCCCGATGGCCACCCGCTGCCGCTGGCCGCCCGACAGCGCCTTGGGGCGCCGGTCAAGGTAGGGTTCCAGTTTCAGCACCCGCGCGGCCTCATCCACCTTGGCCTTGATCTCGGATTTGGGCGCGCCGGCGGTCTTGAGCGAAAAGCCCATGTTCTCGCCCACCGACATGTGGGGGTAAAGCGCGTAGGACTGGAACACCATCGTCAGGCCGCGCTTGGACGGCGGATCGGCGGTCTTGTCCTGCCCGTCGATCAACAGCTTGCCCCGGCTGATTTCCTCAAGCCCGCCAATCATCCGCAAAAGCGTGGACTTGCCACAGCCCGAGGGGCCGACAAAGACCACGAACTCGCCATCCGCGATGGTCAGGTCGATGCCCTTGATCACCTGCAGGTCGCCGAACCACTTCTCGACCTTGTCCAGAGTTATCGCCCCCATCACGTCCTCCTTGCGCTGTCCGACGCCCAGGCCAGCCAGATTGCCGCCGTCCAGGTAAAATTGCGCCCACCCGCCGCTGCGCCGTCGCGTGGGTCGAAATACTCGGCAAAACCGTTTTCCGCGATCATGTCGCGCGTATTGAAACGCAGCGCCTCGGCCCGGTCTTCATGGCCCGCCTCATGCAGGCCGGTGGCGATCAGCATGTTCATCATCGCCCAGACCGGCCCGCGCCAGTAGCGTTTCGGTTCATAGGACGGATGCGCCGGATCGGTGGAGGGGACGTAGTAACGGGTTGTCCCGGCAATCCGGTCGAAATGCCCCTGCATCCGGTCGCCGCCCACCCCGGCGTACCACGCCAGGAAAGAGGCGTTCGACACAACGCCCGTATGCTGCCCCGACCGGATGTCGAGACAATCATAGCTGCCAAGCTCGGCATTCCAGAGCCGCTCGCTGCCGCCCTCCATCTCACCGATCCAGCCGTCCAGCTCATCCGTGGGCAAGCCCATCCGCTCTGCCAGCACCCGCAGGTCACGGGTGGACCTGAGCAGGGTAAAGGTCATCGTCGGATCGGCGACGCGAAAGGGCGTGATCTCGCGCAGATGCGCCTCGTCCCAACCACATTCCGCCCCCAGTTTCACCAGGTAGAGATAGCGGTCATAGTCCCAGCGGCGCGGGCGTTCTTCTTCGACCACATGGGTCGTGTCGCGGCGATAATACTGCTCGATCCCTTCGGGTTCGATGGCGGCAAAGGGGCCGTCCCAGTCGGGGCAGTTGTCGCGGCCCGTCTCCCAAGGGTGGGTAACGACGATGGCCCCGCCCTCGTTGCGCCAGGTCATGAACCAGCGGTGCCAGTCGATCAGCCCGGGCACCAGCGCCCGCGCCCGATCCTCGAACGCGTTGTCCATGTCCAGCAGCCAGCGGGCAAAGGTCGCCGCGATGGGCGGCTGCGAGATGCCCGAGGACGGGATAGGCCCCACACCGCGCCAGATGTCAGGACCGGGGAAATAGCTGGGGTCGACCTTGTGAAACAGGATATGCGGGACCATGCCATTGGACCACTGCCCGCTCATCAGCGTCTCGATCTCTGTCCAGGCGCGATCCATGTCGTGTTCGGCAAAACCGATGGCGGCAAAGACGCTGTCCCAGTTCCACTGGTAGGGATACAGCCCTGCGGTGGGCACGGTATAGCCGCCCCGGTCATTGCCTTTGAGGATGGCACGGGCCTCTTCGTCTCGTGTCGTCATCCCTTGACGCTCCCGGCCGTCAGGCCCTTGGTCATGAACCGCTCCAGCCCCAGGAACAGCGCCATGATCGGCACGGTGGCCACCACCGCGCCCGCCATGAGGTGCTGTCGCGGGATCTCGGACGAGTTGAGCGAGGCGATGCCGCGCGTGAGGGTAAACTTCGACGGATCGTCCAGCAGCATGAAGGCCAGCAGAAACTCATTCCAGGCGATCATGAAGACATAGAGCGAGACGCTTGCCAGCGCCGGCAGCGACAGCGGCAGGGTGATCTTCCAGATCACCGCCAGCCGCGACAGCCCGTCCATCAGCCCGGCCTCTTCAACCTCGGCCGGAAGGCCACGGAAATAGCCCTGCAACATGTAAAGGGCGACCGGGATGGTGGTGACGGGATAGATCAGCACGATCCCGAAGATCGTGTTGCGCAGGCCGGTCATCGAAAAGGCGATGTAGATCGGCAAGGCCAGAACGATCATCGGGACCATGTAGATCAGCAGGATCGAGCGCGAAAAGGCCGCCCGCCCCCGGAACCGCAGCCGCGCCACCGCGTAGGCGCCGGGGATCGAAAAGGCCAGCGTTAACAGTACCGTCAGCACTGACACATAGAAGGAGGTCCAGAGGTAGCTGCCGAAGTTGAAGTCGGCGAAAAGCTCGACATAGCTGCGGAACAGGCCCCAGCCCTGCGACAGGTCGATGGTGAAATCCAGCGGGTTCTGGATCAGCTCCGACTGGTTCTTAAGGCTCGTCATCACCATCACGTAAAACGGGATGGCGACGATGGCGGTGAAGAAGATATAGCCAAACCCGGTCAGGAAGCGGATCACCGCCTCTTCGAACTCGTGCCGGGTCAGCGCGCCCATGCCGGGCAGACGCCCCAGGATCACATGCAGCGACCAGCCCGTCGCCAGCCCCAGCGCCCCGCTGCCGACCAGTTTCCACAGGGTCGAGGCCGACTCTCCCGACGCGACGGGGCCAATACCGATCACCGCCAGCAGGACAAAGGCCACACCCGCCGCCAGGGAGGCGATCCCCTGTCCCGGGCGCAGCGCAACAAGTCCCAGCCCCAGCGCCGCCCCCCAGAAAAGGGACCACAGGCCCGCCGGCCTGAACGGATCGCCGGTGGCAAAGGACATCAGCACCGCCAGTGTCGTCGCCAGAACGAACAGCCAGAGCGCGCCCAGGACCGGGCCAGTGACATAGCCGAAACGCAGCGCACTCATAGGCCTTCCTCCTGGCTGACATAGCGGAAGAACAGGATCGAAAAGAGCACGAGACAGCAAAAGACCACCACCGCGACCGCCGCCCCTGCCCCGATGTTCGAGATGGCAAAGGCCTGTTCGTAGACATTGACCGTCAGGGTCCGGGTGCCCGCGTTGCCCCCGGTCAGCAGGAAGATGTCGTCGAACTTGTTGAAGGTCCAGATGAAGCGCAGAAGGAACAGCACACTGAGAATGCCCAGCAGTTGCGGCAGCGACAGGTACCAGAACTTCTGGAAGGGCGACGCGCCGTCCATGTCGGCGGCCTCGTACATGTCGGTGTCGATCGACTGCATCCGCGCCAGGATGAACAGGAAGGACAGCGGGAAATAGCGCCAGATCTCAAAGACCGTGACCATGATCAGCGCCAAGGGCCTGTCGCCAAAGAAATTGATGCTGGAGCTGGTGACTCCCATCTGGATCAAAAGCGCGTTGGCCGAGCCGGAAAAGGGATCGAACAGGATGATCCAGGCAAAGGCCACGGCGATCACCGGGGCGACATAGGGAAACAGGTAGAGCCCACGCAGGATGCCCTGACCGCGAAATTCCTTGTTCAGCAACATGGCCGCGAACAGACCAAAGATCAGCGCCCCCAGCGTGCCGAAGACGGTGTAGAAGAGCGTCACCCCCAGCACGCCCCAGAACTCGTCCCCGCTAAAGATACGGTCGAAGTTTTCCAGCGTGAAATCGAAGTTCGTCAGGATGTTGGTGCTGCGCCCGGTCATACGGGGGTCGCTGCCCTCGGCGGCCTCTTCAGCGGTGTCCTCATCCCCTTGCAGCGCCACGAAGATCTCGACCTCGTCGCGTCCGCCGCCATCAAGATCGCCAAGATCACAGGTGAAATCGGCCCCGTCGAAGGTACAGCGCGGGTCGGCTGTCACGACGCTCAGGCTGTCGGGCAGACTGTCCGACAGCGTGACACCGGTGATCGGCTCCGATTGCGAGGAGTTGCGGACACGGTATTGCAGGCGCAGCTCGTCACCAGAGCCGCGCAGGCTCTCGCGGACCACGGGCGCGGGCGGACGCAGGTCCGCCAGGCCGATGGGTTTGAAGCTGATCCAGAAGATCGCCAGCAGTGGCAGGACAACCACCGCCGAGACGATGGCCAGCGTCGGCAACAAAAGCCCCCAGGCCAGCCGCGCCTCGCGTTTCAGGAGGGGGCCAGTGCCCCTTGGCGGCCCCGAGGCCGGTCCGGTGCTGTCGCTCATGTCGCAGTCCCCCCTATCGGACGCTGGCCTGGGGCCAGGTCCGCGCGGGCGGCGGACCCAAGGCCCGCCGCCCGAAGGTCCGGCATCACTCGATGTCGGCCAATTCCTCGTTCATCTTCTTGACCGCGTCGGGACCAGAGATGTTGCCGTCGATGTATTCGCGGACGACACGGTTGACCGTCTGGCTGTTGATGATCTTGGAGGCCAGCGCCAGCTGACCGTCCTTGACGCCCCAGCGCTGCGCCACGTCCAGCCCGCCGACGATCTCGTCGATCATCGCGTCGGCGTAAAGCTCGCTCAGCGGCGCCTTGCGGTCCACGCCCACGTCCAGCTTGGACCAGGCATCGACAAAGGCGGTCGGGTCGTCCTGGGTGCCGCGCCGGACCGGGAACTTGCCCTCGGGCGCGATGGACAGCGTCTGGGTATAGCCGGTGTCCATCGAATACTTGATAAATTCCTGGGCGTCGTCGAAATCCGCGTCGGCGGTGATGCCGAAATAGCGGATGTCGCCCCAGGCCGCGCCATCGGGGTTGGACGGACCGGCAAAGTTGGTCACGATCCCGGTCATCGAGGCCAGCGCCGAAGAGGTCGGGTCCTCGTTGATCGTCGGCGGCGCGCTGTCGCGCAGGCCGGCCAGTTCGTCCAGGATAAAGGGCGACCAGATGATCATCGCCGCGTCGCCTGCGAAATACAGGCTGCGCGACTGATCCCAGTACAGCTCACCGTCGGGCGAGGCATCGGCCAGCACCTTGTAGAACTCCAGCACCTCGATGGTCTTCTTCTCGTCGAAGCCGGTGAACCCCTCGGGACCCACGGGCGTCGCACCATTGGCGAGGAAGACATGCTCCAGCACCTGGCTCATGAAGTTTTCATCCACCTTGGTGGCGGCGACAAAGCCGAACATCTCGGGCGGGTTGTGCAGCGCCTCGATGGCGGCGGTCACGGCGGCATAGGTGGTGGGCGGCGCCAATCCCGCCTCGTCGAACAGGTCCTTGCGGTAGACGATCATCTGCGTCCAGCCATCCACCGGAACACTGGCCCATCCGTCATCAGTCTTGGCCATGTCCAGCGCGCCGGGGGCAAAAGTGCTGGTGCCCAGCGCGTCGATCACCTCGGTCGCGGCCTCGGCATCCAGAATACCCGCCTCGACCCAGGGCAGTGCGTATTGCAACGTATGATAGATCACGTCCGGCAGATCGCCGGCGGCAAAGGCCGCGGTGGCGCGCGTGCCCAGATCGGATTCGGACACAGGGATCACCTCGACCCCGATCCCGGTTTCCGCCTCGAAGGCCTCGGCCATCTCCTTCTGCTTGGCCAGCCGCTCGGGCTGTTCCTCGGTTGTCCAGAACCGGATATCCGCCGCAGCAGAGCCCGCGCCCAGCGCAAGGCCAAGCGCCGCAGTCGTCAGAAGACGGGATAAAGTGTTTGGTGATTTGATGGGCATTTCGCACCTCCCAATGCGCTTTGATTCTTATCGGTCGTTTTCCATGACCTACTCCAGTTGTAGCGATTTTTCTAGCGTGGCGTCGATTACTCGGGCAGCACATCAACCAGCAGCCCCTTAATATTGCTCGAAAATTAGGCAAACGCTTGCGGCGGGCAATGTCAGGCCCGCAAGGCTGCCGCGCTCTGCGGCGCAGCATTTCGTGCCGGAAAATGTCAGGTTTTCAGCCCCAATCGCCTCTCCGTTCGCGCAGGTTTTTTGCAGGGTTCCCAAAGCGCTTGCAGCCCCCACTCGGCGCGCCTCGCCCCATGACCGGCTTCATCCTGCAACCGCCCGGTGGGCCGCCTCTCCTTGCGTATTCCGGCCTGCGTATTACTCTGCCCGTCAAGGAGGCCAGAATGACACCCTCGCCCGCAGATGATCCGATGCATCCCGTCAGCGAAGACACCTGGCGGGACGTCATCGCCGCGATGGACCGCACCTATTCAGAGCTGGTCGACTACCAGGAGTTGCTGGAAAAGCAGAACCGCGAGCTGGACGAGATGCGCCAGTTCATGGCCTCGGTCCTGTCATCCATGTCCGACCTGCTGATCGTCGTGGACAAGAACCGCACCATCGAACGCACAGGCGGCGCCATCGAAAAGATCTTGGGCGCGACAGCTGCAAGCAGCGGGACCTCCCTTGGCGATCTGCTGGAGGATGGTGACAAGGACGGCCTGCTGGCCGCGGTCGACAAGGTGATGCTGAGCCGCGAACCCACGACGGTCGAGGCCCGCTTCCTGACCGGCGACGGCGCCACGCCGCTGGAAATCAGCGTCAGTCCCCGGCTCGACCAGCGCGGACGCAGCCGGGGCGTTGTCCTGGTCGGGCGCCCGCTGGGCGAATTGCGCAATGCCTACATGGAGCTGGAGGCCAGCCACGAGGCGCTGCAACAAGCGCAGACACAGCTTGTCCGCAACGAAAAGCTGGCATCGCTGGGCCGCCTTGTCGCCGGGGTGGCACATGAGCTGAACAACCCGATCAGCTTTGTCTATGCCAACACCCACGGTTTGGAAAAATACACCAAGCGGTTCGAAACCTATTTCGAGGCCGTCCAGGCCGGCAAGAGCCGCCCGGAGCTGGTCGCGCTGCGGGACGAACTCAAGCTGGAAAAGACCGTGCGTAACCTGCGCACCGCGATCGACGGCGCCAAGGACGGCGCCGAACGGGTCCGCGACATCGTCGACGACCTGCGTCGCCTCAGCGCGGACGGCACCGGCGAACGGTCGGCCTTCGACATGATGGCCACCACGCGGATTGCCGCGGATTGGGTGGTGCGCACCTCGCGGACCGCCGTCCAGATCACCTTTGACGACGATGCCCGGCGGCTGGCCTGGGGCAATCCCGGCCATGTCCAGCAAATCGTCATGAACCTGGTGCAGAACGCCATCGACGCCCTGTCCGACACCGGCACACCCACCCTGCGCCTGCACGTCCTGGAGCGAGACGATCAGGTGCTGTTGCGGGTGATCGACAATGGCCCGGGCATCCCCGAGGCGATCGCCGGGTCGATCTTCGACCCGTTCTTCACCACCAAACAGGTCGGCAAGGGCACCGGGCTAGGCCTGTCCATTTCGCACAAGATCGCCGAAGAACATGGCGGGGCGCTGACGCTGGCCTATACCGGCCCCGAGGGCAGCTGCTTTGAACTGGCCCTGCCGACAGAGGGACACGCATGAACATTTTGTGGCTGCAATCCGCGGGCTGTGGCGGCTGTACCATGTCGCTGCTTTGCGCGGAATCCCCCGGCGTGCTGGACCTTCTGCGCGACGCCGGTCTGTCGTTCCTCTGGCATCCTGCGCTGTCCGAACAGACCGGCGCCGAGGTGCGCGCCCTGCTGGCCGGGATCGAGGACGGCAGCCAGACGCTTGACATCCTCTGTGTCGAAGGGTCGATCCTGACCGGCCCCAAGGGTACGGGCCGGTTCCAGATGCTGTCGGGCACCGGGCGATCCATGCTGGACTGGGTCAGGTCATTGGCGCCCCTCGCCGAACAGGTGGTCGCCGTGGGAACCTGCGCGACCTACGGCGGCATGACCTCGGCAGGCGGCAATCCCGCCGGGGCCGTCGGCCTGCAATACGACGGCAGCTATCCCGGCGGCGCTCTGCCCGCCGACTTTCGCGCCCGTTCGGGCATGCCGGTCATCAACGTCGCGGGCTGCCCGACGCATCCCGACTGGGTGACGGAAACCCTGCTGCTGATCGCGGGCGGCGAAATGAGCCATGACGCGCTGGACGCGCTGGGGCGGCCGCTGTTTTATGCCGAACACCTTGTCCACCACGCCTGCCCGAAAAACGAGTTCTACGAATACAAGGCCAGCGCCGAGAAACCCGGTCAGCTGGGCTGCATGATGGAACACATGGGCTGTGTCGGCACGCAGGCGGTGGGCGATTGCAATATTCGCGGCTGGAACGGCGGCAGCTGCTGCACCCGGGCGGGCTATGCCTGTATCAACTGCACTGCGCCGGAATTCGAGGAACCGCACCACCCCTTCACCGAGACGCCCAAATTCGCGGGCATCCCCGTCGGCCTGCCCTCTGACATGCCCAAGGCCTGGTTCATGGCGCTCGCCTCACTGTCCAAGGCGGCCACGCCCAAGCGACTGGCCGAGAACGCTGTGGCCGACCGGATCGAAGTGCCACCCACTCTGCGGACGGGGCGCAAATGACAGAGCGTTCACTGCTGGTCGGGCCGTTCAACCGTGTCGAGGGCGATCTGGAAATCCGGCTGGAAATCAAGGACGGGCGCGTGGCGCAGGCCTATGCCAATTCGCCCATGTTCCGCGGGTTCGAGATCATGATGCTGGGCAAATCGCCGATGGACGCGCTGACGATCACGCCGCGCATCTGCGGGATCTGTTCGATCAGCCAGTCCTCTGCCGCCTCGGCGGCGCTTGGGTCGATGGCCGGCCTGCCGCCCGCGCCGCAGGGGGCGCTGGCCGCCGCGATCATGCACGGGGTCGAAAACCTCTGCGATCACCTGACCCATTTCAACCTGTTCTTCTGCGCCGACTTCGCCCGCGC
Organism: Mameliella sp. CS4; assembly: GCF_019392335.1. Taxonomy (GTDB): domain Bacteria; phylum Pseudomonadota; class Alphaproteobacteria; order Rhodobacterales; family Rhodobacteraceae; genus Antarctobacter. Next base: position 34,569 of record NZ_JAHXRQ010000021.1, read on the forward strand.
CGCCTATGCCGGGAGGCCCTGGCATGACCGGGCCGTGACGCGCTTTACCGCGATGGAAGGCTCCGCCGTGCGCGCCTGCGTCGAGGCCCGCGCCCAGATCCTGCACATTGTCGGTCTGCTTGGGGGCAAGTGGCCGCATACGCTGGCGATCCAGCCCGGCGGCGTGACACGCGCGCCCACGCCCCGGGACCGCATCCGCATGACCAGCACCCTGGCCGCCTTTCGCCGCTACCTTGAGGGCACGCTGTTCGGCGCCCCGATCGAGGATTTCGCCGGGCTGACACGTGCCGCCGACCTGACCGGATGGACGCTGGGCGATGCGGGCCTGTTCATGGAAATCGCCGAGGATCTGGGCCTGGCCGACATGGGGCACGGGTCGGGGCGGTTCCTGTCCTTCGGCGCCTACCCGCAGCCAGAAGGCCGCGCCTTTGCTGCCGGGACCTGGGACAATGGCACGCTTGGCACTGTCGATACGGCCGAGATCCGCGAGGATCTCAGTCACGCCTGGATGCTGGGCGAGGCGCGCCACCCGACCGAGGGCCGGACCGACCCCGACGAAGACATGCAGGCCCCCGCCTACAGCTGGTGCAAGGCGCCGCGCCTTGCGGGCCGCACCGTCGAAACCGGCGCCCTGGCCCGGCAGGTGATCGACGGCCACCCCGCCGCGCGCGATCTTGCCGCCGGTGGTGCCAACGTCCGGGCTCGGGTCGCCGGGCGCCTTCTGGAAATCGCGCGCACGCAGATCCTGCTGGAAGGCTGGGTCTCGGCGCTGCAGACAGACGCTCCTTTCATCACCGATGTCGCCCTGCCGGACGCGGGCAGCGGCGAAGGCCTGGTCGAAGCGGCGCGCGGCGCGCTGGGTCACTGGATCAAGGTCGAGAAGGGACGGATTGCCGGTTACCAGATCGTCGCGCCGACAACCTGGAATTTCAGCCCTCGCGACGCCGCTGGCACTCCCGGCCCCGTCGAGGCCGCGCTGGAGGGCGCGCCGGTCGGACCGGGCGAGGAAACCCCATTGTCGGTGCAGCACATCGTGCGCAGTTTCGACCCCTGCATGGTCTGCACGGTCCATTGACCGGCACCCTGCGCATCCGCGTGCGCGGCCAGGTGCAGGGCGTCGGGTTCCGCCCCTTCATCTGGCAACTAGCGCACCGGTTGGGCATTCGGGGCGACGTGCTGAATGACCCTGAGGGCGTGCTGATCCATGCCGAAGGCCCGCATATCGACCGCTTTGTCGCCGCGATCACCGCCGAGGCGCCACCGCTTGCCCGTGTCGATGCAGTGGAAACGACGGCTTATGCCTTCGACACCCCGCCCACCGGTTTCGAGATTGCCGCCAGCCAGGGCAGCGGCGCAGAGACCCGTGTCACGCCGGATGCCGCGACCTGCCCCGATTGTCTTGCCGATATCCGGGGCGATGACCCGCGCCGAAGGGGATACGCCTTTACCAACTGCACCCATTGCGGCCCGCGTTTCACGATCCTGAACGGCCTGCCCTACGACCGGGCGCGCACGACGATGGCGGGTTTTGAGATGTGCGCACACTGCGCCGCCGAATATGCCGATCCCGGCGACCGCCGCTTTCACGCGCAACCCGTGGCCTGCGCCCTGTGTGGCCCGAAACTGGCCTTCGAAGATGCGGACGGTACGCACGTCGATGCCATCGCGGCGGCGGCCCGCGCTCTGCTGGACGGGGCGATTCTGGCGATCAAGGGGCTGGGCGGGTTCCACCTGTGCTGCGACGCCACAAATTCCGAAGCCATCGAACAGCTGCGCATCCGCAAACACCGCCCGGCCAAGCCGCTGGCGCTGATGGGCCGATGGGAAGACATAGACCGCCACGCCCGGCCTGACGCCGAAGAACGCGCGGTGCTGGGGTCTGCCGCGGCGCCCATCGTCCTGTTGGCCAAGGGCGATCCCCTGCCCCATGCCCTGGCCCCCGGCCAAAACCACCTTGGCTGGATGCTGCCCTATACGCCGCTGCACCACCTGCTTCTGGATGCCGTTTCCCGGCCGCTGGTCATGACCTCGGGCAACCTGTCCGGCGAGCCGCAGGTGATCGCCAACGCCGAGGCCCGGGACAAGCTGGGCGGGATTGCAGACGCGATCCTGGACCATGACCGCGACATCGCCCGCAGGCTGGACGACAGCGTGATGCGGCTCACGCCCGAGGGACCGATGATCCTGCGCCGGGCGCGCGGCATGGTGCCGGACACCCTGCCCCTTCCCGAAGGGTTCGACGACGCTCCGCAGGTCGTGGCCTATGGAGGCCAGATGAAATCCGCGCTCTGCCTGCTCAAGAACGGCCAGGCGCTGCTGGGCCACCACCTGGGCGAGCTGGACGAGGCGCTGACGCTGGAGGCTTTCCTGCAGGCCGATGCGGATTACGCGGCGCTGTTCAACCATCGCCCCGATGTAGTGGCCGTCGACCTGCACCCGGATTTCCAGGCCACACGACACGGCGAGGCCCGCGCACGTGACGAGGGCCTGGCGCTGGAACCGGTGCAGCATCACCACGCCCATCTGGCCGCCTGCATGGCCGAGAACGGGCACGCTCTGACCGGCGGACGGGTCGCGGGGATTGTGCTGGACGGGCTGGGGCTTGGCCCGGATGGCACGGTCTGGGGCGGGGAATTGCTGTTGGGCGACTACACGGGCTTTGACCGCCGCGCCTGGTTGACGCCCGCGCCGCTGATCGGCGGCGACCGCGCCCAGGCAGAGCCCTGGCGCAATGCGCTGGTCCGGCTGGACCAGGCAGGGCTGTCGGACTGGGCGGACCAGTTGTTCGGGGACAAGCCGCTGGAAATCGCCCGGATGGCCGCCAGCAAGGGGCTGAACGCCCCGCAAAGCTCCAGCGCCGGGCGGCTCTTCGATGCGGTGGCCGCGGTTCTGGGCATCTGCCCGGACGGCCAAAGCTACGAGGGTGAGGCCGCCATGCGGTTGGAGGCGCTGGCATCGGAGCATGAGTGTCCGCCGGTCCCATTGGATCACGGCGCCTCGGGGGTTGACCCGGCCCCCCTGTTCCACCGCCTGCGCGCCGACCTATCCGCAGGTGCCAGCAAGGCTGACTGCGCCGCGCTGTTCCACAACAGCCTCGCCCATGCCTTTGCCCGGGAGGCCCGCGCGCTGGTCGAGGCCGGAGAGGCAGACCATGTCGCGCTCAGCGGCGGATGCTTTCAGAACGCGCGCCTGCTGCGCGACACGCTGGAGGCGCTGGGGATGGACCGGACCCGCGTCTACCTGCACCACCGCACACCCGCCAATGACGGCGGGCTGGCGCTCGGACAGGCGGTGATCGCCGCCGCCCGCCACAGGCTCCGCCGGTAAGCCCGGTGCCACCCGGCGCCACGGGCCGGTAAAGACCTATCCGCCCGGCCCGCCTTCGACTGCAGGGAAAACTGCCCTAACCCCATAGCCGCAAAGCAGGAATCGCGCCGACCGCGATCCGGTGCTTTTTTGCAGCCTTTGCCCCCGCCCCTGCGCGATCAAGAGGATGGAGACATCCCATCGGCGGCACCCGCCGTCCGGATCAATGGCGGAGGAGACAGACTTGGCCGAGATAGAAACCTTTTACGACGTGATGCGCCGGCAGGGGATCACCCGCCGTAGCTTCATGAAATATTGCGCGCTGACGGCAAGCGCCCTGGGCCTTGGCCCTGCCTTCGTGCCGAAGATCGCCAATGCGATGGAAACCAAGCCACGCACCCCCGTGATCTGGGTGCACGGGTTGGAATGCACCTGCTGTTCCGAAAGCTTCATCCGCTCGGCCCACCCGCTGGCCAAGGATGTGGTGCTGTCGATGATCAGCCTAGATTACGACGACACGCTGATGGCGGCCGCAGGCCACGCCGCAGAGGCCGCCTTTGAGGAGACGATCGAGAAGTACAGGGGCAACTACATCCTCGCCGTCGAGGGCAACCCGCCCCTGAACGAGGACGGGATGTTCTGCATTTCCGGCGGCAAACCTTTCGTCGAAAAGCTGAAATACGCCGCCAAGGATGCCAAGGCGATCATCAGCTGGGGCGCCTGCGCCTCTTACGGTTGCGTGCAGGCGGCCAAGCCCAACCCGACGCAGGCGACCCCGGTGCACAAGGTCATCACCGACAAGCCGATCATCAAGGTGCCCGGCTGCCCGCCCATCGCCGAGGTCATGACCGGCGTCATCACCTACATGCTGACCTTCGACCGCCTGCCCGAGCTTGACCGGCAGGGGCGCCCGGCGATGTTCTACGGCCAGCGCATCCACGACAAATGCTATCGCCGTCCGCATTTCGACGCCGGCCAGTTCGTCGAGGAATGGGACGACGACGGCGCGCGCAAGGGCTATTGCCTTTACAAGATGGGCTGCAAGGGCCCGACCACCTACAACGCCTGTTCCACCGTGCGCTGGAACGAAGGCGTGAGTTTCCCCATCCAGTCCGGCCACGGCTGCATCGGCTGTTCCGAGGACGGGTTCTGGGACCAGGGCACCTTTTATGACCGGGTGACGGACCTGACCCAGTTTGGCGTGGAAAAGAACGCCGACCAGATCGGCCTTGCCGCAGCGGGCGTCGTCGGTGGCGGCATCGCCCTGCATGCCGCTGTCTCGGCGCTGAAATCCGCGCAGAGCAAGGCACAGAAATCCCCCAGCAAAACCAACGAGGAGGCCTGACGCATGGTCGTGCAGACACCCAACGGCTTCAGCCTTGACGACAGCGGCCAGCGCATCGTGGTCGACCCCGTCACCCGCATCGAGGGCCACATGCGCTGCGAGGTCAACGTCGACGACGAGGGCATCATCCGCAACGCGGTTTCCACCGGCACCATGTGGCGGGGGCTCGAGGTCATTCTCAAGGGCCGCGACCCGCGCGACGCATGGGCCTTTACCGAGCGGATCTGCGGCGTCTGCACCGGCACCCATGCGCTGACCTCGGTGCGCGCGGTGGAGGATGCGCTGGGGATCACCATCCCCGACAATGCCAATTCCATCCGCAACATCATGCAGCTGAACCTGCAGATTCACGATCACGTTGTGCATTTTTACCATCTGCACGCCCTGGACTGGGTCAACCCGGTGAACGCATTGCGCGCCGACCCCAAGGCCACGTCCGAGCTGCAGCAGGCGGTTTCTCCGTCGCACCCGCTTTCCTCCCCGGGGTACTTCCGCGACGTGCAGAACCGCCTGAAGCAATTCGTCGAAAGCGGCCAGCTGGGCCTGTTCAAGAACGGCTACTGGGACAACCCGGCCTACCTGCTGCCGCCAGAGGCGGACCTGATGGCCACCACCCACTACCTGGAGGCGCTGGACCTGCAAAAAGAGATCGTGAAGGTCCACACGATCTTTGGCGGCAAGAACCCGCATCCCAACTGGCTGGTGGGCGGCGTGCCCTGCCCGATCAACGTGCATTCCACAGGTGCTGTGGGCGCGATCAACATGGAACGCCTGAACCTTGTCAGCTCGATCATCGAGAAATGCATCGAGTTCAACAAGAACGTCTACCTGCCCGATGTTGTGGCCATCGGCGGGTTCTACAAGAACTGGCTGTACGGCGGCGGTTTGTCCTCGCAGGCTTGCCTGGCCTATGGCGACATCCCCGAACATCCCAACGATTTCTCGCCCGACCAGCTGCACCTTCCGCGCGGCGCCATCATCGGCGGCGACCTGTCGACCGTGCATGACGTCGACCCGCGCGACCCGGAGCAGATCCAGGAATACGTGGATCACTCGTGGTACGAATACGGCGAGGCGGGCAAGGGGCTGCACCCCTGGGACGGTGTCACCGAGGCCAAGTTCGAGCTGGGGCCGAACCTGAAGGGCACCCGCACCAATATCGAGCAGATCGACGAAGGCGCGAAATACAGCTGGATCAAGGCCCCGCGCTGGAAGGGCCACGCGATGGAGGTCGGGCCGCTGGCGCGTTACGTCGTGGGCTATGCCAAGGGCCACGAGGAGATCTCGGACCAGGTCAACGGGTTGCTGAGAACGATGGACCTGCCGGTCGAGGCGCTTTTCTCGACCCTGGGCCGCACGGCGGCGCGGGCGCTGGAATCCGAATATTGCGGGCGGCTGCAAAAGTACTTTTTCGACAAGCTGGTGACCAACATCAAGAACGGCGACGAAAGCACCGCGAACGTGGCCAAGTGGGATCCCTCGACCTGGCCGAAAGAGGCCAAGGGCGTGGGCATGACAGAGGCCCCGCGCGGCGCTCTGGGCCACTGGATCCGGATCAAGGACGGGCGCATCGAGAACTATCAATGCGTGGTGCCCACCACCTGGAACGGCTCTCCGCGCGACAGCAAAGGCAACATCGGGGCCTTCGAGGCCAGCCTGATGAACACCAAGATGGAACGCCCCGAAGAGCCGGTGGAAATCCTGCGCACCCTGCACAGCTTCGACCCCTGCCTGGCCTGTTCGACCCATGTCATGTCCGAAGACGGTGATGAGCTGACCACCGTCAAGGTTCGCTGAAGGAAGGAAAGACCCATGAAACGACTTGTGACCCTGCTGACCCTCCTTCCCGGTGCCGCGCTGGCCCACGGTGGCCATGCCCCGGTGCCGGAGGCAGCGCATGGAATGACGCATGCCGCGCCCCTGCTGGGCGCTGCGCTGATCGTGGTCGCGCTGGCGCTGCTGATCCACAAGCGGTGGACGTCATGAACTTTGAGGCCACGCAAAGGCCGGACCCGGCCGTCCCCCTGACGGGGGACGCGACCGAGGCGGATCTGGCCACGATCACGCGCAATACCTCGGTCTATGTCTACGAGGCGCCTGTGCGGCTCTGGCACTGGATCAACGCGGCGGCGATCCTTGTGCTCTGCGTCACCGGCTACTTGATCGGCTCGCCCCTGCCCAGCGTCGACATGGGCGAGGCCACACACCAGTTCCTGTTCGGCTACATCCGTTTTGCCCATTTCGCGGCGGCGATGATCATGACCGTGGGCTTCTTCGGGCGCATCTACTGGGCCTTCGTCGGCAACTCGCATTCGCGGCAACTGTTCCGCCTGCCGATCTGGAACCGCCACTGGTGGTCCGAGGTGGTGGACGAGGCCAAGTGGTACGCCTTTCTCAAGAAGCGACCCAAGAAATACGTCGGTCACAACCCGCTGGCCCAGATCGCCATGTTCCTTTTCATGACGCTTGGCATGAGCTTCATGATCCTCACCGGTTTCTCGATCTATGCCGAGGCCGAAGGATATGGCAGCCTGCTGGACACGATCTTCGGCCCCCTGCGCGATCTCGTGGGCGGCAGCCATGTCATGCACCAACTGCACCACCTGGGCATGTGGGCCATCGTCGTTTTCGTGATGATCCACATCTATGCCGCCGTCCGCGAAGACATCATGTCCCGGCAGTCGATGGTCTCGACCATCATCTCGGGGACACGCACCTTCAAGGACGACGATCCGACCTGATCCCGGCAGATCGTCAGTTCCTGGAAAGCGGGCGCCTGGCGCCCGCTTTTTTGATGGATGGCAGTCATCCAAAATCACCCCATACCGGAAACCGATCTTTCACCTCGACCTTTCAGCCCACCACGCGTGACAAGGAAACCCCCTTGTTTTCATGGCGTTCATAAATTGCACTGAAATTCATCTTTTTTGCAGCCCGCAGCCGCGATGGTAAGTTACCCTGCACCAAAGCCCCGGATGGAAAGCTGACTGGCATCCGGGTGAGGGAGGGACAGATGGCATCAAACGTGCTGGTCATGGGCATTGGCAACGTGCTCTGGGCGGACGAGGGCTTTGGCGTGCGCTGCGTCGAGCACCTGGCGCAGAACTGGGCACTGCCCGCAGAGATCACCCTGTTGGACGGGGGCACGCAGGGGCTTTACCTGCTGCCCTTCCTTGAACAGGCCGACACGTTGATCGTGTTCGACGCTGTGGACTACGGGCTGGCCCCCGGCACGCTCAAGATCGTCGAGGGCGACGCGGTTCCCCGCTTCATGGGGGCCAAGAAGATGTCCCTGCACCAGACCGGCTTTCAGGACGTGATCGCCACCGCACAGCTGATGGGCTACTGCCCGCCCTCGCTCCTGCTGATCGGCTGCCAGCCCGAAGAGCTCGAGGATTACGGCGGCGGGTTGCGCCTGATCGTGGCCGCCCAGATCGAACCGGCGGTGACGGTTGCGCTGGACCGGTTGGCCGACATGGGGATCACGGTCGTCCCGGGCCGGACCCAGAGCAACCTGCTGGCGGACCCCTCGATCATGCAGGACGCCTATGAGACCGGCCGCCCCACCGAGGAAGAGGCCTGCCGCATCGGCGACGACCGTTTCTTTCAGGCCGTGGACTAAGGTCATGTGCGTCGGCCTCCCCCTTTGTATCCGCGCCATCGACGGCATCGCCGCCACGGCCTCCAACGGCGAAGAGTCGGAACTGATCGACCTGTCCCTGACGCCAGAGGCGCGCCCCGGCGACTGGGTGCTGACCTTTCTCGGCGCCGCGCGCGAGGTCATTTCCGCCGATGAGGCACAAAAGATCACCGCAGCGCTGAACGGGCTGCGCGCGGTCATGCAGGGCGGCGGCCCGGGCGATGCCTTTGCCGACATCGAGGCCAAAGGCCCGCAATTGCCCCCCCACCTTCAGGCCGCGCTGGACGCGGGCCGCACAACCGGTTGAGGACCCAAGATGACCCATCCCCTTGTCACCCGCCTGACACAGGACTTCGGCTATCCCGCCCTGACGACAGAGGCCGAGATCGCCGCCTTTACCGAGGCGCCCGGCACGCATGTGATCTTTGTCCCCGGCGACGCGCGTCGCAACCTGGAAACCCCGGACGTGGCCGTGGTGCTGCCGGAACTGCGCCAGGCCTTTCAGGGCCGGTTCGATTGCGCCGTGGCCGCCGACAGCGTCGAGACCGGCCTGCGTGAATCCACCGGCGTGCTGAAGACCCCCAGCCTGATCTTCTTCCGCGACGGGCAGCTGCTGGGCGGCATCCCCAAGGTGCGCGACTGGTCGGACTACGTCGACCGGATCACGCAACTGCTCTCGCAGCCCCTCGCCGCCGAATAAGGACAGACGTGATGACCAATCCCTTCATGATGCCGCCCACAGGCTTCGGCCCAGGCTCGCAGCCGCTGGACAACCAGGACGAGGCGCTGGAATACATGCCCTTGCCGCAGGACATGCGCACCTATTCCCCCCGCATCCCCGAGGTCGAGGCGTTGGGAGAGGCCGATCTGTCGCTGGCGCTGGACCTCTTGCACGACGTGGCGCGCGCCGCCGCGCGCATCGGCACGGAAGGTGGCAGCGCCCGCTTCGATCTTGCCCCGCTGGACGAGGCGAACCGCGCCCTGGTCGCCGAAACACTGGGCAGCGGAGAGGTCGCCGCCAAGGTCCGCGCCATTCCCGCCATCGCCGTTCAGGAAAGCGTCTTTGCCGGGATCTGGATTCTGAAAAGCGCCAAGGCCCATGTGATCGAAGTGGCCGGCATTCCCACCTGCGTGACCGAGGCCCCCTTTGCGCCGCACCGCGCCGCGACGGGCGGCGCCGAACCGTTGGCGCCCGGGGTGGTCAACGCCCCGCCGCTGCTGGTCGAACTGACGGACAAGTCCGCCGCCTTCGACGCCGCCGCCCCCTTGCATGTCATCAACCTGACCCTCTTGCCCCACACCGAGGAAGACCTGGCCTGGCTGGACCGCGCCCTGGGCGAAGGCGCGGTCACGATCCTGTCGCGTGGCTATGGCAATTGCCGCGTGACCGCCACCGCGTTGACGCATGTCTGGCGGGTGCAGTTCTTCAACTCGCAGGACGCGCTGATCCTGGACACCTTCGAGGTCACGACCGTCCCCGAGGTTGCCTGCGCCGCGCCCGAGGACCTGACCGACAGCGCCGACCGCCTGTTCAAAGTGCTGGAGGTGATCCAATGAACGGCGGGTTCGAGGGCAGTTTTCTGGGCGCGACCGACAAGATCAGCCCGCTGGCCATCATGGAGTGCAAGATCTGCTGGACACCCTACCACCCGGCCGAGGGCGACGATTTCCGCCAGGTCGATCCCGGCACCGCCTTTTCCGACCTGCCAGAGGACTGGTCCTGCCCCAATTGCAGCGCGCCCAAGTCGCAGTTCATGGTGCTGGAGGACCCCGGCGCGCAATCGGTGGCAGAGGCCGCGAAACTGGACGATCTGACCGCAAAGCTGGTGGCCGAATTCCGCGAAATCTGGCACGCCAAGATGCGCGATGTCCCGATGGTCAACAAGCTGCTCAGCGTCGAGGCGGTGGGCTTTCGCATGATCGACGGGCGCCCCCTGGGGGTCCTGATCTCGCCCTGGTTCATGAACCTGGTGCAACTGCCCGGCGAGAATGAGGACTGGTCCGGGCTGAAGGCCGGGGCCAAGGAGGTGATTTCCTTCCCCTCTGGCGAGTATGAATTCATCCACAACACCCGTGACATGATCGGCGGCTACAAGGCCTGTTCGCTGTTTTCGCCGATGGGGGATTTCTCCTCGCAGATGCAGGCGCAAGAGGTGGCCCGCGCGGTCATGGTCGCCCTCTTTGACGAGGCGAACCGGGCCGAAACGGATCGCGCCGCCGACATCCGCGCCGCGCGCGAAGCTGAACTCGCCCCACCGACAGAGGCCGAAGACGCCGACAGCGCGCTGTCGGAAGCGCCGACGCGCCGCGCGGTGATTTCCGCCGGCATGGCCGGGACCGACTGACCCGATGCTGGCCGGGGCCGCATATCCCGCGCTGCGCGCCGTCCCGGCGCCCGCTTTTCCGGTGGCCCGACTGGTCATCGGCAAACCGGCGGCAGAGGCGGCGGACCTCTTGCCGCGCCTGTTCAACCTGTGCCGCGTGGCGCAGGGCGTCGCAGCCCGCGCGGCCTTTGGCCTGCCGCTGCCCTCGAATTGGCAAGACGAGCTGCGCGCAGAGATCCTGCGTGACCACGTGGCGAAACTCTGCCTTCGGTGGCCCGCCCTGGTCTCGCTGCCGCCGCTGGCGCTGCCACGCGACTGGCAGGCAGGCAATGCCGAGGCACGGCGCGTGATCTTTGGCCCCGCCGAGCATATGCCCGAAACGCCCGGAAAATTCCGCACCTTCCTGCAGGCAGAGCAAGGGTGCGCGCGCCTGCTGCGGGCGATCAGCCAGCTCTTTGCCCCGTTCGAGGCCTGCCGCGCCGCCTTGCCCGCGCCCGGGACCGGGAATTTCTTCGCGCGGGCCCTGGTCGAAAATTCCACGGCTGCCCGGCAGGCGGCACATCCCGTGCTGCAAGGCATCGAGACCGAATGGGGGCGCGGGCCGCTCTGGTCGGCAACGGCACTGGCCTATGACCTGCAGGCGGTGCTGGACGGCAGGCTGCCCGCCACCGTCTTTTCCCGGGGCTGCGCCATCGTGCCCGCCGCACGCGGGCTCTACGGCATCAGCGCGACCGTCGAAGGGGGCCGGGTCACGGCATTCACGCGGCAGACGCCGACCGATCACCTGCTGACCCCGGGTGGCGTGCTGGATCAATCGCTTGCATCCTTGCGCCCGGCGCGGGCACAGGCCCTGGGGCCGCTGGTCTTGTCATTGCTTGATCCCTGCACCCCCGTCAGGCTGGACCCCGCCGAACCGATGGAGGCAGACCATGCATGAAATGTCGCTGTGCGAGGGCATCCGTCGGGTGATCGAGGATCAGGCCCGCAAACACAACGTCGCGCGCATCCGCCGTGTCCGGGTCGAGATCGGGCGCTTTGCGGGGGTCGAGACCGGGGCGCTGCACTTTGCCTTTGACGTGGTGATGCGCGGATCGGTGGCCGAGGGCGCGGAACTGGTGACGCTGGAGCTGCCCGGACGGGCGATGTGCTACGACTGCATGAAAGAGGTGGAAATCATGGACCGCCTCGACCCCTGCCCCACCTGCGGCGGCGGCAAGCTGATGCCGCAAGGCGGGGACGAAATGAGAATCAAGGATTTGGAGGTGGCCTGAGATGTGTACGGTATGCGGATGCGGAGACGGCGAGACGAAGGTGCATGGACACGGTCATTCACACGACCATGACCACGGACATGGCCACCATCATGATCATCATCACGATCATGGCCATCACCATCATCACGATCACCACCACTACGGCCAGGGCCCTGCGGGCACCGAGGTGCCCGGCATGTCACAGGACCGGCTGATCGAGATCGAAACCGGCATCCTGGCCAAGAATGACCTGTACGCCCAGGCCAACCGCGCGCGCCTGGCAGAGCGCAGTATCCTGGCCGTCAACCTCGTCTCCTCGCCCGGGTCCGGCAAGACGACGCTGCTGTGCAAGACGATCGAGGCCCTGGGCGGTCAGCCTCTGGGTGTGATCGAAGGCGACCAGCAGACCCAGAACGACGCCGACCGCATCCGCGCCACCGGCGCCCGCGCCGTGCAGGTGAATACCGGCAAGGGCTGTCATCTTGACGGGCACATGGTCGGCCACGCGATGGATCACCTGGACCTCGCCCCCGGCAGCCTGCTGTTCATCGAGAATGTCGGCAACCTGGTCTGCCCCGCCGCCTTCGACCTGGGCGAGGACGGCAAGGTCGCGATCCTCTCGGTGACCGAGGGTGAGGACAAACCGTTGAAATACCCCGACATGTTCACCGCCGCCCGGCTGGCCATCCTCAACAAGATCGACCTGGCGCCGCATTGCGACGTGGATCTCGACCTCTATGAGGCCAATCTGCGCCGCGTGAACCCGGGGATAGAGATCCTGCGCCTTTCGGCCCGCACCGGCGAGGGCATGGCGGACTGGATCGACTGGCTGCGCGCGCAACTGGCCGACAAGTCCGCCCCCGAGGCGGCGGAATGACCGCCCTGCCCACCCTTCTGCTGGTCGATGACGAAGAGCATTCCCTGGCTGCCATGCGCATGGCACTGGAGGATGACTTTGACTGCCTGACCGCGCCGGACGCCGACGAGGCCATGCGCCTGATGGAGGAAAACTTCGTCCAGGCGATCTTTTGCGACCAGCGGATGCCCGGCAAGACCGGTGTGGAATTCCTGTCCGAGGCGCGCGAACGCTGGCCGGAAACGGTGCGGATCATCATCACCGGCTATACCGAGACCAACGACATGATCGCCGCCATCAACGAGGCGGGCATCTACCAGTTCCTGACCAAGCCCTGGCATCCCGACCAGCTGGTCATGGCGGCCAAGAACGCCGCGCAACTGTTCCAGCTCAGCCGCGAGCACGACCGGCTTTCGCTGGAAATGCGTTTCATGGGCAAGACCGCCGAGAACAAGCTGGAGGCGCGCCGCCGCACCCTGCGCGAAGGGTTCGGCTTTGAACGGGTCTTGCGGGCGCCCAATTCGCCGATGAATGCCACTGTCGAACTGGCCCGGCAGGTGGCCAGTTTCGACGTGCCGGTGCTGATCACCGGCGAGGCGGGCACCGGCAAGGACGTCATGGCGCGCGCGATGCACTATGCCTCGTTACGGTCCGACCAGTCCTTTTACGAGATCAACTGCGCCGGCCTGCCGGACGAGGTGCTGATGGCGGAACTGCTGGGCGCCAAGAAAGGCGCCCTGGGCGGCGCCCCCAGCAACCGCATCGGCCTGTTGCAAAAGGCCTCGCGCGGGACGCTGTTCCTGAACGGGGTCGATACGCTCAGCCCGCAGATGCAGTTGATCCTGTTGCGGATCGCCACCGAGGGCAGCTTTGAACCGTTGGGCGGGACAGAGACCCTGACCACCAACACGCGCCTGATGGCGGGCAGCCACAGCGACCTCGGCCCGGCGCTGGCCTCTGGCCGGTTCCGCAAGGATCTGTTCTATGCCCTGTCCACCACGGAACTGGCCCTGCCGCCGCTGCGCGCGCGCGTCGACGATCTGGACATCCTGACCCGCCACATCCTGGGTGACCTGGCCGCCCAGCACAGCAAGCCGGTCGAGGGGCTGACCAATCTGGCGCTGGAATTCCTGGGCAACTACGACTGGCCCGGCAACCTGCCCGAGCTGACCAACGAGCTGACCCGGATGCTGATCCTCAGCCAGGAACCGCGCCTTGGGCCAGAGCTGATCTCGCGCCACATCCTGCAGGCCGATCCGTCGGTTTCGGGCCGTCCCGACCCGTTCGAGGCGGGGCTGCTGGCCGCCGAGGGCACGCTGAAGGACCGGATCGAGGCGATGGAGGCCCGCATCCTGCGCGAGACTCTGACCCGCATGAAATGGAACAAGAGCCGCGCCGCCGAGGAACTGGGGCTCAGCCGGGTCGGCCTGCGCTCGAAACTCGATCGCTACGGCGTGCATCAACCGGGCAAGTACGACCCGGCCGAAGAGGAGGAGGACTAAGCCATGTGCCTGGGAATTCCCGGACAGATCGTCAAGATCACCGACGAGACCCGCCTGATGGCGCTGGCCGACGTGTCCGGCGTGCGCCGAGAGGTCTCGGTCGCCTGCGTCGCCACCCCGGACCTGTCTGCCCTGGTGGGCGAATGGGTGCTGATCCATGTGGGCTTTGCCATGAGCCTCATCGACGAGGACGAGGCCGCAAGGACGCTGGAGGCCCTGCGCGGACTGGGCGAGGCGCAGGAAACACTTGAGGCGATGGCCGAGGGCGCCGCCGCACTGGAGGGCAGCCAATGAGATATGTCGAGGAATTCCGCGACCCCGCCGCCGCCAGGGGCGTGCTGGCCGCCATCGGCAAGGTGGTCGACCAGATCGGCGCCACCGCCGAAAAACCCGTGCACATCATGGAAATCTGTGGCGGGCACACCCATGCGATCTTTCGCTACGGGCTGGACCGGCTGACGCCCCCGGGGATCGAGTTCATCCACGGCCCCGGCTGCCCGGTCTGCGTGCTGCCGATGAGCCGGATCGACGAATGCGTCGAGATCGCCGAACGCCCCGAGGTGATCTTTACCACCTTCGGCGACGCGATGCGGGTGCCCGGCAGCGCCAAGTCGCTGATGCAGGCCAAGGCCGACGGCGCCGACATCCGCATGGTCTATTCGCCGCTCGACGCGCTGGAAATTGCCCGCCGCAACCCCGGCCGCGAGGTGGTCTTCTTCGGGCTGGGGTTCGAGACGACGACGCCTTCGACCGCGCTGACGATCCAGCAGGCCGCGCGCGAAGGGCTGGGGAACTTCACTGTCTTCTGCAACCACATCACCGTGCCGCCCCCGATCGAGGCGCTGCTGGACGATCCTTACATGGTGCTGGACGGGTTCGTCGGGCCGGGCCATGTCAGCATGGTGATCGGCACACATCCTTATGATTTCATTGCGCGCGACTATGGCAAGCCCATCGTCGTCGCGGGGTTCGAGCCGCTGGACCTGCTGCAATCGGTGCTGATGGTGCTGGAACAGATCCGCGACGGGCGGGCCGAGGTCGAAAACCAGTATGCCCGCGTCGTGCCGGAACACGGCAACCCGGTATCGCTGGCCGCCATCGCGGATGTCTACGAGCCGCGCCCGACATTCGAATGGCGCGGGCTGGGAGAGATCGACGCCAGCGGGCTGCGCATCCGCCCCGCCTACGTGGCCTATGATGCCGAGGAAAAGTTCGGCGTGGGCTATGGCGCCGGTCCCCGGGTCGTGTCCGAACCCGAGGGCTGTGCTTGCGGCCAGGTGATGACGGGCCGCATCAAGCCCACGGGGTGCCCGCAATACGGCACCGGCTGCACGCCGGAAATGCCGCTGGGTGCGCTGATGGTCAGCTCGGAAGGGGCCTGTGCGGCCTATTACCAGTACGGCGCAACCGAAGAGACGGTGACGGAGGCCGCGCAATGACGATGGAACGCCCGATCACCCCCTCGCGCCTGCGGGGAGAGCGCGTGACGCTGGCCCACGGTGGCGGTGGCAAGGCCATGCGCGACCTCATCGAGGAGATCTTTACCGGTGTCTTCCAGCCCCCCGGAACAGAGGATCAGGCCCGGTTGTCGGCGCGGGCCCTGGCGGAACCGGGTGCGCAGCTTGCCTTCACCACCGACAGTTTCGTGGTCTCGCCGCCGGTCTTTCCCGGCGGCGACATCGGCAAGATCGCGGTCTGCGGCACGGTCAACGACCTAGCCGTGGGCGGGGCGAAACCCCTGTGGCTGTCAGCGGCCTTCATCATAGAGGAAGGGTGCGAGTTCGAGTTGCTGCGGCGCATCGTGGCCTCGATGCAGGCCGAGGCCGACAAGGCCGGGGTCCGCATCGTGACCGGCGACACCAAGGTCGTCGGGCGCGGCGCCGCGGACAAGGTCTTTGTCACCACCTCCGGCGTGGGTGTCATCCCTCCGGGACGCGACCTGCAGGCAGGCAACATCCGGCCCGGCGACGTGGCGCTGGTGAATGGCGTCCTGGGCGATCACGGCGCGACGATCCTCGCCGCGCGCGGGGACATGGCCCTGTCCACGGACATCCAGTCCGATTGCCAGAGCCTGAATGCCCTCATCGAGGCCGTGCTGGAGGCCGCCCCCAATGCCCGCGCCGCCCGCGACGCGACACGCGGCGGACTGGCCTCGGCCCTGAACGAGATGGCAGAAACCGCCGCAGTCAGCATCGAGATCGACGAAACCGCCCTGCCCCTGCGGCCAGAGGTCAAGGGCGTCTGCGAGGTGCTGGGGCTGGACCCGCTCTACCTGGCCAACGAGGGCACCCTGGTGATCTTTGTCCCCGAGGCAGAGGCAGAGGCCGCCCTGCAGGCCATGCGCGCGACAGGGGCCGGGCATGGCGCCGCGCGCATTGGCGTGGCGAAACCGGGTCCGGCGGGCCGGGTCACCATGCGCACCGCCTTTGGCGGCCAAAGACTGGTCGACACGCTGGTGGGCGAACAGCTGCCCCGGATCTGCTGATCCGGGTCAGGTAAAGTAGTCGCGGTTGGCGTCCATGATGTCCGGCAGCCGCCCGATGGTGCCCGACAGATGCGCCCGCATCGCGTCGGTCGCCCCCTGCCGGTCCTGGGCCTGGATGCAGTCCACCACCGCGCGATGCCCCGCGACAACCGAATGCAGCTTGTCACTACGCGGCAGGTCCAGCGTGCGCAGGCGGGCCATCTGGCTGGACTGTTCGATCACCAGCCGGTGCACTGCCTCGTGCCCGGCGGCGATGAACAGCGCCTCGTGGAAACTCTCGTCGAGCTCCCGGAACAGCTCGATCTGGTCCGGCTCGTCGACCAGCGCCTCCTGGATCTTGAGATAGCCCAGCGCCTTGGTCAGGTCCGCGTCCGGTGTCCGGCACAGCAGGTCCACCACCTCGCATTCCAGCCCCGTGCGCAGGAAATTCTCGTGCCGCAGGCGTTCGCAGTTGATGCGCGTGACCTCGGTTCGCGACTGCCGGTAGGACACCACCAAGTCGATCTCTTCCAGCCGCTGGATCGCCTCGCGGATCGGCGACTGGCTGACACCGAATGCCTCGGCCAGATCGGCCCGGCTGAGGATCGTTCCCGGTGGCAATTTCAGCGTCACGATACGCGCGCGCAATTCCTCGAAGACGCGGGTCGAGGCCGCGACATTGGCATTGACCGAGATCTTGTCCGATGCGCTGGCACCACGCAGGGCGGGACGTGTCATGGGCGCCTCCGGTCGATACGTGTCAGGCTCGGCAAGGTTGGTCTCCTCATCCCATGATCGCCTTGGGTAGTGCCAGCGACAACCAGGGAAAGGCAAGCAGCAAGACGAAGAAGACCACCACCGCCAGGAAGAAGGGCACCGCCGCCAGCGCATAGGCGCTGGTCTTGACGTTGAGGATCCCGCAGACGGTGAACATGATGACCCCCACCGGCGGCGTCAGCCCGCCAAAGTTGATCAGCAGCACGATAACGATCCCCATGTGCACCGGGTCGAACCCCGCATGCACCAGCACCGGCATCACGATGGGCGTCACCAGCAGGATATTCGCCGCCCCTTCCAGGAACATGCCCGTGACGACGAGGATCGCGCAGACGATCAACAGCAGACCGATGGGGTTCTGGGTGAGCGAGGTCATGAAGGCGGTGATTTCCTGCGGCGCGCGCTCGATCGTCATGGCATAGCCCAGCACCGCCGCCATCATGATCAGCAACATCACCATCCCCAGGTCCGACATCGTGGCGTGGCAGGCGGCGATGATCCGGGCGAATGTCAGTTCCCGGTAGACCAGCACGCCCACCGCGATGGCATAGATCACCAGGAAGACACCGGCCTCTGTCGCGGTGAAAAAGCCGAAGCGGAACCCGATCACCAGGAAGACCGGGAACATCAGCGCCCATATGCTGTCGAGAAAACTGCGCCCCAGCGCGCGCAGTCCGGGTCGTTCGGGCAGGTCCGGCGCATAGCCGCGTTTGCGGGCGACAAGGAAGGTCGCCACCATCAGCGTCACGGTCAGCAGCAGCCCGGGCAAGAGCCCGCCCACGAACAGCCGCCCGATCGAGACCTCGTTGATGTAGCCAAAGAGGATCAGCCCGATAGAGGGCGGGATCGTCGCGGTGATGATGGAGCCAAAGGCCAGAACCGCCGCGATGAAGGCCGGGGAATAGCCCTGTTCGCGCATCGACGGCCCCAAGAGCCGCGCCTCCATAGAGGCATCGGCCACCGCGGAGCCGGAAATGCCCCCCATCAGCATGGACAACACGATGGACACCTGCGCCAGCCCGCCCGCCAACCAACCGGTCAACAGGCGCGAGAAACGGACAAGGCGCTCTGTGATGCCGGCCTCGTTCATCAGGTTGCCCGCCAGGATGAAGAAAGGCACCGCCAGCAGCGGAAAGTTCTCCAGCGCCGTCACCATCTTCTGGATCGCGACGGTGGTGGGCATGGTGCCGGTCAGCACAAAGACCGGGATCGCCGCCAGCATCAGCGAGAAGGCGACCGGCAGGCCGATCAGCAGGAACAGGGCAAAGAGCCCCGCAATCAGAAGCAGCATCAGCTTTCCCTCCAGCGGGCCAGGAATTGCCCGCCCAGCGTCCGCAGCCAGAGGCACAGGCCCACCGGCATGGCGAGATGGATGAAGGACTTGGGGATCTGCAACGCGCCCAGCATCCGCTTGTGCATCAGCGGCACGTTGATCGCGGCATAGTAAAGAAGGTAGGCCAGCAGCCCCATCACCACCACGATGTTGACCAGCTCGATCCACCTGCGGGCGGGCGGCGCCACGTTGTCCAGCACCAGCGACAGGCCGAAATGGCGGTTCTGCTGCATCGCAATGTCGATGGCCAGCACCACCAGCCAGACAAAGAGCGCGGTCGAGACCTCCAGCGACCAGATGATCGGGCTGCCCATCTTGCGAGAGACCGCCGCCACGGCGACGAGCGCCACAATCGCGGCCAGCAGCACCGTCGCGAGAGTAAGTTCGAAACGTTGGAACATGGATTTCCTGCCAGCTGGGGCATGGACCGGACCGCCGCAGGGACGGCCCGGTCCATGCCTTGTGCCTGTCGGGTTACTTGGCCAGGACGTCCCGGACCAATTGCGCCTCGGCGGTCAGGTTCAGGTCGTCGTAGACCGATTGCACCGCCGCCTTGAAGGGCGCCAGGTCCACCTCGGAGATCGTGACCCCGCTGGCCGCGACATCTGCCAGCGCCTTGTCACCCAGCTCGATTGTCAGGTTCGAGGCATAGCGCCCGTTCTCGACCGCCAGGTCACGCACGATCTTCTTGTGCTTGTCCGACAGTTCGTTCCACGAGTCGGCAGAGATCACCAACGCCGTCACCAACTGGATGTGCCCGGTCTTGGTGACATGCTTGATGACCTCGTAAAGCTTGGCGCC
This sequence comes from Mameliella sp. CS4, assembly GCF_019392335.1. Taxonomy (GTDB): domain Bacteria; phylum Pseudomonadota; class Alphaproteobacteria; order Rhodobacterales; family Rhodobacteraceae; genus Antarctobacter. The sequence goes on from NZ_JAHXRQ010000021.1 coordinate 54,170, forward strand.
CTTGATCGCGGTCGGCTGCGCCTCTGCCGCGTCGATGGTGCCCAGTTGCAGCGCGGAATAGACCTCGCCCCAGGCGATCGGCGTGGGCTCGGCCCCCATCGCGCGGATTGTCTCGATCCAGACCGGCGCGCCGATGGTCCGCATCCGCACGCCCGCCAGGTCCGCCGGTCTGCTGACCGGCTTCTGGGTCAGCGCGTGGCGCGCACCCTGGTACCAATTCGAGGCCAGCATCACGAGCCCCGCCTCCTCGGCCAGTTCGTCGCCCCAGCCCAGGTAGGCGTCCGACAGGGCGAACTTGTCCGCGTCCTCGTATGTGTCAAAGAGGAAAGGCGCCGACATGATGGCCAGCGATGGCACGAATTCCGACAGCCGGGCCACGTCGGTCACGGTGCCCACCCCGGCCCCGGCGCGCGCCTGGTCCAGCATCTCGGTGGTGTCGCCAAGCTGGCTGTTGTGAAAGACCTCGATGGTCACTTCGCCGCCTGTCGCCTCTGCGACCTCGGCGGCGAACTTGTCCAGCCCCTGCCCCATCGGGTCATCCGGTGCCAGCACCGTGCCGATGCGGATCGTGGTTTCTGCCAGCGCCGCGCCGGCAAGCCCCGCCGACAGGAATGCGGCCAGGCATGTTGCCTTGGTGAAAATGGTCATGTCGTCCTCCCTTGGTATTTTTACTTAACTGATATTTCAATTTGAGTCGACCATTAAACATTTGCGATTTTCAGTCAATGATCTTGCCGCCAGGGGCCGTCGATGCCGCGCCGTCCGACTTTTGGCCGGTCAGCGGTCCTGCCTGCAGGATGGCGGTTGGATGGGGCGGCAAGAGTTGCGCACGGTAGGGCCGCCAGAGCCCCCACTCACGAAACCGTGCGGTCGCGGGCGCCAAACCGGACAGGCGTCGATTGGCAACTATGTAAGCATGGGAACCCTGTGAAAGCCGTTCCGGACGTCTTTCTTTGCGAACGACTATACGAAAGGTCAAAGAGATGCGAAATGGTATCCAGCCGACATGGCTGCCCTGCTCGCAGCTCTTTAGAACGGATCGAACATGCGTTTCCTGAAACAAGTAATCCTGTCTGCCGCGATCCTGATCGTGACTGTCTTTCTTTGGGTGAACTACGTGCCCGGCGCTGCGTCCTTTCTGGACCGGACCGGCGTGACCGGCCTTTTGGGGATCGAAGCCGCGGCGGCGGATGCCTCGAACACCGGTCGGGGCTTTGGCCCGCGTGGCCCGGCAAAGGTCGTCGTGGCCGCGGTGACAGAGGCCACGACAAATGACCGCGTCGATGCCATCGGCGACGTCCGCGCCCTGCGCAGCGCGGCACTGCGGACAGAGGTCAGCGGCGAGGTCGTTCAGGTGGCCCTGGAAACCGGCGGATTTGTCGACAAGGATGCGGTGATCCTGCGGCTGGACGACGAGGCAGAGCGGATTGCCGTGGAACGCGCGCGCCTGCTGCTGGAAGACGCCCGCGATGCGGCCAGCCGGTTCTCGCGGCTCCAGGACGGCGGGTCCGTCACCGAGGTGCGCCAGCGCGAGGCGCAACTGCGCCTGCGAACCGCCGAGCTGGAACTGAGCGAGGCAGAGTTCGCCCTGTCTCTGCGCACCGTCCGCGCGCCCTTTTCCGGCTGGATCGGCCTGGTGGACGTGGCCATTGGCGAGAGACTGTCGCCCACGGATGTGATCGCCACCCTGACCGACCGGTCCGAGATCCTGGTGGATTTCCGCGTGCCCGAACGGGTTGTGAGCCAGGTCGAACCGGGTATGCCGATCGAGGCGCGCCTGCTCGGCGCCGAGGGGGCGGAACCGCTGACTGGCACCGTCCACGCCGTCGACAACGTCGTCGACCGCAACAGCCGGACCCTGCGGGTGCAGGGCCGACTTGCCAACGAGAACGACCACCTGCGCGCTGGCATGGCCTTTACCGTCACAATCCGCTTTCCCGGCGAGACGCTGGCCGCCGTCGACCCATTGTCGGTGCAGTGGTCCAGCGAAGGCTCATACGTCTGGGCGGTACGCGAGGACAAGGCGCAGCGCGTTCCCGTCACCATCCGTCAGCGCGACGCCGACCGCGTTCTGGTGGACGGCGATCTGGCCCCCGGTGACCTGGTCGTCACCGAGGGGGTCCAGACCCTGCGGCCCGGCGCCGAGGTGGCCATCGCCGGCCGCACCGAGGCCCGCGCCATGATCCCCGCCGCCCGTCCCGGGACCGCCAAGCCGAGTGTCACGCGATGAAGGAAACCTCTGAAGCCGTTTCCGCGTCCGGCACCGCGCTCTTTGTCCGCCGCCCGATCCTTGCGCTGGTCCTCTCGGCCCTGATCGTTCTGGCCGGGCTGGCCGCCGTCTTTGGCGTCGAGATCCGCGAACTGCCCAACGTCGACCGCCCCGTCGTCACCGTCACCACGCAATTCCCCGGCGCCTCCCCCGAAAGCGTCGACCAGGAGGTGACGGGCCGCATCGAGGGCGCCGTGGGCCGCGTGGCCGGCGTGCGCTCGATTTCCTCCAACTCGCGTTTCGGACGGTCGCGCGTGACGCTGGAATTCGAGGATGACGTCGACCTGGACGTCGCCGCAACCGACGTGCGCGACGCGGTGGCGCGGATCGCCAACCAGATGCCGGACGGCGCCGAGACGCCCGAGATCGTCAAGGCCGACGCCAATGCCCAGCCGGTCGTGCGCATCGCCGTCACTTCTGCCGGACGGTCTCCGCAGGACCTCACCCGGATCGTGCAAGAGCGGGTCGAGGACCGCTTGCTGTCGGTCAACGGCGTGGCCGACCTGCAGATCTACGGCGACCGCGACCCGATCTTTCGCATCGACATCGACCAGTCGGCGCTGGCCGCACGCGGCCTGACGCTGGCGGACGTCCGCCGGGCGCTGGCGGACGTGGCCTTTGACGCACCGGCGGGCGACCTGTCGGGCAACAGCCAGAGCATCGCGGTGCGGACCACCGCCACCGTCGCGACGACCACCGAGTTCGAGGATCTCGAAATCGCCGAGAATGTCCACATCCGCGACGTGGCCACCGTGACCCTGGGCCCTGCCCCGAACGAGACCGTGTTGCGCGCCAATGGCCAGACCGGCGTCGGCCTGGGCATCATCCGTCAGGCGACGTCGAACACGCTGGAAATCTCCTCGGCGGTGCGCGCGGTTGTGGCCGAGCTGGACCAGACCCTGCCCGATGACATCTCGATCTTTGTCACCTCCGACGACGCCGTCTTTATTCGCGGCTCGATCGAGGAAGTGCTCAAGACCCTTGGCCTTGCCACGGCGATCGTGGTGGCGGTGATCTTCCTGTTCCTGCGCGACGCGCGCGCCACGCTGATCCCCGGGCTGACCATGCCCGTGGCGCTGATCGGCACCGTGGCGGCCATCTACATGGTGGGATTTTCGGTCAACATCCTGACGCTGCTGGCGCTGGTGCTGGCCACCGGCATGGTGGTGGACGACGCGATCGTCGTTCTGGAAAATATCGTCCGACGCCGAAGCGAGGGCATGGGCGCCCGCGCCGCCGCCGTGCTGGGCACGCGGCAGGTCTTTTTCGCCGTGGTGACGACCACGGCCACGCTGGCCGCCGTCTTTGTGCCACTGTCCTTCCTGCCGGGCCAGGCAGGCGGGCTGTTCCGCGAATTCGGCTTTACCCTGGCAATGGCGGTGCTGCTGTCCTCGGTCGTGGCGCTGACGCTTTGCCCCGTTCTGGCCAGCCGCCTATTGACGGCAGAGCCGAACCCGAACCCGCGCGGCCCCTTCGTCTGGCTGGGCAACCGGCTGGGCGCGCTCTACAAATGGACGCTGGAATGGGCGCTGGCGATACCCTTCGTCGTGCTGCTGGTGGCGGTGCTCTTTTCGGCCACGGCGGTCTTTGTCGCCGGCGGCATCCGGCAGGAACTGACCCCGCGCGAGGATCGGGCGGTGGCCTTGCTGTCCGTCTCCGCACCGCAGGGCGTCTCTCTGCAATACACCACCTCCAAGATGGACGAGATCGAGGCCCTGATCGAACCGCTGCGCGACACCGGGGAAGTCACCAACATCTTTTCCATCACCGGCTTCGGGTCCGACAACCGGGGGTTCATGGTCTTCTCTCTCGCCCCCTGGGACGAGCGCGAGCGCAGTCAGGACGAGATCGTCGGAGAGATCAACGGCAAGCTCGGCGGCGTGATCGGCGTGCGGGCCTTTGCCATCCAGCCCAATTCGTTGGGCATCCGGGGCGCGGGTCGTGGCCTGTCCTTTGCCATCACCGGCGACAACTACGCGCAGCTTGCCGATGTTTCGCAGCGGCTGGTGGATCGGATGCAGGAGAACCCGGCCTTCGGGCAGGTCCGGTTGGAGTACGAGACCACGCAGCCGCAGCTCTTTATCGAGATCGACCGCGAGCGCGCCTCTGACCTCGGGATCGACATCGCGGGACTGGGCGACGCATTGCGCGCGGTCCTGGACGGGCGCACAGTGGGCTCGGTCTTTATCGACGACCGCAGCTATGACATCCAGATGCTGTCGACCTCGAACCCGGTCGACGATCCCAGCGACCTCAAGAACATCTTTGTCCAGACGGCGGACGGCCAGACCGTACCCATGTCCAGCTTTGTCCGGCTGGAAGAGCGCGCCATCGCGCCAGAGCTGGACCGCGAAGGCCAGAACCGCTCGGTCGAGATCTCGGCCGGGCTGACGCCGGCCCTGGCGCTTGGCGATGCGATGACCCAGGTGCAGGCGCTGGCGGACGAGATCCTGGCCGAGGAAAACCGTATCGTCCCGCTGGCAGAGGCCGCGACGCTGGATCAGACGGCCTCGGGGCTGGTGCTGGTCTTCGGCTTTGCCATCGCGGTGGTCCTGCTGGTGCTGGCAGCGCAGTTCGAAAGCTTCATCTCGGCCATCGTTGTCATGGTGACGGTGCCCATCGGGCTGGCCTGTGCCGCCTTCGCGCTGCTCTTCACCGGGCTGAGCCTGAACGTCTACAGCCAGATCGGGCTGGTGATGCTGATCGGGATCATGGCCAAGAACGGTATCCTGATCGTCGAATTCGCCAACCAGCTGCGTGACGGCGGCGCCGAGGTGCGCGACGCGATCCTCGACGCGTCGACCATCCGTCTGCGCCCGGTCATGATGACCATGACCTCGACCGTACTGGGCGGTGTGCCTCTGATCCTGTCGGCAGGCGCGGGCGCCGAGGCGCGCGAGGCACTGGGATGGGTCATCGTCGGCGGGCTGGGGCTGGCCACCTTCTCGACGCTCTTCCTGACGCCCGTGGCCTACCTGCTGCTGGCCCGCTTCTCACAGCCGCGCGTTCAGGCCATGCGCCAGCTCGAAACCGAACTGGAACAAGCGCTGACCTGACAGATCAGGCCAGCTGCGTCTTGCGTTGAAGATCCTCTGCGGCTCGGCCCCCAACAGGGCCAAGCTCGCTGCCGGCGGGGACAGTCGCCACATCATGATCAGCATCCGCTGTTCGTGATGTGGCTCATGCGCAGTGATCAGGTGTGAATCTGTGGCGAAGGCCTGACCGTTGGACTGCTCGTCACGGTGCTCTGCTGGCGGCTGGATCATTCCGGGCGACATCCAAATGAGCATCACCCCTTGGCCAAGGGGTTTTCCGGAAGGTGTGGCACCAGTTGATCAGCGCGGTTTCGCAGGCGTCCAACCGCACCTGCAGCCCGGCCGCGAACCGGTCAAATGCCTCTTGGTTCAGCGCATTCACGCAGGTGAGGACCGGCACGCCATATGTGATGGCATCGCCGATCAACACACGAAAACCTGCACCGCAGGCCTCTTGCTTGCCGAACTTGTTGACGATCAGCAGATCCGCATTTGGACCGAGTGACGCGCCAACGCTGGCGACGGCGGTCTCCAGGGCGCCGCTGTCCAACCGGCACCCGCGCGCGCCAAGGCCGAGACTTTGCGAAACGCGAATTTCCCGTCCCTCCGGCAGGATTCTGATGTCCATGTCGCACCGCTGCCCGTCGCTCCGGTCACGGTTGACCTGAATGGCGCCGTGAACCCGGACTCCCTGCGCGATCAACCGTTCGGCAACATTGCTCAGAACCATGTCGCCGACACCGCGATCATCAGACCGGATGTACCCCAGCAGCGGTCGCCTACCCTGGTGTGCCTCCGAGGTCGCGCGCCCCGACATTCGCGCATAGGCGCTCATTCAGCGTCGCGGAACAGGATCGTCCCGCCATCCCCCGCGGCGAAATACCGGCCCGCTCCATCCACAGCGACCGCCCGGAGGCCGGCGGTTGTTCCGGTCGGGTCCATATGCCAGCGATGACCGTCGAACCGGGCCGCAGCCCCTGCGGCACCAACGGCCACGACGTCGGTGTCGGTCCCGGTCAGCGCCAACAGGTCATTCCGCGCCCGCGCCGGGGTGATATGCCATCGCGCCCCGTCGAAATGGCCGATTGTCCCGGACAATCCGACGACGAAAATATCACTCAGGGACCGCCCCCAGACATCGAACAGGAAATGTTCGGTTCCGGCGTTGAACTCGTCCCAGCGCGTGCCGTTCCACCGCATCACCTGGCCAAAGTCCCCGACGGCCAGCAGATGCTCGGCATCCATGCCCCAGACGCCATAAAGCGCGCTCTTGGTGCCAGAGGGCATACGCTCCCAATTTGCGCCCGCCCAATGCAGGACAAGGCCTTCGTCACCGACGGCAAAGATCTGCCCGCAGCCATCGGACCACATCGACAGGATCGTGACATCCATGAACAGGTCGAAATGTTTGCTCCAGGTCGTGCCATCGAAATGGTGGATTTCGCCCAGCTGACCCGCCGCCAGCAATCCGCCATCCGGGGCGCGGGCGAGGTCGTGGATACCTAGCGCGCCGGCCGGGGGCAGCGCCTCCCATTTGCCGCGATCAAGGGCCAGCACGGTCCCTTCCTCGCCGCAGGCAAACAGCATGTCCTGCTTGGGATCGTGCCAGATGCCCCAAAGCTGGCGGTCGGTACCACTCTCCATCGCGGACCAGTTCGCCGGGTCTTCGCCGGGCTGGATGGCGGGCGCGAAACAGGTCAGCGCCGCGCTGTCGCCAACCAAAAGACTGCCATAATCGCCGACCGCCATGACCTCGCCCGAGGGCAGATCGACAAGGCCCAACAGGTCGTGCCCCGTGCCGCTTTGCAGGCGGTCGGCGCGGTCTTCGCGGATCAGGTGGATCTGCCCTGCATCCCCAAGCGCCAGAAGGCCCTTGCCGGTCTGGCCCAAGGCCCGGAAGCGGCTGAATTCCATGTCGGCGAAAAGCTTGTCGAAGCCCTCGCCATCCCACAGGACAAGATCGCCGCGAAACCCGTTTGCCTGAATGAAATAGCGCCCCCCGGCCAGCAGAGCGCGCCCCCTGGGCAAGGCAATCGCCGTGGTGAAATTGGAGACCACCGGGCAATCGAGCGCCTGCCAGCTGCCTTTGAGATCGCGGATCGCCACCGTGCCATCGCCGCCAGAGGCCATCACGCGTCCATCCTCCAGGACAATGACAGCGCGCAAATGGGCGCGCGTACCGGCGTCTTCGACCGACCAATCCGCCCCGTCGAAATGCAGGATCCTGCCGCGATCCCCCACCGCCCAGGCCTGCCCGTCCGCGTTACCGCAAATGGCGAAGAGCGGGGTATTCTCGTCGACCGACGCATATTTATCGCCCGCGTCGACAACGCAGCCGCGCACCTGCCGCCAGTCCTCTCCGTCATAGTGCAAGATCAGACCCATCCATCCAACGGCCCAGAGGTTTGTCCGATCCGTGCCCCATAGCGCATGGATCGGCACGGGCGCCGGACAGGACAGCCGAACCCAGTCTTCGCCATCGAAGTGGTTGATCGCGCCGTGATCGCCGACCACGAAGAGGCCGACCTCATCCGCCCAGCCGTCCCAGAACACGTCGTCGGCCCCGGCGGGCAGGCCGTCGACCGAATACCACCCCTGTGCCGCCTCGGGGCGTGCCCCAAAGTTGCCGCGGAACAACCCGCGACGCGAAACCGTTTCAACTGCTCCGTCCATTTATCCGCCACCCTTTGTTGGTTGCGAGGCCTGTTTCAATCTGGTCGCCTCCTGGTTCAGCAGCTCTGAAAGCCCGGCGCTCAGCGCATCGTTTTGTGGCAATGCCGCCAAAGCCTCCTGCAGGTCTGAATCGTCCAGATTCTCGGCAAACACGTCCTGCATCGTTGCGGCGATCGCCTGGTGAAACCCCTCACGGCCCAGCGCGGAGACCGCTTCGATCATCGGGTCAAAGGCGCGGGCCACCACACCGTCAGGCATCGCGGTCACAACTGGCTCGCCACGGTCCGATCCCAGCGCGAGATCGGGCGACAGGGGAATTTCGGCGATCTTTTCGATGTCGAATTTGGCCAAGGCCTCCGTGACGCCTGCGTCGGGATACAGATGGAAATCTTCGTGACAATTCGGGCACTGCACGCCTGCCATGTTCACCACAGCCCCGATCACAGGCAGGCCACGCTCGCGGCAGAACCGCCCGGCCTTGAGGCTGTCCATCTGGGCCACCGCCTGCGGCGAGGTCACCAGAACCGCCGAGACGTTGCTGCCTTCGAGCATGTCACACAGGGTGATCAGCTCATTCCCGGTGCCCGGGGGCATGTCGACCACCAGAAAGTCCAAAGATCCCCAATCGAAGCTGCCGATCAGATGGTGGATGAAATCATGCTTGTAGGCATCGCGCCAGACAATCGGGGTGGTGTCGTCTTCGAGCATGAAGGCCAGGGAGCCGACCTCGACCGGATGCGAGATACCTTCGGCCATAAAGCCATGAGTCTGCAATCCGGACTTGGTGGTGCGGATCTTGGCGCCGGCAAAGCCGAAAAACCGGCTTTGGTTGGGGCCGTGGATATCGGCATCCGCCACGCCGACGCGAAATCCGTTCCGCGCCAGCCCGGCGGCCAGATTGGCGCTGACCGTGCTTTTTCCGACACCGCCCTTGTTGGCCAGAACAACAATGATCTGGTCGATCTCCTGTAGCCGGCGTTCGATGAGAACCTTGTTGTGGTACGGCTTGTCGAGCGTGCAGCTGTCTTCTTTCGGGCAGAACTGGCAGGCGTGGCCCAATCCGCAATCGGTCTTGGGCACACTTGCCTTTTCTTCAGGGGTCAGGAAATCCATGGCTTACTCCGATGCCATGTCGAGCATGATCCAGCCTTCCGACACGCTTTTCAGCCCGTCGCGCTGTTTCTCGGCCCCCTGCCAGAGAGCGAAAGCCATCGGCACCACGTCGCGGTCCAGCGAAACATTGTGCGCGCCCTGAGCCTTGATCGGGCGCGACATCACGACCGTCCATTCGTTCGGATCGCCGTCTTTGTCGAAGTATTGGCTCTCACCGCTGACCGGCTGTTCCTCCAGCAGCGTCGTGCTGCCGGGACCGCCTGCCGCGAGGTTCTGCACCGCATCCTCGCCAGAGCGCCAATACCAGATATTCACCGCGCTGTCGGGGCCGTCTCCCATCATGTAGGATGTCTCGTCATCGCCGAGAGAAAACTGCACCGCGACGCCGTCACGGAACCGGTCAAAGGCAGTGGCCGTATCGCGCGTGTCATCCACCCAGCGCAGCCGCACATAGAACCGCTCTGACGTCTTGGCCAATGTCATGTTGAGATAGCTGACCTCGGCGTCGTAATTGACCCTCAGCTCTACCGATTCATGCACCGCCGGGGCCGGTGACATGGCAACGCGGTACTCGGGCAACCGCTCCCAGATGATATCGTCCGGGTCGTTGACGGTGCGCAGGTAAATGCCATCGGGAATGGTGGATACCTTTACGGTGTCATAGGCCTCGATCAGTTTGACATTCGCTTCGGCCATGGACTGGGCTGCAGACAGGGTCGGAGTCGAAAGCATGGCAAATGCGGTCAGGGTCGCGATCGTTCTTCGCATATTGGTTCTCCTTATCCCCAGAGGTTTTGTGCCGCCGAAGAGGTGGGGGCGCTGCTGGTTTTGGGCGCATCGGGGTCGTGAAACGGGCCGACCCTGACCTCTAATTCGTTGATCTGGACCTCTGCCCAGGCGCTCATGTCCTGTACAAGCTGGCCGATCGTCGGGTCCAGCAGGCTGACCGGATCGCGCCGCAGCAGACCGGCGACGGCCTCCAGCGTGGGGCCGAGATAGCGGCACAGGAAATCGCGCTGCGCACGGCGATAGCCCGAGGCATCCTTGCCCTTGGCAAGCGCGGTCGCCTCGAAGTGGCACAGCACCGCCATCAGTTCCAGCATGCTGGCCAGATGGTCGGGCTCGTCGTTCTTGCCTTCGTCGCCGGTGGCCGCCTTCAACCCGAAATGTTTGTAGAAGGCCGCGACATTCAGCATGAAGACCGGCCGAGTCAAACCGGCCAGAATGTGGTCATGGTCACCGGCCAGCAGGGCGGCGACAGGCTTGCCCCCACGGCCATGCAGGAAGGCGGTGATGTATCCCGCCTCGAAGCTGGCGAAATCCGGCGAGGCGGGCAGTCTGGGCCAGGGCGCGCCGGTCGCAGCAGCCCAGGCGTCGCTGAACGCCTCGTGAAACTGCCCCGAGGCGACGGCGTCGAAAAACTCCTCGGACGGATGCCCGAAGGCCAGCGCCGCCAGGCGCCAGATGCGTTCCTTGGCCCGTGCCCGCCCGGGGCTGTCGCCCATCGGAGGGCGTGATGTTACCGCGACCGACATCAGCTTAGCTTGAACATTTCGGCGTGACGGTAGCCGATCAGCGTGTCCATCAACTCGCTCTCGCCGCCCTCGGCCTTCTTGGCCCGCTCCGCGGTGATCGTGTCCAGCGCCGCGCTGACCCCGTCCCCGAACAGGCTTTCGAGATAGTCCAGCGGCACGCGGGACTCGGCCATCGCACCTCCGGCCTCGTCGATTTTCGGCGGCGACAGGGGCGGCACGTAGAAGACGTTGGGCTTGGTCCCCATCTCGGGATACAGCGGCAAGGCGACCTTGTATTTATCCACCAGCGTGTGGATCGGCCCGTCCTTGTCGTCGCGATAGCCAATCCAGCGGATCCGGCCGACGCATTGTTTCGCGCAGGCGGTGGGCAGGCCCTTCTCGATGCGCGGATAGCAAAAGATGCATTTCTCGGATTTCGAGATTTCCTCGTTGAAATAGACCTTCTTGTAAGGACAGGCGGACACGCAATAGCGATAGCCGCGACAGCGTTCCTGGTCGATCAGGACGATACCGTCTTCCTGACGCTTGTAGATCGCGTTGCGCGAACAGGCGGCAAGACAGGCCGGATTTTCGCAGTGATTGCAGAGCCTCGGCAAATAGAAATAGTACGAGTTCGGATAGTGGCCCTCACCCTCGTCCTCGTCCCAGTTCGCCCCCCATGTCGGTTTGACATTGGGGCGCAGCCAGGGGTCGGTGCCGGTCATCAGGGCTTCTTCGTAGTTGTACTCCCAGGGAACGCCGTAGTCTTCGGCGCTGGGTTCCTTTCCCAGGCGCAAAGCGCCATCCTGGTCGAACCCGCCGCCCATTTCGTGAAAGTTCTTCGGATACCCGGTGCCGGGCCTGGTCTCGACATTGTTCCAGTACATGTATTCCCGACCGTTGCGGTTGGTCCACTGCAGTTTGCAAGCGGATGTACAGGTGTGGCACCCGATGCATTTGTTCAGGTCCAGAACCATGCTGAGCTGACGTTTCACGGCCATATCTATTCCTCCCTCTCACGCGGCTCTTACGCCGGCTCCACGTCAACGCTGCTTTCATGCGCGAGCTGGTTTGCGTTCCATTTGAAGAGCTTGAAGCCAAGATGCCCCCATCCGCCCGCCAGTTCCAAAGGCTGGATCAGCGTGGCCATGGTGTTGTTCATCGGCTTCCACTGCTCGTATTGATGCGGCTCCCAGCCGTGCTCCATCATGATCGAGCCTTCGGGTATGCTGGGATAGAACTTGGCCTGGGCAAAGAACTCGCCCGCGCTGTTGAAGATCCGCACCTTCGAGCCGTCCGCGATGCCCTTTTGCGCCGCGAGTTTCGGATTGATGTAGATATTGGGCTCGCCCCGCTGCAGCCGCAGCATGAACTTGTTCGACCGCCAGTTGGAATGGATGCCCCATCGCGTGTGTGGCGAGTAGAAGGACAGTGGATAGTTCGAGGCCGCCGCACCGGCATGATGCCGCGCCGTGGGCACCACTGCGCCCAACTTCTCGAATGTCGGATGGTCGCAATAGAAGGTGACCCGCCCCGTGAGGGTGTCGTACGGTTTCTTGTCCTCGGTTTGCGCGACGAACGGGTTATAGGGCTCGTCCACCGGGATCGGCTGGTTGCTGCCCCCCTCGGCGGTCATCACGATAAAGCCCTGTTCGGCAGCGTCCTCCAGCGACACGCCTCCCATTTCGGGGCTGTTGTCCACGAGCCACTTGGTGGCGTCGTAGTCCGTCATGATCGTCTGCTTCATGGTGAAATCGTCATGGATGGTGTGGAGATCACGGCTCACATCACCATCGGGATACCCCTCGATCCCGCGCGCTATGGCCCGCTCCTGGATCTTGCGGGTCAGCAACTCCATGATGTCCCAGTCGGGCTTCGCCTCACCAATCGGATCGACCGGTTTGGAGAACACGTTGATGAAGCGGTGGTAGCCGACCCCACGCAGATCCCAGGCTTCATAGTGGCTCGCAGCGGGCAGCAGGTAATCCGCCCATTGCGCCGTGCTGTCCATGCGCACGTTGATGTCGACAAAAAGCTCTTCGACCTCGTGCAGGATACGTTCGCGGTACTTGTCGGCGAACTTGTTGCGCCGAAACTTGTTGTCCGCGATAGAGATCAGCCCCTTCATGTCGCCGTGATAGGGCATCCAGCCTTCCTGGATGCTCTCGTCGATCATCTCTTCCATCTCGTCGATGTTGAAGCCGACGCGCTCTTTCAGCTTGTCCGCGTCGAAGTATTCACGCGCGTGCCCGATCATCTGGCCACGCTGGAACTCGCCCAGACCGCCCGGCTCGAGCCGTGGGAGTTTTTCGAACCCGTAAAGCGCCAGTTGCAGCCAAGGGACATGGTTCCAATCGACCCATGACGTGTCCATCCCGCCGGTCTTGCCGCCATGCCCGGTCAGCGCCAGCATCAGCGTTTGCGCCCAACCGGTATAGAGCCCGTTGGAATAGCGCCCGACGTTGAAGCCGAGCATCAGGATCGCCTTCTTCGCCTTGGCAAAAAGACGCGCCTCGTTCCGCACGGTGTCGGCGGCGATGCCGGTGTCTGCCGCCGTGGCTTCGGGCGTGTATTTCGCCGCTTCGGCCCGGACTTTTTCAAAGACCGTCGTGACCCCGATCCCCTCAACCGTGAAGGTGCCCTCCAGCGCCGGGTCGACCCCGTCAAGCGCAATGGTCTTTTCCTCGGACGCCATCGTGCCCTTGAGCATCACGGCAGCACCGGTGTTCATGTCCCAGTGGTAAAAGTTCTGGTCCGAGCCGCCATCGACCAGGTCCGCCTCGCGCAGCATCTTGCCGGTATCGGTGCGCACCAGGACCGGCAGATCGGTCTGTTCCTTGACGAAATCCGCCTTGTAGAGGCCCTCTTCGATGATCACGTTGACCATCGACATCGCCAGGAACGGGTCGGCGCCCTGTTTGATCGGCATCCACAGATCGGCATGGATCGACGAGGGATTATAATCCGGCGCCACCGAGACCACGCGGGCGCCGTTATACTTGGCCTCCCACAGGTAATGCGCGTCCGGAATACGGGTCGCGTTGGGATTGAACAGCGACAACATGATATAGTCAGCGTCGAACCAGGCGTCCGAGGTGAAGCTTTCCAGCGGGTTGCCGTAGGCCAGATGCGCGCCGGTGTTCAGGTCGCCCACATCGGTAAAGATGTCGAGCTGCACCCCACCGACCAGGGAGGCAAACCGGTAGGGTGCAGCGAAACGGACCATCGACTGGTTGCCCGACCCGGTGTGGGTCATCAGCTTGCCGGGGCCGTATTTCTCGAAGATATCAATGACCTTGTCGGCGATCTCTTCGGTGATTTCGTCCCACTCCATGCGCTGCCATTTGCCCTCGCCGCGTTCGCCGACCCGTTTCATCGGGTAGCGCAGGCGATCGCCTTCATACATGGCTGCGGAATGGATCGCGCCCTTCTGACAGCCGCGTGGGTTGGCGTCCGGGACGTTGGGGTTGATCTGCGGATATTTCGCCAGCTGCTCTTCGCGGATGACGATGCCGTCCTTGACATAAACGTCGAAGGCGCAGTTGCCGACGCAATTGATGCAATGCGCGGCCTTTCCGATCTTGTCCCAGGTGAACTCGCGGCGATAGAGATCTTCCCAATCGCGATAGGGGTATTCCTCGGCCAGGGTGTCCCCGATGGGTTCAAGCCGGTTCAAGGACCACGCCTTGTTCGCGGCCAGAACGCCGGCACCGGCAAGTGATGACGTTTGCAGGAACTCACGACGCTTCATGCGCAGCATGTTCATCCTCCCTTTGACTATGCGCCCAGTTCTGTGGGTCGATCATTGACTCACAGGTTAGAGGAGGCGCGGCCGCCAAAGGCTGCAAAGTTGTTACCGGATGTAAACGAGTTGTAAACAAACGGCGTCCCGGGTTTGCGAAAACGGGATAAGGTGGTCTTATCGCGATCAAGCGTTGCTTCTCGGGGGAGGGCCTGACGGGCTGGGATGACGATGCCGACAGATATGCAAGCAGACACGCCGTCCGGTTTCGGACGCAACAGCAGTACAGAGGCGCTGACGGATTTCCTTGAACAGCGCCTCGACCGCTTGGTCGATCAATCCATCGAAATCGCCAAATCGAACGGCTACGCGCCCTTTACCACGACGATCCGCGCCGCATGGGTCGAAGCGGTCGTCAGCGTCACCGATGCCCTTGGGACGTATCTTGCCAGCAGCGAGGATGCGCCGAACGGTCCGCTCGCGACGCTTGACTATGCATCTGATCCGCGATTTTCCCGCATGCGCCTCATCGCCCGGGTGCATCGGTCGCAAGGGATCACGCTCCAGATGTACCTCGGCTTGTTCAAACATTTTCGAAATCTTTACATGTCCGAACTTGCCGGTTTGCCCGGCGGTGTGACCGCGCAGGAAGCGGCCCGGGTGCGCGACTTCTTCGACCACACCGAACTCAGTATCAGTGCGGACTGGCACGACCACAACGACAACCGGCGCCTTCGTGAACTGCAGGAGCGGTCCCGCGCGATCACGCTGGACAAGGACCGGTATTTCGCTGTTTTTGAGAGCCTGCGAAACGCGGCCTTTCTTCTGGATCACGGTGGCCATCTGGTGAATGCGAACCAGGCGGCGGCGGAATTGTTTCTGGGGCGCGACGCGCAGGCGGGCGACATCATCTATCTTCGCTCCATGCGGCTTCGCAAAAGATCGCTGCAAACGGTCGTCGACAAGATCATGCAAAGCGCCGAAGCGTCGGAAGACCCGGTCTGGCTGGACACGCTGGACGGGCCGCGCTGTTTCGACGTCCGCACCCGCGCCCTGCACGATGCGGCCGAGAACACGGCGCTTGGTCATGTGGTTCTTTTGAACGATGTCACCGCACATCGGCGCTGTGCAGAGGAAGCCCAGCAGTCAGAGCGCGGCATGTCGCGGTTTCTGGCCACGATGAGCCACGAAATACGTACCCCCCTGCACTCTGTTCTGGGCGCAGCCGAACTGTTGCGCACCGCGGATCCAGCCAGTTCGGAAATCTTTCTCGACGTGATCGAAGGGGCGGGAAAGGCCTTGCTGCAGACCCTCAGCAACGTGCTGAATTACTCGAAATTCGAAAATGACCCGCCCGTACCGCGCCCGACAGACACGGATCTGTTCGAAGAACTCCGGGTCTATAGCCGTATCGCCACCATCGGTCGCAAGGTCGCCCGGACACCGCTTGAATTCGACATTGGCGCAGATGTTCCGAAATCGGCGCATATCGATTGGGGCATGATCCAGCAGGTTCTCAGCAACCTGGTGTCGAATGCGCAAAAGGCGGACAACGGCGAAGGGGTTGCCGTTGCGATCCGGCGCGTTGCACCTGAGGCGGGCCGCGACGTTCTGCGTTTCGAGGTGCGCGATCATGGGCCGGGCCTGCCAGAGCATGCCGCGACCGCCCTGTTCCGACCGTTCGAGAACACCACCGCGCGCGACACCGGCAACGGCGGTTCGGGTCTGGGCTTGGCGATCTCGCACCATCTGATCGAGGCCATGGACGGGCGGATCGGGTATGAGAACCTCGAAAAGGGCGCATCGGTGTGGTTCGAGGTCCCCCTATTGCAATCCCAAACTCTGGATCCGACCCGCCCGCGATATCTGAGCCAGACCACCCGCAAATTGCCGCATGCGCAGTCCTGCATGCTGATCGATGACGACCCTATCGGCGCCAACGTGACGGCCCACCAATTGGAGCGTATCGGCCTCAAAGTCACCCGCGCCGCCTCCGTCGCGGAGGCAAAGCGGCATGCGTCTGAGGCCGAGTTTGACGTCTATGTGGTCGATTACCTTTTGCCTGATGGCGATGGTCCGACGCTGATTCAGTATTTGCAGAAACGGACAAGCAGCCGGGCCAAGTTCCTGGCGCTGACGGCCAATGTCGATGCGCTGGTCGGGCGGTCTACAGGGTTTGACGAGGTGCTCGCCAAACCGGCGGGTCAGGTCAGCCTGTCGTCGGCCATATTCGGATCGGGTGCGCGAAGCGTCCCACCCGCTCCGACAAGCCGCGAGGAACCCGAAAGCCTGCAGGGGCTCGCGCCGGGAACCGTCAAGGCGATGATCGACGTATTCGCATCGAACTGGCCGGAATTTCGTCGGCAGTTGCGGGCCGCCGATACCCCGCGGCATGTGCTGACGTTGTCCGCGCACCGTCTTGCAGGAAGTTGCGCGATCCTGGCGTTGTCCGAATTGGAAGCCGCGCTGCGCAATCTCGAAGCCGACTGCCTTGACGAAGGCAATCCCGTCAACCTGGCCGGACACCTGTCTGCGCTTGACCGGGACCTGGCGGAAATCCCGTCCTGGCAGCGGCTGAATGCGGCATCGGCCGCGGAATGACCGGCCGGATGCATCAGGCCCGCCCGCTGTCCGGCGCAAAAAGCGCCACCGTTCTATGCATCGATGACGACCCGATCGTGCAGTTGATGCTCGAGGATATCATCGCCGGTGCCGGTGCCGATTTTGTCATTGTCGGATCGGCGCGCGAAGCCGAAGAGGTGCTGGCCGACACGCATTTCGATCTGGTCCTTCTTGACCGGCGCCTGCCAGACAGTGACGGCCTGTTGCTGCTGCAATCGATCAAAAGCGAAAGCGACTGCCCGGTCATAATTCTCAGCACAATGGACAAATCGC
Organism: Mameliella sp. CS4; assembly: GCF_019392335.1. Classification (GTDB taxonomy): domain Bacteria; phylum Pseudomonadota; class Alphaproteobacteria; order Rhodobacterales; family Rhodobacteraceae; genus Antarctobacter. Next base: position 71,411 of record NZ_JAHXRQ010000021.1, read on the forward strand.
GGGACAAGCTTCTGGGGATCGGGCTTGGCGCCACCGAATATGTGACCAAACCGTTCAATCCATTGGAGCTGAGCAGCCGGATCAGGCAATTGCTGAATGCACACTCCGATACGGCCAACCCGGCCGAGTACGGTATTATCGAGATCGCCGGTATGACCTTCGACCCGCGCAGCCGCAGGCTCGATACCGACGGCCACCATGTCATTCTGGCGCCTGCCGAAACGCGACTGCTGCATGCCCTTTTGTTGAACGAAGGACAGGTGCAGACACGGGACCAGCTGTCACAATTCACCTGCGGGCGCGAATGGTCCCCGGGCGACCGCACCGTTGATGTGCTCATCAACCGTCTTCGAGGCCGTATCCGTGCGTTCCCGGTTGAGATCGTGACGATCCATCGCGCGGGCTACCTCCTTGTTCCCGAAGTTGAAGAAGCCCAGAAGAAATAACCGGTCGGCACAGAGTGTGTGAAATCCTGGGCGCGTGGAAAACGTCAAAGCCGTCCCGCGGCTGCGCGGTATGGTGTCGTGGAAATCCTCGGTCCGCTTCGACGAACGCGGTACGAGGCCCCGTTCCATCCGGAGCAGGCGTTTCGGAAGGTGACCGCGATTGCGTTCGGCCGGTCTCTCTCTGCAGTACCTTGCCCTTTCAGGGCGCGTCGCGCCTTTTCCTGCGTTCGACAACTTCGAGCGGCAGGTAGAACTGCTTCGGATCGAGTCTTTCGGACTTTCGTCCGAACCTCTCTCGCCGCAATTCCCTGACGATGCTCCCCAGCCGTTTCTGGGCCTCAACCACATCCGCCAACGCCACCCCGGTCTCGGCGACGCAGGCCTTCGGAAGCGCGTTCCCTTTGGCCAGGGCGGCGCCAGTCATAGCTGCGATCAAGCATTCGGGCGGGATCACCACCACCAACAAGTGGCTTTGTTGCACAAATCGCGCCCGGGATTCACTGTTTGAATCCAGCATGATATCTGGGAGGCATGAGCCGTTGAACCCCTACGAAGTGCTAGAGCACGAACTGGTCGGCTTACATTGACGCGCTGAAGCGACGCGGATCGCTTGCGCTCTGGTTTGACCTGGAGATGGCCTGGATACCACCACCGAGCGGTAAACGCGGTCGGCAACAGCGGGTCAGCGATGCTGCAATCAAAACTGCCTCACTCTGAAAGTGCTGTTCGGGCGCGGCTTCGGCAAACGACGTGCTTTGTGCAAAGTCTTCTGCGGCTGGTTGGCTGGACTACGCAGCGCCGGGCCAGCTCAGCTCCAAGGGGGTCAATTTTGGGCGCCGATATGGGGTCACAGTTCAATGCCGATTGACACACCACCCTTGGGCGCCGGGATGGAACGGTAGTGATCCGGGAGGATGAGTGGCACTCGGGGCTCTATGGCGAGCAGTTGGGCTCCACCCATGACTACCTGCGTTGCATGACGCTCTTGCGTGGTGTCGTAGGACCGCATGTCGCTGAACTCCTCAACGCGGGCCTGTCTGTGGTGCTCGACTTCCAGGCAAACACGGTGGACGCCCGGTCCTGGATGCGCGGCACCCTCGGCGAAACGAAAGCAGCGCATGTCCTCCACCTGCTCGATGTGCCAGAGGAGGTTTGCCTCGCGCGGCTCAAGGCCCGGAACGCGACCGGAGAGCATCCCTTCACCGTCACCGAGGCGCAGTTTCAACAGATATCCCGCCACTTCGTGCCGCCGCGCCCCGAGGAGGGGTTCGATGTTCAGCTTCATCGGCCGGAAGCAACGCCCTGAGCGGCGAGATGCAGCGCCAATGCGTGGCAACGCGTCATTCCAGGCACTCTCGCGAGCGACGTGTCCGTGTCATGAACCGCCCCGGTTTGAAGGGCCTGTTCCCTACCCGTTGCCGCCACCGTCCATGACATCCGGCAATTCGCGGCGCAGAAAGGCGGCGAAGGCGTCGACCTGAGGCGGGTTACCTCGTCGCTCGTGCATCAGAAGGCTGATTTCCGGCAACCCAGCGGTCCAGTCCGGAAGCAGGCGGCTCAGCCGCCCTGCCGCGACATCCGCGGCGCAGACATAGGCCGGCAGGGCCACCACGCCGAGCCCTGCCGCGGCCGCCTCCTTCAAGGAGACCATGTCGTCACTGCGTATCCGGGCTGCGAACGGAACCGAGGCGGTGCTTTCGCCAGGCCCCTGCAACGACCAGGAGCCGCCCCCAGGCCGCCAGCCAAGCGCGAGTCCGGGCTGACCGTCGAGATCGGTCGGAGAGGCCCCGGCACCGATCTGTTGCGCAATGCCGGGTGAGCCGAACAGGTGCCACGGGACGTCGGTAATGCGCCGTTGGATCAGCCCGGAGTCCGGGAGCAACTTGACATGCCCCCGAATGGCGAGGTCGATGCCATCTCCGATCATGTCTGCGAAATCGTTGGAGGCCTGAAGGCGCAGGACGACGCGCGGGTTCTCGGCCAGGAAGCGCGGCAGGATCCGGCTCAGCGCGAACTGCGCGACCCCGACCGAACAGGACAGGGTGACGGCGCCCTCTAGCGCGTTCTTGTCTTTGCGCACCGCCGCTTCGGCGGCCACCATGCAGTCCAGCGCCATCTTGGCATGACGGTAGTAGGCCTCGCCGGCCTCGGTCAGCGACATGTGTCGTGAATCCCGGTTCAGGAGGCGCGTGCCAAGGGTCTCTTCGAGGGTCTTCACCTGCCGACTGATCCGCGATTTGGGAATGCCCAGCGTCCGAGCCGCCGCTGAGAACCCCTGCTTCTCAACGACATGCACCAGGTAGTAGGCGTGATTGAGGTCCATGGCGCCGCCGATCTCCGTTGCTTCTTTCGTTCCAAATACAGAACGAAGGGTTCCGGAATCAACGTGTTCTCCGCACCTCGTCTCATCAGTAGGTTCATATTCAGCACAGGAGGCGAATATGACCACGCAAAACGGACTTCGAACCCACGCTCCCCGCGCCGCGATCGCTGCGGTCCAACACGGGGAGACAATGACACGGGGCACGGGCTTCAAAGCGCTCAGCTTCATCCACCGCCAGCTCGACGGTCTGATGGACCCGCTGATCATGGTGGATCACTTCACCATGACCGAGCCGACCTTCGCACCCCACGCCCATGCCGGGATCTCTGCGGTCAGCGTGCTCTTCGAGGACAGCACCGGCAGCTTTCGCAACAGGGACTCGCTGGGCAATGACATCGACCTGGCGCCAGGCGATCTCTACTGGCTCAAGGCCGCGCGCGGCGCGGTGCATGACGAGGCTCCGACCCCTGGGTCGCGCACCCACGCCCTGCAGATCTTCGTGAACCTGCCGGCGGCCCAGAAGCTGGACGCACCCAGTGCACGCCATGTCGCCGCCACCGAGATGCCGGTGATCGAAGGCCCGGGCCATCGGGTGCGGGTGATGACCGGCCAAAGCAACGGTGTCATTGGCGCCAACTCGCCTGCATTGCCCTTCACCATTCTCGATATCGCCCTGCAAGCGGGCGGCCAGTTCACCCATCCTGCCGAGCCCAGAGACGCCACCTGGCTGCATCTCATCCGCGGTGAGGTAGAGGTCGAGCTCGACGGAACACGCCACCAGCTGAGCAGCGACGCAGCGCTGGCCACCCACGGTGCCGAGGAGATCCGCCTGCTGAGCGGCAAAGGCGGTCAGGCAGTCCTCCTTGGCGGCACGCCCTTGCGCGAACCCTTCGTGCAGAAGGGCCCGTTCGCGATGCGTGACGCGGATCAACTGGAGGCCGTCATCGCCGCTCACGCTGCCGGCAAATTGGGCTCCGTCGGCTGAGCGCCCCTTTCCCCCTGAACCGAAACCCCAACCAGCCCACTCAAATTAGCAAGGAGATCCAGATGACCTATATCAATCCCGAACCCATGACCCAGGACAACACCGCGCTCGTTCTGGTCGACCACCAGATCGGCCTGATGACTGGCGTGCGAGACTATCCGGTCGCCGAGCTCAAGCACAACGTCGTCGGGCTGGCCAAGGCCGCCAAGGCATTGGGTCTGCCGATCGTCACCACCACCACCTCTGCCGAGACGCTGTGGGGACCCGCCTTTCCCGAGCTGGTCGAAGCGCTTCCTGACAACGCGTTTATCGACCGCACCTCGGTCAACGCCTGGGATGATCCGCGCGTGGCCGCGGCGATCGAGGCGACGGACAAGCAGAACCTGATCTTCGCGGGTGTCTCGCTCGAGGTCTGCGCCGCCTTCCCGGCGATGACGGCGCAGCGTAAGGGCTACAACGCCTATGTGGCGATGGACGCATCGGGCACGTTCAACCAGACCAAGCGCGAAACCGGGCTTCTGCGCCTGTCGCAGGCCGGCGTTGTTGTCGCCGACGGTGCAAGCCTGATGGTCGAGATCCTGGCCGACAATGCCCGCCCGGTCGCCGGCGAGGTCTACGGTGCGCTCGACATGGATTGGGCGATGCTGGTGGGCCAGGTCCGGGCCAGCGCGGTACCCGCCAGCAAGGCGGCCTGATCACGGTCAAGGCGGCGTCCCCTCATGTGGAACGCATGGCGGGCGCCGCCTCGATCAGATCCAACCCTCGAAAGCCATTTCAGACAGACCGGACAAACCCCATGAAAATCCTGACATTCGGAGCAAGCAACAGCAAGGCATCCATCAACAAAGCCCTGGCGCAGTTTACCGCGACACTGGTCGCCGGGGCCGAGATCGAGGTCCTGGACCTGGGCGACTACGATCTGCCGATCTTCAGCGAAGATCTCGAGAAGGAGATTGGCCAACCGGCTGCGGCCAAGGCGTTCTTCAAGAAGATCGGTGCCGCCGACGCGGTGATTGTTTCCTTTGCGGAACACAACGGATCCTATTCCGCCGCCTACAAGAACCTCTTCGACTGGGCGAGCCGGATCGATCAGAAGGTGTTCCAGAACAAGCCGACGGTCTTCCTCGCGACCTCGCCGGGTCCCGGGGGCGCGGGCAGCGTGCTGGCGTCCGCTAAAGGCTCGGCTCGATTCTTCGGGGCGGACCTGAAGGCGGCGGTTTCCGTTGCCAACTTCTACGACGTCTTCGATGCCGAGACCGGGCGCATAACGGAGGCGAGCGCGCTGGCAGACTTGACCGAAGCGGCCACGGCTTTGGCCCTGCAAGAGGTCGCTTGACATGATACATCGCAAGCACGTGCAGCGGCTCTCAGGCTCTTTGGTGATGTCGTCCTTCATGTCCATGTCACTATCAGGCGTCTTCAGCTTCCTGGAGTTCGGACTCTCACTTCAGTGGCTGCAAGTCTGGGGGCATAGCATTCTGATCGCCCTGCCGATCGCGTTCTCGCTGGATATGGTCTTCGGAGACAAGCTCCGTCTTCTCTCGGGCAAACTGGCCGACAAGGCAGCAAGCGCCTGGCCATGATCGTTCAGGTTCGGAAAGGAGGCACAGCCTTTCCGAACTTGGTGCGGTTCAAGCCGCCGACGTTCTCAGAAACCTTGCCTGTCCGTCTCACAGAGCTGTGACAGCGAACCTTCATCCACTCGAGGCCGAAACCCGACGGTCAGCCCAATGAGAGTGCGCAGGTGGTGCAATAGGCGAACGATCCCGCCTTCCTCCGCGAAGCCCAGGCTATCGTCGTGGAGGCAGCACCCGGATCGCTGACAATAGGGGCCCCGCATCGGCCCAATCGGCCTGACAAAGGCCGAAAAAGGAAACCCGAACATGACATATTCCACACGATCCCCCGCCACCCCCCGCCTCGCCGGATTGCTCTACCTGGTGATTATCGCCTGCGGCATCAGTGCTGAAATCCTGCTCCGCGGCCCACTTGTCGAATTCGGCGACCCAACCGCCACCGCGAGCGCCATTCGGATTGCCGTTGGCACGTTCCGCCTGGCCATCGCGGCGGATATCGTCATGGCGGCAGCGGATGCGGCGCTGGCCATCCTGCTTTACGTCATCTTCCGCCCGGTCGCGCCGGTCTTGGCGCTCGCTGCGATGGTGTTCCGACTGATCCAGTCCGTGATGATCGCCATGAACCTGATGCACATGCAATCCGCGCTTCTCCTGATCACGGGCGCGCCCGGCCTTGCCACCCCGGAGGCAAAAGCGATGGCCCTTCACGCGTTGAACCTGCATGCCCATGGGTACGACCTCGGACTCATCTTCTTCGCGATCAACAGCCTGCTGACCGGCGTCCTGATCTGGGTCTCGGTCCTGTTCCCGCGCATCATCGGGGCCGGGATCGCCGCGGCGGGGATCGTCTACCTCGTGGGCAGTTCGCTGAGGTTCTTCGCGCCTGTCTTGTTCGACGCCTTCACGCCCGCCTATGGTGTGACCGTCCTGGCCGAAGGCGCGTTCTGCCTTGTCCTGCTCTCAGGTTGGACGCGGCATCCGCGGATACAGGGCGCCTGACGCAGACGGTTGGCCTGCCGATCGGCGCGCGGCTCGACGCGCCGCGGGCCTTGCTCCGAACTGAAGGGATCAACCTATGTCCGCCTTCGCCAAGCTCAGTGACTTTGACCTGCCACGGGATTTTTCCTCCACCGTCGATTAGAGTCTGCCCCAACTTGAGGACGGACAATGTAGCGAACGAGATTCACGGACGAACAGATCATCGGCATCCTGAAGGAGCACCAGGCGGGATTGGGCGCCAAGGAACTCTGCAGGAAGCACGGCATCCACTGCCCGGCAAGGCATTGCGCAGCAATGTCCCGAGTGGGAGCGATGGCACGTTTTACAAGTGGCGCTCAAAGTATGGCAGCATGGAAGTGTCCGAGGCCAATCAGCCTCCAGCAAACCCGGCGCGGTTCACAGTTCAGAAGGCCATGCAGGCAAGAAGGGCCGCAATTCCCAGACGGACTGCGGAAAGGCTCGTAGTACCTTGGTCTGACATCGATGCTTTTGGCGCTAATTACATATATTACAACACTTTTCTGCTTCATGCGACTTTGGTTTAGAGGCGCCACAGCGGCGCAATATAAACAGAAGACCGATTGAGAATACAACAGCATGCGCTCAACTTCACTGCATCAATCTCGGCTAGTCGGATTGATGCCAAACGCCGACGCTTGGGATCAAGTCACCGGCAGGCAGGACAAGATAGCCGCACTTGCTTCGGCGAAGGCGGCAGATACCCAAGAGAGGACAGATTGATGGGCCACAGATTGGCTTTCCGGCCTGGCATCCCTGGCCGCATTCCCGATGCTCTGGTCTTGGGAACTTACAAGGAAGGGATGCCGCCTCCGCTCCTAGTCGTTCATGGAATTGGGCGCGAGACAGACCAGATGGCCGAGGCCCTTGCGCCCGAGGCCGCAGCCACCGGCCGTTTGGTTGTGCTACCAGTTTTTGACGCAGTTCATTGGAAAACATTCCAACGGCCCACCCAGCGCTCACGGGCCGACTTGGCGCTTTTGCGCCTGCTGTCTGCTTTGCGCTTTGAAGGCACCTTGCCGGGGCACCGCTTCGACCTTGCCGGTTTTTCGGGCGGAGCGCAGTTCGCACACCGTTTCACTTGGCTATATCCTCATCTTGTTGACGGTCTGGCCGTAGCCTCTGCCGGCTGGTGGACATTCCCGGACTCGGCACCTTTTCCTTATGGAATGGGGGCCTCTGACCAAGCTCCGAAGGCTGCTCAAATCTGGTTGCTCAGTAATTTACGCGCGTTTCTCTCCCGCCGGATTGTTGTGCGCGTCGGTGAACAGGACAATGTGGTCGATCACAATACCCGTTCCGGTGAGCTCATAGATGCTCAGCAAGGGCTAAACCGACTGATGCGTGCACGTCGGTGGGTTAGCGCCCTTCGTGAGGCAGCACGGGCAGAGAATTTGCCGGACCAGATAGACTTCGACACGATCCCGAGCTGCGGACATGATTTCGTTGCATGTGCACAGGCGGGCTTGGCGCGGGATTTTCTACAGGCTCCGTCCATAGTGCACCCTTCCCAGTCCAAATTTGAAGGAGTCTCGGCGTGATCAAAACTGTCATCACCCCCACCCCAGACATGAGCCGCGCCAAATGGTGCCATGCCACGCGGCGCATTGCACAAGACCATGTCTTCGGGTTCGAGACGCATCCAGAACAGATCAACGCGGGTGATTTGCTTTTGGTAGAGGTCACGAAGATCAGTCAGCACAGGCGCATTCAACTGCGCGATGGGCGTTTCTCAAGGCTGTTCACCGGTGACATGATTGTTCTCGCTGCAGGCGCTCGCTTCGCAACCGACCAATTCATCGGTCATGTCGGGGTGCGGAGCGACCGGACATTGGACCTGCTGGCAGGCGGGGGTGTGGCAGGGGTGGAAGAAGCGCGGCACGGCGCAGTCAAGCCACCCACAACCCTATGCCTGCACGGCAGGCTCCTTGGGGCGGATGGCGCAGTTCTGAACCTGAAGGATGAGGCACTGGCTGGTGGCGCAACTGATCTGCCCGAAGCGGTTTTCACGGTATTGGGAACAGGAATGAACGCCGGAAAAACGGATGCGGTGGCGGGGTTGGTCAACGGACTAACTCGGCTCGGTCTGCGAGTTGGCGCCGTCAAGGCCACCGGCACGGCTGCGTTTGGCGACACGCATCTCTACGAGGCGGCCGGCGCGCAAACGGTGCTTGATTTCACTGACTGCGGGATGGCCTCCACTTACAAACAACCCATCGACCGGATCGAGACATCAATCACGCGCCTGCTCGCAGAAACTGCGCGGCAGGGGTGCGAAGTAGCCGTTGTCGAGATAGCCGATGGAATCTCACAGGTGGAGACGGCAGAGCTTCTGGCACGTCCAGCTTTGGCGCGGATGACTGATGGCTGGTTGCTGGCTGCCACAGATGAGTTGACTGCAGAAGTAGCCCTGGCGCGTCTTGCTTCGCGGGGGATTGCACCGTTGGCGCTCTCAGGCCTGATGACTCGCAGCCCCGTCGCTGATGGTCTCAGCTTTGGGCAACTACCGATCCTTGATCGGGGAGAGCTGGCAGATCCGGCGACGGCGTCCGCATTTCTCCAGATGTTGCGTCAGGAGACAGCGGCTTAATGAAACACATTCCACGCATCGCGCAGGGTGAGCGACGGCAGGCATTCATGCTCCTGGTGGCTGCTGCTCTCGGACAGGGCGCGATGCTGGTCGTCTCGGCCCTTGCCGTGCGCGAGGCGATCGGCGTGGCACGAACGGGCGGACAGATCATCCCATTCGGCGCGTTCGCGACACTGGCGGGCGCCGGGGTTGGATTGGCTGTGCTGCGATACGCGGAGAGGGTGCTGGCTGAACGCGTTGCACAGAATTACGTTAGCGAATTGCGCGAAATGCTCTTTTTGCGCTTCAGCAAAGCACCTGCATTGTGGCTGGCTCAACGACGTGCGGGGGCTCTCTCTCTTCGCTTTGTCGGCGACCTAACCGCAATAAGAAATTGGGTTGGCGTCGGGCTGGCACGTACCATTTCGGCGTCAACTATGCTGCCCATCGCTTTTGTTGTTCTATGTGCGATAGATTTACGCCTTGGGTTCGGAGCGGGAGTGCCGGTTGCGCTGACCTTGGCGATCATCCTTCGGCTCGGACCTCCCCTGCGGGAAGCGCAGGCTGAAGCACGCAAGCGCCGGGCTCGTCTGGCTGCGACGATGAGCGAACGACTGCAGCAGGCGACCGCTTTGCGCCGTTCGGGACGGATGTCCATTGAGAAACGCGCATTACGAGCCCAATCCGCAGAAATAATTGCCACGGCGATGAAAAGCGCGCGCCTGTCTGCCGCAATTCGCGCCATGCCAGATGCCGCCTCTGGGATAGCGGGCGCGGTGACGCTTCTGATCTGCTTTCAATACGAAGTGCCGATCGGCGAAACAGTAGCGGCTCTGCTGACGCTGTCCATGATCGTTCGCCCCATGCGCCATATAGCCGATATTCGTGATCGCCGATCCACTTGGCTGGTCGCAAGTGAAAAGCTTGAAAAGGCTCTCAACACGCCGCAGATCAAACGGCTGGGCCGCCAGTTGCGGGACCCGCGTGATGGGCGCGCGGCGCTTATGGTTCGTGGCTTGCCACTAGCTGACACTTGCATCGACCTGAAACTGTCGCGCGGTGCCATACGGTTGCTTACGCCTGAGGATTCAGCCAAATCCAGTCTCCTGCTGATGTTGGCGGGAGGTTTGGAAGAGCCCGAAGCCGGATATTTCCGTGTACTGGGCCGGCACCCCGCCGAACTTGCGCCACAGGCTCTGCTTTACCTGGGTGGCGCTTCGCCCACATTGCGCGGCTCGCTGCGGCGCGATGTTCTATTGGGTACCGGCCGCACTCTTGACGATGAGAAAATCATATCAGTGCTTGAAACGCTCGGCCTGCGCCCACTTCTGAACCGGATTGGTGGTCTAAATGGACGGATCGACGAAGGCCGCCGCAATCTCTCAGCAGCAGAGCAAAGGGGCGTTCTTCTGGCGCGCGGCCTACTGGCTCAGCCGAAATTGGCATTGATAGATGCTGATGAGATCGGGTTGGGGCCAAATGATATTTCCATGCTCATTTCTCACTTCCGCGACATTGGGAGCGCTGCACTGATCGCCACCTCAATGGGCGGAGGCTCCCTCGCGGATGAGGTGGCAATCACACTTGAACAAACCGTGCCTGCATCAACCGTTCAAAAGACCAAGACACACAATGACACTGAAAAAGAAAGAAAACCCCATGAACAGACGGACTCTTCTTGCACTTCTAGGTAGCATGGGGCTCGTCGCCGCTTGCTCCACCCCAGTTATGACGCTCAAATCGGAAGGCTATCAGCAGATGAGCGGCACCGACATCCGTACCGCCCTTGTCGGCAACACGCTCGACGGCGCGGATTCAGATGGTGACTACATCATCTATTACCCCAACTCTTCGCAGATGCGCATAGCCTATCAAGGCAGAGAGGAGAACGGTGTCTGGCGTATCGACGGTGACAGATACTGCCGTCGCTGGCAGACCTTTGGCAATGGCAAAGAGCGTTGCGTGACGATGTTCAGGAAAGGCGAACGCATTGACTGGGTTCAAAAGGGTGAAATTACAGACCGCTCAATTCTTCTCAAGGGCAATCCGAGAGGTCTCTGACCGCCTGTTTCGGGCCCCGCTAGTGTTCCGAGTCTGACGCTTGCTACCTGTTTCCACGGATTTCATCGAGGGTGTCCAGCGCGCGCCGTTCCCGGGTCAGGATATCCTCGGCGGTCTTGCTCCAGGTGAAGGGTTTCGGGCTGGCGTTGTGCTGGAGCAGGTAGTCATAGATGGCGGCCTC
>NZ_JAHXRQ010000216.1 GCF_019392335.1 Mameliella sp. CS4
TAGGGGATGAAGCGCATGATCGCCGAGAACACGCCCCACAGGAGCGGGTTGGGCACGCCGATGAACCAGAGGCCGATCCCGACGATCACCCCGAACGTCGCGTTCATTCCGAGCTGAGCGAGGAAGTAGGTGCCGAGGCGGCCGGCCGCGTCGTCCATGGCCACCGTCGTGCGGTGCAGGTCGCTCGATCCGAACAGGCGGATCATGCGATTGCGCAGGTCCTCGCGCTGCAGGAGGAGAAACACGACCACGACG
>NZ_JAHXRQ010000217.1 GCF_019392335.1 Mameliella sp. CS4
CTCAAACAGAACCACCTAATAAACATCAGAATACATTTTTTTTTATCAAAAAAGAGGTTCAATTTAACAAATTGTAATAGTAATAATAATAATAGTCAACGTGTTGATTTCAACAAGAAATGATGTTATATTAATACCTTAAAATCATCGAATTACCTTAGTAATTCCGAAGCCCATATTTAATGGTACTAAATCATTACCTTGACATCATCGAGTTTACCTTAGTAAATCTGAATCCACATTACTTATCAATTT
>NZ_JAHXRQ010000218.1 GCF_019392335.1 Mameliella sp. CS4
CCGGCAGAGGCCGCTGGCGATCGCCGCGCTGGAGGACAAGATCGTCCAGGGTGCGACCGCCATGGTGCTGAGCGCCATCTACGAGGAAGACTTCCTCGGGTTCTCCTACGGGTTCCGGCCCGGACGAGGACCGCACGATGCGCTCGACGCCCTGGCGGTGGCGATCGACAGACGCAAGGTGAACCACATCCTGGACGCCGACGTGGAGAACTTCTTCGGGGCGATCGACCAGAGATGGATGATCCGCTTCCTGG
>NZ_JAHXRQ010000219.1 GCF_019392335.1 Mameliella sp. CS4
GTGTGGGCGAGCAGACGATCGGGGGTGGGATCACCGCTGCGACGCAGATGCGCGACCGCGTCGGCCATGTAGGTCGAGTTCCAGTACACGATGGCGGCGATCACCAGGTTGAGCCCCGAGGCCCGGTACTCCTGCACCTCCTGGCTCCGATCGGCGATGCGGCCCTGCCCGTAGGTGCACACGACGCTCGCCAGCGTATGGCGTTGCTCGGATTTGTTGAGCCCGGCCTGGCTGCGCCGTCGCAGGGCCGGTCC
>NZ_JAHXRQ010000220.1 GCF_019392335.1 Mameliella sp. CS4
GTCGACTGCGATGGCGCCCGTCGGGGTCTGGGCCACACCCACCTCGGCGAGGCCGAGATCCTCGGTGTTGGCCGTGCGCCCGGTCGCCACGATGATGCGCTCGGCCACGACAGTCTCCTGGCGACCGCCCCGCCGAACCGTGAGGCTCACGCCGCCCCTCGTCAGGTGCGCGGCTTCGTAGGACAAGCCGCCCAGGACGGTGATGCCCTCATCCGCCAGGTAGCCGGCGAGCGCCTCCCCGATCTCCGGCTCCG
>NZ_JAHXRQ010000221.1 GCF_019392335.1 Mameliella sp. CS4
GTGTGGGTAGATATCGCGAGCGACCTTGACCAGTGTTTTCATCGTGAGCGGAGCCAGTGGGCCGTCTTCTGCCCAAGCGTCAGATACTGACAGCTCCGCAGAGCTGGCGATCGCCGCAGCGGGCAGACCCGCGGCCATCCCCTTGAGGAGGAAGCGGCGGCTGTATCGGTTTCGCGGGTCGACTGTTCTCATAATGACCTCCCTTTCAATCGCGGTCGATGGTTAGACAAAGCGTCCGCCGCGCTCGATCACTT
>NZ_JAHXRQ010000222.1 GCF_019392335.1 Mameliella sp. CS4
GGCTTTCCCACATTTCGTCAAATTGTTTTTGCTCACGTTCACGCAAAGCATCGTATTGGTCCGGTGTTAAATTGGCGCGGGCACTGCTGAGGAAATTATCTTTGTAGTCGCGTAATGCTTCGTGGGCTTTTTCAATCAAGTAGGGCTTCGCTTCTGCTGATGCGTTTTGAATGCTTGCACCGGTCGCTTCCATATAGCGGGTGAACTCTTGCTTCTGTTCCAACTTGCTGAGCAAAAGTGCCTCACGTTTTTCG
>NZ_JAHXRQ010000223.1 GCF_019392335.1 Mameliella sp. CS4
CTGAGCCCGAGCCCGGTGCCGTGTCCGACGCCCTTCGTCGTGAAGAAGGGCTCGAAGATGCGCTCGAGCAGATCCGCCTCGATGCCCGAGCCGGTGTCCGAGACCGACACGGCCACGAAGTCTCCCGGCACGGCCGGATGCGCCCGCAGCGCCGGGATGCGGTCCGCGCGTCGCACCTTGATCAGCAGACGGCCCTCGCCCTGCATGGCGTCGCGGGCGTTCACCACGAGGTTGACGAGGGCCGTGTCGAACTG
>NZ_JAHXRQ010000224.1 GCF_019392335.1 Mameliella sp. CS4
GGGCGCAGGGCCTGGGTTTTGCCGGCGTAGCGGCCGTCAACAGGGGAAACCGCAGTGAGCGAAGAGAGCTGCATGGGGTGTTCTCGGACAGTCGGGCAACGAAATGGGGCGCGTATCATACATGAAAAAATCCGCCGGTCCGTTGCCAACTGACCGGCGTATTACGCGTAACGGCTTGAAAATGGCCTGTCGGTGCGACTTATTCGTTGCGCATCAACGGGTAAAGCTCTTTGAGCAATTTGCGACGACTGATC
>NZ_JAHXRQ010000225.1 GCF_019392335.1 Mameliella sp. CS4
CGCATCGCGCTGTATTTGGACTCGCCGTGTTCGCGCTCGGCGTGATGCACCAGAATCTCGGTGGTGTGCCGGGCAAAGCCGTTGGCCAGAATCGGAATAAAGGTGCTGCGCTCACGGCAGGCGAGCATGGCGTCGACGATGGTGCGGCGGTAGGCGCGCAGCATGCAGCCGTAGTCGGTCATGGCCACGCCGGTGGAGCGTTGCACCGCCAGGTTGATCAGGCGCGACGGCCAGCGACGGAAGGCCGAGTCCTG
>NZ_JAHXRQ010000022.1 GCF_019392335.1 Mameliella sp. CS4
CCTGCACCGAATTGATGAAATCCTGGCTCACCTTGGCCTTGTCGTGACCGTAGGGCAGCAGGTGCTCACCCGGAATGTTCAGCGCATCCCCGATTTCCTGGATCGGTTTCTTGTTCGCCTCGCGGGCGATTTCGATGTCGGACTTGAATGCCATCTTGGTGCTGTCCCTGTTGCGGATGGTTTCGCGATGGCCCAGCCATAGCGATGTACCGGACCGCCTGTGAAAGCGAATCCGACCTTTTCTTGCGTAACTGCGGCGAAGGTTGGCCGCGTCAGGAGCCATGTGCCGCTGATCGGAAACCCCAGGCTCCGGCTGGGCGGATGGTGATCCCGTTGCGCCTATAGATCACTTCTGCACGGGCATAGAGCAACACGAACTTTCGTATCGGAAACTTCGGTCTCTATTCGTGGAATTCGGTCAGAAACGCCTTTGGGTCAGCCCTCGGGCTGCCAGGCCCGCTGATCTGGAATGTGCAGGCGCAGGACATCGCCGATCACAACGCTGCCCTCGCGGGCGACAGAGGCGGTCACGCCGCGGCGTCCCGCGGCGGCGGGCTTGAATCCGCGCCCCTTGCCCGGCGCCACCGCTTCGATGCTCTTGGCGGGAAACTGGCAAGGCCGGTTCTGCATATCCACGGTCAGCGTCGCGCCAGAGGGCGCCTGCAGCCTGGACGACGGCGGGACAAAGCTGAAATCCGGCAAGCCACGCAGCACCATCGAGGCGCCCAGCCGCGCCGGATCGATTGCGTCGACCCCGATCAGGGCCGCGATCTCGGCCAGTTCCTCTTCGCTGATGATGCTCAGCTGGCGTTCGTTCCGGATGTCCGTGCCCTTGGGATATTGCGACTTCACCCGCGTGCAGGAAGCCCGCGTCGCCCCGCCGTGCACAGAGCCTGCGACACCCTCAAAGGTCAGGTCCAGCCGCTCACGCGGGTCCGCCAGAAGCTCGGCACGGTCGTCATTCGTCACGACACCCAGCCATGTCACGGTGGCGGTGTAATCGGTGGGCTTGAGCGCGGGCATGGGTGGACCTCTCTAGGGGGCGGAAACGGATCGCCCTGCACGTGTCACGGTAAAGAACATGCGCCGCAAGGGGAACAAGGCCCCGCCATCCGCGGACAGCGGGTAAGCCTTGGGAATCAGCTCGTCATAGGCGGCCACCAACCGGGCGCGCGCCGTGTCGGGCATGGCCCGCAGGATGGGGCGTGCATAGGTCGCTTCTGTAAAGCGGCGCACCGGGTGGCCGTCTTCGCAGGGCGGCAATTTCTGGAAATACTCCGTCTCCCAGAGGCTGATCTCACCCAGACCTTCGAGCAGGTGATAATACTGCGCAGGTTTCTGCACCTCGGGCAGGTGCACCCCCTCCAGTTGGCCGGGGCAGAGCTCTTCTGCAAGCGTGCGCCACAGCCGGTGAGAGGGGGCGTTGTTCTGATGCGGGACCTGAACCGCCAGCACCCCGCCCGGAACCAGCGAGTCCACCAACCCAGGCAAAAACGCCTCGTGCCCGTCGATCCAGTGCAGCGCGGCATTGGAAAAGATCAGCGCCGGGGCCTCTTGCGGCCGCCATTGCGCGATGTCTCTCTCGTCCAACTGGTCATAGACCCCCTGCCCGCGCGCCTGTTCCAGCATCGCCGGAGAGCTGTCGACGCCGATCAGCCTGGCGCCGGTCGTCTTGCAGAACCGCAGGTGCAGATCCGGCGCCACGTCCCCGGCACCACAGCCAAGATCGACCACGTCCCCGCGAGGCAATGGCCCGATCCGCGCCAAAAGGTCCAGCGCGGGCAACAAACGATAACCCCGGAACCTGTGGTAGGTCCCGGGGTCCCAATCGTCTTCTTGCGTCCCGGTCGTCATGCCGAGGGCTCAGGCTCCAGTCCCCCGTCGCCTGAGGGTTTGGACTTGGGCTTGGTCTTGGGGATCGCGGTGACCGAGGGTTTCTCTTCGACCGCGCCAGACCCGCCATCATCGTCACCCGCGTGCGGCGGATCGCCCCGCATCACGCGCTTGATCTCTTCGCCGGTCAGGGTTTCGTATTCCAGAAGCCCCTTTGCCAGCCGCTCCCACTCGTCCTTGCGGTCGGTGAGGATCTGGTAGGCGCGTTCATAGGCTTCCTGGATGAACCGGCGCACCTCGTCCTCGATCAGCTCCTTGGTATGGGCGGAAACCGACAGGCCGGCCGTATTGCCCTGATAACCCTCGTGCGCCTCGGCGTAATCGATGTTGCCGATCTTGTCGGACATGCCCCAGCGCAGCACCATGGCACGGGCCAGCGCGCTGGCCTGCTGGATGTCGCCCGCCGGACCGTTCGAGACGTTTTCCTCACCATACTTGATGATCTCGGCGGCCTTGCCAGCCATGGTCATCGCCATCTTTTCCTCGCACTCGGACTTGTGCCAGTTCAGACGGTCGATTTCCGGCAGACTGACCACCATGCCCAGCGCGCCGCCGCGCGGGATGATCGTCGCCTTGTAGACCGGGTCGCACTGCGGCAGGGCCAACCCGACCACCGCGTGACCGGCCTCGTGGAAGGCGGTCTTTTCCTTCTGGTCGTCGGTCAGGACCATGCTGCGCCGCTCGGCGCCCATCATGACCTTGTCCTTGGCGTTCTCGAAATCTTCCATCGTCACGAAACGGCGGCCGACACGTGCCGCCATCAGCGCCGCTTCGTTCACGAGGTTGGCAAGGTCGGCGCCCGAGAAGCCGGGCGTGCCGCGCGCGATGATGCGCAGGTCCACGTCCGGCCCCAGCGGAGTCTTGCGGGCGTGCACGCCAAGGATCTTTTCGCGGCCCTTGATGTCGGGGTTCGGCACCGTGACCTGACGGTCGAAACGACCGGGACGCAGCAGCGCCGGGTCCAGAACGTCGCGACGGTTGGTGGCCGCCACGATGATGACGCCTTCGTTCGCTTCGAAACCGTCCATCTCGACCAGCAGCTGGTTCAGCGTCTGTTCACGTTCGTCATTGCCGCCGCCATAGCCTTGGCCACGGGCGCGGCCCACGGCGTCAATCTCGTCGATGAAAACGATACAGGGCGCATTCTTCTTGGCTTGCTCGAACATGTCGCGGACACGGCTTGCACCGACACCGACGAACATCTCGACAAAGTCGGAACCCGAGATGGTGAAGAAGGGAACTCCTGCCTCCCCGGCAATCGCGCGGGCCAGTAGCGTCTTACCGGTGCCCGGAGGGCCCACCAGCAGCGCACCCTTGGGAATCTTGCCGCCGAGGCGGCTGAATTTCTGCGGGTTGCGCAGGAATTCCACGATCTCTTCGAGTTCTTCCTTGGCCTCGTCGATGCCGGCCACGTCGTCAAATGTCACGCGGCCATGCTTTTCGGTCAGCAGCTTGGCCTTGGACTTGCCAAAGCCCATCGCCCCGCCTTTGCCGCCGCCCTGCATCCGGTTCATGAAATAGATCCAGACACCGATCAACAGCAGGAAGGGCAGCAAGCTGAGCAGGAAGGACTGGAAGCCGGATTGCTCCTGCGCCTCTGCCTTGACCGGAACGTTGTTGTCCAACAGCAGGTTGGTCAGCTCCGCGTCCTCGGGCTTGATGGTGACATAGTCCTGCCCTTCGTCAGTGCGATAGCGCACCTGCTCGCCGTCGATGGTCACCGAACTGACCTTCTGCGTCTCGACCGCACGGACGAAATCGGAATAGCCGACCTCGCGGCTCTGCAGCGTGGTACCGCCGCCCGAGAACAGGTTGAAGAGCGCCAGGATCAGGAGGAACAGAACGACCCAGAAGGCGATGTTTCTTGCGTTACCCAAGGGGGGAACTCCTTTGTAAGCTTTGCAGGCTCATAGCACAGCGAGTTGCAGTGTAACATAGAGATCGGCGCCCGGGCTTCAATGCGAGAGCAGGAAGTCGCGGAACACCCCGGCGCGGCACAGGCGCGCAGTATTGCCGGGACCGACACCCAGCGCATCGCAGGCCAGCAGGCTGTCGCCCCGCCAGATCGACGGCAATGAGAGAGCGGCGCGAAAGGGCGGTCCGCCTGGTGGTTTCTCTGTGACCTGCCGCCAGCCGTCCTCTCCCAGGGCGCGGATCGTGCAGCCCGCGTAACCGGGCGCCGCTACCTGCCAGCGTCCGTCCCATGCAATTCCCGGGGCAATGACGCCCCCCTCGGCCACAGCGGCCGCCTCTCGGAACATCAGCACCCGGCCCCGATGGTGGATCACCTCACAGCCGTGCAGCGTGCCACTGCCCCCGCTGACCAGACGATCCCGCAGCCCCTCCAGCGCCTCGGCCCGCGGCGCGTATTCCGCACCCGAAACAAAGCGCAGCATGGCGGACAGCAACCGGCGCTGCGTGGCCGTTTCGACTTGTTCGTACCAATCCGGCGCCAGCATCAGTCCGCCCCAGCCTGTCTGCATGCCCACCGCATCCCAGATCGTTGCGGCGCGCATGGCGAGAGCGACACGGTCATCACGCAGGCGGGCCGCCGTGTCGGCCAGGGTATCGGACCCCAGCCCTTCGGCCTGCAACTCGGACAACAGCCGCCGCATCCGCACCCGCCCATAGGCCGGATCCTCGTTCGACGGATCCTCGGCCCAGGGGGTTCTCAGAACCGTCAGGTAGTGACGCAACTCGGCGCGCCCCATGTCCAGGCACGGACGCAGGACCTGCATGCCGCCCACCTCTCGCCGGGCCGACATTGCCGCCAGCCCGTCCACCCCCGAGCCGCGCGCCAGACGCATCAGGAATGTCTCGGCCACGTCGTCGCGCGTATGGGCCATCAGAACATGGGACAAGGCGCCGCGCCATTCGTCGATCAGCGCCAGGCGGCCCCGCCGCGCCGCGTCCATCTTGTTGCCGGCGCCATCCCAGTGCCAGCGCAGCGTGGTATGGGGCCAGCCCAGCGTGGCGCATTCCCCGGCCACCATCGCCGCCTCATCCGCGGACTCGGGCCGCAGCCCGTGATCCACGGTGACCACCCGCAGGCGCACCCCCCAGACACGGGTCCAGTTGTGCGCGAGCGTCAGCATCGCCATGCTGTCCCCGCCACCGGAGACCGCCAAACCAATTTCAGATGGGAAATCAGGGCCAAGCAACTGGCCCATCGCCTCGGCAAACCGCTGGTCGAGGCTCACCGTCTTACTGGCACCCAAGGCTCTGGCGGCTGGCGCTCGCGCGGGCCACGGCATCCGATCCGGGATAGCGCACCGCGACTTCGCCCAGCGTAATGCACGCCTCGCCCACCGAGCCAAGCGCGCCCAGGGCATCGCCCAGACGCCACAGGGCCTCGGGCGCGACCTTGGCATCCGGAAAGCCCGAGTAGGCCGACAGGTAGCGCCGCGCTGCCTCGCGCGTGTCACCCTGCGCCTCCAGCGCGCGGCCCTCCCCGATCAGGGCCGCCGGTTCCAGCGGACCCATCGGGTAAGTTTCCCGGAACTGGGCGAAAAGCATTGCGGCGCCGGCGTAATCGCCCTCGTCCAGTGCCTCCAAAGCAGACCGGAAATCCGCCTCTTCGCTGACGGCCAGCTCGCCGTCGAACGGCAGCGCGTCGGTCGCGGGGGGCGGCGCGGGCTGGTCCGCCACCGGTGCCGGACCTGCATCACCACCGCCCAGTGGGTCGGTCTCGCTCAACCGGCCGACGTCACAGCCGGGTTCCAGCTCGCAGATGCGGAATTTCAGGTCGCCGACCCGGTTGGTGCCGTCCTCGACAACCTGCCCGATGCGGAATTCAAGCTCTTCGGTCTTGGCGGTCAGGCGCTGCAGCTCGCTCTCGATCGCGGTGATCCGGTCCAGCGCGGACCCGCCCACCGCGACAGAGGGCGCGCCGGTGGTGTTCAGCTCGGCGCGCAGCTTGCGCAATTCGACCGTCAGGACCGCAAGGTCCTGTTTGACGTCGGCCAGCGTGTCGCCCTGCTGGGCCGCCGCCATACCGCCTGCCAGAAGACAGGCGCCGAACACCAGACCGCGCAGCATGTCTTACCCCGTCAGGCTGCTGACAGAGATCACGGTCACGGCGCGGCGGTTCTTGGCATAACACGCCTCTTCCGAGCAGATCTCGAGCGGGCGCTCCTTGCCGTAGCTGACGAATTTCAGACGGTTCTGCGGGATGCCCTTGGCCACCAGGTATTCCATCACCGCGTTGGCACGGCGGGCGCCCAGCGCGAGGTTGTATTCCCGCGTACCCTGTTCATCGGCGTGACCTTCGATGATCGCCAGATAGTCGGGGTTGTCCATCAGCCACTTGGCCTGGCCGTCCAGCACCACGCGCGCCTCGGGCGACAGCGACGACTGGTCGACCGCGAACAGAACCCGATCCCCGACGCGGGCCGAGAAATAGGCCGGCGACTTGGGATCATCGACGCTGCCCGGCGCATAGGTTCCCGGGCCGCCCGCACCGCGCGAGGCGTCGTCGCCACCGAACCGCGACGGGTTGGTGCAGGCCGCGGTGGCCAGCGCCGCGCCAATCAGGATGGCCTTGGTGAGATGTTTCATGGATCTTGATCCTGCTCTTGTCGTTGCGCCTTGTCTATCACAGGGCGCAAGATATGGGAATTGACGTCTTATTGCAGCGGCCCCCAGCTGGGGTCCGAGGCGCCCGCCGGGGTGCGCACCCGCTTCAGGTTGCGCCCCGAAATATCGACGGAATACAGCGCGGACGACCCCTGCGCGCCCTGCGTCTCGCGCGAGAACATGATGACGCGGCCATTCGGCGCCCATGTCGGGCCCTCATCCAGGAAAGAGGCGGTCAGCAGGCGTTCCTCGCTGCCATCGGTGCGCATGACACCGATGTGGAACCGGCCCGCGTTCTGCTTGGTAAAGGCGATGCGGTCGCCGCGCGGGCTCCAGACCGGGGTGCCGTATCGCCCTTCGCCGAAACTGATCCGTTGCGCCTCACCGCCCATCGCGGGCATCACGTAAAGTTGCTGGGTGCCGGACCGGTCGCTTTCAAAGACGATCCGCTGGCCGTCGGGTGAGAAACTCGGCGCGGTCTCGATCGAGGGGGCCGAGGTCAGTTGCCGGGTCGCGCCACTGGCAAGGTCCATCGCGTAGATATCCGTGTTCGACCCCTGCGTCAGGGAATAGACCACCATCCGCCCGTCCGGCGAGAACCGCGGCGCAAAGCTCATCACGCCCTCGCCCACCTGCAGGGTCTGGCTGGCCACGTCGCCCACGGTCAGGACACGGATCCGCGGAAAGCCGGTCTGATAGCTGGTATACAGCACCCGCCCGCCATTGGGCGAAAAGCGCGGCGCCAGCACCAGCGACGAGTCGTCGGTCAGGTACTGCACGTTGGCGCCGTCGTAATCCATGATCGCCAGCCGTTTCTGGCGCGCGTCCTTGGGCCCGGTTTCCGAGACAAAGACCACGCGGCTGTCGAAATAGGGCGTCTCACCGGTCAGCCGGCTATAGACTTGGTCGGCGACCTTGTGTGCCAGCCGGCGCCAGCCGCTAGCGTCAGAGGCGAACTGCATCCCCTGCCCCAACTCCTGGCCCGCGAAGACGTCCCAGACCCGGAACTTGACCACGACCCGCCCCGAGGCATCCGCCGAGACCGACCCGGTGATCAGCGCCTGGGCATTGATCGCCTTCCAATCCGCGAACTGCACCGGCGCGCCAAAGCTGCTGACCCGAGCGATATGCGCGTCGCGCGGGATCTCGCGGAAGAGGCCGGTGCCGGTCAGGTCGGCGGCGACAACGCGGCTGATCTCTGCCGCGAACTGTTCGGCGGCCTGGGTTTCGGCAACGAAATCGGGCACCGCGTAGGGCAAGGGCTCGATCACCCCTTCGGTGATCTCGATGCGCAAGGGACCCGATTGGGCCTGGACGGCCACAGGCAGGAAAGCCGTGGCACAGGCGAGGACCAGGGCGGCTAGGCGTGCGATCATCTCGGGAAACCCTCCTTCGGGCGCTGCTCGGACCGGATGCGGCGGGTCTGTGCCCGCCCTGCGTTAACCTATCCTGATTTCCCCCGCCGCAAAACCGGCAATACTGGCCTGCGGAGGGGGAATTTGCGCAGGAACTCGCTCATTCACGGCGCCATTCGTGAGGATCGAAGGTCATCTCGACATCTTTCCACTGTGCGTGCTCTGCGACGCGCAGGTTGTAGCCTTCGCTCCCCTGACACCGCAAAAGGGCACGACGCGCGGATTGAAAGGCCTGGTCTATACCTGCCTTGCTGCCCGGAGAGGCGCTGACCATCTTCACGCTGCCCGGCACGACAGTCCCGTCCGGACGCATGGAAAACGCCAGCGTCACCGCGATGTCACTGGCCTCGCTGTTCACGTCGATCGCCCAGCAACGCTGCACCGCCAGCGCGAAATCCGCCGCGTAGGTTTGCGCAAGGACCGGTCCGGGCGCCGTCAGCAGGCACAGGCCCGCCAGAGCACCGAGGACCCTCACCGCAACCTCATCTGGTCGGGGTTGAAGGTCATCTCGATCTCTTTCCACTGCTCGTATTTCTCGGCAGGCAGATCGTATCCGCCCTTCTCGCAGCGCAGGACCGCGCGCCGCGCGGCCTGGAAAGCGGTCTGCACCGCCGCCGCGCTGCCCTCAGAGGCCCCGACCATGCGCAGGCTGCCGGGCACGACGCGTCCGTCCTGGTCCAGCTCCATGCCCACAGTCACCGTGATGTTCGACGCCTCGGACCCGTTGTCGACGATCCAGCAGGCCTGCACCGCCAGCCGCAACGCCTCGCGTTCGCCCCGTGTCATGGGCGGACCGGCGGGGGCATCGGGCGGCGCGGCGGACAGGGCATCGGCCAGCGCCGAGGTGATGTCGGCGTTGACGTCCGGCAGATCCGGCGCCGAGGGTTCCGGGTCCGGCGTCCCCGCCGGGTCCGGGGCCGCGTCGGGGGCTGGATCGGGACGGGGCGTCGCCGCCTGTGCCACGCGGGGCGTGCGGGCCTGCGGGCGCAGTGATTCCGTTGGGGCGAAACGCGGGCCGCCCTCCGGCACGATTTCCGTCGCGGTCTCGGGCGGCGCGGTGGGGTCACGTTCTTCTTCGACCACCTCGGGGGCGTCGGCCTCGGGGTCCACCGCCTCGACCCGTTCTTCGGCGCGTTCGGTGTTCGGATCGGGTGGCGCCACGGGTTCGCTTGCCACGCGGTCCGCCGGGCGCGCCTGGGGCCGCACAGAGGCACTGGGTGCGCGCGTCGTGGGCACCGGCGCGGGCTGCGGCGCAATCGGCGCCGGCACGGGTTCGGGATCCGGCAGAGGGGCCGGTACGGGCACGGGATCGGGTTCCGGGACCGGCTGGGGCTCCGGCACGGGTTCAGGGTCCGGCTGCGGCTCGGGCTGGGGTTCGGGCTGGGGTTCGGGCGCCGGCTGGGGTTCGGGCTCGGGCTCCGGGACGGGCTCCGGTTCGGGCACGGGGACCGGCTCGGGTTCAGGCTCAGGTTCGGGTTCCGGCTCTGGCGGCGGTGCGACTGGCGTTTCCGCTGCAGGGACAGGATCCGGCACCGGCGGCGCCGTCAGCAGGGCAAAGTCCTCTTCGCTCAGCACGGTCACGTCCGCAACCTGCATCTCGGGCGGGTCCGCCGAGAACACCTTGCCCAGCAGCAGCCAGGCAAACAGCAGGGCATGTGCCCCGCCGGATATGTAGAGATAGCGGTTCATCCGCGCCTCAGCCGCCGTCGGGCCCGTCAAGCGCCGGGCCGCCCACGTCCGTCACAAGGCCGATGGATGAGAACCCGCCCGCGTTCAACGCGCCCATGATCTGGGCCACGTCGCTGTAGGGAACCGAGCCGTCCGCGCGCAGGTAAACCCGGTCGTCCGAGCGTTCCGCCGCAATCGCGCGCAGCCGGTTCACCAGCTCGTCACGCGTGATCTCGGTACTCTGGATCAGCACTTTGCCATCGGCGGACAGCGTCACGGTCAACGGCTCCTGCGGGTCGCTGGGCAGGGCCTGCGCCGCGGTCTTGGGCAGTTCCACCGGCACGCCCACGGTCAGCAGCGGCGCCGCCACCATGAAGATGATGAGCAACACAAGCATGACGTCCACGAAGGGCGTCACGTTGATTTCGGCCATCGGCTGCGCGCGGCTTCTGCGCGATCCGCGCCGCCGCTTGCCGCCTCCGGATTTGACGACCCCCGCACCCATCGCTCAGGAATCCAGCTGGCGCGAGAGGATGGTGGCGAATTCGTCGGCGAAGGCCTCGTAGTTGCCCACGATCCGATCCGCATCGGCAGAGAACTTGTTGTAGAAAATCACCGCCGGGATCGCCGCCAGCAGGCCGAGGCCCGTGGCCAGCAGCGCCTCGGCGATACCGGGCGCGACGACCACCAGCGAGGTGTTCTGCTGTTCCGCGATCTGAATGAAGGCGTGCATGATGCCGAAAACCGTCCCGAACAGCCCGATAAAGGGCGCGGTCGACCCGACCGTCGCCAGAACAGGCAGCCCGCGTTGCAACTGGTCCGCTTCTTTCTGGATCGCCACGTCCATCGACCTGTCGATCCGGCTTTGCGCGTTGGCAATCAGCCCGCCGTCCTCTCGGTGACTGCGGCGCCATTCCATCATTCCGGCGGCAAAGACCCGTTCCGAGCGCCCCGAAGGTTCGGGCCCCAACTGTTCGAACAGCTCGTCCAGCGGTTCTCCGGACCAGAAGGCGCGGTCGAATCGCGTCGCCTCGCGCCGGGCGCGGCGGTAGCTGACGAATTTCTCGATGATGATCGCCCAGGCCCAGACCGAGGCGACGATCAGCAACAGCATGACGAGTTTGACCGTCAGCGTCGCGCGCATGAAAAGACCCCAGAAGGAGAAATCGATCTCCGAGGCGAGGGCAAGCGTTCCTGCTTCCATAGACCTGCTCATTTCCTGTAGGCCCCTGTGACCGGGGCTCTGATTACCGGGATATGTAGCCGATTTGCAGGGGAAAGGCCAACAATATGGCACCCGGTGGCCCATGAAGCGTCAAATGGGCGGTTCCATGCCGGACACGAAGGGCGACTCGCCGTTTTGGCGCAGCCGCGAACCGTGTTAGATTGGCGCGTCGGACACGACCAGGAGGTTTCATGCCCCGCCCGCTCTGTCTCATCATTGGCCACGGACCCGGCCTCGGCGCCGCTTATGCACAGGCATTCATGGATGCCGGATACGACCTGGCGCTGCTCAGTCGTTCCGGCGCGCGGTTCGAAGGTCGTGCGCAGCCGGGGGCCGAGGTCGCGGCCTCACCCTGCGATGCGGCCGATCCCGCAGCGCTGTCTCGCGTCCTCGACCAGGTCACCCGCGATCATGGCCCGCCCGAGGTGATGATCTACAATGCCGATCTTGCCATGTTCGGAACGCTTGATGACCTCGACGAGGCGCAATTCGAGCAAAGCTGGCAGGTCGCGGCACTCGGGCTTTATACCGCCGCCCGCAAGCCGGGCCGCGCAATGGCGGTGCGCGGATCGGGCACGATCATCGTCTCCGGCGCCACCGCCGCAACGCGCGGACAGGACTGGACGACCGCCTTTGCGCCCGCCAAGGCAGCCCAGCGTATCCTGGCGCAATCCCTCGCCAAGCAGCTTGGCCCCAAGGGGGTCCACGTGGCCTATATCCTTATCGACGGAGTGATCGACACCGCCGACACCCGTGCCGATTTCGCCAAGGGGAAACCGGATGACTTCTTCATCCAGCCCGCGCGTATCGCGGACACCGCGGTGATGCTGACGCGGCAGGATCGCTCTGCCTGGTCCTTCGAGATCGACCTTCGCCCTTTCGGCGAGACCTGGTAACGCGGGCAGCCTGTCGGTCAGGCCGGGGCACGGCGCCAGGTCCGGACCAGTGCCAGCAGCTGCACGCCCTGCCCTGCCTGCGTCTGCGCCGCCTCCCGCGCGGCCGCCGCGCACGCCTTCCGGTAACGCGCCAGGTTTGCCGCGTTGCGGTCCAGAGGGCGGCCATCGGGGTCATGACGCCGGTAAGCGCGCATCATTCCTTCCGAAAACACAGGTTGCATCTTTTTATCTCCCGAAACACTTTGATGGCCTCGAAATACGCTCGTGACGACAGGAAACCGAGTCAGGAAGATTTCCAAAACAATAGCTGAACTATCATAATGCCCGACTGGCGCAGCCTGCCCTCCCTCTCGGCCCTCCGGGCCTTCGACCTCACCGCCCGCGAGGGCAGTTTCGCCAGCGCCGCACGGGCGCTGAACGTCACCCATGCCGCCATCGCCCAGCAGGTGCGCGCGCTGGAAAGGGAGATCGGCGTCACGCTGCTTCGCCGCGCCGGGCGCAGCGTGACCCTGACCGAGGAGGGCGTGCGGCTTGCCAGCGGGCTTGGCGAAGGCTTTGACACCATCGAACAGGCGATCGAGACCGCCCGAGCGCAGGTCGGCGCACGGCCAGTGCAGATCGCCTCGACCATATTCATCGCGCAATCCATCGTTCTGCCCCGGCTGGATGATTTCTGGGCCCGACACCCCGAGGTGCGGGTTGCGGTATCACCCTCACAAATGACGACGGACCTGGTCGCCGGGGGCTTTGACCTGGCCATCCGGGCCAGCGAAACCACACCGCACTGGCCGGATGCGGATTTCGAACTGTTGCTGGAGTCCGAGGTCATTGCCGTCGGCGCGCCCTCCGTCGTGACGGACGACATGCCGCCGCTCGATCGCCTGCCCTGGGTCTGGTCACCGGGGGCCGACCACCAGGAACGCCCCATGCGGGCCTTCGGCCTCGACCCCGAAAAGCTGCGCAATGCGGACCTCGGCGTGCCCTTCCTGCAATTGAACATCGTGCGAAGCGGGCTTGGCCTGATCTTTGCACCCGAGATCAACGTGCGGCAGGACCTCGCCGCCGGAACGCTTCGCCGCGTCCCCATGCCCTCGCCGTTCTCGATGGGCTATTATGCCGTCACGCCCAAGGGGCCAGTGCGGCCACAGACACGGGTCTTCATCGAATGGCTGAAAGGCGTCGTGCGAGAGGAGTCGTCCTTGCCGAAACCGGGCCGCCAAGCAGGTCCCAAGCGGGACACAGGTTAAACGAAGGCAAAATCGTCGCTGTAACCCGCTGCGAACGTCACGTCGTTATGCTGTCCGCGCGCGGACAGCACTCAATGCACACGTTGCCGCAAGGCCGCCGGAAGGCGCGCGGGCTGCCCTTCGCGGGTGACGCAGACCGCCGTGACCTCGGCCCGAAAGATCACCTCTTCCCCTCGCACAACCTCTTGCGACATGACCAGCCGCACGCCGGTCATGCTCTTGACTGTCGTCCGAACCTCGAGCGCGTCATCGTATTTCGCGGTCATGAGGTAATCCGCCTCGATCCGCCGCACGACAAAGACGATCCCCTCATCCTCGCGCATGGCGTTCTGGTCCAACCCCTGTTCCTTGACCCAGTCGCTGCGCGCACGTTCGATGAATTTCAAATAGTTGGCGTGGTAGACGATCCCCGCCATATCGGTGTCTTCATAGTAGACGCGGATCGGAAAACGGTGGGTCATGGGCTGGTCTCGCTTGCGGAAGTGCCCAAGCCCTAGCCGCCGCCGCCCGGCGGCGCAAGCCGGGCGCAGGTGTCAGCGCTTGCGCCGCCCGCCGGCACTGCGGCTGTGAAACGCGGGTGGCCGCTTGGCGACCCAGGCCAGGAATTTCGCCATCTCGGGGTGCGCGCGCAGTTTCTCGACCGTGCTCAGGTCGCGCGCCAGCTCCGCTTCGGTGAACCGGGCGTGGATCTCGCTGTGACAGATCTGGTGCAACAGGACCACCGGCCCGCCCTTGCCGCCCTTCAGCCGTGGCACGAGGTGGTGCAGGCTCTGCCGGGCCTCCGGCGGAATGCGGCGCAGGCACAACGGACAAATCGGTTCTGATCCCTGTTCCAAATCGCTCCCCTTGTGGCCGGTACTGGCATTGGGCAAGAGAATGTGACGACGACGCCAAGGATCAAGCCCAATGGATTTCGACCTCACCAACCAGCCCGAGATCGTGCAGCAGGCCTATGCCTATGTCCTGCAGGGCGGGGAGATCGCGCATGAATGGCTGGTCTCGCCCGCCGCCTGGTCGCAGTTCGGACTTCTGGCCGCCGCCTTCCTGCTGGCCTGGTTGCTGACACGGCGCCTGCGGCCCTGGCTGACCCGTGTCCTGACGCCAGAGGCCTCGCGCCAGTCGCTGATGGCCTCGACACGCCGGTTCCTGCTGATCTTCGTTCCGCTGCTGCTGCCGCTCCTGGCCTGGGCCTTTACCGGCATCGGCGAAAGCCTGACCCGGGCAATCTTCAACTCGGGCGCGGTGATCGCCTTCGGCAAGCGCGTCTTCCTGCTGCTGGCCGCGCGCATCCTGGTGCGCGAGATCGTGCAGGACGGGTTCCTCAAGGTGCTGGGCCGGATGATCCTGCTGCCGGTCATGGCACTTTATGCCGTGGGCCTGCTGGACGTGGCCACGGAACGCCTGAACGAGCTGACCGTGAGCCTGGGCAATATCGAATTCACCTTGATGTCTGTGATCCGCGGCGTCATCGCCGGGTCGATCCTGTTCTGGCTGGGCCGCTGGTCCAACGATCAGACCGGCGCCTATATCCACAAGCAGGAGGACATGCGCCCGGCCACCCGGCAACTGGCGGCAAAGGCCGCCGAATTCAGCATTTTCGGCCTCGCCTTCCTGCTGCTGATGAACATCGTCGGCATTCCCCTGACCTCTCTCGCGGTCCTGGGCGGTGCCATCGGCGTCGGGCTTGGCCTTGGCCTGCAAAAGATCGCCTCGAACTATATCTCGGGCATCATCCTGTTGCTGGAAGGGCAGGCCACCGTGGGCGACTATGTCGAGCTGGACAGCGGCGAGGCGGGCACCATCGTGAAAACGACCGCACGGGCGATGATCCTGGAAACCTACGATGGCCGCTGGATTGTCGTCCCGAACGAGGATTTCATCACCACCCGCGTCATCAACTATTCCGACCAGGGCAGCGCCAACCGCTACGAGGCGCCCTTTTCGGTCAGCTACAAGACCGACATCAACCTTGTCCCCGATATCGTCGAGGCGGCGGTGGCCAAGCATCCCGGGGTGCTGGACACGCCCTTTCCGCCGGATTGCGAACTGCGCGGCTTTGGCGACTCGGGCGTGGATTTCGCGGTGGAGTTCTGGGTCAACGGGATCGACGACGGGGCGAACAAATATACCTCTGACGTGTTGTTCCTGATCTGGAACGCCCTCAAGGAACACGACATCGAGATCCCCTACCCCCACCGCGTCATCCAGTTGCAGCGCTCGACCGAAAGCCCCGCGCCCGAGGCGCAGGAGGCGTGACGGGACGGGCGCTTGTCATCGGCGGGGGGCCCGCCGGGCTCATGGCCGCCGATGCCCTGCTGAGCGCAGGCCATGCCGTGACCCTGGCCGAGGCCAAACCCTCGCTGGCGCGCAAGCTGCTGATGGCCGGAAAATCCGGGCTGAACCTGACCCGGATGGAAGAGCCAGCCCGCTTTCTGGCCGCCTATGGCGCGGCAGCGCCGGATATGGCGCCGATGATCAGCGCCTTCGGCCCTGGGGACGTCTCGGCTTGGGCCGAGGGGCTGGGCCAGAAGACTTTTACCGGCTCGACCCTGCGGCTTTTCCCCGAGGTCATGAAGGCCTCTCCCCTGCTGCGTGCCTGGCTTGCCCGGCTGGACGGTATGGGGCTGAAGGTGCGGACCCGCTGGCGCTGGCTGGGCTGGGACAAGGACGGCGGGCTGTGCTTTGACACCCCCGAAGGAAAACAGAGCGAGCATCCCGACGTCACCGTGCTGGCCCTGGGCGGCGCCAGCTGGGCGCGGCTAGGGTCGGACGGGGTATGGGCCGGGCATTTCCGGCAAGCCGGCCTTCCGGTCACGCCTTTTGCCCCCTCCAATGCCGGGCTGGCGGTGGACTGGTCCGACCACATGAAACGGCATTTTGGCGAACCGCTGAAGAATATCTCGCTCACGGCCGGGGACAGGACCAACCGCGGCGAGGTGGTGATCTCTGCCCGCGGGCTGGAAGGCGGTGGCATCTACCCCCTGACGCCCGCGCTGCGGACGGGCCACCCCCTGCGGATCGACCTGAAGCCGGGCATGGACATCCCGACACTGACGGCACGTCTGTCCCGCCCGCGCGGCAAGCAGAGCAGGGCCAATGCCCTGCGCAAGGCCCTGGGGCTGACACCCGCCGCGCAGGCCCTGCTGATGGAATTTGCGCGCCCCCTGCCGGATGACCCGCAGGCGCTGGCCAAGGTCGTCAAATCACTGGAGTTGCGCGGGGCAAGGCCCCGACCGATGGACGAGGCGATTTCGACCGCGGGCGGCGTGCCCTTCGCGGCGCTGGACAGCGGCCTGATGCTGCGCGACCTGCCCGGCACCTTTTGCGCGGGCGAAATGCTGGACTGGGAAGCGCCGACAGGCGGCTACCTGCTGACCGGCTGCCTGGCCACCGGGCTTTGGGCCGGGCGCCACGCGGCCGAATGGGCAACCGCAAAACCTGCGCGCGATCAGGACCGCTGAGGCCGCACCTTACTGGATCGACTGACCGGGCGTCGACCAGGCGAGAGAGATCCGGCGGTTCCGCGCCCGCCCCTCCGGCGTCGCATTGTCTGCAACCGGCCGATCGGGGCCATAGCCCAGCACCTCCATCGCGACCTCAGGGACGCCACGCTTGGCGATCTCTGTCGCCACGACTTCGGCGCGCAGGCGGCTCAGCATCCGGTTGACACCCTCGGCGCCGAAATTGTCCGTGTGCCCCTCGACCCGCAGGCGCAGCCCGCCCCGCCCCACGCAAACCCGAGCCACCGCCGACAGCGCGTTTACGCCCCGGATCGAACGCGCATCCAGCCGCGTCTCACCCGAGAGGAACCGCACCGGCTCATCGCTTTCGGCCAGGCGGCTCTGCCGGGCGCATTCGGCCACGGAGGGCGCAAATTCCAGCAGCGGCAACCAGTAGCCCGCCAGAAAGACCTGCTCTGCGCCCAGGGCCACGTTCTGGCGCCGGGTGTCGGTGGGCGGGTAATCTTGCAGCACGGACAGCGTCAGCCTGTCATTCGGCCCCAGAGCGGCACGGGTCGCTGCCTCGATCTGTTCCAGGTCGACGCCGGGGGACAACACGCCCTCGACAGTGAGTTTCCCCACGGCAAGCGTGATGGTCAGCGTCTCCGCCTCACCCAGCCACGGAGCGACGGCCTTCAAAAAAGGGGCGGCGCGCGGCAGCGCGGTCTCCTGATCCTGCTGAATCGCACCGTCGGCAGGCGGCAGGCCAAGCAGCCCGGCAATCGCGGCCGCATCCAGATCGACGGGCAGCACACCATCGAGCGACAGCCCCGTTTCAGGATGATAGGTCAGGGTCGCATCCGGGTCGCGGCCATCGTCCTGCAGTTCGATATAGCTGCGCAGGTCAGCGCCCTGCGGCAGCGCCGCAAGACGCGTCTCGACCCGAACGGCACTGTCCGGATCTGCCAGAACCGCGTCCAACGTGATGGACGCCTCTTCCAGCAGGATGCCGCCCTCGATGACCTCGGCAAAGGCGTCCTGCACCGCCGCCATGCTGGCAGCCCAGCCAAGCGTGTCCGGATAAGGCGCCTGCGACAGGCGAGAGACGTCGGCGCCCAGCGCCTTGGAAAGCTCCTCGGGCGGGATACCCTCAGGCAGCACACCCGAGGCCATGACCGCGCCATTCAACCGATCGAGCTGCAGCCAGAAGGGCTGTGGCGGGGTCTCGGGCAGTTGCGACACGTCCAGCCGGTAGCTGGCGGGCATATCCGCACGCAGGGCCGTCAACGCCTTGTCCATCTCCGCACCGCCACGCAGGCTGGTCAGGACCACGGCACCGGGCGTCACCAGTGCAATCCCCTGCTCTGCCGCCGCAAGAACCTTGATGGCGCCGGTCATGGCAGGCCCCAGATCCGGCAGGTCCGGATCGACCGGACCAGCCACCAGCGCGTTGTCCTGCACACTGTCAAATGCGCCTGTCAGGGCTTGAACGTTCAGCCCCGGCGGCAGCTTGCCCCGCAGCGAAACACCTCGGCGCGGGTGACGCTCTGCCACCAGCAGGAAAGGCGCGCCATCGTCACGCACGCTGATCTCTCGCTTGATCGACAGGCTCTTGGGCAGCGTGTCGAGCCGCGCCGCCACCGCCCGCGCCTCGGCCGACCAGAGCGCCTCGCCCCGGATCGTGCCGCTGGTCCCGCTGACGTCAACCTCTGCCCGGTGCAGCAATGCCGCGCTTTCAGCCAGGACCAGCAGGGCCTTGTCCCAGTCGCCAAAAGGCGCCCCGCGGGCCACCTGCAAGGGCGTGACCGGCGCACCCGTGACCCGCCCCAACGCCTCGGCAGTGGTGGCTGCGGTGACATGACCGCCAAGCCGAGTGCCCTTGTCATCCTTGCCCAGGCTGAAGGTGAACCGCCCGACGCGGGGCAGAACCTCCAGCTTGGCGCGCAGTTCTTCGACACCGTCGATGGCGCGCAGCGCGCGTTCGATGGCGCGCCGGTCCGCGTTGCTTTGCACCAGCCCCTCGACCGTGAGCACACGTCCCTTGACCGTCAGAACGGGTGGATCGGGATAGTCGGCCAGCAAGACCGTGGCCTGCGCGCGCAGCCCGGCCTCGATGGTCGGCTCGTCACTGGGGACCTGAAACAGTCCAAGCCCGGCCAGGGTCAGGAAGATGACCAGCGCGCCGATGGCTTCGACAAGCGCCTTGGCCGTCATCGGATCAGATCGCGGCCTTGCGGCTCTCGTCCAGGTAAATCTCGCGCAAGCGCAAGGCGCGCTGTCCCGGCGTACCATCGCCCAGCGCCACGCCGTCGATCTCGACCACCGGCATCACGAAGGTCGAGGCGGAGGTTATGAAAGCCTCATCGGCGCCCTGCGCTTCCTCGATGGTGAAATTGCGCTCTTCGACCTCCATCTGCGCCTCTTTCGCAAAGCGCAGGACGGCAGCGCGGGTGATCCCGTGCAGGATGTCATTGGACAGCGCCCGGGTGACGATCTTGTTGCCCTTGATGAAATAGGCGTTGTTCGATGTCCCCTCGGTCACGAAACCGTCCTCGACCATCCAGGCGTCATCCGCTCCGGCCTTCTTGGCCATCATCTTGCCCATAGATGGATAGAGCAGCTGCACCGTCTTGATATCGCGGCGGCCCCAGCGGGCATCCTCGATCGAGATCACCTTGATGCCGGTCTTCGCTGCCGGGCTTTCCGCCAGGCCGGGCTTGTTCTGGGTGAACAGGACGATGGTCGGCGGCGTGGTTTCCGGGTCGGGAAAGACGAAATCGCGGTCGTCCGGGGCGCCCCGCGTGATCTGCAGATAAACCAGCCCGTCGACGATCCCGTTCTGCTCCACCAGGTCGCGGTGGATCTGCAGCAGCTCCTCGGGTGTGACCGGGCTGTCCATTTCCAATTCGTCCAGCGAACGCTGCAGCCGTTTCGCGTGGCCCTCGAAATCGATCAGTTTGCCGCCCAGGACAGAGGTCACCTCATAGACGCCATCGGCCATCAGAAAGGCCCGGTCGAAGATAGAGACCTTGGCCTCGGTCTCGGGCAGGTAGTCTCCATTGACATAGACGGTACGGGTCATCAGCGTGGTCCTTGAAACTGTTATGGGTCTTGTAGGCAGGCGGCTTGCGGGCCGCAAGTGTCGCGGTTCCTTTGGCGCCCGGCCTGCCATCCTTTGGAACGATTCCAAAGGTGAAACCGACGATCCGGACAAGGCGGCGACGCCGGTCGTACTGTGGCACATGGTCAAATTCGTCGTGATACGCGTGCCGGGGTCAGGCCCGCCCGCACTGGCTGGCGCGCCAAATCGCTTTGCCACGAAATAGGCCGCGCTCGCGCGGATCGAAGAGGTCGAAAAGGATCACCGCAAGGCACATCACATCTGTCTCGACGTGATCCGGGTCCAAGAGCCTTTGCAGGACAATCTGACCCGCCTGGGCGTCCTGGCCTAACCCCACAGCCTCTGCGGTGGCGGATGCACCCCCCTCTCGTCGAACTGCAACGGCGTTTCGCGGTCCTCCGCCAGCAACAAAGGTCCGTCCAGGTCGGTGACAAGCGCCCCCTGGGCCACCAGAACCGCCGGCGCCATCGCCAGCGATGAGCCGACCATGCAGCCCACCATGACATCATACCCCTCTGCCAATGCCGCGTCGCGCAGGGCTAGCGCCTCGGTCAGGCCGCCGGTCTTGTCCAGCTTGATATTCACCACGTCGTACTTGCCCTTGAGCGCGGGCAAAGAGGCACGGTCATGACAGCTTTCGTCGGCGCAGACGGGCACCGGGCGCTCCATCCCGATCAGCGCCTCGTCCTCGCCCGCAGGCAGCGGTTGCTCGACCAGCGCCACCCCCAGCCGCACCAGGTGCGGCGCAAGATCGGCGTAGACCTCGGCGCTCCAGCCTTCGTTGGCATCGACGATGATCCGCGCCTCCGGC
This sequence comes from Mameliella sp. CS4, assembly GCF_019392335.1. Classification (GTDB taxonomy): domain Bacteria; phylum Pseudomonadota; class Alphaproteobacteria; order Rhodobacterales; family Rhodobacteraceae; genus Antarctobacter. The sequence continues at coordinate 20,292 of NZ_JAHXRQ010000022.1, forward strand.
GCGCCACGGCGCACCGCCTCCAGCCGGGGCATGTCATCGGCCGTACCCAGCTTGATCTTCAGCAGGGGCCGCGCAGCGTGTTTGCGCGCCGATGCCTCCATGTTCTCGGGCGTGTCCAGCGACAGGGTATAGGCGGTGATTTCCGGTCCCGGCTTCGCCAGACCGGCCAGCTCCCACACCCGTTGCCCGGCGGCCTTGGCCTCCAGATCCCAAAGCGCGCAATCCACCGCGTTGCGCGCCGCCCCGGCAGGCAGAGCCTCTTGCAGCGCCATGCGGGAAATCCCCGAGGGCAGGGCCTCGATCTCGGCGGTCACACTGTCCAGCGTTTCATCGTAGCGGGCGTAGGGCACGCATTCGCCCCATCCCATGACCTTGCCGCGCGTGACCCGCACGGTCAGAACCTGCGCCTCGGTCCGGCTGCCACGTGAAATGGTAAAGGCCTCGGCCAGCCGGAACACATCCCGTGAAACACTGATTGTCATGCCCGTCCTCCCTGCTTCTTCTTGGTTCAAATACCCCGGGTCCGCAATTGGCCACCCCAGGGCGACGCATCAATGGATGCGCCCCAAGGGACGGCGGGCGGGGCGTCTTTCGCGCCCAAGGCGCGAAACAGCGTCCGGCCGCAGGCCGGACCGCCCGATGTCAGAGCGCGGCCAGCGCCTCGGCCAGCCGGTCGGCGCCGTGGCGGAACGGGTCCACGGTCGGCAGGCCAAGCCGGGCTTCGACCTCTTCGCAATAACGCACCGCCTCGTCCTCGCCCATGTGCTGCGTGTTGATCGACACGCCGACCACCTGGCAGCCGGGATTGGCGACCTTCGCCAGCGACATCGACAGGTCCCGCACCTCTTCCAGCGTGGGCAGGCCATAGTCCGGCAGACCGCGCATATGGGTGCGCGTCGGCTCGTGGCACAGGATCAGCGCGTCGGGCTGGCCGCCGTGGATCAGCGCCATCGTCACGCCGGAGAACGAGACGTGGAACAGGCTGCCCTGTCCCTCGATCACGTCCCAGTGGTCGGGATCGTTGTCGGGCGTCAGCCATTCGATGCTGCCGGCCATGAAATCCGCCACAACCGCGTCCAGCGGCACGCCGTCGCCGGTGATCAGGATACCGGTCTGGCCCGTGGCGCGGAAGGTCGATTTCATGCCCCGGTCGCGCATCGCCTTGTCCAGCGCCAGCGTGGTATACATCTTGCCCACCGAACAATCGGTGCCCACCGCCAGCACCCGCTTGCCGCCGCGCTTCTTGCCATCGGCAATCGGATAGTCGACCTCGGGCACCCGCACGTCGTGCAGAGCGCGGCCCGTGGCCTCGGCCACAGCCTTCAGGTCGGGCTCGTCACGCAGCAGGTTGTGCAGTCCCGAGGCGAGGTCAAAGCCCTCTTCCAGCGCCTCGACCAGCACCTTCTTCCAGACCTGGCTGATCTTGCCACCCCGGTTGGCCACGCCGATCACCAAGGTCTTGGCCCCCGCATCCTTGGCCGCCGCAAGGTCCATGTCCGGCAGGCCCAGGTCGGCCTTGCAACCGTCCAGGCGCAATTGGCCGACGCAGTTTTCGGGCCGCCAGTCGCGGATTCCCTGGGCCACCTTGGCCGCCAGCGGGTCGGGCGCATCGCCCAGGAACAGCAGATAGGGTGTCTCGATCATGGACGCCTCCGAAGTCAGAATTTGCCCGACCATGCCTGAGTCGTTGCCGAACTGCCTTGCGTTCCTGCGCCAATTTGCGGAAATCTTCGACGTTTCTTGCGCATTCTGGGAAAACTGCCGAAGAATCGTGCATCAAGGCAGGAATGCCGCCCTGCAGCGAAATTCCCTTGCAGAGTGCTGCGCAGTTTTATAACCCGCATACCGAGGTATACGCAATTTTCTGACCGAAAGGCCCTGCCCCATGTCCTTCCGCATCCAGCCTGCCGCCCCTGCCCGCCCCAACCGCTGCCAGCTGTTCGGCCCCGGCTCGCGCCCGGCGATCTTTGAAAAAATGGCAGGCTCGGCGGCCGATGTCATCAACCTCGACCTCGAGGATTCCGTGGCCCCCACCGACAAGGACAGCGCGCGCGCCAATGTCATCAAGGCCATCGGCGAGGTTGACTGGGGCAACAAGACCCTGTCCGTCCGCATCAACGGGCTGGACACGCCCTATTGGTACCGCGACGTCGTGGACCTGCTGGAACAGGCCTCTGAACGGTTGGACCAGATCATGATTCCCAAGGTCGGCTGCGCCGGGGACATCTATGCCGTCGACGCGCTGGTGACGGCGGTGGAACGCGCCAAAGGCCGGACCAAGCCGATCAAGTTCGAAGTCATCATCGAAAGCGCCGCCGGCATCGCCCATGTCGAAGAGATCGCCGCCGCCTCGCCACGGCTGGAGGCGATGAGCCTCGGCGCCGCCGATTTCGCTGCCTCGATGGGCATGGCGACCACCGGCATCGGCGGCACGCAGGAAAACTACTACATGATCCGCGAGGGGCAAAAGCACTGGTCGGATCCCTGGCACTGGGCCCAGGCCGCGATTGTCGCCGCCTGCCGCACCCACGGCGTGCTGCCCGTGGACGGACCCTTCGGAGATTTCAGCGATGACGAGGGCTTCCGCGCGCAGGCGCTGCGCTCGGCCACGCTGGGCATGGTCGGCAAATGGGCGATCCATCCGAAACAGGTGGCGCTGGCCAACGCGGTCTTTACCCCCACCGAAGAGGCCGTGACCGAAGCGCGCGAGATCCTCGCCGCGATGGAAGAAGCCAAGGCCAAGGGCGAAGGCGCCACGGTCTACAAGGGCCGGCTGGTCGACATCGCCTCGATCAAGCAGGCCGAGGTGATCGTGCGCCAGTCCGAGATGATCGCCGCCAATTGACCTGTCGGGCCGGGCTTGTGCGCCCGGCCCTACCCTGCCCGGGTCTGGCCCGCCTTGCGCAGACGTGTCAGCAAGGCAGTCTTGGCCGCGCTCAGCGCCTCGTCGTCCAGATCAGACCGGTTGAGCGCCAGCAGGTCCGCCGCGGCCTCCGCCGGTTGCACGTTTTGCCGCGCGAGGGGCCGCAACCCGGCGGATGACACGCCCAGCCGGTCCAGCGCCACGCCCAGCGGCCCCAATGGATCGCCGCCGCAGTCCTCCAATCTCGTCGACGACACGTCGGCCTGTCCCGCCAGTCGTTCCGCCACCATCGCGACAATGGCGCCCAGGTCTGCCGCGTCGCGAAAGCGGTTGGCAAATTGCTCTGACCCCTCTGTCACCCGCTGGCTGCGCAGGAGTTGCCAGTAGAGGCTTTTCAGCCAGGCCTCCGGCGCGCGGGTGGTGAACCAGATCGACAAAGACGGGTTTGGCAGGTGATCTGAGAGGACCTCGGCCATCTGCCCCAGCAGCTCTGGCGCTGCGGCATAGGTGGTCACGGATTTGCGCCCCGGCAACAAACCGCAGAGATGCTCCGAGCTGACAAGCAGCGGACGCGGATCGCCCGGGTCGATGCCCTGGGCAAACTCCGTCACGGCTGCGCGAAATGCCGCGATGCGCTTGGCGTTGGCGCCCACCGACACGCGACGCGCGGCGAAATTCACCGGCTCGATGTCATGCGGCAGTACCAGGCGCAGGCGTGGCGCCAGGACCGCATGTTCCGCCTCTGCCCCGCGTTGCAGGCTGGTGGTGCCGGTCTTGTGAAAGCCGGGATGGATCAGTACCCGCATGGCCCCTCCTGTCTGCCCGAAAAACGCTCAGGCCCGCTCATCCTTGGGAGACCCCATGACAACATAGGATGTCAGTGTGCGGACCTGCGGCAACGCCCCCAGGATGTCGGTATGGAAATGCTTGTAGGCCGCCAGGTCCGCCACCTCGACCCGTAGCAGGTATTCCACCGGCCCTGTGATGTTGTGACATTCACGCACCTGGGACGCCGCCGCCATCGCCTGTTCAAAGGCCAGCTGCGAGGGCTTGGTATGCTGGTTCAACCCCACGGTGATATAGGCGGTAAAGCCGATGCCCCGCTTTTCGGCACTGAGCACCGCGCGATAGCCCCGGATCACCCCGGCCTTTTCCAGCGCCTGCGTGCGGCGCAGGCAGGCCGACGGCGAGAGGCCCACCCGATCTGCGAGGGCCAGGTTGCTCAGCCGCCCGTCGGCGGACAACTCTCGCAATATCTTGCGATCAATGGCATCCATTTCGATCATTAATTGCATGCTTACCCGATACGCGCCGCAGTTCGCAACAAAATCGCACGCAGATACCGTAAGAATTGCGCCATGACACTCGAGTTGTTCCTTGCCCTTGCGCTTTTTGCCGCCGCCACCGTGTTCTCACCCGGACCGAACAACCTGATGCTGATGACATCCGGGGCGAATTTCGGCCTGCGCCGGACCCTGCCCCACCTGGCGGGTGTGGCCTATGGGTTTCCTCTGATGATCCTGCCGGTGGGCCTGGGCGTGATGCAGATCTTCGAGATCTGGCCCTTTGCCAACACGCTGCTCAAGGTCGTCTCGATCCTTTACCTGCTGTGGCTGGCCTGGAAGATCGCCAACCAGGCGGCACCGGGAGCGGCGGGTAGCAATGCCCGGCCGCTCAGCTTCTTGCAGGCGGCGGCCTTTCAGTGGGTCAACCCCAAGGCCTGGTCGATGGCCCTGGGCGCGATCACGCTTTATGCCGCCAGCCGCGACCTTGTCGCCGTGGCCTGGGTCTCTGGCACCTATGCGGTGATCGGCACCGTCTCTGCCGTGACCTGGACGGTCCTTGGCACCGGCCTGCGCCGCTGGCTGGACAAACCTGGACGGCTGCGCCTGTTCAACTGGAGCATGGCGGCGATCCTGCTGGCCGCGATGGTGCCGGTGCTGTTCGGCTGACGTCAGCCCAGCAGGGGCACATGGATTTCGGTCAGCAGCGCCTCTGGCGGCGTATCGGTGGGATCGTTCAAGTAGACCTCGAACGAGGGGCTGTCCGCAGGCATCCGACCGGATTCGGGCAGCGCCACGCCATAGGCATGGTCCCAGGCCGCCGGCAAGCCCGCATAAGCCCCCTTGAAGGTCAGAACGAGGCGATCGCCGTCCGGCAGGGGAATGTCCTGCAGGTCCTCGGGCATGGCAAAATCCGCCTCCACCAGGATGCCCGCGGCGCTGCGCAGGTCCGGCTCTGGCGTGTCCGCGGGCGAGTCGTAGTAGATGGCGGCCATACCGCGCGCCTGCGGCCACAGCCTCCTGGCTGAGAAAATCGCGGCCAGTTCGGTAAAGGCGCGGGCAATCTGGTGATAGTCGCCCTTGTGCGGCAGCGCCGCCAGACGCGCGGGCGCGCAGATGCGGATTTCAACGGGGTACATGGCGGGGTCTCCTTTGCGCAGGGTCAAGGTCATGCGGTCAGCCTGTCCGGCGGTACGGAAAGCCAGGGGCGTGATGCCGTAATGCGCCTTGAAGGCACGGTTGAAGCTCTGGGCGTTGGCATAACCCACGCGGGCGGCGATCAGCTCCACCGGCTCTGCCCCCTGCACCAGCCATTTGCCGGCGCGGTGCAGGCGCAGGCGGCGCACGGCCTGCGCCACCGTCTCGCCCGTCATCGCGACGTAGACCCGGTGAAAGTGGAACCGCGACATCGCCGCCACATCCGCCAGCGCATCAAGCGAAAGGTCGCCGTCTGGCGTGTCAACGATGTGGCGCATGACGCGGCGGATACGGGCCTCATATGCGGTGGCGGGGTGGTCTTGTCGGGTCATTGCGGTTGTCCTTTGTCTGCCAAGACCCTAGACGGGCCAGTTGCGACAAATCTTGCTTTATTGCATCCCGCGCGCGGCGAGGCCATATAGCGCCCTGCAAGGAGACCCGGATGACTCATTACCTCGACTTCGAAAAACCCCTGGCCGAAATCGAAGGCAAGGCCGAAGAGCTGCGCCGCATGGCGCGTGACAACGAGGAAATGGACGTCGCGGCAGAGGCTGCCGGGCTCGACCGCAAGGCCGAGACCCTTCTCAAGGATCTCTATGCCAAGCTGACGCCCTGGCGGAAATGCCAAGTCGCGCGCCATCCTGACCGGCCACATTGCAAGGACTATGTCGAGGCGCTGTTCACCGAGTTCACGCCGCTGGCCGGGGATCGCGGCTTTGCCGACGATCACGCGGTCATGGGCGGCCTGGCGCGGCTGGACGATCGTCCGGTTGTGGTGATCGGCCATGAAAAGGGCAACGACACCAGCTCGCGCATCACCCACAACTTCGGCATGGCCCGGCCCGAGGGCTATCGCAAGGCGATGCGTCTGATGGAAATGGCCGACAAGTTCGGCCTGCCCGTGGTCACGCTGGTCGATACCCCCGGCGCCTACCCCGGCAAGGGGGCCGAGGAACGCGGCCAGTCAGAGGCCATCGCCCGCGCGACCGAGAAGTGCCTGCAGATCGGCGTGCCGTTGGTCACTGTCGTGATCGGCGAGGGCGGGTCGGGTGGCGCCGTCGCCTTTGCCACCGCCAACCGGGTGGCGATGCTGGAACATGCTGTCTACTCGGTGATCTCGCCCGAGGGGTGCGCCTCGATCCTGTGGAAGGATTCCGACAAGATGCGCGAGGCCGCCGAGGCGCTGCGCTTGACCGCGCAGGATCTCCATCAACTGGGGGTCTGCGACCGGGTGGTGCCTGAGCCGCTGGGCGGTGCGCACCGCGACAGCGAGGCCGCCATCGCCGCCGTGCACAGCGCCATCACCGGCCTTCTGGGCGATCTGGACGGCATGTCGCGCGAGGACCTGATCCGCGCCCGCCGCAACAAATTCCTGAACATCGGGTCCAAGGGCCTGGCGGCCTGAACCGCCACACCGCGCCCTTGACGGGCGAATCCGGCCTCTCCCAACCTGCAGTTGTAGCGAAACGCTCTGCAGCCTCGTGCGCCAGAACTGCCTGCGCTGAGAGCCGGCGCGAAACAATTTGCACGCGCTCGTGACGATGCGTCAGGGCATTGTCGGGTGACAGGCAGGTCCCGGTCCCGGCAGTATCCCCCGCATGGAGCTGATATTCGCATATGGGGCCGGGCTGCTGACCCTGATCAACCCCTGCGTGGTGCCGGTGCTGCCCATCGTCATCGCCACCGCCCTGCAGGCCAGCCGGGCTGGCCCCCTGGTCATGGCGGCGGGGCTCAGCCTGTCCTTCGTGGTGCTGGGCGTCGGGGTGACGGCCTTTGGCCATGCGCTGGGGATCGGCATCGACATGGTGTCCCGGGTGGGGGCCGTGCTGATGGTGCTGTTCGGGCTGGCGCTGTTGCTGCCCCAGGCGGCGGGCGTTCTTGAGACGGCCACTGCCGGTCTATCGGCCCGTGCCGATGTGCAGATGGATCAGATCGACCGTGGCGCACTGCGCGGGCAGTTCCTCGGCGGGCTGCTTCTGGGCGCGGTCTGGAGTCCCTGTATCGGTCCGACCCTGGGCGGCGCCATTTCGCTGGCCAGCCAGGGGCAGAACCTGGGCTGGGCCGCGCTGATCATGCTGTTCTTCGCGCTTGGCGTCTCGACCCTGATCCTTGGGCTGGCCTATGGCACCCGCGGCGCGGTCGGCCGGTACAACAGCCAGTTACGCGCCCTTGCGATCCGGACCCGCCCGATCCTGGGCGCGACTTTCGTGGCCGTGGGGCTCGGACTCTTCTTTAACCTGCATCATCTGGTCGAGGCCTGGCTTATCGGTGTCTTGCCGGCCTGGCTGATCGACCTTTCCGTTTCCCTCTGACCCCGGGCCCGAGACCCGAACCTACAAAGGAGCTTTCACATGGATCGCCGCCGCTTTCTGACCCTAACCGCCGGAACGGCCTTTGCCCTACCCCTTGCTGCCCATGCGGCACCGCTGGCCTACACCCCCGGCCTCGTGACAACGCACCTGGACAAGGGCGACACCGTCTTTCTGGATTTCAAGGCCAGCTGGTGCTCGACCTGCGCCGCGCAAGAGCGCGTCATCAAGGCGCTGAAGGGTGAAAATCCGGACTACGAGGCACAGATCACCTTCATCGACGTGGACTGGGACGAGCACAGCCGGTCCGAGCTAGCGAAATCGCTGAAGATCCCGCGCCGGTCGACGCTGGTCGTCCTGAAAGGACAGGCAGAACTGGGCCGGATTGTCGCCCAGACCTCTCGCGCGTCGATCAAGGGACTGATGGACACGGCCCTGACCGCCGCCATGACCTGACGACAGGCGGGGCCTCAGGCCCCGCCATCCGCCTTGTGCACCGCGCGCACGGCCATGAGGGTGACCACGGGGCCGATCAGCTCGAAGACCACGGTCGTCCCGATGGTCAGGGTCAACAGGATATCCCCGACTGCGGGCATCTCGACAGCAGCGACCAGAGCCATGCCCACCGCGACACCCGCCTGGGGCAGCAACGCCGGGCCGATCCAGCGCCGTTCGACAGGCGTCAGCCCGCCGAACAGCCCCCCCAGCCATCCCCCGGCAAGACGTCCGAGGATACGCAGGATGATGTACCCCAGCCCGATCCAGCCGACAGCGGCTAGCGCGGCCAGCTCCATCGACGCCCCGGCGAGCAGGAAAAAGAGGATCAGGAAAGGGCGCTCGACCATCTCGATCTCGTGGAAGGCGCGTTCGTGATGTCGCGCAAGGTTGGCGATCACCGCCCCCGCCGCCATGCCCGCCAGCAGGAACGACACCTCGAACCAAAGCGCGAGACCCGCAGTCAGGAAGACGAGGCCCAGCGCCTCGATCCGCGTCGGCTCTCCCGGGCGCAGTCGCCCGGTCAGAACGGCCCCCGGCAGGCCGATGACCAGGCCAAGCACAAGCGCGCCGCCCACCTCCCAGAGTGCCACAAGCAACAATTGGGGATCAAACCCGGCACTGGCGACGGCCTGCGCGGCCACAACCGCCAAGGCAAAGACCATCATCCCCCAAGCATCGTCGATGGCCACGATACCGCGCAAGGTATCGGCGAAATCGCCCTCGCCCCCTGCCTCGCGCAGGGTTTCCTGCGTGGCCGCCGGGTCGGTCGCCGTGGCCACGGCCCCGATCAGGATCGCAAGTTCCGGCGGCAGGCCAATCAGCCAGAGGCCGATGGCCACGACCACCATCGTCGCCAGGACCACCGCCACGGAGACTGCCAGGATCGCCCGCCCGTGTGCCGCCACCTTGTCACGGCGCAGGGACGACCCCAGGAGAAATGCCACCATCGTCAGGGCCACGATGGAGAGCGGTTCGTACCAGTGGATTGCCGCCTTGGGCAGCAGCGCCAGCCCCGACGAGCCGATCAGCACGCCAATGACCAACAGCAGGGTCACGCCGGGCACCCGGGTGCGCCGCCCCAGCGTGTCCGCCGCGAGCCCCGCAAGAAACAAGACGCCCAGCGTGATGAAGATCGGTGCGAATTCCATACCTGCTACTTGCCGCATCGCGGCAGCGCTGCCAATGGGGACCGTATCAGCCCGCCAGCATCCGCAGGCCCTGTGTCACGTCAGAGCGCACCGCCAGCCGCAGGCCCGGTTCGTCGCCCGCCTTGAGCGCCGCGATGATGAGCCGGTGATACTGCGGCGGTTCCGACCGCCGCAGCCGACCATAAAGCGCCCGCATCGTCGGCCCCAGCTGCAACCAGACCGTTTCTGCCATCGCCAACATCGCAGGCGCCTGCGCGCGCAGGTAGAGCGTGCGGTGAAACTCCAGGTTGGTACGGATATAGCCCACCGAATCGCGGTTCGAGACAACGTCTGCGATGGTGGCATTGATGGTATGCAACCGTTCGATCAGCGCGATATGCGCCCTTGGCAGCGCGCGTGAGGCCAGTTCGACCTCAATCAGGGCGCGCAGGGCGGCCAGTTCCTCGATCCGCTCGTTCGACAGCTCGGGCGTGGACACCCGCCCGGAAGAGGACATGGTCAGCGCCCCCTCGGCCACCAGCCGGTGCACGGCCTCGCGGGCGGGGGTCATCGAGACGTCGAATTCCCGGCCGATGCCGCGCAGGGTCAGCGCCTGACCCGGCGCCATCTGCCCGTGCATGATCCGCGTGCGCAGTCCGCGATACACGCGGTCATGGGCCGAGGCGGCGATCTCTGGTCTGGATACGGCTTGCATGTGTCTTTTGTGATCACATTTGCGGCGCCGGTCAATGGCCGTGACGCCCCGCCCGCCCGCGTTAACCCTTGCAAGCGAAACGGGCTACACGGCGGATATGAATCAAAGTTATCGTCAATTTAAGATTTTTCCGACGGTTCCCGGGGGCGGGCCGCGGACCGTGCCACGCATTGCAAGAGAGTTTGTCATGACCCGTACCGCACCGATGTCCGCCTACAAGACGCTTGGCGTCACGCCTGAGGATGATTTCGCCACCATCCGGCGCGCGTGGATCCGGCAGGTCAAGGCGCACCATCCCGACGTCAGCGGAGGCGATATCGAGGAAGGCACACGCAAGCTGGCCGAGTTGAACAACGCCTATGACGCCCTGCGATGGCACAACCCCGAGAAACTGCGGATCATGAAAGAGCGCGAGGCCCAGGAGCCGCGCGAGGAACAGGGGTGGCGCGCGCGTCGCCGCAAGCCACAAGCGCAGGAGCCCCGCAGCGACAGCGCTCAAGCCCGTCAGACGAACCAGGCACCACGCGAGACCAACCCCACGGCGACCGCACAGCCCCCGCAGGCGCAGCCCCAAAACGAACGGCGCGAAACGCTTTGGGCCAGCTTCGTCTCTGCCCAGGCAAAAGAACGATTCCGGGCCGGTCAGCGGCTTTGCGCCGCCGCGTCGCAGGTCGACTCGGGCAAGATAGTGCACCGCGCCTGACCGGCCTGCCTGCACGGCACCACGCGGTCAGTCGAACCGGTATCGGTGCAGTTCCGCACCGTGTTCCTTCAGCCATTTTCGGGGGCTGCGCCAGTCGCCATAGAGCGCCTCGACCTGTCGCCAGAAGGCCGGGGAATGATCCATGTGCCGAAGATGCGCGACCTCGTGCGCGGCGACGTAGTCCAGCACCTCGGGGTGGCCCAGGATCAGTCGCCAGGAATACATCAGGCCACCGTCATGGGTGCAGCTGCCCCAGCGCGAGCGTGTATCCCGCAGCGTCAGGCGGCTGTAATCGCGTCCGAGCCGCGCGGAATAACGGTCCGAGGCCTCTGCCAGCCGGTCACGGGCCCGCGTCCGCAGCCACCCCTTCAACCGCGCCGCCATCCGCTCTTCGGGGCCGGGCACCAGCAATACCCCGTCGGCCTGCCGCACCTGGCGACCGCTGCCGCCGCGAATCTCGTGCATGACCCCCTCGACAGGCACGCGCGCCCCCGGGCCAACGGCCACCGGCCCCGACACCCCGGCAAGGTGCCCGCGCAACCAGCTTTCCTTGGAACGGAGAAAGGCAAGCCCCTCGGATTCGGGCACTTTTTGCGGCAGGGTCAGCGTCACCCGCCCGTCCAGCTGCGAGATCCGCAGCGACAGGCGGCGGGCACGCGCCGACCGCCGCAGGACAACCGCAACCGGAGGGTTGCCAGTCAAGGTGATTTGCCCCATATGCCCCCTGCCCCGCTGCTTGCTGTCAAAGCTTTTGACATCCCTCACCTGATATGGCAGGGGGCGTGGATTGTCGACAGACACAGAGAGTTGAAGGGGATCACCCATGCCCAAGGAAGAATGGGGCACCAAGCGTGTCTGCCCCACCACTGGCAAACGTTTCTACGACCTGAACCGCGACCCGATCGTCAGCCCCTATACCGGCGAGGTGGTCAACCTCGAAACCGGCAAGCGGAGCATGATCGCTGCGGATTCAGCGGATGCCGCCAACAAGTCCAAGGCCAAGGAGTCCGAGGAAGAAGTCGATCTGATCGAGGACGATGACGTCAATGTCGATCTCGACGATGATGACGTTCTCGAGGACGAGGAGGACGACAACGTCTCTCTGGACGATATCACGGACGTCTCGAACGAAGACGACGACACCTGATTTCTGGCCACCAGCACAGTACACAGCAACGCCGGTCGGGTCCTCCGTCCGGCGTTTTTCTTTGCGCGGCCCTTCGTCAGGACCTCTGCCGAAGCTCCGTCAGGAAATTCTCTCCTTGCCGCAATTTTCCGCTTGATCCCATCGGCGGCAGGGCGTAATTCCCGCCCACGGCGCCGATGGCGTCGCCCGGGAATGGGGCCTTAGCTCAGCTGGGAGAGCGCTACAATGGCATTGTAGAGGTCAGGGGTTCGATCCCCCTAGGCTCCACCATTACCCCCACTTCAACACGATAGCTGAACGTTGGTGCGATATGTTTCGGACCGAGTCGGATGCACTTGAAAGACTGGCCTCAGGGTCTGCTGTCTCAAGTTAGCCGACACACAACCCTATGTGTCTTCGCCCGTCCAACCAGACGTCCAGGGAGCCTCAGACAGAGGCGAAGCATCCCAGCGCGGGTCCGTGAACGCCGATGTCCAACGGTCCGAAATCGCTGTCCACGCACAGGCTGAAATACCCCGCCCGCGGCAGGAAAAGCACCGAGTAGGCGCCGTTGGAACGGGTCACGCTGTAACAGGTCTGGGTCAGCCCGCCGCTGAAATTCACCGTGATCGGACGCGGGCGACGCACGCGCATGCGCGCGAAATCCTCCAGCAGCAGCCGGTCCCCCTGGCTTTCCACCGCAAAGCCCGCCAGTTCATCCTCGACAAGCCGCGTCACATGCGCGGACCAATCCTGCTGTGTCATGACCGTCAGGTTAAGGCGCGACGCACAAGGTTCAAGCCCGCGATCAGCAACACAAGCAAGGTCGCCCGCCGAAAGGCGCGCTGGTCGATCCGGCTCTGCACCCGCGACCCGACCCACATGCCCACCAATGCTGGCGGCACCAGTGCCAGCGACAGCCAGACGGTCGCCGCGTTCAGCACGCCAGAGCCGATATGGGCCAGGGTCAGCGCGACCGCGCCCAGTCCGTAGATCACGCCTTGTACACGCATCTGCTCGCGTTTCTCGGTGCCCATCGCTGTCAGGTAGGCCACGGTCGGCGGCCCCCAGACGCCCGAGAACCCACCGATGAACCCGGCAAACACCCCGATCCCGATTTCCAGCCCCCTATGGCCCTCGCTTGCGACGCGGGGTTGCCAGCCTGCTAGCTGCAGAATCGCGAAAAGGGTGATTGGCGCCCCGATCATCAGCAACAGGACCTGCGCCGGCAGCACCGCCACCAACTGGGCGGACAGCAACAGCATCACGCAGGCAACGCCAAGAAAGACCCGGAACCGGCGCACGGATTGCACGGCCGCGCGTGGCCCCTGGGCCAGCGCCTGGAAACCGTTTGTCACCAGCGTCGGCAGGATCAAACCCGCCAGGGCAAGTTCCGGTGCCACGAGGCTGCCGAGGCCCGAAACGAGAATCATCGGCATGGCAAAACCGACCAGCCCCTTGATCACCCCGGCAAGCGAGGCAATTCCTAGGGCAACGAGAACCGTAAGCGGGGTCAGATCGGCAAGAATTCCGGGCATGGCGGCCTCTTAGCATGTCCTGCCCTGACCGCACGTGGATTCAACATCGCGCAACAATTGAACAATACCGCCGCACCTCAAGCATTTTTGTTGCGCTGCACCTGCAAAGTAGCTAGGACCGTCGGGAAGTTGTATGCCGACCCAAAATCCCGGGGCGCATATTTTGCTATTCGCGCAAAGGGATGGCCAAGCCAGCCCGCACGGCGACAAAGAGAGAGGACCTGTTGAATGGCGCATGACGGACAAGACCTGAGCCTTGGCAGCGTGATTCTGCCCGACCTTCTGACCCTGACCGGCGAATCGATCGCGCCGATCGAGGGCATCCTGGAAACCGCCCGCACCCATGTGCAGGGAATGGTGATGGCCGATGGCCGCGTGTCCGGCGCCCTGGTCGAGCAGAACCAGTTTGCCGCACACGGGCTGGCCTGGCTGGCCACCTACGTCGAATCGCTGCGTCAGATGCAGGCCTGGGCCACCCGTCTGGAGGCGGAAGGCACCTTTGGCGAGGTCGAGCAACTGATCCACCAGATCGCCTTTGGCGAGTACCTGTCGCAGATCCACGGCGGCATCCAGATGAACCAGGGCGAAATCGTGCGCCTGGCGGACATGGGCCTGAGCCAGGACGAGCGCCGCGCGATGCTGACCGAAACGGTCGAGCATCTCATGCAGCACGGCAACAACCCCGGCGCCCGCACCCGGCTGGTGCACCTGATGGAAGAGCGCCAGGCCGAAGTCACGCATGGTCGCACCGGGCTGGACGAAGAGTTGGAGATGATCCGCGACCAGTTCCGCCGCTACGCGGTCGAGCGCGTCGAACCTCATGCCCATGAATGGCACCTCAAGGATGAGCTGATCCCGATGGAAATCATCGAGGAACTGGCAGAAATGGGCGTCTTCGGCCTGACCATCCCCGAGGAATACGGCGGCCTGGGCCTGTCCAAGGCCTCGATGTGCGTTGTCTCCGAGGAACTGTCGCGCGGCTATATTGGTGTCGGCTCTCTGGGCACACGGTCCGAGATCGCCGCCGAACTGGTGATCGCTGGCGGCACGCAGGAACAGAAGGAAAAGTGGCTGCCCCGCTTTGCCAGCGGCGAGACCCTTCCCACGGCCGTCTTTACCGAACCGAATACCGGCTCCGACCTCGGGTCGCTGCGCACGCGCGCGGTCAAGGACGAAAGCGGCGACTACAGCGTGACCGGCAACAAGACCTGGATCACCCACGCCGCGCGGACCCATGTCATGACCCTGCTGGCGCGGACCGATCCGTCGACGGACAACTACAAGGGCCTGTCGATGTTCCTGGCCGAAAAGACCCCGGGCACGGACGAAGACCCCTTCCCGACCGAGGGCATGACCGGTGGCGAGATCGAGGTGCTGGGTTATCGCGGCATGAAGGAATACGAGCTTGGCTTCGACAACTTCAAGGTCAAGGGCGAGAACCTCTTGGGCGGAGAGGAAGGCAACGGCTTCAAACAGCTGATGGAGACGTTCGAGAGCGCCCGCATCCAGACCGCCGCACGCGCCATCGGCGTGGCACAGGCCGCTCTGGACGTGGGCATGCAATATGCCATCGACCGCAAGCAGTTCGGCAAGTCGCTGATCAACTTCCCCCGGGTTTCGGGCAAGCTGGCCATGATGGCGGTGGAAATCATGATCGCCCGGCA
Organism: Mameliella sp. CS4; assembly: GCF_019392335.1. Lineage (GTDB taxonomy): Bacteria > Pseudomonadota > Alphaproteobacteria > Rhodobacterales > Rhodobacteraceae > Antarctobacter. The sequence continues at coordinate 35,315 of NZ_JAHXRQ010000022.1, forward strand.
GCTGACCTATTTCTCGGCCTGGGAAAAGGACCACGGCCGCCGCTGCGACCTTGAGGCTGGCATGGCCAAGCTCTTGGGCGCGCGCGTGGCCTGGGCCAATGCGGACAACGCGCTGCAGATCCACGGCGGCAACGGCTTTGCGCTGGAATATACGGTCAGCCGTATCCTTTGCGATGCACGCATCCTCAACATTTTCGAGGGCGCTGCCGAGATCCAGGCACAGGTGATCGCGCGGCGACTGCTGGCCTGACTGGCACCCGATCCGAAATGCAAAGGCCCCGCCGGTTGGCGGGGCCTTGTTCATTTCGTGATCCAGCTCTACGTCGACCTCCTTGCGGGTCTGACACTACTTCCCATGAAGCCTCCTGAAGAAATCTTCGGGAGGCTTCTTCGCCGGAGGTCAGCTCGGCGGGACTTTGCCGACCTTCAAAGCTTCTTTAGATTGATAGCAGACCCGTGGAGGTGCACTCCAAATTCAGCACGCTTCGTCGAGCGCCCTTGAAACGCTCGCCAAACGGTCTGCCAACGCCGCGTTCATCGCGGCATAGCCCGCTTCAATCGAGCCGAGTTCCGCATATCCGACGAATAGGCCGGCGAATACTTCCGTGTGATGCAGTCGGGTGCAGTTTTCGGACAGGGGTTCGAGGTCGAACCGGTGCACGCCGTGAAATATGCCCGGGACGCCGCCACCCCAGACGAGGCTGCGGTCGGGTTCGGCCACGATGACCCGAGGGTGGATAACGAGTCGATGGCCGTTGGGTTTGTGCACCTCAACCTCCAGCCGAGCCCCGCGCTCCGCCACGCCCTCGACACGGACATGGTACGGATTCCACTCGGGGCAGGTGGCCAGATCAACCAAGACCTGCCAGATACTCTCTGCGGCGTAGGGCAGATCGATATAGGTCTCGATTTCGATCCGGGTCGGGCGCTCTGTCGTCTCGGCTGCCGCCATGTTTGCGCCAGTGAGAATCGAGGTGATGAACAAGACGGATTTGAGCATGGTGTCCTCCATTGATGATGAGGACAGATTGCCCGCTGCTGTCGCATTTCTATTGAACGATCGCGGCAGACTGCCGTGCTACATCACGAAACGACCTAGGTGTCACGCTTGACACCCGCCGGAAATCGCGCTGGAAATGCGCCTGATCGGCATAGCCGCAGCAATAGCCGATCTCGGCCAATGGCGTTGCCGTCTCGGTCAGCAGGTGTGTGGCCCGCCGCATCCGGGCGCGGCGCAGGACGCTCGAAAAGCTGCGGCCTGCCTCTCCCAGCCGGCGCTGGAGAGACCGGTCCGAGAGCGCCATAGCCCGCGCGGCCTCCCCTAGCTTCCAGCCGAGCCCGATATCGCCGGCAAGCAGGTCGGCGAGGCGGTCATTCACGGTTCCGGCGTCAGAACGATCTTCTGAAAGAGCCGCAGGATCGTTGGACCAGCGGATCGAGAAATGCTGCGCGTCGCAGTCGAGCTTCGTCTCGGCGATCTCGTTTGGGACAAGCTCCACCGAACCGAGTGAGAGACGGCAGTCTTTCGCGCCGATACGGGCAAGCAGGCCAAAAAGGATACCCGCAATCAGCAGGTTCTCGGCTGCGCTGGCGGGGTCCGCCTTGCTCTCGCGCCGGCACTGCCACTGGCGCGGCGTGCCGTTGTCGATCCGCGTCCGGTGGATTGAATGGTAGTATCTTTCCAGACGCATCCACTTCTCGGCCAGCACTGTCGGCTCGACGGACCGGACCAGAACGGCGATGACGGGCGATTCCTCGTCCAGGTCAAGGTATTGCCCGATCCGTAGGACGGCCGACGCTCCGTGCCGATCCGTGAAAGCCGTCAGCAGCGTGAGCTTGTCCCGGTCGGACACGACACCGGCCTGCATAGGATCGGGCCGCAGAATGCCCCGGCAGAGGTCCGGGTCGATCTGGCCAATCGCCCCGACCACGAGACCGATCAGCGTCGTGCTGGTGAAACCGGACATGTCCTCCTCCCGATCGAGGGGCGCCGGGCCGCTGGAGCGGTCCGACGCCTTGATATCACGCAGGGTTCAGACGAAGGCCGGGACGATCATGGCAAGTGCCAGCACGCCCCCTTGTGACCCATTCGGTGCGACCCAACCCAGCGTACTCTTCAGCCCCGTTTCGCCGCCAGAGCTGAACCGCAAGAAGGATGTGCCAGACGGCCAGCAACGGAAAGCCGAAATCCACAAGCGGGTCGAGCACTTCGCCCGAGACGCCGATCTGTTCACCAGCCAGCAGGAACAGGACAGGCGAGAGCGCGAGGCCGTACCCCACCAGGGAGCGGCTGATGTTCGTGCCATTCAGGAACACGATACAGATCGACGCAAGCCACACACCCCAGCAGATATTGGCCAGGTGCTCGCCAACGAGCATACCGGCGTAGTGGTTGCACGCGCCTTCGAGCATCGCCGCCATCTGCGCCTTTTCCGGGTCGGCGGCCTCGGTCACGAAATAGGGGATCAGGATGACCCAACGGCCGAAGCCGAGCGCCTGGCAGAAACCGGCGAGCGTGCCAAAGATCAACGACAGGGCCGCAGATATGTGCGACTGGGCGCGGACCACGTGGTAGAGAAGAACCGAGATCAGGATCTGGGTGATCCCGGTCATGGTCAGCACCCAGTAGGTCGGACGGATAATGGCCTCGTTCTCGGCGAAGATCGCGAAGCGTTCCGGCGCTGGATAGCGGAGAACCTCGGGAAACTCGAAGACGCCACCGAGAACGGCGAAGCCAGCGAACATGGCGACGATATGTAGGATGAGCACGACGGCCGTCGCGCGGTCGGGGGTTCGGGGTGGGACAGGCATGACAGACCTCTTTGGATGTAGGTTTCCGTGCCGCCAGCATGACTGAGCCAAGACCCCGCCTATTGAAGGATCGCGCCAATCCGCCCAATCCGGTCTTTGGCGCGTTTGTTCAATTAGTCTCGTCTGCGCGTCGGTAGGACACCGGCATCCAGATCGAAGGTGACCACTCATGGACACCATCGGATTTGCCATCGTCACCGGAACCAGCAGCGGGATCGGCTCAGTCCTCGCGACCAAGCTCGCCGCCCAGGGCTATGACGTGCTTTCCATCGTGCGGCGCCAATCTCCGTCCACGGAAAGCGGCCGGATCCGCCACCTGGCGCTCGACCTCACAGACAGCGACGCGATCCCGCGCGGTCTCGGAAGTCGAGTGCGCAGGCCGGCCTGTGGACCTGCTCGTCAACAACGCCGGGGTTCAGTATTCACACTGTGTTACGGATCTCTTAGACGAAGACCGCAGCGCGGCCCTTCGCACCGAGATCGCGCTTAACCTGGAAGTTCCGATCCGGCTGACTTGGTCGCTCATCGACCGCATCGCCCGGCCGGGTGGTGCCATCGTGAACGTGACGTCGCTGACGGCGCTACATCCCAAGACCTCCGCACCGGTCTATAGCGCCACCAAGGCCGGGCTGAAGTCATTCACCCGGGCTTTGCGCTTACAGGTGGAGCCAATGGGGGTTTATGTCATGGAAGCGGTCCCGCCACTGGTCGACACTGCGATGACCACGGGCCGCGGCAAAGGCAAGATCAGCCCATAGACGATGGTCGAAGCCATTCTTGCGGGCCTCGCCGACAGACGCCGCGTCGTGGCCCCCGGTCTTTCCGGCAAGGTCCTGAGGCTCAATCGGCTCTTTCCGGAACTCGTTGCCAGGTCGCTTGCCCTTGGTTGAAGCAGCCTTCGCCGAATATCGTTCAGAAGGCGCAAGGCGCACGTCGCGAGCTGTCATTCCAAATGCCACGGAAACGGGGGGCGACTGGAGTTTCTTTTTTCATAAATTTTGGTTCTTGCGACCATCACGCCATCGTCCTTTCCGGGCTCTCAAGCGTCGATCGCTGCAATGAGGCTGAACGTCCGTCTATCAACGGAACGGTCGTTGGAGCTTCCGGGCCCGAGCTTCGGTTCCGCGGGACGAAGCGGCTGTCCGTGACCGGAAGGCGGATGTCTTCTTTCGCTCAACGAACCCGAACGTCTTGCGCGATCTCTCAATCTGGGGCGCCCAGTATCGCTTCGGCCAACGCCGCCTCCAATGCAGGAACAAGATCGGTGCTGTCGTCCACCACCCCTAAGTCGGTGTTGATCTGGAAAGCGATCGTCAGGCCGTGGTCTGCATAGTGCCGCAGGCTCGACACGTAGCCTGGTATCCAGCCGCCATGGCCGTACACGGGCCCGAAGGGTCCGGTCTGGTAGACCGCGACGCCGCTTCCATAGAGCACATCGGGCATGTCTGGGTGCACGGGCACTCCATCGAGCAGGTCGTCGATGTACGGGCGGTCCATGGCGCGTCCTGAAAAGAGGTCACGCCCCCAAACCGCAAGGTCGGACGATGTCGAAACAAAGCCTCCCCCGGTCCACTCGACAACAGGGTTCCAGGCGAGGTGCCCATTTCGATCCATCGTGCGCGGCCGCAAACCGAAGAGATTGCCTTCGTCGGTATACCCAACCGCAAGCCCGTCAATCCTCGGCTCCAGCGATGGGTCTGTCGAGCGCAGACGAAGCGGTGTGAGGAAACGGTCCCGTGCAAGGTCGAACACGTCCTCACCCGTCGCCGCCTCGATCGCCAGCCCGAGCAGAACGTAGCCAGTGTCGCTGTAGTCCCAGCCGGAGCCAGCCTGGAAAAGCGGTGGCTCGTCGAGGATGAACGTGATCAGGTCGACCGGATCAAATTCCCCCTCCCCGAGTTCGATCAGTTCATCGGCCACGCCCTCCATGTGCACGTGGTCTGGAAGGCCCGATGTATGGTTTACGAGCTGTTCGATCGTGATCTCGGCGGCATTCGGCACGCGGGCGTACCACGGACGGTCGCCGAGGTAGTCCGAAACGAGATCGGACCTGGCGAGGATGCCGTCCGCTTCGAGGGACAGCACGAGTGCGCCCCACACCGTCTTGCCGATGCTTGCCGCAAGCATCCGGCTTTCTGGCGTCATCGGGATGCCTGCCTCGACATCGGCGTACCCAATCGCGAAGGCTTCGACGGTTCCGTCCTCCGTGGCGTAGGCAACCGTGGCGCCCGGAAAGCGATACGTTTCGTGGAACTCCGCCAGCACTTGCCGGACGGCGCTGCCCGCGCTCCTCGCTTCGGCCAATACCGGATGAACCGACGTGATCAAAGACACCGATAGCGCGGCGATCCGTTGCGCGACACACGTCATCGGGCCATGCCATCGTCTGAGGGTATGACCTCCACAGCGCTGCCGTCGCGGCGCAGCATGGTCTTCCGGTTCCACCAGACCACGGCAACCGCTACGGCTAGGAAAAGCCAGGTGTCGTAGGGCTGTGCGTCCGGCCAAATCGGAAAGATCAACTGCCAGTGAAACAGCATGGGCCATACCAGACTGCCGCGCGCCGAATTGAAGATCGGTGTGACGAGCACGGCCAGCGTGATGTTTCCAACGAGGAACGGAAAGAAGCTCCATGCCGCGAAAACGGTGCCTGAGAGGAAGAAAGCGGGCAGATGCCAGATCCCCCAAACCGTGCCGATGATGATGCCGGCCCAGAGTGGCGCCATGTGGCGCTGAAGGATGGGTTGAGCGACGCCGCGCCAGCCGAACTCCTCGATGGGACCGAGACAGAGCATCATAAAGGTCCACGCGAACATCCCGGCAATACCCCCGGGCGGCAACGGGGCGAGAACCGGACCGGACTTCAGCAACGATCCAAGGATGTAGACGACCGGGATGGCGATCAGGATGAAAAGGATCCAAGGCGCTGCCAACCGGACGAGGAAAAGGCGGGACAGGAACGCCTTGAGGCCCGCCAACCCGCCGAAGTAGAGCACCAGTGCAAAGGCCGAGATCGCAGGCGCCCAGGTGGCGAGAAAGAAGAATGGATGCGATCCGCTGATCTCGCCAAAACGGGCCGATGCCCAGTCGGGCGCAAGAATATACAGACTTACAACGCCCCACGTGATCGCGAAGGTCATGGCGAAAAACCCGAGCAAAGCGAAGGAAGGGACGTCAGCGGAGCGGGTGGATGTCGCGGTGTGCGGCATGAGATTGGCCCTCGGAAAAGATTTGGACAAGGTTGTCGGGGCCCGGTGGCCTCCGACCTGCGGTGTCCGACCGCGCAACGGCAATCGGATCTGCGGCGTCCTGCTCATGCTTCTACTCCACGCCCCGCACGGGGTTCATGAAGCCGAAACTCCCCGGTTCAGCGCCGAGTGTCTTTTCTATAATTGTCTGCGTCACCAGACGCCTGGATCGGACTTCGGCGGGCGAAAATCCGAACAGGCCTCCGTCCGTCAGGAACTGTGCTCCGGTAAAGAGAAACTGGATGGTTTCAAGCGGCCGATCGACGTCGAACACGCCCTCTGCGATGCCCTGCTCCACGATCTGCGCGAGAATCGGAGAGAGTTGGAGCACTGTCTGAACATTCGTGAGTTCGTGGAGTTCGCGGTTCTCGGGAAGGTGCAGCATCTCGGCAACCTCAAGACTGTCACCGTCGCCGATCTGACTGTTTTCCAGAAGGGCCTGCATCTTCTGCATCGCGGACAGCGACGGGTCGTCCGCCACGCCTTTGGCCATGTTGACGATCCGGCCTAGCGTTCGTTCGACTATGGCTTCGAGGATGTCCTGCTTGGACTTGAAGTAGTAGTAGTAGGTTCCCTTCGCGACCCCGATCTCGCGGATTATCATCTCGACTGAACAGTTCGCATATCCGTGCTGCCGGAACAGCCGATCTGCCGTCTCCACGATCTCTTCGCGTCTTTCCTCAGGGGCTTTGACGGTCCGGGCCAAGGCGATTCTCCTCTTCGATCCTTATACTGACTGACCGTCGGTCGGCAAAGGAGAAAAGCGAGTTTCATGGGCGCAAGTCACTATGCGCGAACCGTTTGACCGCTTCTGCAGCGGCTGCCGATGAACGGCTTGTGTTTTTCGCCGACATATCCGACGCGGCGTCTTCGAGGCCGTCTTTGCGCCTTGACGAAGCGCCAGAACTGGCTCTTTCTCAACTGTTGACCGGCACATCTCGCTGGAACGGATATCCCTCGGTCGTGCGGAATTGCGCTTCCAATGCCGCCATCACGGCGAGCGCCATATGGTCGTGCCAGTGCCGCGCGACAACCTGCACCCCGACCGGAAGTCCCACGCTTCCCCGTTCGACCTGTTGCGCCGTGATGTCCGCGATGTCCTTGGCCAACTTGCGGTCGCTCTCCTCGCCCGGTCGGACCCTGGTGGTCGAGACCACGCCCGCGGGTGCGCCGAGGACGTTGTAGGTGAAGGCGTAGCTTATTGCCGGGAACAGGTGCTCGCTAGCACCGTGTGTCATCGCAGGAACGGCGCAGGGTGGGCACAGCAAGACATCCAGCCCAGCGGCATCCAGCTCACTTTGAAAGCGTTCCCTGTAATCCGTGCGTGCCTCGACGAGACGCCAATAGTCGGCGGTCTTCAGGGCACCCATGCTCCCAATCACACGCGAATTGTGGTGCTGTCCCCGCGCGGCCATGATCCGGGAAAGCACGGCGAGGACCGCGCGCGGCGTTCCCATACCCTTAACCGCATCGGCCACTTGCGGGATCGGCTTTTCCGATCCGAGCAGGGATTTCATCCGCCCAACGCCGCCAGCGGACATCACGCCAAGGAAGATCCGCATTGCCTCAAAAGAGTCCGGCGCGGCAACGGGCACGGTTTCGGCCCCGAGCTTGCGCAGGGCTTCGGCGGCCTCTTCGACCGCGCGCCGCAGTGCGGGGGACGCACTGAAGAGTCCGTTGTCTGTGTAATAGCCAATGCGCATGCCCTTGATCGAGATCGTCGACGGGTCGGTCCACGGGACCGGAGGGACGTTGTCGATCGTGGCGTTCTCCGAGGTCTTGGCGAAGACCTTCATCGCCAGCACGAGATCGGCAACGGTTCGGGCAATCGGGCCGGGCTGCGGCAGGATGGCTTCCTGCCCATATCCGAGAAGTTCGTTCGGGAAATCGTCGTTCGTGAATCGTCCCATCGTCGGCTTGAAGCCGTGAACGCCGCAGAAAAGCGGCGGGATTCGAACGCTGCCGCCCAGGTCGCTCGCCAAGGCGAGCGGAACGCCACCGGCCGCGATGATCGCCGCGTCGCCGCCGCTGCTGCCCCCGGGCGAGCGTGCAAGGTCCCAAGGATTGTTGCTGCGACCGTAGACCCGGTTGTCGCTCTCATAGCCCAGAAGGGTCTGCGCGATGTTGGTCTTGCCGACGATGATCGCACCCTCGGCGCGGAGCCTTGTGACCAACGGCCCCTCGTCTTCGTAGACGTTGCCGATCTTGTTGGTCGCGCCGAGCGTGACTTGAGTGCCCCTGACCTTGTATTGCTCCTTGATGGTTATGGGCACGCCGTGCAGCGCGCCAAGGGGCTTGCCCCTCGCACGCGCCTCGTCGGCCAGCTTGGCTTGCGCGCGGGCCTCGTCGAACAACGGAATGACAACCGCGTTGAGGGCGGGATTGACGGTCTCGATGTGACGGATCTGGGCATCGACGACCTCTTTGGCGGAGAGATCGCCGGCCTTGATAGCGGCGGCCAGTTCCGAGGCGCCGAGATGGATCGTATCCTTCGGGGGGCGGGTATCCTTCTGTGCCATTCCGGGAACTCCTCAATTCGTGGGTGTGTCGCGAACCCTAAAAACCAAACTCCAACGCAATACCGTGCGGAAAACCGCGATGACCCCGGACGGTTTGCGGGCGCGACAGTCATCGGCGGCGCAGTCGCAGGGCGATCCCGACAAGCAACGTCACTGCACCGACGAACGCCAAGCCCTATTTGGTCGTCGTCCAGAAGTTCGCAGTCGCCGCCATCTGGGGTGTCATGCCATCGGCGCCCGCGCGCAACATCGCGGCAACCGCTACATTTTCCAGGTAGTCTACCACGATGGATCCGAGCGACACGGTGCCAATGATGCGGCCCGGAAGGCCGGGGAACAGCCAGCGGTAACCGAGGAAAAGAACCGCACCCAGAAGTGGGGGAAAGGCCATGTCGAGCCACAGCTGCACATCGAGATAGAACCTCGCACCCTCGTCCCCGATCGCCGCAACAAAGCCTCGCGCATCATCGAAGGAATAGCCCGTTAGCCGCATTTCCAGAACACGCGCGCCTCCGGCCAGTTCCTCGATCCTCGGCGCCGTCCGAAGGTTCATGATCAGCCACGGCACAAGCATGGCCGCGAAAACCACCCAGAACAAGCGCGGCATCGCCATGGTCATCGCTCTAGCCGCTTGCCGCACTGGACAGGCCGTTCAGGACAACCGTCCCGGCCAGGATCAGGCCGATACCAAGATAGGCATAGCCATCCAGCGACTGGCCGAAGAAGACCGCGCCCATGATCGTCACACCCGCGATGCCGCCCCCGGCCCAGACGGAATAGGCCACCCCGAGCGGCATCGTCCGCACGACCTGCGACATGATGAAGAAGGCGACGCCGAAGCAGACCAGTGTCAGGCCTGCGTAGCCGATCTTTGTGAATCCGTCCGACAAATTGAGTGACGCGCTGGCAAGGATTTCAATGCCACCCCCCAAGGCAAGGAGAACCCAGTGCATGCTCGTTTTCCTTTGCTTTCGATCGTTGTCAGTCCTGGCTGCTCGGTCTCGCGCTCGGTTCTGAAGAGCCGAAGACTTCTGGGGGCAAGGCTGCCCAACCCCACCTGCGCCCAAGTCTTGTCGCGGTTTAAGCGTTGGGCATGGGTGGTTGGACAGTCCGCATCGTCAGTCGCCGTCTAGCTTGGCATTTGCCGAAACAACATCGGATCGACGGATGCTGCTGCCAGAACACCGCCCCAGAGCGCACCGGGGATACCGGGGCTCAGCACGTCCTGACCTGCAAGGAACAGCCCCGGCATGGGCGTCCGCGTTTGCAGGGCCTCGCTCATGAGACGCTCTGGCGTCGTGTCGATCCCGTAGAAGGCGCCCTTGTGATGCCCCGTGATGGCGCGCGTCGTAAGCGGCGTCGAGAGATTACGGAAGACAACGAGCTTGGCGAGGTCCGGAAAATAGGCCTCGAACTGCGCGAACATCGCTTCCGCGATCTTGGCCTTGAAGACCTCGTAATCCTCACCCCGCGCGCCCGGCTCCTGGCCCGCCCATGTCTCCACCGCCGACCAGTCGACCCAGGCGACGATTTCGCCGGCGTATTTCTGCGAGGGTCCGGGGTCATGGGCGGGGTCCTTCAACGAGGCGAAGGAAACGAAGAGGCCGGGCGGCGGACTGTCCGGCGCATCCGTCCAGACGACATCGACCTTGCCGCCCGGGTAAATCCAGTGGTTCGACCGCGTTGCCCCGGCACGTTCGATATCGCCCTCGTAGCCCACGAACAGGCTGAAATGGGCGACCGAGTGCGGCAGGGCATTGATCTCGTCGATCCAGTCCTGATGTCCGCAACCGTCGGGAAGCAACGTGTTTACCGTCTCGCGCGCCCCGATGTCCGAGATCACCGCATCCGCGCGGATCTCTTCCCCCTCGGCCGTCCGCACGCCCACGACCCGGTCGTCCTCGATCAGGAGTGTCGCGACCTTGGTGTCGGCCCGCGCGTCACCCCCCGCCTTCGTGATCGTCGGCAGGATGTGCTCGGCAAAGGCCGCGCCCCCGCCCTTGGGATACCAGGCGCCGCTTTGCAGGTAGCCCCCGGTGATAAGGGCATGCATGGCGAAGCTGGCCTTGCTGGGCCTGCCGCCATGATCGAACCACTGCGCGGCAAAGGCCGCCGCGAGGACGGGATTGTCGGTGATCTCGTCGATCACCTCCTGTGTCGTCCGCGTACACCAGCGTTCGATGTCGTGGCTGTGCCACCACTTCAGCGCCGTGCCGACGAAGCCGGGCATCGCGCGGGTCGAGGTGACCTTGAGCGCAGCATCCCGGCCCTCCTTCAGCGCGGCGATCCATGCGTCGATGGCCTCCGCCTCCTCGGGGAATCTGTCCTTCAAGTCGCGTGCCTGCGCCTCGTAGGGGCGAGACATGGACAGCGGCGGAACATCGCCGATATGGAGAGTGTCAAAGATCGCGCCCATCGAGGCGAATTCGATCGGTGTATCCGACAGCCAGTCCAGAATGCGCCGCTCGCGATCTTCCGGCGCGACATGATTGAGATAGTGGATCCCAGCGTCCCAGCTGAAACCCTCGATGGTGAAGCTGTGGCTCAGCCCGCCCAGCTTCTGGTACTGCTCCAGCAGAAGCACCTTGTGACCAACCTTCGAAAGGGCCGCCGCCGCCGCCATCCCGCCCATGCCCGAGCCGATGACGATGGCATCCCAGTCAGTCTTGGTAGTGTCCGTCATTGTGCTGGTCCTCTCCGAAATGCGTCGCGCTGCCTGTGGCACGCGAAATCTCCGCACTAGCAGCGAAGTCGTGCGATGCGATGATGGCCAGTCCCGGAAGCCGCTGCTTTAGGCGACGCACATTGGCGAATGAAGCCAAAAGGATTTTGCTGTCACCCGTTCCGGGTACGATCTCCTTTTCGAGCAGATCCGCCTCGTATGTTAGATCAGCGACAAGAAGGATCGGGTCCCATCCTTCCCGGCGGATCAGCATCGACAGCGAGCCCGCCGTATGCCCCGGCGTAGGCAACAGGATCATGGACCCATCCCCCGCAACATCGTAAATGCCATCGAACCCTGCGAAAAGCGGGTCGTCGTTCGGCTCGAAGGTGATCTGACGCCACTTCGCCGACGGAATTTCGATATGCTCCCGCAGAATCCACTCTTGCTCCGGATGAGGTTCCGACAGGATTGCCCATTCGCGCGCACTCACGATCAGTTCGGCCTGCGGAACCTGCGCGATGCCGCCAACATGGTCAAAATGCAGGTGCGAGATCACCGCGGTCCGAATGTCACCGGCGACGATGCCTGCCTTCTCCAAGACATGGTCGATGCGATCGTCTTCGTTCACGTGCAGCTTGAAGATGCGTGGCAGCAAGAAGCGCCCGATTGCCTGTCTGATATAGCGGCTGTCAGAAACGATAGCCGGGTCAATCCCGGTATCGAAAAGCACGAACCCGTCGCGGTGCTCGATCAGGAAGCACTGCAGAGGCAGCGTCGCCCAGCTTCTCCCGAATAGAACCCACCAGAGCTGAGGTTTCCTGCTGCCGTATCGGTGCTCCTTGTGCTGCTCCGCATGCCCGCAAGTCAGAACCCGAACCGACCCAATCGGGAGGTTCTCTCGCAGACGCGGATTGGCCGCTGAAATTTCCTTTTCAACCAAATGGCTCGTCCTTCAAAAAGAACCCGATCAATTTCCCCGAGTTGTGGTACTGCTCGCTTGAATCGCTAGATCTCCCCCTCAGGCTAACTTCCGGAGTGTTCTTCTCCTTGACGTGGGTCAAGGACGACTGAAACGTCGCGTGGCGCGATCCGTGCTGGCCGGATTTTCCTTCAGCTCGGCCTCATCGCGCGGCGGCGGCGCCATCAGACGCCTCCGTCTTCAAACAGGTCGAATGACAGTCCCGCGTGCTGCACGATCCGGGCCCGCAAGAGCGGCCCCATCGCGGATGCAGGCGTCCAAAACCCTCCTCCGACCGTGATCCTTCCCTCGTCCTGCCGCAAACAGAGGGCGGCCTCAGTCAGCATGAGTGTGGTCGAGCGCACCCCGGGGTCGCCCTGCCCGGTGATCCGCGCCTTCAAGATGGTTCCGTCGGGCATCTCGCCGACTTGCATGATTTCGTATGAACCGGACTCGCGCACCTCACGGCTCGGACCCTCGCCGGATTTTGGCAGAACCCGCCGTTCGAGTATCCGCCTTGTCGCCGGGATCGACATGGCCATGAGAAACAGCCGACCGAGGAGGGTATCGCGCATCGCAGCCCACCAGCCCCCGACCCCGCCACTGGTCAGGCCGGTCTCCTGATAGCGGAAGTCCCGTCCATAGGGGTAACCCGTGATCGCATTGGTGCGCCGCACGACCTTGGCATTCATCGGACCCATGAAATAGGGTTTCGTCCAGGCCTTCAGATCGGCATCCCAGGTCACCTCGATCGGCATCATGCGGTCGGGACCGTCGGGACCGTCCCGCATTCCCTCGGGGCACAGCGCATACGGATCAATAGACAACCGGCTGAAATCTGGATCGGTTTCACGCAGCCGCATCGCATTGAGGAAACTCGCGGCCGTTCCGCCGCTGAAGCCGCCCTTCATCCGCGTCACGCGAGTCGCGACGCGCCGGCACGGCTGACCGTAGCGGGCGAGCGCAGCCTCCTGCAGGAACTGCACGCCGAGATCGGAGGGGATCGAGTCATGTCCGCAGGAATTGACGATGCGCGCCCCGCTCTCTCGGGCTTCATCTTCATGGACGTCGATCATGGCGCGCATCCATTGGGGTTCCGCCGACAGATCGCAGTAGTGCGTCCCGTTCCTGGCACAAGCCGCCACCAGTTCGCTTCCGTAGAGCGCGAAGGGGCCCGCGGTGGACGCGACAACCTGCGTCCGGGCGCTCATGACCTCCATGAACGCGTTGTCATGGCTGTCGCCAACCAACAGGGCAATAGGGCTACCCGCATCAGGCAGGTCCTGCCGCAGGGCTTGCAGTTTGGCCTCGTTCCGGCCGCCTATGGCCAGCCCGAGCCCACACTCCGCACAACGTCGGGCAAGATGGCGCGCGGCGCGGCGCCCCGTGGCCCCGGTCGCGCCCCATAGAACGATATCGAACTCTCGCCCAGGCACTACTTCGGCTGCGTCCGAGGCACGCCTTCTTTCGGTTTGCCCATGCCTGACTTGCGAAGCTCGCGCTCCGTCAACTCATCAAGGATGTCGTTTCTGTCAGCCAGTACAAAGACCCGCAGTCCGTGCAGCGCCACTGCAAACCCCCAGCCAATCAACGGCCAGATGAACCAGATGTCGCCCTGTGAGGTCACCAGATTGACGATCACCAGCAACACCATCACTGCGGCATAGACGGCTGCGTGAACGAAGAACCCGTACTTGGCCTCGGCACGCCGTCGGGCGTTTGCGTATTTATCGGTATGAGACATCGACCCAGCCCCCAGGGCATCTAATTCCAAATTACGTGAAAACAGATCAAACCCGCCTCACACAATGACGTGGATCAATTGCGCCCTGACGACGGATGAACTCCAAAAAAGGGGTGCAGCGCTTATCTTCGTCGGCGCATGCGATGTCCGCCTGTGTCAGACTTCGCCACCGCAAGCAGTGTTTCCCTCAGCGGTCGAAATGCCAGAATGATCTGGTCTGGGTTTTCCGGCGAGGTCCGACCAATCGGGCCGGACTGACGGCCCGGGTGTTGTGCAACGGTCTTATTGTCGGAACAAAGCAACCGATGTCCGAGTTCGCAAAGCGCAAGACGGATTTCCGCCCGAATGGGAATTGCTGCACCGTGGAGCGATGACGGCTCCGGGCTCTTTGCGGACATTTTCTGCGCTGCCGCAACGGTTCGCAATCATATGCACCACAAAATGCAAAGGGCTGGCGGTTGGCGGGGCCTTTTGCGTTTGGCGTCACATGATCCGGATCAAGGACCGCCGCAGCGCGGCATGATCTTGGGTCGGTGATTTGCATCACAGGAGCAGGACATGTCCTTTACCGAAAAATTCGCCGAGACCCGCAACAACCTGCGCAACCTGCGCAAGGCCATCCCCGACACCTTCGCCGGTTTCATGGCAATGGAGAAGGCCGCCAGTGCCGACGGTGTGCTGAGCCATAAAGAAAAGGAACTGATCGCGCTTGGCATTGCCGTGGCGCTGCGCTGCGAGGACTGCATCACCAGCCATGTCGGCGCCTGCTGCCGCGCCGGGGTCACGCGCGAGGAAATGGTCGAGGCCCTGGGCACCGCCATCCAGATGTCGGGCGGGCCGGGGCTGATGTATGCCTCCAAGGCACTGGCCGCCTTCGACGAGGTGCTCGCCGGCGCCTGAGCCGGGCTGCGGCAGCCTGTCGCGACGGAGACACATTCCAGTGTCGTTACATGAATGTGAATTTCAGACAACGGATGGATCCAATGACCAGATACCTCGCCCTTGCACTCGCCCTTGCCGCCGCGCCCGTTTTTGCCCAGCAGGGGCAACCCGGCGTCCATTTCATCGAGAACTGGGATCTCGACGGCGATGGCAAGGTCACCGCCGAAGAGGCTGCCGAGCGCCGTGGCAATGTCTTTGCCGCCTTTGACGCCAATGAGGACGGATTTCTCGACGCCCAGGAATACGTCCTGTTCGACGAGGCGCGCGCGGCGGACATGGCCGCCCAAGGCGGCCAAGGTCGCGGTGCCATGAAACGTGCCGCTGATGGCATGCTGCTGGAACGCAACGATAGTGATGGCGACGGCAAGGTCAGCCTGGCGGAATTCACCGGCGGTGCCGCCGACTGGATCGCCTGGTTGGACAGCAACGAGGACGGCGTCGTGACCACTGCCGATTTTGGCCGCGGCATGGGCGCGGGCAAGAACTGACGTGTCCCGGCCTTGCCCCCGCCACACCCGATAGTGCGTGCGGGGGCAAGGAGGTCGACTATGGCTCTCAAACGTGATCCTTGGCTGACAGGGATCATCACGAGAGAGACGTCATGACAGCCAGACCGGACAAAGTGCCGCTTGCCGTTCTCGTCAGCATCCTGGCCATCGTCCTGTTCGACCTGATGGGCCTTCTCATCAAGCGGTTGTCGCCGCACTACGGTGCGGCGGAACTGTCGGCCTACCGCAATATCTTTGGCCTGCTGCCCAGCGCGATCATCCTGTGGATGAACAGCGCCTGGCGTAAAGGCGGTCGCCGGCTGGGTATCCGCCAATGGCGGCTTGCGATGGCGCGGGGCGTGGCCGTCACCTTTGCGCAGTATCTGTTCTACCTGTCACTGGGCCTGATGGCCTTTGCCACCACCACGACGATTTCCTATTCAACCGCGCTTTTCACCACCGCCCTGTCCGTCCCGCTGCTGGGAGAACGTGTCGGCCTGATCCGGTGGTTTGCGGTCGGTATAGGCTTTGTCGGCGTGCTGATGATCATGCAGCCAGGCACGGCCGGTTTCTCGTGGCACATGCTCCTGCCCTTCGGGGCGGCGGCCCTGTACGGATTTTCCGGCGTGTCCGCGCGCCTGATCGACCCGGAGGTGCCGACCCCCCTCTTCAACCTGCATTCCTCTACCATCGCGGTGCTGGGATCGCTGACACTGGCCTTGTCGATCGGCGGATTCACCCCGGTGGCCAGCCTGCAGGATCTGGGTCTTATCGTGTTGATGGGGCTGTTCGGCGGCACGGCGGTGCTGTGCCTCGTTGTCGCTTACCGGATGACGGAACCCAGCAACCTGGCGCCCTTCAGCTATCTCGGGATTCCCATCGCCTTTGGGCTGGGCTGGCTGTTCTTCGGAGAGGCCCCCATCGACGACCTGCTGCCCGGCGCGCTGTTGATCGTCTTCGCGGGCCTGATGATCTTCTACCGCGAACGGCGCCTGCGCCGCACTGGCCGGAAGACAAGCTGACCCGCGCGTCACCCGCACAGGTCAACTCCGGGCACAGGCGCCTCAGCCGCGCAGAGTGCCGCCTGTGGCCTTGGTCACCTTTTCGACGATCTTGGCGGCAACCGCCTCGATGTCCTTTTCCTTCAGCGTCTTGTCCGTGGGCTGAAGGCGCACGGTGATGGCGAGGGATTTCTTGCCCTCACCCAGGCTGCCGCCGATGAACTCGTCAAAGACGCGCACCTCGTCGATCAGCGCCTTGTCCGCGCCCTGTGCCGCGTTGACCAGCGTCAGCGCCTCGACATTGGCATCCACGACAAAGGCAAAGTCGCGCTCGACCGCCTGCAGGTCATTGAGCACCAGCGCGGGCCGGGTCGCGCCGCTCTTGCGCGGCATCGGAACCTCTTGCGGCCAGAGCGTAAAGCCCACGACAGGCCCCTTGATGTCCATTGCGGCCAGCACCTTGGGGTGCAGCTCTCCGAAGACGCCCAGCACCTTCTTGGGGCCAAGGCAGAACTTGCCGTGCCGCCCCGGATGCCACCATTCCCGCGCCCCGCGCAGGATCTGCATCTTGGCGGGCGCGCCCATCGCGGCCAGCACCGCCTCGGCATCGGCCTTGGCATCGTAAAGGTCCACGGGCCGCGACGCGCCATGCACGTCCTTGGGCCCGGTGCGCCCCACCAGCAGGCCCGTGACCTGCACATGCTGTTCGCCCGGCTCGCCGCCGTGGAAGGCATGACCGACCTCGAACAGCGCCTGGTCCATGAAGCCGCGCGCCTGGTTGCGCGCCGCCGCCTGCAAGAGGCCCGGCATCAGCGCGGGCCGCATGTGGCTCATCTCGGAGCTGATCGGGTTGGCCAGCATATGCGCGTCATCCCCGCCACCGAACAGCGCCGCAGCCGCCTGGTCGATGAAGGAATAGGTCACACATTCATTATAGCCCAGGGCCGCCGCGGTCCGCCGCGCACTGCGTTCGCGCACCTGCATGGGCGACAGGACGGGACGGGTCACGCCATCGGTGAGACGCGGCAGCGGCTTGCCTTCCAGCTTGGTCAGCGAGGCGACGCGCGCCACCTCCTCGACAAGATCCGCCTCGCCCAGAACGTCGGGGCGCCAGGACGGCACATGCGCCATGTCGCCGTCCATGACGAACCCCAGCGCCTCCAGCGTGCGGCGCTGTTCCTCGGCCGGGATTTCCATGCCGACCAGGGAGATGACGCGATCGGTGTTCAGCTTGTAGGCGCGCGCAGTGTCCGGCACCTCGCCCGCCACGACAACCTCGGAGGCTTCGCCACCGCAGAGATCGAGGATCATCTGCGCCGCATCCTCCATGGCCTGCAGGTCGTACTCCGGGTCGATGCCGCGTTCGTTGCGATAGCGTGCGTCCGAGTTGATCTTGAGCGCGCGACCGGTGTGGGCGATCTGGATGCGGTCCCAGACAGCCGCTTCGAGGAAGACATTCACGGTCTCTTCCGTACAGCCGGTTTCCAGGCCGCCCATGATACCACCGATGGACTCGATGCTCTCGGCGTCGGAAATCACCACCTGCCCATCCGAGAAGCTATAGGTCTTTTCATCCAGCCCCACGAGCGTGTCACCCTGTTTCGCGCGGTGGATGCGCAGGGTGTCGCCCTTGACCTTGTCCGCGTCAAAGACGTGCAGCGGGCGGTTGCGGTCGAAGGTGAAGAAGTTGGTGATGTCCACGAGAATAGAGCGCGGACGCAGCCCGATGGCGCGCAGACGGTCCTGCAGCCAGGCCGGCGACGGCCCGTTCTTGACGCCCCGGATCAGGCGCCCTGCGAAGACAAGGCAGCCGCCCTCGCCTTGCGTGTCCGCGTCGATGGTGACGTTGATCGGACAGGGGAACTGGCCCTTAACCTTTTCGACCTTCAGCGGTTTCAGCGTGCCAAGACCCCGCGCCGCCAAGTCGCGCGCGATGCCGTGAACGCCCAGCGCGTCCTGCCGGTTGGGGGTGATGGCAATCTCGATCACCGGATCGACCTTGGCCGGGTCGTTCTGCGCCAGCCAGTCGGTGAACTTCTGGCCCACCTCGCCCGAGGGCAGCTCGATGATGCCGGTATGTTCGTCGCTGAGTTCCAGCTCACGCTCCGAGGCCATCATGCCGTGGCTCTCGACGCCCCGGATATTGCCCACCGACAGCGTCACGTCGATGCCGGGCACGTAATCGCCCGGCTTGGCCAGCACCACCGTGATCCCGGCGCGCGCGTTGGGCGCGCCGCAGACGATCTGTTTCACGCCTTCGTCGGTTTCGACCTTGCAGACGCGCAAGCGATCGGCGTCGGGATGCTGTTCGGCCTCCTGCACCTTGGCGAGCGTAAAGGCAGAGAGCGATTTCGCCGGATCGACGACCTCCTCGACCTCGAGCCCGAGATCGGTCAGCGCTTCGGTGATCTCGTCGACCGAAGCTTCGGTGTCGAGGTGTTCCTTGAGCCAGGAGAGGGTGAATTTCATCGCTTCATGCCCCGCATATGCGTCACGTCGCGCCGTCCTTAGCGGATCGGGTGGGGGGAGGAAAGAGGGGCGCGTTGCCCGGACGACTTGCCGGTTGATGTGTCGGGCGAAAGGGGGCTCTGCCCCCTCGGCCTGCGGCCTTCACCCCCGGAGGTATTTTCAGCCCAAAGAAACATGGGCGCGCGCGCAGCGGGGCCGGCCAGGATGGCCCGGCGCGGCTCACTCGGCGTCGCGAATGATGTCCGGCACGCCGAGGCGGTCGTTCAGGCGGTTCATCTCACGCTCGACCAGGCTGATGTTGCTGTCGCGCACGGTGGGCAGAAGGGCGCGGGCGTGGCGCACCTGCGCATAGTCCAGCTCGGCTGTGATCAGTTCCGGGTCCTTGCCGGCGATGGCCAGAGGATGACCGAACGGATCGAGGATGCGCGATCCGCCCCAGAAAGTCAGATCTTCTTCTGGCCCAGTCCGGTTCACCATGATCGAGGGGGCGCCGTACATCATCGAGTAGAAATGCATTGTCGCGGTCCAGCCCGCCGGGTTGTCGAAAGCCTCTCCTACCGCCTCGACCCCGCTGGAAATTGGCGAGACCAGCAGCGTTGCGCCATGCAGAAAGGCAAGGTGGACCAGCGCCGGGTTCCAGAGGTCGGCGCAGATCAGCAGGCCCAGCCGCCAATCGCGCGTGATCTCTTGCGTGTCCACGAACCGCCCCTGGGCATAGTATTTCGTTTCGATCAGCTTGCCGTAGGACGGCAGGTTGATCTTGCGGTGGATGTAGATCAGCTTGCCGTTCTTGTAGACCCCCGCCGCGTTGTAGAATTGCGCTGCCGGGCCTTCCTCGACAAATCCCACGATCAGGATCGTGTCGCCCGCCGCGCGGCTCAACTCGATCAGGCGCGGGTCGCCCCGTTTCATCGTCACGTCCAGCAGGTTTTCGGCGCCATAGTGGCCGACAAGACTGAGTTCGGGGAAAACCAGCAGGTCCAGCCCCCGGGCCTGCGCCACCCAGCGATGGTGTTCCTCGAAATTCGCATCAAGGTCGCCTATCTGGCTGCCGAACTGCGCGGCGCCGACGATGAGCGTTGCAGACATCACATGCCTCTCCTTTTGTCCCGACTGCCTCGCTCGGTCAGCACGCGTCAATCGCGATAGCGTTCCGCTAGGTCCTCGGAGTCGCCCATTGCCGCCAGCCGCAACTCCCGGATCAGCCGCAGGGTCGGTTTCAGTGCGAAAAAGACCGATCCGACGACGAACAGCCAGATCGCCTGTGTCTCCCAGCTTGGCCAGAAAAAGAGGATCGAGCCAATCAGGAAACAGAAGGCGGCGATGAAATCGACGGTGGTATGGGCGATCTCGAAGGCCGCGTAGACGCGGCGCGAGTCGGCGCTGCGCTGGCGGTTTTCGTGGGAAAAGAGCGTCATGTCAGCGTGCGAGAGCCCGGAAAGACCTCGTCATCGGGCCGAAACACTCACCCAGCGAGAGGGTGAAGGAGGTCGGAAAGGCTGGTTCGTCGAAACTGATGAGCGCCTGCCCCCAGTGGTGGCTAGGCTGGGAGCCGATGCTCATGGAGGCGAAACAGGTGCCCGGCCCCTGCCCGACCCAAAAAGCCTGATGGACCGCCCGGTTCTGGTAATTCCCTGCCAGCCCCGGAATGACCAGCATGGCCGGGTCGCCGTTCGGATGCGTAAAGGACAGGACGGCCGCGCCGCCGGTGTCCTCTTCGTAGACGACGGGGCCTTGCGCGCTGTCCCAGACCTCATCGGCGAAGGCAGGGGTGGCGAGGAGGGCGGCAAGGGTGAGGGCGCGGAACATGGCGGATCTCCGGGGTTTAGATGATTGATCGGAGAGTGGCATGGACCGCCGTTTCTGGACAGGGGGAAATGGGGGGCGGAGCCGCGCCATCGACGGGCCGCGCCTCAGCGATCCTGACGGTGGAATCCCGCGATTTATGGCTGCCACGTCCGAAGGAGATCAAAGCTGCGCGCTGTCGTCACACAATCGCCGGGCCGTGGAGGCGGCCCGTCAAGTCGGAGACATGCCTAAGGCATGATTGCGCCGCGGCCTTCGGACTTGTTCCGCGCCAGCCCCAATTATGTCAACTATTTACTCAAGCCGAAGTATTGAAGAACCAGAACAGTCAAGACTGACACCACTATGGGAACCAAGACAGATTGCAGAAGGCGGTCAGTCCAATGAAAAGTGTATCTGGCGGCTTTCTTCCACCAAACATTGGCCCGAAAGAAATCCGCTGCCTCATGCCCAAGCGGTTTGATTTCGGCAATCGAAAACCCGTGGGTTTCTGTTAGTCTTATCCATCCCCGATTTTCCATCTCACGCAGGTGAAACCGAGTTGCACTGTCTAGGAAAGGACCGTTTTTTGCTTCCTGCTCAAAGCGCTCACCGAACTTGGAAGGCTCAGGATCATAGTAAGTCACTCCGCGCCCCTCATCTGCATCCTCAATGGCGAAAACAAGGTCCTTCAAAAGGGCGTGGTCCAGTTTCACCGACTCAAACCAGCCGCCGTCGTCGGAACGTCCAGTGCCGCAAACCCGTAGTGTCGCAGCCAGCGCAGGTCCGAGTCGAAGAAGGCGCGCAGGTCGGGGATGCCGTATTTCAGCATCGCGATCCGGTCGATCCCCATGCCGAAAGCAAAGCCCTGCCATTGGTCCGGGTCCACGCCCGCGGCTTGCAGAACCTTGGGATGCACCATGCCAGAGCCCAGCACCTCCAGCCAGTCGTCGCCCTCACCGATCTTCAGCTGCCCGTCCACCCAGGAACACTGGATGTCGACCTCTGCCGAGGGCTCGGTGAAGGGGAAATGCGATGCGCGAAAGCGCGTGCGGATGCCGTCCACCTCGAAGAAGGCGGCAAAGAACTCTTCCAGCAGCCATTTCAGGTTCGCCATCGAGATCTCGCGGTCAATCGCCAGCCCCTCGACCTGGTGGAACATCGGCGTGTGGGTCTGGTCGTAATCGGCGCGATAGACGCGGCCCGGCGCGATGATCCGGCAGGGCGCGCCGTGCTTTTCCATGTGCCGGATCTGCACCGGAGAGGTATGGGTGCGCAGCACATGCGGCGGGCGGTCGTCGCCCTCGGCGCGGGCCATGTAGAACGTGTCCATCTCGGCCCGTGCCGGGTGGTGCGACGGGATGTTCAGCGCGTCGAAATTGTACCAGTCGCTGTCGATCTGAGGACCTTCGGCGACGGAAAAACCCAGATCGGCAAAGATCGCCGTGATCTCGTCCATGACCTGGCTGACCGGGTGGATGGTGCCACGGCGCATCGGGCGGCCCGGCAGGGTCACGTCCAGCCATTCGGTCTTCAGCCGCTCCTCAAGCGCGACATCGGCCAGCGCGGCCTTCTTGGCGGCCAGGGCCGCGTTGATCTCATCCTTGAGCGCATTCAGCGCGGGGCCGGCGACCTGCCGTTCCTCGGGGCTCATCTTGCCCAGTTCGCGCATCTTGAGGCTGATCTCGCCCTTTTTGCCAACTGCGGCCACGCGCAGTTCTTCAAGCGCGGCCTCGTCGCCCGCGTTGGCAATCAGGTCGATGTATTTCTCGCGCAGGTCTTGCATGTCACGTCCCTCAGGCTTGCCCGCGCCGGGTTAGCCCCGCGATGGCCGGTTTGCAACCTTGCTTTGAGCCTTGTCGGCGGCGCTTACCCCGAGGCGAAGGCCCGAACATCGGTCACGAGCCGGGTCACCTCGGCATCCTCGATCTTCATCTCTTCAAAATGCGCGGCGAGGTTTTCAAGGTATTCGCGGCTGGTGCCCAGAAACCCCTCGCCGGTCGCGATCAGGCGCACCTGTTCCTCATGGGTCAGATCGCCCCGGATGTTGTCCGCCGCGTGGTTGGCGAGAAAGGCCAGCGCGTCTTCGGTTCCATGATCGGTTTCGACGGAAATGAAGCGTGGCAGGTAAGCTGGGCCGAGCCGCTCGCGGTGCCAGAGGCTGCGGGTTTCTGCCAGCACATCTTCGGCGGCGATCCGAAAGATCAACCCGTGGCATCCCTGCCCGGTGTCCAGCGCCGCCATCAGGCCCGGCTGATCCTGCGTCCCGCGAGCGCCGTTGGTGTCGAACAGGATAAAGCGCCGTTCGACCCCCGGTGCAAAGCCGCGCCGCACCTCTGCAAATCGCACCCCGGGGTCCCACATCAGCGAACCATAGCCAAAGACCCAAAGATCGCGGTCCATCCGTCCCGCCAGCGCTTGCGCCCGGTCTGCCTCGATCTCGGCCTCGGACAGGATCCAGTCCGTGGAGCGCCCGTTTTGCCGCCCGATCTCGATGGCCTTGTCGATATGGAAATCCGCGAAAAAGCTGTCTTCGCGCGGCTTGATGAGAGGGCGCAGACCGGGGTGGTATCGGAAAGGGTCGTTGGTGGTCATATTTGGTGCGCCCCCGGAATGCTTTGGCCCAACATGCATCGGCGTGCCGGAAAAGCAAAGGCGGCGGTGGCGATCGCGACGGGATTCGAACCCGCAACACCCGGATAGACAATTCGGCACCACGCCAAGCAAAAACAGAGCCTTAGCGTTTGGAGAAGCGCGGGACAGACCACGAACGAAACGGAAATGTTTGGAGATTGGGCACAACCCCGCTGCCGGGAATCGCATCAACATTTGAATCTCGCAAAAAAACCTGTTGACGCCGCCAACGTTATGTCCTAAATCTAGGACATAGACGGAAGGGCATGAGGCCCGCCGCATCAGAGGAGAGACCCGATGGCACACACTGAAACCTACACCGCTAAGAACGCAGAAGCCGCCAAGGCGATTGCCGAGAAGACAGGCGTCACCCCTACGTCGATCAAAGGCCGGAACCCCAGCGGGATGTTCTCCGGGCGCAGGGTCGAGCAGATTTCCGCAACCGAATTCGAAATCTACGCATCGAACGCGGACCATACCAAATTTGAGCGCCTCGTTGCCGCCTGCAATAGCGCAGTTGCCGATGCCGCCGAAGTCGTTGAGGATCAGCCAGCAACGCCGCGTCAGATCAGCTATCTCAACGCACTGATCGAGCGTGATCCCGGCGCGGCCATGACGATTGGTGCATCCAGCGACGGCTCCGCCTGCATCGACAGGCTGACAAGAGCCCGCGCCTCCAAATTCATCGACATGCTCACGGCGGGCGTGTGATGCGGATCGTCCTGATGCACAACCCGTGGGGCGCTCGCGCGCTCCACACCATCGAGGCAGACACATTCCACGAATGGCGAATTTCCATTGCCCAGATACCGGCGCGCGGACATGAGAGGTATTCGGCGGCAATCTACCTGCCGCATAGCGGAAAACCCTACCCGGTTCAGACCTTCGAGGGATGGGGGATGCCGCGGGAGGTCAGGAGCGCAGACGGATTCCTTGTCGTACGCACGGGCCTGCACGGCGCCAGGCTGGCTCATTTGCAGTGGGCGGTGCTGGCCGACTTTCCCCGCGTGCTGACAAGCTGGCTTGAACAGATCGACGCCATGAGCTCTTTTGCAAGTGAGAGCATTGAATGACCCCTGAAAACCGACTGGAATTCATCACTCGAACCGGCGAGGCGCTTTACGGCGCCCGCTGGCAGACGCCGCTGGCGGAGGATCTGAAAACATCGGATCGCACCGTGCGGCGTTGGATCTCTGGGCAGAACGAGGTGCCTTGGGGCGTCATGGCAGAACTGCGGGGGTTGCTCATGGCGCGAGGCGCCTGCATCCACGAACTTCTGGCGGAGATGGACAATGCGGATCGCTGATCAGCGCATCAACGCCGCCCGCCTCTCCGCACTCGCCGGCGTGTGATCGCCACAGCGGGCGCGGGTCCAAACTCCAGCCGCGCAGCCGCGCGCGACGGTTTCGTCGATGCGCTCCTGGTCCTCGATTGTCAGGCCCCGGGCGCCGGGCAGCGCGTCACCGAGGGTGGCTGACAGGCCCGGCACACTCTCCGGCTGCGAAATCCCACAGGCCCCCAGCAGCAACACAGTCGCGGCGGCCAAGCTCTGCCCAGATCGCGGCTTTTGTGGCATCGTCATTCTCCTGTTGGATGTCCCGTGCGTGATCGCGCCTCCCCAGCGCGTAGATCCCGGCGGCAAGGCTGGCGGTTAGCGCCAGCGCAATGGCAAGGCGGGTCATGGCGCAATCTCCGGCAGGGCGACGGTCTGCCCTGCCAGCTGGTGGGTGCTGTCCGTCAGGAATCGGATGCGGCCATTCTCGACAAAGCTGTGGCATCTCTGGGTCTTCCGCTCCGGGCCCCACTCTCTCCACGCGTTGATCGACGGGCTGATCGTAGGCCGGTCGACGTCACCGTTGAACGACCAGCAGGGGCGCTGCGCAGAGTCGGTGTTCAGAACATGCGTCCAGCCGCAGCCGGGGCAGTCGAAGGAAACGGATTGGCCCCGCCGAGTAACCCGGCTCACTTCCGCACCGCCTTCCAGACGCGCGCCAGAATCAGCAGGCCGACCGCAGCGGCCAGGAACAGGCCCAGCCCCCAGGCCGCGTCGAGCGCCCAGGGCGGGGCGCTGTCGATCACGCGGGCGCCGCCATAGCCCGTCCCTGCCCCGCCCAACACTTTGGTCGCTTCCTTCAGAGACGTGTCTATCCGCGCGGTCACCGGGTCCTTGGGGTCCGGCTGCGGCGTGGCGCGGATCTGGCGCAGGGCGGTCATGACCTCTTCGATGCTGGCGTGCGCCTTGTTGAGGCCGTCACCCGCGTAATAGCTCTGACCGGCCCGCACGGTGCGTCCCTTGACCTGGACGTCATGCGGCACCGGCAGGCTGGCCCATTCCTTCGCCAGCGACAAGGCAAAGGCCGCGTCAGAGATCCGCCCGGCCAGGAAATCGTCCAGCCCGCGCCGACGCAGCAGCGCCAGCGCCAGCCGGTTCTGCGTGGCCCGGTCGTACCGGGCGGTCAGGGGCACGCCAGCCTCGCGGTAGAGCCCGCGCAGCGTGTCCTCCAGGATCTGGTAGGCCCCCGCCGCCTCGCTCTGGTACAGGCGGTCGATGCTGTCCTGCCAGTCCAGCACCTGCCCCACGGTCATCTCGACCAGCGGGCGCGGCGGGTGATCCTGCGATTTGATGCCGCCCCAGACGGCGCCATAGTCATTGGCGCTTTCATGCAGGCGCAGAACCGCCAGCAGCGGTTCCACCGCCGCGATCGTCTTGTCGGTCATGCCGAGTCCTTTCCATTTTCGGATGTGTCGTCACGCAGCAGTGCGCGCGGCATCAGCGGCCCCCGGCGCCACAGGCCCCAGAGGTGCAGCGCCAACCATGTTTTCACTTGAGGCTCAGCACGTGGGCCAGCTTGTCCCAAAACAGCGCCGTGCCGCCCGCGACCATCGAGCCGATGCAGCCCAGAAGAATGCCCGCGCCTGTCATCCTGGCCTTCCAGCTGGTGACGGATCTGGTGACGGGCTCGATCTCTTCGAGCCGCGCCTCGAACCCGGTCAGGCGCAAATCGCGCAGCTTTCCGTCCTGCCGCTGGCGCACCAATTCGTCACGCAGTCCCTCGATCGCGGTACGATGCGTCTCTGCCTCGTGCAGCACACGCTCCATCGTGCCAGCGAGACGCCCGATCTCTTCAATCATTCGTTGATCCGTCATCACTCACAGGTCCGAACCCCTAGCGGGCATTACGTCCAGCACGGAGGCAGGCTGGGATGCCAGCGCGGCGGTTGTGATATTGGCCGCGCCATCAGAGCACCCAAAAAACCAGAGGCCAACCACAGGGTCAGGTTTCGGTCAAGAACTCTTCTTTTTGCCCACCAATCTTCGTATGCATTAAAGCGGCGACCTTCATCGAGAAGATCGCCACTCATCCATGACGTGCCGTATATTGGGACAAAGATCACCTCTCTCATGGTCACAGGTCCCAAAACCCAGATGCCAGCCAAAGGGTCAGGTCTCGGTCCAGGAACGCGCTTTTGGCTTTCCAGTCGGCCCTGATTGTCCCCCGGTTCACGGATTTTCCGTCCCCACGCGAGCTACCATGATAGGCAAACCCGAGCGTGCCGGCCTCATCTGTGTCCAGTTCAATTATGATCTTGCGCGGCTCTACAGTGACCGATGAAATTGAGCCCGATGTCCCAGCCCACTCGAAACCGTAGTCGGCAACCGGGCTGCCGCTGACATAATGTCGATCCGTCGCAATCGTCTCATCCACCATGACACCATGCGGCCCGCCGACATAAGCGGTGATTGTCGTGCCGCTGCGTGTCACGTCGCGCAGGTAGGGCGCGGACCACGGCTGCCCGAGTGCAACGGCCTCGGCAGACAGGGCGACCAATTCGCCAACCTGCACACAGCCCTCGGCCTCAAAATGGATGCCGTCATGCTGGGGGATTGCCCAGCCAGAGCACACCAGCGTCACATCCGACCGGCTTGCAGCGATCTCCACCTGGGCTTGCAGGCACGGCCATTCGCCGCTGGTATCGCTTCCCGGAGGCTGCACGATCAGGATCTGCGGCGGGTATTCCTGCCCCGTCTCCGCCATGATGTCCGTTTGGATATGGCCGATCAGCGTTTCAAAAATAGTCGTGTATGCGGAAACTGACAGCCCCGAATCCGCCGCGCCCTGACACCATGCCACGACTGGCACTTCGAACAGCATACCGATCCCAGCCGATATGCTCACCGCGTCCGTGACCGCGCCGATCAAATTTGCATAAGCCTGACTGGTCCCGACATACGCCGGGTCGTCGGATGGCAAAAGGTTCTCGACTGCCTGCCCACCTTGCCCCTCCTGTCTGCCGAAATAAACCGCGCGCCGCCCCAATTTGCGCGAGTTCAGCGCCGACCGGCAGACAGACGGCCCCATGACCGACTGGGCCGCGCCGTCCGTTTCATGCACCGGCCAGAACGTGGTGGCCGCAATACGGGAACCTCCGCCCCACCCAATAGGCCCTTCGGTGTCTTCGAGCGTGATCGCGTTCATCGGGAACTTGATCGCCTCGAAAGCCGTCAGCGCGCCGTCAGAACCGTTGAGTTGCATCCAGGACTGGCCATAGCCGAGATGCCCGACAATAACGCCTGACCCAGGCGCATCCACCGCAACATCCCCCTTGCCTGCAACCATCCCGCCGGTGCTGGTGGACGGAACAATCGACGGTGTGACGCGGAACGAAACTTGAAACTGTACGTTCGATTGCGACTGCGTGTCCGTCAGAGTGCTGGCATTCCCCGTTCCGCTGCCCAGGAAAATTGCCTCCCCCGCGCTGCTAACCATCGCCGGGACGCTGTTGACAAAGAAGCCGAGATACTGCCCCGGCTCGACTGAAATAGCTGTGAAGTCCGTGCCTGCGACATAGGATTTTGCGCCGGTGCTGCTGACGGTTATTGCGGTATCACTGCCAACCTGTGTGAAAACATTCCCGGCTTTGGTGAACACCTTGGCATAAAACGTGCCGGTCGCAGCAGCATACAGATTGATCCGATCAACAGTCCCTTTGAAATGGACCGGCTGGGCAAAAACGCACGGCGCGTTCGCGCCAGACGCCGTGTCTGCCACCATGTCGCCATCGCGCCCGATCACACGGACGCCTGACGTGCCATCCGTGATGACCTCTGCCGCTGTCACGCGGACGTCCAGAGCGTCCACCTCATCGCGGATCAGGTCCGTCTCGCGCGCGCCCAGAGTATAGCGCAACTGGATGTTGATGTTGTCCTGGGTCGAAGCGTCCGTAAACCCTGTGCTGTCTCCGGAGCCGCTGTAGAATGCGGCGCCTGTCTCCGCCACGCGCCCGACCACAGCAGGCCCGTAGAAGCCGAGGTATTCGCCCTCCAGCACCTCGATAGCGGTGTAGTCGGTCCCGCCCACCAGCGTCAGGGCGCCGGTGCTGGATATCGTCACATCCAGATCGGACCCAACCTGCGCGAAGTCATCGCCCGATTTGGCAAATCTCCGGATCGTCAACGTCCCGGTTGCCACTGCATACAGATCAAGCTGGTCCAGTGTGCTGTTGCGGGTCACGACCTCGGAGAACACATAGGTCTGGGCAGAAAAAACAGTGGACGTTGCGGGGGTTCCTGTCAGGCCGATTTCCTGCGAAAATTCCAGCCAAGATGCGGCGCCCGACGAGATAGCGCTGTCCACGTAAAGTTTAGTCGCCGCCTCGGCATCCGCCGCCGGTGTCGGCACCGTCACCGTGTCCGCGCCGGTCATGTCCACGTCGCCGGTGAATACCGGATCCGCGGCGGTGGCCTTCAGGTCGATCTGATCCTGCAGTGCACCCGCGTCTCCGACCTGCGTGGCCGTGATCGCGTCGGTATCCAACACAAACGTGTCAGGGTCAGCGACAGAAAACCGGTAGCTGCGCGCGCCGTAGGTCGTGCCGCCATCGACAAAGACCGTCGAAAGATTGATTTCGCTGGACGCATCCATGTCCGTCTCGCGCGTCCATGCACCGGCGTCGTTGTAGGTGTAGACGCCGTTTTCCTCGGGCGCGGTCTGCCCGCCGACGCCGACCCTGTCGCCGTTCGAGAGCGTCACGCCGTCCACGGTCTGAGAGCCGCTCAGAGTGATGTTCGACCCGGCCCAGGCAGCAACCGGGTCGCGGTCGATGCCATTGCCGCTCACCGCGCTCTCGTTGGCCGTGACGCGGGCCTCGAGGGCGGCCAAGTCTGTTTGATCCGATTTTGTATTTTCGATCCCCTCCATCCAGTCACCAAGTTGCTCTTGGTCGATCTGGTGGCTGGACGCAGGGGGATTCCCCTGCGCGACGGTGCGCGCGGGCAGGACCATGATTTATCCCTTTTTCAAGTGGTTCAGACGGTTTCGGATTCAGGGCCGGAGGCGGTGCCTGCCTGGCCGGACTCGTTTTCCGGCACGCCCCAGTAGTACCAGGTGCCCGCCGCCAGCCCGGCGTCGACATAGCTGGAACTGGCGTCCGGCCCGACATAGCTGATGTGAATCAGCGTGGCGGTGCCGAAGGAGGCAGTGCTGTTGCGATACAACCGGGTCGCGTAGTGGTTGCCGTCGTTCGCAGTGGTGAAGTCGATGGTCACGTCGCTGCCCGCCACCGAGGTCGAGAAGACCGACAGCGCGGATGGTGCCACGTTGTTGCCCACGGTCGTAACCTCTTCGGGCGGATCCGGCGACCAATCGCTGGCCCCGGAGAAGGTTACCGGCTCGCCGGTGCGCACCTGGACTTCGTAGGTGGTGCCGTCCTGCAGCCAGCTGGTAACATAGCTGCCGGCGCCATTCGTGATCTGCGCCACGGTCCAGTAGTCGGTCGACAGTTCGCGCCAGCGGACCTCGACCCAGACATCGTCGTCGACCGCGTCGAACGAGACCTCGATCCGGGCATCCGAAATCGCCGTGGCCGAAAAGCTGGACACTTCCGGCGTTTCGAACTCGCTTTCGAAGGTGCCGAACTCGGGGCGGTCGGGTTCCTCGGTTGCGGCGTCAAAGTCGAAATCCGCCGCGACCGCCGAGACCGCCTCGATCTCGAATGTCGTTGCGTTGACGCGGCGTAGGGCCCCCACCTCGAAGGTCTGCCTGATACCCAGGCCGGAATGCGAAAGCGTGAAGAACCGCTGCCCGATCAACTCGTAGCCGATCAGCCCGATGGTGCCTTTCAACTGGTACTGCGGGCGGCGCGCCTTGGCGATCCGCTTGGCCAGGCGCGCCGCCTGGTTGTGATAGCGCACCATGTAGAGACGCGGTTCATCCCGCACCCGCCGCGCGGTCGCATCCTCGACCCAGACGCCCGACTGTGTCTCGCGCCATGCGTTTTCCGGCTCGATGTACTGGACCACCACCTCGGACGGGGCATCGGCGCCCCACTGGCCTTCGACCACCTCGCAGGCCAGGAAATCTGCAGCAGAGAGCGAGACCGTCGGCTCGATCCAGCGGCCCACCTTGAAGCCGACCTTGCCGTCGGCCCGTTCGTACAGGAAGGCATCGCAGGCGCCCGCCATCTGCCCCCGCTGCGATTCAAAGCTCATGTCGTCGCTGAGGCGGCCATTGATTTCCCACCGCGCGATGCTTTCGCTTTCGGCGGTGATCACGCTTTCGTCGCAGACGTCTGCCTCTGTGGCGACCTCGTCCCAGTCGACCTCGCCGCCAAGGATTTCGGTGATCCAGTAGGCCAGGCAGAGCGCGGCGTTGGCGGTGAACTTGTAGCTGCTGTCGCGTGGGTCCCAGATCCGGTTATTCCCGTCCAGCACCGGCGCATAAACCCATTGCTTTCCGTTCGGGTAGACGTCGGTAAAGGTTTCGGGACTGGTCTTTTTAGCCCAGAGGACGGCGCCCGCCAGGCCCGCGAAATCGAACTGGCTGGTGACCTCGTCAAAGACCGACACCAGACCGGCGTTCGCGGTCTGGCCAGACCCGCCAAGGAAAGGCTCGATCCGGCCACGGGCGGCGATCACGTCCGGCGCCGTGTAGACAGAGTCATCCCCAGAGGTCAGCAGGTTAGGATCGGCAAAATCGGTCGCGGTGGCGTCGATGCCGACGGTGTATTCGTCCAGCCAGTGCTCGACGATCCCCTCACATTCATGCGCCGCCAGGATCACGACATAATAGCGACGCCGGTCCGCCGCCTGCGTGAAGGCCAGCGGACCGCCCTTGCGCGTCCGGCCAAAGACCCATTCGGCATAGCTGGTGGACTGGGCAAAGTTGCCCATGACCGCCGATGGTTCCGGCACGGCAAAGTTTGGGGTCGGCGCAAAGGACTGCGCCAGCGCGGACAGCCCGAACCCCAACAAGGTCCGCCCCAGCGCCGATCCGAACAGCGCCACGCCGACATTGGCCCCCGCGATGACGGATCCGAAAGCGGTAAAGCCCGCCGGCAGTCCCACGGAAATCCCGACGCTGCCCAGGAACCCGGCGATGAAGCCCGCGACAGGTCCGGCATGGGCCGCGCCCGGCGTCAGGAAGGTGCTGGCCAGCAGCGCCGCGAACAGCCTACGCCGCATAGCCCACCCCCCAGATCGCCCCGGCATTCACGGCGCCGCCTGCCAGCGTCGTGACCCCGTCAGGGCCCTTGCAGCCCCAGCAATCGCCCAGCCAAACCGCACCGACCGGCATGTCGCGGTCAGGCTGCGGCAGGATCAGGACCGCCACGTCGCCCGGCTGCGGCACCGAGACCCGGGGCAGACCGCCGACCGTAGCCAGGCACTCCTCGATCACGCGCACCGGATCGGTGAACCAGCCGCAGAACCGCTGGCAGGACAGGGCGTCGAAATACTGCCCGCGCAGGTGCGCCGCGGCATCGACCCCGCGCAGGTGCTGCAGCCAGTCCGCCAGCCCTAGGGCACAATCGTGTTCCCCCCAGACAAAGGGGCGCGAGGCCCAGAGGTGCATCATCGCGTATAGCGGGGTCATCCGAACAGCTTCTCCGGCTCGAAATTCACGGTGGGCATGTATTTCAACGAGGGGTTGGCGGCGCCGGTCAGGGCCGCGTGCCCCTCGGTGTTCAGGGCGATGCGCCGCGCGGCGCCGCGCCGTTCCGCCCAGGCCTCGAACGACAGCGTGATGGCGCGGTCGCGGGCGCCGTTCGCCCGGTAGGACACCTGGCGGGCAATCCGTGTCAGCCAGCGGATCGGCGCGACAGTCGGCGCGTAGAAGGCGGCGACGCTCTCCAGCGGCTGGATATAGAACCGCACCTCGCGCCCCTTGACGTAGTCGAGGCCGAGGTCCTTCACCTCGGCAATCAGGTCCGGGATGGTCGGGTCCTGGAAATAGGTCAGCACCAGAGAACCCTCGGGCGCGATCCCGTCGATGGCGCTTTCCAGCCCGGTGACCTGCGCCAGCGACGACCCCATCCACTGGTTGCCCTCGCTGTCGGTAAAGATCCCGTCGCGCCCGATCAGGAACCGGAACGTGCCGTCGGCGGTGTCGATGGCGCACAGGTCCAGCACCCCGTTCACCTGCGCGCGGGGATCGAAACTCGAAGGAAAGAAACTCATCTGGCGGTGACCTCGATGAAATCCAGCGTCGGGCGCGAGAAGATCCCTGCGCCGTAGTCCGCCCGGCCCATGCCGCTTTCGCGCGCCTGGAACCGACCGATCCCCTGCATCTGGATCACGTCGCCCGAGGTGATGGCCGCGCGCAGCGGCATCTGGATACCGATTTCGTAGACGCTGGACCCGCGGTCGCGGACATGGGTCACCGCGAAGGGCCAGTCCTGGTGCGACATGATCTGCCCCACGACCGGCGCCACATCGTTGCAGGACGAGACGTCGACGCGGATCACCTCGGCGCCGACGGCATAATCGGCAGCGGCCAGCGCAATGGGCCGGTATTCGGTCCCGAACCCGTTGGAAAAGGTGTTGCCATCGGTGGTCGTGTTGCCGTTGCAAGCCACCGTCCGGCTGATGCCCGTTGCCGTGCGCACGAAGGTGGCCGGGTCGATCATGCGAATGCGGTAGATCCCCCGCCCGCCCTGCGCCGCCGCGCGGATGGCCCGCCACTGGCCGATGGTGGTCCGGTCCAGCGGCACCGTGGGCGCTCCGATCCAGCGCGGAAAGCCCGTGAACTCGGTTCGGGTGATGCCATCGCCGAATTCGCCCGCCGCCTGGTCACGCCAGTCGATGTCCCAGCTGATCGCAACCGGCTGCAGGAAGCCCGCGGGCGTGGTGATGATCTGCCGGTCCATCACGAGGTCCCCCGCGCCTGCAGCCCCCTGACCGACGGCCCCAGCCCGCGCTGCGCGGTGGCCAGGCCGGCGGCGGTGGTGTGGGCCGCGATCGGGCCGCTGACACGTTCGATGACGGGAATGATGTTGCCCGATCCGTCCACATCGACGCGGACCGTGATCTCGCCGCCGCC
The DNA here is from genome assembly GCF_019392335.1 of Mameliella sp. CS4. Lineage (GTDB taxonomy): Bacteria > Pseudomonadota > Alphaproteobacteria > Rhodobacterales > Rhodobacteraceae > Antarctobacter. The sequence continues at coordinate 68,895 of NZ_JAHXRQ010000022.1, forward strand.
ACCGCCGCCCCGGCTGTGGTCGATCACGGTTTCATTTGGATGCATGACACTCAGGAAGCCGCCCTTGCCGTCAATGCCGCCCGCACGGGGACCGCTGCCGGTGTAGCCGCCCCCGTCGAAGGACAGCAAGCTGCCGATGAACTTGCCAAAGCCATTGCCCGTGCCACCGCCGCCAAAGCCGAACAGGCCCATGATCATCTGCCGGATACCGCTGGACAGCAGGTCGGCGGCGATCTGGCGAAAGACATTGCCCAGGGCCTCGCCCATGTTCTCACCGTTCACGATTGCCTGGGCCATCGCGTCAGACACGCTGTCGATGCCGTCGATCAGGCGGTCGTATTCCAGCCGGACGAATTCGTCGTTCAGTTGCGCAACCGCATGGGCGTAGGCCTCTGGATGTTCCTTGAAGAACCCCTTTTCGTTCAGCTCTTCCAGCAGGGCCAGTTCGGCGTTGTAGGCTTCGACCGCCGTGCGGGCCTGCTCGATATAGCGCTCTGCGGCGCGGGCGTAGTCGCGGGCGTCCTTCGACGCCTTCGATGTGCCGCCACCGCCCTTGCCGCTGGCTAGCTGCTTGTTGTAGCGCTCGATAATGTCGTCGATGGGAATATAATCGACGTTTGCAGTGTAGTGACCGCGCGTCCCCCGACCGTCGCCCATGAACAGACGCGGATCTTGACCGCGACCGCTGTAGGTCTTGGATTCTGCAGCAGAGATCTGGTTGAAAAGAGCTGCAGCGGCGGCCAGGTTGCTGAGCATCTTGCCCGCTTCTTTCGTGCCCTCTGCCATGTTCGACGCAATGTCGACTGCAGCCAGCTCCAGCGCGGCGCGAACGGCAGCCAGCAACTGATCATAGAGCGCTTGCCCCTCTTCGTCGGCGTCGCCAAGGTTTCCGCTGACCTTGCTGATGTACCTGGCCAGCGCGATCATCGCGTCGGCCCGGGCGCGCGCATCGTCGGTCTGCTCGATCTCGGCGAAGCGGGCCGCGACCTCACGCGCCTCGCGTTCCGTGATCCCCAGCATGGCCGCCAGGTCGTCGAAGTTTTTGGTCACCGACCGCAGGTTGCCTGCCCGCTCCTGCAGCTCCACGATCCTGTTGTTCAGCCGCAGGAACGCCTCGTCGGACAGCTTGCCGCCCGAGGTCTGAAGCCGGTCGATTTCGGTCCGTAGCGCCTCCAGCGTGGATTCCGCCAGCCGGATTTCGTCCGGCTCCAACCCAAGGACGCCGCCAAGGCCCAGCCCCTGCCCTACGGCGCGCGTCGCGGCCTGCTGGGCCTCACGCGCCCGGATCTCGGCGATCTCGCGCTCGATCGCGATCAGTTCGCGCGCCCGGTCGGCCATGCCGCCATATTCGTCGACCAGCGAGGACCGGCCCCGCCCGCTTTGACCGCGCGCATCGTCCAGCCGCTGCATGGCGGCGGACAAGGCCTTGATCTTGCGTTCGACGTCCTCGGCACTGTCCCCGACCGAGATCAGGTCGCCGACCATCGGCCCCAGCACCGTCAGGGCAATACCGGCGGCGATCCCGATGCCGCCAAAGGCCAGCCCCACGTCTGCCGCCTGGATCGAGAAGGCCCGCAGCCAGTCACCCGTCGCAGCGCCCTGCTGCGCCACCTGGCTCAGCTGTTGGCCCATCATCCGCAGACCGCCATTGGAAAAACCGCTTGCCGCCTGGTTCGCCCTGCTGGCACCACGCACAAAACCGGCGTTTTGCTTTTTCCACGCGGTTTCGGCCTGCTTGGCCGATTTCAGCGACTGGGCCTCCAGACGCTTGAGCGCTGCGATGTATTCCTTTTCGGTCAGCCCGACGCGGACCAGAAGATCGTCGTCAGCCATTTACAGCAATCCCAGGTCCCGCATCCGGTCGGTCGACATCGGCTCTCCCTCTGTCTGCTTTTCCGACCCGTGCGCGGCGGCATATCCTTCGAGGCAGGCGCTGAAGGTCCAGAGGCTCATCCGGTCGACCTGTTCCGGGGTAAAGCCCATCACGGCGCCGTTTCCGTAGATGTTGGCGAAGTCCCATTTTCGAGGGGGTCCGCCGCTCCCCCTTCGGGCTTTTTTTCGTTGCCGTCCCCGTCGCCGAACATGGCGTGGATCAGCACGGCAATCGCGGTCAGCTTGAACTGCGACAGCGGATGCAGGTCCACCAGCTCGGTCACGAAGGGCCCGGCGGCGTCTGCGTCCTTTTCCTCGGCGCCGATCAGCCCCCAACGCAGGACCTGCACCATGTCATCGACATGCCACCGGCCCATGCGCAGCCGGTTCAGGATTTCCTCGGGGCCGGCATCGCGCGATTGCTGCAGGCCGCGCAATTCGCCCATGCGCAGGCAAAATCGGTGCTCGCCCCCGGCCCAGGTCAGTTTCACCGGGGTCATGCGGACAGCGTGTTCAGGGTGACGGCGCCATCCTGCACCAACGAGATTTCGGCGCTGACCACTTGCTTGTCCTGGCGCGCGTTGTTGAGCGATTCCAGTTTCATCGGGATCACCTCGCTCTCGGTGTCGCCGCTGACGCCGTCGCTGGTGACCTTGGCGTTGGTGACGCGCACGTTCAGCGTCAGGTCCTGGCTCCACCAGTTGTAGACCTTCTGGTGGTGGGTCAGAGCCCAGACCCCGGTGGCCGAGATCCCGATGTCCTTGGACTGGGCCGCGCGCTTGATGTAGTGCGGCAGACTTTCGTCGGCGCAATCCGGCACCTGCGAGTCGGCCATGTTCTTGCTGCGGTTGATGGTGATGTTGGTCAGGCCGCAGACCCTTGTGTAGGTCCCGGAACCGGCGGTGAATTCCACCTCCATCACCAGGTCCTGATATTCTGCGGTGGGTGCGATCGCCATTGGAACCCCTCCTATCTGGCGTTGATGTTGCGAACGGCGCGGCGCAGCGTGCTGCGCAGCCCCGAAAGAATGCGGCGCCGGTTGGACCGGTAGGTGCCGAAGAAAAACGAGGTGCCCGAAATCCGGCCGGTGGGCCGACCGGTCTTTTTCTGAACACGCGGCGCGGTGCCGAATTCAAACCAGGCGGCGCTGATGCCGCTGCCGGACTTTGCCTTGGCGTAGACGGTGACGACCATCTGGTCGAACTCGTTGCGGCCCACCTTCCCGACCGTAATCGACCCCGCCGGGGCATTCCCCCAGGTCCATGCGATGTCGACCTTCGCGGCCACTGCCGGGTAGGACAGCGCCAGCATCGCGCGCATTTCTGCCACGACACGGTCCGCCCAACGTTCGATGGCCTTGGTCAGCTTGTCGTGGACTTCGGTTTCCATCGCCCGCATCTTGCGGGTGAACCGCGCGCTATCGACCATAGCTTGCCGGTTCAGCCCGGATTGAAGCCGATTGGGCCGCCCGGATTATCGAACCCAGTTGCGACAAAGGTCACGTCCTCGACAATCATGAATTCGCCGTACACGTAGCGCACAGTGAAGGACTGAACGCCCGGAATCGCGTCTCCATCCTTGTCAACAAGCCGCGCCCCACGCTCGTCGATAACCGGACGCATTACGCGCTGCGCGCCAGAATCGCGACCTGGTAGGTGGCCGTCCCGCCCGAGCCGTTCGCGATCCGCAACTCGTCCGCGCTGCCGCCGGTGACCGTCCCGATGCCTGCGGCATCCCCCGCGCCAATCAAGACGAAGCCGCCTGGCTTGATCGGCCCGATGGTGGGCGTCGTGCCACCAAGGAACCCCTCGAAGGCATTGGTGGCCCCGCCGATGGTCAGGTCGGACGTGTTCGCCGTGCCCGTGCGCGGCGCGTTGATGATCAGGATCGCGACGACCTCGGCCGCGGCGACGGTCGCGCCGAAAGCATCGGACAGGGCGCCCGCCAGATCCAGATCGTCATTCGACGATTCCGAAACCTCGCGCTCATCCACGAACACGATGTCGGCCCGGTTGGCGCCGGTGCCGCTGGCGATCTTGAGGGCGGCCTCGACCACGGGCGAAAACTTGTCTGTGCCAAAGTCGTTGCCGCCGCGCTGAACGATGTCCATCCGGGCCGTCACGGTTGCTGTCACGGTCATCTGTTGGTCTCCTGTCTGTCGGGCGAACTACCCGGTGATTTCGGTTTCGATCTGCACGATCCCGTGCGTCGTGATCCCGTCCGGATCGTCGATCACCCGAGCCATGATCACGTCGCAGCGCGACAGGTCATGCGGATGCGCAAGATCCAGTTTCGCCTGGTCCAGGGCGGCGGTAATCGCATCGACCAGGTCCTTGCAGGGCACCCGGTCGTAGGCATCGCGCGTCCAGGCGTCGATCTGCAAGACGCCCACGCGCCGCCTGAAACAGTCCTGCCGCTGCGGCTCGAAACTCTCTGGCCCCATCGAGACGTAGGGTTTCGGCGTACCCGGCTCGGGCCGGTCCAGGATCTTTTGCCCGACGATCGCGGCGACAGCCGGATCGGCGCGCAGGGCGGCGACAACCGCGACCTGCAGGGCGCCCGACGCGCTCATACCGCCACCCCGCTTTCGACCACGATGTAGACCCATGTCCGGCTGGTGATCGTGTCGACCTCGACCACGTTGTAGACGCCCGCGACCAGTTCTCCGGTCTCAGGGTCGCGCTCTTCGCGCAAAAGGTGGCGCATCCGCCAGTCTGCAGCGATGCCGCGCGTGCCCGTGGACGAGGCGACGCGGACCTTGAACCGCCGCGTGCCTTCCCTGGCACCGGCCAGCACTTCCTCGTCGCCGCGCTGGTAGATGAACTGGGCAGCCCGGCGGAATTGCTCGACAAATGTCCGCGTCATGCCGCCCGAGGCTTTGGGCGCCGTCTCTGGCTTGTCAAAGGCCACGCGCTCGCGCATCGGCCCGACGCCGCGCCCATTCACAGCCATAGACGCCACGGGTTCAGCATGGCCTTGATCTGCCCGGGGACATCTTCGCCCGCATCGCGGCCCGCGATGAACCACCAGCCCACCAGCAGCCGGACGGCCTGCATGATGTCCGCCGGCACGTCAGAGGCGGCGTCGCCAAAGCCGACCACGAGGTCGATGCGCACCGCGCCCTTGTCCGGGCGCGGCACCGGCCAGGCACCGCCATAAGGCGGATGCAGCTCGACCGGAACCCCTGAGGCAATCAGGCGATAGCCGCTGGAGGCAAGCACCTGGTCCGCCCCGGCGCCATCGGTGTAGACAACCTGGTCGACGCTCTGGACCGGGGCAATCGGCAACGGGATCCCGCCAAAGCCGAAACAATCGCGCGTCAAGCGCACCGTCTGGGTGAGGAACCGCTGCTTGGTATAACCCTCGGCAAAGCTTACGGCGGCCAGGCACAGCCCGTCGATCAGGCTGTTCTGATCGTCTTCATCCGGCTCCAGGCGCAGCTGCTGGCGCAGCGTCGCGTCCTGTGCATCCAGAAGGGTCTCAGGCGGGGAAATCGTGGTGATCATTCTGTCACTGTCCGGCGGGCCGCGTCACCACGGCCCGCATCACCCGGGTCAGGGTGTCACGATTTCGTCGACAGTCGCGGCGTCATTGTCCGACGCCGGCGCGTAGCGAGGCGACATGCCCAGCACCACAGCCCCCGCATCGGAGGTCGCCGTGCCCACGGTCATCGACAGCCGCGCGTGCGTAAAATCGTTCGCCAGGTCGAGATCGTCGGCATGCAGGTTGATCACCACCTGCTTGTCATCGTCGCTGCCCGCCTTGGTCAGCTGCGTGATGTTGGTGCCGCTGATGTCCTTGACACCGGACCCGCCGGAATCGGTCGCCTGTTCGAACTTGGCATCCAGCGTGGCAGAGGCGCCCAGCGTTCCCGCCATGACGATACCCATCACCATCTGGAACGTGCTCATGTCGATCCAGTCGGTGGTGTAGGTCGCGGCGCTGTTGGCATCTGGGTCGATCACGCCGACGACTGCGGCCAGATCGGAGGGGTTCAGCATTTTCATGGTTCTGTCCTCGGTCAGGAATGAAGGAAGCCACGCAACCGGAAGGGCTGCGAGGCTGCCGGATCAGGCGCGGGCGGCCAGGGTGACAAAATGCGACTTGGTCGCGGTGCCGTTCTTGGGGCTGACCGGCGCCGACAGGTGCGGCTGACCGCCATAGCGGAAGGTCCAGCGAAAGGCCTCGGCGTTGTAATCGAAGTAGAGGTGGATCGACGACGCAAACTTGGGCCCGTCCGACCGGCGCACGCCGTAATAGCCCTTGGGCGAGATCAGCTGAAGGTCGCCCTTGTCACCCACGGTCTTGGCGAATTCCGAGAACCGCACCGGCTTGCCCAGCAGAAAGCCTCCCGGCGCGCCCTCGAACCCGTTCGGCGGCATCCAGATCGGCTTGTCGCCGATGGTCATGGTCATCAGCTCAGGGATGCAGTCCTGGTTGGTCATCCAGAACGGACGGTCCCCCGGAACCGTCATCAGGCGCGAGTACATCTTGACCACGTTGAGCGCAGTCAGCGTGTCCGCCGCCTGCCCGCTTTCCTTGGGCACGGTTACCAGCGCAGGCGAGTTGAACCAGCCCAGCGGCTGGCCCGCGCCGCTGCCCTCGACGATGGCCAGGTTCTTTTTCCAGGCAATCGCCATCGCGGCCTTGCGGGTCAGGCGGTTGCGCAGGCGCGGCGCATCCTCAAGCAGTTCTTCCGACGCCACCGCCATGACGTAGAGCTGGTGCAGAGGCACGTTGCGGCCCTCATCGCTCAACTGGCTGGGGGTCATCTGCGAACCCTCTGCGCGCCAATAGGCCTTGATGCCAGCCGTGCCCCAGGGCGTGGTTTCATCGGCACCCAGCTTGACCTCGCGGGCGCTGGTCGGTTCTTCGTCGATCATCGGGCCGAATTCATCGAACTCCGGCATCAGCTCCCAGACCTCGTCTCGGAAGGCCGGCGGCAGGCTGTAGCCTTCGCCAGAGGCTCCGCCGCCCTCGTGCGAATTGGCCAGGGCGCCAAGACGCTCATCCACGGTGCCGCCGACGCGGCCCGCCTGCACGGCGCCGTGAACTGCGACGGCGAATTCCCCGATGTCAGCGAAACCGCCGGTCAGCGCCGGGTTGGAATCGTTGACCGTGTTGTTGCCGGCAGGTGCGGGCGCCGGTGCGCCAGCAGGCAGGCCCTGCATGGCACGGCGGCGCTCTGCCAGCTTTTCGGCCTTGTCGATGTCCGCGCGCAGACCCTCGATTTCCTCTTCGATCGCGCCGAACCGCGTGTCCTGCTCTTCGGTGAACTCACCGCCCGCGGACTCAGCCGCCTTGACGATCTCTGCGCCCTCCGCCTTCAACTCGGCGAGGCGCTTTTTCAATTGTGCCAGGTTCATGATGGCCACTCCTTTTGCACCGGGAAAAGTGTACCCGCCCCGTGGCGCCCGGCGCGCCACAGGTCGCTGCTGCCAGCCCCGCCGGGCAGGTCAGTCGATCAGGGAAAGCCGCGCGCGGGCGACAGAGGCGCGGCGCGGACGCCGAGCCTCTGCCAGCCGTTTCACGGCAGCGTCGAACGTCTCGACACGGTCGGCCATGCCAAGGCGCACCGCGACGCGCGCGGGGTAGGCCCGTCCGCCGCCAAAATGCGCCTCGGCATCTTCGGGATCCGCGCGGACCACGTCCTTGCCGACACCACGATGACGAGCCACCGCGTTGACGAACATGTCATAGGCATAGCGCGCGCCCTGTTGACGGTGGCGGCGAGCCTCATCGGTCAGGGGGCCAAACGCGCCCTCCGCCTTTCGCGCGCCCTCGGAAATGATGGTCCGCGTGATCCCGGCTTTTTCCAGCGCCTTGGAAATGTCGTTGTGCTGACCCAGCACGCCGATCGACCCGACAGTGCCAGAGGGCGTGACCACGATCTCGTCCGCAGCACTGGCAACCCAGTAGGCCGCCGAGGCCATCATCGTATTGGCCACCGCCACAATCGGACGCCCCGCACGGCGCGCGGCATAGACCATGTCTGCCGTCTCGGACACCATGTCGACGATGCCGCCCGGGCTGTCCACATCCATGACGATGGCAATGGCATCAGGGTCACTGGCTGCCTGCGCGAACGCGGTGCGGAACCCTTCCAGCGAGGCAGCCCCGGACATGCGCGACATCATCCCGCCACGCGGCACGATCGTGCCGTACAAGCGCAGGACATGAACCGTCCCGCCGCGCCCCTTGACCGGTTCACCCGCATAGCTGGCGTGACGGGGCTCTTCGTCCCATCCGCCTTGGCCTTCGGCGCGCAGCGCCAGCATATGCGCGATCTCTGTCGCCTTGGCCTCGTCGATGGCCCAGGTGCTGGCAGCCACCGCCGCCAGCACGCGCGAAATCTCATGTGCCATGCCGCGCCTCAAAGACCGCCGACCGCGATCCAGTGGATCACGTCGTTTTCCGCCAGGTCCAGCGTCACCGCACCATCCGCCACGGTAATCGTCCCGCCCGAGGCCGAGATCGCCGCATCCGCCGTCGCTGCGGCACCGCCGGATAGAACCTGCACGAAATGCGCCGTGATGCTGGTCAGACCGGTGTCGATGTCCAGCGTCCCGGCGGTTTCCTCGCCCGAGGTTACGGCATGTGTGCCCGCCACGATTGTGCCCGTGTTGGAGCCTGCCGCGATCATGGCAGCGGTCACGTCGCTGCCATCGATCTTCAGCTTGCCGCCATTGGCTGCGTCGATCGCCAGAGTGTTGCCATTGTCGGTCTTGTGGACCTTCTTGATGTCCGTCATCTTCCTTGCCCTTTCCTCTGTTCCGGCTGGTCAGGCCGCGTCTTTCACCAGTTCCAGGCGTGGACGCCCGCGCACCCCGCCAGCCGAGGCGCGCAGAAAGGAAATCGACTTGTTGATCGACTCCTGCGAGTCGCGCTCGCGTTCGCTGGTCCCCGTGCCCACCGGCACCATGTTCAGCGGCTCGACATAGCGGTCGCCGGCCCGGCCGATGCCGTTGCGCTTCTCCAGCGCCAGCACATCGTTTACGCTCAGCCACCCCCACTGCCGCCCCAGGGCGTAGGCCTTGTAGCGCGCCTCCAGGTCCCCCCGCAGAAGCGTTTCGACGTTGAATTCGAAATACACGCCCGGCACGCCGATCAGGTGCTTGGTCACGCTGCGCTCGATCAGTTCCAGGATCGGGCGCAGCGTGTCGGTGACAAATTCCAGGCTCTGGTGCTCGATGTTTGAAAACGTCGCCTTGTCCAGCAGACCCACCTTGTGCGGGGGCACCCGCCAGATGCGCGCAAGATCGATCCACAGTTCCTTGCGGGTTTCCAGGAACTGCGCCTCTTCGGCTGTCAACCCCATGCGGTGCGGCTTGAGCCCGTATTCAAACATCCCGATTTTGTGCCGGTTGCGGCCCGTAGCCCATTTCCGGATGGCGTCCAGCATATTCTTCCGGCTCTCTTCGTCGCGGAAATGGCTGTCTGTATACAGCGCGTAGGGCGGCGTCGCGTCGTTGGTGAACAGGATATTCGCGTAGCGCTGCAGCGCGATGCCCACGGCCACGGCCTCGCGCCCATCCTCCAGGATCGGAGAGGTGCCGCGAATACCGTCCAGCAGCGGCGGCAAGGGAATATGCCAGACCTCGTCGCGCAGCAGCTTGCGTCCGCGGCCCCAGCGGTCACGCACGTCGAACCGGACAGATCCGTCCGGCAGCTCCTCAACCGTCATGCGCTCCGGCGAGGGATCAAGGCGGCGCAGGCCCACGGTCTGGCCCATGTTGTCAAAGATCCGTTCGGCCAGGAAATCGCCGTGCGACGCCAGGTCATCGACGATCTGGTAGACGAATTCGAACCCGGTGCGATCCTCGTTCGGGTCCTGCAGCAACAGCGCCGCAGGGTGGTTCTCGATCCGCTCTACCTTGGTCGCGCTGATCCTGCGGAATGCCCCGTGTTCCAGACCTGCCACCGAATCCGCAAGGCATTTCAGCGCGCTGCGCACCACCGGGATCTGCCGGGCACGTTTGACCGTCACCGTGACGTCGATTTCCGAGCGGGCACCGCCCAAACCGGTGAACCACCGGTCGTCACCAGCATCCCGCTGTGTCGCGTCGCTGGCCGACAGGCCACCGCGGTTCCCCAAAAGCCAGCCCATCATGCGACTTTGTACCCCGCCGGAATCACGATTTCCTTTTCCGACCCACCCGCCATAGGGTTGCGGCTGATCAGCATGAAGGCGTTCAGAGCGGCGATCACCGGGTCGATCTTGGCCCGTCCTGCCGCCTGTTTCGTTACCGTCACCGCCGATCCCCTTTGCTCGATCTTCACGTTGCCCATGCACCAACCCATGATCGGCTGGCCGCAATGGCGCAGCGTCCCGTCCTTCAGTTTCCGTTCCATGCCCCAGATCGCGGGCGACAGCCGCGCCCCCTGCCCAACGGCGACGACCTGCCCGTCCTCGATATCCCGCAGCGCCAGCTCATCCACGATGGCCGCCACCCCCCAGGGATCGAGCCCCACCGCCGCCGCATTCGGCAGCAGGCGCGCATCCTTCAGCCGTTCCGCGACATCGGCCACGCCGATCACGTCGCCGGTCGGCTCATCCTCTTCCAGGATGGTCAGGTCGCCTGCCTCCGCGAAATCCTGCAGGCGCGGTGCGATCTCCTTGCGCTGACGCAGGACCTCCGGATGGGCCCAGGCATGCACCCAGGTCAGCCATTGCCGCGTCTCGGCACAGCGCCCGATCACGGCAGCGCCCAGCAGGTCGTCCAGCCCGCCGCCATCGACCCCCATCACCGCCACGTCGCTGCGCGCGATGATCTCTTCCAGGGTCAACTTCGGATCGCCGGCCTTTTCCCAGAACCGGGCCGCCATCCATTCGCCGCCCAGCCCGACGCCGATTTCGACGTTCAGGTGCAGGCTCGCGAACAGCGCCAGGGCCGCGGGCCCGTCCTTCCTAGCCTTGCGGAACTGTTCCTCAAGAAAGGTGGTTGAGACCGAAACGCCGAGGTTCGGGTTGACCGCGCCCCAAAGATCCGGGTTTTCCCACGCCTTGTTCTTCATCAGCTTAGGCGGGAACTCGTACAGTACCGGCAGCAGGGGAGCGCGTTCCTCGCCATCCCGCACACGCCGTGCCCATGACAGTTCTTTCTTGAACTCGCCCGCCGGCGGTTCCTTCGACTGCGTCGTGATCGTCAGCAGGAACCCTTCAGCCCGCGCCGCGAAGCCGCCGCGCAGCTCGGCCATGATCTCGGCGGCCCTGGGCTTGGCGCCCAGGACGTGCATTTCGTCGATCAGGATCCCGCTCGCCTTGGACCCGGTGACGACATCCCCGTCGGCCGAGACGATGGCCAGCACCGCCCCGGTGTCGATATGCTCGATCCGCTTCAGGTGATCGCGGATATGGAACAGCCGTTCGATCTCGGGGTCGGACTTTATGATCCCCTTGACCGCCCGAAAGGAATAACTGGCAATCTGGTGCGAGGCCGAGATCAGGTAGAACTCGGCATCCGGGCGGTCGTTCAGCAGGATTGCCACCAGCATGATCGCCGCCGCCGTCGGCGTCTTGCCGTTCTTCTTGGGCACCAGCACGAAGAATTCGCTGATCGCGCGGGTCCGCGTGGCCGGGTCGTAGGACCCGAACAGCGCCTCGACCAGCTCGAACTGCCAGGGGCTGCAGATCTCCGCAAAGCGCGGTTTCTCAGGCATGTCCGGCATCCGGAACCGCTTGAACAGCGCCAGCGCCTTCGCGGCGGAACGCTCGTTCAGCGGAAGGTCTGGAAAGATCGACTCGCCGGCCATCAGCCGGTCCTGCCAGTCAGGGCAGGCCGTCGACCAGTCGCTTGGCTGGGCGTTCATATCAGTGCGGGCCGAAACCCGGTTTCAGCAGGTCGTTTTCGTCGATCGTGTCCGCCGCCGCCCGGCGCCGCGCCTCTTTCTTGCCCTCCGGTGGCCGGTCGTCGCCCGAGGCTTGCAGGCGCTCGTTCAACAGATGCCGATCGCGGCGATCCATGATCCGCGTCAGTTCCTTCATGGCCCCGACATCACCATCCCGCGCTTTCTTCGCCAGCGTCTCCGCCCGCCACAACTCGAACCGCGAACGCTGCATGTCGCGGCGCTTCAAGTCCGAAAAATAATACTTCCGCAGGGTCGGCAGGCTGATCCCCAGACCGTCGGCTATCTCCTGGTCGCTGTAGCCCATCGCCAGGCCCATGATCACCTTGTCGGCGTTGCTTTGCGACCAACGATGAGCGGGCCGCCCACGGCGCCCTGACGGCATTGTGGTAAGGTCCCCGAACAGGTCCTTGGTCAGATTTTCGTCTTCCACAAAAAAAATCTCCGCATGGGTGGGGAGCGGGTTTGGGCATACGTCCCGAATCAGCGATTTGACCCCCCCCACCATCCCGGCTCGCTCATCAAGGGGAACTCGACGCGCCAACTGAACTTTTTCACCGCCCCGAGGCGACCTCTTCCCGCTGCTTGTCGCGGCTGTGGCACGTCCAGCACAGGCACTGCAGGTTGTCGGGGTCCCAGAACCGCGCCTCATCCTCCCGGTGCGGCTCGATGTGATCCGCGACCAAACCCCACTTTTCCAACGAGGCGAAACCACACCGCGCGCAGGTGAACCCGGCGGCCTGCAACACCCTACGACGCATGTCCTGCCACCGCTTCGAGTTGTACCAGGCACGCGAAGCTTTCACCGCAGCGCGGGCCTGGTCCCTAGTTTTATCCATAGGCGACAGGCGCGGCGCAAGGCTGGTCAGCCCGCTTGCCATCGGTTTCAGCCGCGCCATCCGCTCTCCTTTGACATCAACTCTGGGGATGGGGCGCCGCCCAGCCGCTGCAGCGCCCCTGATCTGCTCGCGCCTGTCGGCTGGCGCGCTCGGGGGTATCCTGAAACGAGAAGCGCCCGGCGGCATCTCTGCCCCGGGCGCACGTCTGTTCAGCGGCACTATGTCAACAGGAGCGGATTTCAGTCAACCCTTTTTCGACCAAGGCGTCACCGCAGGAAGCGCATCGGTCAACTCGAAGAGGTCAAAGGTTACCCCGCGCAGCCCTGCCTGAACGTCCATCAAGGCATGACGCCAGTCGAGATAACGTCTCCGCGCCGCCGCCACCTCAGAGGCCGAAGGCTCCACCGTCACCGGACAGACCGTCACCGACTTGCGCACCTCGCCTCGCCGCGTCCGATACCTAACTTCGCCAACAACCTCGGTCTTGGCCAGCCGCTGGTTCTGATTTGCGCCGCGCCATCCGCACGGCACCATCCTCTGAGGCCCGATGTCCCACCGCGGGCAGGTACAGGTCCGCGCCAGTTCCGCCACCTGCACCGCCACCGACCAAGGCACCGACCGCCGCAGCACGCTGACCACAACCTCGGCGTCATGGTGCGGCAGGCTGCGCCCACCCGACTGATCGAC
>NZ_JAHXRQ010000226.1 GCF_019392335.1 Mameliella sp. CS4
GAGTCCAGAAGGGTTTCGGTGTCGATATCGAGCGGGTCGAGGTCGCGACCGTGGACCCGGAAGCGGCACGCGCAGTCATCGTTTCCTCCGCATCGCCCCGTGTTCAGCCGGAGTCGCATCGTGTCGGGCAGGCGTCGCCCCGCGCCTTGTCCCGCAGCGGCATGGTCGAGTAAAATGAATTGATCGCATCAATTCATGACGTTCCGGCATGAAACTCCCCGTCGACGGTGTTCAGGCCTTCGTTCTCATCGCGG
>NZ_JAHXRQ010000227.1 GCF_019392335.1 Mameliella sp. CS4
TACCAGCGGGTTTTGGGTGGCGTTGGCGGCCGGTGCAATTGTGTTGGGCGCCGCTGCGCTGGGGTATCGGCGGTTGGGACCGTCAACCGAGCACCGATAGCGGTTCTGCGCAGTGATGTTGCAAAAACTCATTCAACGCCTGGCGTGTCAGGTCATTGAGCGTGACTTTTTTACGTGTGGCCGCCAGTGCCGCTGCCAAGTGCAGGTCATGGCCGACCCTTACGTTGAATGAGCCCTTGCAAGGCTTCTCTGG
>NZ_JAHXRQ010000228.1 GCF_019392335.1 Mameliella sp. CS4
CCGCTCACCGCAGCCCGCACCTGCGTGTAGCCGAGGTTGAGGCGCGCGGCCTCCAGCGCCGCCTTCGCCGCGTCGAGGCTCGCCCGAGCCTCCTTGAACGCGTTGGCCCGGACGTCGAGGTCGCGTGCCGTAACGATGTGCTGATCCGACAGCTTCTGCCCACGCTCGAGGTCGCTCGCCGTCAGGCCGACGCGCGCCTCGGCGCCCGCGACCTGGGCCTCGAGCCTCTGGACCTCGGCCGCGTAGGGCGCGG
>NZ_JAHXRQ010000229.1 GCF_019392335.1 Mameliella sp. CS4
CCCCTGGTTTGCTACGGAGTGTCCCTAAGGATGGTCTCTCGCGTTGACTCTATCCGCGGTCCAGCGGCGTTTGCTGTTTTACGCGAGAGTGCCCGCCGAGAGAGCGATCCGATGGACCAGCCGACGCCCAGGGAACCCGGCAGGATCGCGCGATCCGGCGTCGGACGGCCGGGCTACGTCACGGTAAAGGGCGCCCGGGAGCACAACCTGCGCGACGTCGACGTGGAACTGCCGCGCGACGCCCTCGTCGTGT
>NZ_JAHXRQ010000230.1 GCF_019392335.1 Mameliella sp. CS4
TCGGCGTCGGATCCGGCGACGGAGCGGCCTGTGGTGCTGGCGGTGGAGCGGGTGATGGAGCTGGCGAGGGCGCCGGCTGCGCCTCGCCCGGGAGCCGGAGGACACGGCCGAGGGCCGCCAGGGCGTCGGACGGCATGTCCGGACCGGCGCCATCGGTGAGGCCGGCGACGTACGACTCGATCCGGTCGAGGGCGAGGTGGACGGCGTTGGCCGCCTCGCGATCGAGGGCGGTGGCGCCGGTCCGCACGCCCTC
>NZ_JAHXRQ010000231.1 GCF_019392335.1 Mameliella sp. CS4
CCGGCGAGCCCGCGAGGTCGCCCGGCATCAGGAACCGGCCCGGGGGCGTCGTCGCCACGGCTTCCGGGCCGGCGCGCAGGCCCGCGAGGTAGGTCTTGAAGGCGTCGCTCGCCCGCTCGGCCGCGACCTCGTCGAGGGGGCCGTTCGGGTCGAAGCCCTTGAGCGCCTCGAGCCAGGGCGCCGCCACGGCGGCGCGGCCGGGTCGGCGCGTGCCGCCGATCGTGGCCCGGGACCACGCGGTGTAGCTGGTCT
>NZ_JAHXRQ010000232.1 GCF_019392335.1 Mameliella sp. CS4
TCTTGCAGCGCGGGTCGCAGGCGCCGGAGGTCCACCACTTCTTGCCGTTGATCACCCACTCATCGCCCTGGTGTTCGGCGCGGGCGGCCATGTTGGTGGCGTCCGAGGACGCTACGTCCGGCTCGGTCATGGCGAACGCCGAGCGGATCTCGCCGCGCAACAGCGGTTCGAGCCAACGTTGTTTCTGTTCAGCGTTGGCGTAGCGCACCAGCACTTCCATGTTGCCGGTGTCGGGTGCGGAGCAGTTGAACG
>NZ_JAHXRQ010000233.1 GCF_019392335.1 Mameliella sp. CS4
CCGTCGCGGCCTTGAACTCGGTCAGACGGTGCACCGACTCGATCTCCAGGATCGGGGCATCCGGCACCGCCTCGGCGAGGCCGCGGGTCACAGTTGACTTGCCGACGCCGCCGGTTTCCTGGGCGACGAGGAGGACGCGGGGCATGAGGTCAGTCCTTCTTGAACAGGTGGGCGTGCCGCTCGGCCTGCATCTGGCGGATCTCCGCCTCGGTGAGCGGTGCGTCTGTAGGCGCGGGGTCCGGTGTATCGCTG
>NZ_JAHXRQ010000234.1 GCF_019392335.1 Mameliella sp. CS4
TGGACCAACCCGACAGCTCTGTCGACGCCGCAGGTTGGACGACATTGCTGAACCTGCTCAAGTCCAGGCGCCGAGTGCGGCCACTTAATGGCGTGGTGGTGGCGTTATCGGTGGACACCTTGCTGGGCAGCAATGAGCATGATCTGGAACGCCACGCACGGCATGTACATAGCCGCTTACAAGATATTCAGCAGACGCTGCATGTCGATATCCCGATCTATTTGGTGCTGACCCACGCTGACCGAATACCG
>NZ_JAHXRQ010000235.1 GCF_019392335.1 Mameliella sp. CS4
GCCGCCACTTGCTCCTCGGTATAAGGCTGGGCCGGGTGTTTGCCCCAGACCGGTGCGGGCCAGGCAGCGTCATCCCGTTTGCGCACGATCACATGCACATGCAGCTGGCTGACAACGTTACCCAAAGCGCCAATGTTCATCTTGTCGGCCACGAAGCCTTCATTAAGCAGTTGCGCCAAGGCCGTCGTTTCTTTCCACAGTGTTTGTTGATCTGCGACATCCAGTTGAAACACTTCACTGATACCCTCGAT
>NZ_JAHXRQ010000023.1 GCF_019392335.1 Mameliella sp. CS4
TCTGTTCTCCTCGTCGTTTTGAACGTTACGAGAACAAACTCTACTTTTGAATGGCCCAGTTCTTTGGGGGCAGGTCAAAGCTGATCTGGTTCTCAGTGAGTATGAGATTTTTGACGACGTATAGTGTTGCTTCAGGTCCTTCGGGACTCGCCTCACGAAGTAAAAGACGCCATCTTTGACAAATGAGTGAGGTGCAGTTTTGTTCTCCGCCATGTTCTACAGTAGCTCCATCATCAGATAAAGCTGAGGTCTTACAATGGCTTAGCGGATTAAATGGTGCCCGGGGGCGGAATCGAACCACCGACACGAGGATTTTCAATCCACTGCTCTACCCCTGAGCTACCCGGGCACGGGAGAAGCTGTCGCTTCGGGTGGAGGCGGTTTAGCCGAGGTCCGACCCGGTGTCCAGCAGCTTTTCAACAGAATTTCACCTCGCTGAATCCGGCTCTTCCCAAGCGCCGGTTGCCGGGATAAATCCTCGCAATGACCCTGATCCCAGATTGCCTGGAGAGCTTTTACTCGCACGGTTTCGATACCGTGATCGACGTGCGCAGCCCGGCGGAATTCGAAGAGGATCGCATCCCCGGTGCGATCAATCTCCCCGTTCTCGACAACGAGGAACGGGCCCGTGTCGGGACGATCTACAAGCAGGAGAGCCCCTTCAAGGCGCGCAAGCTGGGGGCTGCGCTGGTGTTTCGCAATGCCGCCAACCACATCGAACGTCACCTGGCGCATCACGAAGGTGGCTGGCGGCCGCTGGTCTATTGCTGGCGCGGAGGGCAGAGGTCAGGCTCGTTCACCTGGATGCTGCGCGAGATCGGCTGGCGGGCAGAGGTGGTGCCGGGAGGCTACCGGACTTATCGCAGGCTTGTCACCGCCTACCTCTACGACAGGCCGCTGCGGCATCGACTGGTCCAGTTGGGCGGCTACACCGGGACGGCCAAGACCGCACTGCTCCCGCGCCTGAAAGACCGTGGCGTTCAGGTTCTGGATCTCGAAGGGCTGGCGCGCCATCGGGGATCGCTACTGGGCGAGATGCCCGGCGGACAACCGGCCCAGAAGGGGTTCGAAACCGATCTTGCCCGGGCGCTTTGCGCCCTCGATCCGGCGCGACCTGTCGTGGTCGAGGCGGAAAGCAGCAAGATCGGGCAGATCAACCTGCCGCCGGCGCTCTGGGACGCGATGAAAACCGCGCCCTGGGTCGAGGTTTCTGCACCGATTGCCGCGCGCGCCGAATATCTGGCGCAGGCCTATGACGACATCCTGTCCGACGCGGCAGGTCTGCGCGAAAAGCTGGCGCCGCTCCGCTATCACCGGGGGCACGAGATGGTCGACCGGTGGGAGGCGCTGATCGACGCGGGGGATCGTCTGGCCCTGTGCCGCGCGCTGGCCGAGGATCACTATGATCCGGCCTATCGCAGTTCCATGCGCGCCCATGTGCCCGAGGTCCTGCACCGGGAGGAGACACCATCGCTGGCGCCCGGGGCATTGGACGCACTGGCCGACCGGCTGGCGGCGCGGCTTCAGACAATTCGGATCTGACCGACGCCCTCTGTGACGATGCCGATCCGCGCGGCCTCGTACCCTGCGTCGCGCAGGGCCGAAAGGGTGTGGGCCCCATCGCCGGGCAGGGCCGCCAGCAGGCCGCCGGAGGTCTGCGGGTCGATCAGCAGATCGTGCCGGGGGCTGTCTGCGAGATCGGGGAAAGGGGCCCGATTGTCCGGGTAAAGACTGGAGCGGACGCCCTGGCGGGAAAGCTCCAATGCGCCTTGCATCAGCGGCACTGCCTCCAGTGTGATCTCTGCGCCGACGCCTGAATTCAGACAGATGTTGCGCAGGTGTCCCAGCAGGCCAAAACCGGTCACATCCGTCATGGCGTGCGCGCTTTTCAGCAGGGTCGAGGCCTGCGCCTGCGATTGGACCATCCGGTGCAGGGCGGCGGCCACGTCTTCGCCCCGTGCAAGCCCCGCCATTTCGCCGGCCATGAGGACGCCGGAGCCCAGCGGCTTGGTCAGGATCAACGCATCACCGGGGCGCGCCCTGGCAAGGCCGATCGCTGTCCCGTCGCAGGTGCCGGCGATGGTGAAGCCGATGGTCAGTTCCGTCCCCTGCGATGTGTGGCCGCCGACGATGTCTGCCCCGCCCGCGCGCATGATGGCGCGGGCGGTTGTCATGATCTCGTCCAGCGTACGGCCGGCCAGCCGGGGCGACATCCGGGGCAGGACAAGGCTGGCAAGTACGGCCTGCGGCTGGCCACCCATCGCCCAGATGTCGCCAAGCGCGTGTTGAGCGGCGATGCGTGTCATGGTCACGGGATCGGCGGTGATCTCGCGCAGGTGGTCGGTGCTGAAGACCAGATCGGCACCGCCGATGCGCACCTGTGCGGCGTCGTCCCCGGGCAGGACCGATGGCGTCTCGCACAGCGCCGCCATCAGGGCGCCCTGGCCCAGCTTGGCGCCACAACCTCCGCACAGGACCTTGTCGCCAAGTTCCGCGGCACCCGCGGCACGTGGATCCGGCAGGGCAGGCGGGGCCATTTGCGGCAGGTGCTTGAGCTTGGACATGAATTTACGGTCGATCCGGTCTTTCCAGCGCCAGATCAGGGGACCGGCGAAGCTCAGGCCGAAACGGTCGCCCAGGGCGGTTTTGCCGCCCATCGACACAAGTTTCAGATAATCCTTCTGTGGGGAGTAACGGTGCATGCGCCCGGTTTCGCGCAGCGCCACGCGCAGGTTTTGCGCCAGCACCGGGGCCTGCCGTACGGCATAGACACCGGCTTTGGGCCGTGGTGCGAATGGCATATGCGCACAATCCCCCGCGGCAAAGATGCGCGGATCCGAGGTGCGCAACTGTGGATCGATATTCAGATAGCCGTCCTGCTGCGCCAGCCCCGTTTCCGCAAGCCATGCATGCGGACGCGCACCGGCTGCGCCACAGACGAAGTCCGCAGAGATTTCATAACCTTCCAGCGTCACGCCCTCCGAGGTGATTGCCCGCACCTCGACGCCTTCATGCAACGTGACCCCGGCGCGTTCCAACGCCTCTCGCAGGCGAGCCGCCGAACGGGCGGGCAGGGCGGTCAGCACCTTGTCGCGTTCGATCAGATGCAGCTTTGCCGGCCGCTCAGCCCGTGACAATGCGTGCCCCATCGCCAGGATCAATTCGGCGCCCGCGACCCCGCCGCCGATCACAGCCACGCTGGCCGGGCCGCTGGTTTGCAGGACGGTCTGCCAAGCGGTGGCGAACCGTTCCAGCGGCTTGGCCGGGATGGCGTGTTCGGAAAAGCCGGGGATCTCGGGCATGGCCGTGGTGATGCCGACGTCTATGCTGGCCAGGTCAAAGCCGACCGGTGGACGGCCCGCCACGTGAACCTCTCCCCTGGACAGGTCGATGCCTTCAGCCGCGCCAAGGATCAGCCGCGCCCCGGCGAACCGCGCCAGCCGGACAAGGTCGATCTCCAGCGCGTCGCGCGTGTAATGTCCGGCGATATGTCCCGGCAACATGCCGGAATAGGCAGCAGTCGGCCCGGGGTTGATCAGCGTCAGGCGCGCGCCGGGCAGCGGCTTCATGCCCCAGAATTTCAGGACCAGCGCGTGACTGTGGCCGCCGCCAACCAGCACGAGATCGCGGGTAAACGGATGGGACAGTGGCTGCATCTCGGTCTCCCTCGGCCTGCGGGCAGATATCCGCCCGGTTTGGGATACCGCCGAAGCGTCCGTCAGAAAAGCGTGATCTCGTCCGTCTTGGGCCGGGGGATGGGGGCCGGTTTCTCTACCGGCAACGACACCGCATCTGCAGAGACCATGAGCTGACGTACCCGCCCGCTCGTGGGCCAGAAGCGTATCCGCCGGGCCGATGTGCCGCCCACGCTCTCCGCGATGCAGGGGATACCTTCGTCCTTGAGGAAGCTGCGTGCAAAGGCCGCGTTCGATGCGCCGATGTCGCGCAGGTTGCCCATCATGCTGGCCCCGCCAAAGATCTTGGCCTGCAACCGGGCGCGGTCGGCCCCACTGCGCAAGAGCCCGTTGATCAACAGCTCCATCGCGTAGGCGCCATAGCGGACATTCGCCCCCTCACCCCCGTCTCGCTTCGGCAGGAGGAAGTGGTTAAGCCCGCCGATCCTGCGGTGCGGATCGAACATGCAGACCGCGATACAGGACCCCAGAACGGTTGTCAGGATCACCTCGAGACTGTCCGAGATTTCGAACTCGCCCTGGATGACATTTACCAGCTTCTCGGTTTGGGGTGTCATGTCTGCAATTCCCTGCCTGGGCCAATGCCTGTGCCGCGGCGGGCCAGCAACGCCTCGGCGATCTTGTTCAGCGGAAGGACCCGCTCGACGCCGCCAAGTTCGGCGGCGGCCCGCGGCATGCCGTAGACCACGCAGCTGTCCTCGTCCTGTGCCAGCGTGCGCGCGCCGGCATGCCTGAGCGCCTTCATCCCCTCGGCGCCGTCGCGGCCCATGCCGGTCAGCAATGCGGCAGAAACCCGCGGCGCCACGGGCAAGGCCGAGAGGAACAGCCGGTCGACCGAGGGGACATGCCCGGCCACGGGGCCGTCGGCGATGGTCGTGACCCGTGTCGCGGCGCGCCCGTCCAGGACCAGATGTGCCCGGATACCGGCGCCGATCAGGATCTGTCCCCGCCTCAGGGGCATGGGGCCATTCGCCAGCAGGACGCTTGGCAGGCACTGTCGGTCCAGCAATCCGGCCAGGCTTTCGCCAAAGCCGGAACCGGTGTGCTGCACGACCATCGTCGGCGGGCAATCTTCGGGAAAGCGGGTCAACACGGCCAGCAGCGCATCGACACCGCCAGTGCTGGCACCGATCAGGACGATGGGATCGCCACCCGCGGGGCCGCGCAGGTCTGCCTGGGGCTTGCTAGTGATGCTGTTCATGCGGGCGGTGCCGGGTCCTTGGCTTGGCGTCGAGACCATATTGATCCGGCGCCGCTTGCCCAGGCTGTTGGTCTGCGTGCCGGGACCGACCACTCCGGTCGTTTCGGTCGAACGGTGTGGCATGGGTTTTGCCGCCGGGTGAGGGTTCAGTCCTGTACGGGTCAGGGAGCGGAGCTGCCTTTCATAAACCTCGTCGGGCGCATCCGCCGGGATCGAAAACAGGTCGGATCGGGGGTCGCCGCCCGCCGGGACTGTGGCCGGGCGGCGCACCCTGCGGTTCGGCACCGTCACCACCAGCCAGCGGATGTCCAGTGTCGAAAATAGCGCCCGCATCACCTCGAATTCCGCGAGGCCGGCAAGCACATCCGCGATGAGCACGGCCTTCGGCAACTCTTCCTCGACGACGTTGTAGGTGTTCATGAGGTCGCCGGTTTGCGCGATGACCTTGAACTGGCTCATGCCGTCCACGATCAGGCCCAGCCGCTTGCGCTGGGCGGCGTCCGGCGTGGCGATGACGACACTCTTAACCGACATGGTTCAGGCCCCGCCCGCGTGGGGCCAATGTGGCCAGAGACCAAAGGACCGATCCATCAGAACAGTTCCGCGTGGCCGCCATCGGCGGCGGAATTGACCTGCCCCCCCAGACGGCAGGCCATGTCGCGCAAGGGAACCGCGGTCAGAGCTTCGCTGACGTTGACCATGCCATTGGCGTCGGTCGCGGCCGAGATCTGGTCGAGATAGTCGGCAAGCGCGCCGATCGATTGCCGCAGCATGTCCAGCTCCTGCAGCATGCGGATCGAACTGGTATCGAAAGCCTTCGTGGACTGGCCGATCACCGCGTCCAGCCCGTGTTCGAGCCGTTCGAGCCGGGCGTGCAGGCCCTCCAGCTCGTCCGAGGCACGCCGGGTGGCGAGTTTCAGGGGCAATACGGTGTCTTTTCCCCTGGTCATAGGCGACCGACCACGCTTTCGATGCACTGTTTCATCGAGGCCGAGGTAAAGGGCTTCTTGATCATGTTGTTGAGGCCCAGCCGCTTGGCCTCGGCCACGATTTCCGGCGTCGGGCGGCCGGTGACCAGGATAAACCCCATCTTCTTCAGCGCCTGGTGGCCGCGCACCGCCTTGAGCAGGCCAAGCCCATCCAGGCCGGGCATGTTGTAATCCGACAGCACCAGGTGCACCGGGCTTGCGGCCATGCGTTCAAGCGCGGCGCGCCCGTCGTTCTCTGTGACATAATTCTTGACCCCGATGTCATCGAGGGCCTGGGTGATCAGGCCACGGCTTGTCGCCATATCGTCGACGACCATGACCCTGAGAGAATCCTTCATTCCCATCTTGCTCTCCTATTGCAGCGCAGGCGGCACATTGCTGCGTGCCCTGCGGTAACTGGTGATCCCGAATCCGGTGAGGGTCTGCAGGGCCTGGCCTGTCACCCGTTCGGAGTGTCCGATGAACAAGAGCCCATCGGGGTTCAGCATGGCGCTGAAGCGTTGCCAGAGGCGCTTTTGCGTCTCCTGGTCGAAATAGATCGCGACATTGCGGCAGAAGATCGCGTCAAAGGGGCCGCGGAAGGGCCAGTCCACCATGAGGTTCAGCTCGTTGAAGGTGATCAGTTCCTTCAACGCCTGTGCCACGGCGTATGTCTTGCCGGTCGCATCGGTTGCCTTGGTCCATTTGCTGCGCATCGGCGCGGGAATGCCGGCGATGTCCTCGGCCGAGTAGACCCCGTCGCGGGCCCTGTGCACGATCTTGGGATCGATGTCGGTTGCGAGAATGCGCAGATCCTTGCGCGCGGCCTCTGGCACAGCCTCGAGGACCGTCATCGCGATCGAATAGGGCTCCTGACCGGAGGAACAGCCGGCGGACCAGATCCGCACCCTTTGTCCGGCATTTGTACGCTCCGCGAGACCCGCCGCGAAGTGCTTTGCGAGGGTGTCGAAGTGGTGGGTCTCACGGAAGAAACTGGTGACATTGGTGGTCAGGGCCGAGATCAGTTCCAGCCGCTCAGCCTCTTCTTCACGGCGTTCGAGCAAGGCAAGGTAGTCGGTGAAGTTCCCGATTTGCCGGGATTTGAGCCGCCGCGACAGCCGCGAATAGACCAGCGGCTTCTTGCTCTCGGCAAGGCTGAGGCCGAACCGTTCCTGGGCAAGCTGCGCGATGGCGCGAAAATCCGCATCGCTGAAAGGGATGTCGCGCGTGAAGGCGCCCGGCGGAGAGCTTGTCATGCAGGCAGCCCCTTGCCGCTTTCGACGACGGCGCCCAGGTTGACAACGCGCACCATCGTCTCGTCGACCGAGATCATGCCCTGGATGCTGTTGCGCGTCGCCTCGGACTTGATGTCGGGGGTTTCCTGGATCTCGGACTTGTCGACCGAAAGGATCTCGGACACCGATTCCACCAAGAGGCCGATGGTTGCGCCATCCACCGCGGCGACGATCACCACGTTGCGTTCGTTCGCGGGAGTGGCGCCCAGTCCGAAACGCGCCGAAAGGTCGAAGATCGGGATCACCGCGCCGCGCAGGTTCATCACGCCCAGCACATCGGCCGGTGTGTGGGGCAGGGCGGTCACCGGGGTCCAGCGACGGATTTCACGGATCTGCGTTATCTCCAGGCAGTAACTTTGACCGCCTGCCGAGAAGGTTATGAATTCGAACTGCGTATCCGCATGCGCTTCCGCGGTCTCAGCCATGACGAAGCTCCATTCTGCTGTGCTGTGCAAAGGGATCGTTGCCCGAGGCATGTGCGAGATTGATCAGCTCTTCGGGATCGAGGATGAGGGCGATCTTGCCATCGCCCAGGATGGTTGCCGCCGAGACGCCCCGGATGGCGGCATAGTTGCTTTCTAGGCTCTTGATCACCACCTGGCGCTGGTCGTGGATCGCCGTCACGCGCAGGGCCGTCAGCCCCTGCAGTTCCGTACTGACCAGCAAAAGGATGCCCGCGCCGCCGGTGTCGTCGTGGCGTGCGAGGCCCAGGTTGTCGGCCACGTCCACGATCGGCACATAGGAGCCACGCACGCTGACCACCTGGCTGTCTGTTCCGACAACATGGATGTCGCGCGGGTTGGGGCGTATGGTCTCGAGGATCGAGGAAATCGGGATAACCATAGTCTGGTCGGCCACCGAGATCACGAAACCATCCATCACGGCCAGTGTCAGCGGCAGGACGATGGAAAAGGTCGTGCCCTTGCCCGGGGTCGAGGTGATCGACACCCGCCCGCCCAGCGCATGCACTGCGTTCTTGACCACGTCCATGCCGACACCGCGACCCGAGAGGGCCGAGACCTCGCCCGCAGTTGAAAAACCGGGCAGGAACAGGAGGTTGTCGATCTCCGGGTCGGAAAGTTCCACGTCTGGAGGCACCAAACCCTTTTCGATGGCCTTTGCCAGGATCCGCTCCCGGTTCAACCCGGCGCCATCGTCCGAGATCTCGATGAAGACGCTGCCCGACCGATGTGAGGCCGAAAGGCGGATTGTGCCCACCGGGTCCTTACCGGCGGCTTCCCGACCCTCGGGTTTTTCCAATCCGTGGTCGACGGCGTTGCGGACCATATGGGTCAGCGGGTCGGCCAGGCGTTCGATCACGGTCTTGTCGACCTCGGTCGAGTCGCCCACGGTCACCATCTTCGCTTTCTTGCCGGTGGCGTCCGAGGCCTCGCGGACGATGCGAGACATGCGCTGGAACAGCGGTTTGACCGGTTGGGCGCGGATGGCCATGACACCTTCCTGGATGTCGCGGGCCAACAGCTTGTAGGCTTCCAGCTCGTTGGTCAGATGCGCGACTGTCGGCAGGTCCAGTTCTTCGATCCTCTGAGAGATCATCGCCTGATTGATGATCAGTTCCCCCACCGTGTTGATCAGCCGGTCGACCCGATCGAGGTCGACCCTGAGGGTGGGTTTGGGGCCACGCGCTTCCTTGCGTCGATCGGGAGGGGGGGCGCTGTCGGTGGTCTCTTCGGCTTCCGGCAGCACGGTCTCAGTTTCTGCTATGGGCTCTTCAGTGCCGGTCGACGGCTCTGGATCGAAAGGGGTGGATACGGGCACCTCCTCGGGCCCGGCTGTGACAGAAATATCCAGCTCGCAAAGGCCTTCGACGAATTCGAACACCTCGTGCAGGGTGGTTTCGGGCTCGCTGCTGGCCAGCCGCATGTGCCATGACAGAAAGGCGTCTGCGGGATCGAATGCATCGAACTCGGGGATGCGGCTGATGTCGGCCTCGACCGTCATGTCCCCGAGGTCGGCAAGCGCGTCGAGGATCAGCAGCGGTTCATGTCCGTTCTCGTAGAGCGCGCGGCTCGGCACGAAACGAATCTCGAAGACCCGCAAGGCGCCGCCATCGTCCTCGGACGGCAATTCGATCGCGGGGCCATCGAAATCCAGTGTGACCGCGTCAAAGCTGAATTCTTCCGCCGCGGCCTCGTCGCCCAGGTAGCTGTCCAGTTCCCCGGTCAGGCCAGCCTCGGCCTCATCGTCGAGATGGGTTTCGTCACGCGCGGCTTCGACGAGGTCGGACAGGTGATCGCCTGCACGATGAAACAGGCTCATCAGCTTTTCATCGACCGTCAGCTCGCGGTCGCGGACCTTGTCCATCACCGTTTCAAAGGAGTGGGCGAAGGACACCAGCCGATCTAGCGCAAAGGCCCCGGCGCCGCCCTTGATCGAATGCACCGAGCGGAAGACGGCGTTCACGACCTCCATGTCCTCGGGGGCCTGTTCCATCTGCGCCAGCCCTTCGACAAGGGCCTCCAGCAGTTCTTCGCATTCCTCGAAGAATGTATCTCTGATCGAATTTCCAGACATCTCAGCTCACATGCCCCGTCAAGCGCCGCAGGACGGACACCAGAGAGGCGTCGTCGAAGGGTTTCACGATCCAGCCTGTCGCCCCGGCGTTGCGGGCGCGGGCCTTCAATTCGTCCGAGCTTTCGGTGGTCAGCACCAGGATCGGCACGTTGGTCCGGTTGGGGCCGGCGCGCAGGGTGTCGATCACGCCGAACCCGTCCATCTTGGGCATATTTATATCCGTGATGACCACGTCCGGATCGACATCGGGGAAAATGTCGACACCCTCCTGGCCGTCACAGGCAGAGTGAAACTCGAACCCCGCGCCTTCGAGAGAGACGCGCAAAAGGTTGCGGATCGTTCGCGAGTCGTCGATTGCCAGGACTTTGGTCGTCATTGCAGAGGTTCCTTGTCGAAATGGTCGGGAGAGAGACCGAGCCTTTCGAGTCCCTCGCGAAAGCTTGGCGCCATGTCGGTGATGTCGAAGGGAATGCCGTCCGTTTCCCATTGTTTCCGCGCCACCAGCAGCAGTTGCAGCCGGTGAGAGTCGAGCCGGTTGACGTCGCGCGCCGAGATCGTGACCGGCATACGCCGGGCATTCAGCAGAAAGGCGACAAGCGGATCTTCACCGGAGCGGGCCCGGGCCGGGCCGAGGGCGTGGAAACTGATGTCTGACATAGCTGGTATGCATCCTTCGTGGCACGGGTGTGCGCCTTGAAACGGCACATCTGACACTCGGCAGGAATAAGGATGCTGCCTTAACAAAGGGTTCCGATCTTCGGAGACCACAACGCGGGCGCCGGGCCGGCATGGCGCGGGGCGGCGCATTTGCGAGGGGTGAGCGGATAACTGCATGAAATAACGTAAGGAAAATCGGTGTGGGCCCGATCTGCCCAACGGATTCCTTCCGCACTTTTAAAACTGAAAATTCGAGCCATCCGCCCTCTGTTCGGCGTCGACCCGTCTTGACACATGGCCCGGCAATGCTGGCCCGGCCCGTCAAACTGCGCGTCATGCCCTTGCCCGCCGCATCGTACGCCGGGGTCTTTTGTTTTGCTGTGTCGCAGGGCACCTTATATCGAGTCCAAAGGAGGTCTCCGATGCGTCTCGCTAGTCAGCCCCCCTATTCGTGGCGCGCCGATCCGCAAGTGCCGGTCTTTGACGAGACCATCATCCTGGTGGTGATGGATGGGGAATGCGGGCTTTGCTCGGTGACCGCGCGGCGCATAGCGCGGCTCGACAAGGCGGACCGTGTCCGCATCTGTACGACCCAAGCCGCGCTGGGGCAGGGGCTGATGCGCCATTTCGGCCTTGATCCGGACAACCCTGACAGCTGGCTGATGTTGCAAGACGGTCGGGCCCGGGCCGGTTTGGACGGGGCGATATGGTTGTTCCCGCAGCTTCATGCGGGCTATGCGCCGCTCAGGGCGCTGCGCCTGCTGCCCGGGCCGCTGCGGGATTGGCTCTATGCCCGTGTTGCCCGCAACCGGTACCGCATTTTCGGCCGAAAGCAGATCTGTGCCTTGCCGGACGAGGCCCTGCGCCGAAAGCTGATCGGGTGACGCCCTATGCGCAAGTGCTGGGGGCGGACCTGGACCGGCTGCCATCGCCGTGCCAGGCATTGCACCGTGCATTCGGCCGTTTCGAAGGGCGGATCACCGTCAAGCCGGCGCCGTTTCCAGCACTGCGTTTGCTTGCGCGTCTGATGGGGCTGCCCGCGGCGACCCGCGATGCTCCTTTGGTGCTGGAAACTGCGCCCAGCGAGCAGGGGGCCTGTTGGACACGCGTGATCGGCACGCAATGCATGGTGTCAGAACAACGCGCCATGCCGGATGGCACATTGGCCGAGCAGCTTGGCCCGGTGACATTGGCGGCCAGGCTGGTGCCTGACGTTGAAGGTCTGCACCTGGAAACCGCCTGGGTGCGCTTTCTGGGCCTGCGACTGCCACGGCTGTTCTGGCCAGGGGTGCAGGCGCGCGAATGGGCCGAAGGCGGGCTCTATCGGTTCGAGATCGACATCAGGTTGCCCGTTCTTGGCACGCGGCTGATCGCTTATTCCGGCTGGCTCGATCCGTTGGCATCCTGATCGCCGGACCGCCGGTCCAGTTCCTCGAAAAGGTGTTGTTTCGCGGCACGATAGCGCGCGCCCAGGCTTGCGGCCTTGGCCTCTGGCAGCTGTACCAGCCGATCGGGATCGGAATTGTCGGTCAGGTCGGCCAGTTTGACCCGGATGGCCGATACCGTGCCCGCGCGCGCCAACCGCTCGATCCGCTGTGCGTAGGTCTTCTCCGGGTCGGGCGATTTGGTCACCGCCTGTACCGTGTCGATCACCTCGGGCGCATAGCCTCGTGCGGCGAGATCCGCTGCGGTGATCTCGGTGTCCTCCAACACATCATGCAGCCAGGCGGCATGCCGCTCCACCGAACTGGCATCCGGGAACAACCGGACCAGATGGCGCGAGACACGGACCAGGTGTCCGACGTAGGGCTGACCGGCCTTGTCCCGCTGTGCCGCGTGCCAATATCCGGCCCAGGCGGCGCTTTCTTCCAGCGTGGGGTGCAAACGGCAATCCGATGGACAGCGGCCCGTTTGTGGCATGGACATCCGGGGGTCTCCTGTGGCGGGGCAAGCGCAGCTTGCCCGCAGCTGTGCAGGGGCACAAGTCCGCGCCGTCCGCCGAAACCTTCGCCCGCGACCAGCTGCGCGGCAACCTGCACGCGGTTGTCACATCGCAACGCGATGCGGTGGACCGGATCGAGCAGGTGATGCCCCGGGACGCCGTCCTTTTCAACTCAAAGTCAGCCTTTACGGTCTGTTTCATGGGTCAGGCGAACCGGCGAGCGGGCCGCGTGACCGATGCGCCCGCGATCGAGACCGCGCTGGGCTGGTTCCGGGCCTGCCGCTACCAGAGCTGGGCGGGGGCCTGCGGCTTGCCGTGGCGGTTCAGGGCATCGCGCATCCGCAGCCTTGCGTGCCCGGCGGCGACAAGCGCGCGGCAATCCTCCAGACCGGCGCCCAGCCAGACCGCGCTTTCCCGCGTCAGCACCCGGCGGGCAAGGCCGGTTTCGCCCGCGTCCAGCAGGATCTCGGCGCTGCGCAAGACGTCCGGCAGCTGTTCCGCCAGGCGCGCCTCCATCAGGCGCCAGTGATCCCAGGCCTCGCGCAGCAACCCCTCGTCCTGAAAGGCGAGGTGCATCAGGCGCTTGAACTGGTAGACCGCGCTGTCCGAGACCTCGATCCCCTGCGGCACATGGCTGACGGTATCGGGGTCCTTGTCCTCCTTCCGGCGGTCGAGAAAGCGATGCGCCTCGCCCGTGGTCAGGTAGCGGTGCTGGGCGAATTCGTCCGGCACCTCTGTCTGGCCAAGGAAGACCGGCACCAGCGGCGCCGTCACCGGGCCGACCGGCGCATGCCACATCATCCGCAGGTCCGGATGCGCAGGGTGAACCAGCGGCACCACCTGTCCATAGCCCGCCGTATCCCCGGTCAGGACCTCTGTCTGGATCGCCCAGCAGACATCCGTGAAGGTGATCGGCCCGGCCTCCGCCCGCTTGCGCATCTCGGCCTCGACCCAGGCCACGCCCTCCCACGGACCCTTGCCGTCGCCATAGATGGCATTGACGTCAAAGGGCGCGCCGGAGGCCGGGTCGTACCAGCCCAGATCGACAGCGGTCTGGATGAAATGATCGGGGTAGAGAAAACGCTCGTCCGATTGCAGCGGAACCACGCCCACATAGCCGGGGCGGGACGCACGGATGTCATCGGCCCCCAGGCGCTCGGCCACCCAAAGCCCCTTGCCGCCCGAGAACTGGATCACCACCCAGGCTTCGTCCGGGTCAGCGATGATGTGGGAATTGCCGCCATAGCAGGAATAACCGTGCTCGGCGATCAGCGCCGCCATGATCTCGACCCCTTCGCGGGCGGTGCGGGCGCGTTCGATCACGATGCGGGCGAGGTCGGAATAGTTGGGGCCGGTCTGGTCCTTCGGCGTCATCTCGATCAACGCATCGCAGGAGGTCGACCAGATGTCGCGCACGGCCACGCCGTGTTCGTTCAGCCCGCCGTTGGTGATCGGCGCGGGCACGCCCAGGTAGTAGCTGTAGCTGACGCGCAGGTGCCGGGCGGTCTGCGCGGCCTGCGGGATCTGCGTCCGGTGGCCGGGCATGTCGCTGTCCGGGCCGACGCCCACGGCGATGGTACTGCCCGGCGCATGCTCTGCGCGCTCCACGATCTCCAGCCAGTGGCTGGAGGGTTCGTCGCCGTATCCGGCCAGCCATGCATGTCCGTCGGCCGTCAGGTTGCGGCCGATGTAGATCCCGTAGCTCATGCGGTCTCCGTCAAGTCAGAAGGGGTGCGCAGGGGGAACAGGCAGGCATGCCTGTGGTCCGGCGCGATATGGGTATGTCGGGGTTTCGCCGCATGGCAGGCGTCTTGCGCCAGCGGACAGCGGGCGGCGAAATCGCAGCCCTTGGGGCGGCGCAGCAGGCTGGGCACCTCGCCTTCGATCACGGCGGTCGGCGGGCGCCTGCGATCCGGGTCGGGCTGCGGGACGCCTTCGACCAGGGCGCGGGTATAGGGATGCGCGGGCCGGGCAAAGACCTTTGCCGCCGGGCCGTCCTCGACGATGCGACCCAGGTACATGATGGCGATCCGGTCGGCGATGTGGCGCACCACCGGCAGGTTGTGCGTGATGATGAGATAGCTCAGCCCGTGCTCTGCCTGCAGGTCGGCCATCAGGTTCAGGATCTCGCCCTGAACAGAGACATCCAGCCCCGCTGTCGGCTCGTCGGCCACGATCAGGCGCGGGTTCAACGCCAGCGCGCGGGCCACGCCCACGCGTCGGGCCTGTCCGCCCGACAGTTCGTGCGGATAGCGCGACAGGAAACTGCGCGGCAGGCGCACCATGTCGGCCAGCCGTTCGGCCTCGGTGTCCAGGTCACGCCCTTGGGCGCCGTGGATCACCAGCGGTTCGGTGATCAGCGCCCGCACCGACTTGCGTGGCGAAAGCGAGCCGACGGGATCCTGAAACATCATTGTCATGTCGCGGCGCAGCGGCTTGAACTGCCCCTCTGCCATGCCCGCGATGTCCCGCCCGTCGAACCGCACCGTGCCGCCGGACGCGCCTTGAAGGTTGAGGATCGTGCGCCCCAGTGTCGTCTTGCCCGATCCGCTTTCACCGACCAGCGCCAGCGTCTCGCCTGGCTTCACGTCCAGGCTGACGTCCAGAACCGCATCGACAAAGGGATCGGACACGCCGTTCAGCCGCGCCTTGAGCGGTCCCATCGTGCGGAAACGGACATTGAGGTCATGCACTTCCAGCAACGGCGGCGCATCGCTGCGTGCCTTGACCGGGGCCAGCCCGCCCAGGTCGCGCCCGACGGTGACAACATCGGCGGGTGGCGGCCAGGAGGCATCGGCAAGAGGCCCCTCCAGCAGGTGACAGCGCGCCATTCCGCCGCCTCGTGCCACCATCGGCGGCGCGACCTTGGCGCAATCGGGCATCGCCTTCTGGCAGCGGTCGGCAAAGATGCAGCCCGGCAGCGGGCGGGTCAGGTCGGGAATGTCGCCCGGGATCACAGGCAGCTTGCGGGAAACCTCGGCGATCCGGGCCGGGTCGCATTCCAGCAATGCCCGGGTGTAGGGATGGCGCGCGTTGTGAAAGATCTCGTGGACCTCGCCGGTCTCGACCACCTCGCCCGCGTACATCACCACCACGTCGTCGCACATCTCGGCGATAAGCCCGAGGTTGTGCGACACGACGACGATGGTGGTATCGAAATCGTCGCGCAGGCCCCGCATCAGCCCGATCATCTGCGCTTCCATCGTGACATCCAGCGCTGTGGTCGGCTCATCCGCCAACAGCAGGTTCGGCCCGGTCAGCATCGACATGGCAATGCCGGCACGCTGGCGCATGCCGCCGGAAAACTGGTGCGGGTAGGCATCAATGCGGCTGTCCGGATCGGGAATACCCACGCGGCGCAGCATGTCGATGGCGGCCTTGCGCTTGTCCGCCTCGGACATGGACCGGCGATAAAGGATGTCGGACATCTGCCTTGCATAGGGCAGCACCGGGATCTGCGATGTCATCGGGTCCTGGAAAACCACGCTGATCTCTTCACCCCGGATGGCACGCAGGGCCTGGGCATCCAGTGTCAGCAGGTCGCGGGCGCCATAGTCGACGCGCCCGGCCGTCACCTCGGCATTTCCGGCCAGAAGGCCCAGGATGGACCACAGGACCGTGCTCTTGCCCGATCCGCTTTCGCCGACGATGCCCAGGATGCGGCCCTTTTGGACCGGAAAGCTGATGTCGCGCAGCGCCTTGACCCGGCCCCGGTTTGTGCGGAAGTCGAGCGACAGCCCCTCGATGTTCAACAGTATGTCTTTGGTCATCTGTCTGCGCCCCTTACCGGCCACGGCCCATGCGGGGATCAAAGACGTCGCGCAGCGCCTCGCCCAGGAAGGTAAAGCCCAGCGTCGTCAGGATCAGCGGGATGCCCCCGGCGATCACCATCCACGGGGCATCGCGGATCACCAGATAGCCTTCGTTCAGGATGGTGCCCCAGCTGGCCTGAGGCGGCAGAACACCGATGCCCAGAAAGCTCAGCCCCGCCTCGATCGAGACCACCACCGGCACCTCCATCGCCGCTAGGATCAGCAGCGGGCCGATCACGTTGGGCATGATGTGCTGGAACAGGATGCGCGGCGTCGAGGCGCCAAGGGATCGCTCCGCCAGGATGAATTCCGTATGGCGCAGCGCCAGCGTCGCGGTGCGTGCCACGCGGCCGTAACTGGGAATGGTGGTCAGGATCACGATGGCCAGGACGACGGTCAGGCTGGGCCCTGTCAGCGCCACGGTGGCCAGCGCAAGGATCACCGCCGGGAAAGACCGCACCGCGTCGAACATCAACAGCATCAGGTTGTCCAGCCAGCGAGGCCCGTAGCCCGCGATCATGCCCAGCACCAGGCCGATGCTCAGCGAGGCCGAGACGCCGATGGCGGAAATATACAGCGCCACGCGTCCGCCGTGCAGGATGCGTGAGAAGGTATCGCGCCCCAACTGGTCGGTGCCCGCGATATGTGCCCAGGTCGGCCCGGACATCCGCGCGGGAATGTCCATCGCGTTGGGATCGTAAGGCGCGAGCCAAGGGGCGAATATCGCGCTGGCAAAGAACAGCACCACCAGGACAAGCCCGGCCATCGCCTGCCAGTCGGTCAGGAACCGCCAAAGCTTTTCCCGCCGTTCCCGGCTGGCGCTTTCGCGGATTTCGGCGGGGGCGGCGGGGTCAGAGAGAGGAGCGGACACGGGGATCAAGCCAGGCTATGAGAAGGTCGGAGAGCAGGACGACGAGGATGTAGAAACCGGTGGCCACCAGCACGCCCCCCTGCACGATGGGAAAGTTGCGGTCGGAGACCGCGTCAAAGATCATCTTGCCGACGCCGGGCCGGGAAAAGATGATCTCGGCGAAGACGGCGGAAGAGATCAGCCCGCCAAAGCCCATGCCGATCAACGTGATGGTCGGCAGGATCGCCACTCGCAGCGCATAGCCCAGAACCACGCGGCGCGGTTGCAGGCCATAGGCGCGGGCCGAACGGATGTAGGGCTCGCCCATCACTTCCAGCATCGAGGCGCGCACCATCCGCGCCAGGTAGCCGACCCAGCCCAGGCCGATGGCGAAGGCGGGCAGCACCAGGTGGCTTAGCTGATCGGCCAGATCGCCCGGCTCTCCGGCGCCGATGGCGGGCAGCCAGTGCAGTTCGAGCGAAAAGAAGAGCAGCGCCCAGATTGACACCAGGAAGGACGGCACGGCGATCATGCCGACGGAAAAGACGCCTGTCACCCGGTCCAGCCAGGACCCCGGGCGCACGGCGGCCAGGCAGCCCAGCGGCACCCCCAGCAGCACCGCCCAGCCCATGCCGGTGCAGATCAGGGCCAGCGAAAACCCGATACGCTCCCCGATCACCGAGGTCACGGCCCGGTTCGAGAAGACGTCCTGCCCCAGGTCGCCCTGCACCGCATTGCCGAGGAAATAGACGAACTGCGTCAGGACGGGTTTGTCCAGGTGCATCCGTGCCGAGTATTCCGCGATGGCCTCTGGCGAGGCGCGGGTGCCGAGGGCCAGGATCGCCGGGTTGCCGGGGATCATGTGCAGCATGGAAAACAGCAGCAGCAGAACCGCCACGACCACAAGTGCCGCCAGGCCCAGACGTTTGAGAAGATAGGTGAACATGCCTGCAAGGCGCTCCGGGGTTGGGGCCGGTCGGGTGTCCCATGCCGCGCGGGGGCGCGGCATGGGACGATGGCAAGGGCAGGATCAGACCTGCCGGAACCTGTGGTAGTTCAGCTCACCCGAGGGCGCCGCCACGACTTCGATGTCGGTGCGGTGGGCGTAGGTCTCGGGCTCATGGTTGATCCAGACATAGGCGCCGGTCTCATCCATGATTTCCTGCATGCGGAAATAGATCGCCTCGCGCTTGGCGGTGTCGGTCTCGGACAGGCCTTCGTCATACAGGCGGTCGAATTCTTCATTCGTCCAGCGCTCCCAGTTCCAGACGCCGACCTGTTCCGAGATGAACCACTGCGTGGCTTCATACGGGTCCGGCACGGTGGCAAAGCGCATCAGCCAAAGCTCGAGCTCTTTCCATGTGTCACCGGCCTCTTCCATGCCCATTTCCCAGAACGGGCCGCTTTCCATCGGCAGGATCTTGACCGTGATGCCCACCGCGGCCAGGTTTGCCTGGATGATCTGCGCGGTCAGCAGGCGTTCCTGCCAGTTCTGCGTGCGCAGGGTCAGTTGCAGCCCGGAAACACCGGCCTCTGCCAACAGTTCGCGCGCCTTGGCGGGGTCATAGCTGTAGCCGTGCTCGGACCGCGCGCCCAGAAGGCCGGGACAGACGATGCCGTGCGACTGGGCCGAGGTGCCCGCAAAGGCCCCGGCCAGGATGCTGTCCACGTCCACCGCGTGCTGGATTGCCTGCCGCACCTTGAGGTCCTGCAGCTTGGGGTGCTGGGTGTTCATCCCCATCCACATGTACTGAAGCTGGCCGGCGGTGGTGATCGCCGTGTTGTCCGGCAT
Organism: Mameliella sp. CS4; assembly: GCF_019392335.1. Lineage (GTDB taxonomy): Bacteria > Pseudomonadota > Alphaproteobacteria > Rhodobacterales > Rhodobacteraceae > Antarctobacter. The sequence goes on from NZ_JAHXRQ010000023.1 coordinate 18,748, forward strand.
TTCCCGCGAATACCGCGCCAGGCTGTCAGGGCCCAGTTCGGTGCAGTCGATCTCGCCCGCCTCGTAGGCCAGTTCGGCGGCCTGCACCTCTGTGATGACATGGCAGACCACCCGGTCAAAGCCCGGGGCCGGGCCGGTCCATTCCGGGTTGCGTTCGAACACCGCGCGCTGACCCGGGGTCGCGCTGTAAGTGTAGGGACCGCAGATCGCCGGAAACTCGGTGGTGAAACGGCCGCCTGCCGCCTCCGTCGCCGCCTCGCAGACGATGGCACCGGGACCGTGGCACAGCGTGACCATGATGAAGGGCGCAAACGGCTTGCTCAGGACCAGCGTCCCGGTGAGTTCCCCGGTCACTTCGACGGTCTCCAGCGCGTCGAAATAGCCCGACCATTCGCTGTCCTTCATCCGGGCGTAGGAGTAGGCCACGTCCGACGCCTTGAGCGTGCCGTGCCCGCCGGACCAGACCAGCCCGGGCGCCAGTTCGAATTCGATATGCGTGTCGTCGACATATTCCAGCCGGGTCACATGCGCCGTCGGCTGCCAGGTGAAGGTGTCGCCGTTCCGGACGTATTCGGCCAGGAAGGGGAGGCACTGTTTCTGCGCCTCGATCTCGGTGCCGCCGACCATGTAGCCGGGGTCGAGGATCGAGTTGTCTCCGTCCAGCCGCAAGTTCAGCACGCGGCCTTCCTGGGCGCGCAACATGCCCACGCCACCGGGAAAGATGCCCGCCGCGCCCAGGGCCGCGGCAGAGGTCAGAAAGGTGCGTCGCGTCGTATTGCTGAGTGTCAAGGTGATCGCTCCTGTTGGGGTCCCAACGCCGGGCATGCGATTTCGGGCGATGCGCCGACGGTCTTTGCAACTCTTTTTGTACCGCGAAGGATGAGCCAGCGTCCTGCGTAAGACAATTTCGCTACCTTACGCGACTTGACACTGTGGTTGCGTCAGTATGCGATAGGGCATCTCCAGCTTCAGCACCAACCTCACGCTCGCCTGCAGCTATCACCGCTCCATTTCCGAGGTCTGCCGGCGCATCGGCATCAACCGGCAGCAATTCAACAAGTATCTCAACGGGCAGGTCCATCCCTCGCGCCACAACATGCGCCGGATCTGCGATTTCATCGGCGTGACGGAATCCGAGATGCTGATGGACGAAAGCCGCTTTGCCCAGGTGATCGGGTTGCGACGCCAGCCGCTGGACAAGCCGCAGCTGGATTTACCGATGCACCACCTGGAAACGCTGCTGGCGCGCAGCAGCCCGGTGGACCGCTACGAGGGCTATTACTTTCGCTATTTCTATTCCTTCGGGAACAAGGGCAGCATCATTCGGTCGCTGGCCCGGATCGTGGTCCGGGACGGCCGTGGCTATTTCAAGAACGTCGAGGTGCTGCGCGATCCGGATACCCGCCGTTGGATCCGTACCAACAAGTACCAGGGCGTGCTGTTTCAACTGGCCGACCGTATCCAGCTTTTCGAGTATGAGACGATGGAGATGAACTCGGTCACGCAGATGACCCTGTACCCCAGCTATCGCAGCCGGATGGATTACCTGCTGGGTATCCAGACCGGCGGACCGACGCGGCGCGGGCGCAAACCGGGCGCCTCGCGCGTGGCGCTGGAATTTCTCGGAACCGACATCAGCCTATCCCGGGCCATGCGCCAGACCGGGCTGTTCCACCCCAGCGACCCGGCCTTGCGGCGCGAGATCGTCGAGGCGATCGGCAACCGGATCGACCCGGGTGCCTATGTGCTGGAGGTCGATGAACCCTGACACGGGGGGAGAGCGTGGCACCATCGGCGCCACGCCCAACCTTGACTCTCAGGCCGCGGCGGCGCTGTCCGGCGCGAACCGTCCGTAAAAGCTCTGGGTCTTCTCGGCCATCTCGCGCAGCAGGTCGGGGCATGTGAACCGGGCGCCGTGGGCCTCGGTCAACTGGTCACAGCGCTCGGCCGCATAGGGCGCGCCGATCATGTCCAGCCAGCTCAGCGGGCCACCCGACCAAGGAGCAAAGCCCCAGCCCAGGATCGCGCCCACATCGCCCTCTCGGATGTCCATCAGCACGCCTTCTTCCAGCGCGCGAACGGCCTCCAGCGACTGCACGAAGAGCAGGCGGTGCTGCACCTCGATCAGGTCGGGCTGCTCTTCGGCCTGCGGATAGCGTGCCTTGACCACCTCCGACAGGCCCGTGCGCTTGCCTTTGTCGTCGTAGTCATAGAACCCGGCCTTGGCCTTGCGCCCCAGCCTTCCCTCGTCCTCCATCCAGAAGATCACCTCGTCGACCTCGCCGTCGGGATAGTCGTCGCCCATGCCCGCCTTGGTGGCCCGCGCGATCTTGGCGCCCAGGTCGATCGAGGTCTCATCCACCAGTTGCAGCGGCCCCAGCGGCATCCCCACCATCTTGGCGGCATTCTCGATCAGCGCGGGGGCGACCCCCTCCTTCACCATGCGGATGCCTTCGTTGATGTAGGGGATGATGCAGCGGTTGGCGTAGAAGAACCGCGCGTCATTGACGACAATGGGCGTCTTGCGGATCTGACGCACGAAATCCAGCGCCTTGGCCACGGCACGGTCGCCGGTCTGCTTGCCCTTGATGATCTCCACCAACATCATCTTCTCGACGGGCGAGAAGAAGTGGATGCCGATGAACTGCTCAGGGTTCTTTGACGCCTTGGCCAGCTCGGTGATCGGCAGGGTCGAGGTGTTGGTGGCAAAGATGCAGTCGTCCCCTGTCACCGCGTCCACGGCCTTGGTCACCTCGGCCTTGATCTTGGGGTCCTCGAACACCGCTTCGACGATCAGGTCACAGCCTTTGAGCGCGCCGTAATCGGTGGTCGCGGTGATCCGGCCCACCATTTCGTCGGCCTTTTCCTGGGTGATCTTCTTTCGGCTGACACCCTTGGCGGCATAGTCGGCGCTATAGGCCTTGCCCTTGTCGGCGGCCTCTTGCTTTTGGTCCAGCAGCACGACCTCGATGCCTGCCTGCGCGCTGACCAGCGCGATGCCCGCGCCCATCATGCCCGCGCCCAGAACACCGAGTTTCTTCACCTTCTGGTCCGGCACGTCCGCAGGGCGCACCGCGCCTTTCTCCAGCGCCTCCTTGTTGATGAAGAGCGAGCGGATCATCGCCCCCGAAGAGGGGTTCATCAGCACGTTGGTGAACCAGCGCGCCTCGATCTTGAGCGCCGTGTCGAAAGGCACAAGCGCGCCCTCGTAGACCGCCGAGAGCAGCGCCTTGGCTGCCGGGTACACGCCCTTGGTCTTGCCGTTCACCATCGCGGAGGCGCCGACAAAGGTCATGAAGCCCGCCGGGTGATAAGGCGCACCGCCGGGCATCTTGTAGCCCTTGGCGTCCCAGGGTTTCACGATGTCCTTGTCCGTGGCCTGCAACACCCATTCCTTCGCCGCGGCCAGCGGATCCTCGACTACCTCGTCGATCACCCCCGCCGCCTTGGCCTTTTTCGGATCATTCAGCTTGCCTTCCAGTAGCAGCGGAGAGGCCGCCATCGCGCCCATCTTGCGCACAAGCCGCGTGGTGCCACCCGCGCCGGGGAAGATGCCGACCATGATCTCGGGCAGGCCGATCTTGGCCTTTGGATTGTCGGCGCAGAAAATGCGGTGCGTCGACAGCGGGATTTCCAACCCGATCCCCAGCGCGGTGCCGGGCAGGGCGGTGGCAATCGGCTTGCCGCCCTTCAGCGTCTTCGGGTCCATGCCCGCGCGCTCTATCTTGCGCATGATCCGGTGGGCATTCATGATACCGTCGAAGAGGCCCTTGGCCGGATCGTCACCGGCCATTTCCTTCATCTTCGCGATCACTTTCAGATCCATGCCCCCGGCAAAGCTGTCCTTGCCCGAGGTGATGACGACGCCCTTGATGCCATCGTCCGCCAGCGCCTGGTCGATCAGCTGGTCCAGTTCCTCCCAGGCTTCCAGCGTCATCACGTTCATCGACTTGCCGGGAACGTCCCAGGTGATGACGGCCACGCCATCGGCGCCGGTTTCCATCGTGAAATCAGTCATGCTCACTCTCCAGTGTCTTTCGGGGGGCGCCCGGTCCAGTCGTGGTGGCCCCGGGCGTTGAGGATTGCCGACATGCGCCATCCCTCGGGATCGGGATGCAAAAGCGCTGTCGACGTATAGGGGTCGACCATGCGGGTGCCGTTGCGCATCAGGTGCGTGCGGTAGGTCGCAAGGACGGTGCCGTCCTCGCAGTGTTCGACGCCCAGCGGTTCGCGGTGGACGAGATTCAGGCCCATCGTCTTGACCGCGTCCAGGTAGAGGCCAAAGTTGCGGGCGACGTCATCGTCGGTCTTCAGCGTGACGGGACCGGCGCCCGTGACCATGCTGAAGGGCAGGCGGATGCGCGCCCGCCAGCGCGCGATCTGGCCGGTCATGAAGGGCGTAGAGATATCGGCGATGAACTCGGCGAAATCGCTGTCGGTGAAGACGGCAGAACTCATGGATCTGGCACCTCCCCACCATCCCGGCGCAGAAAGCGCATGGTCCCGTCCGCGGCCTCGACCTTCAGGTCGTGGTCTGGGTACCAGCCGGTCTCGGCCTCTGTCCGCGTGCCCACGACCACAAAGGCACCGTCGGCCTCCGAGCGGTTGACGATGTGATGCCCGTTCGGGTCGCCGGCGGGAAAGGCACAACAATCGCCGGGCGCCAGCGGCGTCTCGCCGTGATCGTCCACCAGGGTCAGCGCGCCTTCTGTAACGACCAGGAATTCGTCCTGGCGTTCGTGCCAGTGCCGAAGAGAGGACATCGCCCCGGGCGCGAGCTGCACCAAGTTGGCGCCGAACTGGGTCAGCCCGGCGGCATCGCCCAGCCGCTGCTGACTTCGGCCCGCCATCGCGGCGTCATGCGGCGCGGGATAGGACGAACCGGTTTTCGCGGGCACTTTTTGAATGTCGATTTTGGGCATCAGCGCTCTCCTTTTTCGGAGTCGCCCATGCGGCGGCGCAGGGATTCCATCCGTTGCGGGCCGACGATGGTCAGGTCGCTGTTTCGCATGTGGCAGGACCCGCCGCGCAGCAAGGCGGTTCTGTATCGGCCGCGGATGTGCTGGCCCGTCGGGCCGGTGAACTCTGCCTTGACGCAGATGCGGTGATCGTCCGTCACGCCCAGCCGCCGCAGGCCGTCATCTTGTTCGCACAGCATGATCGGAAATTCTTCCAAGTGTCCGATGCGCTGCAACCTGTCCCGGGTATGCAACGAGCAGGGCAGGGCGATGTGACAACCGGTCCTGTCGAGATCGCCGGCAAAGAACGCCCGGCTGACCGCGTCCAGGTGCGCCTGGTAATTTTCCGCAGCAGTCTGACCCGTCATACCGGTCCTCCCGGGCCCAATCCGCCTGACTCCCCCGGGCCTTCCGGCAAGGTCAGGTGGCCGATTGGATGCATGACCGAGGTCATGCGCCAGTTGAGGTCGGCGCCCATCTCGATGCTCATGGCGCTCTTGTAGGCGGGGATAACCAGTTGGTCCCGGCTCAGGATATGGGTCCGGTAGGTGCCGTGGATCCTTTTTTCCCCGATGATCTCGGCAGACTGGACCCGCCGCACGATGTCGGTGACCGATTGGACCCGAAGGCGCGTGACCGAGCGGTTGAAATCCTCCTGCATCTGCTGGATGTCCGAGATCAGCATGGCGCCCTCGCTGGCCTGCAGGAACAGCGGCAACTGGACGGCCGCCATCAGCAGGTCGAACCGGTCTTCCATGTAGGCCCGCGTGACCCGGTCCAGGTGGTTCTGAAAGACTGCCTCTGCCGCCCCGCCCGCGCTTTTGGGACTGTAGGGGGGACCGTCACTCAGCAAGGCCTGGCCGTGGGGGCTTTCGGCGGAAATGGTGTACTGTGTCCCGCCGATCAGCCAGCGGTCACCCTCGCGCAGGAGGCGCGACATGGTCAGGATCGGCCTGTTCAGCAGCTTGCCGGATTTCGACAGCATATGCGTGATGTGGCAGCTGCGGATCTCGTCCGGTCCGTCGAACAGGGCCACCTCGATCCAGCGGTCCAGCCGGTCCAGCCCGATTCTGGCGTAATGCTCCTGGATCTGACCAAAGGTGCGGCGCATGTCCTCCTCGGTTCGCAGGGTCCGGGTGCCGCCGATCGTGGCGATGGACTGTGGCAGCAGGAATTGCTCCCGGAACAGCTCGAAGTCGCCGGTCATCAGTGCATCGCCGGTGTCCGCCAGAAGTCTGGCGGCCACTTCGTGCGCGATATCCGGCGACTGGGGCATCGGCGGGTCTCAGACCCGCTCGATGATTGTTGCGGCACCCATGCCCGAGGCGATGCAGAGCGTGGCCAGGCCGGTGCCCTTGCCGGTGCGTTCCAGTTCGTCCAGCAGGGTGCCCAGGATGATCGCCCCGGTGGCGCCCAGCGGATGGCCCATCGCGATCGAGCCGCCATTGACGTTGACCTTGCTGTCGTCCACGTCAAAGGCCTGCATGAAGCGCAGCACGACCGAGGCAAAGGCCTCGTTCACCTCGAAGAGGTCGATGTCGCTGATCGACATGCCGCTGTCCTTCAGGATCTTCTCGGTCGCGGGCACGGGGCCGGTCAGCATGATGGTCGGATCGGTGCCGATCTTGGCGGTGGCGCGGATGCGTGCGCGCGGTGTCAGCCCGTATTTCTCGCCGAATTCCTTGTTGCCGATCAGCATGGCGGCAGAGCCGTCCACGATGCCCGAACTGTTGCCCGCGTGATGGACGTGATTGACCCGCTCCAGGTGCGGATATTTCATCAGCGCGACCTTGTCGAAGCCGGGCATGACCTCGCCCATGTCCTTGAACGAGGGTTTCAGCGCTCCCAGCGTCTGCATGTTGGTTTCCGGACGCATGTACTCGTCGTGATCGAGGATCGGCAGGCCGTTGACGTCGCGCACGGTGACGATGGATTTCTCGAACCGCTTGTCTTCCCAGGCGGCGGCCGCGCGGCGCTGGCTTTCCACCGCCAGCGCGTCGGCATCGTCACGCGAGAAGCCGTATTCGGTGGCGATGATGTCGGCGCTGATGCCCTGCGGGACGAAATAGCTTTCCATCGCCAAGCTGGGGTCGACAGCAATCGCCGCCCCGTCGCTGCCCATCGCCACGCGGCCCATCATTTCCACGCCACCTGCGATATAGCCCATGCCCGCACCGCCGCGGACCTGGTTCGCGGCCAGGTTCACCGCCTCGAGACCCGAGGCGCAGAAGCGGTTGATCGCCAGCCCGGGGATGGATTCGTCAAGGTCCGAGGCCAGAACGGCAGAGCGCGCCAGGCAGCCGCCCTGTTCGCCGACCTGGGTGACATTGCCCCAGATCACGTCCTCGACCGCGTGGCCGTCGAGCCCGTTGCGCTCTTTGACCGCGTTCAGCACCTGAGCGGACAGGCGCAGCGAGGTCACCTCGTGCAGCGCGCCATCCTTGCGGCCTTTGCCGCGCGGGGTGCGGACGGCGTCGTAGATAAATACGTCGGTCATCTTGGGTCCTTCTTCGTCAGGCGCGGTCCGCGGGGGAGCCGGGCATCAGGTCATAGGGGGCCTTCCAGCCGGGAAGACCCTGGATATTCGAAAGCCAACGGTCGATCGCCGGCCAGTCGGTGCGGTCAAAGCCGAAGGGTTCGGGGTAATAGAGATAGCCGCAGCAAGTCAGATCGGCATTGGTCGGGGCCTCGCCCACGATCCAGTCCCGCCCCTCCAGGTGGGCATCGAGGATCTGGTAGGCGGACTTCAGGCGCCCCTGCATGAAGCCGATTACCTCTGCGGGCCGCTTCTCCTCAGGCAGGAAGTTCATCAGGAAGCGCGTCATGCCCGCGATCGAGCTGAGCTTGTGGTTGTCCCAGAGCACCCAGCGCAGCACCTCGCGCTTTTCCTCGGGCGTCGTGCCGCCGAAATGCCCGTAGCTGTCGCTCAGGTACTGCTGGATGACACCGGACTGGGTGAGGCGGGTTTCGCCATCCACCAGCACCGGGCATTCTCCCATCTCGTTGACCTCGGCGCGGTAGGCCGCGCCCCGGGTCTCGCCGTTGAAGAAATCGACTTTGACAGGCGCCCACTCCAGCCCCGCCAGTTCCAGCGCCAGCGCCGCCTTGTAGGAATGCCCCGACTCGCCGAAGCAGTAGAGTTTGATCGTCATGCGCCGCGCCTCCCGTTGCGCTCGTTGATCCCGTCAGGCAGCGGGGGTTTCACACCCCCGCACCCCCGTGGAGGTATTTTCAGAGAGAAGAAGCAAAAAGGGGCCTCTCAGGGTAACGGCGCGTTAAGGTTAACCCGCCATCCTCGTCCTTGCGGTACAGGCTGGAGAGCCGATGACCGCGAGAGGAGAAGCCCCGCACCTAGCCAAAGGTGCGGGCATCGCAGGAAGGTCGACTGCTGCCCTGACCTTTGGGTCCGATGTGCGACCTTCCTGTTTCTTCTCTCTGAAAATACTCCAATCTTCGATTTGCCATTCTGCGCCGCCATCAGAGACTGCGCGCGATCAGTTCCTTCATGATCTCGTTGGTGCCGCCATAGATGCGCTGCACCCTCGCGTCCGTCCACATCTCGGCCACGGCGTATTCCTGCATGAAACCATAGCCACCATGCAGTTGCAGGCAGTCATCCAGTACCTCGCCCTGGGTGTCGCTGAGCCAGTATTTCGCCATCGCTGCCTTTTCGACAGTCAGTTTGCCTTCGAGATGTTCGGCAATACAGGCATCGAGGAAAGCGTGCGCCACGGTCGTTTTCGTCTGGCATTCGGCCAGCTTGAAACGCGTGTTCTGGAATTGCATCAGCGGGCCGCCGAAGGCCTCGCGTTCCTTGCAGTAGGCGATGGTGCGCGCGACCGCGCCTTCCATCGCGCCCACGGCGCCGCAGCCGATGATCAGCCGTTCCTGTGGCAGCTGGGTCATCATCTGGTAGAAGCCGCGCCCCTCTTCGCCGCCCAGCAGGTTTTCCGGTGCGATCTCGACATTGTCGAAGAAGAGCTCGGAGGTGTCCGCCGCGTGGCAGCCGATCTTTTCGAGGTTGCGGCCACGGGAAAACCCCTCGGCACCCTCGGTCTCGACCACCGCCAGGGATACGCCTTTCGCGCCCTCGGCCGGGTCGGTCTTGGCCGCGACGATCACCAGGTTGGCGTGCTGGCCATTGGTGATGAAGGTCTTTTGGCCGGTCAGCCGGTAGGCATTGCCCTCGCGGATCGCGCGGGTGCGAATGCCCTGCACGTCCGACCCGCCCGAGGGTTCGGTCATCGCCAGGGCGCCCACGATCTCGCCGGATACCATTTTCGGCAGCCAGCGCTGTTTCTGCTCCTCGGTGCCATAGGCGAGGATGTAATGCGCCACGATGCCCGAGTGGATGCCGTGCCCCCATGAGGCGAGGTTGGCGCGCGCCGCTTCCATCAGGATCACCGCCTCGTGGCCGAAGTCGCCGCCGGCGCCGCCGTATTCTTCGGGGATCGAGGGGCAGAGCAGACCTAGGTCCCCGGCCTGTTGCCAGGTCTCCGGGTCCATCTGGCCCTGTTTGCGCCACTTGTCGTAGAGCGGGGTCCATTCGGCCTCGATGAACTTTGCGGTCATCTCGGCCAGCATGGCGTGTTCGTCTGTCATCCAGTCGCGCGGCATCCGGGCTCCTATTTCTTGCGCTCGTCGAGGTCGGCGTTGAACAGGCGCAGCCGGTGGGCCAGCGCCTCGCTGTCGGTCACGCTCTCGAAATGTTCGAAGAGGAAGGACAGGGCCTCGCCCTCGTCCAGCCCGGCCTCATGGGCAAAGGATTTCAGCTTGCGATAGCCGTCCTCGGTCATGGCGACCGGAAAGCGGCGGGTCAGGCGAAAGCGTTTGGGCATGGGTCCTCCGACGTCAGGGGCGCCGGGCGGGAAATCCCGCCGCGGGCGCAGGGCGGGGAGATCCCCGCCGCCACACCTTCGACTCAGAAGGCTTCTGCCTCAAGCGCCATGACCGGCTCTGCCCCGGATTCGATGCGTTTCAGGTGCGTCGCCGTCATCGGCAGCTGCCGCGCCATGTAGTACCGCCCGGTGGCCAGCTTGGCGTTCAGGTACTCTGCATCGCCATCGCCTGCCGCCAGTTTGCCGCGCGCGGTCCAGGCCATGCGCGCCCACATCAGGCCAAGGCAGACATGGCCGAAGAGGTGCATGAAATCATAAGAGCCGGACAGGGCGTTGTTCGGGTTCTTCATGCCGTGCTGCATGAAATACATCCCCGCCGCCTGCAGGTCCTTCGAGGCGGCCTTGAGCGGATCGAGGAATTGCGCGTCAAAATCCTCGTCCTGGCCCTTGTGGTCGGCGATGAAGCTCTTGACCATCTCGAAGAAGCCCATGACGTGTTTGCCGCCGTCCTGGCCCAGCTTGCGGCCCACGAGGTCAAGCGACTGGATGCCGTTGGTGCCTTCGTAGATCATGGTGATGCGGGCGTCGCGGACAAATTGTTCCAGCCCCCATTCACGGGTAAAGCCCGATCCGCCCAGCGTCTGCTGTGCCAGCACCGTGGTCTCGAACCCCTTGTCGGTCAGGAAACCCTTGATGACCGGCGTCAGCAGGGAAATCAGCCCCTCGGCCTGCGCGTCCTCGTTGCGATGCGCGCGGTCGATCATCGAGGCGCCCCACATGACGAAGGCGCGCGCGCCCTCGGTAAAGGCCTTCTGGTCCATCAGGTTGCGGCGCACGTCCGGGTGCACGATGATCGGGTCGGCGGGGCCGTCGGGGTTCTTGACCCCGGTCACGTCGCGGCCCTGCACCCGGTCCTTGGCAAAGGCCAGCGCGTTCTGGTAGGCAACCGCGCCTTGTGCATATCCCTGCAGGCCGACGCCCAGACGGGCCTCGTTCATCATGGTGAACATCGCGCGCATGCCCTTGTGCGCCTCGCCCACCAGGAACCCCTTGGCGCCGTCGTAATTCATCACGCAGGTGGCGTTGCCGTGGATGCCCATCTTGGATTCCAGCCCGCCGCAGGAAACCGCGTTGCGTTCGCCCAGGCTGCCATCCTCGTTCACCATGAACTTGGGCACGATAAAGAGAGAAATCCCCTTCACGCCCTCGGGCGCGTCGGGCAGCTTGGCCAGCACGAGGTGGATGATATTGTCCACCATGTCGTGTTCGCCGGCGCTGATCCAGATCTTCTGACCGGTGATGGCATAGCTGCCGTCGTCATTCGGCACGGCCTTGGTGCGGATGAGACCCAGGTCCGTGCCGCAATGCGGCTCGGTCAGGTTCATGGTCCCGCCCCATTCGCAGCTGACCATCTTGGGCAGGTACATCGCCTTCTGTTCGTCCGAGCCATGCGCATGGAGGGCGTTGTAGGCGCCATGCGTCAGGCCCGGGTACATGTTGAAGGCCATGTTGGCCGAGGAGAACATCTCGCCTACCGCGGTGGCCACGACATAAGGAAGGCCCTGGCCGCCGTATTCGGGATCGCAGTCCAGCGCCGTCCAGCCGCCGTCGCGCATCTGGTCGAATGCCTCGTGAAACCCCTTGGGTGTGCGGACCACGCCGTTTTCCAGCGTGCAGCCCTCTTCGTCGCCGACCGGGTTCAGCGGCGCCAGCACGTTCTCCGCCAGCTTCGCCGCTTCGCCAAGGATCGCCTCCAGCGTCTCGCGGTCGAGCTCGGCATAGCCGGGGATGTCCTGCGCGCTGAGCTGCAGCACGTCGTCCAGGAGGAACACCTGGTCCTTGGTCGGCGCCGTGTAGATGGGCATGTCTCTCTCTCCCTGAAAGTCCTGCCCGCGGCCGCGCTTATTCGGCCGCGCGCTTCTGGTCCATCGAGGCCAGCATCCGCTCACCCCATTTCATCTGGTCCTGCAACTCTCCGATCGCCGCGTTCAGCTCGTCGCGCTGCCGGATCAGCTCCGCCAGGCGGTCCCGGGCCACGTCATAAGCCGCCGCCAGCTGCGTGCGCTGCTGGTCGCCCACATCGTAGAGATCCAGCAGTTGCCGGATTTCCTCCAGGCTAAAGCCGAAACGCTTGCCCCGCAGGATCAGCTTCAGCCGCGCCCGGTCGCGCCGGGTGAACAGCCGTTTCTGGCCTTCGCGGATCGGGAAGAGCAGCTCCTTCTGCTCGTAAAAGCGCAGCGTCCTCGGGGTCACTTCGAAGGCGTCGCACGTCTCCCGGATCGTCATCAGTTGCTCGTCTGCCATGTCTCGCATCCTCGGTTCTCCGTCCGTCACAGTTCCGTCACGACAACCGAGGTGCGTCTTTCGAGGCTTTCATACAATGGGAAAACCGGGTGACGTAACTCATACGCTGCGTCACTTTATGCTTGACGTAAGATAAGGCAAGGTCAAGTGGTCGACTGCGCAATTTTATACCAAGTGGTAAAAAATTCCAGGGCGCGCTCGGGGTAAGGAATTCCTGACCCAGATTGACGCAGGGGCGACTCGCGTCAGGCAGAATGCCCCAGCGAGTCGGCGGTCTGGTCGCGCAGGGTCTTGAGCTCGTTCATCGCCTCTTCCAGCTGCTGGCGTTCCTCGGCCAGCTGTTTCAGCTGCCGGTCCGCCATTTCCAGCCAGGCCTGCATCTGGGCCTCGGTGCCTTCTTCCTCGTAGATCATCAGCCACTGGCGGATTTCCTCGAGCTGGAACCCGAAACGGCGTCCGCGCAGGATCAGCGTCATGCGGGCGATCTCGCGCGCGCCATAATGGCGCGTGCGCCCCTCACGCTCGGGCGAGATCAGTTCGATATACTCGTAGTACCGCAGGGTCCGCGGCGTCACGTCGAACTTCGCGCACATCTCCTTGAAGGTCAGACGCGTCTCGTCCATCGCTTGTCTCCCATCGGCTTCGGGCGAAATCTAAGCCCAGCCCGTCGGGGTGACAAGCCGCCTCGCCCGGGCAGGCGGAACGTCCCGCTTGCAGCGCCGCGATCCCGCGACCATAAAGACCCCAAGGAGATCCCGCATGAGCGCAGACAAGGCAGATATCGCCCGTCAATTCATCGATTCCATCCCTCACTGCAAGGCGCTGGGCATGGAAATCGCGGATCTTGGCGACGGCATCGCAGAGATCCGTATGCCCTATGACGCGCGGTTCATCGGCGACCCGGAGACCGGTGTGATCCACGGCGGCGCGGTCTCGGCCCTGATGGACACCTGCAGCGGGGCGGCGGTGATGAGCCATCCGAAATCGCCGGCGGGCACAGCCACCATCGACCTGCGCATCGACTATATGCGACCGGCGACACCGGGCCAGGCGATCACCGCGCGGGCAGTCTGCCACCATATCACCCGCTCGGTCGCCTTCGTGCGCGCGACGGCCACGGACGAGGACACCGACCGCCCGGTCGCCACCGCAACCGGCACCTTCACCGTGGAGGCCCAGTGATGGCGCGTTCCGCCCCCGAACCCGTCCAGGTCATCAAACAGCGCCGTGACGCGGCGCTGTCGGCGTTGGTGTCTGGCGTGCCCTACATGCAGTATCTCGGCGTGCGCTTTGACCGGCGCGGGGATGAGCTGACTGCCGTCTTGCCCTTCGATGACAAGCTGATCGGCAACCCGATGCTGCCTGCGATCCACGGCGGGGTGACGGCGGCCTTTCTGGAAATCACCGCGATGGTCACCCTGAACTGGAGCTATCTCTGGCAGGATATCGAGTCCGGTGCGCTGGATCCCGACAGCATGACCCGGGGCGCGCTGCCCCGCCTGCCCAAGACCATCGACTTTACGGTGGACTACCTGCGCTCGGGCCTGCCGCGCGACGCCTATGGCCGCGCCCGCGTCACACGGTCGGGTCGGCGCTATGCCAGCGTCCAGGCCGAGGCCTGGCAGGATAACCGCGACCGCCCCTTTGCCCAGGCCAATGCGCATTTCCTGATGCCGCGCCAGGACGGGTAAGCGGGCAGGGCGCGGATTACCTGACGTAAATTGTCGGCCCGCCCTTGCCGTTTCCGCGGGGCGCCCATATCCCGGGGTCATCCCGTTTCCAAAAGACACCCGGGGAACCATGACCGCGTCCCAGCCCATCACCCATGCCCGCGTTCTCACGATCGCCGTGCCGATCGTGATTTCCAACATGACCGTGCCGCTGCAGGGCATTGCGGATACGGCGATCATCGGCCAGATCCCCGATGCCACGCCCATCGCCGCCGTGGCCGTGGGTGCCGCGCTGATCACTGCTATGCTCTGGGTCTTTGCCTTTTTGCGCATGGGAACGGCGGGAATGACGGCGCAGGCCCAGGGCGCCGGCAACCGGGCCGAAGTGGCGGCCCTGTTGACCCGGGCGCTGATGATCGGCGGGGCAGGCGGGCTGTTGCTGATCCCGCTCTTCGGGCCCGTCGCCGCCTTCGGCTTTGGCCTGTCGCCCGCCAGCGACGAGGTCAAGGCGCTGGCCCAGGGCTATATGGACATCCGGATACTCTCTGCCCCGGCGGCCATCGCGATCTACGGCATCAACGGATGGCTGGGAGCGCAGGAGCGGACTCGCGCCATGCTGGTGCTGCAACTCTGGCTGGTGGCGGTGAACGTCGGGCTGAACGTGCTCTTCGTCACCGGCTTTGACATGGGGGTCGAGGGCGTAGCCTGGGCGACCTTCGTTGCCGACTGGACCGGGCTGGTTCTGGGGCTCTGGCTGTGCCGCTCCGCCTTCGCGAACCCGGCCTGGCGCGACTGGCCGCGAGTGTTCGACCGCGCGCGTCTGCGCCACATGGCGGCGGTGAACACCGACATCCTGATCCGTTCGCTTCTGCTCGAGGCGATCATGCTGTCCTTCATCTTCTATTACAGCGCAGGGTTCGGCGTGGTGACGCTGGCCGCCAGCCAGGTCCTGCTGCATTTCATTGAGGTCATGGCCTACGCGCTGGACGGCTTTGCCTTTGCCGCCGAGGCGCTGGTGGGCCAGGCTTTTGGGGCCCGCGCGGTGGTCGCGCTGCGGCGGGCGGTGCGGCTGACCGCGCTCTGGGGATTCCTGTCGAACCTGGTCTTCGCCCTGGGCTTTGCCCTTCTGGGCAGCACGATCATCGATGCCATGACCAAGGACCCCGAGGTACAAGAGACCGCCCGGATCTACCTGCCCTGGATCGTTGCAACTCCCATCCTGGGCCTGCCCGCCTGGATACTGGACGGGATCTTCATCGGGGCGACCCGAACCCGCGACATGCGCAACATGATGGCGATCTCGGTGGCGGTCTATTTTATCGGCGTCACGCTTATGGTGCCGGTCTGGGGGCCGCATGGGCTCTGGGCGGCGCTGATGATCGCCTATGTTACCCGCGCGGCGACGCTGGCGCTGCGTTACCCGGCGCTGGAACGCGCGGCAATGGCCGCTTAACGCGGTATTAACCGGTCTGAGGTGAGATCGGGGCATGGCCGTTCTGCCCGATCATATCACGCCCGACCGCTGGCTGGCGCAGATCTTCGCCTCGCGCGAGGCGATGGGCGGGGGTGTGGTCAAACGCAAGATCCGTGATGTGGAACGGCTGGTCGGCCGCGACGCCTTTGTCGAGGCCGCGACCCGGCGCGGGTTCCAGGTGGTGGAGAACCATCGTCACTTCGTGATCTTCTGCAACGGCAAACCGATCCGCCGGGTCCGCTGAAAGGGCCTTCAAAGGCCCTTTGACAACGCCGTTCCAACGGCGTTGCCCAAGCGCGTTCGAACGCGCTTCTCCAAGGCGCTTCGAAGCGTCTTGCCGCCGCAGCCCCCGCGATGTGCCGCCTGCTTTTGCCTCTGGCCTTTTCCGCCCCAAATGCCCTATTCAGACGGCCAGACAGAGGAGAGGTGTTATGGACGATCTCGTGAACAGCTTCATGACCGGACCCAATGAAAAGGGCCGTTTCGGCATCTATGGCGGGCGTTTCGTGTCCGAGACACTGATGCCGCTGATCCTCGAGCTGGAGGCCGAGTACGAAAAGGCCAAGACCGACCAGTCCTTCTGGGACGAGATGGAGTTCCTCTGGAAGCATTATGTCGGCCGGCCCTCGCCGCTCTATTACGCCGAACGGCTGACCGAACGCCTCGGCGGCGCCAAGGTCTATATGAAGCGCGACGAGCTGAACCACACCGGCGCGCACAAGATCAACAACGTCCTGGGCCAGATCATCCTGGCCCGCCGCATGGGCAAGACCCGCATCATCGCCGAGACCGGGGCAGGCCAGCACGGCGTGGCCACCGCAACCGTCTGCGCCAAGTTCGGCCTGAAATGTGTTGTCTACATGGGCGCGCATGACGTCGAACGCCAGCAGCCCAACGTCTTCCGGATGAAGCTGCTTGGCGCCGAGGTCATCCCCGTCACTTCCGGGCGTGGCACGCTCAAGGACGCGATGAACGACGCGCTGCGCGACTGGGTCACCAACGTGCGCGACACCTTCTACTGCATCGGCACCGTTGCCGGTCCGCATCCCTATCCGGCGATGGTCCGGGACTTCCAGTCGATCATCGGCAAGGAAGCCAAGGAGCAGATGCAAGAGGCCGAAGGCCGCAACCCCGACACGATCATCGCCGCCATTGGCGGCGGTTCGAACGCGATGGGCCTGTTCTTCCCCTTCCTCGACGACAAGGAAGTGAACATCATCGGCGTCGAGGCGGGCGGCAAAGGTGTCAACGAGAAGATGGAGCATTGCGCCTCGCTGACCGGTGGGCGCCCCGGTGTTCTGCATGGCAACCGCACCTACCTGTTGCAGGATGACGATGGCCAGATCCTCGAGGGCTTTTCGATCTCGGCAGGCCTCGACTATCCCGGCATCGGCCCGGAACACAGCTGGCTGCATGACGTGGGCCGCGCGCAATATGTCTCGATCACCGACAAGGAGGCGCTCGAAGCTTTCAAGCTCTGCTGCGAGACAGAGGGCATCATCCCGGCGCTGGAACCCTGTCACGCGCTGGCCCATGTGGCCAAGATCGCGCCCGAGCTGCCCAGCGATCACATCATCTGCATGAACATGTGCGGGCGGGGCGACAAGGACATCTTTACCGTCGCCAAGCATCTGGGCGTCGACATGTCCGGCACCGAGGGCCGCAGCGCGGGCTGATCTGGCCACTTTGAGCGCCTGAAACCCATGTCCTTTTGAATCAAGAGCTTGATGCCCATAAACTTCGGTTTATGGGCATCTTCATGTGGTTTAGGCGGCGTATGATAAACCCCCGTTGAGTTCCCCCCCCGGCGCGCAGCGGGCAGATTGTCCGAGGTTGCCGACTTGATCGGTCAAACTCGTCGGTCACCTGCCGTCGCCGGATGTCCCACACCGGTCCCCGACCGCACCCGTCCGGTTCCCCGTACCGGGCTAAGGCACGCTCACGGAACGCGGTCATCGGTGTAAGGCCTCGGCAGGTGGCCGACACATTTTTCACAGTCTCCCCGCAGGGGATGACCCGCGCGCGAATGAATGTCATGATGAAGACCCGGATCACACGAACACAGACTGTCATGGCCATGACCCCGACAACCACCCTCATGATGACGATGACCACGCTGGTCACACCGACGACCAAGGTCAAACTCATGACCAAGCACCGACGCCTTCGCCAGACCGGCGACATGGCGACTTCGCGCAAGACAAGCACGGGTGCCTGGTTCGTGGCCGTGTAGCCGCGCCATGCGTCTTGTTCTCATATGCCTCGGGCTTGTCGTCAGCCTGCTCTGTACGCCCCCCGCGATGGCGCAGTCCTACCGCGACCGCGTGATCCAGAGCCTGACCGACCAGGGTTTTTCCAATTTCCGCGTCCGCCGGACCTGGCTGGGCTATGACCAGATCATCGCCCTGGGGCCCGATGGCCGGCGCGAGGTGGTGCTGAACCCCTCGACCGGGGCCATCCTGCGCGACTATCTCTACACCTCCGATGTCCCCCGTTCGCGCAGTGTGCCTTTGGCACACGGCAGCACGCCCCCGGCCAAAGCGGCGGATGCCGGCGGCACGGCCCCGCCTGACGCCAGTCCCGATGCCGATCCCCCCGACGAAGGGGCGCCGGGACAGCAGGACAAGGACGGCCCACCGGGCCAGGCGGACAAGGATGGCCCCCCGGGCCAGGAGGACAAGGACGACCCGCCCGGACAGGGGGACAAGGGTGATCCTCCCGGACGCTCTGACGACAAGCCCGGCGCTGACCCGCCAGGGCGCGACGGGGCTCCCGGCCTCAACTAGGCGGTTTCCCGCCGGTCTCCGGGCTTGCCTGTCCGGTCTCTGCGGGTGCATTCTTGCCCCGAGACGCGCAACCATCCCCATCCCTGCAATCCGGCATGATCCTTGCGGTCATGCCGTCTCGCCAATGGAGCCTTCTGGCGTGAAAACCCGCATCGGAATCGGCATGCTGTTTTCCTTCCAGCTTTGCTGTGCCGGGTTCTTTCTGAATGACATCCTGTCGACGCGCCTTGGCCTGCGCAGCGTTCCGATTCCCTGGGCGATTTACGAGCTGATTCAGATCAGCGCCGCCATCGGGCTCATCGTGGGCCTGGGCGTCACCGCGACGCTTTTGGCGCGCAGCCTGCGCGCTCGTGCCCAAGCCGAGGACAGCCTGCGTCTGGCGCGCGGCGCCTTCATGGAAGTGCTGGACGAACATTTCGAAGAATGGAGCCTCACGCCCGCCGAACGCGACGTGGCGTTGATGGCGATCAAGGGCTTGTCCACCGCCGAGATCGCAGAGGTGCGCAAGACCTCCGAGGGGACGGTCAAGGCGCAGACCAACGCCATCTACCGCAAGGCCCAGGTCACGGGGCGGCCACAGCTCCTGAGCCTCTTCATCGACGATCTGATCGCGGCGGACCCGCCGGATCAGCCGCCGGCACTCGCAGCCCGGTGACTCTTTGCCAAACCCGAACCGCTTTGGCCGGTCGATTTGCACGTCTTTGCCATCTGGCCTTTTCAAAAGTTGCGCAACCTTGAAATATTGTTGCGCCTCCGCAACGGCAGCAAGCGGGCGAAAAATTCAAGGTAGAGCGAGTCAGCCCGACACGGGTATTCAGCACCTCCGGACACTCCGGAACTGACCCTAGCGGGCGGAGGTGATCTCTCCCCCGGTGCAGGCGGCGCTGCCGAAACTGTATGCCAGGGCGGGGACGGGCGGTCTGGAACGGACACTGTACCTCAGACAGGTCAGAGCAGCGGATTTTCTTCCGTTGGGCGTGGGCTCAAATCCCACCTGTGTCGTTCTGCAAATGTAGCTCATGGGTAGAGCATTCGGCCCTTAATCGAAGTGTAGCAGGTTCGATTCCTGCCTTTTGCTCCAAAACGCCCTTGATGGAGGGCACCGGCTTCGGGTGCCGGTCCACGAGAGTGGTCCACCTCACAGGATCCGGGGCGTCTCTTGCAGGCGTCCCCTGCCAATCCCTGCGCGGCACCGCGATGGGGGCGGCAGAGGGGTCGCCTGCTCCGGTCGAGCGCCGGGGTATCGGATGACGGTTCCGCCGGGTGCCGGTCTGCCACGGGTCTGACGGCCCGCGGCGCGCCGGTGCTCCGCGCCCCTCTCTCCGGGCTCCCGCCCGCGGTCGCGGCATGGGGGCGGTCCCGGATCCACCTCTTTGACACCTGCGGGGCATGTCGCCCCCAACCCACTGCAAACAAAGGAACATCGTTTTGCGACGACGATAGGCACGAGGAAAAGGAGACGAAAGATGACCCATGTGCTGACCCGAATGATACTTGCCCTCACCGGGCGCGAACGCGTCACCCTGACAGAGACCCAGCGGATGCTGGTTCTGGTCAACGGTCGCTTCGACGCGCTGCTCGGCCCGGGCGAGCACCTTGTGCCGCGCGACAACTGCACGCGTGAGGTCCACAGCATCGACCGTCTCCGGTTCACCAGTACCTTTGACCGGGCGCTGTTCCGCAGCCGCCCCGATCTTGTCGAAGGGCACCTGACTGAGGTGCGGACCGGCAGCGAGGACATCGCCATCGTCCTGCGCGACGGGCGCCCGATGCAGGTGCTCTTCCCCGAAGAACGCGAGGTATTCTGGACCGATGCGGGCCCCTTCACGGTGGACCGCTTCGACCTCGCCAGCGATCCCGGTGTCGATGCCACTTTGGCGCGACGCCTCGACCGGGCCGGTCTTGGCCGGGCGCTGACCACGGTGACAGTGGCCGAGGGCCATGTCGGGATGCTGCATTTCGACGGGGTGCTGATCCGCCGTCTGCCGCCCGGTGTCCACAGCTTCTGGGCGGTCGGCCCGCGCGTGACGGCGCGGCTGGTGGACATGCGCACCCGGGCCCATGAGGTCGTGGGCCAGGAGATCCTGACCAAGGACCGCGTGACGATCCGGGTCAACCTGACCGCGATCTTCCGTGTGACGGATCCGGAACGCGCCGTGAGCACGGTCAGCGACTTTGAAGAGACGCTGCACCGGGCGGTGCAGCTGGTCTTTCGCCGGCGCCTTGGGGCGCTGACGCTGGATCAGCTTCTGGCTGAAAAGGGCGCCATCGACGTCGAAGCGGGCGACAGCCTGCGGGCCGAGTTGGCCGGGATCGGGATCGAGTTGAAGGAGATCGCCCTCAAGGACGTGATCCTGCCGGGCGAGATCCGCGAGATCCTGAACCGCGTGGTCGAGGCCGAAAAAGAGGCCGAGGCCAACGTGATCCTGCGGCGCGAGGATACGAACGCGATGCGTGCGCTTCTGAACACCGCCAAGGTCATGGAGGACAACCCGGTGATGCTCCGGCTCAAGGAGTTGGAGGCGTTGGAGGCGATCGCCGCCAAGGTGGATCACCTCACGGTGCACAACGGCACCAGGGGCCTGATGCAGGAGATCGCGCGCCTGCGCGACTGATCGTCGGCCAAAGAAAAGCCGCTCCGGTCAAACCGGGGCGGCAGTTTCGCGATCTGTCCACAGGTCGGAGGAGCCTGGGGGCAGATCGCTTTCCTGAAAGCAAACAGGAGATATTCGGGCAACCAGACCCTGCGTTCATCGTGATCCGGCAATGGTTAAAGGCGGGTTAAGCTTGCCTTCGAGGTCCGGGAATTTCGTCTGAACGGGGCAAGCGGCGTCTCAGCCCCGGTCGGTCCAGCTATATGTCTCGAGAATCCGCAGCGGCACGATGTCCAGCGCACCGCGATGGGTGGCCGAGAGGTTCACCAGCGGCGCGCAGCCCTCATCGTGGGCCTGCAGAAAGCGCCCGGCGCAGAGACACCAGTGATCGCCGGGCTTCAGACCCGGAAAATGGAACTCCGGGCGCGGGGTCGAAAGGTCGTTGCCGACATATTTGGAATAGGCGAGGAACTCTGCCGTCATGACCGCACAGACCGTGTGACTGCCCCGGTCTTCGGCACAGGTATTGCAATGGCCGTCACGGAAAAATCCCGTCAGCGGCTCTTGAGAGCAGGACTCAAGAGGTCCGCCCAGGGCATTGAAAGAAGGGTCTTTCTCCATCTTTTCCTCACTCCCTTATTGGTTGGCCAAACGGCGGAACATCTGCAGTGCGTCGTCAAAGGCCCCGGCCTCGCGAAAGCCGCGATCCGCGCCCGTTACGGCCACCACCGTGCCGCTTTGCCGGTCGATAGAGACATATTGACCATAGATGCCACGCGCCATGAACTCACCCTTGCGCGCGTCGGACGGCATCCACCATTGATAGCCGTATTGCAGCTCTCCGGGCTCCGTGCGCGCCGAGGGCGTGGTGCTTTCGATCACCCAGTCCTCTGGCACGATCTGCTTGCCCTGCAGGCGCCCGCCGTTGCGAAACATCTCTCCGAGTCGGGCATAGTCGCGCAGCATCAGGTTCAACCCGCCAAGCGCGAAGGCCACATCGTAACCATCTGACAGGTAATAGGGTTTGCCATAGGCCCCCATCGGGTCCAGCAGGTTCTCCGCCAGTAGATCCGGCAGTGGGCGCCCCGTGGCGCCCCGCGCAACCATCGACAGGACATGCGTGTCGATCGAAACATACCGCCAGCGTTCGCCGGGCGGCTGATCGGTTTCGGTCAGTCCTGCGGCGAAACCGTCCATCGAGCCGCCAAGCGCAAGGATGCGACCCATCTTGTTGATGTCGCTCCAGAAATCCAGGTAGTCCTCGTCGAAAACGACTCCTGTGGACATCTGCAGGACATTGCGGATCGTGGCGCCCTCATAGGCGCTGCCCTTGAGCTGCGGGGCGTATTTCACCACCAGGTCGTCCAGGCTGTCCACATGACCCTGCGCCACCAAGATCCCGAAAAGTGCGGACAAATAGGATTTGGCCACAGACCACGAGATGCGCAGGTCTTCGGCGCCGGTGCCCAGGTGATAGCTCTCGTGAACAACCTCTCCATTACGCAGGACAATCGCCCCGGTGATGGCCCGCCGATCCAGCCAGTCCTGCCAGTCCGCCGGCATCTCCATCGCGGGACCTTCGGGCAGCGGGACGGCGCTGGTCGTGACGGGGATCGGGACCGTCTCGAACAGTCGGTCCATGTGGCTGAAGTTCTCGACGATCTCGCCCTCGTCAAAGAGCGTCATGGTGGCGCGCAGGCGGCCTAGCTCGTCGCGATAGGCAAAACCCGCGGCGGACAGCCCCACAAGGACGACAAGGCCGATGGCTGCGAGACGCTTGCCCTTCATCGGAACTTGTCCACCAGTCGTTGCAGGGGGTTGCGGGTCTCTTCCTCGCTGCCCGTATCCTCGGGCGGGGCGGCTTTCGGCGCCGGGCCAGCCTTGGGTTTCTCAGGCGTCTTCGAGGTCCGGGGCGGCGCCGTTCGCAGCGCGACGGCATTCGAAAACTTGCCTGTGTCGCCTGCCGCAAGCTGTGGGGCGCCGTCCGACACCCCGCGTAGCAGGTCGTCCAGCCAATCCTGATCGGCCTTGTGGAAATCGTGCAGGACGTAGGCCGCGACCAGCTCCTTGCGGCCCGGATGGCCGATGCCCAACCGCACCCGGCGATAGGCCTCGCCGATATGGGCATGGATCGAACGCAGCCCGTTGTGGCCCGCGTGCCCGCCGCCCGTCTTGACCTTGCACTTGCCCGGGGCCAGGTCCAGCTCGTCGTGGAACACGGTCACATCGCCCGGGTCCAGCTTGTAGAACCGCATCGCCTCGCCCACCGACTGGCCGGAAAGGTTCATGAAGGTCTCGGGCTTCAGCAGCAGCAGTTTTTCGCTGCCCAGCCGGCCCTCGGCCAGTTGGCCCTGGAACTTGGCTTTCCAGGGGCCGAACCCATGATCCTCGGCGATCCGGTCCAGCGCCATAAAGCCGATGTTGTGCCGGTTGCCGGCGTATTTCGTGCCGGGATTGCCGAGACCAACGAATATCTGCACTGTGCCCTCCGAGATCGCCTGCGCCCTATGTAGGCCAGAGGCGGCATGGATCACAACGGGAGAGCGGAATGTACCTGACCATGAACCGGTTCAAGGTGGTCAAATCCGAAGTCGAGGCCTTTGAAACCCTCTGGAAAAACCGCGACAGCCACCTGAAAAGCGTCCCCGGGTTCCGCAGCTTTGCCCTGATGAAGGGGCCGGAGCGCGAGGATCATGTCCTCTATGCCTCGCACACGCTGTGGGAGGACGAGGCCAGCTTCACCGGCTGGACCAAGTCCGAGGCGTTTCGCGCCGCGCATGGCGGGGCGAAAAGCTCGGCGCATATGTACCTGGAACCGCCCGAGCTGGAGATCTTCGAGGCGGTGCAGGTGCTGACCGCCTGAGGTCACCGGAGAAACTGCCGCTTTGGGGCAGGATTGGCATGGACAGGACGCCCGACAGTCGGGCCTACAGTTTTGTCCAGATGGACCGGCCTGCCTATATCCAGTCGCTCATGGCGCGCGGTATCACGGCGGCGGCCGGGGCCGGGGACTGCTCCGAGGCGCTGGCGCAGGGATTTCGCGACGAAACCGCCGCGCGGGTTGCGGCCCAGAGCGTTTAGGGCGCGATCCTCTTTGCCAGCCGCGTGGTCCGCAAACCCGGCTGACCATTCCCCGGACAAAGAAAAACCCCCGCCGGGGGCGGGGGTTCGAAAGCTGTTCAGCGAAGCGCCTGTTATCAGGCGTCTTCGGAGGCGCTGTCTGCGGCTTCTGCAGCAGCCTCTGCGGCGGCTTCGGCTTCTTCTTCGGCTTCCTGTGCGGCCAGGCCCGACGGTGCCGAGATGTTCGCGATCACGAAGTCGCGGTCGATCGTCGGCTTGGCGCCTTCCGGCAGGGTCACGTCCGAGATGTGGACGATGTCGCCGATTTTCAGCGTCGACAGGTCGACGGTGATCTTCTCGGGGATGTCACCCGCGGTCACGATCAGTTCGACTTCCGGGCGAACGATGGTCAGAACGCCACCCTTCTTGATGCCGGGGGCCACGTCTTCGCCCACGAATTCAACCGGGATGTAGAGGTTGATCTTGGTGGTGCGGCGCAGGCGCAGGAAATCGACGTGGGTCGGCAGGTCCTTGACCACGTCACGCTGCACGTCGCGGCAGATCACGCGCACATCCTCGTGGCCATCGACCTTGAGGTTGAAGAGCGTCGCCTTGAAGCGACCGGCCTTCAGGCGCTTGAGCAGGGCGTTGAAGGGCAGATTGATCGGCAGAGGATCTTTGTCGCCACCGAAAACGATGCCCGGAACCATGCCAGCACGACGTGCCTGACGAGCGGCGCCCTTGCCTGTCCCCGTCCGTTCCTGGGCGTTGAGATCAGGAATCTCACCAGCCATATTGTATCTCCATCTAAAAATGCAGGGTGCCTCCAAGGCTGTCACCCCGCGTGAAGCCGTGCCGGTAAACCGGATCGCCCCGTTTGGCAAGCGGATTCGTCCTCCCGGCCCGGTCCGTTTCGCGCTGGACGACGGCGGCGGCCCGTGGCAGGCGATCCCCATGTTGCGCGATCTTATCATCAGCCGGGGGCCAGCGGCGGGTTTCGTGGCCGTGGGTCTTTACTGGGGTGCCTTCGCGGCATTGGTGCCCGATCTCAAGCCGCAGGTGGGCCTGTCCGATGGCGGCTTTGGCCTGGCGATGCTGGTCTCGGCGGCGGGGGCCGTGCTGGCCATGTGGCTGGCGCCACTGGCGCAGCGGCGGCTGGGCAACGGCGATCTGCCGGTCTCGGGTCTGCTGATGGCGCTGGCCTTCCTGTTGCCGGGGCTGGCCGGGGGCGGCGTGACATTTGCCCTGGCGATGATGGCGGCGGCGATGGCCTCTGGCACGCTGGACGTCTCGATGAACGCGCGCCTGTCGATGCTGGAGGGGCAGAGCCGGCGGTCGCTGATGAATCTCAACCACGGGATCTATTCCGCCGCCTATGCGGTGGCCGCGCTGATGACGGGGCTTGCGCGCGAGGCGGGCTGGTCGCCCTTTGCCGTTTTCGCGGCGCTGGCGCTGCCGGTCGTGGCGCTCTGCGTCCTGATGGCGCGGGCCCCGGTGCGCGAGACCCCGCCAGAGGAGGGCGCGCCACCGGCTGCGCCGCTGTCCTGGTGGGTCCTGGCGCCCCTGGGGGCCATTGTCCTGCTGGGCTTTCTGGCTGAACAGGGGACCGAGGGCTGGTCGGCACTGCACCTGGAACGCACGCTGGGCGCGGGGGCGGCGCAGGGCGCATTGGGGCCGGCGATCCTGGGCGTGACAATGGCGCTGGGGCGGTTTTCCGGCCAGGTGGTGGCGCAGCGCGTCAGCGAAGCGGCGGTGATCCGGCTGGCGGCCGTGCTGACCTGCGCGGGCGCCGTGACGGCGGCCTTTGCGCTGGGGCTGGCGGTGGCCTATGCCGGTTTCGCGGTGCTGGGGCTGGGGGTGTCGGTGGTGGCGCCGATGGCCTTTTCCTGGTGCGGACGGCTGGTTTCGAGCGAGTTCAAGGCGCTGGCGATCAGCCGCGTCGCGGTGCTGGGCTATGCCGGGTTCTTCGTCGGTCCGCCGCTGATGGGCGGTCTGGCCGAGGGGTTCGGCCTTGGCGCCTCCTTTGCCGTGGTGGGCGCGCTGATGCTGGCGATCCCGCTGGTGCTGGTGCCGCTGGTCCGGCGGGCGGCGGCAACCGCGATGACCCCGGCAGAGTGATCCGCCGGGGTCCTGTTTCGCGCGCGAAACATTTTCATTCATTAACAGCGGGTTAACCCGTCAGGCCCAGTCGCCGGAGAACCCCTTGGGCACCATCAGTATATCGCGGTTCACCGTCTCGATATCGGTGTGGCCACAGAGCGCCATCGAATGGTCCAGTTCCTTGTGGATGACCTCCAGCGCGCGGGTCACGCCGGCCTCGCCCATCGCGCCCAGACCGTAGACGAAGGCGCGGCCGATCCAGGCGCCCTTGGCCCCCAGCGCGCGCGCCTTCAGCACGTCCTGACCCGAGCGCACGCCGCTGTCCATATGGACCTCTATCTTGTCCCCCACCGCATCGACGATCGGTTCCAGCGCGCGGATACTGGACAGCGCCCCGTCCAGCTGCCGCCCGCCGTGGTTTGACACGACGATGGCATCGGCGCCGACGTTGCAGGCCTCCAGCGCGTCGCGCGGGTCGATGATGCCCTTGATGATCAGCGGGCCGTCCCACATCTTGCGGAACTCGCGGATGCGGTCCCAGTTCAGCGACTGGTCAAAG
The DNA here is from genome assembly GCF_019392335.1 of Mameliella sp. CS4. Lineage (GTDB taxonomy): Bacteria > Pseudomonadota > Alphaproteobacteria > Rhodobacterales > Rhodobacteraceae > Antarctobacter. Next base: position 45,091 of record NZ_JAHXRQ010000023.1, read on the forward strand.
CTTTCCGCCGTCCAGGTGACCAGCGACGAGGGGTCCGTCACCCCCTTGGCATGGCCGACGATATTGCCGAAGAACCGCCGCTTGGTCTGCAGCATGTTCAGGCCCCAGCCGACCTTGGTCATCATGTTGGCGACGGATTTCGGCGTCAGCTTGGGCGGGGCGGAGAGGCCGTTTTTCAGGTCCTTGTGACGCTGACCCAGCAATTGCAGGTCGACGGTGATGACGGCGGCGGAACATTTCGCCTCTTTCGCCCGGTCAAAGAGGTTTTGCATGAACTCGTCGTCGCGCAATGTGTAGACCTGCATCCAGAACGGCGCCGAAGTGTTCGACGCCACGTCCTCGATCGAGCAGATCGACATGGTGGACAGGCAGAAGGGCACGCCGAATTTCTCGGCCGCCTTGGCGGCGAGGATCTCGCCGTCGGCGTGCTGCATGCCCGTCAGGCCCACCGGCGCCAGCGCCACCGGCATCGACACGTCCTGCCCGATCAACTGTGTTTTCGTCGAGCGGCCCGCCATGTCCACCGCCACCCGCTGACGCAGGTAGATGTCGTCGAAATCCGAAGAATTCTCGCGAAATGTCTGTTCGGTCCAACTGCCGGACTCGCAGTAATCGTAGAACATTTTCGGCACCCTGCGCCGATAGATGCGTTTGAGATCCTCGATTTCGGTAATGACGGGCATGGCAGGGCGCTTTCGTGGGAATTGGTAAGAAGCGATTACCAATGGCCGGACATTCATGCAATGCGACTCTTAAGACGCTCTTCATCGGCCTGGGCTACGCAAGTTCAAACGGGTCAAGGAATCAGGCCGATGAAGGGCATCGTGTTCACGGAGTTGCTGGAAATGGCCGAACAGGCCATTGGCGAAGAGGCTGTGGATGACATCCTCGACCAGCTCGACCTGGACTCCGGTGCGGCCTATACCTCGGTCGGGAATTACCCCTGCAGGGAGCTGATGCAGATCGTTGGTGCCGTCAGCGACCTGACCGGCATTCCGACGGAGGATCTGCAGCGCAAGTTCGGTGCCTGGATGCATGCCCGTTTCGTGCAGACCTATCCCCAGTTCTTCGAGGACAAGGCAACCGTTCTGGACATGCTCGCCGCGATCGAGGGCGAGGTGCACGTCGAGGTGCGCAAGCTCTATTCAGACGCGGAACTGCCGCGGTTCGAGACGGCCTGGGTGACGCCGGAGCACCTGCGGATGACCTATCGGTCCGAACGCCCGCTTGTCGCCTTTTGCCACGGCCTGATCGAGGCCTGCGTGGACCATTTCGGCCAGGACGCGCAGATCGGGCTGGACCGGGTCTCGCCGCGCGAGGCGGTGTTTGACGTCCGGCTGGAGACATGAGGCATGGGCTCTCCGGTAGTCAGCGCGCCGGATGACGGCAGGGTCCTGCGCCGCCGCTACGACCGCGAACGCGCCGCCCGCAAGGAGGCCGAGCGCCTGCTTGAAGGCAAGAGCCGCGCCCTGTTCGAGGCCAACGCGGCGCTGCAGGCGCAGGCCGCCGCCCTGGAAGAGGCGGTGCAGGAACGGACGCGGGAACTGGAACAGGCCAAGACCGCGGCGGAAAGCGCCAGCGCCGCCAAGAGCGGTTTCCTGGCCATGATCAGCCACGAGATCCGCACACCGCTGAACGGCGTGTTGGGCATGGCCACGGCCCTGGTCGAAAGCGATGAGTTGCAGGGCGAACAGCGCGAGATGGCGGAAATCATCCAGTCCTGCGGGTTGTCGCTGCTGGAATTGCTGAACGATCTTCTGGACCTGTCCAAGATCGAAGCCCACAAGATGGAAATGGAAGAGCGCGATTTCGACCTGGACGCGCTGTGCCACGAGGTCCGCCAGGTCTATGAGCCACGGGCCGAGTCGAAGGGCCTGGACCTGCGGGTGCGGCAGGACGCGCGGGCGCGCGGCTGGATCAGCAGTGACCCGACACGCCTGCGGCAGGTGATCACCAACCTGGCGTCCAACGCGCTGAAATTCACCGCCACGGGCGGGATCCATGTCGATCTGCGGCGCAAGGGCGAGGTGCTGGAGATCGAGGTGCGCGATACCGGCCCCGGTGTACCACCCGAAAGGCGAGACCGCCTGTTCGAGGCCTTTACCCAGACCGATGCCTCGATCACGCGCAAGTTCGGCGGCACGGGGTTGGGCCTGGCGATATCACGGCGCATCTGCCGGTTGCTGGGCGGTGATCTGGTCCATGAACCCGCACCCGAGGCCGGGGCGCGTTTCATCGCCCGGGTCAAGGTGCGCGATGCGCAGCCACGCCCGCGCTCGGCCGATACCTCTGTGGATGCGGCAGAGGCGGTGCTGATGGCGCGGGACTGGCGCGTGTTGGTGGCCGAGGACAGCGAGACGAACCAGAGGGTTCTGAGCCTGCTCCTGCGGCGCTATCCGCTGCGCATCGACATGGTGGATGACGGCGCCGAGGCGGTCGAGGCGCATTTCGCCGAGGCCTATGACCTGATCCTGATGGATGTGAACATGCCGGTCATGAACGGGTTGGAGGCGGCGGCCATGATCCGCGCGGTCGAGGCGGCGCGCGAGTTGCGCACCGTGCCGATCATCGCCCTGACCGCCAACGCGATGACGCACCAGGTCTCCAGCTACCTGCGGCAGGGGGTGGATGCCCATGTGGCCAAGCCGGTCCGCCGCGAGGAGTTGATCGCGGTCATGGCCCGGCTGTTGCTGGCTCAGGCCGAGTGAGCGCCACCGGCGAGGCCCGACACGAAGGACAGGACCTCATCCACAGACTTGCCGGAGGCGAGTTCCCCCACGATGGCCGACCCCACGACGCAGCCGTCCGCGACAGAGGCGATGGCCTGGCTGGTCTCGGGCGTGCGGATGCCGAAACCGACGATCACGGGCAGATCCGTCTTGGCCTTGATGCGCGCCACCTCGGGGGCGACATCCGCCGCCTCGGCCGCCGCCGCGCCGGTGATCCCGGTGATCGAGACGTAGTAGACAAAGCCGCTGGTGTTCTGCAGCACCTTGGGCAGGCGCTTGTCGTCGGTGGTGGGCGTGGCGAGACGGATGAAGTTCAGCCCGGCCTTTTGCGCGGGAATGCAAAGCTCGTCGTCTTCCTCGGGCGGCAGATCGACGATGATCAGACCGTCGATCCCGGCCTCCTTGGCCTGATCAAGGAAGGTTTCGACCCCGCGCGAGTAGATCGGGTTGTAATAGCCCATCAGCACGATCGGGGTGTCATTGTCCCCGGCGCGGAAGTCGCGCACCATCTGCAGGGTCTTGTCCAGCGTCATCCCGCCTTCGAGCGCGCGCTGACCGGCCAGCTGGATCGTCGGCCCGTCTGCCATCGGATCGGTAAAGGGCAGGCCCAGTTCGATCACGTCGACGCCGGCCCCGGGCAGGCCCTTCATCACCGCCAACGAGGTGGCCACGTCCGGGTCACCGGCCATGATATAGGCGACAAAGGCTTTCCGTCCCTCGGCTTGCAACCGGGCGAAGGTGGAATCGATGCGTGTCATGGCTCACTCCCTGCAAGGCTTTTGCCTCTTGCCGGATGTGCGGGGGAAAATCAATGCCGCCTGGAAAATGGAAAAAGGTGAAGCTTTCGTGACGGTTTCTTGACGTGTCGCAAGGCGGGGGCGCCGGGATCATGCGATCATTGGACCGTGACATAAAGGAGACCCCATGCCGCCATCCCAGACCGCCCCCGCCGAAGACCAGATTGTTGCCAATGCCGTCGATGCTGTTGCCGCGCCCGAGCCTGTCGTGGAAGCCGAAGCACCTGCAGTCGATCCCGTTGCCGTGCCGCTGCCCGCGCGGAAAGAACGCCATCACCCGACCCCGGACGAGATCCGCCGCGCCTTTGAGACCGGCGAATATCCCTATGACAAGAAGGTGTCGCGCCGCGCCTACGAACGCGACAAGGCGCGCCTGCAGGCCGAACTGCTGAAGGTGCAGCTCTGGGCGCAGGAAACCGGGCAGAAATTCGTGCTGCTGTTCGAGGGCCGAGATGCCGCCGGCAAGGGGGGCACGATCAAGCGGTTCACCGAACATCTGAACCCGCGCAACGCGCGTGTCGTCGCACTGAACAAGCCGACGGAGCAGGAGCGCGGGCAGTGGTATTTCCAGCGCTATATCGAGCACCTGCCGACTGCGGGCGAGATCGTGCTGTATGACCGGTCGTGGTACAACCGCGCCGGCGTCGAGCGGGTCATGGGCTTTTGCGAGCCGAACGACTACTTGGAATTCATGCGCCAGACCCCGGATCTGGAGCGGATGTTGGTGCGCTCCGGCATCCAGCTTTACAAGTACTGGTTCTCTGTCACGCAGGACGAGCAGCTGGCCCGGTTCCAGAGCCGAGAGACGGACCCGCTGAAACAGTGGAAACTGTCGCCCATCGACAAGGCCAGCCTGAACAAGTGGGAAGATTATACCGAGGCCAAGGAGGCGATGTTCTTTTACACGGACACCGCCGATGCGCCTTGGACGGTCATCAAGTCGGACGACAAGAAACGCGCGCGGCTGAACTGCATGCGGCATTTCCTGTCGACGCTGGATTACCCGGACAAGGATCACAGGATCGTCGGCGTGCCCGATCCGCTGATCGTGGGCGGGGCCGGGCATGTCATCCACCGGTCGGATCATATCCTGGGCAAGATCCTGCACCCGGACGGGCGCCGGACCTGACGCTCAGGCGATCTCGCCCAGCCAGTCCATCAGCGGGGCGAACTCGGTGATGACCTGCCGGCTGCTGGCGGCGGGATCGGCGGCCAGCGCCGCGTCCAGGTTATCGCGCCAGGCGACATAGCCCTTGCACCGCAGCATGTCCTCGCGCGGGTGATCGGCGGGGTAGGGGGCGGGCACCCGTTGCAGCGAGGGGGGATCGACGCGCCATCCCGCCTCCGCCACCAGCGCGGCCAGCTCTGCCCCCCGGTCCGAGGCCACCGCCTCGCGCCAGCGGTCAAGCTGCGCGGGTTCGAACTGCATCAACCCGGCGCCCAGCGTGGCATAGTCGGGCGAGATACCCAGCATCCAGACCCGCCCGTCCGGCAGCGACCACATCATGTGCAGATGGGTGTGATAGGGGGTCTTGTCCTCGGAAAAGCGCACATCGCGGTGGGGGCGGAACAGCTTGGTCCGTGGCGGCGTGCCCCGGGTCTCTCCAAGCCAGGCGGCAATCCGCGCAAGCAGCTTTTCCGACGGGCGCTTGAGCTGGCTGTCGTAGCGCGCCTTGTTGTCCCGAAACCACTCACGGTCGTTGTTTTCCGCAAGTTCCGAAAGGAAGGCGCGGGCGTCCGGCAAAAGCCGCTCAAGATCAACGGGGTCGGCCATTGGAAAGCTCCATCAAGGCGCCTGCGAACAGCCTAGCACAGGACGGCAGGTAACGCACCCCGCGCCCTTGCCTCCCGTGGGGGCTGGCACTAAGGGCGGGGCATGACCATGCCCATGTCCTACACCGAACACAGGCGCGCTGTCCTGCGCCTTGGCCTGCCGCTGATCGGCGGGCATCTGGCGCAATTTGCCATCGGTCTGACCGACACGATCATGATCGGCTGGTACGGTGTGCCGGAACTGGCGGCCCTGACCCTGGCCGGGTCGTTCTTTTTCACGGTTTTCCTGTTCGGGTCGGGCTTTGCCTGGGCGATCATGCCGATGGTGGCGCGCTATGCCGCGCAGCAGGACGAGGTGCTGGTGCGGCGCGCGACACGCATGGCGCTGTGGCTGTCGATCCTCTATTTCTTCGTGACCCTGCCGTTGTTCTGGTTTTCGGGGACGATCCTAGGCGGCATGGGCCAGACGCCCGAGGTGGCGGCGCTGGCACAGACCTACCTGCGCATCGCGGCCGCCGGGCTTTTGCCCGCGCTGGGGGTCATGGTGTTCAAGAACTACCTGGCCGGGCTGGAACATACACGCGTGGTGCTGTGGATCACGCTGGCCGCGGCGGGGGCCAATGCGCTGGCCAACTATGCGCTGATCTTCGGCAACTGGGGTGCGCCGGAACTGGGGATTTCCGGGGCGGCGATCGCCTCTGTGACGGTGCATGTGATCTCGCTGCTGCTGGTGGCGGGTTATGCGCTGATCAAGCTGCCAGAGCACGAACTGATGGTGCGCTTCTGGCGCCCGGACTGGGAGATGTTCGCGCAGGTCTTTCACCTTGGCTGGCCCATCGGGCTGACGACCCTGGCAGAGGTCGCGCTGTTCGCGGCCACCGCCGTGCTGATGGGCTGGCTGGGCACGATCCCGCTTGCGGCGCATGGTGTGGCGCTGCAGATCTCGACGGCGGCCTTCATGGTACAGCTGGGCCTGTCCAATGCGGCGACTGTGCGGGCGGGCAATGCCTTGGGCCGGGGCGACCTGGATCATATGCAGCGCGGGGCACGGGTGGTGGCGGTGCTGGGCGCCGTGGCGGCGGCGCTGACCGTGACCGTCTTCGTGGCGCTGCCCGAAACGCTGATGAGCCTCTTTGTCGACCCGCAGGACCCCCAGCGGGACGCGATCATCGCGGCGGGCCGGGGGCTGTTGCTGATGGCGGCGCTGTTCCAGGTCGTCGATGCGACCCAGGTGATCCACATCGGCCTGTTGCGCGGGCTGCAGGACACGCGGGTGCCGATGATCATGGCGGGGGTGGCCTATTGGGGTATTGGGATGCCCTGCGCCTGGGTCTTTGGCTTTGCCCTGGATTGGGGCGGAGAGGGCATCTGGTTCGGGCTGGTCGTGGGGCTTGCGGCGGCGGCGGGGCTGTTGATGTGGCGCTTCTGGAAGCACAGTCCGGCGATTCTGGCGCGGCAGACGTCAGGCGCCTGATTTACCACTCGTTTTCGCGCGACTGGTGGTATTCCACCATTGAGAACGCCCTGGTACGGTGGTTAATTGCCGCTACCGGATCGGGGACGCGATCCGGGCCACTCAGGGACCACGGACAGTTTTCAGGAGACACAGATTATGGCCCATACAATGGATGCGGGTGCCGGCGGATACGACCGCCAGGTCGGCATGGGAGAAGCAGTCAAGCTTTTCTTCAGCAATTACATCAATTTCGAAGGCCGCTCGAACCGCGGTGAATATTGGTGGGCCTTCCTGGCCATCATCCTCATCTCCTTCGTTCTGGGAATCATCGACGGCATGCTGGGCATCATGGTGCTGGGCGCAATCTTTTCGCTGGCGACCCTGATCCCGGGCATCGCGATTGGCGTCCGCCGTCTGCATGACATCGACAAGTCGGGCTGGTGGCTGCTGATCGGCCTGGTCCCGGTTGTCGGTTTCCTGGTGCTGATCTACTTCTTCATCCAGAAGCCGACCCCCGGCCCGAACCGCTTCGGCTGATCCCTCCTTCGTCAGTTCAAGGCATGCACGGACCCCTCTTCCCCAACGGGAAGAGGGGTTTTGCGTGTCACGGGACGCCTCGCCGCTTGCACGCACGGGGTTGCCCGACTAGAAGCGGCCCGTCATTCAAGAAGGAGTGTGCCCGATGGGCTTTCGGATGGGAATCGTGGGGCTGCCCAACGTGGGCAAGTCGACGCTGTTCAACGCGCTGACCAAAACAGCGGCGGCGCAGGCGGCGAACTTCCCCTTCTGCACCATCGAGCCCAACGTGGGCGATGTGGCAGTGCCCGATCCGCGGCTGACGCAGCTGGCGGAGATCGCCAAGTCGGGCCAGATCATCCCGACGCGCATGACCTTCGTCGACATCGCCGGGCTGGTCAAAGGTGCGTCCAAGGGCGAAGGGCTGGGCAACCAGTTCCTGGCCAACATCCGCGAGGTTGACGCCATCGCCCATGTCCTGCGCTGTTTCGAGGATGACGACGTCACCCACGTTGACGGGCGTGTCGACCCGGTCTCGGATGCCGAAACCATCGAGACCGAGCTGATCATCGCCGACATGGAGAGCATCGAGAAGCGGTTGCAGAACATCGTCCGCAAGGTGCGCGGCGGCGACAAGGAGGCGGTTCAGCAGGAACGGCTGATGAAGCTGGCCCTGGCCGTTCTGGAAGAGGGCAAACCCGCCCGCGTGGTCGAGGTGGACGACGAGGACGCCAAGGCCTGGCGGATGCTGCAGCTCCTGACCTCCAAGCCGGTGCTCTACGTCTGCAATGTCGATGAGGGCGACGCGGCCGAGGGCAACAGCCTGTCGGCCAAGGTGGGCGAGATGGCGGCGGCGCAGGGCAATTCCCACGTGGTGATCTCTGCCAAGATCGAGGAAGAGATCAGCCAGCTGGACGCCGAGGAAGCCGCCGAGTTCCTGGAGGAACTGGGGCTGCAAGAGGCGGGTCTCGACCGGCTGATCAAGGCGGGTTACGAGCTCTTGGGCCTGCAGACCTATTTCACCGTCGGCCCGAAAGAGGCCCGCGCCTGGACGATCAAGCGGGGCACCTCGGCGCCTCAGGCGGCGGGCGTGATCCACGGCGATTTCGAAAAGGGGTTCATCCGGGCTGAGACCATCGCCTTTGACGACTACGTGTCCTGCAACGGTGAATCCGGCGCCAAGGACGCGGGCAAGATGCGCGCCGAGGGCAAGGCCTACGAGGTCAAGGACGGCGACGTTCTGCATTTCCTCTTCAACACCTGACCTGATCCGATCAGCGGCGCCTTGATGCAACGGCCCTCTGCCCCTGCCGGGCAGGGGGCTTTTTGTTGTCCAGGTAACGCGGTTCCGCGGATTTGATGCAGGTCAACGCGAACGCGGCAAATACATTCCAAGAGATGAATGTGTTTCCGGAGGCCCGCGATGACCGACCAAGTTTCCCCCCATGCCGCGCCGATGCCCGAGCAGAGGCTGTCGCATTTTCACATCACCCTTTTTGCCAGCGTGATGGGCCTGTCCGGTCTGGCGCTGGCGCTGCATGCGGCGGCGGGCTATTTCGGCTGGGGACCGGGGCTGCCACGGTTCGCGCTGGCGGTGGCAGCGGCGGATCTCATCGCGGTCACGTTGTTCTACGCGCTCAAGGCGCTGCGCCATCCCGGCGCGGTTGCGCAGGAATGGGCGCATCCGGTCAAGCTGAACTTTTTCCCCGCCATCCCGATTTCACTGATGCTGGTGGCCACCGCCCTGCGATTTGAACTGCCGGGCGCGGCGCTGTGGCTTTGGGGTGTTGGCGTGGCGCTGCAGGCGGGGCTGGCGCTGGCGGTGATCGCGGCCTGGATGGGGCCGCGAACCTTCGGCCTGGGACAGGTGAACCCGGCCTGGTTCATCCCGGCGGTGGGCAACGTGGTGGTGCCGGTGGCGGGTGTGCCGCTGGGCTTTGCCGATCTTTCCTGGCTGTTCTTCGCAACCGGCGTCCTCTTCTGGGCCGCGCTGCTGCCGATCCTGCTCTTGCGCCTGATCACGCAACCGGCCCTGCCGGCGCGTTTGCAGCCGACGTTGGCGATCCTCGTGGCGCCGCCATCCGTCGCCTTCCTGTCCTGGTTGCAGCTGAATGGCGGTGAGTTGGACGGTTTCGCGCGCGTGCTGATCAATGGCGGGCTTGCCTTCGGCGCCCTGGCGACGGTCCTTCTGGTCCAGGCGATGCGCCCGCCCTTTGCCCTGTCCTGGTGGGCGCTGAGCTTCCCCTTGGCGAGTTTGACGATCTCCTGCCTGCGCTACGCGGACCTTGCCGGCTCCGCCCTGCACGGGACCTTGGGGGCAGGTCTCTTGGCACTCCTCGTGGTGATCGTGACGGGCCTGGTGGCGCGGACATTGCTGGGCATGACGCGGGGAGAGATCTGCCGTCCGGAATGAAGACCTGGCGGTTTTGTCGTTTCGCTGTCAATTTCGACTTGTTTCCGCCGTTTCGCCCGCATAGACACGGCGGCGGAGACGTGGCCGAGTGGTCGAAGGCGCTCCCCTGCTAAGGGAGTAGACACTCCGGGTAAGCCGCTGATTTCCAGCGGCTTTTTTGCTCCCCGAATTCGGGACTCCCAAATCCTTCCCATCATGTGCGGAAGTCCCAGCCATGGGCGAGCAGCCGCTCGCCGAGATCCGAGGGCGCCAGCTTTCTATAGCGCCGGGCGGTGTCTGCTTTGGCCCAACCGCCGCGGTCAATCAGGCAATCCTGATCCCCGACCTGCGCGCTGAACCAGGTTGCCCATGTGTGCCGCAGGCTATAAAGGACCAACTTCTCGTATCCATCATCTGCATCTGCATCTGCATCTGCATCGGCGTCGTCGACTTCGGTTTCGCGATTCAGCCCGGCGGCAACGCAGACCTTTTGGAACTGCCGGATCACGGTGCTGCCGCGCTCGCCATCCGGCACGATCTCCTTGCCGGTGGTCGATAGGAAGACGCGTCCTTCCGACGGCAGATCGCCCATCAGCTCCCAGGCTCGCTCGGGCGGCCGCACCATGCGGGCACGATAGGGCGTCTTGCGAGCTCCCCGGGCCTTGCCTCGAATCCGGATCTCTCTGGTGGCCCGAATGACGTCCTCGGCCCGCACGCAGAACATCTCACCCGGCGTCGCACCGGTGCCGAGCAGGAAGGCGATTATCTTCAGCAGGCGCAGATGGGGGTCGCGGATGGTCTCCGGCGGGTTCATGGCCGCCTCGATCAGGCGTTCGGCCTCCTCCGGCGTCAGAACGCGGTCCCTCGGGTTGTCTACGCGCGTCTCGTAACGCAGCCCCAGAGCATTTCTGAGCACGGCCCTGAGCGGCGTCGTGACATGCTTGCGCGCGGTATCATCCGATTTCCAGCTTGGCTTCTTGAGATCAACCTTGCATCTCTTGAACGCGAAGGCGTCGATGTCTTCGATAGGCTTGAACGGACCGAAATAAGCGACGAGTCTCTCGATATCGCTCCGAAACTTATCGAATTCGGCGAGATAGAGATCCGCCGCCTCCCTTAACGTCGGGGACGGCGACAGTGCCCGCTCCCAGGCCGCGTCATGAACGCCCTTCGCGACGTCCTCGGCTATTTCAGCCGCCTCGAAATCGCGGACCCCCGTCGACCGGCGATACCTCTGCCCTTCGACATAGAAGTCGTAGCAGTATGACCGGCCGTTCCAGAACGGGTACCAGCACGCCGTTCCTTTGAGTTTTCCCATTTCAGTAACTCCATTAACGCTTCAATGTGCTGCCGATAGAAACGGACATTCCCGCGGTGAACTGCCTCGATATCGCGAGAGCGGCGATACGCTTTCCTGAGATCGAAGAGCGTTCTGACCTTTATCCCGAGTACTTGTGCGGCCTCTTCCCGCGTCAGAGGCGCTTCCTTCCATTCCGCCCCGCCAGAATTGCGGCAACTACCGCAATGTGGACAGTGTTCACTCTCAGAGTTCGCAGTCATGGTCTCAGTCGTTCTCTCACGGTGCTCCCCACATGCAGAGGATGCAGGTCGTTGTTTTCCTTGAACAAGGAAGGGCCGAGACGTCCCGGGCTGTAAATGGGGCGAAGCAGAGAGGCGGGAATGTCACTGTGTCTGGACGGACGGAAAAACGCGACAGCGGGCCTCCCCAGGAAGGCCGGAAAAAATCGTAAGGCTCACGGATATATGGTTGGAAATTTTCACCCAAAGAGGAATCCCGGACCCAATTTGCGCTCGTCCGAGAGACTGAAACGACCGCCAAGGGCGCTCAGGGTGTCGGGTTATCGCGGGAGACAGCAGATTTTCTGTGTTGCAGAAGCCGTCTTTTTCCGGGGATAACCTATCGACGGGGCCGTTTTTTCCGAGCTTTCAAATGAGTAAGTCTCTGACCTCCGGGTTGCATCTCCCGAACAGCGAAATGGCACTCTGCGCCGTTCCAGAGTTGCTGGCCCATTCGAATTCCAGTCATCATGGCAGTGGCTTGCAGCGCGATGCGTCAATTTTCGAACAGCTTGGTTGTCAAGTTTTTTTCGAGCGCATCAGGTGGCCGACTGGCCCCTTCAGGTTTTTCTGGTCACGGTGTTGCCGGGCCAGCAGGCAGAGGCAAACGGCACGTCAGGCGGCAACGCACCTTGTTGTGAAGGCAACACCCGGCGCCAGGCTGCGCGATTACCTTCCCCGGAAATTTTTCGCGTCAAAGCACGGAAAAAATACGAATTCTTCTTTGACAACCTCCGGTTTGCAACCCTTAGAACTGCCAGTTTTGAATAGCCACGTATATTATCTGAACATCGGACCAGCACCGAAATTTTTCCGTCTCAAGCATGGCCCGCAATATCGGCGACCTGTAACAAATCGTGATCGCGCAGGGCTGCCTATCTCATATTTGACAGCGGACTGATATCCACGAACTCGAGGTCCATACCGAATCGGGCGCATCCCGCGACGGTCGAAACCGGGTCTTCAGTTGGCCGTTTCGACGGCGGTCGCGTGTTTCAAGATGATGTCCTGAACCTCACCCGGCTTGAATGCGACATCCCAGGCCCAGCGTCCGAAACCGCCGGCTGCGTTGATCGCCTTCACCCATTCATTCAGCGCGTCCCGCTTCGCCTTGTTCTGAGGGCTGTCGGTGCCCTTGATCTCAAGCGCGAGGATGGTGCCGCCAGCAAGGTGGACCAGGAAATCCGGGACGTATCGCCGCCGGGAGCCCGCCCACATGTAATAGATCTGGAAGCCGAGATGGTCGTTTTTAGCGCATGCAAGAACGTCATCGCGCTTCTCGAAGACGTTGGCGGCGTGGCCTTCCCAAGCAGAATCTCCAACGAAATGGCTGATGTGCGACTTGGTCGTCGGGAAGCATGGCTTGGTCGTATACCACGTGCGCATCTGTCCGGTTGCGCCGATCGGGTTGTCCTCGTCGAACACCGGCGTGAGGTGCTTCGTGTTCTGTTCGGTCACGTCGCGCAACACATGCTGGACCACCAAGTCGACGTTGAGTGCGATGAGGATGCGCCTCCGGAGCGGGTCCGAGTGAAACAGTGACGGGATGTCGAGACGGTTGGAATTCAGGAAAGTCTCGACAATCCTCACCAACTGCGCCGCCAGATACTCTTGGGTGCCGGTGAATCCATGTCTGAGCTCGGCAAACGCCTTCCGCGCGGCTTGGAATACAAGGCGCTGTAGGCGGAAGCCATCCGGTAGCTTCTCGAGGTCGATCGCGGTGACCTGGCCCATGTCCGTCGCGCCGCCGAGCGCCGGGGCGAGTTCGGCGCTGATCGGTGTGCTGGCAGGATCGAGCACGAGCGGCTGGACCTTGGTCCAATCGATGGCGAGCTCCGGTTTCACGACCGTCTCAACGCGCAGCACGTTCGGCCAGCGAAGCTCCAGATCCGCACGGTCAGGCACCACTTCGATCTGCGTGGTAGGTTTCGGCGGGGGCGGCGCCTCACCGCCTTCGCCGGTCTCCGAGATGGAGAGCGGCACACCGAAGACATTGACGTATTCGGGTAGGAACAGGCCATTTTCGTCAGTGTCGTACGACACGCGGCGCAATCCACGCCCGACAACCTGTTCGCAGAGCAGCTGGGAGGTGAAGGCGCGTAACCCCATGATGTGCGTCACATTCTTGGCGTCCCATCCCTCCGACAACATCGCCACCGATATGACGTTCTGGAGGTCCTGACCGGCGGCGCCCCTCTTCCCGACGTTGTCCACGATCTCGCGCAGCAGTTCCTCCTTCTTCAGGCCGACAAACTGCTGGCGGCGGGTTTCGGGAAGGTCTGCCGCGTCGATGATCTCTTTCAGACGCGCCTCGTAGTCCTTGTCGGATGAGGCGGTCTCGCCGATCTCCGCCTTCTCGAGCACCTTCGAGTCGACGCGAAGCGTCCGGTCTGGCGCGTGCAGCTCGGGCCAGTGTGCATCGCCCTTGTTGAAGTAGTTCTCGATGCGGGCCGCGGTCTCAGTGCGGTTGCAGACCGTGAGCATGACGGGCGGTGAGTGATGCCCGGCCTCCCGCCAACGCGCCCGGGTCTCCCGCCAGTCGGCGCCGAGCAGCGTGTAGGCATCCTGGACAAGCTTGGGCAGCGCCTCGTGCGGCTCTGCCTTCGCCCGGTTCAGGTCTTCGGACACGGATGGGTCACGATAGATGTGATAGAGCTTCGACCGGAGCGTCTTGGCGTCCGGAACGGCATCGTCACGGACCACGACCCGCGGCGTCTTCACCAGCCCTGCCTCGATCGCGTCGTTCAGCCCGAAATCCGAGATGATCCAGTCGAACAGCGCCGTGTCGGTGCTCTTCTTGCCGGTCGGCGCGAAGGGCGTGGCCGAGAGGTCGAAACAGCGCTGGATGCGCCGGGTCTTGTGGATGCGGTCCAGGCCTTCGATCCAGCGCGTCGCTTCATCCAGGTCGATGCCTTGTTCCGCGGCCGCCTTCTTGCTGATCTTCACCTCGGGCGGCTTGCGATAGGCATGGTGCGCCTCATCGTTGATGACGATGATGTCCTTGTGCGACGCCAGCTTGCCCAGCACGCGTCGCGTGAAGGCCTCGTCGGACTCGCGCCCCTTCCTCACCACTGAGCGGTCGGTTTCCTTCAGCGGCATCAGGGTGTGCCAGTTCTCGATCAGGACCTCGGCTTGGTTCAGCTTCTGGCGCAGGGCCTCGGATGGGCACAGGTTGAACTCGTCATAGTAGCTGCCCTCGCTGGGCAGCAGCACCTGCAGCCGTTCCTTCACGGTCAGGCCGGGCGCCACGATGAACACGGCGCGGCTGAAATCCTTGTTCCGCTTCGGATAGGTCAGCGCGTTCAGAACTTGCCAGGTGATGATCATCGCCATCACCGTGGTCTTTCCCGTGCCCGTGGCCATCTTGTTGCACAAGCGCTCCCACGCGCCGCCATCGCCGGGGATCGCGATGCCCTGCTTGTAGGCCTCGGCACCCTCGACCCGCCAGATCAGCGTCTCGATGGCCTCGAGCTGGCAGAAGTAGAACGGGTGTTGCCGGGCATCGCGGTCGTGCCAGTGCTCGAGCAGCTTGCGGGTGACGATGGTGACACCGGGCCAGCCGTCGGCGCGCCACTGATCCACGCGCGCCCGGACCGTGTTCACCAGGTCCAGAACCTCGGTCCGCTTGGTGTTGTTGCGCGCGTCGAATACCTCGTAGCTCGCGGGCCGCCGCTCGGGCTTGATCTCCAGCTTGCCGCCCTTGCCCTCTACCCAATGCTGCGCGGGGCACTCGAATGGTGTGTTGATGATGAGGGACATCGGGGATCAATCCTCGAGCGGCATGATCTTGAGCGACTCGATCCCGCGGTCGTCCACGATCTTGACCGCGATGCGCCGGTTCTCGCCCGCCTCGAATGGCAGAGAGAGGGTGCCGTGGAACTGCTCCAGCAGGTCCTCGTCCAGCTCCACCCGTACGGTCTTGCGCAGGCGGTTCCAGCCGCCCTTCGCATCCGCCATCGGGAAGAACACCTGGTGCGGCATCAGCGAGCGGTTGTCGTAGTCCACGTCCAGCGACCACATCGCGATCTGCGTCTTGCCGCCGGACACGAGGTCGCCCGCCTTCGGGTCGAAATAGTCGAAGCCGTTCACCTCGACCTCCCACGTCCCGTTCGTGCGCTTGCGCAGCTCCACGTCCGGCTGGCCCATCAGCCAGAAGGACTGGTTCGAGGCGCGCTTCTTCCTCAGATCCTCGGTCAGAAGGTCGGTGTTCATCTGCGCCTTGAGTAGGGTGACGCCCGGCCAGTTCACCTCGTCGATGTCCTTCGCGGCCTCGGGGTCGAAGGTGAAGGCGCAGAACAGGATGAACTTCGGCGACGGGCGCAGGGTCTCCGCCTCGGTCAGCGCCAGCTCCACCTGCCGCTGCTCCAGGGCCGCGTGCTCGGGGCCGAAGCTGACGACGACGCGTTCGCCCGTATCGGCGAGCGATCCGCTGGCATGGACATGCTTGAGTCCCGGTAGCGTCTCGAACTCGGCGAAGCGGAGCATGGCGCCGCCCTTGCCGCGCACGCCGGTCTTGAGCAGTTCGTCGCGCCACAGCGCCTGGCGGGAGGTTTCGCCGGAGCGGGCGACGGTCTCGTCGGCCTCCTGTGGGGGCATGCTTTCGTCCAGCGACAGGACGGTCGGCGCCGGCACCGCCTCGACCGAGAAGGGCCCGCAGATGCGCAGCTTGGATTTGTCGATGCGCGGCTTGTCGTAGAGCGTTTCCTGCTCGGCATGGTCGGCGATGGACTGGTCCATCCGGCGCTGCATCGCCTGCCGGGCGGCGTGGAAGGCGTCGAACGCGGCGCGGGCGGCGTCGGGCCAATCGTCTGGCCAATCGAAGGGCACCTCCCATTCGTGCAGGCTGTCGCCCTTTGCAAAGTCCACCGGCTTGCCCTTGCGCACGCCCTGCGCGGGCTTGAGCGGCTTCGGCGGATTGGCGGCCAGCGCGGCGTTCAGGTCGGCGAGCGCCGCCGCGATCTTCGGGTGGTCGTCGGCGTGGATCGTGTCGATGTCGGGGTTGTTGGCGATGCTCTTTAGCGTGATGTGCGGCACCGTCTCGTAGTCGAAGCCGCCACCCAGCCCCTCATGCGGATAGCGCAGGGCGTAGTAGTCGAAGCTGGCGGTCATCAGCCGCTGCTTGGCCAGCGTGATCGCCACGCGGGAAGTGTCGCAGGTGATCCAGCGCCGCCCCCATTTCTCGGCAACGAAGGCTGTGGTGCCGGAACCGCAGGTGGGATCGATCACCAGATCGCCGGGATCGGTGGTCATCAGGAGACAGCGTTCGATGGCTTTGGTATTCGTTTGAACGACGTACGTCTTTCTTTCGCCGAAGCCGCTTGAGCGTGTGTCGTCCCAGATATTGTTGCGGGGCTTGTAGCCGAAGTCCCCAAGATATCTCACGAACCCAAGTGTTTTGCCGCTTGCGGTTAGACGATTGGCTCTGTTGAGGCGCGTGAGTCCGTTCTGGTCAGTCCGAAACGTGCCTCCCGCAGGGGTAAATGTGCTCAGCTGAAACGGAAACTCTCGCAGGTCTTTTCCCTCAGCCGGTCTCTGATTGGTAATGGGATTGGCGCGAAACGGCTTCGACTCGGCAGGTAGCTCCTGCGCTCCGAATACTTCATCGTTGGATAGTCGTCGCCGATAGCCATTCGACAACTCGATCATCCGAAGGTTTTGGTCATCCTCAATCGACCTCGGCTCATAGGTGGGATTATATTTGGCTTTCCCCTTTTCCTTGGCATACCAGAGGGCGAAATCGTTTGTCGTATCGAGGCTTCCACCGCCTTTTCCGGTAGTTTTCCGGAAAATGATCTCTGAAATGAAGTTGTCCGAGCCAAAAATCTCGTCGAGTATCGCACGAACTCGGTGAACGTTCTCGTCCGAAATCTGAACGAACACCGACCCGCTCTCGCTCAGCAGTTCCCGCGCCAGCATCAGCCGGTCGCGCAGATAGGTGAGGTATGAGTGGATGCCAAGTTCCCAGGTGTCCCGGAACGCCTTGATCATCTCGGGTTCTTGGGTGAGGTCGTCGTCCGAGCGGTCCTTCACGTCGCGCTTGTTCGTGAAGGGCTGGAAGTTCGACCCGTATTTGATGCCGTAGGGCGGGTCGATGTAGATCATCTGCACCTTGCCGCCCATGCTCTCCTTGGTCAGGAGCGAGTTCATCACCAGCAGGCTGTCGCCCGCCACCAGCCGGTTCGACCAGCCCTTTTCGTGGTGGTAGAAATCCAGCGCCTGGCGCAGCGGCAGGTTCTCGAACGGCGCCGCGAACAGGTCCGGCTGCCGCCACTGCGTCGCCGCGTCCTCGCCCTTCAGCCGCTTCGCCGCATTGGCGAGGATCGTCGCCGGATCCACCCGCTCGTGAACATGGAGCGAGACGGTATCGACCTCGACACTCGTCCGCTCCGCCTTGCCCGTCCAGTTGAGATAAGGCGCCTGCAGCCGTTTCAGCTCCTGCAGCGCGTCCTTCATCCGCGCGGTATCGTCGCTGGCCAGCGCATCGTCGATCAGCTGCTCGATCCCCGCTCGCGCAGAGTCGAAGTTCAGCACCGGGTCGAGATGCGGGTCGTAGGCCCAGATCGTCTTGTCGCCATCCGGATCAGTGCCGGCATGAACCATCCCGACCTCGGGGTTGTTCACCCGCGTCTCGCCATGGCGGTAGCTCAGCACCTGCGTTTGATCGTCCGCCTTCCGTGTAGCTTTCTTGCGCGACCGCGCCGATGCCGGCTTGGATTCGCGTTCCTCCGGCGCGGTTAGCTCCAAGTCTGCGACATCAGCCCGATAGATCGAACCACCGCGCCCGCGTCCCCGGGCCAGCATCCCGTCGTCGACCAGTTCATCTCGGGCAGCCGCATAGTCCTGGTCGCTGAGGCCCGGCACCCGTTCACGTAGAAGCGCCATCATCGCGCCATTGCCGATGGAAGAGCCGTCTTCGGGTGTGAGCGAAAGGATCAGATCGGTCAGGCTGTCGGACATGTAGCTTTGAACTCGCAAAAGGGCTTGTTTTCATTACCCTATCGCGAGTTTCCGTGCTTTGCACGAGCAATTCAGGCGTCAGCTGCGCGCTTGCTCGGCGCACCCTGTAATCATGTCGGGGCAGGTGCGGACATTTTTCCT
This sequence comes from Mameliella sp. CS4, assembly GCF_019392335.1. GTDB lineage: Bacteria > Pseudomonadota > Alphaproteobacteria > Rhodobacterales > Rhodobacteraceae > Antarctobacter. Next base: position 63,430 of record NZ_JAHXRQ010000023.1, read on the forward strand.
TCGCGTCCGAACAAAGTGGCCAACTTCCCTTTCGTAGGACCGACTTCCGCGTGCGTCATAACGACACCGAAAGTCGCTCAAGATACGATGGAGGGCGCAAACGCTTGGCAAATCCATGGACACCCGTCTGGCAAGAGAAACACGCGGCTTGGGCCATCGATTTTCGTATAGGGTCTCGCCGCATCCGCCGAAGGCTTCCCGTGGGCGACAAGTCCCAGCGCAAGATTGCCGAAAAGCTGGCTGAGAAGATTTATCATTCAACTTGGCAGGACGAACTTCAGGGTGGGCAGAAGCCGAGGAAAACATCGTTCGTCAAGGCGGCGGAGTTATACGAAGCAGGCGGAGGGGAAGCCCGGTTTCTTCCCAAGCTGAAGCGTTACTTTGGACGTGATGCGTTCATCGAGGACATCGATGAAGTTCGCATCATGGAAGCCGCCGCAGCTCTATATCCGGAAGCGCGGCCAGATACGATCCGGCGTCAGGTTCGGGTTCCGATACGTTCAATACAAAATTTCACAGCCGGGAAGCGTCGACATAGATCGACGGATACGCGGAGGGTGCGTTGGCTCAGACCGGAAGAAGTAGAAAGGTTGCTGCAGGTTGCCAGCAATCCTGACGCAATTGGCCTTCGAGACCCACGACGCGAGACGTTGCGAAAGATCGCCTTCATGCTCGGCACCGGTGCGGGGCCCGGCGAGACCATGGCGCTCGATGGAAAAGGTTGGAATTCAACCACGCGGGAGTGGTGGCTGCCGGGCACCAAAACCGCTTTTCGGCCGCGCTTCGTATTCTTGCCACGGCGAGCAGTCGAACTGGTCGGCGAGATACCTGCCGAAGGTCCGGCCTTCCCGGCTCCGAATGGCCAACCCTACAAAATCCATCCAAACCGGGGTGCGCAGATGGCGGTCGCGTTCGGAAAGGTGCGCGATGCAGCCGGGTTAGACGCGGATGTCGTCCCCTACACGCTTCGCCATACATGGGCGACCTGGTTTTACGCTCAGACCAAGGACTGGGCCGCTTTGCTCGATCATGGCGGATGGGGCCGCTCGGACACTGCAAATCGCTACAGGAAGATCGCGCCAAAGGACCTCGCCAACCAGCTTCTTGCCTATGGATGGGACTTTCGGTCCGAGGAGGGTGAACCGGTTCGGTTCGGTGAGATGGTATCCGTCCGCTTCCGTTAGGGGGAACCAGACGACCACCGCCGACCGCGTCGTCCTAACACGCCGCAATCGGCCCAATTCGGACATTGGCGATCCCTTCGAACGCTGCGTTGCAGCCTCACAAGACCAGCCATTCGTCTACCGTGCAGCATTTTCGTGGGGTGAATGGCGGCGGGTGTCACGCCACGCTGGCCTAAGTGTGTTGCCCCCTCTCAGGAGGAAGGGGCAACACGGTCGCCTTGTGCATCAGCGGCGCGGCATCCGTGCTACGTTGCTGAAGGAGGTTCGCGGCGCAACTCGGGCTGCCGCTCCGAATTGGGACCGGACTTGCCCGGCAGACGTCCCGCGGAAAGTGCGCAGCTGATTTGGAAAGCTGCGGGCTACGGTGGGGTAGGAGTTCTGGATCCGATAACCTCTGGGAGAGGTCGCGTTACGCTGAATGACGACCTTAGCGCCGAATGCCGGAATACTCCTTCCCGTGTTCGTCACGGCGGTGCCGAGCCGACCCTGACCGCGGTTCAGCCCCTCCAGAGCCCGCGTTCCGTTCCCGTCGCCCAGGGTGAGACGCGCGTTCGGCCCCCCGCGGCTGCGGGAGAGCCACTTATCGATCCGAGCGCCGTTCTGCGTGAGGATCTGCTGGGTGGTCTGACGCGCGATGCGGGCATTAGCGTAGGACGACTTCAAGCCCTCGCCGCTGCGCGAGTTTGCCGCCTGCGCACGGGCTGCGGCGAGCAACTGGGACGGGCTGCGCGAGACGTGATTGCCCGCATGCCCGTGGAGCTGCTGCTTCACCCGCTGCCCCAGACTTCCGGTTCCGTCCGCCTGCGCTGGCGATTGCATGACCAGCAGCGCAACAAAGAGGGTAAATACGCCTATTGCTTTCATGAGCCTTCTCCTTCTGGATAGAGTGTGATCGTTCCTTGTGACATTGCGAAACTTCGAGCGTCATTCTGTGTGACGATTTGCACCGCGCCGAGCCTTCTGAGAGCCTCGCCCGGGGCCCATGAGACGTCCGGACCTGCCAAGCGCGTGGGCGACAGTGTCTCCATCATTCCAGCCGCCTTTTCGCGCAGGGCCGCATCATCCTCGGCAGACAAGGAGAAGCGGTTTCGCGGCAACAGGATCACTGCATCGAGCAAGTCCCAAGGCCCTTCGATCCTGTGATCATCCCGATCGAGCACCACCGCCACCAGCGGGATGTCGTCGCGCGCAGGCAAGGCCCAGCCGCAACTAAGGCTGTCGTGGCACGAGAGCTGCGTCTTCCGATCGGAACTATCGGCCGGACTTGAACACCAGATGGATGTGCTCCCCAACTGCGAGACGCACAAGGTGAGGTCAGGCGGGCTAACCAACGAGACAGGAAGAAAGAGCCCCATAGTCACACCCGAGACATGGCCCAGTCCATCCCAACCGGTTTCATAAACGGTCCTCGCATCAGCCATAAAGTCGATATAGACCACCTTCTGGTTAAGGTCCGGTGCGGGCAGGTTTCGGATATCGGCACGACGCTCCAAAGCGCCTTGGGAAAGCCCGGCTATGATTCCGGATGTCCAGAGCACGAAGGTGAGGAACACAACCGATACGGCCATAAGGCCTTTGACAAGCTTTGCGATCGGCATTGCACTGCCTTTTTTTGGTCGAAGAAGTGGCCGGGGCGGCAGGACGCCGCCCCGATCCAGGGACTACGACACCGCAGGGCCGGCGATCTCGTTGATGACGCTTTCAAGAAGATTGGCGATACGACTCAGATCGGCGACGACCTGGCGACCCGCTTCTGCCCGGATCTCGTGGCCGAGCGCCCGGGCCTCCAGGTCGAACTCGGCTGCATACTGGCCAAGGATATCGATCGCCGCATCGATCCGGGCCTTCTCACGCAGCATCCCAGCGATGTTCTCGTCAAATTTCCGAGCCAGTTCTGCCTTGCGATGCTCGGGCAGAGGGTCGAGCATCATGGCTTCCTTTGCGCCTTTCTGACTCTCGATGGCCCGGGTCATCGCTTGAGACAGAGGCCCATTGGGCTTGGTAAGTTCAAAGATGTCCGTAAACGCCTCGTTGGCTTCTTCCGCTTGCTCTTTGGCTTCCTCCAGGGTCATCCCGGAATTCTTCTCGACTTCACCGATCAGCCCTTTGAGCCTGTCGCGAAGTTCAGTCTGTTCCTCGCTGAACTCCTCGACCTTTTCCTCGAAGAGGAGTTCCGGTTCTTTCTGACCGAAGATGTCCGCCGCAGACGTCGTAACCGTAGTGGCCACAACCATAACAGCGAGAATCCCTGCCAAGTTGGTTCTCATGATGTTCATCGAATTGGCCTTTCCTGCTGAAGTTGCAGGACAAAAGTAGCCGAACATCTATTCCGGAATCAGAAGTAAAAATTGCAGCTGAACGGCTCCCGGCTCCCGGAACGAGTCTACCGAGCACCATTTTACTCGGTGAAGGGCCTGAAATCCGGCTGCGGGATCCGGAAATCACGGTTGCCATGAGGTCATTTCCAGTGCTGTCATGCAGGCTTAGGAAAGATCTTTGTATTATCAGGGGGATGGAAAATGGCCGGGAGCCAAGAATCAAAAGAGGTCACTCCGACGTCGACGGAATCGCTGCCCACCGAAGCCAAGATCCGTTTTCAATGCTTGCTGCGGCTTGCAAATGCCCAGGTTGGGGGCAAGATCTTTGGGAAGGGGGAGATGTCTCCCGGGCAGCTATCGGATGAGATGTATAATACTCTCAAGGAAGCAAAGAACCGCGAATACGAGAAGTCCCCGAGCGGCGGCACTTTGCGCGAGTGGATCGTCAAGGCGGCAGAAAACAATCATAGCGAACTGGCGCGATTGAAGGGGATCAAGGTCGAACTCTTTGCCGAATATCTGAGGCTGCGACACCAGTTGATGGTGACGCAGGTCGCCAAGGAACTCGAATTCGAACGGATCAACCGCGCGTCTCCCGACGGCGAACTCGCCTACCAGATGGCACGCGCTTTTTCGGCCGATACCGGCGGCTACGGCTATGCGGCCGTAGGCAATTTCGATGGAACCTTCGCCTGTTATCGACGAGCATGGGCTGCCGGCTATCCTGATCATTTCCAGCGCAGCCGTATCAAGATCTATTTCGACACCAAGTGGACCATAGAAGAGATGCAAGACGTTTCTCTCGGGGGACATGCTGTCGATGAACTCAATAAAGGCCCGATTTTACCGTTCGGTTCGAACTTCTTCGCGACCATGCGATCCGAGGCCGTGTTGAAATTCTTGGGTATCAGCGGGTTCTACCCCGAGCCTGGCACTGACAGGACGGTTCAACTTTTCTTTGGTCACGGTCAGGGAATGAGCGGAAAAGGTCCCCACCCCGGGTATCCCTATGTGTGCTCCCGGATCGATGGTCGGATGGTCATCGGTGATAAAGGGAAGGAACCTTCAGAATACGAACATCTCGAAAAAACGCTGGTCATGCATGAAGACGTCTGGGATCGGATCCCCACCACCACCGATCGGGCTCTTCTCATGGCAGGTCAAGAGCTCACCAGTGACCTGCCCGAGACCATTCGCGACGATCCACATGCCGAGCAATCCCTCCGATTGCTCCGCCGCCTCGAGCGAGCCAGACTGAACGATCGCATGTGAACCAGCCGCATCAACTGGCCATCGGCTTAACGAAACAACATTTTCGACAGCATCATGCAGCCGCACGGTGGTTGAATCTGTAGATGGCTACCTGCGTGCATCCGACCTTCTTGCCTGGTGCAGCGAAGGTCAGCTATCCGCCCTTCCCGACGATGAGAAGCAGGGGTATAGGGTCGATTGAGCGCCCTGTCGAACGGCAGGTTGGACCTGCGCGACTGACCATCACGGAGCGCACGCACCCGGAAAAAGAAAGGGCGGCATTTGCCGCCCTGTTCTGCTGGTCTTCACGCTTGCTTACCGGCCTCGCCAGTCGCGCAACGCTCCGTCGATCCTTGCATACGCCTGAAGGGCCTCGTGGAGCGAATGGCGGCCGCTGCAGAATGGGAGGCCGTAGGTATCCGCGCCTGTATGTTCGATCTTATAGCCGAGAGCGAGAAACGCTTCGCGTGACGCCGGCGTCAGTGGATCCGGATGCCGCGGAGACGTCATGACCGTTATACCGGCGATCTCTCTGCCACTCTGGACGAAGTGTCGATCGACCCAGACAAGGGCCGACGGCACGCGATATTTCTGAGCGAGCCAGAGCGTGACGTCACACACGTCCTGCTCGAGGCCGAATTCGTCCGGATAGACACTGAGACGACGCTCGCGCGTGACCTGTAGGACACATCGAGGCGTGGCTCTACCCGACATGGCGGAACCTCGCGAGCAGCTCGCTAACGCGCGCGCCGTGCCATCGTGTCATGTCGGATGCCGTCAGGCTGCGCTCATGGCTGATGCGGTCGAGCACGGAGGGTGCTTGCTCCGACAGGATGCGACAGATGTCGCGGAGCGCCTGCTCGACGGCATCGGCATCGGGGAACCGTTCGGAGACCGCACCGTGCAGATCGCAGAGAGCGTCGAACCCGATTCGGTCGTCGAGCGCATCCAGGAGGTCGCAGAGACTCGCGCCGTGCCGGCGCAGATGTTTCTCTGTCGCCGCCACCGCGTCGAAGCGCGCCTGGTTGGTGTTGAGGGCGGTGGAGTTGAGCATGATTTTCTCCCTTTCATGCATGAAAACGGTGCTGGTGGTGCCTGATTCATCGGCGTCATGGTCCGTGCATCGCGGGGGAGAGGTGGGTCGGGCTGGTTCCTTTCGGTTGGTGACTTGCGCGGGTGTCTGGTCTTGATGACGAGGACATTGGCCATTCTCCGGGAGCACGAAGAAAAAAGTGGTAGGCTGGCGGATTTTCCTTGTTGAGCGGCTGCGTCACCCCGGCCGCCGCGCTGGACACGGGGCGGCCGGGAGCGAACATCAGGGGATCCGGCTGTCTTCGCTTGGAGCGATCCCCGCGCCGCGCAGCACATCATCGAGACCTTCAGCGAGCAGACAGAGCTCGGGCACGATCGGGTCCTCGGGCTCGAGCAGGTCGAAGCATCCCTCGTTGCCCCACTCCTCCTCGTCGGCCTCGTCGAGGAACAGGATCGCGCGCAGCTGGAGAAGCAGGCGCCGGAGACGGCGCGTGATCGACCCGGGCTGTTCCAGGCCGTCGCGGATCGCGTTGAGGAGCCGCGCGCCGCGCCGGTCTGCGAGCAGAACGGCTGCATTTCCGAGCGCCTCGTCGTGATGAGAGAAAAACTCCCTCAGCGCCAGCTCGCCGGCCGACATAGAGGGGGCTTCGGTGCTGGTGGTTACTCTCGAATGAAACATGGGGACCTCCTTGTGATTGTTTCGTCCGGGCTTCGTCCCGGGTCAGGAAGGAGGGGAGCTCCGCTGCGCCGCTCGCCGCTGCGTCTCGCGCCGCTGCGTCTCGCGCCGCGGATTGGGGCGCCGAAATCAGCGCACGGTCATATGTTGGATGGTCACTACTGAGGGAGACCTCGCTCGTTTCGTCTGTCACAAGCGAGATTGGCCGGATGCGCTGGAGGCGAAGCATTTTTCCGGCTAATCAGGAAAAACATGCTTCGTACTCGCGGCCTCTTCTCTGTCGCGCGCAGCAACGAGAATGTCTAAATCCGGGTGTAAATCGCCGCCCCGATTAACACGGGGATGACACCAACGTGCACGAGGTGTTCAAGGACAACACCTTAGGCACGATGGTGTTAAAAGCCGATTAGCGTAGGTTTGTAGGTTCGATCTGCTCCCCCAGCTGCGCCGCGGCCGGAAAGCAAGCAAATTGCAGAGCCGGCGAATTCGCAGGTGCGCCTACACTGGCCGACAATTTCTCCAAGCCGCGTCATGTCTTGGCTTATCAATCTCAGAGCGACAAGGCACGAGGACCGCTCTTACCAGACGTCGCTCCTGGTGGGCCAGACTCCGGACCAGGCTGAAATTTCCGCGCCGGCAAGTGAAGCTTGAAACGCTGGGGATCATACTTAACAGTCAAATGGTATGACGGCTCGTCGGGGACTTATGACCACGTTGCACCTCTCGGGAAGGTGGGCACACCGCACATTACAGAAGGACATGGTCGCGCAGAATGACTATCGAGCGTATTTTGCTGCTTCAGAACGTCGGTCAATTTGAGAACGTATCGTCTGGCGCGCAGGTGCCCCTGACTCCTTTTTCGGCGATTTACGCGGAGAACGGTCGCGGCAAGACGACCCTATCGGCCATCTTCAAATCTCTCGCATCTGGCGATCCATCGCTAATTCAGAACCGAAAGCGTCTGAAGGCCCAGCACGAACCGCACGTAATAGTTCAGCTGTCGGGCGCCACGGCAATCTTCAAGGGTGGCGCATGGTCCTCGACAGAGTCCGAGATCCATGTCTTCGATGACGCATTCGTCGCCGAAAATGTGTGCTCCGGCATCGAGATCGAAACCAGCCACCGTCAGAATCTCCACGAGTTGATCTTGGGTGCGCAGGGCGTGTCGCTGAGCAAAGCCCTCCAAGCCCAAGTCGAGCGGGTCGAGCAGCACAACAAGGACCTGCGCGTGAAACAGGATGCGATCCCGGCGGCGGCCCGTGGCTCCTTCAGCGTCGACGCCTTTTGCGGCCTTAACCCCAACGAGGACATCGACAAGGAGATCGCGGAGGCCGAGCGCCGGCTGGCGGCGGCCAAGGCGGCAAGTGCAGTCCATCAGCGCTCGGCGTTTCGGACCCTCACCCTGCCAGGCTTTGACCTTGGTCGGATTCGCGATGTGCTGGCTCGGAGCCTTCCGGACCTGGAGGCCGCAGCGGCAGCCCTCGTGAGAGACCATCTGCGGAAGCTCGGTCGAGGCGGTGAAGGCTGGGTCGCCGATGGCATGCCGCGGATAGAAGCGGCTTCAGCGGGACTTGATCACCAGGCGTGTCCATTCTGCGCCCAGGATCTCGCAGGCTCCACCCTGATCCCGCACTACCAAGCCTATTTCAGCGATCTCTACAGCCAGCTGAAGTCCGATATTCGGACCCTCGGTCAAGGGATCGCCGCCGCCCATGGCGGAGAGGTGATAGCCGGATTCGAGCGATCCGTTCGGGACGCCTCGGAGACCCGAGATTTTTGGAAGGCCTTCACGCCGATCCCGGACATCCACATCGACACCGCCGCGGTTGTCAATCCCGGAGCAAAATGGGTCAGTGAACCGGTGGAATAATCCCCAACGGCTGGGGTCTGGCGGGCGCCTTGGC
>NZ_JAHXRQ010000236.1 GCF_019392335.1 Mameliella sp. CS4
GTTCGGGTTGAGCAGTTCAGCGATTCGCTTAATGTTATCCACAAGGTCGCTCAACCCTTCGAGTGCGTAGTACTCGCACTGCATGGGGATAATGACCCCATCGGCCGCCACCAATGCGTTCAGCGTCAGCATCGACAGTGAAGGCGGGCAGTCGATCAAAATGTAGTCGTAGTTCTCGCGGATCGGCGCCAAGGCGCTGCGCAGACGGCTTTCTTTCATCTGCATTTCCAGCAACACCACTTCCGCCGCC
>NZ_JAHXRQ010000237.1 GCF_019392335.1 Mameliella sp. CS4
TCTGCGCCCGGTCGAGATGCGGATGGTCCGTGGCGGGCAGCCCGTCGGCGGCGACCGCGATCCGGACCGACCGCGCGCTCGCCAGCTCCTCGTGCAGGTGCGCGCACTCGGCCAGGAGCGGCTCTACCGGCGTGGGCATCCGGTTGAGCGGCCGCGCCTGGGTCAGGTTGAGGAGGTCGCGCAGCAGCGTGTCGACCCGGGCGATCTGGCCGAGCACCGCCTCGAGGGCGGCGGCGGTCCGGTGGGGATC
>NZ_JAHXRQ010000238.1 GCF_019392335.1 Mameliella sp. CS4
GCTGCTCCATCACCTTCTGCCGGTAGAGGCCGACGAAATCGATCGGATCGATGTACAGCGGCGGGAAGCCGCCGTTGCGCACCGCCTCGGCCACGATCTGGCGGGCGAAGGGGAAGAGCAGGCGCGGGCACTCGATCATCACCGCCGGATGGATCTGGTCGGCCGGGATGTTGAGGAGCCGGAACACGCCGGCATAGGTCACCTCGAAGGCGAACAGCACCTCGTTCTGGATCTTGGCGTCGCCCTCGAG
>NZ_JAHXRQ010000239.1 GCF_019392335.1 Mameliella sp. CS4
TCGGGTTGACCAGCACGAGCTGCTCCACCGCCTTCGGGTAGAGCAGGGCGTAGTGGGCGGCCAGCATGCCGCCCGTGGAGTGGCCGACCAGGATCGGGCGCTCGATCCCGAGCTTGGCCAGGAGCGCGTGGGTGTTCTCGGCGAGCTGCCGGAAGGTGAACTGGTAGGCCGTCGGCTTGCTCGACTTGCAGAAGCCGATCTGGTCCGGCGCGATCACCCGGTACCCGGCCGCGCTGAGCGCCCGGATCTG
>NZ_JAHXRQ010000240.1 GCF_019392335.1 Mameliella sp. CS4
GCCCGTCAACTTATCCGGTAGGCCCGCTCCGAGGCTATCGCTCCGTTCACGGTCAACGTTAGCCGCCTGTGTAGATGTTTCCGACGGGCGGATATTCGCCGGTCCACTTTTCGAGCATCACGGCTTCGCCGTGGCCCGCGAGGCCGCGCGGCGATGGCCGAAGACATGGCGATCGTCGTCGCCTCGGACCGGGCGGATCCAGGCCACAGCGAAATGCGCGAAGGGGCGCTTGATCGGCAAGCCGTTCCTT
>NZ_JAHXRQ010000241.1 GCF_019392335.1 Mameliella sp. CS4
TTAAGGAGTCTAAAAAGAGCTTAACTATGGACTCAGGGGGGTTCCTTTTTCGTAAGTAATATCCAATGACCGAAAAAAGTTGATAAACCAAAAGCAAGGAGAATGTTCCTTTTTTGAATATTTAGTCCCTCGGGCCCGAAAAAGGGTTAGATTACATCTAAGAATACTCCTCTAGCAAACCAAAGTTCCTAGAGTATACCTTTATTCGTGAAATTATCCATCCAGACTGAAAAAGGGGTAAACTACCG
>NZ_JAHXRQ010000242.1 GCF_019392335.1 Mameliella sp. CS4
TCAACGGAATCAGTAAAAGAGCGCGTACCGTGCGGGACATGACTGCCATGGTCGTCGTTCTCCGTGCTACCGCCCGCGAAAATGAAGGCGGCTTATCGGTTAAACGCCGGCAGGGCGAAAATCCTTCGGTAAATAAATCTTCATGGATCAACGGCGCAGCACTGCGACGGATTGGGCCGGGCTCACGCGTTTAATCACTGCCTGCGAGAAGGTTCGCGCGTTATGTGAGGAGCTGAGCATGTCCCGAT
>NZ_JAHXRQ010000243.1 GCF_019392335.1 Mameliella sp. CS4
GATCCAGGCCACGGTCTTGCCCTGGATCGAACCACGGTGCTCCAGGAAGGTTTGCATGTCGGCCAGCAACTGGCAGGGGTGCAGGTCATCGGACAGGCCGTTGATCACCGGTACCCGCGAGTTCGCGGAAAATTCGGTCACGGTGCTGTGGGCAAAGGTACGGATCATCACCGCATCGAGCATGCGCGACATGACCCGGGCGCTGTCGGCAATCGGCTCGCCACGCCCCAGTTGGGTGTCGCGCGAGG
>NZ_JAHXRQ010000244.1 GCF_019392335.1 Mameliella sp. CS4
TTAAAGAAAAGAGTAAACGAGCAAGGATGCTCTGTTGTTATGATAAGAGGTAAAGGTTTATGCCTTTGCAGATCACATGAGAAGGACTGTGAACAATCTTGAGATGATTGTTTAAAAAAAAAATTGGAAATGTATGTAGGCTATGAAATATACCTATGATATCTACATGAAGGCTTAGGATTATGAAAGTGGTTAAGTACATCATATATGTAAATTAACAAAGATGCATGTTTATATTCCTTAAGGGG
>NZ_JAHXRQ010000245.1 GCF_019392335.1 Mameliella sp. CS4
GATGACGCCAGGACCAATGCCCAGGCACTGACCAGGGCCACCGAGAACGCCGGCTATCCTTCCACGGTCAAGAAGTGAGGCGCGCAGCATGAGCGAGGCTGTCGCACTGCGCATCGAAGGGATGACCTGCACCTCGTGCGCCGATCATGTGAAGCAGGCGCTGGAAAAGGTGCCCGGCGTGCAGACGGCTTCCGTTTCCTACCCGAAGGGATGGGCCGAGGTGCAGGCCGACGCTGCCCTGAACCCG
>NZ_JAHXRQ010000024.1 GCF_019392335.1 Mameliella sp. CS4
TTTCGAGATGGTCATTCATGCTTCCTTTCCGTGAAGCATGAACCGGATCAGTCATACACAGAAGACCTGACACTCTCGCCTAATCTTTCTCGTCAGAGAGGGGCAGGAACGATCTTACATACCGCTTGCCTGGGCACTGAGTGCTCGGCATGAAGGTTGGGAGTCACTCACACGATCTATGAATTCAGGAAACGCCCGTGCGATGGCTGAAAGAGCCGGGCTCACCCGGATTTCCAGGGACGATCCCAAGCATGAACTGTTCTGGGAGGAGTCTGTTGCAGAATGTGTCGAACTTGCAAGACGTATATTGAAGCCACACCAGCAAAAGTTTTCCAAACATCTTGGGCGACCCAGACAGAGAGAAGACAACGATTACTATCTCCTGTCTTTGTCGACCGACTCGAGCTCAAATATCGCGGTGACGCCGGAGGAAGCCTTTTTGCAGCCCTGTTTCGAGGGCGCGCCGCACCAAGTCACGACAAATCGCTACGAACGAAAAGCAAAGCTGCGAGAAGATTTCATGGCCTTCTTCCGCTCAAAAGACGCCGGCAGACTGCTTTGCCAAGCCTGCTATCATGATTTCGAAGCAGCTTATGGCGCGATTGGTGGAGGTTTCATTCACATCCACCACAAGCACCCACTTGGCAACAAGCAGGCAGAGCACGAAGTGGACCCGACTCGTGATCTCGTCCCGGTCTGTCCAAACTGCCACGCGATGATCCATCGCGGGGGACAGAACCGCTCGATCGCCGAAATTCGCAAGTTGCTGGGGAAGGTCGAGTGAGAAACGTAGGGTGGGTATCCACCCCACCTATCCATCGTCCTGATGCACTTGGTGTCCACTAAAGGTCGGAAGCCCCTCACCCGAGCACGCACACGCCCCTGAGGGCCACTTCCCGAACAAATCCCAAAGTGTCCTCCAGAACCCCCTGACTTCATCGCCCCGCCAACCACGTCCACACGTCCCTCAATCCAGCTCCGTCCAGGGCCAGGGCTTCACCTCGCTCGCCCCGGTCTGATAGCGCGCCGCCTTGGCCATCCAGATCCCCAGGTCCGTGCCGAATTCCGCCAGCCTTTCGTTCGGCTCGTGCTTGTTGACCAGCAGGATGATCGCCTGCACCACGGTCGCCACCGTCAGCACCGTCTGCGCCAGGCTCAGCATCACCCAGATCAGCACCATGTAAAGCAGCCGCATCCCCATCGGCTCCGTCTCGACCTCTGGTTGCTCTCCGTGCAACCGCCCCTCGATCCTGTCGTCGTCGTTCGCGTCGTCGTTCGCCATGACACCCCCACTGTACCGGCACGTTGCGCAAAGCCTAACCACGCCGCGCCCTGCCGCCAAGGGACAAGGATCACCCTTGCCAAACCCGCCGCCCATCGGGTCAGATCGCGGCCATGTCCCAGCCCGAAAGCCCGCACATGCCAATCCCCTTTTTCGACGGCCACAATGATTTCCTCTTGCGGCTGATGAAATCCCCCGCGCCCAGAGAGGACACCTGGCTGGGCACCTCAGCCGGGCACATGGACCTCACCCGCATGAAACAGGCCGGGTTCGCGGGCGGTCTCTTCGCGATCTTCGTGCCGCCGGTGCCGGATGGATCGCCGCCGCCGGACTTCAGGAAACTCATGGCCGAGCCGCCCTATGCGCTGCCCCTGCCCGCCCTGATGGACGACAAGACCGCCCAACCCACGGCGCTGGAGATGGCGGGCCTGCTGCACTGGATGGCGCGTGCCGCGCCCGATGACTTTGCCCTGTGCCGCGACACGCAGGAGATCCGCGTGGCAATGGACAGTGGCCACATCGCCGGCGTCATGCACATGGAGGGCGCCGAGGCCATCGGGCCCGATCTCGACGCGCTGTATCTCTTTCACGACATGGGGCTGCGCTCGCTGGGCCCGGTGTGGAGCCGCCCGACCATCTTTGGCCACGGGGTGCCGATGGCCTTTCCCGGCACGCCGGACACGGGCCCCGGCCTGACCGAAAGGGGTCGCGACCTGATCCGGCTCTGCAACGAGTTGAGCATCCTGATCGACCTGTCGCACATGAACGAGGCCGGGTTCGACGACATCGCCCGCCTGTCGACCGCGCCGCTGGTGGCCACGCATTCCAACGCCCACGCGCTCTGCGCCTCGCCCCGCAACCTGACAGACCGGCAGTTGCACGCGATCCGCGATACCGGCGGCATGGTGGGCTTCAACTATGCCACATTCTACATCAACGCCGATGGCAGCGCCGATCCCGGTACGCCTTGGGACATGATGCTGCGTCACCTGGACCACCTGATCAACACGCTGGGCGAGGATCACGTCGGGCTGGGGTCGGATTTCGACGGATGTGTCCTGCCCGACCTGATCGGCGACGTCACCGGCGTGCCCAAGCTCCTCAGTGCCATGTCGGCACATGGCTACGACGACGCCCTGCTCGCCAAGCTGGCCCGAGACAACTGGCTGGCCTGCCTGGAGCGGACCATAGGCTGACTCACTTCAGTTGGCTGTCTTTCGAGCCGCGCCGGTTGATGCCCCCACGCTGTGCCGACCGGTCGTCGCGTTCGCTGGCACAGTCGATGCACAGCTTGACGCCCGGGATCGCGAGGCGGCGCTTTTCGGGGATCTCCTCGCCGCAGTCGGCGCATTCCTTCAGGCTTTCGCCCTGCGGTCCGCGGCGCTGCTTCATGCGTTCCAGTTCCTCGGCGATGCTGGCCTCGATCTGTTCACTGACCGCGCCGTCCCGGCTCCATCCACCTGCCATGTCACACCTCTTTGCCGCCAAAGGCCCCATCGCATCAATCCAGCACAAAAGCCCCGACCGGCGCAAGACGGGGATGCGGTGTCGATCACGGCCTTGACCGCCCCGCCCCTGCGCTATCTCCAGTGCAAAAGGAGTGCCCCGTAATGATCCGCCTCGCCGCCCTGATCCTGTCCGCCGTCCTCACCCTGCCCGCCTGGGCCGCCCAGGGCTTTACCTTTGCCAGTATCGACGGTGGCACCCTGTCGATGGACGATTGGCAAAACCGTCCCGTACTGGTGGTCAACACCGCCTCGCGCTGTGGGTTTACCCCGCAATACGATGGTTTGCAGGCGCTCTATGACCGCTATCGCGACCAAGGCCTGATCGTCCTGGCCGTGCCCTCGGACGACTTCCGGCAGGAGCTGTCCTCGGCAGAAAAGGTCAAGGAGTTCTGCGAGGTGACCTTCGGCCTCGACATGCCGATGACAGACATCACCCATGTGCGGGGCGCGCAGGCACATCCCTTCTACCGCTGGATCGCGGATCAGACCGGGTTCAGCCCCGCCTGGAATTTCAACAAGATCCTGATCGGCGCCGATGGCACGGTCCGCGCCACCTTTGGGTCGACGACCCGACCGATGTCGGCAAAGATGACACGCGCCATCGAAGAGGCGCTGAAATGAAACACGCCCCGGCCATCGACCGGGGCGCATCTATTCTAGCAAGGCCAAGCCCGGGGATCAGGCGCTCAGCAGCGCGTAGATCTCGTCCTTGAGAGCGGCGCGTTGCTTGCGCAGCTGCTCCTCCGCCAGTTGCTCCATCGGTTCGATGTTGGTTTCGGCCCGGTGCACCTGACGATTGACCTCGTGGTACTCATCCGCAAGCTTGGCAAAATGCGCGTTGGACTGTTTCAGCGCGTGCATCTTGTCGGCAAGCTCCGGAAATTCCTCCGTCAGTTCATGCGGCGTGTGGGACATTGGCGTCTCCTTTATTTGTGTCCGACCACCAAGTTGCACAGCCAGCGGGCACAAACTTTGACGCGGATCAAACCTGATCGCCGCATGCGCTTTTTACCGACGCACCCCTGTCAGCGCAGCGCCCGGCGCCAGCCAGCGGCCTGGGCTTCCTGCTCGGAGCAGAACCAGCGTTCGCCCTTGTCCATGCTTATCCTCGTGGCCTCGTACCAGGACTGCCCGGGGACATGATAGATCCGCGCCCCGGCGTTGGACGAGATGTTGCCCTTGATCGTGCAGCCTTCGGGCGCAGAGGCCAGCCGCTGGGCAGAGTGGCCCCTGCGGGTATCGGCGCGGAAGGCGGCGGGGGATTTCACGCCCGTCGCATGCAGCCCGGCCTTGCGCCGCGCAGCAATCCGTTCCTGTGGCACATAGGCTTCGGAATACCGCTCATAGGCAAAGGCAAGACCGCTTTCCACCAGCGTTTCGCCAAGATCCTTGCCATCGACCCGGCAGCGCGCCACGACGCGGCCATAGCGATCGCGGTCCACCTCGACGCAGGCGGCGATGCGGCCTTGGTAGCGGGCGCGGACCTCGCCGCTGACCCAGGAGCCGCAGCCCCACATCGGTGCCCCACCTCCGCCGCATCTCTGGCCGTTCTCGGGCGCGTCGATGCCGTGCAGGCGAATACTGGTCTGGCCGATGGCAACCGTGTCGCCGTCGATCACCCGCAACGGGCCGCTGAGATCGGCAGAGGCGGCAGTTGCGGAAGCCACAAGAACAAGAGCGAAACAAAATCTTAACATTCCGTTAAGATCGGCACGCTCCTGTCCTGTTTCAAGCCAAAAGTTAACGAAAGGTTAACCGCGGATGAGGGCGGTTAACATGTCCTAACGCTGCGCGCTCTCCCAGTCCGGGTGCACCCAGGGCTGCGCGTTGTCCGGTGGCAGGCGGCGGCCCAGCACATGGTCGGCGATCTTTTCGCCCACCATGATCGAGGGCGCATTGAGATTGCCGTTGGTGATGCGCGGAAAGATCGAACTGTCCGCCACCCTTAGCCCCTCCACCCCGATCACACGGCCTTCGGGATCGACCACGGCGCGCGGATCGTCGGCCCGGCCCATGCGGCAGGTGCCGCAGGGATGATAGGCACTTTCCGCATGTTCACGGATCACCGCGTCAAGATCCTCGTCCGTCTCGGCCCCGGTGCCCGGCTGCAGTTCCTTGCCACGATAGGGGGCAAAGGCCTCTTGTCCAAAGATTTCGCGCGTCAGGCGGATGCAGCGGCGGAAATCCTGCCAGTCTTCCTCCGTGCTCATGTAGTTGAAGAAGATGCGCGGCGCGTCCTCGGGATCTTTTGACCGCAGCGTGACCTCCCCGCGCGAGGGCGAACGCATCGGCCCCACATGGGCCTGGAACCCGTGCCCCTCGGGCGCCACCTGCCCGTCATAACGTACGGCTATGGGGAGGAAATGATACTGGATGTCCGGGTATGGCACGCCCGCCTGCGAGCGGATAAAGCCGCAGCTTTCGAACTGGTTCGAGGCCCCCGGCCCGCTGCGCGCGAACAGCCATTGCGCCCCGACCCAGGCCTTGCCCGCAAGGTTCCAGTATTTCGCAAGGCTCACCGGCTGCGTCGCCGACATCTGGATATAGAGCTCAAGATGGTCCTGCAGGTTCTGGCCCACGCCGGGCCGGTCTGCCCGCACCTCGATGCCCTGATCCGCCAGCTGCGCCGCAGGTCCGATCCCCGACAGCATGAGCAGCTTTGGTGAGTTGATGGCGCTGGCCGCAAGGATCACCTCGGCCCGCGCGCGGATCACCTCAACCTTGCCGCCGCGCGTGACCTCGACCCCCGTGGCGCGCCCCTCATCGAACACCACGCGACGGGCCAGCGCGCGCACCAGCTCCGCCCCTTGTTTCAGCGCAGGCCGCAAATAGGCTTTGGCCGCCGACCAGCGTTCGCCCTGCCAGACGGTCATGTCGAAAGCGCCGAACCCCTCTTGCTGCTCGCCGTTGTAATCGCCGGTGACAGGATAGCCCGCCTGCCGTCCGGCCTCGACAAAGGCTTGCACCAGCGGGTTGTCCCGCTGCCCGCGCGTGACATGCAGCGGCCCCCCCTGTCCGCGCCAGGCCGGATCACCGCCATGCCCGCCGTCGTGCCAATCCTCCATGCGCTTGAAATAGGGCAGCACATCCGCATAGCCCCAGCCATCACAGCCTTCGTCGCGCCAATGGTCATAGTCCAGCGCGTGACCGCGCACGTAGATCATGCCGTTGATGCTCGACGATCCGCCGATCACCTTGCCGCGCGGACAGACCAGCCGCCGCCCGCCCAGGTGCGGCTCCGGCTCTGTCTGGTAGCCCCAGTCATAACGCGCCATGTTCATCGGGTAGCTGAGCGCCCCCGGCATGTTGATGAAAGGCCCCCAGTCGCTGCCGCCGTGTTCGATGACGATCACCGACTTGCCCGCCTCTGTCAGCCGCCCCGCCACGGCACATCCGCCAGACCCGGCGCCGACGATCACGTAATCCGCTTCCATATCCCTCACCGCTGGTGATTTTGCAGGGGACAGGTGCGCGGCGCCCACTGGACAGACGCACCGCCCCTCCCCTTATTCCGGAACGCCCGCCACTGGCCGGCACATGTCTTTCGCCGCATGACCGCGCGCGCGGTCCATGAGCGACCTCTCGAAAGTCCGACCCGATGCATGAGACGCGTTTTCCCTCTGGCGGGCCGCAGGCCGACAGGCGTGCCGGCCTGACCTTCCCGACGGGAGGACAGGCGACATCACGCCCCCCTTGGAAAGCGTTTGCTGTCTTCCAGCACGTTCAGGTCCATGTGGTTGCGCATGTAGCGTTCGCTGGCTTTTTGCAGCGGCTGGAAATCCCAGGGGTAGTAGCCGCCCTGCCGCAGCGCCTCGTAGACCACCCAACGCCGCGCCTGGCTTTGCCGCACCTCGGCGTCAAAGCGCCCGAGGTCCCAGCGCCGCGCCGCCGCCGTGCGGAATTCCTCCATGATCTCTGCCTGTTCCGGTGCCCCTGCCAGGTTCACCAGTTCATGCGGATCGGCCTCCAGGTCGAACAGTTGCTCGGGGTCCAGCGTGCAATCGGTGTATTTCCACTTGCCCCGCCGCAGGCAGACCAGCGGCGCATAAGAGGCCTCGGCCGCGTATTCCATTGCCACCGGCGAGACACGTTCGCCGCCGCGCATCACCGGCACAAGGCTCTCGCCCTCGGTCCAGGGCATGACCTCGGACATGTCCACGCCCGCCAGGTCACAAAGCGTCGGGCAGACGTCGATGTTCGACACCGGGGCCGCGACCTGCGCCCCCTCCATACCGGGGACAGAGATCATCATCGGCACCCGGGCCGAGCCTTCGTAGAAGCTCATCTTGAACCAAAGGCCCCGCTCACCCAGCATGTCGCCGTGATCGCTGACAAAGACCACGATAGCCTCTTGCCGCGTGTCCTCCAGCACCTGCAAAAGCTGCCCGATCTTCTCGTCCAGGTAAGAGATATTGGCAAAATAGGCCTGCCGCGACCGGCGGATGTTCTCTTCGGTGATGTCGTAGCTGCGCCAGTCGTTGGCGTCGAAGATGCGTTTCGAATGCGGGTCGTGATCCTCGTAGTCCATTGCCGGGACCTGCGGCTGCAGGTGCTCGCAATCCTCGTAGAGATCCCAGAACCGCTTGCGCGCCACGTAAGGATCGTGCGGGTGGGTAAAGCTGACGGTCAGGCACCAGGGCCGGTCGTCATTGCCACGCGCTAGGTCATAGAGCTTGGCCGAGGCGTTGTAGGCAACCTCGTCATCGTATTCCATCTGGTTCGAGGTCTCGGCCACGCCCGCGCCCGTCACCGACCCCATGTTGTGATACCACCAGTCGATGCGCTCGCCCGGCTTGCGATAGTCCGGCGTCCAGCCGAAATCGGCGGGGTAGATGTCGGTGGTCAGCCGTTCCTCGAACCCGTGCAGCTGGTCGGGGCCGACAAAATGCATCTTGCCGCTGAGGCACGTCTGATAGCCCGCCCGGCGCAGGTGGTGCGCATAGGTGGGAATATCCGACGCGAACTCGGCCGCATTGTCGTAGACGCGGGTCATGCTGGGCAGTTGCCCGGACATGAAACTGGCCCGCCCAGGCGCGCAAAGCGGGCTGGCGGTATAGGCGTTGGAAAACCGTACCGATCGCTCTGCCAGCGCGCGCAGGTTGGGCACATGCAGCCAGTCCGCCGGCCCATCGGGAAACAGGGTGCCGTTCAGCTGGTCGACCATCAGGATCAGGATATTCGGCTTGGTCATCGGGTCCTCGTCAGGGCATGGGCGATTTCGGTCACGTTCTGCGCGGCCCCCGCAACGCCGCGCCCGGACAGGGCCGCACGCAGGTAAACGCCGTCGATCAGCGCCGCGATACGTTCGGCCACCTGTTCCGGCTGGTCCGTCCGCCCGCGCAGGGCGTGCACCAGGTTCGAATGCAGGCGGCGCTGGTAGACCTGTAACAGGCGCGCGGCCTCGGGTTCGCGCAAGGCCAGGACGTAGAAGTTCAGCCAGGCGGACACGGTCTCGGGCCGGAAAAAGCTCTCGGCAAAATTGGCCGCGATCAGCGCCTCCAGCCGGCGGTCCGGCGGGGCCTTGGCCAGCGCGGCGCGCACTTCGCCGCCGTATTCGGTCAGAATATGGCGCATGGCGGCGAGGAAGATCTGCACCTTGCCGCCGAAATAGTGATGCGCCAGCGCGCTGGACATGCCCGCGCGCCGTGCAATGCGCGACACGGTCACGTCGAGGCTGCCGGCCTCGCCGACCTCGGCCACCGTCGCCGCCAAGAGCGCTGCGCGTCTTATGGGTTCCTGTCCGATCTTGGGCATGGCGGCAGGATGGTTTTTATTGACTGGCGAGTCAATCAAGAATGCCCGCCATCCTTCCCCGTCTTCCGGCAACGAAAACGGGCCGACCCCCGCAAGGGGTTCGGCCCGATCCAAGCTGCGCCTTAGGTCGCCGGGGTCAGTCCACGCGGGAATAGGTCAGGATATTGCCCCGCCCCGGATTGATCAGTTCCAGCTGGTCCGCCGTGACCTCGCCCAGGTGCACGCACCAGCTGTCCTGCGTTTCCAGCTCTGTCCGGGTCCAGCCGACGCCTTCGAACGGGGCATCGGGACAGGTGCCGCCCAGCGTCATCCACTGATGTCCCGAGAATTCGCCATTGTAGTAGTCATAGACATCCGCGCCCCGGATCGTCATGCGCGAGGCGGGGTCGTCCAGAGACTGCCACTCACCCTGCATCAGGTGGCGTTCCTCGGAGAAAAAATCGCCGTCAAAGACCTCTGTCACCCGGCCCAAGGCGATCTCGACCGTGATGTCGCCGTAGGCGATCATGTCGCCTTCGAGTTCGACCGCCAGCGGCATGGGCCAGTGTTGCAGGTCATCCAGCAGGGCATCCGCCGTGCCCGCGCCATAATAGGCGTGATAGCGCCAGCCCTCGACCTCGAAACTGCAATAATCCAGCCCGTCGATCAGCTCGCAGCCGGTGAATATGCCATTCTGGGTAAAAGGCTCGCCCAGGCTGCCGCGGGCAAAGGGATGCAGGCTTTCCAGCGGCCTGTCCTCGTCGGACAGATCCGCACCGGCCTTCGGCGCCTCGGGCGTGGGTCCGCCCCCGGTCAGGGTCAGCGTGAAATCCGCAGCGCCGCCCGTATCCACCTTGCGAAACCGCGTCTTGTCATATCCACGCGCGGCACAGTCCTTGTCGCCGGCGATGGTGAACGCCGTCGGCTTACTGCAAAAAGAGAACGGCCCATCGAAATCGCCGCCCGGCGTCGTCGCACGATAATAGAAATAGCGCCGCCCAAGGTCGCGGCCCATGACCGTCTTGCACTCTCCGGCGGACAGCTGCCACCAGCCTTCCGAGGTCCAGACCCCGCCCGGGGCCTCGTATCCGATGGCCACGCTCTGCCGCAGGTCCGTATCGTTGCAGACCTCAAGGCCCGCCTGCGCCGCCACCGGCAGCGCCCCAAGCGCCAGCCCCGTGGCGCCCGAAATCCATCCGTTCATGCCTGTCCTCCCGTTTTTACGGGGCACATCAGGCACATGCGCCCGACGATCTGTCGAGCCTTTTCGCCGGGGATCAGAGTTTGAGCGTGCCCAGCAGCCGGTTCTGCGGCAAGCGTGCCACTTCGACACCGCCGTCGGTGCGCCGCAGGTTGTAGCCGTATCCGCGCATCCGGAACCGCCATTCAGCCTCGGACAGGACCTTTTCCCGCTCGCTCATCAGGAAATCCTGAATCTCATCCATGTTCTCGGTCATCTTTCCCTCCGCAAACATTCCTTTCACTCCTCAAATGCTGCCTCTGATTGCTTGAAGCTTGGTTAAGGAATGCGGCGCGATTACGCCTGGAAGGCGGAGATTTGACGAAATGTCGACAATACCCCGGGAAATCAGTTCTTTGTTTCCGACACCAGCGGTGTGATCCGGCGTTTCAACACGGCCTCACGCCAGGTGATAAAGACGACGGCGGCCAGAATCAGCGACCCGCCCGCGATCACCCAGGGGTCGACCGGCTCCCCAAACAGGATCGCGCCCAACGCGACCGCCCAGACCAGCTGCAGGAAAGTCACCGGTTGCGTCACCGTCACCGGCGCCGCGGCAAAGGCCAGTGTCATGGTGTAATGCCCGGCGGTGGCAAACAGCGCCACGCCCAGCAGGATCAACAGCTCCAACCATGTCGGCCAGACCCAGACCGCGATGGCGAGCGGCGCCAGCCCGATGGTCACCCCCACCGACAACAGCCCCACGACCACCGCCGCGCTGACCTCACCCGACAGGATCTTGGCCAAGAGGTAGGATCCGGCAAAGAAAAGCGCCGTGGCCAGCATGGCGAAATGCCCCGGGTCCAGCTCGCGGAAGCCAGGCCGCAGGATCATCACCGCCCCCAGCAGCGCCGCCACGATGGCCAGAACGCGCCGCAGAGCGAGGCGTTCTCCGAGGAAGAACACCGCAAGGACCGTGACATAGACCGGGTTGAGATAGTTCATCGCCGTCACCTCGGCGATGGGAATGCGCGTCATGGCGTAGAACCACAACACCACCCCGCCGGTGTGAAACAGCGCGCGCAACGAAAACAGCCGCCACAGGCGCGGCGTCAGGCGCACCCGCATCACTTGCCGGGCCATCGGCAGCAGGAAGACCAACCCCAGGACATAGCGCAGAAAGGCGGATTCCTGCGCCGGAATGCGCTGCCCCAGCGATTTGACCAATGCCGTGACCGCAACAAAACACAGCCCCGTCACCACCATCCAGAAAACACCCCGCGCCGGGGTCTGCACCTTGTCAACCATGCCCTTGGATTAGACCATTGGACGGCGGGCACAAGGGGGGGTCACATCCAGAGCAGCTTGGCCGCGATGGCCCACATGGTCAGGCCGACGACAAGATCCAGCACCCGCCAGGCCCGCGGCCGCGCGAATATCGGCGCCAGCGCCCGCGCCCCGTATCCCAGCGAAAAGAAGAACACGAAAGAGGCCGTCATCGCGCCGATGGCAAAGGCCAACCGCGCCTCATACTGGGCCGAGACCGCCCCAAGCAGCACCACCGTGTCCAGGTAGACATGCGGATTGAGCCAGGTCAGTGCCAGGCAGGTCAGCACCGCCGCCCGCAGGCTTTGCGCGCCCTCCCCGGCGGCCAGCGCCTCGCCTCCTTTCCAGGCGGCGTACAGCGTCTTGGCCCCGTACCAGATCAGGAAGGCGGCGCCAAAGACCCGCATCCCCCATTCCAGCCCCGGGACCGCCGTGGCCAGTGCGCCGAACCCGGCCACGCCGGCGGCGATCAGCGCCGCGTCCGACAATGCGCAGACCAGCACCACCGGCAGCACATGCATCCTCCGCAGCCCCTGCCGCAGGACAAAGGCATTCTGCGCCCCGATCGCCAGGATCAGACTGAATCCCAGCGCAAACCCCGCAATCGCCGCTTCCATACCCGTGCTCCTCGTAACCGGACCCGCCTGATGGCGTGAATTTCCGTCCGGATCAATACCGGGCGCACGCGGCATTGACCGCCCCCGCGAAATCCCGAAAATCTCACCCCGAAGGAGAAGGCGCATGTGCTGGAGCGAAACCGCAACCTATTCGATGGCCGCCCTTGGCGCGGCCGCGACCTTCGTCACATGGCGCAAGGGGGAACCGGTCGGAATCTGGGGCACGCTGGGCTTTTTCACCGCAATGGAAGGGCTGCAGGCCTGGGGCTACGGCGTGATCGACCAGTGCGGCGCGCCGGGCAACACCACGGTCACGGTGCTGTCCTACCTGCACATCGTGCTGCAACCCATTGTCGTCAATCTTTTCTGCCTGACCCTGGTTGGACCTGCCGTGGACGCCCGCACAAGGCGCTGGGTGCTGGGGCTGGCCTCGCTGACCTCGCTGACGCTGCTGGCGCGCCTGATCCCGGCTCCCTGGCTGGGGGCCTGCCCGCCCGGGGTGCCGCTCTGCGGGCCAGAGTTCTGCACGATCTCCGGCAACTGGCACCTGGGCTGGACGATGCCGCTCAACAATTTCCTCAGCCTGTCGCACTGGTTCGGCGGGATCGGGCAATTCCCGGACTACCTGTTGGCCTGCCTGCTGCTGCCCTGTCTCTACGGCGCTTGGCGGTTCGCGCTGCTCAACGGGCTGGTGGGGCCGCTGCTCGCCTCGGGTCTGACCAGCAACCCCAACGAGATGCCGGCGATCTGGTGTCTCTTCTCGGTCATGCTGGTGCTGATCGGGATCAGCCCGCTGATCCGCAGCCGGGTCTTTCCACCCGCCACCCCGGCCTGACCCCGCTCAGCGCGGGCGTCGCCCCGGCGGATGAAAGAGGTACTCCGCCAGGAGTCCCAGCTTGAACGGCAGCCGGCCCTTGCGCTCGACCAGCTGTTTGAGCGTCATGCGCCGCCGCCGCACGATGGCCCGGGCGATGCGGAATTCCATCCGCCGCTTGCGCTCCAGCACCGAGGCGGGCAGCAATCGCTTGATACCCTTCCAGAGCCAGCCCAGCTGGAAGAATGCCAGCGCCTTGAAGAGCATCTTTTCGACGCTCTTCGACAGCATCTTGACGGTTGCGCTGGCCGCCGCCACCAGCCACAGCGGCAATTGCACCGAAAAGAGGACCAGCCAGAGCCCCATCGACGTGACCGACAGTGCCAGCGTGGCAAAGAGGATCACCAGCCAGGCCACCGCACGTTCAACACGGCTCAGCCCGTTGAACCACTCCATCAGCCGCGCATAGCGTTGCTGCACGATCTGCAGATAGCCCTTCACCAGAAACTGGATGCGGCGCAGGATCGCCTTTCCCAGCATCAGCGGCACGACAGAGGTGGTGATCCATTTCTTGATCAGCTCGACGCGGAAGAACATCGCGCCCTGGGCCTTGAGCCAGCTCAAGATCACCGGCAGGTCGAGCCCGGCCAGCTTTTTCAGCAGGACCTTGGCCTGAGACAGCATCAGACCCAGCGCGATCAGGACCTCATGGCCGAAATACCAGGTCGCCGCGCCCGAAAGCGCAACAACAACCCCGAGAAGTATGAGCGCCCGGAAAAGCATACCAAGGCTTAGGCGGTTTTGCGGCAGCGCCGCAAGGCGGGATACCCGCCCCCACGAATGCATCCTGTCCCGGTCCTCCGCCCCCAGGCGTCGGAAAGGCCCTTGTTGGCACAGAGTTTTTGTCAGGGACCTTCTGCCTGACAGCGGCTATTCATGGCGCGTGCAGCGAAAGTGCAGAACAAGGCCAACTTGGACATCGCGGCACACATGATTTTACGGTGACCTATGACGATGATCCAAGACCTAGAGAAAATAGTGACAACGGTCCTGCCGGCCGACCCCAGCTTTCGAGTGATCGGACGCGAAGAGTTGGAGCGTCACATCAACGAAGCCCGGCAGAGTGCACTCGCTGACTCGAAGGATGACTTCCTGCTTTCCTTGATGCGCCTTCTGGCTTTGCCGGGGAACGGTCATACGCGCCTGATCCCAAACGATGCCATCTTGGTTCTCCCTCTAAGGTTCGCAACCATCGGCACCACCGTACGCCTGCTCGACGCCACGTCAGGAATCTCTGATGCGATTGGGGGCGATTTGATATCCATCAATGGTGTTCCCGTAGGCGAAATCGAAGCCGCCGCAGAGAAACTTCTGGCGGGGACGCGGCAACGAAAACGCGTCATCGGGCCAATCCTGTTCGCATGGCCAGGTGCCTTGCGGCACCTGGGAGTTTCTTCAGGCGGCGACGCAATCGAATACCGGATACGGAGTGAGACGGGACAGATCAGCGAACTTCTTCTGGATCCCGCGAACGGGGTGCCCGGTTCCACGCTCTACCCACGCGGCGAGCATGGAAAAGCCGACGCATCCTGGACTCCCAAATCCTTTCTGAAGATCAAAGACTTCGGTCAACCCGGGGTACTATTGGTCCTTCCGAGCTTTTTCGATCCCGGCGAAACGGCCCTTCCCGATGCGGTTGCCGAGGCGACAGACCTCGTAAGATCGCGCCCCGACACCCCCCTGGTTATTGACGTTCGCGGAAATACCGGCGGCGACTTTCTTAAGACCATGTCTCTGATCGACGCGATCTCTGGGGGCGCGGAGGGCCGGCGGGTCGGTTTGCTCATCGATAAATTCACCTTCTCCGCCGCTATCGTCTTCACCGCCATTTTGAAGCACCGTCTCGGAGAACGGCTCGTTCTTATCGGAGACGAGATGGGGGACGGGCTGACATTCTTTGCGGAAGGCGGAACAATCGACCTCTCGTCCAGCGGAGCGGCCGTGCGATATTCTACCGCCTTTCATGATTGGGCCGGTGGTCGTACCGACGAGACCACTCCGGCCGAAATCGCGGAGAGACTTGTCCCGACCGGAACACTGGAGCTGGACCGTGTCTGGGCCGCGCAATCGGACGATGTCGAAACGCTGGACCGGTTCTGCCGGGAGGTTCTGGACAGTCTGAACACATAGACGAACGGGAGCAAAGTCCCACCTTGCGGATAGTCACCAGCTCGTCGGCGACGGTCCGGTGGGGGGGCATCGGTCAAGTCCCAAGGCGTTTCCGACACCGGCAGACCGGGCCGCTTGGCCGGCCCGGGCCTTGCGTGGACCTTCGCGCAGAAAAGACATCCGCAGCCCTACGCCGACAATCTCAACGCAGGGCGAATAGCCTCAGTAGCCCATTGACCTGAAACAATGGTCAACCCGTTCACGCGTGGACAGGCCGAACACACCAATGAGCCGCCCGCCATGACGGGCGGCCTGTCCGCCACGGGGCCGAGGATCAGGCCTCTTCCAGCTGCGCCATGACTTCGTCGGAGGCCTCGAAGTTGGTGGTCACGCGCTGGACGTCGTCGTCATCCTCCAGCGCCTCGACCAGCCGCATCAGCGACTGCATGCCGTCCAGGTCCAGTTCAGTGGTGGTCGTGGGCTTCCAGACCAGCTTGGTCGATTCCGACTCGCCCAGGTCGGCCTCAAGCGCGGTCGAGACATCGTTCAGGTCGGTGTCCGCGCAGTAGATCACATGCCCGTCTTCCGAGCTTTCCACGTCCTCGGCGCCCGCCTCGATCGCCGCCATCATGACGTCATCCGCGTCGCCCGCATCCGCCGGGTAGACGATCTCGCCCTTGCGCTCGAACATGAACCCGACCGATCCGGTCTCACCCAGGTTGCCGCCGTTCTTGGTAAAGGTCGACCGCACGGTCGAGGCGGTGCGGTTGCGGTTGTCTGTCATCGCTTCGACGATCACCGCCACGCCGTTGGGGCCGTAACCCTCATAGCGGATTTCCTCGTAATCCTCGGCATCGCCGCCCGTCGCCTTCTTGATGGCGCGTTCGATGTTGTCCTTGGGCATCGACTGGCCCTTGGCCTCTTTCACGGCAAGACGCAGGCGCGGGTTCTTGTCGGGATCGGGATCGCCCATCTTGGCGGCGATGGTGATCTCCTTCGAGAGTTTCGAGAAGATCTTGGCCCGGATCTTGTCCTGACGGCCCTTGCGGTGCTGGATGTTTGCCCATTTGGAATGGCCGGCCATGTCGCGTTGCCTCTTTTCGGGTGTTTGTAATATCCGCGTCTCTATAAGTCACGCCCGCCCCCCTTGCCAAGTCCGCGCGCCAAGTCCGCGCGCATGTCGCGTTGCGCGCCGCCCGCCCCTGGGGTAGCGCAAGTATATGAGCCGATTCCTCCTCCTCCAGTTGCGCCCCGAACCCGAGGCCAGCGACTCCGAGTACCGCGCCGTCCTGGACAAGTCCGGCCTGAACGCCGATCGCGTCCACCGGATGCGCCTGGAACAGGAGGATCTGCCGCGCGACCTGGACCCCGGCGACTATGCCGGAGTGATCGTCGGCGGCGGCCCGGGCTGCGTCAGCGACAGGCCCGGTGACAAGGACCCGGTCGAACGCCGCATCGAAGAGGCAATCCTGCGGCTGATGCCCCGCATCACCGCCGAGGACATTCCCTTCATGGGCTGCTGCTATGGCATCGGCATCCTGGCCCATCACCTGGGCGCCGAGGTGGCCAAGGGCCGCTTCAACGAGCCGGTCGGCGCGGTGACCTGCTACACCACGCCCGAGGGCGCAAAGGACCCGCTGACCGCCGGCCTGCCAGACCAGTTCGACGCCTTCGTCGGCCACAAGGAAGCGGTGCAGAACCTGCCCAAGGGCGCGGTGCACCTGGTCTCGTCCGGTCCATGCCCCTACCAGATGATCCGATACGGGCAGAACGTCTACGCGACGCAGTTCCACCCCGAGGCCGATGCCGCCGAATTCGAAACCCGCATCCGCATCTATCGCCACAAGGGCTATTTCGCGCCCGAGACAGCGGATGAACTGATCGAGATGTGCCGCGCGGCGGACGTCACCGAGCCCCCTCGCCTGCTCGAAGGCTTTGTCGAACGCTACGGCTGAGCGACCCGGCTCAGAGCGGCCAGAACCAGGGGATCAGCAGCGCCGAGAGCACACCGACGCTCAGGTTCAGCGGCAGCCCGACCTTGAAGAAATCCGAGAACTTGTAGCCCCCCGGACCATAGACCAGCGTGTTGGTCTGGTAGCCGATGGGCGTGGCGAAACTGCACGAGGCCGCCACCATGACCGCCACCACCAAGGGGCGCGGATCGACCCCGATGGCGCTGGCCAGGCCGATGGCGATGGGGGTCACCACGACGGCCACGGCATTGTTCGACACGGTTTCCGTCAGCACACTGGTCAGAACGTAAACCGACCAGATCACCAGGGGCGCCGGCAGTTTGGCCATAAGCGGCGCCACCGCGCCCACGATCAGTTCGACCGCGCCCGACGCCTGCAATGCCGCGCCGATGGCCAGCATGGCAAAGATCAGCGCCAGCAACTGCCCTTCGACAAAGGAAAACGCCTCGTCCGCGTCGATGCAGCGGGTCAGCAGCACCACGGCCACCGCAACCACCGCCAATGCCAGGATCGGCGCCACGCCCAGCGCCGACAGCGCGACGATTCCGCCCAGCGCGCCCAGCGCCACGGGCGCATGGCCGCGCCGGAACGCCCGGGCCGAGGGATGCGCCACATCGACAAGGTCCATCTCGTCCGCCAGCCGCTTGATGTCCTCGGCGTTGCCTTCCAGCAGCAGCGTATCGCCCACGCGCACCACAAGGTCGTCCAGCTGCCGCCCGATGTTCTGGTTCCGCCGGTGTACCGCCAGCGGATAAACCCCGAACCGGCGCCGCAGGCGCAGCGCGCCCAGCGAGCGCCCCACCATCTTGCAGCCGGGCGTGATCAGCACCTCGACGGTCGAGGTCTCCTTGGATGAGACCTGGTCGACGCGTTTCAATTCCTTGTTGCGCTGCAGCGACAGCAGTTCGGTCATCTGCGTGCGCAGCACCACCCGGTCGCCCAGTTGCAGCTCGACACCCTGCAGATTGCGCCGCAGCGATTCATCGCCCCGGATCACGTCGATCAGCCGCACGCCGTCGCGCTTGAACAGCTGGACACCCAGCACCTCGCGCCCGATCAGGTTCGAATCCGGCGGGATCACCGCTTCGGTAAAGAACTTCATCCGCGAGCGATCCGACAACATCCCCGCCATCGAGCTCCGCTCGGGCAGCAGGAAGCGCCCCACGAAGTAAAGATAGATCATCCCCCAGGCCACCAGGATGATCGCCAGCGGCGTCACCTCGAAGATGGTAAAGGGCTTCAGCCCCTGGGTGCGCGCCACCCCGTCCACCAGCAGGTTGGTCGAGGTCCCGATCAGTGTCAGCGTGCCGCCCAGGATCGCCGCATAGCTCAACGGAATCAGCAGCTTGGACGGCGCAATGCCCATCGTCTTGGCGATCTGCACAAAGATCGGCAGCATCACCACCACCACAGGTGTATTGTTCATGAAGGCCGAGGCGACGATCACCACAAGGAGGATGCCGCCAATGGCCCGCTTTGGCCGCAACGCCACCTGCTCTTGCGCATATCCCGTGAAGGCATCCAGCGCCCCGGTGCGCACCAGCGCCCCCATCACCAGGAACATGGCCGCGATGGTCCAGGGGGCCGGGTTCGACAGCACGTCCAGCGCCGAGTCATAGGGCAGCACACCCAGCACCAGCAGCACCGCGACACCGCCAATGGCCGTGACCTCGGTCGGATAGGTTTCCCGGACAAAGAGAACGAACATTCCGATCACCACGGCAAGTGTCATCACCGCCTGGCTTGTCTGGCTCAGCTCGATCCCGATCATGTATTGCTCAGCCTATCGCCCGCACTCAACCGGACGCATTCTGACCGCTTGGTGACACAGGCACAAGCGGTTTACGCTGCGGCTGCACAAGAGCCATGCCCGCCATCATCAGCGCCAGCGCCACCCAGACCCAGCCCGAGTAGCCCTCGTCCAGAAAGAGCATCGCCCAGCAGATGCCGAACAAAGTGACAAGATAGCTCACCTGGGCAGCAAAGACCGCGCCCGCCCGGCCCACCAGCCAGACATAGGCCGAATAGGCAAAACCGTGCAGGATCGCACTGGCGATCACCGCCTTGTCCGGCCCGGTCAGCGGCAAGGCGGGCGTGATGAACTGCCCGCTGGCCAGCGCCAAAGGCAGGCTCAACACGACGCCGAGGATCGAGGCCCCGGCCAGCACCTGCACCGCGTCCATCCCCTGAGTGCCCCATTTCGACACCATGTTGCCTTCCAGCGCGTAACAGGCCGAGGAAATCAGCGCGACCGCGATCCAGACCGCCTGTGTGCCCGCCGGCAGGCTCGCCTCGGGCAGCACCAGGAGCGCGACACCGCCCAGCCCCAGCAACAGGCCCAGGACGCGCCGCGGCTCGGGCCGGTCGATCCCCAGCACCAGGGCAATCGGAAGGGCGAACATCGGCACGGAACTCAACAGGATCGACAACACTCCCGACGGCAGATGGATCGCCGCCTGGTAAGAAGCGATGCCCGGCACCACGGTCCCCACGACGGCGATGAACAGGTACAGCCGCAAGGCAGGCCCGTGCAGCGGCAGGCGCTTGCCCTTGAGCACCGTCAATGCCCCCAGCAGAAGCCCCACCAGCGCAGTCTGCCAGAAGATCAGGCCGAAATGGCGATAGCCCTCCGAGACGGCCACTTTCATCAGAGGTTGCGTCGCCCCCCAGGCCGCGCCCGTCACCACCAGCATGGCAAAGGGCAGCAGGCGGTTCATGCGGGACCGGCAGGCGCCAGCCGCCCGCCCTGGCGGACCATATGCACGGACACCGCCTTGCCGGTCATGTCGTCGGTCTCGACATAGACCCCCGACAGGGTCGCCTCGCCCAGCGCCGGGTTGAACCGCCCCTTGGCCATGCCGTTGACAAAGCGGCGCAGCGGCTCGGCCGGTTCCATCCCGATCACAGAATTATAGTCACCGCACATGCCCGCATCCGACTGGAACGCAGTGCCGCCCGGCAGGATCTGCGTGTCCGAGGTCGGCACATGGGTATGGGTGCCGACCACAAGGCTGGCCCGCCCGTCGCAGAAATGGCCCATGCCCATCTTCTCGGAGGTGGCCTCGCAATGCATGTCGACGACGATGGCCTGCGCCTGCCCGCCCAGCGGATGCCGTTTCAGAGTCTCGTCCACCGCCGTGAAGGGGCTGTCGTAGTTGCGGCTCATGAAGACCTGCCCCAGCGCCTGCACCACAAGCACCTTGCGCCCGCGGGCGTCCTTGTACAGCGCCGCGCCGCGCCCCGGGGCCTGGCGGGCAAAGTTCAGCGGCCGGACGATCCGCGTCTCGCCCTCGATATGGGTCAGCATCTCTTTCTGGTCGAAGGCATGATCGCCCAGGGTGATGACATCGGCCCCGGCCTCGAAGATCGCCTTGGCATGCTCCCCGGACAATCCATGCCCGTTGGTCGCGTTCTCGCCGTTCACGATGACGAAATCCAGCCGCCAGTCCTTGCGCAGGGAGGGCAGCCGCTCCGTGATCGCCTGCCGCCCGGCGCGGCCCATCACGTCACCTAGAAAGAGTATCTTCATGGCCGACATGGGTAATTCGCGCAGGCAGGAAAGTTAAGCCCGAATCGTCGTCCCGACGCCACCGCTTGGGGGGCTCTGCCCCCCGGCTCTGCGAGCCTCCCCCCGGAGGTATTTTGAGCCCAAAGAAACCGACACCGCGCTCCATGTTTCTTTGGGCTCTTAAATACCTCCCGGGGTGAATTGGTCCCGAAGGACCAAGAGGGGGCAGCGCCCCCTTTCGCCGCGATCAGCGGCAGTCCATCACCACCGTCAGCATTTCCGGGCTGTAAGGATCGCTGGCATAGCGGTCGAGGCCGCCGCCCGCCGTCAGGTCCACCACCATCACATGCGTCCAGTCACCCGAGGGCAGGACGATTTCCGGCCCCTCGCCGCAATCGCGCAGCCCGCCGACGATGTAATCCCAGCCGATGCGATGATTGGAAAACCCCTCCGCCGAGGCCACGGGGCGCAGCGCGCCCTCCTCCACCCGCCAGATGCGAAGCGTCTTTGCCAGGTGCGGGCGGTCGACATAGGCGATCTCGATGGCGCCGTCCCCGTCCAGGTCCGCCGCGCCCACCGGCGCCAGCCAGCGAAAGCGCTGCCCGATAAAGGGCGTCGCGGCCAGTGGACGCAAGTCGTCGCCTGCGACCTCCCAGATTGCCAGCCGGGCGCCGCGGTCCGCGTGGCTCTCGACTGTCACCACCTCCGGCGCTCCGTCCCCGGTCACGTCCCAGAGCCTCGGCGCGATATCCTCGAAAACCAGCGGCGCCGTCCAGCGGCGGCGCAGCACGCGCCCATCCGACAGCGTCACCGCCAGCGTGTCATACTCGATCTCGTCTCCCAGCACGCCATGCGGATAACGCGTCACCTCGCCTTCGTAGCGGGCGGCAACCGCCTCTTGCGCTACGGCCGGGGCAAGACCCGCCAGCCACAGGCACAGCGTCATCCACGCGCCGCGGGCGGGCGCGTGCCAGGGGCGCCACGGCAGTCGCGGCGCCCGGGCAGACATTCAGATCTGCTTCTCGGGCATCTGCACCACCAGCCCGTCCAGCGCATCGCTGACCCGCAGCTGGCAGGTCAGGCGCGACCGCTTGGCATCGGGCTCATAGGCGAAGTCCAGCATGTCCTCTTCCATGTCTTCCCGCGCCGGCAGCTTTTCGACCCACTCCTCGGCCACGTAGACATGGCAGGTCGAACAGGCGCAGGCGCCGCCGCAATCCGCCTCGATGCCGGGAATGTTGTTGTCGCGCGCGCCTTCCATCACGGTCAGCCCGGTGGTCACGTCCACGACATGTTCGGTGCCGTTGTGCTCGATATAGGTGATCTTTGCCATTTCACCGCTCCGTCTTGATCCGACCCCTACCTAGTGGGGACGCCCCTGCCCCGCCAGTCCCATTTGCGTCAGCACATGGATGGAATCCGATTTTTTTGCCTTGCGGCCCCTCCCGTGCTGCACCTGCCGATGACAATTGCGGCGGGAGGGCTTGGTCACCCCCGCCACATGTTCTACATTCGTTCACATGACCTGGCCACAGCCCCCCTCCTGCCTGATCGCCAGCCGCCTGGGCGAGCCCCCCAACGGCGCCCGCGTCACCGTGGCCGGGCTGGTGATCCTGCGCCAGCGGCCGGGCACCGCCAAGGGGGTGATCTTCATCACGCTCGAGGACGAGACCGGCGTGGTCAACGTCATCGTCTGGCGCAAGCTCTACGAACGTTTCCGCCGCGCGGTGATCGCGGGCCGCATGTTGCGTGTCACCGGCCGCGTCCAGCGCGAAAACGGCGTCACCCACGTGATTTCCGAAGAGATCGAGGACATCTCGCCCCTGCTCGACCGGCTGCTGGACTCAGCATGAGGCGTAACATCGCGCGCCGGGACGCCCACCTCTAGGCAGACCGGGGCAAACCGGCTATCCTGCCGCAAAGAAAAGGCACACCAGAGGCCCGAGCAGTCATGTCCCGTTTTCCCCGGCCCCGGGCCGCGCCGATCGCCGCGCTGCTCCTGCTGGCCGCCTGCGATACGCCCCAGTCCGTCAGCCGCGAGGCGCAAGGCCCCGATGCCGCGCCGCCCCTTGCCGAACATCTCGACGACGGCACCTGCCAGGCCCGCGATGTACGCCCGGCCGTCTATGAACATGTCATGGGCGAGGTTCAGGTGGTCCAGGCCGAGATCGCCGAGGACGGCACCGTGATCCGCCCGCCGATCTACCGCAAGGCACCGGTGCCCAAAGTGGTGCGCGAACGCGCCGAGATCACCTTCGAGGCCCCCTGCCCCGAGGAGATGACACCCGAGTTCATCTCCTCTGTGCAACGGGCGCTTGCGGCGCGCGGCTATTTCTCGGGCAATGTCTCCGGTAAGATGGACGCGCCGACCACGGCGGCGCTGCGCACCTACCAGTCCGAACGCGGGCTGGAAAGCGCGCAACTCTCGCTGGAAACCGCCCGCGCGCTGGGGCTGGTGGCAGTCGAACTGCCCGAAAGCTGACCGCGCGGCACCAGGAAAGGACACCGGACATGAGCAGCATCGGCATCGTCGGAGGCTCGGGCATGCTGGGCAGCGCCATCGCGCAGGCCTGGCTGGACAGCGACGCCGTGGCGCCCGGCGACCTCTGGATCGCCAACCGCAGCGGCGCGCGGGGCGACCTGCCCGCCGAGGTCACCGTCACCGACGACCCAGCCGCGCTGGCCGCGGCCTGCGACACGATCCTGATCAGCATCCCGCCCGCCGCGGTGCCGGATCTGCGCCTGCCCGCAGAGGACAGGCTGATCCTCTCGGTCATGGCCGCCGTCACCATCGAGGACCTGCAGCGCCTGACCGGCAGCGCCCGCGTCATCCGCGCCATGTCCAGCCCCGCCGCCGCGCGGCGGCTGGCCTATTCGCCCTGGGTGGCCGCACCCGGCGCCAGCGAGGACGACCGCATGGTCGCCCGCCGCCTGCTCTCGGCCTGCGGCACAGAGGACGCGCTGGAAGACGAGGCGCTGCTCGATCATTTCACCGCCCTCACCGGGCCGGTGCCCGGTTTCGTCGCCTGGTTTGCCGCGGCGATGTCCGAACACGCGGTGGCACAGGGCATCCCGCCCCGGGCCGCCGACCGCGCCATCCGGCAGCTGTTTCGCGCCAGCGGCGAGATGCTCGCCGAGGATCCGCCCGAGGCCGCCGACCATGTCCGCCAGATGCTCGACTACGCGGGCACCACCGCCGCCGGATTGCAGGTGCTGGAGGACAGTCCGCTGAGCGGACTGATCTCCGAGGCGCTGAACGCCGCCGCGCAAAAGGCCCGCGACATGCGCCCCTGAGCGCGGACCGGCGGGCTTGACGAACCGGGGGCAAGCCTCTATCGGCACGGTCAGGCCGCTGACGCCTGCCGCCCGCTGACATCTGTCCTGGTAAAGTTCGGCATTGCACTGTCCTTGATCTCCTCCACGCATATCGCGCGGATGGCAACGCGGGTCTCCATCCTGAAAATCGCGCGATCCTTGCACGAGGATGACAGGGCATGCCCGCTCCCCCGACCAATTCCTTCCTTGAGGCCCCGCTGGGCCTGACCTACGCCAAGACGGCCCTTCCCATCATCTTTGTCATGGGCATGAACGGGCTTCTGGCTGTTGCCGATGCGCTTTTCCTTGGCCATTTCGTCGGCCCCGAAGCCCTGGCCGCCGTCACGCTGATGTTCCCGATCTACATGCTGATCGTCGCCCTTGCGACGCTGGTTTCAAGCGGCATGTCCAGCCTTCTGGCGCGCCATCTGGGCGGCAACCGCCTCGACGAGGCGCGGGCCGTCTTTGCCGGGGCGCATGGCCTGGCCTTGCTGGTGGGGGTGCTGCTTGCCCTGCTGTTCGTCCTGTTCGGCCCCGCGCTGACCCGGCTGGCGGCGGCGGGGTCCGAAGACCTCGCGCACCTGGGGCTGACCTACCTGCGCATCACGGTGGTGTTCTCTCCCCTGCTCTTTGTCCTCTCGGTGAACTCGGACAGTCTGCGCAACGAAGGGCGCGTGGGGTTCATGGCCGCCATGAGCCTTCTGGTCTCGCTGGCCAATATCGGGTTCAACTACGTCCTGATCGCGCAGCTGCACCTGGGCGTCGCCGGGTCCGCCTATGGGACGGCTCTGGCGCAGGCACTGGCGCTGGCGATCATCGTGGCCTTCCGGCTGCGCGGCAGGACAGAGCTGCCCCTGTCGGCGCTTACCCGCAGGCGCCTCGCGCGGTCCTGGGGGCGGATACTGGCCCTTGGGGCGCCGCAGAGCCTGAACTTCATCGGCCTCTCGCTGGGCTCGGCGGCGATCATCGCCGCGCTGCAGATGGTGGATGCCCCCTCCTATGATGACACGGTGTCGGCCTATGGGATCATCACGCGGGTGATGACCTTTGCCTACCTGCCGCTCCTGGGGCTGTCACATGCGATGCAGACGATCACCGGCAACAATTACGGCGCCGCACTCTGGCACCGGTCCAACGCCAGCCTGCGCCTTGCGCTCTTTGCGGCCTTTGCCTACTGCGCCGCGGTCCAGGTCATCGTGACCACAAACGCCGCCCGGATCGGCCGGACCTTCGTGGACGACCCCGCCACCATTGCCGAAGTTGCCCGCATCCTGCCGATCATGACGCTGTTCTTCGCCCTGTCGGGGCCGCTGATGATGATCGCCATGCATTTCCAGGCTATCGGCGATGCCCGGCGCGCCGGCCTCTTGGGGCTGGCCAAACCCTATCTCTTCGCGCTGCCGCTGACCTTTTTGGTGTCTTTCTGGTATGGAGAGACAGGCGTATGGGCCGCGGGCCCGATGGCGGAACTGTGCCTGCTTGCGCTGACCATCTTCGTCCTCACCAGGACCGCGCGGCAAAAATCGCTCGGATGGGGGCTGTTCCAAACGGTTCAGGGGAAAGCCGCATGACCCGGAAACTGCCCACCATCACCGAAGCCAAGGCAGAGGCCAGGCGCCTGCGGCAGAAGTTGAGCGACCAGGGCACGCAGACAGGGAATGCGCAGTCCCTGGAACTCGTGGCCCAGCGCTATGGGTTCCGGGACTGGAACGCCCTGCACGCCAGCATCCGCGACCTGCCGCCAGAGGCATGGGTGCCGGGCCAAAGGGTCCGGGGCCGCTACCTTGCACAGCCTTTCGAGGCCAGGATCGTCTCGGCCCGGCCGCTTCGCCCCGGATGGTTCCGGCTTGCGCTGGAGCTGGACGAGGCGGTCGACGTGGTGCGCTTTGACAGTTTCTCCAACCATCGCAAACATGTGCAATGCGTCGTCGGGCCGTCCGGCACCTCTCGGGAAAAGACCTCGGACGGCACGCCCCACGTAGTCCTCGAAATGTAGAGCTGGCCAAGCGCGCGCCCGGCCCGATGTTGGTGCCGCAGACCTGCCCGCCTGTAAAGAAAAATGCCCCCGCAGATCACTGCGGGGGCATTCCTGTTTCAATCGGGGGGTCGGAGGGATCAGTTCGCCGCCAGACCCAGGGCGACAAAGCCCGGGTTACCGCCGCTGCGCACCAGCAGCAGGATCGACTTGCGGCCCTCGTCGCGGGCTTCGCCGATGCGGGTTTCCAGGTCTTCGATGCTGGTCACCTTCTGCTGGCCCGCCTCGGTGATGACATCACCGGCGCGCAGGCCCTTTTCATAGGCTTCCGAGGCCGGATCGACATCCATGATCGCCAGGCCCTGCATTCCTGCGGGCAGGTCCAGCTCGCCCCGGATCGCATCGGTCAGCGGGGTGAGCGACAGGCCAAGGGTCTCTACCTTGGCCGGCGGCTCGTCCGGGGTCGAAGGCGCGGCGGCGGGCACGGCGGTCTGCGCCTCTTCGCGGCGGCCCAGCGTCACCTTCAGGGTCTGGGTCTCGCCGTCGCGGTTGACGACCACGCGCACGGTCTTGCCCACCGGCGTATTGGCGACAACGCGCACCAGCTGGCGGGTATCGACAACCTCGATCCCGTCGAAGGACATGATCACGTCACCGGCAGCCACACCGGCCTCTTTCGCCGGACCTTCGGGCACGTCGGACACCAGCGCGCCCTTGGCTTCGGCCAGCCCCTTGGCCTCGGCGATGTCATCGTTCACGTCCTGGATGCGCACACCCAGCCAGCCACGGCGGGTCTCGCCGAATTCCTGCAGCTGCTCGACCACGTTGACCACCACGTTCGAGGCCATCGAGAAACCGATGCCGATGGACCCGCCATTGGGCGACAGGATCGCGGTGTTCACGCCGATCACCTCGCCGTCCATGTTGAACAGCGGCCCGCCCGAGTTGCCGCGGTTGATGGCGGCATCGGTCTGGATGTAATCGTCATAGGTGCCCGAGAGCGCCCGGTTGCGGGCCGAGACGATGCCCGCCGAGACCGAGAACCCCTGACCCAGCGGGTTGCCCATCGCCATGACCCAGTCGCCGACGCGCATGGTGTTGCTGTCACCAAAGGGCACGGCGGTCAGCGGACGGTCCGCCTCGACCTTGAGCAGGGCGATGTCGGTGTTGGGGTCGGTGCCGACCAGCGTCGCCGGCAGCTCGAAACCTTCGAAGAATTCGATGGTGATTTCGTCGGCGCCTTCGATGACGTGGTTGTTGGTGACGATGAACCCGTCTTCGGAAATCACGAAGCCGGAGCCGAGCGCCGAAGAGCGGCGCGGACGGCTGGGACCGCCACGGTCCTGAAAGTCACGAAAGAAATCTTCGAAGGGAGAGCCTTCGGGCACGATGCCGCGCGGGCCGGACCGACCGGCAACGGTCGTCGAGGTGGTGATATTGACCACGGCGGGGCTAATCCGTTCAGCCAGGTCGGCAAAGCTTTCCGGAGCGCCGCGGGCCGACGCCATGAGGGATTGCGAAACGATCAGGAACATCGACAGCGTCGCCAGCCAGAACAGCCTCAGCGGTGTCTTGTTGTCCTGCGTCAGAGCGAGGGATTGCGGTTTCAATGGGGTCTCCTTGTCTCTGCCAGTCAGCAGACGCGCAGGCCACGCGCTGCCGCCTGCCTCCTATTCAACAGTGTGACAAACATAGGTGCGCAGGCGCAACACCAAAGGGCTGAAACGCCCGTTCACCGGGTTGTGACAATACCCAAGGGAACCAAGATCGGCGCTTTTCCGCTCTGCAGCGGGGTCGATGGGGGCTTTTGCGGGTTGAGGGGCGGGTCGAGGGACTGCTGAAGCTGCCCGTCCAAAGCGGTCACAAATTGCGAGCGCGGCAGAGGCCCGCCAACGGCACAGGACCTTTTGGTTTCCACTATTCTGCACAGGCCAGCCTTCGGAAAACGAGGCGTGACATGTCTGACCTATCTGTCAAAGCCACGCGCTGATGACGCGTCTGGCCCCAACCGCAGTCCGACGGCAAGCCACAGGGTGATGGTCGGCGCATGGTGCGCGGGATGATCTTCATGAAGCGCACCAGACGACCTTGGCGGGATGCGCCCTACGCCTTTAGCCCACCCGGTTGGAGGCGACCGTGGCGACGACGCCAGAACAACTGTGTCAGCTGCCCCTTCGATCCATTCAGCCTTTTCGATGATGTTCAATTCGGTTGTGGCCTCCCCTGATTTGCGCATCAAGGCCGCCCCGATGCGTCAGGCTGGCGGCGACCGCGGGCTTTCGCTGCGGTTCGGATCACGGTCCAGCCGTCGGGACGGCGCGGATCAATGCAATCGCCGCGGATGCAGACAGCCCAGAATTTTGACCTCGTCCGCACACAAAGCGGTTCGGCGGTGCAGCAGGTTTCACCATACTGCTCGCAAATGTGGAGCTTTCAAACCGACGATTTGCCTCGCCGAGGCCGACGCATCGGGATCGGCGCTCTTCAAATCAAACCTCAAACGCCGCCCCTTGCAAGGGACGCGTTCTGACAACACGCAAGGTACTCGATGATCTTGTTCACCGGATTATTCGATCCTGGTCTTGGCGAACCAATCACAGCTTTCGGAATGCCGTCAGGCGCTTGCGCTCATATCTGTCTGGCGGCCCGTCGAAGCCAACCGGCGAATGTCTTGACGCCGTGCTTGTTGCGCGACAGCGGATTGAGCAGGAGGCAATAGGCAAATCCGCGCAGCTCTGGACCGGGGATTTGCCGGTAACGGCCTGACCTCAGACCTTCATCCACCAGCGCACTGCTGGACAACAGCAGCCCCAACCCCTGATCCAGCGCGTTGAAAGCCGCGCTTTCATCGCTGAAACGGGTTATGCGATCCGAGGGGAATGGTTCCCCGGCTTTGGTGAACCATTCTTCCCAGGTCGGGCCGCCCATGTCCGCATTGCGCCAACGGAACCCCAGCAGCCGACCGTCCTGCACGCAGCTGTCCGCATGCTCAGCCAGGCTGACGGGGATGTAGCGATCCGAAAGCAAAACCTCGGCCTCTTCGTTCGAGGAGGCTTGCGGACCATATCGGATCGCCAGGTCCAGCCGTCCAGCCCGCAAGTCCATCACGTCGTCATTGGTTTCGACCTCGACCCTGACATCCCCGTGGTTCTCAAAGAAGTCTCCAAGGCGGGGGACCAGCCAGCGTTCCGCAAAAGCATGTGTGGTCGTGACCCGCACCAGCGATTGCTCGACGTCCTTGTCGAGCATTGCAAAGGCCTCGCCCAGGGTATCGAAAGCTGTCTGCAGCTTGGGGAACAAGTCCTGCCCGGCGGGCGTGAGGGCGATCTGGCGGGGGCGGCGCTCGACCAGCTGGAACCCGAGGTAGGCTTCCAGGTGCCTGATCTGGTGGCTGATGGCGGTCGCGGTGACGCCGAGTTCCTCCCCTGCATCCGCAAAACTCAGCCTCCGGGCGACCGCTTCGAAAGCGCGAATTGCGTTTAACGGGGGGAGTTTACGCATGGTATCGCCCAGCTGCGCAAAGAAATCTCAGCATGCCCTGAAGAATGGTCATTTGTTTTTTTGCCTCCTCCTCCGGAAGCTTGTGGAATGAAAAGGGAGGAAAAAATGACACCCGAGATTATCACCACACGCCGTCGGTTGATCAAGGGGGGGCTTGCGGCTGCTGCCGTCCTCGCCACCCCGGGCATCCTGCGCGCGCAGGGGCGCCGCGACCTGTCGATGCTCACTTGGGCAGGCCATGCCGACCCCGATGTGATCGGCGCATTCGAAGAGGCGCATAACGTTCGCATCCGCGCCAAGCAGTATGTCGGCGGCGACCAGATGCTTGCGCAAATCGCGCAGTCTCCGGCCGGAACCTACGACGTGATCCTGTCGGATGCGGAATACGTGGTCCAGCTGAAGCAGGCAGGCTTTATCGAGCCGCTGGCGCCGGAGGACTACCCGTTCGATGACTTCTTTCCGGAGTTCCAGAATTTCCGCGGTCATTGGTTCGGCGGTCATCCCTATGCCGTCTTCCTGCGGTTCGGGTTCCTCGGGCTGTCCCATCACCGCGCCGCGATAAGCGAAGCGGACGCTCGCAGCTACCGCTGCATGTGGGACCGCCAGCATGAGGGGCGGATCGGCCATTTCGACTGGCATCTGCCCAACCTGGGAACCTTGAGCCTCGTCAACGGCAACGCCACCCCCTTTGACCTCGATGACAAACACTGGGGGGAACTGACCGAAACGATGATGTCGCTGCGGCCCCAGGTGCGGGGTTTCTACGACTACGGCGGCATGTTGTCGGCGCTGCGCTCTGGCGAGGTTGCCGCGATCCCCGGTATCGGCGACTGGATCACCGGTGTGCTGGCCCGCGACGGTGCCGATGTCGCCACGACCATCCCAGAGGAAGGCGGTCTGCAATGGACCGAGTCCCTGTCGATCGGCGCGCGATCCGCGAACCAGGATCTTGCCCGGAAATTCATCCAATACATGCTGTCACCCGAAGGACAGGTAAAGACCGCCACGCTCAAGGCCTATCCGGCCATGATCCCCACGCGGTCGGGTTGGGCCAGGTTGAACGAGGAAAAGCCGGGCGAGGCCCGGCGCCAGAACATGGTGCTGAACGGGCCGAACGCGCTGGATGAGATCCGCGCCGGGCGCATCCAGCTGCGGGAGCTTCCGGTTCAGCAGGCGCTGGAAACCTGGAACGACGCCTGGACCCGCTACAAGAACGCCTGAGGCGCGGTCCGGCCCCGGCGCAGCCGCCGGGGCCGCAGCCCTATCGGAGATACCGACATGACGTCCCCTGCAATTCCGGCCCGCACTTCGGTGCGCCGGTTCCACTTCCTGTCCAACCGTGCCTGGCAGGCGCTTTGGATTCTGCCGCTGCCTGCCTGGCTGCTGCTGTTTTTTGCCGTGCCGCTGGGTTTGCTGGTGGCGATTTCCTTCTGGTCGGTGGTGAACTACCGGCTGACGCCGGACGCCACGCTGTCGGCCTGGCGCTATGTTCTGGGCCTGGATTTCCTCTGGGCCAGTTTCTGGCGCAGCTACGGGCTGTCGATGGCCAGTGCGGCGGCAGTGTCTTTGCTGGCCTTTCCGGCGTCCTACGCGATGGCCTTTGTTGCCGCTCCGCGTCAGCGACTGATCTTTCTGGGGCTTGCGATTGCCCCGTTTTTCACAAGCTATCTCGTCCGCATCTATTCCTGGCAGGTCTTCCTGACAGAGGGCGGGGTGATCTCTTCTGTCGTTCAGGCATTGGGCGGCAAGGGAGAAAGCCTCCTCAACACCTATTTCGCGCTGTTCCTCGGCCATGCGACACTGGCCCTGCCGGTGGTGCTGATCCTGCAAACCATCGCGCTTGCCAATGTTGACCGGACCGGGATCTCGGCCGCCGCCAACCTTGGCGCCCGGCCCGGAGCGATCCTGTTCCGTGTGATCCTGCCCGCCGCCCGGCCCGGTCTGACGCTGGGGCTGCTGTTTGCCTTTCTGCTCTCCTATGCCGAGTTCGTCAGCGCGGCCTATCTGGGCGGCGGCACCTTCCAGACACTGCCGATCCTGGTGACGGATCTTGTCCGGGCCGGTCAGCAATGGCCGCGCGCCGCCGTGGTCTCGTTGCTGATGATCGCCAGCCTGCTGGCCACGGCCTTTGTCACCGTCCTCTGGGCCTACCGCGAGAAAGGATAAGACATGCCTCCGCATCTGAAACACGCCATACCAAAAGCCTTCTGGATTGCCGGGCTCGCGGTGGTTTTCCTTCTGCTCTATGCGCCGATCCTTTCGGCGGTCCTGTTCTCCTTCAGCGCCGACCGGTTCCCAAGCCTCAACATGTCCGGGTTCAGCACCAAATGGTATGCGCAGGTCCTGACCGACCGCGCGATGCTGGACGCCCTTGGCAACAGCCTGACGGTTGCCGGGATCACGGCGCTGATTGCCACGGAGCTTGGGTTCTCCGCGGCCTATGCGGATTACCGTTTCCGGTTCTTTGGCCAGAGAGCCGTGCTGGCGCTGGCCTTGCTGCCACCGACGGTGCCGCTGGTCATTCTTGGCCTTGCCATGCTGGCCTTTTTCTCCCGCATCGGCATTGCCGGCTCGCTTGCTGCCGTGGTCGCCGCGCATGTCGTGATTGCCGCGCCCTTTGCTATGGCGGTCTGCCGGCTGCGGCTGGCGCAGCTGGACGCGGCCTTGGAAATCGCCGCGCAGAACCTCGGCGCCAGGCCGCTCTCCGCGCTCTTCCGCATCGTGCTGCCGCATTCGCTGCCGGCCATTCTCGCCGCCTTTCTCATCACCTTTGCCGTTTCTTTCGACGAATACGTGATTGCCTGGTTCACGGGCGGGTTGAACCAGACCATTCCCGTTGCGGTTCTGACCACGCTTCAGGGACAGGTCGATCCAACCATCCATGTCATCGGCACAATGAGTTTTTCCGTCACGCTCACCCTGGTTCTGATCGCGCTTGCCGTGGTCCTGAGCCAGAGCGGCGGCGCCATGTCCAAGGAGAAGACATCATGACCAACCCTCATCTGAAACTGGACGGGCTTGCCAAGTCCTATGGCCGCTTCACCGCCGTCGAAGGGTTTTCGCTGGATATTTCCGAAGGGGAGTTCATCGCCATCATGGGGCCGTCGGGCTGTGGCAAGACCACGACCCTGCGCATGCTTGCCGGTCTTGAAACTGCGGACCGTGGCCAGATCACCCTTGCGGGCAAGCGGATAGACCAACTGCCGGTCTGGGAGCGGGAAACGCCCCTGGTCTGGCAAAACCTGGCGTTGTTCCCATTCATGACCGTGCGGGAAAACGTCGAGTTCGGACTGCAGATGCGCGGAGTATCCCGAACCGAGCGCCGACGCCGTGCCGACGACTGGCTGGAAAAACTGGGCATTTCCGCCTACGCAGAGCGCAATGTTGCGCGTCTGTCGGGCGGCCAGCGTCAGCGCGTCGCCCTGGCCCGCAGCCTTGTGCTGGAACCCAAAGTGCTGCTCCTGGACGAGCCGCTGTCGGCCCTCGACGCCCATATGGCAATCAAGATGCAGGGCGAACTGAAAAAGCTCCAGCGTGAGCTGGGGATCACCTTTGTCTATGTCACCCACAGCCATTCAGAGGCGTTTTCGCTCGCGGATCGGGTCGTCATCATGAACGCCGGCCGGGTGGAGCAGATCGGCAGCCCGCAGGACATCTTTCTGCGGCCCCGCAGCAAGTTCGTCGCGCAGTTTGTCGGCGGGATCAGCCTGCTGGACGGCAGGATAACCGGCGCCGCCGATGGCAAACGCTTTCTGGAAACGCGCGATGGCAAGGTCCGGCTTGACCACGATTGCGGTCTGGCGGACGGCGACACCGCTGACCTGGCAGTGCGGGCGGACAGGATATCCGTGACGGTTGAACCGGGCTGGGGCGAGAACGAAATCGCCTGCACGCTGGTCTCGGAGGAGTTCGCCGGAGCGGTTGTCAATTTGCACCTTGAGACCGCCTCTGGCCACAGCCTTGTGGCGCAGCTTCAACAGCGGGACCTCGAACAGTTGAATGCGGCCTGCGGGACGCGCGTCTTTGCGTCCTGGCATCCCGGGGACGGTGTCCTGCTCGACAGCGCGCAGCACCCGGGCCACGGCACCAGGGCAAGGGCGGCATGAGGTCTGCTCTCGAAAACACCCGGGCAGCACTGCAGCGGGCCAGCGGAGAGAGGGAGGTGTTCCTCTCCCTCCTGCCAGAGCGTGCGCAGACGGAAGCCAGCCAAAGAGATGGGCGCCCGCAGAAATCGGGGCCGCTGGACGGGGCCACGGTGTCCTGGAAAGACATGATCGCGATCAAGGGCATCACGGCAACCGCAGGGTCCCTGCTCTGGCGGGACGATACGCCCGCCGAGGCGGATGCGGAGGTTGTGCGGCGCGCCAGCCAGGCGGGGCTGGTCAGCATAGGCGTCACCAATCAAACGGAACTGGCGTTTTCCGGGATCGGCTACAACCCACATTTCGGAACGCCAACCACAGAGGGGCGGGTGCCGGGCGGCTCGTCCTCGGGCGCCGCCGCCTCTGTTGCGCGCGGGATCACCCGCCTGGCGGTCGGCACCGATACGGCTGGCTCCTGCCGGGTGCCCGCTGCGTTTCAGGGTGTGGTGGGCTTTCGGCCCACGC
Organism: Mameliella sp. CS4; assembly: GCF_019392335.1. Lineage (GTDB taxonomy): Bacteria > Pseudomonadota > Alphaproteobacteria > Rhodobacterales > Rhodobacteraceae > Antarctobacter. The sequence goes on from NZ_JAHXRQ010000024.1 coordinate 33,509, forward strand.
GCGGACGGTATCCGATGAGCGGCGTGAGGCCGCTCGCGCCCAGTTATGACACCGTTGGCAGCTTTGCGCGGTCGGTTGCCGATATCATCGAGCTGGATGCCATTCTGTCGGGCGACACGGCCAGCCCGGACGCGGCCAGCGGTCTGTCGGTTGCCATCGACCTGCTGGACGAGGGCGGTGTTGCCGCGCCGATTTCCCTCCGCTGCAAGGAGGCGGTGACCGCTCTCGAACGGGCGGGCATCTTGATCGCCTACACCAAACGGTCACCTCTGGCTGAGGCGCTGAGGCTGATCAGCGCGGGCGGCTGGCCCGGAGCTTTCGAGGCGGTCCGAACCTATGGACACCTGCTCGAAACTAGGGACGCCCACCGCCTCGATCCCTTTGTTGCGGCCCGGCTTCGCGCCTCTGCCGGGCTGGATTCAAAGCGGATAGCAGAGGTCCAGCACCGAGCCCGCGACCTGCGCGAAACCATCCGCGTGGCCGATACGTGTTACATTCTGCCCACCGTCGGTATCGAGGCGCCAAGGCTCGCGCCGCTGCTGGAAAACCCCGATGAATTTGCCGCGGCAAATACTGCCGCGCTTCGCCTGACCATGCCAGCCAGTCTTCTGGATTTGCCGGCCATTTCCCTGCCGGTCGGGAAAACCTGTGATGGCTGCTGGGTGGGGATACAGTTGGTCGGTCCACCCGGCGGTGACCGCAGGCTGCTTGCGACCGCGGCAAAGGTCGAAACGCTTTTGATGGAAAAGGAGACTCTGACATGATCCGCAATCCGATCCAATGGCCGGGTGCGGCCCGCTGTGCCTGTGCGATCACCTTCGATGTGGATGCCGACAGCCTGATCCACATCGCCCGTCCGGACGACGGGCACCGCCGCCTCTATCCGATCAGCATGGGCCGCTACGGCCCGAATGCCGGTGTGCCGCGTATCCTTGAAACCTACCGGCGCCTGGGGCTCAAACAGTCCTTTTTCATGCCCGGATGGGTGATGGAGCAATACCCCGGGACGGTCGAGGCGATCCTTGCAGGCGGGCATGAGATCGGCCACCACGGATATCTGCACGAAGACCCTGCCGGACAAAGCGCCGATGAACAGACCTATTGGTTCGAACGCGCGCTTGAGGTTCACCACCGGCTGACCGGCAGGACCCCGCGCGGCTATCGCGCCCCGGTCTACAATGTCACCCCAGAGGTGCTGTCGCTCGCCGTGCAACACGGACTGACCTATGAAAGCTCAATGATGGCAGATGATCTGCCTTACCGGATCGACACCGCGTCCGGGTCCCTGTTCGAGTTGCCGGTGCATTGGGGCAGCGATGACTGGCCGCCTTTCGCCCATTTTGACGAGATCGGCTACAAGATGCCGGTGATGTCCCCGCACCGGGGGTTGGAGGCGTCCTTTGAGGAATTCGAGGCGCAATACGAGGCCGGAGGGCTCTGGATCGGCATCTGGCATCCCTTCCTGACCGGGCGGCTGGCCCGCTGGCGGGTGGTGGAGCGGTGGCTTGAAGATGTGCTGGCACGGGGTGACGTGTGGTTCGCACCGCTGGAAGAGATCGCGGCCCACGTTGCACAGCAGGAAGCCGAGGGGGCCTGGCAGCCGCACCGCGAACCTGCCGTGCCCTACGATCATCCCGCCCTGAAGGAGAGTTGAAGATGAACACCCCCTGTCCCCCTTTCGACGCCGCCCGGCCCGATGGCGAAAACCCGAGCGCGCATCAGACGCTTGAACAGGATGGCCGGCTCTGCCCGGGCAAAACCTATACGATCCCCGCCCGTCAGGGGCGGGCCATGCGCCTGCGAAAGGGCGAGGTCTTGTCGGTCATCAATCGCGACGGCAGCCAGATCGGCGATTTCTGGGCCTTTGCCGACGGCGATTGCAACGAATATCTGTCGATGGAACATTTGCGCCCCACATTGCGGCGCATCTCTCCGCGCCCCGGCGATGCGCTGGTGACCAACCGCCGCCGCCCGATCCTGACAATGGTCGAGGACAGCTCTCCCGGCGTTCACGACACGCTTGTCGCGTCTTGTGATATTCACCGGTACGCCCAACTTGGCCATCAGGGCTATCACGACAATTGCACCGACAACCTGCGCATGGCGTTGGCGGCCATTGGCCTGCGCCCGACATCGGTGCCTTGCCCGCTGAACCTCTGGATGAACACGCCGGTTGTCGAAGGTGGCGCGATGGAGTGGCGGCCCCCCGTCTCTGCCAAAGGGGATCATGTGCTGTTCCGCGCTGAAATGGATGCTGTGGTGGTGATTTCCTGCTGTCCGATGGATCTTTTGCCAATCAATGGTGAGGATGCGCAGCCAAGGTCGCTGGACGTCCTGCTGCACAGAGAGCAGGCGTGAGGGCGCCTGCAGAACTTGGAGACGCGGATGTCGATCCGCGCCCCCTTTCCCCGCTTCAAAGACGTGCTTCAGGCCGCCTGCGCCGCCGCCCCGGCCAGTGTCATGGCCAGGGCGCGGGTGCGCGCCTCTGCCGTTTCGACAGACGCCCGGTGCCGGTCGTCCTTGAACTCCTGGTATTCGATGGCGATGGTTTCGATGTCGCTTGGCGCGACACCGAAGTAATGCGCACAGGCCGCCAACCCGGGGTCCAGCGCGTTGAGATGAGCCCGCACGCCACCCCGAGCAAAGCCGAATTCACCGCGCGACGACAGCACCACCAGCCGCTTTCCCGCCAGGATCGGCTCGATTGGCCTGTCGCCGCGCGCAAGGTCAAAGGAAAAGGTCCTGCCGATGCGTGCCACCTGGTCGATCCAGCCTTTCAGGGCGGTCGGCATCCCGTAATTGTACATCGGCGCCCCCATGACGAGGATATCCGCCACGGCCACCTCCTCGATCAGCTCGTCGGACAGGGCCAGGCGCGCGTTCATCCACGGCTCACGGTCCTCGGGCGGGGTAAAGGCGGCATGGATGAAGTGATGGTCGATCGCGGGAATGGGGGTCAGCCCGACATCGCGGGTGATCACCTGGGTTGTCGGCGCTTCGGCCAGAAAGGTCCGGGTAAACAGCCCGGTCAGATGTCGTGTCAGAGAGCGTTCTTCAAGCTGGGCGCTTGCATCAATCCGCAACAGGGTCGGCATGGGTTATCTCCTATGTTTTGCACTGCACCTTGCCTACCAAGCGCCCAACCCTCTGGCGAAAGCGAATTTTTCATGGCCCGGGTGAATCGGATTCATCCCGGTTTCACCCCGACGGGAAAGGATGGATCCGATGCGGCGTCTGCCTCCGCTCCACGCGCTCCGCGCTTTTGAAGCCGCCGCCCGGCATCTGCATTTTGCGCGCGCCGCGGCCGAGCTTCACCTGACGCCGACCGCGATCAGTCACCAGATCCGCCAGCTAGAAGAGACCTTGGGGGTCAGGCTCTTTCACCGCTATCCGCGCCCTATCCGCCTGTCCGCGGAAGGCGCGGCATTGTACCCGGTTCTGCGCGAGAGTTTCGACCGTATGAGCAGCGCCATCGCCGGGATTTCGCAGCCAGACAGGGACCGCCCGTTGACGGTTTCCGTCACGGTGGCTTTTGCCAGCCTCTGGCTCATGCGGCGTCTGCCGACATTGCGCAGTCAGACCGGGTTGACCCTGCAGGTCGAGGCCGACAATCGGCCGGTCGGCCTTTCCGGCAGCGATGTCGACTTTGCGGTGCGCTACGCCGCCCAGGCAGAGCCGGAAGACCAATGGTTGCCGCTGTTTGAGGATAGCCTGATCCCGCTCTGCGCGCCGGACCTGCTACGCCGGACTTCGGTCAACGACGACGCCGGTATTCTGCGCCTGCCGCTGATCCAGTACCGCTGGAATTGCGGTGCGGAAGCCTCGCCCAGTTGGCAGCGCTGGTCGTGCGTAGCCGGGCTTGGAGGGGTGAAGCCAGAGGTCACACAGCACTTTTCCGAAGAAATCAATGCCATCGACTCGGCGCTTGCAGGTCAGGGCGTTGTCCTGGCGTCCAGCGTATTGGCCGGTGCCGCTGTCGCAGAAGGGCACCTGGTGCGTCTGTCCAAGACAGAATTGCCCGGCAGAACCTTTTGGGCGGTAAGCCGCGGCGATCATCCGCGTTTTGCCGACGTGGCGCAGTTTGCGTCCTGGGCGCGTGCTTCCGCGTAAGTCCGCGCCCTGTGTGAGGTTTGGATTTTCTACCTGCCGCCCGATCTGGCATCAGGCCGTATCGTCTGTCGGAAAAGCCCGCTTGTGCCGCCCCTCGACTGGGCGCTCCTTGCCCGTTTCCAGATCGCAGGGCGCCTTCGCGATCTTACGCGCGTCAACCTCGCCATCGGCAGCGAGCTTTTCGGTTGCGACCTCGGCCGTCTGGCACTCACGGACATGCACGCCCCTGGCCCGGCCCCGGCAGCAAAGGTCAGTTTCCCGGCTGCCTCGCGCTGGATTGGAAAGCCGCCGCGCGTCGCAGGCAGTTGGACAGGGCGTCGACGTCGAACGGGGCTTTGCGGAGCGCCACAAGCGCCTCGGCGCCACCTGCGGCGGTCTCGACAGAATGGCCGAGCGCGCGAACCTCTATCCGCATCTTCGAACGGTTGAGCGCATTGTCATCGACAACCAAAACACGGGCTTCATCGACATCGAGGCGCGTGTCGCGCTCCTCAGACATCCGACAGGTCCAGCCGGGCGAGCAAGACGCGGGCGTTTTCCTCTGCCGCCGCGATCTTGTCCAGCTCTCCCCGGTCGATGTCCGCCCCCTGCCTGGCGCGGCGTTCAAGCGCCTCACACAGATCCGCCAGGTCCTCGGCGCCGAAATCGCGGGCATTGTATTTCAATTCATGCGCCGTGATCCGCAGCGTTTCCAGGTCGCCGCGCGCATGCGCACCGATCAGACGCTGGACCAGTTCCGGCGCCATCGAAAGATATTCACTGCGGAGTTCATCCAGATCGTCGCGGCCGCCACCGATTGCAACCAGCAGACGCTGCAGGGGCGATCTGGATATCTGGCGACACATCGTGTCAGCCGAGAGGATCGAAGGTATCTATCAAGTCTGAATGAGGCCCGGTCATGGTGCGGGCGGGCGTGATGTCTGGTGGCCTTTCGACAAGGCAAAACTGCCGTCCGATCCGGGCGAAGGTCCGGAGACCGCCCATCCCGGCCCCGGTCAAAGGCCCGGAGCCGTCACCGCGCCCAGGCGCTCAGAACAACCCGCCCCGGGCAAGCCACAAGACAATCAACCCGGTGACAAGCGTCAGCCCGCCCAGCAGGCGGCGCTGTTCCAGGCTCATCTCGCGGAGCGCCTCAAGCAGGCGCTCCACAAGCTGAGGGGCCAGTGCATAGACCAGCCCCTCGATCACGAGGACCATTCCGATCCCCATCAGGATGTCCGACCCGCTCAATTGTCGACGGGTGCGGTGTCAGCCTCGGGGGCCTCCGGCGCGGGCGCCGGGTCGGCCGGTTCCGGGGCCGGTGTGGTGGGCGCCGGGCCTTCGGGGGCCGGGTCCTCGGCCGCTTCCGGCGCGGGCGCGTCAGGCGCCACCGGGCTCGCCGCAGGCGACGGCAGCGTCGGTGCCAGGAACGGATCGCCAGAGGCCACTTCGCTTTTGAAGTAGTTGAAGAACTGGCTGTCCGGCGTCATCACCATGGTCGAATTGTTGCCCTTCAAAGAGACCTCATAGGCCTGCAGCGACCGGTAGAAGGCAAAGAACTCGGGGTCCGCACCGTAAGCCTCGGCAAAGATCCGGTTCCGCTCGGCGTCGGCCTCGCCTCGGATCACGCTGGCGTCACGATCTGCCTCGGACAGCGTCTCGACCACGGTCCTGTCGGCAAGCGCCCGCACGCGGGCCGCCGCCTCGTTACCGCGGGCGCGTTCGTCCGCCGCCTCGCGCTCACGCTCTGCCCGCATCCGGTCGAATGTGGCGTCAAGGTTCTGCGATGGCAGGTTGGTCTGTTTCAGCCGCACGTCAACGACGTCCAGCCCCAGCGAAAGCGCCTCGGCCCGGGCGCTGTCGCGGATCCGGTTCATCAGCTCACGCCGGTCCTCCGACAGGATCCGGTCGGATGTGACCTGGTCGGCACCCAGAACTTCGCGGATCTGCGCGTTCAGAATGCCGCTCAGTCGGTCCTCTGCGGTGCGCAGACCGCCCACACCGACAGCCTGCCGGAACTGGACCACATCCGCGATCCGGTAGCGGGCGAAGGCATCGACCACCAGGCGGCGGTCATCCGAGGGCGTGACCTCGATGGTCTGGGTGTCCAGCGACAGGATACGGTCGTCATAGCGGACAACGTCCTGGATCAGCGGGATCTTGAAGGCCAGGCCCGGCTCTTCCTTGACGGCCTTGATCTGGCCGAACTGCAGCACCAGGGCCTTTTCCCGTTCATCGACCACGAAGATCGACGACAGGAACACCACGATGGCGATCACGAAGACCGGCAGGAGATAGGTTACCTTGCGCATCACTGGTCACCTCCGCTGTTGCGGCGCAGCTCGTTGAGCGGCAGGTAGGGCACCACGCCGCCACCGGCACCGCCGCCGCTGGTCACGGTATTGTCGAGGATCATCTTGTCCACGTCGCCCAGCACCTTTTCCATCGTCTCGATGTAAAGACGGCGGCGCGTCACTTCGGGCGCCAGCGCGTATTCCTCCTGGACAGAGGTAAAGCGCGCGGCCTCACCAACCGCCTGGTTGACCACCTGGGCGCGATAGCCCTCTGCCTCTTCGCGGATCTCTGCCGCCTTGCCTCGGGCCTCGGCCACGACGCGGTTGGCATAGGCATCGGCCTGGCGTTCCAGCCGGTCACGTTCCTGTTCCGCCGCCTGCACGGCGCGGAAGGCGTCGATGACCTCGCGCGGCGGATCGGCGGTGTCGAGGTTGATCCGCACCACGCTGATGCCGGATTCATACTCGTCCAGAGTCGCCTGGATCTGCTCGCGCGCGCCGTCGGCGATCGCGCCACGGTCGCGGTTGAGGATTGGCGCCAGGTTCGACGCGGCGATGATCTCGCGCATGACGGATTCAGATACCGCCTGCACGGTCAGCTGCGGATCGGCGATGTTGAACAAGAGTTTCGCCGGGTCCGAGATGTTCCAGACCACCTGGAAATCGATGTCGACGATGTTCGCATCCGTGGTCAGCATCAGACCGTCGTTGCCGCCACGGCCGCCGCCGATCGTCTCGGTCCGTTCCGAGGTCACGTTGACCACCTCGTAGGTGACAAAGGGCCAGGGGGCAAAGTTGAGGCCCGGGTTGCCAACGGCGAATTCACGCCCCAGCAAAAGCTCGACCGATTTTTCCTCGGGCCGCACGGTGTAGAAGCTGCCAAAGGCCCAGAGGCCCAGCAGGATCGCAACACCGATGGCCACGGTGCCGCGGGTCACCCCGGGTCCACCCGAGCCGCCACCGCTGCCGGAGCCATTGTTGCCATTGCCGCCGCCGCGACCGCCCATCAGGACGCGCAGCCGCTCCTGGCCCTTTTTCATCAACTCGTCGATTTCGGGCATCTGGTTGTCGTCGGGGCGGCGGCCACCGCCGCCACCGCCATTTGGCGGACGATGGCCGTTGCCACCTCCGCCCTGGTTGCCACCGCCGCCCCCCCAGGGGCCGCCGCTGTTACCTGCCATGAACTTCGGTCCTTCCTCGTCTGTCGGATTGCCTTGTAACCTGTGCGCCCCGGCTGCGAATTCAAGCACTCCGCATCGGATTGCGCATGGTCACGATCTCTTCGGACATGGTCGGATGCACCGCCACCGTCCGGTCAAAGTCTTCCTTGGTCGCGCCCATCTTGATCGCGATGCCCGCCAGCTGGATCATCTCGCCCGCCCCGGGCGCGACGATGTGACAGCCCAATACCTTGCGCGTCGCCTTGGACACGATCAGCTTCATCAGCACCCGGTCGGGCTTGTCGGCAAAGGCGGTCTGCATCGGCCGGAACGAGGTACAGTAGACCTCGATCTCCTCCTGGTCGCGCGCCGCTTCCTCGCTCAGGCCCACGGTGCCCATCTCCGGCTGGGTAAAGACGGCCGAGGGGATCAGCTCGTGGTCGACCGGCGTCGGGTTGCCCTTGAACACGGTTTCGACAAAGGCCATGCCCTCGCGGATCGCCACCGGCGTCAGGTTCACCCGGTCGGTCACGTCGCCGATGGCATAGACCGACGGCACCTTGGTCTGGCTGTAGTCGTCCACCTCGATGGCGCCATTGCGGGTCAGCCCGATGCCCAGCTCCTCCAGCCCCATGTCCGCCGTGTTGGGCGCGCGCCCCGTGGCAAAAAGCACCGCGTCGAAGTCGCGGATATTGCCGTTGGTCGCCTTGACCCGGATCGGTCCGCTACCCGGCGCATCTTCATGGCTGCCCCCGAACTGGCTTAGCTCGACCGGCTGGTCCATGTCCTGCCCCTCGGGGCTGTCGGCGCGGTGCATCTCAACGATATTGGTCCCGGTGTGCAGGTCGATGCCGCGTTCCTTCATCGCATCCGCGATCAACCCGCGCGCCTCCTCGTCAAAGCCGCGCAGGATCTGCGCCCCGCGATAATACTGCGTCACCTCGACACCCAGCCCGTGCAGGATGCAGGCGAATTCGCAAGCGATATAGCCGCCGCCCACGATCAGGATCGACCGCGGCAGTGTCTCCATGTGGAACAAGTCGTCCGAGACCATGCCCAGATGCGCGTTTTGCATGTCGGGCCGGACCGGGCGTCCGCCGCTGGCGATCAGGATATGTTTCGCCGTCTTCACCTCGCCGTTGGAAAGCTCGACCGTATGCGCATCCTTCAGCCGCGCGCGGGCGTCAAAGCTTTCTACGTCCGACCCGGACAGCAGCTTGCGATAGACGCCCTCCAGCCGGTCCAGTTCCGTCTTCATCTGGGTATGGAAGCGCGCCCAGTCAAAGGCGCCATCCGCGATGTCCCAGCCATAGGCGCGCGCCTCGGCGGGCATGTGGGAATACTCGCTGGCAAAGACCATAAGCTTCTTGGGCACGCAGCCCCGGATCACGCAGGTGCCGCCATAGCGATCCATCTCGGCCAGGGCCACCTTCGCGCCCGCCTCGCCCGCGGCCACCCGGGCCGCGCGCACGCCACCCGATCCGCCGCCGATGACAAACAGATCATAATCGAAATCGCTCATCCATCGCTCCTGCATTACCGCGGGCCAAGGTATTTCACATGGACTCCGCGATGACCAGAGCAACGCGCCCCCCAGGCCATGCACGCCCCCTGCGCGCGCCCCGCCTCTTGACCCCCGCGCCTGCCCGGCCCGGCGCATGGCTTCTTTGGGCATCGAAATACCTCCGGGGGTGAAGGCCGCAGGCCGAGGGGGCAGCGCCCCCTGCCACCGGTCGCCGACAGGTGCGGCACCCTGTCATTTGCCCGTCAGCCGCCACAGGCGTAGCCCTTTGCCCATGAAACCCAAGCTGCTGACCACCCTGCCCGGCTACACCCGGGCCGAATTGACGCGCGACGTGCTGGCGGGCGTGACCGTCGCGATGGTCGCCCTGCCGCTCAGTCTGGCCATCGCCATCGCCTCCGGGGCCGATCCCGCCAGCGGGCTGATCACCGCCATCATCGGCGGCTTCCTGGTCTCGGCGCTGGGGGGCAGCCGGGTGCAGATCGGCGGCCCCACCGGCGCCTTCATCGTCGTTGTCTTCGCCACCATCGCCCAGCATGGCTATGACGGGCTGGTGCTGGCAACGCTCATGGCCGGGGTGATCCTGCTGGTCGCGGGCGCCCTGCGCGCCGGGCGGCTGATCGCCCTGGTGCCGGAACCGGTCATCAACGGCTTTACCATCGGCATCGCCATCATCATCGCCACCAGCCAGTTGAAGGACCTCTTCGGCCTGAGCATGGCAGAGGTCCCGGCGGAATTCCTGCCCAAGCTCGCCGCGTTCTGGGCCGCGCGCGAGACGATGAGCGGGGCCGCGCTGGCCTCGGGCCTGGCGACGATGGTCCTCATCGTCGGGCTGCGCCGGCTCTGGCCGCGCTTTCCCGGGCTGATCCTCGCGGTGGGCGCGGTCTCGGCTGCGGTCGCGCTCTTCGCCCTGCCGGTCGACAGCATCTCCAGCCGCTTCGGCGCCCTGCCCCGGGGCCTGCCCGCCCCCGCCTTGCCAGAGATCACCCTGGCCAGGGTCACGGAACTTCTGCCCTCGGCCTTCGTCATCGCCTTCCTCGCGGGGATCGAATCGCTGCTCTCGGCAATGGTTGCCGACCGCATGATCGAGGGCCGCCACCGCCCCAATGCCGAGATGCTCGCACAGGGTGCCGCCAATATCGGTTCGTCGCTCTTTGCCGGGCTGCCGGTGACGGGCGCCATCGCCCGCACCGCCACCAACGTCCGCGCCGGGGGCCGCACTCCGGTGGCCGGACTGGTCCATGCGCTGACCATCCTTGTGGTGATGTTCCTCGCCGCCCCGCTGGCGGGCGGCATGGCCATGCCGGCGCTGGCAGGGCTCCTGATCCTGACCGCCTGGAACATGTCCGAACCGCACAAGTGGCGCAGCTACCTGTCCGAGCGTCCCTCGGACATCGTCCTGCTGCTGCTGACGCTGGTACTGACGGTTCTGACGGATCTGACCGTGGCCATCGCCGTAGGGGTCGGCCTCGGCCTCGCGCTGCGGCTGGCGCGGCGCGACGTGCCCCCTGCCGACTGGCACCCGAGGGACCGCTGAGGCGCCGCTGTCCCGGGCTTGCCCCGGGACCTCTCTGCACCGGGGTTAACAAAACCCTGCCGCGTTGTACGAAATGCTGAAAACGCTGTACGTTTTGTACAAAACGTTCAGACCGAACGGTTCAGTTTCCGCCTGCGCGGCCCGCGTCAGATGTCGTGAAAGATGTTGTCGTCCTCGACAAAATCCAGCTGGCTTTCGCTCACCGTACCGGCGTTGATGTCACGGGTTTCCACCCGCCCGTCGCCGTAACCGATGATCACCTTGTCGCAGATGTCGATGAACAGCCCGTTCTCCACCACGCCGGGGATCTGGTTCAGCACCATCGCCAGTTGCCGGGCATTGCCGATCCGCCCCAGATGCAGGTCCAGGATGTGGTTGCCCTCGTCGGAGAAGAAGGGTCTTTCGCCGTTCATCCGCAGCGTCGTCTGCCGCCCCATGACATCCATCGACACCAGAGTTTCCTCGATCAGCGCCTGGGTCGTCTGCCAGCCAAACGGGATCACCTCGACCGGCAGCGGGAAATTTCCCAGCCTTTCCACCTCTTTGGCGGCATCGGCGATGACCACCATCTGGTCGCTGGCCGTGGCCACGATCTTTTCCTGCAACAGCGCGCCACCGCCGCCCTTGATCAGGTTCAGGTCGCCGTCGAACTCATCCGCGCCGTCGATGGTCAGGTCCAGCCAGCGCGCCTCGTCCAGCGAGACCACCTCGATCCCCACGTCGCGCGCCAGATCCGCGGTCCGGCTCGAGGTCGGCACGCCGCGAAAGCGCAGCCCCTCCTCGCGCACCAGCTCCCCCAGGCAGCGCACCAGCCAGGCGGCGGTCGATCCCGTGCCCAGCCCGACCCGCATTCCCGACTCCACCAGTGCCGCCGCCTGTTTCGCCGCGGCGAACTTGGCCTTGTCGATCGGGGACAGCTCTCCGGTCATGGGTCTCTCCTTGGGCTGGTGGGCGTGACGGCACCGTTATAGGCGCCGCCGCCCGTCCGGGCGAGGCAAAACTGCCAGGCCCTTTAACGGGCTCCGGCCTGTCGGCGCATTTACAGCCGCACGCGCACCGGGTCGAAGCCCAGTATGAAGTTCTTGCCATTGCCAGCGCCGCGCGGCAGCGGCTTGCAACGCGCCTTGACCGTGGACAGATCGCTCTTGCGCGGTGCGCGGGCAAAAAAGCTGAGGTCGGTCATGACCTTGGTCTTGCCAACCTTGACCCAGCCCTTGCGAAAGACGGCCTTGGTCTTGCGATGGGCAAAGCTGGTCGAGGCGCTGCTGGCTCCGCAGACATAGGCCACGCCCCGGATATCCAGCACGGCCCAGGCGAATTCGACCTTGCCGAGAGCTGTGTCCCAGTTCAGCTCATTGACCAGAAAGGCGTTGGTGACCGGGACTTCGACCAGCCCCTGCTGGGCGGCGGCAGGCAGCGCGCCGGCCAGCACCAGGGTAACGGCGGCCAGGGTGGATTTGAATGAGCGAACCATTGCGACTCTCCAATATAAAAGAACATTCAACCAAAGGGTTAAGCCCCGCCCTTGGCGGGCGCAAGCCTATCCGGCCCGATGTCCTCTCTGCGTGGCAATCCGGGCCCAGCGCTATTGCGCGGCCAGCACGCCCTCGGCCCGGGGATCCCCCGAGGGCCTGCCGTCGGGCGACCCGCCGGGCTGTTCTTCCGATACCACCAGCCGCGCGCCGTCCAGATCGCTGGCAATCGCCGGCGGGATGGCCACCAGCATCTCGGGGCTGCGCAGCAGCGCCAGCGAGACCGGGGCGCCTGCCTCTGGCAGCAGCCAGAGTTCCAGAACCCGCCCGTCCCCCGCACCGCCTTGCTGGAGGGTGACGGTCAGCACACCCGTCGCGGGCGCAAACCGCGCGCTCAAGGCCAATTCGCCCTCTGGTCCCATCAGGTCCGCGCCCAATGCCGGCGCTTGCGGTTCCAGAAGGCCCGATGTCAGCACCGCCCAGACAATCACTGCCCCCGCCAGCGCGCCCACAAGGTAAGGCAGCACCTGACGCCAGACCGGACGGCGCTCTTCGGCGCCAAAGACCTGCCCCTCGATCCGGCGCAACACCTGCGGCGGTGGCGTTTCGGCGGGGATCATGTCCGTGAAACTGGCGAAATACTCCGTCCAGGCCGCCACGTCCTGTTGCAGGTCCGTATCGACGGCCAGTTGCGCCTCGAAAGCGGCAATCTCCGCCTTGGGCATCAGGCCCAGCGAGTATTCCGCCGCCCCCGCCTCGGCACCGCCGGGCAGTTCCGTATCCAGCCGAGCGTTCATCGGCTCAGACACTCCCGCAGCTGGACGAGGTCGGTCCGCACCGCAGCGCGCAAAGCGTTCTTTGAGGTCCCGGCGCTCTTGGAAAGGTCATCGTAGGTGGCACCGTAAAGATAGGCATGGCGCAGCATGTCGGCCCGGGCGCGCGGCAATTTCCGCAGACAGGTCTCCAGCGCGCGGGCCTCCTCGCGCATTCCGGCCAGATCTTCGATGTCCGGGCGCGTGGCATAAAGACGCTCCGTGATATCCAGCGGCCCGGCGATCCGGCCCGCCGCCCGTTCTGCGCCCAGTCGCGCAATGGCCGCATCGCGGGTGATCGTCACCAGCCAGGTCTCGGGCGCGGCCAGGGCGCCGCGATACTGGCCCGCATCCTTCCAGACCCCCAAAAAGACCTGTTCCAAGATGTCCTGCGCCAACATCTCGTCCCGCAGGATACGCAGGGCCAGACCATATAGCCGAGGCGCCATTGCGGCGTAGAGCCTGCGAAAAGCACCACGGTCACCACCTGCCACCTGGCCCAGGAGGGTCTCGATTTCGTCCCGCGATGTCATAGGAATCGTCTCACCACTTCCTCTTGCCACTCCTGAAGATATGTTGCACCTAACGCGAAGCATTCGAGCTTTGACAGAGGGACGTGGGAACAATGGCGGACGGCACGATCGATATCAACGCGAAACCGACCGAGGAAATCTCTGTCCGTGAAGTCTTTGGCATCGATACGGACATGATCGTACACGGTTTTCCCGACCGGACCGACCGTGTTCCGGACCTCGATTCCACCTACAAGTTCGACCCCGACACGACGCTGGCGATCCTTGCGGGGTTCCGCAACAACCGCCGCGTGATGATCCAGGGCTACCACGGCACCGGCAAATCGACTCACATCGAGCAGGTCGCGGCACGGCTGAACTGGCCCGCAGTGCGCGTGAACCTCGACAGCCACATCAGCCGGATCGACCTGATCGGCAAGGACGCGATCAAGCTGGTGGACGGCAAGCAGGTCACGCAGTTCCAGGAAGGCATCCTGCCCTGGGCCCTGCGCAACCCCACGGCCATCGTCTTTGACGAATACGACGCGGGCCGCGCCGACGTGATGTTCGTGATCCAGCGGGTTCTGGAAACCGACGGCAAGCTGACGCTGCTGGACCAGAACGAGGTCATCACCCCGCACAAGTATTTCCGCATCTTCGCGACGTCGAACACCGTGGGTCTGGGTGACACCACCGGCCTGTATCACGGCACCCAGCAGATCAACCAGGGCCAGATGGACCGCTGGTCGCTGGTTGCGACGCTGAACTATCTCTCGATCGACGCGGAAACCAGCATCGTTCTCAGCAAGGCGCCACACTACAACACCGAGAGTGGCCGCAAGACCATCCGCCAGATGGTGACCGTGGCCGACTTTACCCGCCGCGCCTTCATGAACGGCGAATTGTCGACCGTCATGAGCCCGCGGACCGTGATCGCCTGGGCCACCAACGCCGAGATCTTCCGCAACGTCGGCTATGCCTTCCGCGTGTCCTTCCTGAACAAGTGCGACGAGCTGGAACGCCAGACCGTGGCCGAGTTCTACCAGCGCTGCTTCGACGAGGAACTGCCCGAAAGCGCGGCCAGCCTCAGCCTGGTCTGAGCCGCCGACACAGGCCAAACTCATGGGAAATGCCATCCGCCAGCGGGTGGCATTTTTCTTTTTGCAGCCGCGTCATGCTCAGCGCCCTCTTGCCGCCGGTCTTGTCCCGGGAAACACTGGGCGAACGCATTCCCGACAGGAGCTTGCCATGCATCTTGGACTGATCGGCGGCATCGGCGTCGCCGCCACCGTCGTCTACTATCAACGCCTGACCAACGCCGTTGGCGGGGCCTGCGACCTAACCATCGACCATGCCGACGTCCAGACCCTGATCCGCAACAATCTCGCCGACAAGCGCGCCGAACAGGCGCAGGTCTATGCCCGCCATATCGACCGTCTGGCACGGGCGGGCTGCGACGCGGTGGCGATCACCTCTCTGGGCGGGCATTTCTGCTATGACGAAACCGCCGCTCTGTCCCCTCTTCCGCTGATTTCTGCCGTTGCCCCGCTCGATGCGCATTTCCGGGAACAGGGACTGAAGCGTATCGGCCTGCTGGGCACCCGCGTTGTCATGCGCACCCGACTGTACGGCCAGCTCGAGCGGACAGAGGCCGTGGCGCTGGACGACGAGACCGAGGAACTGGGCCAGCTATACCAGGACATGGCGGTTGCAGGGGTCTGCACCCCCGCGCAACGGCGGGTCTTTCTCGACGCTGGCCGCCGCATGGTCGAGGATCAGGGCGCCGAGGCCATCGTCCTTGCCGGGACCGACCTCAACCTGGCTTTCGATGGGCAGGACCCAGGGTATCGGGTGATCGACGCGCTTGACGTGCATGTGGCCGAACTGGCCGACCTGCTGACCGGACGCAAGACCCTCTCCGCCTGAAGCCCCCGTTGCGCCAGTGGCGCGCGGTCTCGAAAACTCTTCTTAAATCTCTGCTTGCTACCGTTCCCTGCATGAACGGTTTGCGAACATATTTCGCGACGCTTCTCCTGGCTTTCGGATCGGCGCTGCAGGCGGCGGACACCGCCTCCCCCTCGGATGAGGCCCTGATGCTGGCCGCCTGCCAGGCGCGTTATACCGCCGTTCTGGAACATGCCTGGCTGATGCAGGGCGACACAGAGGCTGCCGCCATGCGGCGCGATCTCTTTGCTGCCATGCTGGACGCGGCGCTGCACGACGCGCCGGACCAGCACCGGATCAAGCGGCACTTGATCAGCTTTCGCATTTCCCAGAAACACGCCGCCAGCGGGCTGCTCGACACCGCGCGGTTCGGCACCGATCGGCGCCGCAGCCGGATCGCCCTTGGCATGATCTCGCAACAACTCTCTGCCTGCGATCGCCTGGTGATCGGACGGATGCTGCTTGGCGCGTGACAGGACGCCCCCCCTGCGCCACCAAAAGTTTTCATTTCGCCCTATTTTTGTGCGTAAATTCTGCTACGAATCTCAAATCATGGGCGGTATGAAAACATTCATGGGCCTCTTCGGCCTCTCCTGCATCCTCGCCACGCCCCTGGCGGCTCTGACCGACGTGCCACGGGAAAGAACAAAGGTTTTCGCAGTCTGCCTGGGCCGCGCCTCGGCGGAAATGGAGCACCGCTGGCTGGTTGGCGGCGGGGCAGAGGTCGAGCAGGACCGCCGCGCGATGTTCGAAATACTGCTGGACACGGTCGCGCCCCGATCTGGCCTGCCGGGCCCGCAGATCCTCGACATGCGCATCCGGGCCAAGATGGCGCAGGCGCATTTGCTTCAGATCGCCACGTTCCACACAGATCCCGAGCGCAAGCGCCGGGCCGCCGCAGCGGCACGCCAGGCCATGCGACCCTGCTCTGCCCTGCTGCTTGGCTGAACCGACCTAGAAATAATCCGGGCAGAGGCCGTCAGTGCCTTGGGCAAAGCGGGTGACGAAATCGCGATAGGCCGGGTCCTTGATCCGCACCACGAAGGCGTCCATCGTCTCTTTCATCTCAGCTTTCAGCGCGTCGCGCCGGGCCTTGTCTTTGGCAGCCCGCAGATCCCGCGCCAGGCGGTCGCGCCGGATGCCGTCGCCGATGGTCCGCCGCACGAAACGCTCCAGCGACGGCAAGCCGCCCTCTCCCAGCGCGTCGAACAAAGGCCCGTGCCCCTCGGTGATCTGGTGGGCGAGGCAATCCATGTAGCGGGCCTGGCTCAACTCGAAGGACAGAACCGTGGCCAGCGCCAGCTCTGCCGCCTCGGGCGCAATGCGGGTATAAGTGCGTTTGTAGGCACGCGGATCACGCGTGGTCGGATCGCGCAGCGCACCGTCCAGCACCAGCACATCCGCCGACCTCCCCAGCGAAAACGGCAGTTCGAAATGGTTGAGCTGCGCCTTGACCATCAGGTCATAGGATCGCGGATCCTCGAAGCGCAGCGTGCCATAGCGCAGCGACTCACCGAAATCGGCCACCTTGAACCGGCCGTCACCATCACGTTCCAGCGTGGCCTCGGCGGCAACACCGACATATTGTCCCTCATCGGACCAGAGCGGCGAATGCGGCAAGGTCAGCGCCCGCATCCAGTATTGCGTCACCCTGACCGTGTCCGGGTCGTCACCCGGGGCAAAGGACAGCACCTCTTGCCCCGGTACGGTGATGCCCAGCAGGTAAGGCAGCACCAGGTCGCCCAGCCAGGCCCCGTGCAGTTGCGACAGATCCGTCACCGGCGCCGCCTCGGCCTCCGCCACCGTGTTCAGCGCGAACATCTCCAGCGCCTGGCGGCTGCAACCAAGCGGGCCTTCCGGGTCCTCCGACACGGCGCCGACGGGTGGCGGCACATGCAGCGCAGCCTGCATTTCGGCACAGGTGACATCGGCCCGCCCGGCGGCGGGCAACAGGCAGACCAGAAGGGCAAGAAACCAGCGCGGCATGATCGAAATCCTCTTGGGTCGGGAATGGGTCAGGGAATGCGTCGATCCTACCCCACGAAGCGGCCCGGACCAAGCCCGCGCCCCCTTGCGGGCGACGCCCAAAGGACGGATAACAAGCGCCATGAACAAGCCCAGCGACAACCCCGCCGATCCGTTCAAGAAGGCCCTTGCCGAAGCCACCAAGGTGATGGCCGACGACCCGGAGCTTTCGGTCAGCTACTCGGTCGATCCCGCCGGTGTCTCCGGCGAAGCGATGCGCCTGCCGCAGGTCTCGCGCCGGATGACGCGGGACGAGGTGCTGCTGGCACGCGGCACGGCGGATGCGCTGGCGCTGTACCACCGCTATCACGATGCGGGCACCCACTCGCGCTACCTGCCGCAGGGCGACATGGCGCGCGAGCTTTACGAGGCGATGGAAACCGCCCGCTGCGAGGCGATGGGCGCGCGCGACATGCCCGGCACCGCCGGCAATATCGACGCCAAGATCGCCTCCGAGGCGACACGGCGCGGCTATGGCCAGATCCGCGAGGCCGCCGAGGCCCCCCTGCCCCAGGCCGCCAACTACCTGATCCGCCACCTTGCCACGGGCCGCGAGCTGCCGCCCGACGCGACCAACGTCATGGAACTGTGGCGCGGCTTCATGGAGGATCACGCCGGCGAAACGCTGGACCGGCTGGACGAGACGCTGGCCGATCAGTCGGCCTTTGCCAAGTTCGCGCGCCAGATGATCACCGACCTGGGCTATGGCGACCAGCTGGGCGATGACCCCGACCTCGACGACCAGTCCGAGGAAGAGGGTGTCGACGACCAGCAGGACGACCAGCAGGAGCCCGATTCGACCGGCGAGGATGACGAGGACGGCGAAGAATCCGAAGCCTCGCCCGAACAATCCCAGGAAGAGACGCAGGACCCCAGCCAGGCTCAGGTCACGATGGATGACATGGCCGATCAGGAACTGGGCGAAGAGGCCGAGATGCCCGAGGGAGAGGCCCCCATGGAGCCGCCCGCCCCTCAGCCGATCTCGGAGGCGGACCCCGACTACCGCGTCTATTCCACCGACCACGACGAGGAAATCTCGGCCGAGGAGCTGGCCGAACCGATCGAGTTGGAACGCCTGCGCGCCTATCTCGACCAGCAGCTTGAACCGCTCAAGGGCGCGGTGTCGCGGCTGGCCAACAAGCTGCAGCGTCGCCTGCAGGCGCAGCAGAACCGGTCCTGGGAATTCGACCGCGAAGAAGGCATCCTGGACGCCGGACGCCTTGCCCGCGTCGTGGCCAACCCGACCACGCCGCTGTCGTTCAAGGTCGAAAAGGACATGGAGTTCCGCGACACGGTCGTGACGCTCCTGCTGGACAACTCCGGCTCGATGCGCGGGCGCCCGATTTCCATCGCCGCGATCTGCGCCGACGTTCTGGCGCGCACCCTGGAACGCTGCTCGGTCAAGGTTGAGATCCTGGGCTTTACCACCCGTGCGTGGAAAGGCGGTCTGGCGCGTGAGGACTGGCTGAACGCGGGCCGCGAACAGCAGCCCGGCCGCCTGAACGACCTCCGCCACATCATCTACAAGCACGCCGACGCGCCCTGGCGGCGCACGCGCGACAATCTTGGCCTGATGATGAAAGAGGGCCTGCTGAAGGAAAACATCGACGGTGAGGCGCTGGAATGGGCGCACCGCCGCATGTCGGGCCGCCCCGAGGCGCGCAAGATCCTGATGGTGATCTCGGATGGTGCGCCGGTGGACGACTCGACGCTTTCGGTGAACCCGGCCAACTACCTGGAAAAGCACCTGCGCGACGTGATCGCGATGGTCGAGCGCAAGCGCCAGGTGGAATTACTGGCCATCGGCATCGGCCACGACGTGACGCGTTACTACGAACGCGCCGTGACCATCACCGATGTCGAACAGCTGGCAGGCGCGATGACCGAACAACTGGCCGCGCTCTTTGACAGCGACCCGCGGGCGCGCGCCCGCTTTGCCGGGATCAAACGCGCGGTCTGAGCGCCACGCTCCTGTTTCTTTGGGCGAAAAATACTCCGGGGAGCGCGAGGGGCTGGCCCCTCGCCCCCGCCCGTGGGCCAGGCGCGCCCGCCGGGGGACAGCGCCGCGCCTTCACGTCTCTTGTGGCCCGGCACGGCAGCCCTGCCCCCTCAGCGGCAGGCGATCACTCCGCCGCCTCTCCGGGGCCGGACGACAAGAGCGTCGCATTCGCCGGGCTACTGCCCGAAACCGCGAATTGCATGGCCCCGATGCGCCAGTGGTCCGCCCTGCGCCGCAACAGGACCAACCCGACATAGGGGGCGTCGGTCAAGAGGTGTCCGTCGCGGACATAGCGGGTTTCATAGCTTGCCCTCACCGTATCGGCATCCTCGAACTCCGCCTCCAGGCAGCGCCGCGCCATATGGGTGATCCGGAGCTCGCGCAGCCTGGAGATGAAGCCGACACAGATCGCCCGCATTTCGTCCTCGGTCCTGGCGGTGACGTCGCCCTCAAGGCTGACCAGAACGCAGGGCAGATCGCACCACTCCATCGTTGCCGACAGGTCGCCGGCCACAGTGACCTCGCCCTGCCGGTCCAGGACATCCTGCGCGATCCGGCGCGCCAGGTCGGAGTTCATGACATCCATTATCCCACAAGCAAGGTCACTTCGGCACGAACCTACCACAAGCGCCCAGAAATCATAAGATTTCGCTAAGCCATGATCTTGCGGCAGGCTGGCCTTTGGCTACTCTGCGCGCAAAGGAGGCACCCATGTTCCAGAGCTTTACAGAGACGGCTTCGCCCGACCAGGGGCCGCCCCGCCTTGCCGCCCTGCGCGAAAAACTGGCCGAGGCAGGGCTTGACGGCTTTCTCGTACCGCGCGCCGACGCGCATCAGGGAGAATACGTCGCCCCCCGGGACGACCGCCTGGCCTGGCTGACCGGCTTTACCGGCTCGGCGGGCTGGTGCGTGGCGCTGCGCGAGCGCGCCGCCGTCTTTGTCGACAGCCGCTATCGCGTGCAGGTCAAGGCACAGGTGGCCGGCGACTTCGACAAGATCGACTGGCCGGAAACCTCGCTGGCCGACTGGATCGGCGCGGCCCTGCCCAAGGGCAAGCTGGGCTTCGACCCCTGGCTGCTGAGCGTCGAGCAGCACCGCACCCTGTCGGGCAAGCTGCCCGAGGTCACGCTGGACCCCGTCGGAAACCTCGTCGACGCCATCTGGCCCGACCAGCCCGAACCACCGCAGGGCGCGGTCTTTGCCCAGCCGCTGGAGCTGGCCGGTGAAGCGCATGAGGACAAGATTGCCCGCCTTGCCGGGGAGATGACCGCCAAGGCCGCCGTCATCACCCTGCCCGACAGTATCGCCTGGCTGTTGAACATTCGCGGCAGCGACATCCCCCGCAACCCGGTCCCGCATGGCTTTGCCGTTCTGCACGCCGACGGGCGCGTGACGCTCTACATGGACGCGGCCAAGCTGGCCGGGCTGGGCGACCACCTGGGCGACAAGGTGACGCTGCGCGCGCCCGGCGACTTCCTGGGCGATCTTGCGGCCCTCGACGGCGAGGTCCAGATCGACCCCGCCACCTGCCCCGTCGCCGTGGCCGAGGCGCTGAGCAACCCGCAAGAGGCGCCCGACCCCTGCCTGCTGCCCAAGGCGCGCAAAAACACCGCCGAGCTGGAAGGCACCCGTGCCGCCCACCTGCGCGACGCGCTGGCGATGGTACGCTTCCTGGCCTGGCTGGACCTGCAACCGCCGGGCAGCCTGACCGAAATCGCCATCGTGCAAAAGCTGGAGGAGGAACGCCGCGCCACCAATGCCCTACGCGACATCTCTTTCGAGACGATCTCGGGCGCCGGTCCCAATGGCGCCATCGTGCACTACCGCGTGACCGAAAACACCGACCGCAAAGTGAGTGACGGGGACCTGCTGCTGGTCGACAGCGGCGGGCAATATGTCGATGGCACCACCGACATCACGCGCACCATCGCCATCGGCGACGTAGGCGCCGAGGAAACAGAGGCCTTTACCCGCGTGCTCAAGGGCATGATCGCCATCTCTCGCCTGCGGTTCCCCAAGGGGTTGGCGGGCCGAGACATAGATCCCTTTGCCCGCGCCGCCCTCTGGGAGGCAGGTCTGGATTATGGCCACGGCACCGGCCACGGCGTTGGCGCCTACCTGTCCGTCCACGAGGGCCCGCAGCGCATCGCCCGGACCGGCACCGTGCCGCTGGAGGCCGGCATGATCCTGTCGAACGAGCCCGGATTCTACCGCGAAGGCGCCTATGGTATCCGGATCGAGAACCTGATCGCCGTGGAACCGGCGCCCAAGCTCTATGGGCAGACCGTGGCAGAGATGCTGCAGTTCGAAACCCTCACCTGGGTGCCCATAGACAGGCGGCTGATCGACCCTAACCTGCTCACCGCGGATGAGCGCAACTGGCTCAACGCCTACCACCGGCGGGTGCATGACCTGCTGACCCCGCACCTGGATGCGGCAACGGGGCAGTGGCTCTCGGACGCATGTTCTGTCATCTGACATGACAACGTTACAAATCCCGTGTCTGTGATGCGGGGAAAAGACATGGGGGATACGACATGAGCAACATCACCATCACGCCGGCCACCGGCACCTGGGTTGTCCGCGCTGGCGGTGCCGTGCTGGGTGAAACCGGCAACGCGCTCGAACTGCACGAAGACGGCCATGCTCCGGTCATCTACTTCCCGCGCGAGGATATCGCGATGGCCTTTCTCGACCGGACCGATCACAGCACCCATTGCCCGCACAAGGGCGATGCCAGCTATTTCTCGATCGTGTCCAAGTCGAAGACCTATGAAAACGCCGTGTGGTCCTACGAGGCCCCCAAGAGCGACGTCGCCCAGATCAAGGATCACCTCGCCTTCTACCCGCAGGATGGTGTTGCGGTCGAACACGTCTGAGGTCACAGCCTGGGCTGCGGCTCGGCAGGGTTCAGGCCCCGTGCGCCCCGGCGCGCGGGGCCTTTGTCATCGGCTCAGCCGCGCCTTTTCAGCAAGTCGTTGGAATAGACCAGCCTGCGATTGGTCCGCGCACAGAGCGACGACAGGAACGCCGAGGCCAAAGGGAAATCGTCCGAGGCCATCCAGCTGCCGTCATAGCGGATCGACGCTGCCAGTCGGCGATTTCGGATACTGCTGTTGCCGGTGATGATATGGCTGCCAGTATTGCCGAAAGGCGTCAGCATCCCTTCGCCAAAGCGGACGTCCAGCCAATCGCAGATCATCCCCAGCACCTCGCGCGGGCGCAAGGCAAGTTCCTCATAGCCCAGCCGGAATTGCGGCAACCCGCTGCTGGTCAGCGTCGCGTCAATCCGGGTCACAGTGCGCAGCCATGCCAGATGGGCCGAGACCAGGTTGTCCCCCTTGCGGCGCCTGCGCGACGCCACCCAGGACCGCACATCGCGGGTGACATGCAGGACCCGCACGTCGAACGCCCCAAAAGCGTCGAGGTAATCCAGCGCGTTCGGCGAACTGTCGAGGACATACTGCACATCAGACGACAACCCGCGAGCCGCGGCATCGACCAGTGGAAAATGCGTGGCGACTGTGACACCCGACGTCAGGTGCGGTATCAAAGCTGACCACAGCGGGCAGTCGCCTGCCCGCGCCCCGCAGGTACAGACCCGTGCAGCCCCCGCCTCGCCAAGATGGCCGGGATTGCCCCCTTCCGTCAGGCGCAACGCCTCGCCGACGCCCACCACATGCGGCGAGACGCCCAGCGCGGCATCGAGGATCGTTGTGCCGCTATGGGCGGCCCCGACGACCAGGATCAGCTTGTTGCGGGTCACGGGTCGACCTTTCACTTACAAAAAGCGTGCGTTGCGATTTAGCGCAGCCCCCCCGTTCGGCCAAGCCGGAAGGTGTGAACAGCATAGGCCACCACCGAAAAAGCGAAGTCGAAAAATCGAAGGGAACCCCGGAAGCCTCTGAAATCATTACATGCTATCCTCTAACAAGCGCCCGTAATTGCCTGATTTCAGGGAAATGTCCCAGGTATGGGTCATCGCTTCCGGCAACAAAGGACGAACCCATGCTCAGATTGCTCACATTTCTTGCGGCACTTTTCTTCGCCAGCGCGGCGGCGGCCACGACCCTTTGGGTCGATGCGCCCCGTGACGGCTACCTCAACCTGCGCACCGGTCCCTCAACCCATTACCAGGTGATCGGCAAGATGCCCCACGCCAGCAAGGTCGAACTGCTGCGCGCCCCCGGCAAATGGGTCAAGGTGCGGCATGTCTCCGGCCGTGTCGGCTGGGCGCACAGCCGCTTCCTGACCGATCACCGTCCGCGCGGCCACGGTCATGGCGGCCACTATGGCGGCAACGACCAGGGACAGCCCTACTGGGTCGACGCGCCGCGCTACGGCCACCTCAACCTGCGCAGCGGCCCATCGGGCAAGCACCATGTCATCGCCAAGATGGCGCATGGCGACTCGCTCCGCGTGCTCGACAAGGACGGCAAGTGGTACAAGGTCTTCTATCGTGGCAAGGTCGGTTACGCGCATCGCCGGTTCCTGTCGAGCCACAAGGTCCACGCAGGCCCTGGCAAGGGTCCCGGCAAGGGTCAGGGCCACGGGCATGACCGCGACCACGCCGGACAGAGCTACTATGTCTACGCACCGGGATACGCCGGGCTGAACCTGCGCAACGGTCCGGGCACCGACTACCCGGTGGTCATGACCATGCACCAGAGCGACCGCGTGACCGAGCTTGGCCGCCGGGGCAAGTGGATCCTTCTGCGCCACGCGTCGGGCAAGACCGGCTGGGCCCACGGCGATTACCTGGTCAAGGGCGATCCGGGTTATGTGGCCCCGCCGAACGCCGGACGTCACGACGGTTATCGGGGTGATCACAAGGGCGGCGGCTGGGACCGCGATGACCGCTACGGCCATAACGGCGGACGCAAGAACGGCAAGACCTACGACAATTTCGCCGATGCCGTCACCGCCTGCCTGGGCCGCACCGGCCAAGACAGGCAGCTCTGCGTTCTGAGAAACCTCGGCAAGATCGACTGACCTGCCCGGTCAACACAAGGACTTGCCGCAAAGGCGGACCCCGAGGGGCCCGCCTTTACCCTGCCCGGGATACCGGAATCACGGACCTTTCCCTCTGCCGAAGCTCAGCTAGGATTGGGCCGACACAGCCCGAGGACGACATGGATTCGACAGGACACCGGCTCTGCCTTGCCGCCACCGCAGTACTGGCGCTGGCCGCCACCGCCCTGCCCGCAGGGGCCGGGGAGGAGGCCTGTCACCGGCTGGCCGGCAGCAACCTGGACAACGGCCTGCCCGCCCCCTTTCCGGGCGTCCCCTTCGAGGAGCTGGACGCCGAGCTCGCCATTCCCGCCTGCCGTGCCGCCCTGGCCGCAAAGCCGGACAACCCGCGCCTTGTCTACCAGCTGGCCCGCGCGCTGGACGCCTCGGATGACCAGTTTGCAGAGGCCGCCCGACTCTATGACCGCGCCGCAAAGGCGGGCTTTCCACTGGCAATCAACAACCTCGCCGCGCTCTATGCCGATGGCCGGGGGGTCGACAAGGACATGAAACGCGCCATTGCCCTGTTCCGCGACGCGGCGGAGGCCGGATTGCCGATGGCCATGACGAACCTCGCGTTCCTGCACTGGGACGGCGAAGGGCTGCCGCAGGATCATGCCCGGGCCGTCGCTCTCTTCCGCCAGGCGGCAGAGGCCGGGGACGGCCAGGCGATGTTCTGGCTGGGCCGCGCGCATGAGAATGGCCGCGGCACGGCCCGCGATCTCGACAAGGCGCTGCACTGGTACAGGGCCTCCCTGCGCGCCGGGGACACGGTGGCCGGGCTGGATGCGGCGCGGCTGCTCTTGCGCGACGAGGACGGGCACGACCCCGACCATGAGGCCGCCGCCGTCGAATACCGGCTGGCCGCTGCGGGTGGCGATCCGCGCGCCGCGGGCTGGCTGGCCCTGGACATCCGCGCCGGGCGCGTCGCCCCTGCCGATCCGGGCGAGTTGCTGCGCCTGCTCACCTTGGCTGCCAGCACGGGTGACGCGCAGGCGCTGCTGGACCTCTGGCAGGCACATCACGACGCCGAAGACCACAAAAAGGCCCTGGCGATTGCCTACAGGGCCTATGATCGCGCCGCGGGCGCCGCATTGTCAGAGGACAGCGGCTGGCCCGTGCACCGGCTGATGGCCGCCCGTGCCGTCCAGCAGTCTCTGACCGCTTCGGGCCAGGCGCCCCGCTCGGAAGAAGAGCTGCGCATGTTCCAGGCCGATTTCCCCGTCGCCACGATCCGCCGGTTCACCCTGAGCTTCGATTGTTCGGGCGAGATGACCCCGTTCGGTATCTATGTCTGGGACTGGTCGCGCGGTCACGGCATGGCCGATGCGCAATTCGACTGGATCGCGCAGACCCGTGGCTGCACCGTGCCGCCGGATGTGCGCCGCTCCTTTGCCGAGGTCTGGGACATGGCCCGGGCCGCCGGGGCCAGCTACACTGACCTGACCGGCCAGGAAATCGGCGACGACGGGCTGCGCTACATCCAGAAGTAGGTCCGCCGCCTCAGCTGTGCTCTTCCTCGGCGGTGGCCGCCAAGGCCCGGTTGTAGGCCTTCAGCGCATCGACGTGGAACAGCGCGCCCTGAAGAACCGGCTCGCCCGTGTCCATCGTCACCACCGGCAGGAAAGGTTCCCCGGTGCGGTCCAGCATCGGCAGCGCGGTCTTCAACGTCGCCCCCGCCTGCACATATAGCCCGTCCTCGATCATCTGCGCGCAAGTTGCCTCGTCCGCCGCGCCCTCGTCCGTCGGTTTGCGCATCACGCCCTGCACCCGGAACATCGCCAGCAGGTAGGCCTGCGGCCCCGCCGCCAGCTGCACGTTGCGCCGCTCCAGCTGGGTCAGGAAAAAGGACCGGTCCACAAGGCGGCTGGCCACCGCCGTCGACATCGACACCGAAACCATGACCGCCAACCCGGTCTGCCAGTCACCGGTCAATTCAAAGACGATCAGCGTGGTCGAGATCGGTGCCCCCAGGACGGCGGCCGCCACCGCCCCCATCCCTGCCAGCGCGTACAGCGTGAAGGCCGAGGACACCTCGGGGAAAATGCCGGTCGCGATATGGCCGAAGGTCAGCCCGGTCAGCGCCCCCACCATCAGCGAAGGCGAAAAGATGCCGCCGCCCATGCGCCCCGCCATCGTGATCGAAACGGCCGCGACCTTGACCACCGCAAAAACCAGCGCTTCGTGCATCAGAAGACCGCCGGTCAACGCGCGGCTTGTCGTCTCGTACCCCACCCCGATGATATGCGGAAAGAAGATCGCGATGCCGCCCAGCAAGAGTCCCGCCACCGCCGGGCGCAACCAATAGGGCAGGCCCAGTTTCTTTTGCAGCCGGGTTTCCGCATCATCGGCAAAGAACACCGACTGCATCATGATGACCGCCACCAGCCCGCAGACCAGCCCCAGGATGAAGAAGGCCGGAAGCTCCAGGTAGAATTCCACCGTCGTCGTCCCCGGCAGCACGAATTCCGTCACATCGCCATAGACCAGCCGGTTGATGACCGTGCCCGCCGCGCTGGCCACCACGATGGGTGCAAAGGCGTGCAAGGCGAAGTGCCGCAGGATCACCTCCAGCGCGAACAGCGCCCCGGCGATGGGCGCGTTGAAACTGGCCGAAACGGCCGCCGCCACCGCGCAGCCCAGAAGATCGCGCCCGGTGATCCCGTCCACCTTCAGCGTGTTGGCGATCCAGCTGGCGCACATGGCCGCGATATGCACCACCGGCCCTTCCCGGCCCGTGCTGCCCCCGGTCGACAGGGTGATCCAGGAACACAGCGCCGAGGCAATGCCCGCCTTCTTTTCCACTCGCCCGTCGTTCAGCGCCGCGCCTTCGATCACATCGGCCACGGACCGCACCCGCCCGTCCGGCGTGGCCACATGCAGGATGATGCCCACCGTGATGCCGCCAAAGACCGGGATCAGCAGCAGCCAGAGCCAGGGCAGCCGCTCGGCAAAGGAATGCAGCGTCTGCAGATCCGGCGTGCCATAGACCAGCGTCTGCAGGCTCTCGACCGCAAAGCGAAAGGCGATGGCCGCCAGGCCCGAGGCCACGCCGAGCCCCAGCGCTATGAACCAGAACTGGATCTGGCCCGGCCCGCGATGGCGCAACATGTCCCAGCCTCGGCCAAAGCCCGAGCGAATCCTGTGCATTTGCTGTTGCAGCAGGCTCGGCAATCCGGCCTCCCTCAATCCGGTGACTTTCCCGCGCCGCAGGCACTGGTTAAGGTGACCCGAGCAGTTTTCCGGAGTCCCCCATGCCCATCGCCCAGGCGATCGATGATCTGACAACCCTCCTAGGCGAACGCGTGAGCCTGTCCAAGCCCGATCTCGAAGCGCATGGCGCCTCGGAATCCTATTTTCCCAACACGCCGCCCCAGGCCGTCACCTATCCGCGCACCACCGAAGAGGTGCGCCGCATCGTCGAGATCTGCGCCCGTGAAAGCGTGCCGGTGATCGGCTGGGGGGCCGGCACCTCGCTCGAAGGCCACGGGCAAGCGCTGCAAGGCGGAGTCAGCGTCGACTTTCGCCTGATGAACAAGGTGCTGGAAATCCGCCCCGCCGACATGGACGTGACGGTGCAGCCCGGCGTCACGCGTGAGGCGCTGAACGAGGAACTGCGCGCCACGGGCCTCTTCTTTCCGGTCGATCCCGGCGCCAATGCCTCGCTTGGCGGCATGGCGATGACCCGGGCCTCCGGCACCACGACCGTGCGCTATGGCTCCATGCGGGACAACGTGCTGGGGATGGAAGTGGTGCTGGCCGATGGCCGCGTGATCCGCACCGGCACCCGCGCCCGCAAATCCGCCGCCGGCTATGACCTGACCGCGCTCATGGTGGGTTCCGAGGGCACGCTGGGTCTTGCCACGGAACTCACCCTCCGCCTGCACGGCGTCCCCGAGGCGATCAGCGCCGGCATCTGTGCCTTCCCCGACATGGGCGCCGCCACTGCCTGCGTGATGGAAACAATCCAGATGGGGATCCCGATGGCCCGGATCGAATTCGCCTGCGCCGAAACCGCAAAGGCCTTCAACGCCTATGCTGGGACCGACATGGCCGAGGCGCCGCATCTTATGGTCGAATTCCACGGCAGCCCCGACAGCACCGCCCAGGATGCGGAACGCTTTGCCGAAATCGTGGCCGATCACGGCGGCAGCGCCTTCCGCTGGTCGGGCCGCGAAGAGGAACGCCGCGCGCTCTGGTCCATGCGCCACAACGGCTATTACGCCATCCTCGCCGCGCGCCCCGGCGCGCGCGGGGTTGTCACGGATATCTGCGTGCCGATCTCGCGCCTGGCCGAGGCCGTCGAGGCCACCCAGGCCGACATTGCCGCCAGCGGAATTCCCGGGCCAATCCTGGGCCATGTGGGCGACGGCAACTTTCACGCCATCCTGCTGATCGACCCCGACCAGCCCGCCGAGTTGCAGACCGCCAAGGACCTCGCCGCACGCATGGCGAAACGCGCCCTGCAACTGGGCGGCACCTGTACCGGCGAACATGGCGTGGGATACGGCAAGTTGCCTTTCATGGCCGCCGAACATGGGCAGGGCTGGCAGGTCATGGGGGCGATCAAGCGCGCGCTCGATCCTCAGAACATCATGAACCCGGGCAAGCTAGTACCGGGAAACTGACGGCAGGCAACCGCAAACCGGGCCGCGGCTGGCGGGTGGGCCGCTGGCGGGCGCAGCCCGGGCAGCCGGGGCGCCCGGAGGCCCGGCCCAACCGCCGCCATCGGGCCAAATGGCAGGACACACGGCACATCACTCCCGCGTGACAGGTCCTGCCCTGGCCTTGCCCAGAGCGAGCAAACCCGCTTTCCCTTCGGCACCAACCGCCAGGAACGCCCCCGATGCCCCCGACCATCCGTTTTGCCCGCCTGCCCGAGATCGACCCCGCGCTGATCCAGGCCCATATGTCCGACCCGCGCGTCGCGGAACACATGCCTTTGCTGACCGGCACCTGGGATTCGGATACCGTGGCGCAATTCGTAGCCACCAAAGAGGCTTGCTGGCAGCGCGACGGCCTTGGTCACTGGGCCATCCTCGCCGACGAGGACTATGTCGGATGGGGTGGGTTCCAGAAGGAAGGCAAGGAATGGGATTTCGGCCTCGTGCTGCATCCAGACCGCTTCGGCCTCGGCCTGCGGATCGCACGGCAGGCACTCGACATGGCGCGGCGCGATCCGCGTATCCCCTTCGTCACCTTCCTGTTGCCGCCGTCGCGCAAACATCTCGGCGCACTCCGCCGCATGGGGGCCGACTACCTGGGCGACACGACCTACGGCCAGGAGACCTTTCGCAAGTACCGGCTCGACACCGTCTGAGCCTCAGCCCAGCACCGCATCCGCCGCCCGCCGCACCCGCGCCGCGCGCGCCGCTGCGTCCGGCACCCGCATCGCCCCGGTGACAAGCCGCAGCTGCCAGTCCCCCACCAGCAGATCGACCCAGAGCGCGGCCGCCTCTTCCGGCGGCCCGCCAACCTCACCCGCTGCGCAAAGTCGCTCGAAGACGGACAGGAGCCGGGGAAAGACCGTTCCCCGCCCGGCCTCTGCCAGCACGGCGCCCAGCGTATCGCTGGCATCCGCCGCCGCCGCGCGGTTGAGCGCCACGGCGCGCGGGCTCAGCAGCATGTCCAGCAGCGCCGCCCCCAGCGCCTCCAGCACCTCGCGGCCAGCGCCCCTTTCCGGCAGCGTCTCCAGCTGCGCCGTCACCTGCTCGGCGTTGCGCAGGATCAGCGCCCGGAAGAGCCCGATCTTGTCCCCGTACCAACGATACAGAGTTTCGTTCGAGGCCTTGGCCCGTTTCGCCACCGCCAGCATCGACAATCCCGCAAAGCCCTTTTCCCCAAGGACCGCATAGGCCGCCTCGGCAATCTGCGCCTCTCGCTCCGCCTTGTTCTCTGGTCGCATGACATCTCTCCCTTGACCCCATCCGTATCTTTGTGTACGGATTTATGCAAGGCGTACACATAAGTACGCCTTATCCTGGAGACCCGAGAATGACCCATGCCTATTTCGACTACTGCGACAGTCACGATCGCCGCAGACTGGACCTGAAAGCGGGGCGGCGCCCCCGACACGCCCCGGTTTTCGCGGCCTTTGCAGGAAATCTGCGCCACGCCATCGCCCGCATCGCGGCGCGCAGACTGCCGGTGTGATCCGATGCCCGATCAGACCCCACGCCGTGCCGCACTCGCCACGCTCTTTATCCTGCAGACCGTCATGTTGGGGGCGCTCTACGCCGGGGTGGCACCGCATCCGCCGCAGACGATCCCGTTGTTCGCGATGGCCCCGTTCCTCGGTGCCGCGCTAAGCCTGTGCAGTGCCGGTTTCATGCTGGCCGATCACCCCCGCGCCAGCGGCCCGCTCTCCGCTCTCGCGGCGTTTGCCGCGCTGGTCTCTTTCGGGCCGCAAAAATACGTCGACCCGGCGTTTCCGATGATCTGGCCCGCCGTGATCACCGCGCAGGCCGCCTGTGCCGTGCTGTTGCTGGGCCTGGTGACAGGCCCCGCCAGAACAGGGAACCGAGCGACATGACCGCCCTGGCCCGGACCACCGGCCTTGCCGCACTGATCTTTGCCGGGGCGATCTTCGGCTTCTTTTATGCCTGGGTTTGTTCGACGATGTGGGGGCTAGGGTCAGGACCCATTGATTTGGTTTGACGTGCATGATTCACCGTTCGAAAACGAGTGGTGACCATGTCTGATCTTTTCTGGTTGAGCGACGCACAGATGGCACG
>NZ_JAHXRQ010000246.1 GCF_019392335.1 Mameliella sp. CS4
GTCAAAGACACCTCGCCGGCCAAAGGCTGAGCCAGGCACTTCACTACGAATAACGCGGTAATTGTGCATGACATATGACTACATCATCGCCGGCGCCGGCGCCGCAGGGTGCGTCCTGGCCAACCGGTTGTCCGCCTCGGGCGAATACTCCGTGTTGCTGCTGGAAGCCGGCGGCAAAGACAGTTCCTGGTGGTTCAAGATCCCGGTCGGTTTCGCCAAGATGTATTACAACCCGACCTTCAACTGG
>NZ_JAHXRQ010000247.1 GCF_019392335.1 Mameliella sp. CS4
GTCAAGGATCTCGGCATCGTGCAGGACATGGCCCGGGCCGAGAAGTACCCGGTCCCGGTGGCGGCGGCGGCCCTGCAGATGTTCCTGATGGCGTCCGGCGCCGGCATGGGCCGGGACGACGACGCCTCGGTGGCGCGGCTCTACGCGCAGGTCTCGGGCGCGAAGCTGCCGGGCCAGAAGTAGCCGGATCGAGCGCAGGGAGTTCGAAGACAATGCCGCGCTTTGCCGCAAACCTGAGCCTCATGTT
>NZ_JAHXRQ010000248.1 GCF_019392335.1 Mameliella sp. CS4
TTGCTCGATGCATTGCTGCATGTTGCCCACGCTCTCGCACGACCTTGCGCAATCCTCGCAGACATCGGCGCACTCACGGCAGACATGCTTATGATGCTCGGTGCCGAGCAGCATGACATGCGCCGACGTCCGGCAGATTTCGGCACAGGACAGCATCAGCCGGAAATGCCCGGGCTCAACGTGCTTGCCGCCGGCCGGCAGACACTGGTTCGAGGCCATGCTCAGGCAGGTCTGGTAGCAGCGCAGG
>NZ_JAHXRQ010000249.1 GCF_019392335.1 Mameliella sp. CS4
TGGACTGGACCAACAAAAACATCCACCCTTCGAAAGTCGTACAAGTCGGCGACGAAGTGGAAGTTATGGTTCTGGACATCGACGAAGAGCGTCGTCGTATCTCCCTGGGCATCAAGCAGTGCAAATCTAACCCATGGGAAGATTTCTCTGGCCAGTTCAACAAGGGCGATAAAATCTCCGGCACCATCAAGTCGATCACCGATTTCGGTATCTTCATTGGTCTGGACGGCGGCATCGACGGCCTGGT
>NZ_JAHXRQ010000250.1 GCF_019392335.1 Mameliella sp. CS4
CGAAGATCCTGGCGATCGATATCGGCCGGAACAGCATCCGCCGGACGATCCCCCTCGACGCGGGCGTGGTTCCGGATTCCTCTCTGAACGACCTGCGGGTCGACGTGCGCGACGGCCGCGCGCTGGCCTACGTCACCGACCAGGGCCAGGCCGGCGCGGGCGCGATCCTGGCGGTCGACCTCGACAGCGGGCGGGTGGTGCGGCGCCTCGCGGACCATGCCAGCACGCGGTCCGAGGAGGGCCTGG
>NZ_JAHXRQ010000251.1 GCF_019392335.1 Mameliella sp. CS4
TCACTGAGCCGGGATGGTCGGCCGCGTAGAACTGGGCGATATCAAGGGTGCTTTTCGCACCGTCAAACAACTCGATCCACACCGGGCCAGGCTGGCGCAAATCGGCGGTGCCCAACGCGGTGTCCACCGGTACGGTGTGCACCAGTTCAAACCCGGGAATCGAAAAGTCCGCTTGGGCAAGCGGACTGAGGAATAGGCCGGCGAGGCCTGCGATACGCAACTTCATCGATAGGGACATAGGTGTCT
>NZ_JAHXRQ010000252.1 GCF_019392335.1 Mameliella sp. CS4
TTCGTCCTTGCCCATTTTCTTCACCTTGAGCAGGCCCAGAGTGACGTTTTGCAACGCGGTCAGGTGCGGAAACAGGTTGAACTGCTGGAACGCCATGCCGGTCATCGCGCGGTGCTGGGCAATCACCCGCTCAGGGTGACGCACACGCTTGCCGGCGATTTCGCTGTAACCGATCGACTCGCCATCCAGGGTGATCTGGCCGCCCTGGAATTCTTCGAGCAAGTTGACGCAACGCAGCAGCGTGG
>NZ_JAHXRQ010000253.1 GCF_019392335.1 Mameliella sp. CS4
GAGGTACTTTCTCGTGGCATGCGCTGGCCATGAAAGAGGAAACCAAGCTTTCTATTCCCATTTCCCTAATAGCCGACATCCATTCATCGGTTCCAGGTTATGAAGCAGCCACACCATGATCGGTGAATAGTTCTCCGCTGCTATTAGAGCGAATAATATGAACCTGAAGCCGTATGTATCAATTGGTTTAATCGAAACTTCAAGATTCATTGGTCATATTCTCTATCCATGCCGACCATTCCAGG
>NZ_JAHXRQ010000254.1 GCF_019392335.1 Mameliella sp. CS4
GCGTTGATTGTGAATGCCGATGGCACACGGCGGATGCTGGAACGCAGTTTCGGGCCGCACGGTGGCCGGTTGGGCGAGGTGGAACTCAATATGTGAGGGTGCCTGGGCCGACGCCATCGCAGACAGGCCAGCTCCCACAGTTGGATGCATTCTTCTGTGGGAGACGGGCTTGCCGGCGACGGCCGCACCTCGGCTTAGAGGGTTTTTGCCGAGGCCGGGTTGATCATCCGCGTCAGCCCCAAAT
>NZ_JAHXRQ010000025.1 GCF_019392335.1 Mameliella sp. CS4
CCAAGGCGCCCGCCAGACCCCAGCCGTTGGGGATTATTCCACCGGTTCACTGACCCATTTTGCTCCGGGATTGACAAGCAAAGGCCGATTGCCCGGTTTCCTGCGGTCCGCCCATTGCATGGCCGACCGAGGAATGGGCGTGCTGAGCCGCAACGGGTGTGGCCATCACGATGGCGAGGAGGAGGGGAATGAGACGCATGGACGGATCCTTCAGTGGGGTGCCGTCATATTTCGGCTAGCAGGGGCGGGCGCATCGCAATAGGATTTCAATCATATGTTGCCGGCCCCCTATGATCATATCCCGAGCTCAGCCCTTCGCCCTTTTTCCGGCGCGGTTGGCGATGTGGTGTTTCATCAAGGTGGACCCACCCACGGTCTCTATGTCGTGCAAACCGGGCGCGTGCATCTCGAGCGGGTCGGCCCAGATGGCGAGCGGTTCATCATCCATCATGCCCAAGCCGGAACAAGCTTTGCCGAAGCTTCCGTGTTTTCAGAGGTCTATCATTGCGATGCGGTCTGTGTTGCAGCCGGGGCGCTGATCCGGATCGAAAAGGCTGCCGTCTTGGCCGCTTTTGCCGACCCGGCATTCGCCCGCGCCTATGGCCGTCAGGCGGCTCAACAGATACAAGCGCAGCGACAGATGCTGGAGATCGTCGGTATTCGGCGCGCAGAAGACCGGGTGATGGCGGGGTTGGTCGCGGGCCTGCTCGATGGCTCCGTGGTCGAGTTCGCCGCCCGGTTACAGCTTAGCCATGAGGCGGCCTACAGGACGCTGCGAAAGCTTGTGCAGGACGGGCGGGTCATGAACCCGTCCCGCGGGATCTATCACCTGTGCCCATAAGCCGATCAGCTGTGGCTGGCGAAGACCGAGGTCATCCCGTCGGAGCCAACAAGCAAGGAGTCGAAAGTGTCACCGGCTCCGGGACCGCCCATGCCGGGCGAACTCATCGGCATGCCGGGGACCGTCAACCCGCGCGCCACCGGTTGCTCTGCCAGCAGCCGCGTGATGTCAGCGGCAGGCACGTGGCCCTCGATGAAATAGTCGCCTATGATCGCCGTATGGCATCCAGCAAGCTCTGGTGCGATTTGCAGCCGGTCTTTGAACGCATAAAGCGCATCCTGATCGACATCCTGCGCCTCGACCGTGAAGCCCGCTTGCCGGACATGATCGACCCAGGCGGTACAGCACCCGCAGGTGGGGGTTTTCAGGACTTTAATGACTGGTTCCGTGTTGGCCAGTGCTCGCAGGGGGAGTGTGGCAGCCGCTCCGGCCAGCAAGAATGTACGTCTTTTCATCATGTGTTCCTTTTCGGGTTATCCGAGATCCTAGAATTGTGTGTTCGAGAGTCCAGAGGCTGTTCCTGCTCTGTCGACGTGAGGGCCGATGTATCCAGTGCGTGTCCGCTTGCAGGCCCGCGAACGGGCTGGATCAACATCCTGTCGACCCAGGGATCGCGGGTCGTGCGAAACTGCTCAATGCCGATCGTCATTCCCTCGTGGCCCTTCGCAGGCTGGGCAACGTAAGTACCCATGAGGCGGTCCCACCACGGCAGATTGAAGCCGTAGTTTGAGTTAGTTTCGCGCGGATCGACCGAATGATGCACGCGGTGCATGTCGGGCGTGACGACGATCCATCTGAGCCATCGGTCGACCAGTCGCGGCAGGTTGATGTTGGCATGATTGAAGAGTGCCGTGGCGTTAAGGATGATCTCGAACAACAGAACCGCGACGGCGGGCGGACCAAGCGCTGCGACCAAGACTAGCTTGATCGCCATCGAGATGAGGATCTCAATCGGATGAAAGCGTAATCCAGTCGTTGCGTCGAATTCGAGGTCCGCATGATGCATACGGTGCAGCCGCCATAAAGCTGGAACGGCATGGAACATGACATGCTGCAGGTAAATGGCGAAGTCGAGAAGCAGCATGGAGAGGATCACAACCAGCCAAAAAGGAACCTCGATATTGTTGAACAGGCCCCAGCCCCGCTCCTCGGCGATGACCGCCAGACCAACGGCCAGGATTGGAAAAGACAATCGGAGGATCGCCGTGTCGATCACGACAAGAGCCAGGTTGTTCGACCAACGGATGACACGCGGAATGTCACGCCGCCGACGCGGGGCGGCGAGTTCCCAAAGCGCCATGGCAGCCAGCACACTCAAAAACGCCGTCAGACGAACTTCCGGCTCTGCGGCAAGTATCGTGTCCATCACAGTCTACGGCCCTTCTGTGTTAGGGCTTGGGGGCGGATGCGCATCTCGCACATCAGTCTTATCTTGCGCGGTCGTGGCAGCCGCTATCTGGACTATATCAATATCCCGCGCGTGGCGCTCGTCGAGACACTCTGTTTCGAGCTGCAGCGTGACCATGTGAAACCCATGCTGCTCCGTCAGTCGAAGATAGGCCCTGTTCAGCAAGTCCGCGGCCTCGGCCGGTTCCCGATGGCGGATATGGGCGGAAAAGGCATGTTTGCCGCTGGTCAGCGTCCAGGCATGCACATGGTGAACATCCAGAACCCCGTCCTGGCCGTTCAGGTCCGCCGTCACAGCGTCGAGATCCGTTCCCTCGGGCGTGCCTTCCATGAGAATGTGGACCGCTTCTTTGATCACGCCCACAGAGGCCCAGAGGAGAACCACCCCGAACGCCATGCCGAGGATCGGGTCAATCGCCAGAAAGCCGGTGAACTCGATCACGAGAGCGGTGACGATGATCAGGAGGCTGCCGACAAAGGTCTGGATGATGTGCCAGAGCGCGCCACGGGCATTCAGATCGTCTTTGCTCGATTGCCACATCAGCCCCAGCGAGATCACTTCTGTGACCAGGCCACCGAAGGCGACCCAAAGCATGGGGCCTGTGGCCAGGTGGATCGGATTTCCGAGCCGCATCGCGCCCATCCAGATCACCAGAAGCGCCATGCCGAGAAGAAAGCCACCATTCACCAGTGCCCCGATGATCTCGGCGCGGTACCAGCCAAAACTGCGCGCCGAATCCGCTGGGCGGCGCGCAATCCGCTGGGCGATGATGGCCACGAGAACACCGCCAACCGCCGACAGGGTGTGAAACGCATCCGACAGCACGGCGATCGAGCCGGTCCAGAGCCCGACGGCGAGTTCAATCATGAAATAGACGCCGGTGAGCCAGGCAGAAATCACAAGGGCCTTGCCGGAGGTCGGCATGTGCCCGGCGTGAGAATGATTGGCCATATCAGCTATCCTCCCGTTGCGTACCGGTCTTTCGCGTCGCGGCAAAGAGAACCGACAGGCCGGTAAAGCCACCGAGCGCAAGCGCGGTCCATGTGGCGGTGCGGGCATCTCCGTTCATCGCCTGGCTGCCCATGTGAGCGAGCAAAAAACTCGCTGGAATAATCCCGGCCATCGTGGCCAGCGCGAACCTCCAAAGATGCAGCTTGCTCAGACCTGCGGCGTAGCTGATCATATCGAAGGACAGAAACGGCAGCAGGCGACTGCCGAAGACCAGGAAGGTCAGAGTGTTCTGGGACCCAAACAGGCCCGCGTTTATCTTCTGACCGAGATGACGCTCAACGAAGGGATGACCCAGGCTGCGGGCCAGACCAAAGGCGGCAAGCGCACCGAGTTCCGCGCCCAGAACGACAAAGAATGTCCCGAACGTGTGTCCATAAGCCGCTCCGGCGGCGAGTGCGATCGGCGCGGAGGGTAAGGGGCTTGCCACGATAGCGATTGTCATAAGCGCCACGATGACAATTGGTCCGGCAAGACCTGCCGCCTCGATCCAGCGGTCTATTTCCGCGCGATCCGGCAGGCGCATGTCAACGCCAAGGACGTCCGGGAAGGCCAATGCGACGACTCCCATCAGGAACACCGCAATAAGAAGAACGCGCATCATCATGGTTCAAAACACGGCGTAGAGCAGAACGAAGAACGCGGCTGCAAAGAGGTCAAAGGTCACGCAGAACGGAATATACCAGTTCGGAATGCGGGCGAGACAATAAGAATTGAGGTGTGAAATGTCCCAAAGGGCGTGCAGGACAAGGCCCAAGGGGAGGAAGGCCCAATGCCATATCAGCCCCAAGAACGCTGCTGAGCCGAACAGAAGGGCGACGGCGAGCTCTGCCCAGTCCACGTGCGCTCTGCCGTCCGCGGCGCCAAAGCCGATATAGGCACCGCCAATCAAAGCAAGCGTTATCGAAGCAAGAGCTATCGAGCTCTTCTCATCCAAAAACAGGTGAGCCGGCATTGTGAGCAAGACAAGCAACACGCCAACCCATACGGGAGATTTCACGATATCCCCGTGTCGATAGTGCAATGCGTGATCGCCTGTCTTTTCGAAAATCTGTGCCATGGCTTGGTACCTAGACATTCCAGCAACTGGAAGGTCAAGGGCTTTTCATGCACACGGGCAACGCGGCGCTCACTCAACCGTTCCACGCGGAAGTCAAAGGACCGATATCGGGACGTATTTGACGCTGACGCCCGGCTCATCTCCGCCGCACGTGGCGATTTTCAGTCATCTTTCGCCTTCTGCCAGACTTCCTGGCAGGCTGAGTAAAGAAAAGTCGCTGACCAGGTCAGCAACATGAAGCCCAAAAGCGATTGCAGCATCAGCAACAGGCGAAAGGGCCCGATCACCTCTATGGACGAATGGCCAAGGGTCGAGAACGAGATGCCCGTAACATAGAGAACATCCTGAAACATCGGCGGGCTATTGCTGAACGATTGCTTCTTCACAGGTCAGGCCAACGCGGGGGGCAACCCGTTCAGGGCGACATCCAACGGAACGGTCGGCAAGTTCGATGCGACCCATCCCGGCCCTTCGCCTGATCCCAACATCCCTTCCGAGATATCGGCGTAGCCCGAATAACCAGCTTGTCTTAACGCTCGAAGCAGCGATGCGGAGCGTCCGCCAGTGGCGCAGATCAGTCCAACAGTGCGATCACCGCTCAGTGCCTTCGCCCTGAACAAGCGGTCTGGAAAACCGGACGCGTGCATGCTTATCGGCCATACCCCAGCACCTACGCCGGTTTCTTGCCACTCTTCGCGCGTTCTGACATCGATGATCCGCGCAGTATCCGATAGCAGCGCGTCAAAGGCATTCCCTGCCGACCAAACAGATCGGCTCTGCGCCAGCAGCGGTGACGCCGTGACGGTCAGCACCGTCATATGAGCACCCAGAACGAAACGGCGCCGGTTCAAATCAAGAGCCATATTCGAATACCTCATCGTTTGATCGGTTGCGATCCCAAAGGTCGCATAACACGCCCGCGACGCTACCCGGGAGCACGACACGGTGCAGGTACAGATTTGTATCCATCTGTAGCAAGGGACTGACCTGATACAAACGGCTACAATTCTGCCCATGAAACACGATGCAACGATGATCTAGGAAGGACGCCATGGGACCGCCACCTCATATCCTTGTCGTGGATGACCACGCTCAGATACGCGAAAGCGTCGCGCGCTTTCTGGAGAAGAACGGAATGCGCACGACCGTCGCCAGGGATGCCGTGGAGATGGATGCCAAGCTGGCCACTGGTCACTTCGACCTCCTCGTGCTCGATGTCATGATGCCGGGGGAGGACGGTTTGTCAGTTTGCCGCAGACTTGCGCCAGAGGGTGATCTTCCGATCATCATGCTAACGGCGCTTGGTGAGGAAACCGATCGGATCGTGGGGCTGGAAATCGGCGCGGACGATTATCTTGCCAAGCCGTTCAATCCACGAGAACTGCTCGCCCGCATCAAGTCGGTTCTTCGGAGAAGCAACCGCGACGAACCTGCGGCCGGAAGCCTCGCCGGGAGGAAAGTTAGTTTTGCCCATTGGGTACTGGATACCGACCGGCAGGTGCTGATCGATGAGACCGCCGCCGAGACGCCATTGACGACCTCTGAGTTCAAATTGCTGGCGGTCCTGCTGGAACGCGCGAGGATGGTGCTCAGCCGTGACCAATTGCTTGACCTGACCGCTGGTCGTACGGCAGGCCCGATGGATCGCACCATCGACAATCAGATCAGCCGCCTCCGCCGCAAAATCGAGCCGGATGTACTTAGGCCCAGTGTCATCAAAACGGTGCGGAACGGCGGATACTGTCTGGCTGCCGATGTCGAGGATGCGCCGTGATGCGCCGTGCGATGAGGTCTCTGAGCGGCCAGTTGATCCTGCTTGTGGTCGCGGCACTTGTCGTGGCCCAGGCGATCAGCCTGTTCCTGTTCGCTGACGAGCGCAGCCTTGCGATTCGTGCCGCATTGGGGTTCGAGGCCGCCGGTCGCGCAGCAAATGTCGCGCGGTTGATCGAGGAGGCCCCGCCGGAGTTGCAGGACTCGATCCTCCGCGCGGCGAATTCGCCATTGATCCGGTTCGATCTGTCGGACGTTCCGAGCGTGGAACACACCGGTCATTCGGATGGCGGCATCGTGGAAGGACGCATACGCGCGCTTCTGGGCGATAGCTACAGCCGGGATATTCGCGTTGAACTGCACGAGGTCGAGGGCGCGTTGCGGCCCCTTCCCAATCTCTCGGACGAGATGACGGAAATGCATCTCGCGATGATGCGCGGAGAGTTGACGGCGGTTGAGATGAACCTGTCGATCGCCATCAAGGGAGCGCGTTGGCTGAATGTCGGAACGCGGTTCGAGCGTCCGCCAATCCAATGGCCTTTCTATTCGATGCTGACCTTTGGAATTTCCGCCGGACTGCTCCTGGTGGCGATCTTCTGGTTTGTCATGACGCGCCTGACGCGTCCTCTTCGGAACCTGTCCAAGGCGGCGGACCATCTTGGCCGGGGCGAAGATGTGGGCGAATTGACGGTCACAGGGCCAACCGAGGTCAGGGATCTGACCGTCGCCTTCAATCGCATGCAACGAAGGCTGACCCGGTTCGTCAGTGATCGGACACGGATGCTCGCAGCCCTTGGCCATGATTTGCGCTCGCCGCTGACCGCCATACGTGTCCGTGCAGAACTGGTCGATGAAGAAGAAACGCGTGAAAGCCTCATCGCATCGGTTGAAGAGATGCAGAGCATGGTCGAGGCGACACTCACCTTCGCGCGGGGTCTTACCGGATCCGAAGTGTCCGAAGTGGTCGATCTGCGCAACTTTCTGGACAGTTTGTGCAGCGATATGGCGGCACTCTGCACGTTTGCACCGAGTGATGATATTTCGGTGCGGCTTCGACCCAACGCGTTCCGCAGAGCGCTCCGGAACTTGCTTGAGAATGCCGTTCGCTACGGTGGTGCCGCACAAGTCAGTTGGGCGACCCACGAGTCGAACCTCGTGCTCAACATCGATGACAATGGACCCGGCATTCCGGCCGATCAGTTGGAAAAGGTCTTCGATCCCTTCTATCGCCTCGAGCAATCGAGGTCTCTGGTAACGGGCGGTTATGGGCTTGGGCTCTCAATCGCGAGGACAATCATCCAATCCCATGGCGGCGATATCCAGTTGGTCAACCGGAACGGCGCGGGTTTGCGGGCTATTGTCACCATCCCGTTGGATGGAAGCGAACTGATCGAAGGAGAAACAGATGAAACTGAAAAAATTGATCCTACCGCTGCTGGCCAGCTTGCCAGCCAGCGTGGCGCAGGCTGATGGTCCAGGCTCCTGGACGGGGCACATGTGGGGCAGTGGCTACGGCTTTATGGGCGGCTTCATGATGCTCGCCTTCTGGGGCGCCGTGATCGCATTGATCGTGTTTCTGGTGCTCAGGCTGCGAAACAATGGCACTCCTCCGCCGGAATCGGACGCGCGGGAAACGCTGAGGCGTCGCTTTGCGAATGGTGAAATTGACGAAGAAGAGTTTCGCCGACTGAAAGCAACGCTCGACGAATAGTCCACATTGCGGATTTGAACACCGTCCCACGCGACGCCACCAACCTTAGATAGGAAAGAACGCCATGTTCCCGGAAATCGGTCACTTCGCATTGGCCCTCGCGCTGGCGCTTGCGCTTGTTCAGAGTGTTCTGCCGATTGCGGGCGCGTCTCGCGGAAACGCCGTCTGGATGAAATCCGCCCAGGCGACGGCCCTTGGTCAGGTACTGTTTGTGAGCATTGCCTTCGTGGCGCTGATGCAGGCCTTCATCGTCAGCGATTTCACCGTCAGGAACGTCGTCGAGAATTCCCATTCGCTTAAGCCGATGCTTTACAAGGTTGCGGGAACTTGGGGCAGCCATGAGGGATCGCTTCTGCTCTGGATTTTGATCCTTGCGGTATTTGGTGCGGGGGTTGCCTGGTTCGGATCGAATATCCCGGGCGAAACCAAGGCGCGCACCCTGTCGGTTCAGGCGTGGATCAGTGTCGGCTTCCTGACGTTTCTGCTGCTGACGTCGAACCCGTTCGAGCGGGTGTTCCCGCCGCCGCTCGACGGCAATGACCTGAACCCGTTGCTTCAGGACATGGGCCTCGCCATGCACCCGCCGCTCTTGTATTTCGGGTATGTCGGCTTCTCCATCGTGTTTTCCTTTGCCGTTGCGGCTCTTTTGGAGGGTCGCGTCGATCCAGCCTGGGCCAGATGGGTCCGCCCGTGGACATTGGCCGCGTGGGTCAGCCTGACGGCCGGTATCGCTCTTGGATCGTGGTGGGCCTATTATGAACTAGGCTGGGGCGGCTGGTGGTTCTGGGACCCGGTCGAGAATGTAAGCTTTATGCCCTGGCTTCTGGGCACCGCGTTGCTGCATTCGGCCATCGTCACGGAAAAGCGCGATGCATTCAAAACCTGGACCATCCTGCTTGCCATCCTGACCTTTTCGCTTTCGCTGCTTGGGACGTTCATCGTCCGGTCCGGGCTGCTTACATCCGTGCATGCGTTCGCCGTCGATCCAGAGCGTGGGCTTTACATTCTGGGTCTGTTGGCCGTGTCCATCGGCGGGTCGCTGGCGCTCTACGCCTGGCGGGCGCCCGAAATGGAGCCGGGCGGTCTGTTTCGCCCGATCAGCCGCGAAGCCGGGCTGCTCGTAAACAACCTCATTCTCGTCGCCGCTACGGGAACCGTCCTGTTCGGAACACTTTATCCGCTGATCCTCGAGGCTGTCACCGGGGACAAGATCTCGGTGGGTCCACCTTTTTTCAATGCGGCCTTCATTCCGATGATGCTGGCGCTGGTGGTGTTCATGGGTCTGGGCCCATTCCTGTCGTGGAAGCGGGCCGATATCGCCGGGTTGCTCGATCGCATTCGGTTCGTGGCCGTGCTGGCGGTCATCCCAGCCTTGGCCGCATGGTATCTTCTGAACGGTGGGCCGATCATGGCCTATCTTGCCATCCTCGGCGCGGCGTGGCTGCTCTTTGCGACCCTACGGGAATGGGCGGTACGCATCCGTCTGTTCGAGGTTTCCTTTGCGGAGAGCGCGAGACGCGCGCGCAACCTGCCACGCGCCTCTCACGGCATGACGCTTGCCCATGCCGGCGTCGCCGTTTTGATGATGGGGATGATCGGCTCGACCGGATGGAAGAGCGAGGAGATCGTCTTTGCCGCTCCGGGGACAGAGGTCGCGATCGCCGGGTTTGACATCACCTTCGAAGGCGCGGAAAAGGTTCAGGGGCCGAACTACATCGCGGATCGCGGCACCCTGGTGGTCCGCCGGGATGGCGAATTGGTCACGACACTTTTCCCAGAACGCCGGTATTATCCGGTCGCGGAAAGCCAGACGACGGAGTCGGCCATCCGCTCCACATTGGCGGGCGATCTCTATACGTCGATTGCAACGCCAGCCTCCGATCAAATGAACAACGCCGGGGCATGGACCCTTCGGATCCTCTATGAACCGCTCGTCAACCTGATCTGGATCGGCTCGATCCTGCTGGTGATCGGTGGCTGTTTGTCTTTGTCGGATCGCCGATTGAGGGTTGGGGCGCCGCGCCGCGCCAAAAAGTCAGCCAGCGATGCTGTTCCTGCCGAGTAGGAGAGAAGATGAAACGTCTCATTGCCGGGCTGCCGTTTATTGCGGCGGTCATATTCGGGGGGTTCTTTCTTTGGGGACTCAATCCAGACCGGGACCCCAACGAAATCCCCTCAGTCTTCATCTCGCAACCGGCCCCGAAGTTCGACCTCGAAGCCATACCCGGGTTGGAGACGCCTGGCCTGTCGCGAAGCGATCTTGTTGGAAACGAACGACCTGTGGTGGTCAATGTCTTTGCGTCCTGGTGCGTGCCCTGCCGCGCGGAACATGCCGTGTTGACACGATTTGTCGAACGAGAAGGCATTCGTTTGTTCGGAATAAACTACAAAGACAAACCTGCGGATGCCGTGAAGTGGCTCAATGACCTCGGCAATCCCTACGAGCGGATCGGGTCCGACCTGTCAGGCCGGACAGGGATTGAGTGGGGCCTCTCAGGCGTCCCGGAGACCTTCATCGTCGATGGCGATGGCACCGTTCTGTTTCGCTATGTCGGGCCGGTCGTAGGTCCCGAGGCCGTCGAACGTTTCACCGAAGCCCTGAAGCAGGCAGGCGCACTTCCGAGTGGAGCAGCATCATGAGACAGTTGATTTTCGCGTGTTGCGTCG
This sequence comes from Mameliella sp. CS4, assembly GCF_019392335.1. Lineage (GTDB taxonomy): Bacteria > Pseudomonadota > Alphaproteobacteria > Rhodobacterales > Rhodobacteraceae > Antarctobacter. The sequence goes on from NZ_JAHXRQ010000025.1 coordinate 10,466, forward strand.
GGTTGCTCCCCTTTGCCGCCAATGCGGTCGAACCGGACGAAATGCTGACCGACCCGGTATTGGAACAGCGTGCGCGGGAGATTTCCAAGGATCTGCGATGCGTCGTCTGTCAAAACCAGGACATCGACAGCTCGAACGCGGGTGTGGCCCGAGACCTGCGTCTGCTCGTACGCGAGCGACTGGTCACGGGAGACACTGACACCGAGGTGATCGAATACATACGGGCGCGGTACGGGGATTACGTGCTGCTCAAACCGCCTCTGGAGCCTGCGACCTACGCGCTTTGGTTTGCGCCGATCGCTTTCGTCCTCATCGGGGTTTTCGTTGGTGGCGGGGTACTGATGAGTCGGCGAAAGCAAGAGGCTTTTGAAGATTTGGGCGCGGAGGATGAGAACACCGTGTCCGAAATTCTCAGACGAAACGAAGCGGGGGATGCGTCATGATCTGGGGTGTTTTCGTTCTTCTGACGCTGGTCGCGATCGGAATTGTCCTCTACCCGCTGCTGTGGTCCAGATCGAACACTCACTCCAGAGGAGATGCGGTGCCGGCAATCCTTGCCGATCAGATGCAGGAAATCGAACGAGACATGGACCGCAGTTTGATTTCTGAACAGGAAGCTCAAGCTGCCAGACACGAGATCAAGAAACGTATCCTCGCGACGACACGCAATTCGGAAGAAAAAGCCGGATCTTCCCGTAGTGGTGGCAGAGTCACACTCGTTGCCACGGCGGTGCTCGCACCAGTTATTGCAGCGGGTTACTATCTGACGATGGGATCTCCGGAGGTTCCTTCAATGGCCTTCGCGGCCCGAGCCGAGGAGCGCGCGCAGACTGTTGAAGTGACGGCCCTCGCAATACAACTTCGCGAAAGGCTTGTATCCGATCCGACTGGCGGCCCCAGCGAAGGGTGGATGCTGTTGGGCCAGACCTATCAGCGCATGGGCAGAGCATCTGATGCCGTCGAAGCCTTCGAAGTTGTCGCCGAACGGAAGGATGCCACCTCCGCGACATTCTCCATGCTCGCAGAGGCAGTCGTGGTTGCCAATGACGGCGTTGTTATTCCAAAGGCAAAATCGGCGATTGATCGCGCGCTAGAACTTGACCGATCCAATCCTGCGGCAACCTATTTCAAGTCTCTCTACCATCTTCAAAGAGAAGAGGCGCGTAAGGCCTACGACTTGCTCGTTTCACGGCTGGACCAGGAAGAGGCGTACGTTCCCTGGATGGAAACCTATACATTGCAGATCAATCGGATCGCTGCCGCAGCCGACCTCCCGATCGCCGATCTTCCCAGAGGGCCGGCGTCACAACTCGGACCAAACGCGGCGGATGTCGTGGCGGCGTCGGAGATGAGCGATGCGGATCGCGCGGAGTTCATCCGCTCGATGGTCTCGCGCCTGGCCGAGCGTCTTGAGGATGAACCGGAGGATCTGGATGGATGGATCCGGCTGGCAAACGCCTACACCGTCCTTCAGGAGCAAGATCGCGCCATTGAAGCCTACCGTAAGGCAGAAGCGCTGTTGGAGCATCAGCCCACCAATGATCCTCGGCGTGCGGCGGTCCGTGACGCGCTCGAGCGGCTTGGCGGTTGACTACCGGCGGGTGCCCGCCTGGGCAGGTCACTCCTGACCGGCAACCTTTGCGGAAACATCCCGACCGCTGGCTTGCGCCAAGGCGTCCATCACGTCCTCGGTCGTTAGCAATTCGGACAGCACAATGCCGTTTGGTGCCGACGGTCCATAGACGGCATTGAAGGGGATGCCATATCGGCCGAAACTCTCAAGGTAGCGGGAAATTCGCGCGTCCGGGCGTGTCCAATCTGCCTGCATCGGCGTGACACCTGACGCGTCCAGCGCACTGCGGACCGGCTCACGGTCGATGACAAGTGTCTTGTTCGCTTTGCAGGTCAGGCACCAGTCAGCGGTCACATCGACAAAGACGACCTCTCCTGCGGACACGCGTTTCGCTATGTCCGAACGGTCAAATGCGACCCAAGCCAATGCCGACTGTGACTCTGCGCGGGCAGGCGCTGATTGCTGCAGGAGAGGACCTGCGACAAGAGCCAGGACAAGGCTGGCTGTGGCAATAGACCATCTGAATTGGGACTGCACATTCGGGAGGGTCAAGATCAGAACGGCGAGACCTGACAACACCGCGACCGCGATGACGGAGGCCAGCCCGGCGACACCGTCGAGCACCCAGAACAGCCACACGGCGGTTGCAAACAGCAAGATCCCCATGACGCTTTTGACGATCAGCATCCATCGACCAGGCTTGGGCATGAACGCGACCAGGCGCGGGAACGCGGCGATGACGAGATAGGGCAGGGCGAGGCCGAGGCCGAGGCTCGTAAAGACGATGAGAATGTCCACGGCACGTCCGGCCAAAGCAAACGCCACCGCGGTCCCGAGGAACGGTGCCGAGCAAGGTGTTGCCATGACGGCACCGAACATGCCGGTGAAGAAGTCGGCGGAATACCCGTTGCGTCCTCCGGCCCCTGCAAGCCACGTCTGCATGCCGTGTGGCAGGGCGAACTCGAACGCTCCGAACAGATTTGCCGAAAAGAGGAGCAGAACTGCGATCATCACCGCAAGAAACAGCGGGCTTTGAAATTGCAGACCCCACCCGACGCTGAGCCCTGCCGTCTGGAGCGCCCAAAGGGTTAGCCCCAGGCCCCACATGAACGTCATGATGCCGGCGCCGGCAGCGACGAAGCCGAACCGGACACGGGTTGTGTCATGATCTGTGTGTTTGAGCACAGACGAAACCTTGATGGACAGCACCGGCAGTACGCAGGGCATCACGTTCAGGATCAATCCACCCAGCAGCGCGACCGCGGCAATCCAGAGCAGTTCCAGCATGTCCGGTGTCGTGGCGGCCAATTCGAAGGGAGCTGCGATACCTTGCGTCACGCGATCCGCAATGACGGTGAAGGCCCGGATCTCGCTATCGGTGACGGTAATCGATGGCGCCACCGTCACATCCGTATTTGAAGAGAGAATCGGGAAGCGCGCCCAAAGCAAACGATCCTCTTCTCCCAAACGGATATCGGGTTTGCCGAGCGCAACACCCATACCCAGTTCGGGAAACACATCCGGCGACTGGAGTGGTTCATCGACGCGAAGGTTGACGATCAACTCCGTGAGGTCTTCGTCGATGAAAGCAGTTGCCTCTCTGACGCCACTCGCCTTGGCCCCTTCGGGAACGCGACCGGAGAAAGCGCCAATCAGCGCAGCGGCGGAGCTGTCGATGCCGTTGCCGCGTCCGAGGCGAAGTGACAGGTCAAAATCTTCCGGAACGCAGACATCGGAACACACGAGCAGTTTGACCTGCGCGGAAAGGGTCACGGGTGCGCCGGGATCTTCGAGCGTCACGCGCAGCGGAAAGACGACTTCGTTAGCATAACCGAAGTTCTCGATACCAAAGGCGGTGAACCGCGTCGGGGCGGGCCACATGAATTCGATATCTGCAATGTTTTTTGAACCGCTCCATTCGACCGCAGGTGGCATTCCCACCTCTCCTGGCGACCGCCAATAGGTTTTCCAATTTTCGTTCAGTTGAAGGTGAAGTCCGGCAGATAGAGACCGTGTGTTTCTAGAAACGCCGTCCTGAGCGGCAATAAGATTCGCCGTGAGTGGAGCACTCTGGTATTCAACAGAGGTCGCTGCCGAGACGCTTCCGGAAGCAAGGGCCAAGAGCACGAAGCGAATTACGGAAATCCGTCGAAGGATCAAAAGTTTATCTATCAAGATACCCTATCCTCCAATTAAATTTGAGGCAGATTTCCCTAATTCGCCGGAGGCTGCATTAAAGGCTACCCACGGCAAAACCCTGACGACCATCGGAACAGACGACTTGCGCAACGCCAGTAGCAGGAGATGAAAGAATTCGACATCCATCCGGTAGTAGCCTTGACGCTTGCTTCGTCGATATTTTAGGTTTAAGATTCAGGCAGTCTGCGAGACTCCCCGCACACCCCCCTAACAAGGTAGCCGCTAACAGCAATACGCTTGCCTGTGACTTCCTACGCACATCACTGCCTATCGCGGGCAACGACGGGAATCGCGGATGCAATGAGCTCAGGCGTTTCCTCGATAGTATCCCTTGCTTTGTCAGAATGGCACGATTTACCCATGAATTTGTGCATCACGAGATGCGCCGCAACGCAAAGAAGAAGCGGGGCGAAAGCCGCTGCATTGCCCCACATGCCCGCCAGTGTGCCACCGGCAAGAAAAAACCCGGCAATGGGCAGGAGCATGACGACGCAACACTTCATCATTCCGTAATGCTTGAGCCTGTCCGCGATCGGCTTTTTTCTGTGATTCTGGTGGTCCACGACACTCTCTTTACCTAGTTTCCGGCGTCATTTGCGACCCTCCAGTAGGGTAAGGTCAAGGATACAAATGGATACACTTCTCGCGGCCTTGTCAGGTTGCCTGATGCCGGGTCTCCCGTAAAAGAGATGTAGCAAACCCGAGGCTAGGAGTGTGTCATGACGAACTCGCGAAACAACAAGGTCAATCGACGAAGGCTATTGGGATATGCGGCTGTTGCCTTGGCCGCACCGAGCGTTGTTCGGGCCGAAGTCGTTCGCCGCAACATTTCTTCTTTCCGAGTTCATGATTGGCAAGATCACTTCGATACGCTCGGAAAAGGGATCATTATATCTGATACCAATACAATGGCGCTCCAGCATTGGACGTCCGACGGAGAAATGCGAATTTACCCGACATCCGTTCCACTGACCGATGAACTGACGAAGCGCGGCTATACCGAAATCGTGGAAAAACGTAAAAACCCTAGTTGGGCGCCGACACCCTCCATGCGTGAACGCAACCCGGAGTGGCCGGCACGTGTCGCAGGCGGTGATCCGGAAAACCCCTTGGGCACCCGGGCATTGTACCTGTCATGGCAATACTACCGCATTCACGGGACAGCAGATACGCGCAAGATCGGCCGCCGATCGTCAAATGGCTGCATTGGTTTGTACAACGAACAGGTCGAGGAAGTCTACGAGCGAACGCCTGTCGGTACTCAAGTCAAACTCATCTGACCCAAAGGGTAAGGCGGAAGATACAGGCATGGATAAATTGACTGCGCTTATAGGAGCCGTCGTGATCGTGGGCGGGGGTTTGGCCGTTTGGCGTTTCGTTGGGGCCGAAGATACAGCGGCTGGCCACTCCATGACGTCACCCGACACAAGCGCGATCGCTCAGGGCGACCCGATCGCGCAGGTAAAGCTACCTGACGAACTTTCGCAGCAGGCGGCACTTGGCAAAAACATATTTGAGGCCAAGTGTTCTGAGTGCCACGGTGAAAATGCTGCCGGTCAAAATGGTGTTGCGCCGCCTCTTGTGCACAAGATTTACGAACCAGGCCACCATTCGGACATGGCATTTGTTTTGGCCGCGCAAAACGGCGTCCGTGCGCATCACTGGAATTTCGGTAACATGCCAAAGATCGAGGGACTGACCCAAGGAGACGTCAAGATGGTTGCCGCCTATGTCCGTGAACTACAGCGGGCCAACGGGATCAACTGATGCGTTGGTCGAAGACAAGCCAATGGATTCTGTCGATGATTTTCGGCCTTTTCCTCGCGGTTCTCGGGTTGCCTGAGGCACCAGCGTATCATGGCGAAGGATCCTTGGCGCAAGAAGCTCACCCTCACGAAGTTTTAGGGTCATCGACGAACGAAGCCTCTGACCACTGTCATCCGGGACTCGATTGCTCTGTCCCGGTAGCGGTTTTGCTTCAACCAAAAGTGGTTTACGAGCCTCAGTTTCTGAAGGCCGTCATGCAAGACGGCGCGACCCAACGAACCGAGTTGCGCCCCACCAGCGATCCTCCACCGCCACGACAGTGGGTCTGATTTCACATCGTTCGAAAAGCAGACCCGTATAAGGATCGAAGACATGAAAAAGACAACTATGACAGCTGCAGTGTTGATTGCAGGAATCGCGGCTACGGCATACGCTCATGGCGGTGCAACCGGTATCGTAAAAGAACGCATGGATGCTATGGCCGCCATGGGAAAGGCGGTCAAAACCGTGGCCCCGATGATGCGGGGCGAAACGACCTATGACGCAGAAACAGTGCGCGATGCAGCGCGCCTGTTCCAGCAGCACGCCGGTGAGAGCATGACAAAGCTGTTTCCCGAGGGCACAGGGGGTGTGCCCTCGGAAGCCAAAGACGAGGTGTGGACCGATTGGGACCGGTTCGCCGCATTGGCAAGTCAGTTGGAAGAATACTCTGAAGGCCTGGAACGCGCAGCCGACAATGGATTGGGCAGCATGGGCGGCAATATCTCCGCAGGTGGGGCTTCGATGATGGGCGGCGGTACAACCATGATGGGGAGCAACGCCATGATGGATGCGGCCGCGCTTGCGAAAATGCCTTCTGACGCGGCATTCGCGATGACGACCCAGGTCTGTTCCGTGTGCCATGAACGTTTCCGGGCGGAAAAAGACTGACCATGCGACAGTTTTTGACGCTAGTCGGCGGGGTCGCCGTGCTAAGTGCGGCCGGCCTCGGCGTGGTGATCGCATGGCCTGTCGGCAGTCCGGTGACTCCGATTGCAACAGAGGGCAATATCGACCGGGGCGCATATTTGGCGCGCGCCAGTGGATGCATTGCCTGTCATACCAATTTTGAAGCGGGCGGCGCGCCACTTGCCGGAGGGGCGCCGCTTGAAACTCCGTTCGGAACGTTTTATACGCCCAATCTGACGACAGATCCCGAACATGGCATGGGCGAATGGACGACAGAACAGTTCGCAAAAGCCGTGCGGCAGGGTATCAGTCCCGATGGAACGCCGTACTATCCCTCTTTCCCATATACGTTCTATGCGGATTTTTCTGACCAGGATATCGCCGACCTCTGGGCGGCTTTTCAAACCGTGCCACCCGTGGACGAGCCTGCGCCAGAAAACGACGTCGGATTTCCATTCGATCAACGCTGGGGACTGAAGCTTTGGCGGGCAGCTTTCTTCCACGATCCCAATACGGAACCGGATGAGAGAAGAAACCCTGCCTGGAACCGGGGGAAGGCGCTAGTGAATGGCGCTGCGCATTGTGCCGCCTGCCATACATCACGCAACTTCGCCGGAGGCAGAGAGCTAAGCGCCAGGTTTGCGGGTAACGACCAACTCCCCGGCGGCAGCAAGGCACCGGCAATCAGGCCAGACGATCTCGCCAAAAATGACTGGACGGTCTCAAACCTCGCCTATGCGCTCCAGACCGGTCTCACTCCTTCGGGTGACGCTTTCGGTGGTAGTATGGCTGAGGTGGTTCGCGAGGGAACACGGTTTCTGACACCAGTTGACCGCGAAGCGATGGCACTTTTTCTGTTGAACAAGGACTCGGTTGAAACGGCAGACGCAGCGTCGAACTAAATCCATGTGGGGGCACGAGGCCCCCACTTTCTTGAGGACGAAAAATGAACCAAACAAGACGGGATTTCATGCGTCACGCAACGATGGCCGGCTGTTCGGTGGCCATACCGCGGTCGGCTTTTGCCGAGAACCCGTTCGAGGACGTGGTTGCCAAGGTTGCGCGACAACAGATTCTTCCGGACAGTTACTCGGAAACAGAGATCTGGGGTTATGGCGGCCTCGTTCCGGCACCGGAAATTCGGGTCGCGCAGGGCGATCGGGTCCGCCGAAGGTTTTGCAATGAGATACCGGATCCCAGTTCGGTTCATTGGCACGGAATCCGTATCGACAATGCCATGGATGGCGTTTCCGGGCTCACTCAAGAGGCCGTGGCGACGGGGGCAAGCTTTGATTATGATTTCGTTGTACCGGACGCAGGCACCTACTGGTATCACGCGCACAATCGCTCGTACGAACAGGTCGCTCGCGGATTGCGCGGTCCGTTGATCGTCGAAGAAGCGGAGCGTCCGGACATCGATCGCGAGGAGGTCCTCATTCTGGAGGACTGGTTGCTCGACCCTGATAGCGGGCAGCTGTTCGACAATTTTGAACAGCCGATGATGATGAGCCACGGTGGACGTATCGGCAACTTTATCACGACGAACGGGCGCTATGATCTGACCTTGCCCGCGAAGCGTAACGAACGCATTCGATTGCGGATCATCAACGCAGCAAGCGCGCGGATTTTCCCGCTGAGGCTCTCGGGGTTCAGTGGCTGGACGGTGGCCTTGGATGGAATGCCAATCGGTCAACCCCAGCTGGTTGACGGCGAGTTGATCCTCGGCCCGGCACAGCGCGTCGACTTAATTGTGGATGTGACCGAAGACGAAGGCGGCACCGCCCAAGTTCTTCGCATCGGCGATGACGATCAACTGACCCCGCTAGTGAGTTTTCCCGTCGACGGCGCAGTCAGTTCAGTACCAAGAGGCAAGCCGCTGCCGCTGCCGCCAAATCCAGCAGCACTCGCCCCGGACCTTGCCGATGCGCGTGATTTGCGGCTGGTCATGTCCGGCGGCGCGATGGGGCGAATGCAGTCCGCATTGCTCGGCGGGGAACGTCTTGGCTTCCGCCAACTTGCCCAAGCGGGCAAGTTCTGGGCCCTGAATGATGTTGCCGAAATGACGGACACACCATTGGCCGATCTGTCCCTGAACGAGCCGGTGCGCTTGAAGATCGAAAACCAGACTGTTTTCCCACATGCAATGCACCTGCACGGGATGCATTTCCGCGAGCTGCGCCCCGACGGCGCGTTCGGACCGATGCGGGACACAATCCTGTTGGCTGGCAACGAGTCGCGGGAGATCGCCTTTACGGCAGACAATCCCGGCAAGTGGCTGTTCCATTGCCACATGCTCAGCCATGCGGCGTCCGGCATGACAACCTGGATGCGGGTCACATGAGGTATCTCGTTTGGTCCGTTCCCATAACTGTCGTCGTAGCCGCTTTCACATTTTGGCTATCGACCAGTGCATCCTCGGATGTCGACAGCGCGTCCAAGGCGGCGAGCTACGACATCGAAGAAGGTGCGTTGCTATACGCAGAGAACTGCGCGTCTTGTCATGGCGCGGATCTGGAAGGCCAGCCGGAATGGCGAACGCCCGGCGGGGATGGGCGCCTGCCGGCACCACCGCATGATGAGACGGGTCACACTTGGCATCATCCTGACAGCCTGCTCTTCGACTACACAAAACTGGGGGGTGCGGCGCTTCTGGCGCGTCAGGGCGTCGAATTCGACAGTGGCATGCCCGGTTTCGCAGACGTGCTGACCGACCAGCAAATTCACAACATCCTGGCCTTCATCCGGTCCACCTGGCCAGACCGCATCCGCGAAGTCCAGGCCGCGCGGACAGAAGCCGACGAACAAGGAGGAGATAACTAAAATGCGTTTCAGACAAGCGTTCACGACGGTTGCGATAGCTGCCTTGCTTCCGATACCGGCACTCGCCGACGAACTGTCAGAGGCACGGGTCAAGGAACTTGTGCTCGAAGCAATCCGCGAGAACCCGGAGATTGTTATGGAGGCCGTGGCAATTCTTGAACAAAGGCAGGCGCAGGCGCAGGAGCTCAGTCAGGCCCAAGTTCTGAATGAACAGCGCGATCTGATCGAGAAAGACCCGAATGCGCCGGTTCTTGGCAACGCCGAAGGGGACGTCACCGTTGTGGAATTCTTCGACTACAACTGTCCCTATTGTCGACGGGTCAAACCAGAGGTGCGTGCTTTGATCGAAGACGATCCCAACATTCGCCTCGTCTATCGTGAGTGGCCCATTCTCGGAGACGGATCGGTGTTTGCCGCGAAAGCGGCCTTGGCAGCGCGCAAACAGGACAAATACGAAGAGTTTCACTGGGCGATGATGGGGCTGAAGGGGCGCGCCGAAGAGGCCTCCGTGCTGCGCGTAGCCGATGAGATCGGCCTGGATATCGCGCAGTTGCGCAAGGACATGGAAGCACCCGAGGTCGAAGAGCACATTGCGACCTCCATGCAACTGACTCGAGCTCTGGGATTCAACGGCACGCCGTCGTTCGTAATCGGTGACGCACTGGTCCCGGGCTTCGTCGAAAAGGCGCGGCTTGTCGAGTTGGTCGAGGAAGCCCGAAAAGACGAAGACTGAAATTTTGTGCCCGGACCGCCCTTGGGTGGTCCAGGCACTGCATCAAGCGGCCGCAGGTTCCACGTTGTAGCCCGCATCCCGAATGATCGCTTGGACCTGATCGGCTGGTAACACGCTGTCGACATGCACCTGTCGGGCAGAAAGGTCACATTCTACGCCTGCATTCGGGTCTGCGCTCTTCACCGCGCTTTCGATTGCTGCGGTGCAATGTCCACAGCTCATGTCCGGAACACTGAACTTCATCGGAACCACTCCTTGATCTGATTTCTGTCGGTGACATGGGGTGTCCCCCCGCTGGAAGGTCAAGAGAAAATATTTATTTGTCGCCCCCCCCATTGACCCTCCAGTTACTGGAAGCCTTATATTCCACTTCGAATGGAAAAACAGGTGACACATATGCCCGAACCCAAACAGATCAGCCTGCCGATCGAAGGCATGTCATGCGCGTCCTGCGTTGGCAGGGTCGACCGCGCATTGAATGCAATCGACGGCGTAGAGGATGTGTCGGTGAATCTTGCTTCCGAAAGCGCACGTATGAGCGTGGACGCGCACAAGGGCATTCCGGAAGTCATCGAAACTCTCCGCGAGCTGGGCTACCCCGCGCGGAAGGCCAGGGCCGAACTCACGATTGAAGCGATGTCCTGTGCCTCTTGCGTCGGGCGGGTGGACAAGGCGCTTGCCGCCGTGCCTGGAGTGGTCGAGGTGAACGTCAACCTCGCCTCCGAGACGGCGACGGTGGTTTACGTCGAAGGTCTTGTCACGACATCCGATCTGGTAAAAGCAAGCGGCGTGGCAGGGTATCCAGCAACCGTGGCAACGGCCCAAGCCGGTGACGACAGGGTCGCGCGCAAGGAGGAAGAGGCTCAGGCCCTTGCCAAACGGGTCATCTTTGCCGCCATCCTCGCCTTACCGGTCTTTCTGATCGAAATGGGTGGCCACGTCATTCCGGCCGTTCATATGCTGATCGAGACCACGATTGGTCAGCAGACGAGTTGGCTTCTTCAATTCGTGCTGACGACAATCGTTCTCTTCGGCCCGGGCCGGACGTTTTACACCAAGGGTTTCCCGGCCCTATTCCGGGGCGCGCCCGACATGAACAGCCTCGTCGCGGTCGGCACCGGGGCGGCTTACCTCTATTCCGTAGTTGCGACATTCGTACCGTCGGTCCTGCCTGACACGCTGCGCACCGTCTATTTCGAGGCGGCAGCGGTCATCGTCGTTCTGATCCTTCTGGGACGGTTTCTCGAGGCGCGCGCCAAGGGGAGAACGGGCGCGGCCATCCAGAAGCTATTAGGGCTTCAGGCGCGGACTGCACGCGTGATGCGGGACGGAGAAAGCGTCGAGATCGAGATCGATGCGCTGGTTCAGGGTGACATCGTCATCGTGCGCCCTGGTGAACGCATCGCGGTCGATGGCGAGGTCATCGAGGGGACCAGCCGCGTCGACGAAAGCATGCTGACAGGCGAGCCGATCCCCGCTGAAAAAGGTGCCGGAGATACGGTGACCGGCGGGACGGTCAACGGCGCCGGAAGCCTGCAGTTCTGCGCCACGCGGGTCGGCGCCGACACGACCCTGGCGCAGATTATTCGCATGGTCGAAGAGGCCCAGGGCGCCAAACTGCCGATCCAGGGATTGGTCGACCGGATCACCTTGTGGTTCGTGCCTGCCGTGATGGCGATCGCGGCGGCGACCGTGCTGGTCTGGCTGTTTTTCGGACCTGATCCGGCCCTGACAATGGCGCTTGTCGCCGGTGTGTCGGTGCTCATCATCGCGTGCCCCTGCGCGATGGGGCTTGCGACGCCGACCTCCATCATGGTCGGTACGGGGCGTGCCGCAGAAATGGGTGTCCTGTTCCGCAAGGGCGACGCCTTGCAGCAGCTCGATTCCGTTGATGTTGTCGCTCTCGACAAGACAGGCACGGTGACCGAGGGGCGACCCGCACTGACTGACCTGATGCTGGCCGAAGGGTTCGATCGCGAGACGACGCTTTCGAAGATCGCCGCCGTGGAGTCGCTTTCCGAACATCCTGTCGCGGACGCCATCGTGCGCGCCGCCCGGGCTGAGGGCGCCCCGCTTGTGGGGGCCGAAGGATTCCAATCGGTCACCGGTTTCGGCGTGCGCGCCTTGGTTGAAGACGTGGAGGTGTTGGTTGGGGCCGACCGCTTCATGGCCCGCGAAGGCGTTGACGTCTCGGCATTGGCACAAGAGGAAACGAAGATCGCAAGCAAGGGTCGCACGGCGCTTTACGCTGCCATCGACGGGCGTATCGCCGCCGTGATCGGCGTCGCCGATCCGGTCAAACCGGCAAGCCGCGCAGCCATCGCAGCGCTGCACGAGAAGGGTCTTGCGGTTGCGATGATCACGGGGGACAAACGCGAAACCGCTGAAGCCATCGCCCGCGAAACCGGCATCGACCATGTCGTCGCGGGCGTTCTGCCAGACGGCAAAGTCGCGGCGCTCGATACGTTGCGTGAGGGCGGCAAGCGCATCGCCTTTGTCGGCGACGGGATCAACGACGCCCCGGCACTGGCGCATGCGGATGTGGGCATCGCCATTGGAACCGGCGCCGATGTGGCCATCGAGTCCGCAGATGTCGTCCTGATGTCCGGTGACTTGCGCGGCGTGGTGAATGCCTTCGAGGTGTCCCGGCGGACCATGCGTAACATACGGCAGAACCTGTTCTGGGCCTTTGCCTACAATGTCGCGCTGATTCCGGTCGCCGCCGGGGTGCTCTATCCGGCCTTCGGGCTATTGTTGTCACCGATCCTCGCGGCCGGCGCGATGGCTTTGTCCTCGGTGTTCGTTCTGACGAATGCCCTGCGCCTGCGAGGCATCGCGCCGGCGATGGACGAGCAGCGCGCAATCCCGGCAGAGCTGGCAGCCGCCACTCCTGCTCCAGCAGAATAACGGAGGTCCGACATGAACATCGGAGACGTTGCCCGACAATCGGGTGTGCCCCCAAAAACAATCCGCTACTACGAGGACATCGGGCTGATCCGCCCGAACCGAAGTGAGAACGGCTATCGCGCATTCACCGAGAACCACGTTCACAAGCTGGCGTTTTTAGGTCGCGCACGGGCCTTGGGGTTCACCATCGAGGATTGCAGGACGCTCCTCGCTCTCTACGAGGATGAAAACCGCGAAAGCGTTCAGGTGAAGGCGGTTGCGGAAGACCATCTTCGCCAGATCGAGGAGAAGATAGAGAAACTGCAATCCATGAGAACGACGCTTACCGATCTTGTGGAGAAATGTGCCGGGGATCATCGTCCGGATTGCCCGATCCTCGCAGATCTCTCACCTGTACGAATGTCCGAATAGACGGGGCCGGTTCGGCGCGTTTCAGAACCAGATTGCGCGGACCGGCATCCAGATACCCATGAAGATCATCATAAGGTTTTCCGTCAGTGAAATGAACCCCAGCGGTACGGAACTGTCACCGCCGACGCAGGCGCATTTCAACTCTCTTTTTTCGATGTAGACAGCCTTGAACACGCTGACAGCGCCGACCGTGCCGATGAACAGGGCAACCGGAGCCGAGAGCCACAGCAACGCGCCGGCAGTCATCAGGATACCTGCCAACGCTTCGCCGAAGAGATATAGCTGAAAGTTGGTGATGGCCCTGAGGGGCGGCATATCATGGCGGTGTTCACGCGCCGCAATTCTCCGAAGAGAAAGGGATATGCCACATGACGAAGTCTACCATCGCGCCGTTGCCCGATCCATCCGGATCTTCGCCCGATCCGCTGACGGAGGTTCTGCGCTCCGGTGCGCGCCGGCTGATCGAGCAGGCGGTGGAGGCGGAACTGACCGCTCTGCTTGCCGCCCATGCCGGTGAAACGACTGGAGACGGCCGGTCCCGCGTCGTGCGCCACGGCTATCTGCCGGAGCGCGAGGTGATGACCGGGATCGGCCCGGTGCCGGTGAAGGTGCCCAGGGTTCGCGACCGGGCTGCCGGGGCCGAGAAGGTTCGGTTCACGTCATCCATCCTGCCGCCCTATCTGCGCAAGGCGAAGTCGGTCGAGGAATTGCTGCCCTGGCTCTACCTCAAGGGCATTTCCAGCGGTGATTTCCAGGAGGCGCTCGCGGCGCTGCTGGGGCCGAACGCAGCCGGGCTCTCCTCGACCACCATTTCGCGTCTGAAGGCGGCGTGGTGGGGCGAATATGAACGCTGGCAGCGGCGCGACCTCGGCACCCGGCGGATCGTCTACATCTGGGCCGACGGGGTCTACTTCCGGCCGCGCATGACCGAGGACAGGCAATGCGTTCTGGTGCTGATCGGCGCCGACGAATGGGGCCGCAAAGAGGTGCTCGGTCTCACCGACGGGTATCGCGAGAGCACCCAGAGCTGGCGCGAGCTGCTGTTCGACCTCAAGCGCCGCGGCCTCAGCCGGGCGCCGGAGCTGGCGATCGGCGACGGCGCCCTGGGGTTCTGGGCCGCGCTGCGCGAGGTGTTCGGCGCCACGCGGGAGCAGAGATGTTGGGTCCACAAGACCGGCAATGTCCTGAACGCGATGCCGAAATCCGTGCAGCCCAAGGCCAAGGGCCACTTGCACGACATCTGGCAGGCCGAGACCAGGGTCGATGCGGAAGCCGCCTTCGAGTTCTTCGTCGGCACCTATGGTGTGAAATACGACAAGGCGGTAGCGAAGCTGGTCAAGGATCGCGACGTGCTCCTCGCCTTCTACGACTTCCCGGCGGAACACTCTCATGATCGCAGTCAATGATTTTGTCACGCTGGATCGACCGGCCCAATCGCCGGGAGTATTTTGTATAGATGTGCAAGGCTGGAGGTGGAACTGAGACGACGGTTGAGTATACTCTCATGCACGGGTTGGATACCGCATGATCGTGGTTGCGTCTTGGAGCTGCCTCTTTCTGGAAACGAGCGTCAGCCTTTCAAGGACTGGCTCACAATGCTTCCCAAGGGTTCTCCACCGTGTTCCACCCCCAGGTTTGCACATCAGCTGATCGGGGTGTTGTGTTTTTGATGAATGAGCGTCAGGCGGGGTGACCTCCTGCGCAATCGCCCAGATGAAGCCGGCCATCTCTCGTGCAATCGCGGTGTTGGCCACCACTGTCGGCTTGCCGCATGCCACGAGGTGCTTGTAGCGTCGGCACATTCGCATCTGGCCTTTCCAGGCGATGTCGCGCGCGCCTTGCGGGAGGCCCTCCATCCGGTCTACCTGCTTGCGACCGACACGGGGCTGCATCCTGTAGCTCCAGGCACCTTCAATCAACACGCGGCGCGCCAGGCTGCTGCCGACTTTCGTTATGCCGCCACGCCTGACCGTGTTGCCACTGGAATGTTCGGTGGGGGTTAGGCCGAGATAGGCCATAAGCTGGCGAGGCGTTGCGAACCTGCGGAAGTCTCCAACTTCTGCCACCACAGTAACCGCGACAATGAAGGCAACACCACGCATGGCCTGTATCGCCTGAACAACGGGCGCGAGGCTCCAATCCGGGAGCAGCTCGGCAATCTGCGCCTCAAGCCGCGCGACGCGTGCTTCGGCGTCGGTCACCGCGTGAATGTAATCCTGGAAAACGATCTGCTGAGCTGAATGCTCAAACCGGTTTGTCGACAACCAGCGCCGATAGGCCTTGGTCCAACTCTTCTTGCCGGGGTACTGGCGGCCATGTCTCAGCAGAAAGCTCTGAAGATGTTGGCGGGCCTGGTTTGCGACGCGCACGGCCGTCGCGCCTGCGCCCATTGCTCACGCCGCCGAATGATGGCACGCAAAAGGGGAACAAGCTCGACTTACGACTGGCCCTGAAAAAAGGGGCAGGTCACAGTCCTCTGAAAAAGAACAACATTCCAGCGCTGGAGGGTTCCAAAAGTTCGAAGTTTCGTAGTTTCAAGGCAACAAAGGCGCGTCGTTTGCCCCGGTTCACGGCTTCTTTTCTTTACCCCTGACGCGCACTGAATTTTCATGGGTCCGAGGAGATCGCGCCATGCAGAATTTCACGAGACGAGAATTGATTTGTGCCGGAGCGATGGGTTGCTTTCTGCCCACAACTGCCTGGGCCCACAAAGTCAAATTGCCCGAACGGTTCGAACCACAATTGGTAAACACCCGTCGTGGTGACTGGGTTAAAGGCGATGTCCACGTCGTTCCCGACGATTTTTTCCTTTATTTCATGCTCGAGGACGGGATGGCGATCCGCTACGGGGTCGGGGTAGGGCGCAAAGGTTTGTACGAACCCGGAGAGTTCACGGTAGCGCGCAAGGCCAAATGGCCATGGTGGCGGCCAACGAACGCCATGATCCGGCGCGAGCCACGCAAATACGCAAAGTACAAGGATGGACTGAAAGGCGGGCCAAACAACCCGCTCGGGGCCCGCGCGCTCTATCTCTACGATGCCGAGGGACGCGATACCTATCTTCGCATTCATGGAACGAACGCCCCGGAGACAATTGGGTCTGCCGTGTCGAATGGATGCGCGCGGTTGACGAATGAACATGTGAAGGATCTGTACGAACGCGTTGAAATCGGCGCCCGCGTCTTCCTGTATCCCAAAGTGACAACGGCGTGAGGAGTGTTCTGTCGCCTTGAAGTTCCTCTTCCGGAAATGGCACAAGTGCGGCAGTTGGCGAAAGCCAGTCTATCATTCATGAGGTGACGGAATTGTCTTTGAGCCGGAGGTCTTTCCTTGGCGGGATGACCCTTGCGCTGGTTGGCACCCGCTTGCCAGCAGCGACACCCGAGTTGATCCTCGCACCCCAAACGATCAAGGCGCGCTTTGCTGGGTACGACGTGTCGATGTTGGGCTTCAACGGCGGTCTGCCGGGCCCTGAAATCAGAATGCGACAAGGGCAAACCGCCCGCATTACCCTCGACAACCGATTGGAGGAGGGCGCTCTTGTTCACTGACCCATTTTGCTCCGGGATTGATAGCGCTCGCCCCGAATTGATTTGTCGCAGTTTGTAACAGGAACCGCCCTTGTGACCTAGCGATACAAAACACCGGCTCGCGTGGCATTCCGCATCTGCAGGTGAGTCCCATATGGTGGGTATCGTAACACTGACACGAGGTGATCGACATGAAACGCAACACTTTACTCGCTGCAATGACCCTGGCTGCAACCGCCTTTGGTGGCGCCGCCTTGGCGGATGCAAACCACGGGCACGGAGGTCAGCCTGGTGCTCAAGGCGGGCCAGACATGATGCAGAACGGTGGTCCCAGCATGATGGGGAACATGGACGGAATGATGGACATGATGAAGCGCATGCACGGAAACATGATGGGCGCAGGCATGGGCAGTGGTATGATGGGCCTAGGCATGGGTGGCGGCATGATGCAAATGTTCGACACTGATGGAGATGGCATAACCACGCCTGAAGAGATGCGCATGCAGCTTCAGGCCAAGCTTTCCGAGTTTGACGGCGACGGGGATGGAAGCCTCTCGATTACCGAATTCGAAGCCCTCCACAGCGCGATGATCCGCGAACTGATGGTGGATCGCTTCCAACACCTCGATGCCGATGGCGACGGCGCAGTGACGCCGGAAGAGATGGCCGCTCTGGCCGATGGGATGGAGCGGATGCAGATGATGCGGTCGAACATGGCAGATGCGCCTCCGCGGCCCGGCAACGGTTCCATGATGCAGGACAAATGAGCCGTTGGGGGCCGGTTTTTTGCTCCGGCCCCCAGCCTCATCATTTCGCCAAGACAACACGCTGATAAAACTTTGAACCGAGCTGCAACCTGACGCGTTCACCTCGCGAAGACTTACAACTTCAGAAACGCAAAGGAAGATACCGATGTTCTATACCTATAATCGCTTCTTGAAAGATGTCTGTATCGATGACGCGGAGATGCGCGTTCGGGATGCTTTGGCAGAAAAGAGCTTCGGCGTTCTGACCGAGATAGACGTAAAAGCGACAATGAAAAAGAAGCTTGATGCGGACATGCCGCCCTACCGCATCCTGGGGGCCTGTAATCCGAGCATGGCGCACAAAGCCATCGAGATCGAGCCTCGCATCGGTGCGATGCTTCCCTGCAATGTCATCCTGAGGCAAGTGGATGGCGGCACAGAAGTCAGCGCAGTCGATCCTGTCGCTTCGATGCAGGCGGTTCAGAACGGAACTCTGGACGCGATCGCAGGCGAAGTCCGCGATCTCCTGCGAGACGCCGTCGACTCCGCATGATGGAGGTTGGATGCCCTGTCGCGGATCGAGCACCTTTAGCGGTGCTCGATCAATGTCATTTGATCCCCGAATATATCCTTGATGAGGAACTCACCCAGTGCTGCCAGCGGGATTGCCATTTCCGGATATTGGAACCGACCTCTTCTCCTTCGACATCGGGGGGGTCACATTCGCACTCCGCTGGTACGCGCTATCCTATATTTTCGGTATCCTGATTGGCTGGCGCATTTGTTTGAGTGCAATAAGCCGTCCCGCGCTCTGGACGTCAGCTGGACCGCCGCTTGACCGGACGCAGATCGAAGATCTTCTGACGTGGATCATCATCGGCGTGATTGCTGGTGGTCGCCTGGGCTTTGTACTGTTCTACCAGCCCGCATATTATCTCGCCAATCCCTTGGAAATTCTGATGGTCTGGCAAGGCGGCATGTCTTTCCACGGTGGGTTCGCGGGCGTTGTCATCGCGGCCTTGTTGTTCTGCCTTCGACAGAACGCATCATTGCTCAGCACAGGCGACTTGCTGGCTTTGGCAACACCTCCGGGCTTGTTTCTGGGGAGGCTGGCAAACTTCACCAACAATGAGTTGTGGGGGCGGCCGACGGACGTTCCCTGGGCGGTGATCTTTCCCGGCGATGTCGCGCAGGCCTGCCCAGGGATTAGCGGCCTCTGCGCCCGACACCCGTCCCAGCTTTACGAGGCGGTATTGGAGGGGCTCATTCTTGGAATACTGCTCATTTATCTCGCTTGGGGCCGGGGCTTGTTGAAAACGCCCGGTGCCTTGGTCGGCGTGTTTCTGACCGGCTATGGTATTGCCCGAAGTTTCGTCGAGATGTTCCGGCAACCGGACCAGCAGTTTGTGACGGCGGACAACCCGATCGGTCATGCGCTACATTTCGGCAACTGGGGGTTGACGATGGGTCAGGTGCTGTCCGCGCCGATGGCTCTGATCGGGCTGGCTTTGATTTTGTACTCGCTCAGACACTCCGGAAACGCAGCCGACCAGAGACCAAACACCGTCGCGTGATCGAGAGGAACCGC
Organism: Mameliella sp. CS4; assembly: GCF_019392335.1. Classification (GTDB taxonomy): domain Bacteria; phylum Pseudomonadota; class Alphaproteobacteria; order Rhodobacterales; family Rhodobacteraceae; genus Antarctobacter. The sequence goes on from NZ_JAHXRQ010000025.1 coordinate 29,688, forward strand.
GAAAAGGAGGAACTGAAATGAACAGCAATATGGAAGAACAAAATAGTCAAACATCGACCGCGACCGCGCTGATCGAGGGCCGTAGAGCGTTTCTCGGCTTCCTCGCGAAACGGCTTGGCAACCGCGCTGATGCCGAGGATGTGTTGCAGGACTTCTGCATCCGGGTGCTGACACGCAAGGATCAGCTACGTGACGTCGAACGGATGGATGCCTGGCTCTACACCGTCCTGCGGTCCACGCTGAACGACCACTACCGCAAGGGGAACCGGCGTAACCGGCTGGCAGCGGCGGCGGTATGTGAACCGGAGGAATGGGTTGCCGATGCGCCGACGCAGATGGCGCGGCTGTGCACCTGCCATGGCGGGCTGATTTCCGAGTTGCGCCCGGCGGACGCCGAACTGATCCGGCGCATCGATTTTGGCGAAGAGGATCGTGGAATGGTGGCGGCTGATCTGGGACTTAGCCGCAACGCACTCGGTGTCCGGCTACACCGAGCACGCACTGCTTTGCGCGATGCACTGACGACGCATTGCGGCAAGTGCTGCCAAGATGACCGCGACGATTGTTATTGTCCGCCCGAGGGCTGCGAGAATGACACACACAAGACTTACTGCGAAGAAGAGGGACAAGTATTCTGATCGAGGTGCAGTCGGGTCTGTAACGATTTCCACGATCCAGCGTCTTCTTCTGTGAGTGTGCCCGAAGGCACAACCGCAGGAGAAATTGAACATGCCACGTATCAGGTCGGATTGGAATTCAGGGATACCCCGTCAACCATCATCCGATGAAGATCTTCGCGTCTTTTTTACGCGGATGACCTGCGCAAGTGCTGAGACCTCCGCGTACGCAGATGCCCCGATGGCGCGCGCGTTGTTCAACCGTGTGGAGGTGATGAAACAACCCCGGACACTTGCGGCAAGCGCACTGGGCATTGCGCCTGGCGATGCAACCTATCTCCTTTCCGGTCTGCGCGAGGATGTGGCGAAGGATTTCGTGCTTCTGCTGGATGCGAAGAGACCGCCCACAAAGACCAACTATGAGTAGGAAATCAGCGATGAATAAGAGCTTGCGCCTTGCAACCGTGGCGCCGGAGCACCCCCCCGCAGCTGCCTCCGATGACGCGAAGACAGGCGTCCACGTTTCCTATGCTCAAGACGCCTTTGAACGCTGGGTGCTGTTCCTCGACACGCTGCGCGAACGTGCCGACAATATGGTCGCGCATGAGCGGCAGGGCATGCCGCCGCTGCTGGATTTCGACTACGAACTGCTGATGGACGCCCGCACCTTTGAGCGGCCCGCCAACTACGCGCTGCTCAGGATCACGCGGGTCGGCGACGATTGCTGGGACGATTGCGTGGACGAGGCGAAGCCGCCGGTTGTCATCATTGATCCGCGCGCCGGGCACGGGCCCGGCATCGGTGGCTTCAAGCGCGACAGCGAGGTCGGCATGGCGATGCACGAGGGCCATCCGGTCTATTTCGTGATCTTCTACCCTGAACCCATGCCGGGGCAGACCCTGGCCGACGTGCATTTTGCCCTGCGTGACTTCGTCTCCGAGGTCGCCCGCCGACACCCGGACACCTCCCCCGTGCTCTATGGCAATTGCCAAGCCGGCTGGGCGGCCACGCTGCTGGCGGCCGATTGCGACGGTCTGAACGGGCCCGTGGTGCTGAACGGCTCGCCGCTCAGCTACTGGTCGGGTGAGGCGGAAAGCAGTCCGATGCGGATGATGGGCGCCCTTACCGGCGGGGCATGGGTCGCGCATATGATATCCGATCTGGGTGATGGCCGCTTTGATGGGGCCTGGCTGGCGCAGAATTTCGAGACCCTGCAACCGGAAAAGGCGATCTGGGACAAGTACGCCAACCTCTATGCCCATGCGGACACCGAGCGCCGGCGGTTTCTCGAATTCGAACGCTGGTGGAATGGCTATTATACTCTCAGCCGCGAGGAAATCCTCGGCATCACGCAGAACCTGTTCATCGGCAACCGGCTGGAGCAGGGCGAGATGCAATTTGATGCCCATTGCACCGTCGATCTCAAACGCATCCGCAACCCGATCGTCATATTCGCGTCGGACGGTGACAACATCACGCCGCCACAGCAGGCAATGGGGTGGATCGCCAGGCTCTATCCCGACACCGATGCGCTCAAGGCAGCCGCGCAGCGCATCGTCTATATGACGCACCCGCGTATCGGGCATCTGGGCATTTTCGTCTCGGGATCTGTTGCACGGCTCCAGCATCGGGCGATCCTGGAAAGCCTGGATGCGGTCGAGGCACTTGCGCCGGGTCTCTACGAGATGGTGATCGACAACCCTTCGGGTGACCCGGACTGCAAGGCCGGTGACTACGATGTGCGGTTCGAGCCGCGCGAGGTCGGCGAGCTTGGGACAGTGTCGGACGATGCGGCGCTGAAGCAGGTTGCGCAGATTTCGCGTATCAACGAGGCGGCCTATTCGCTTCTCGCCAGCCCGTGGCTCAGAACCGCGACCTCCCCGGCCAGCGCCGAGGCCCTGCGCGCCCTGCATCCGATGCGGTGGACCAGGATGATGTTTTCCGAAAGGGTGAACCCGTGGATGGCGTTGGTCAAATCCACTGCCGACACACTGCGCGAGATGCGCGAACCTTTGCCGGACGACCATCCCGCAATCCTGGCCGAACGGGCGCTGTTGGCGCGCACGAGCGAGAGCCTGGCGGCTTGGCGCAAAGGGCGCGACGCATGGAACACACACGTCTTCGGAGCGGTCTTCGGCAAACCCTTTGGCACCCTGACGGACCATCCGACCACCTCATCGAACAAGGAGTGAACGATCATGGAATGGCTTTCTGAAAACTGGGTTCTGGTCCTCGTATTCGGCGGAATGGCTGCAATGCACCTTTTCGGGCACGCTCGCGCCAGAAAGTACATGGCCAAGCTGAAACCTATCGCAATCCCGAGGTCGAGACTTAGGAGGCATCTTCTGAAACAGGTAAGGGGACAAGAGCCGTCCGACGAGGCGTAGCTCGCCCGCGGCACCCTCGAATTATTCGTTACCGCTTCCCACAGGAGGAAATGATCCGTGCCTGACTTCGCCGAATGCTGCAATCCCGTGGAACTGCTGGATCTGTCCGGCAGGAAGGGCCTGGTCGTCGGCATCGCGAATGATCGCAGCCTGGCGTGGCCCGCCGCGATGCATTTCCGGCAGGCCGGCGCTGAGCTTGCCATAACCTACGTCGATGAGCGGACCAAACCCCATGTGACGCCATTGGCCGCGCGGCTCGACGCGCCGATCTTTCTGCCCTGCGATGTTGCGGTACCGCATGAACTCGATTCCGTTTTCGATACGATCACGGACCGTTGGGGAACGCTGGATTTCATTCTTCATGCCGTGGGCAGCGTGCCGCCCGCCGACCTTCACGGTAGCCCAACCGATTGCTCGGCCGAAGGAATTTCCAAAGCGATGGATGTTTCGGTCCATTCGCTGATTCGAATGGCACATCTTGCCGAACCCCTGATGACCGGAGGTGGCAGTCTCATCACGCTGAGTTATCTCGGCGGCGAACGTGTGGTGGAGAATTACAACGTGATGGGGCCGGCGAAGGCGGCCCTCGAAGCCACGGTGCGCTATCTGGGCCACGAACTCGGGCCATCGAACATCCGCGTCAACGCCATTTCGGCAGGGCCGGTGCTGACCCGCGCGGCGTCGGGGTTGACCGGCTTTGCGGGTCTTCTGGACGCGACCGCGCGAGTTGCCCCGTTGCGGCGCAACGTCGAGGCCGACGAGGTGGGTCGCGCCGCTCTGCTGTTCGCCAGCGACTATACCGGCGGCATCACGGGCGAGGTGCTGCATGTCGATGCGGGTGTTCACGTCGAAAGCCCTGTCGCCGCAGCCAAAAAGAACGTCAAATCGGAGGAATCATGATGCGCCAGACCAATGATGAAACCAATCAATTACCCGCAACAGAGCGCCGCGATTTCCTGTATTATGCAACGGCCTCAACCGGCGCGATTGCCGCAGGCGCGGCGGTCTGGCCGTTGATCAATTCGATGAACCCCTCGGCGGATGTGACCGCGTCCGGCACGGTCAGGGTCGATCTTGCCGGGGTCGAACCGGGCCAACGCATTACGGTGAAGTGGCAGGGGCGCCCGGTCTTCGTCTGGCGCAGGTCACCAGCCGCAATCAAGGCTGCACGGGCCGTCGATCTCAACCAGCTTCCCGATCCAGTTGACGAAGCGGGCGAGAATCCGAACGCAAGTGGCGAAGAGCCAGCACTAGATGAAAACCGCGCGGCGCGCGAGGATGACGAATGGCTGGTCGTTATCGGTGTCTGCACCCATCTTGGCTGTATCCCCTTGGGCCAGGATGGGTCGACGGTGGGCGAGTTCGGCGGTTGGTTCTGCCCGTGCCACGGATCGCATTACGATACCTCGGGCCGGATCCGGAAAGGGCCGGCACCACGCAACCTCGACATCCCGCCCTATAATCTGGGCGACGACCTGCAACTCGTTATCGGCACCTGACGTGCTGAACCAGCCAAAACTCAAGAAGGAGACTATGACATGCAAGCCAGGGATATCATGACAACATCGGTGATCTCGGTCCCGCTGGAGGGACAAATCGAGGACGCGGTACGCTTGATGCTCGACCACAATATCAGCGCGCTGCCCGTCGTTGACGCAGAGGGCGATCTGAAGGGTCTTGTCAGCGAAGGCGACCTCATGCGGCGTGTCCGCGAAACAGACAGACCACGCCGGTCATGGTGGCTCGAGGTGTTGGCCGGGGCAAGCGACTCCGCACAGGATTTCGTGAAGCTCAAAAGCCACCGCGTCGAAGACGTGATGACAAGGGATGTGGTTTCGGTAGAAGAAGACACCAATGTCGCAGAGATCGCGCGTCTTCTGGAAAAGCACCGGATCAAGCGCGTGCCGGTGGTGAGATTCGACAAAGTGGTCGGCATTGTCAGCCGGGCGAACCTGCTCCATGCGCTGTCGGCGCTTCAGGGCGGGGTGCTGCCGGAGCCGTCGGAGGACGACCGCGTGCTGCGTGCGAAGATTGAAGAGGCTCTGAAAGAAGTGCCCGGTGCAGCGGTCAACCTGATCAACTACACGGTGGAAAAGGGGAATGTCGCCGTCTGGGGTGTCGCCGACAGCAATTTCGAGGAGAACGCGATCCGGGTTGCCGTCGAAAATGTCCCCGGCGTCCGGACTGTGGATGTCAAAATGGGCCGACTGCCGGCTTGGTCCTACGGGATCTGACCATCATTGCCCGAAGCAACGCTCTGGGCAGGATGAAGTTCCCGTTACTCGGGGCGGCGATTGCTCTACCGAGGATCATTCCGCGGAGAAAGGCGATTGAGATACCATAGTACCAGGCTCGGCACGATCAGCCATTGCAGAAACCGTGAAAGACCAGTGCCAAGGAGCAGCAGTCGCGGCATGTCCGGCGCGTAGGTCCGCGGCCCAAGATTTCGGTGCTCAAGAATTCGAAGCCGATTGCGATGGCAAGCCCCCCAAAATGGTGTGGTTGCCGCCCAATCCCGGCCGCGACCAGCAACAGAGGCTGCCCAAAAGGCCGCAAGTGCAATTCCCAGATCTCCCAAGGTTGCTTGCAGGCAGATCAGGATGCCAAGGATATGACCTTTGTCCGCAAAACTCGAAAACAGAGGCGCCTGGAATAGCTCCCATGTGAAATGACCTATGAATGACAGGACGAGCAGATCCAGTTCGACGGGAATAGGTCGTTTTGGCAGGCGTGTCGGCAATGTCTTCTCCCTCGAACCATATGTTTGCCCGTCTCCAGTCGATGGATCCACCGGATCCGTCACCAGGGCGGATTGGCAGATTTCCCGTTCCTGTAATGTTTTTCGTCCGTGAACGTCTATTGGATGAAGCCAACCAATAGGAGGTCCAAATGGACGACCGTTCAACTTCGCAGACACAAGACGCGGACAAGCAGAAACAGGGCGGATGTTGCGGAGGCAAGACCGACGCGCAGCCGAAAGCAAATGTCGAACCGCAGGTCGCGGAACCCGCAAAGGCAAAACCGGTCAAATCCGGCTGTTGCTGCGGCCAGAACTGACGATGCCTCGCAGGATGGGCGTTTTGCGCCGCTCGCGCACCCATCCTTACAAGGTGCCGTCCGGCAACGGCGTTCGCGCTCCAGTTTGATCATCGACAAGAAAGGAACACGCCATGATGCCCATCCTCTATTTTACCGTCGTCACTGCGATCCTTTTCGTGGCCTTGCGCATGACATGCGGGGCTTGCGTCATGGGCGGGCCTGCCGGTGCAGGGCGTGTGCGTCTGCCCATCATGCCACTGGGTTGGGCGCTGAGCCTGTTTCTGGCGTTGACATACGTGGTTTGCGTCGTGTTCGATCTGATCTTTCCTGGCTACGCGATGTATGAGGTCTGGTCTGGTCTGCTTCCCGGTTTCGTCTGGTTGACCCCGACCGGTTTTGTCATCGGCCTGGTCGAGAGTTTTCTTTACGGTTGGTACGCCGCGTTGATCTTCGGCGGCCTCTACAACGCCATCGCGGCCAAGGGAGCAGAGGCATGATCCCGACCGCGCGTCCAAAACTGCGCTTTCTCGGTGCCGCCGGAACGGTGACAGGATCGCGCTATCTGATCGAAGCCATGGGGCGGCGCATCCTGATCGATTGCGGCCTGTTCCAAGGCTTCAAACAATTACGTGCGCGCAATCGCAAACCGTTCCCTGTGCGCGTCAACACCATCGACACTGTGCTGCTCACCCATGCCCATCTGGACCATTCGGGGTATCTGCCCGCGCTGATCCGGGCGGGATATCGCGGGCGGGTTCTTTGCACCGAGGCAACGGCGGAACTGTGCGGGCTCATTCTGCCCGACAGCGGGCATATCCAGCAAGAAGAGGCGCGCTATGCCGCCAGAAAGGGATATTCCAAGCACAAGAACCCAAAACCACTCTACACGCTCAAGGATGCAAAGGCTGCGCTGGATCGCTTTGAGCCGCACGCCTTTGACCAAAGGATCGAGTTGGGCGACGGCATCGCGGCCAGTTTCAGTCCGGCGGGACATCTTCTTGGGGCGGCCCAGATCCAGCTTGAAGTTGGCGGCAGGGTTGTCCATTTCAGCGGCGATCTGGGCCATGATCCCGATCCGCTGATGCGACCGCCGAAGCCATTCGGCGGGGCCGATGTACTGGTCTGCGAATCCACCTACGGCAACCGATCCCATCCCGACACCGACTCCGAGGCCGAGCTGGCCCCGGTCCTGAAACGCACGTTTGCCCGCGGCGGCACGGTGCTGATCCCGTCCTTTGCCGTCGGACGGGCACAGGGGCTGATGCTGCACATTGCGCGATTGATGGAGCGCGGCGATATTCCCTATGTCCCGGTGTTCCTCAACAGCCCGATGGCGGTGAATGCGACCGAGATCTATCACCGTCATCACGCCGAGCACCACGTCAGCCGCGAAGACTGCATTGCGATGTTCAAGATCGCCAAGAGGGTAAACACGGTCGAGCAGTCCAAGGAGCTGAACACCCGCCAGGGCCCGATGATCATCGTCTCCGCCAGCGGAATGCTGACCGGCGGGCGTATCCTGCACCATCTGGCCAGCTTCGGCGGCGATCGGCGGAACGCGATCTTGCTCTCCGGTTTCCAGGCCGGCGGCACGCGTGGCGCGGCGCTGGCCGGGGGCGCGCGGACATTGCGCATGTTCGGACGAGAGTTCCCGATCGAGGCCGAAGTGGCTCAGCTTAATTCTTTTTCCGGGCATGCCGATGCCGACGAGATCCTGCGTTGGATGTCTGCCGGTCCTGCCCCCGCGATGACTTATCTGACCCATGGGGAGCCGGTCGCCGCCGACACCCTGCGATTTCGCGTCGAACATGAGCTTGGGAGATCCGTGCGCGTCCCGGAGCACCTCGAGTCCGTCTATCTGGACCGGCCACGATGACCGATACGCTTGCCCTTGTCCCCTCCGGCATCGACACCTACCGGCAGCCAGTCGTCTACATGCACGAAGACTGCCATGTCTGCCGCTCCGAGGGTTTTGCCGCCCAGACTCGAATACGGATCGACCTGAAGGACCGCTGGATCATCGCGACCCTGAATGTCGTCGGCCGCGGAGCATGGCTTGCCGTGGACCAGGCGGCATTGTCCGTTTCCGCCTGGGCCGCGCTTGGCGCTGAGATTGGAGACGAAGCCGCTTTCTCGCACCCTGAACCGCCCGCTTCGGCGTCTATGATCCGGGCGAAAGCCTATGGCGAGAGGCTGGACCGGGCCGGGTTCGCGACGATTGTGCACGACACGCTCGACAGCCGGTTGTCGGATCTCGACCTTGCCGCCTTCGTGACCGCCTGCGCCGGCGACAGGCTGAACGAGGCCGAAACCGTGGCGCTGACCCGCGCCATGAAGGAAGCAGGGCAGACGCTCGACTGGGGGCAGCACACTGTCCTCGATAAGCATTGCGTCGGCGGATTGCCGGGCAACCGCACGACACCCATCGTCGTCGCCATCGTCGCGGCGGCGGGGCATCTGATCCCCAAGACGTCGAGCCGTGCGATCACATCGCCTGCCGGAACCGCCGACACCATGGAGGTGATGGCGCCCGTCGCGCTTGGCGCCGCCGCGCTGCGCCGGGTGGTCGAAGCCGAGGGCGGTTGCCTCGTCTGGGGTGGCGGGCTCGCCCTCAGTCCTGCCGACGATCATTTCATCCGTGTCGAACGCCCCCTCGATTTCGACTCCACCGGTCAACTCGTAGCGAGCGTGCTGTCGAAAAAGGCGGCCGCCGGTGCCACCCATGTTCTGATCGACATGCCGGTCGGACCAACGGCCAAGGTGCGGTCTGCCGGAGCGGCGGAGGCTCTCGGGATACGGCTGTCTTCGGTGGGCAAGGCGTTGGGTCTGAACCTGGCGCTACATATCAGCGATGGCGTGGCCCCGGTGGGACGTGGCATGGGCCCGGCGCTGGAGGCGCACGACGTACTCGCGGTTTTGCGGCGCGCGCCGGATGCACCTGGCGACCTGCGTGCGCGGGCGCTGGATCTGGCCGGGCATCTTCTGGACCTCGCACCGCACGCCGTGGCGGGGCAGGGGCGGGACCGGGCAGAGGACCTACTGGACAGCGGTGCGGCGGCGGCCAAGTTCATGGCAATTTGCGCGGCACAGGGCGGTTTCCGCGAACCCGGAACCGCAGCGCAGCAGATCGAAATACGCGCCCCTCATGCGGGCCAGTTGACCGCCATCGACAACCGACGCATCGCACGCATCGCCAAGCTGGCCGGGGCCCCGCGTCAGAAGAGCGCCGGCATCCGCCTTCTGGTGCGGATCGGGGATTGGGTGGACAAGGGCCAGCCGCTTTATGAGCTTCATGCCGAGACACCAGGCGAACTGGCCTATGCCCTGGCCTACGCGGAGTCCCAGACCGGGGTGCTGACGCTGTCCGAGGCAGTGTCATGATCCTTGTCGCGTTTCCCGAGATGAGGCCGCTTGCCGAAGACCTGGCACCCGTGCTTGGGGCGGACCTGCTCACTCTCGACTGGCACCACTTCCCCGATGGCGAAAGCCTGATTTCGCTGCCCGGCGATCTGGACGGGGCCGATGTGGCATTTCTGGCGACTTTGCGCGATCCCGACCGCCTTGCCCTGCCCTTGCGCTTCGCCGCGGCGACGGCGCGCGAGATGGGCGCGCGTCGCGTCGGATTGATCGCGCCTTATCTTGGCTACATGCGGCAGGACCGCCGCTTCGAGCGCGGGCAGGCGGTCAGCGCGCCGCTCTTTGCGCAATTCCTGGGGGAAAGCTTCGATTGGCTGGTGAGTGTCGATCCGCATCTGCACCGCATCGCCCGGCTGCAGGATGTCTTCCCGATGCCTGCCATTCGCGCCGTATCCGCCCCGCTGCTTGCGACCTGGATCAGCACGAACCTGCCAGACGCCGTTCTTCTGGGCCCTGACAGCGAAAGCCAGCAATGGGTCGCCGAGGTGGCCCGGCTGGCCGGACGGCCCTATGAGGTCTTGTGCAAGGTGAGATCCGGTGACCGCAGTGTCGATGTCAGTGTGCCCGAAAGCGCGGCGCTGCACGAAGGTACGCCAGTGATCCTCGACGACATCGCGTCTTCGGGGTCCACGATGGCACGTGCCGTAGATCGCCTGCTTGCCGCCGGAACCGCCGCGCCTGTGTGCCTTGTCATCCACGCGGTCTTTGCCGATGGCGCGCAGGACACCATCATGTCGGCAGGTGCGGCAGGGATCATATCGACCGACACCATACCCCATCCAACGAATGCGATCGGAATTGCCGGTCTATTGGCCGAAGCGATCCTTTCGGTCGTGACAGCCCTTGACCTTCCAGTTGCCGGAACAATTAGGCTGGACCCGAATCCCGCCGAGAGGACATCCGAATGAACAACCAAGCAAGCCATGCTGCACATGAAACCGAAACCAACATCTACGTCTGCCCGATGCACCCAGAGGTGCGGCAGAACGGTCCGGGCGATTGCTCGAAATGCGGGATGCATCTTGTGCCCGAGGCGGAGCTCGACAGCCATGCCGGGCATGATAACCACGGGCACCACGTTCATGAACATCACGCGGGTGCCGCCCCGGTGAACGGCAGATTCGATACCGTCCCGGCGGGCCATGAAGGCGCCGTCTACACCTGTCCGATGCACCCGCAGGTTCGCCAGGTCGAGCACGGCTCCTGCCCGATCTGCGGAATGGGGCTGGAGCTTGAGTCCGGGGTTCCGACGGACGACGGCCCGAACCCCGAACTCGTGGATTTCACTCGGCGTTTCTGGGTCGGCACGGTCCTGACCATTCCGCTTCTGATCCTCACCATGGGTCCCTATCTCGGCTTTCCAGGAGTGCGCGAGATTTTCGGTGAGCGCGCAACCCTCTGGATCGAGTTAGTTTTCGGGACCCCGGTGGTTCTTTGGTGCGGCTGGCCGTTTCTGGTGCGGGGCTGGAATTCGTTCCGGACGATGAATCTCAACATGTTCTCCCTGATCGGTATGGGGGTAATCGCGGCCTGGCTCTTCAGCGTCGTCGCCGTTCTGGCACCCGGCATATTCCCCGACGGATTTCGCGACGCCGAAGGTCATGTCGGCGTGTATTTCGAGGCGGCGGCGGTGATCGTGACGCTCGTGCTGCTCGGTCAGGTGATGGAATTGCGCGCCCGTGAAGGCACCGGCAAGGCAATCCGCGCGCTTCTCGATATGGCGGCCAAGACCGCGCGGGTCATCCGCGACGACGGGTCCGAAGAGGAAATTCCGCTGGAGGACGTGCAGGTCGGGGACCGGCTGCGCGTGCGACCCGGTGACAAGGTGCCGGTCGATGGCGTTGTTCTGGACGGCCGGTCGTCGGTCGATGAAAGCATGATCTCAGGTGAACCTGTGCCGGTCGAGAAGACCGAGGGCGACCCGCTGACCGGCGCGACGATCAACGGCACCGGCAGTCTGGTGATGGAGGCAACGCGGGTCGGGTCCGACACCATGCTGGCGCAGATCGTCGAAATGGTGTCGAACGCACAACGCTCGCGCGCACCGATCCAGAAATATGCCGACAAGGTGGCGGGGTTCTTCGTTCCGGCCGTCATCGGTATCGCGGTTCTGTCCTTCATCGCATGGGCGGTCTGGGGGCCATCCCCAGCGCTGTCCTACGCATTGATCTCGGCTGTCGCCGTATTGATCATCGCCTGCCCCTGTGCGCTCGGCCTCGCCACGCCGATGTCGATCATGACGGCAACGGGGCGGGGGGCCCGGGCCGGCGTGCTGATCAAGAACGCCGAGGCGCTGGAGCGGTTCGAGAAAGTCGATACCCTGATCGTCGACAAGACAGGCACGTTGACGATGGGCAAGCCGCAGCTTGTCGCCGTCCTGCCGCAACCCGGTCACGACGAGGCCGAGGTCCTGCGTCTCGCCGCATCGCTGGAGCGCGGATCGGAACACCCGCTTGCCGAGGCCATCGTGCGCGGCGCGGAAGTGCGCGATGTGAAGATGGCGGCCGCGGACGACTTCGAGGCGGTCACCGGAAAGGGCGTGAAGGGCGTCGTGGGCGGCAAGGCGGTCGCATTGGGCAACCTGGCGATGATCCGGGACCTTGGCCTTGAGGCGGGCGACCTGACCGCCAAGGCAAATGCCCGTCGCGACGAGGGCGAGACAGTAATGTTCGTGGTGCTGGATGGCGAGATCGCGGGTCTCGTCGCTGTCGCCGACCCGGTGAAGGAGACCACGCCCGCCGCCATCAAAGACCTGCATGAACTGGGATTCCGCGTCATCATGGCCACCGGTGACAACGAGCGCACGGCCAAGGCGATCGGCGCACGTCTCGGCATTGACGAGATCCGGGCCGATGTGCTGCCCGAGGACAAGGCGCGGATCATCAAGGAGTTGCAGCAGCAGGGCCGCAAGGTGGCGATGGCCGGCGATGGCGTCAACGACGCGCCGGCCCTGGCGCAGGCCGATGTCGGCATCGCCATGGGCACCGGGGCCGATGTGGCCATCGAAAGCGCGGGCATCACGCTGGTCAAGGGCAACCTCGACGGGATCGTGCGCGCGCGGCGGCTGGCACGGGCCACCATGCGCAATATCCGCCAGAACCTTTTCTTCGCGCTGATCTACAACGCATCCGGCGTGCCGGTCGCGGCGGGGGTGCTGTTTCCGTTCTTCGGCATCCTCATCAGCCCGATGTTTGCCGCCTTCGCCATGAGCGCCTCATCGATCTCCGTGGTGCTCAATTCGCTGCGCCTTCGCGGCGCGAAGATATAGGAACGGATATTCAGCATGACACATCAACCTGATCCCTCCCATGTTCATGACGATCAATCGGAACACGTCCCTCGGCCTCCCTCGTTCTGGCGATCGCGCGCCGGCATTTATCTGATCGTCGCCTTGGTCTTGGGCGGCCTTCTTCTTGGCTACGAGCACCGAGTACACCTTCTGAGCAGCGGATTGCTCATCTGGCTGCCATTGCTGCTCTGCGTTGGGATGCACTTCTTCATGCACGGGGGGCACGGCGGGCATGGCTCCGGAGGCGACAAGACATGACCGAACCCGGAACGGCATATGGCCTTTGGTTGCTTGTATTCATCAACTCTGCGGTCTTCATCATCTTCGCCTTCAGCTTTTTCAAGCCGCAGACTTCGCGCGACTGGCGGAGTTTCGGGGCGTTCAGCGCCTTTGTCGTGGCGCTATTCACCGAGATGTACGGGTTTCCACTGACGATCTTCCTTTTGTCCGGCTGGCTGCAATCGACCTGGCCCGATATCGACTGGCTTGCACACGATAGCGGACATTTGCCTGAAATGATGTTTGGCTGGCAGTCAAACCCACATTTCGGCCCCTTCCATATCCTGAGTTTCGCGCTGATCGGAGGCGGCTTCTGGCTAATATCCGTGGCATGGCACCATCTCTGGTCTGCACTACGGCAAGGGCGGCTTGCCACAACCGGTCCCTATGCCCGCATTCGCCATCCCCAGTACATGGGATTCGTTCTCATCATGCTGGGCTTTCTGGTGCAGTGGCCGACCATTCTGACGCTCGCGATGTTCCCGGTGCTGGTCTGGATGTACGCCCGTCTTGCCCGCGCCGAAGAAACCGACAGCCGCGAACGGTTCGGCGAAAGCTGGGACGGGTATGCAAGCCGCGTCCCAGCTTTCATTCCTAACCATCGGACCAAAAGGAGCGACGACCCTCAATACGACTGATGCAAACCCAGGAGGAAAAGATGAAGAGGCACGTAAATGTACTTGCCGCGATTGTCATGCTTTCGACGGCACCGGCAGCATTCGCCGAGTCACACGGCGAACAGATGAGTATGATGAGTCCCGGGCTCATGATCCCTCTGATGAATCCGGCCAAGGGCAGGCTGCTTTTTGCATCCAAAGGCTGCGTTGTCTGCCACTCGATCAACGGCGTCGGCGGAGAGGACGCGCCGATGCTGGATGCGGAATTCATGGACATGCCGATGAACCCGTTCGAGTTCGCGGCTCGCATGTGGCGCGGCGCCCCGGCAATGATCGCGGCGCAGGAGGACGAACTTGGTGCACAGATCGAGTTTACCGGCGAGGAGCTCGGCAACATCATTGCGTTTGTTCACGATGCTGGCGAACAGGCGAAATTCTCCGAGGATGATATCCCGCCAGAGATTCAGGAGATGATGGAGCATATGGAATGAGTCAGGGCCGAAGAGCAGCTTCCAGGCTATCGGCTTGCTCCTAGTGGCGAAGGAACAAGATGTGCCCGAAGTTGACCTGGTCTGAAGTGGCTGAGCGGAAGAGTCAGGGAACTGCGAGAAGCGAGGCATTTATCGAAATGGACCATGAGGAGTGCGTAGAATGGCCGCGAAGAAGTTCGCAATTGCGGTGCTTATTGTTGGCGGACTCGCGACAAGTATTGTTGCCCAGTCCGATAAAGGGCGCGACCGGCCAACGGTCAGCACGGAGATGCACGGCGCCGACGCCGCAAACCCTGCGCCTGACCCCGAGACAATCAACGTGCCCGAAACCCTGAGCGCGCCAGCCTATTTCGGCCAGATTGCTTTCGAACGCGCCTGCGCGTCCTGCCACGGCACCAACGGGGCCGGCGGGACCGGCAAGGGCCCGCCGCTGATCCATCCTATTTACGAACCCGGTCATCACGGTGATACGGCTTTCCTTCGGGCCGCCATGGCTGGAGTGCGGTCGCATCATTGGGATTTCGGTGACATGCCGCCCGTTGAGGGGATCACCGATGAAACCGTTGCACTGATCGTGACATATGTCCGCGAATTGCAGCGTGCGAACGGAATCCAGTGATGGCTGGTCGCCCCGCACCGCCTCGGGCTGTCCCGAGGACGATCGTGCTGATCGGCGGCACGGGCGATGTTGGCCGAAGATTGGTGCCATTGCTGCTCGATCACATATCGGGCAGTATTCTGGTGGTTTCGCGCAGTGGCATTGCACCAGATGATCGAGTAGAGACGCTGCGACTCGATATCGCAGATGCGGGTGCCGAGGCCGGGCTTCCGCCTGGCGCGACGGTGGTGAACCTGACCGAAGCCACGCCACCATCCATCGCAGCCCATATCGTTCGCACAGGCGGAAGGTTCCTCGAAACCTCGGCCTCGCCCGATTATCTGGAGGCGATCACTCGGGAAGCGGCGGCCACCGGCGGCCCGGGCGCGGCTGTCGTCTGCGTCGGAACCGCGCCGGGCCTCAGTACGTTGATGGCCGCCGATATCGCGCGTGTCGAAGGCTGCGCGACAGTCGATATCGGGTTACAGCTCGGCATGGGTCGGCACTATGGCGCGGCGGCGACGGCATGGTCGATCGGTGCCTTCGGCACCGCCTTCCGCCAATCCGGTGCGACGGGCACGACGGCGCGACCCAGAGACGTGTGCCGGTCATTTGCCTTCCAGCGGACGGGGCGGGAGCGGCCTGCGCTCGGCATCAGCTTCGCGAAGGAGGGCATCGCGGGGCGCTCCGCTGCCAGCTCGTCTACCCGGGCACGTACATTTCTGGCCTTCGATCCGGCCTATGTGACGCGCTTCGTCTGGCTCCTCCTGCGCCTCGGCCTCGGACCGGCCCTGGCGCGGCGCAAACACGGGCTGACGCGCATCCTGATGCGGTTGCCATCCCTTGGGCGCACATGTACCCGGATCGCGGTCGAGGCGCAGGGGCCGGACGGCGGCGTTCTGGCCTCCCGGCATCTCACGGCCGGCGATCAGGCCGATGTCACCGCTGCCATGATCCTGGCGACGATCCGCGCGTCCCATTCAAAGGAAGCACCTCTGAGCGGTGCGACGACGATCGTCGACCACCTGACCCTGTCCGGGGCACTCGACGCTTTGCGCGGACTGCTTCCAAACATGCCGATCGAGACGTGGTCCACCGGGACCGACGGAGAACGGACATGAGACGCGCCCGCAGCTTTCTACGGCTTGGCCGGATTCTGGCCAGCCTCTCGACGGATATTCGGGCGCTCTGCCGGTACGACCCGACCGGCGGCGACACGCGCGCGCCCGACCGATTTGCGCAGAACCTTATTGCGCTCGGCCCGGTGTTTGTGAAGCTCGGCCAAATCCTCAGCACCCGGCCCGACATTCTGCCCGAACGCTACGTCGCGCGGCTGTCCGAGTTGCAGGAGCGCGCGCCCGAGATGGATTTCGCGACGATCCGGCGCGTGGTCGAGGAGGAACTCGGTGCGCCGCTCGAGACGGCCTTTGACAGTTTCGAGTCCGCGCCCGTCGCTGCCGCGTCGCTTGCACAAGTGCACAAGGCGAGACTGAAAGACGGCACGACCGTTGCCGTCAAGGTGCAGCGCCCGGGACTGGAGTCGCTGTTCCGCCGCGACCTCGATGCACTAGAGTTCGGGCTTCGGCTCCTGCGTGTGCTGGCGCCGCGACGACTTCGCCGTACAAACCTGCGGGCGTTTCTCTCAGAATTCCGGCGTTATTCGATGGGGGAACTGGATTTTCAGGCCGAAGCCCGCGTCATGGAACGGTTTCGGTCAAATCTCGCCGGACAGGAAGGTGTGCGTGTCCCCAATGCCTTCCCCGACCACACCACGGCCCGCGTGCTAACGATGGACTGGGTCGGGGGCATGCGCTTGTCCGAGGCGGCGGCTACTTTTTCGGGATCAACTCAATCCGCACTGGTCGACCGGCTGGTGTCCATGCTGCTCAGGATGTTCGTCTCGGACGGCCTGTTCCACGCCGACCTCCATCCCGGCAACATCGTCTTTCACTCCGATGGCACTTTCACGTTGCTCGACTTCGGCATGTATGGCGAACTGAACCCGGCCGAGCGGGACCGCTTCGTGCTCTACTGGATGGCCGTGGCGCAGCGGCAGACCCGGCGCGCCTACCATCATTTCATCCAGCAGACCAAGCCGCTGCCAAGCGCGGATCACGAGCTCTTCCGGCAGGCATTCAACGACCTCGCCGCCCAGTTCTATGCGGCACCCTCGCGTGAAGCCAGCCTTGCGCGGACATACCTCGCGATGATGTGTGCGGGCTATCGCGCCGGGTTCGTCTTTCCCGCCTCGCTCATGCTTCACGCCAAGGCGCTGACCACGGCCGAGGCGCTGCTGTTCAAGCTGGCGCCGGATGCGCGCTTCGACGAACTCTCGCGACCGTTCATCGCGCGCGAGGTGGCAGCAAGGTTTGCGGCAAGCGATCCGGTAGGACGCATCACGCAGATATTGCCAGAATTTTTGCTGACAGGTGCCCTGCCACCCGCCGAGGCAATCGACGAGTTCTGGGACAGGTCAGCAACTCACGGCATGTGGAAAAATGTCCTGGGCGCGTTCGGGCCGGTGGATCAAGGCATCGGACGCGCCGCGCTAACGGCGCTGTTCCGCTGTTTTGCGCAGCGCCACCTGGGGCAGGAGACGGAGCGACTGCTTTCCGAAACCTGGGCGGCCTACGATGCTCTCGAGGCCGACCTGCCGCTTCAGCCGAACACCGGCGCGATACTGACCACACATCTCGCCGCGCTGACCCTGGCACTGCACCGAACCCTTATCTCGCACGGCCGGTCGCAGGCACAAAGCCGCGCGCTGATCCATGCGGTCGGCTGGGACATCTACCGCCGAATGGCCGATCCCCCCTGGGAACTGGCTCGCACGATCACCGCAGATCCGGCAAAACGGCTGCGGATCGCGACCGACATGTTCCGCCGCTTCCCGTTCGGACCGCCAGGTTATGGCTGGCGCGATGTCGAGGCGGGTGAGGATGTCGTCGCGTTCGACTGCACGAAGTGCCCGGTGGCCGAGTTCTTCGCCCATCACAACGACGCGGAACTTTGCACCGCGACGTGGTGCGCGCTCGATTTCCCGGTAGCCGAGAAGTGGGGCGGACGGCTCGTGCGGCCCAAGACCATTGCCGGCGGCCATGATCATTGTGACTTTCGCTGGCATTCCGGACCGGCTCTGGACAGTGCGAAAACAACAAAGGCAGGACGGAATGCAGATTGAAAATAGAAGCGACACCTACCGCGAAGGCTCGATCACCCTGGGCGGGGCTGTCGCAATGGGAACCGGCGTGATGATCGGCGCCGGAATTTTCGCGTTGACCGGACAGATCGCACAGCTCGCCGGTCCGCTGTTCCCACTCGCCTTCATCGCTGGCGCGATCGTCACCGGTTTCAGCGCCTACAGTTACATCCGAATGTCAAACCAGTGGCCGTCCTCTGGCGGCATCGCCATGATATTGCAGAAATGCTATGGCCCCGGTGCGGTTGCCGCGGGGGCCGCCTTGCTGATGGCGCTCAGCATGGTGATCGCGGAAAGCCTCGTGGCCAGAACCTTCGCGACTTACGTCTTGCGACCCTTCGATATCGATGGTGGGCCACTGGTGCCAATCCTCTCCGTGGGTGTCATCGTCTTTGCCTTCCTCGTGAACATCGCGGGCAACCGGTCGGTCGGGCTATTCTCGCTGGTTATGGCAGCGATCAAGATCGGCGGTATCGGGCTGTTCGGTATTGCCGCGATCTGGTCCAGCGGCTTTCGGTTCGCAGCGGCATCCGACCCGGCGCAGGCCTATGGAGTGACGGGGTTCATCGCCTCCATGGCATTCGCCATCCTGGCCTTCAAAGGGTTCACCACCATCACCAACAGCGGATCCGAGATTACCGAGCCAAACCGCAACGTCGGCCGGGCGATCATGCTCTCGATCGGGATCTGCGTGGCGGTCTATTTGCTGGTGGCCTTCGGTGTTGGATCGAGCCTGACAATCGACGAGATCGTCGCGGCGCGCGACTATTCTCTGGCCGAGGCGGCAGAGCCCGCGCTCGGGCAGACTGGTTTCCTTCTGACGGTCATCCTTGCGGCTGTCGCCACCGCGTCCGGGGTGCTGGCCAGCGTGTTCGCGGTGTCGCGGATGCTGGCGATGCTGACCGACATGAAGATGATCCCGCACAGCCATTTCGGAATGTCGGGCCCGATCCAACGCCATACACTGGTCTATACGGTTGTCATCGCTTCCACGCTCGCGGTGTTTTTCGACTTGGGCCGGATCGCCTCGCTTGGTGCCTTTTTCTATCTCGTCATGGACATGGTCGTGCATTGGGGTGTCTTTCGCTACCGGCGCGAGGAGATCGGGGCTGCTGGTCTCGTACTACTGACAGCGCTATCGCTCGACGCAGTGGTCCTGGTGGCCTTCACGGCGATGAAGCTGCAGAGCGACCCCACTATCGTGCTCTACGCCGTCTCAGGGATCGCGGCGGTCTTTGTCTTCGAGCGGGTCTACCTGTCGCGCTGGCTGGCGCCGCAGGCCGCTCATGAACACTCAGGGTATCATGAGCAGGTCCAGACACTCTTCAAACCGGATGGCGAACGCCTTCACCGATGAAGAACTGGCGGACCGGAATAGTTGCTGACAGGGAGACAGGCAGGGGCGCCCATGTCGGGGCAAGCTGGTTCACCTCGAAATCTCCCCTGCCAACACCGCTCGTCCGTGTACCGCCAAGGTTGCTGAAAACCTCTGGCACCCAAACTTGCGGATCACATCGAGTACCCGCGCTTCATAGGCAGCATGCCCGATCAAACGACACAGGTCGGACGCGTGGAACTGGCGGTTGGCAGTCGGCGCGGCTTGCATCTGTCTCAACAATTCGCGCTCTTTGGGGTCCGATATCCGTCTCACTGGTGGCTTTGCCGCGGGACGAGGTGGAGTTCCCGATGAATTCCGCCATCGGCGCATGAAACCAAGCAGGAAGCCGGCGGGCACCCTGCCGTTGCCTCGGGACCGGTTGAAGGCGAGGAAGCGTTCCCAGATGACCTGGGTGTCGACGTTCCAGCAGGGCAGCGTGGCCTTCGCTGCCTTGATGAGTTCCGCCCAACTGGTCTGAAAAACGTTCGAACTCGCGGAGATGTCGATCAGTCCTGAGAAGATAGTTTTGTTATTATTATCTCCAGATAGTGATGTGTCGCCTTCACCTGACACGAGATCATGAGTTTCACTCTCCTCGTCGAAGGCTGAAAATCGAAAAATCCAGGGTGCGAACTTGCCATTCGGCTTCGCCCGCTCGAGCTGCAACTCCGACGTCTCTAGTTCGTTCAGAAGAACCGATAGATACTGTCGTGAGACTCCCATTTTCTCCGCCAGGGCCGAGAGGGTGAAGGCTGCCGTTCCGCGGGACAAACCGTTGTAGCCGTCCTTCCAGGCGATGGCATCGAGGATGAGGGTGGCCAGCTTGTGCGCGGCAACAGAGAGATTTGTCTGCGTGATCCGTCGCAGGATCAGGCCGGTCGTAGGTTCCATGGTCGAGGTCTCCTTGGAGATCCGACGCCATGTCGTGATACAACACCATTCTTGCCGGCAAAACAACTTTGCTGGTTGCAGGTGTTCGAGCGGTGCGCTAAAAATCTCTTGTTCACGGAGTTTTCCAGCGCGGCGTCAGGCTTCACGGTCTGGCGTCGTCTCCTTTTTGGGGGTTTGCACAGCCTCCCGTGCAGGGTTGTCAGGAAGCGCGCGGCGAAACCGCGGGCTGGTTTTGTCAGTAGCGAACTTCTTCAGAGCCATAGTTCCCGGCGTGATCGCGCCAGTCGACGAAGACGGAACGGTAGAAGTAGCTGGCGCATCCATTCGGGATGCTCAGGCCGGATCCGGCCGGCACTTGGCCCACGTTGGATCTTGTCCATCGGTAATCGCCTTGCATTCCGTAGGACCCCAATCGTGTGGAATCGCTGCGATTGCAGTCGCCATCTCGGTTTTCATGCTGGCGGTACTGGATGTGATAGACGCGAATGCTGCGCACGAAATCGAAGGCGTCTCCCGAGATGTCGATGTCGGCTCCGTCTGTGGCCTGAACCTCCATCACCTGTCCGTCGTCAGGGAAGGACTGCCGGGGCAGGGTGGCTTGGAATGCGGCGTCGAGCAGGCGCTCGGCCGGTTCGGGGGCCTCGGTCGGCGAGAACGACGCTCCCATAGGGCAGCGCCATATCTGGAGCGGCGGCTCGATGGGCCAGGGGGTGATCCGGCGGATGAATACCGCTCGGGCATGGGCACAAGGTGCCGATGCAGGCCATCCGCCAGCAAGACAGAGCAGGATGGCGCAATCCACCTGGTAGGCACTTGCGGGCGTCGCAAGAGGAACCTGGCCCGAAAGCGTCAATGTCGCGGCCATCGCCAGCCGCACGATATGGCGTCTCATGTATCGACTCCCCACAAAACTATTTGCGCGAATACAATACCACACGTTTGACAGCAATCGGATTTCTTTGCCTGGGATATCTGGCTCGCAGGCCCAGGATCTATGGTTTGGATGCGGCAATTGCTCCATGAAGCGGGTCAGAGAGAATCAATCACTTGCCTTATGTCTTCTTATGCATACATAAAAGCGGTACAAAGACCGGGGATATAAGCATTGCCTGCGTCATACCTTCCACCCCCCGCCGCCAAGCGGGCGATCCGAAAGCTCGGGTCCGATATCCGTGACGCGCGTTTGCGCCGCGGCTTGCCGGCGTCTGTTGTCGCCGAACGGGCGGGTATTGCGCGCTCGACCTACCACAAGATCGAGAAGGGTGATGCTGGCGTGTCCGTCGGCATCTATGCAGCTGTGCTGCAAGCATTGAACCTGATGGATGGACTTGCAGACCTCGCTGATGCCAGGAACGATCCCCAAGGTGCGCATGCAGCACTTGAGCGCTTGCCGAAACGCGCGGTTCTTGCGCGCAAGAAGCCTGGCTCCAAGGAGAGCAACTAGGTCATGGCGGAACGGGTCGTCGAAATCGACATCGAGATCGATGAAGCGATAGTGGCTGTTGGGGTCATGCGTTGTGTGCCATCCCGGGCGCGCGAAACCGTCGTTTTCGAATACGCAGACGATTGGCTGAACCGGCCAGAGCGGTTTGCTATTGATCAGGGTGTGTCGCTCTCGCCCGGGCCGTTCGTGCCATCAGGCAACGGAGAGATGTTTCCCGCCCTTGGCGACGTGCCCCGGACAACTGGGGCCGCGCCCTGATGCGGCGCCGCGAACGGCGCCGCGCTGCGCAGGAGGAACGTCCGGTTCGAACCTTGTTCGAGACGGATTATCTTATGGGCGTCTCCGATGTCAGACGCATCGGAGCCTTGCGGCTGCGATGGCGTGGCGAGGCGGAATGTGCCGCACCCGTCCAGGGCGGCGTTCCGGGGTATATCGCGCTCCAACGTCTTCTCGACGCAGTCGGGCGGTTCGAAGCTGGCGAGGAACGGGACGAGGACCTCGATCTCATTTTCGCGCCCGGGGCCTCGCTCGGCGGGGCTCGCCCGAAATGCTCGTTCTATGATGTCGAGGGCAAGCTCTCGATCGCCAAGTTTTCCAAGGCTGACGACGATTACAGTAAGGAACGCTGGGAGGAGGTCGCCGCGCGATTGGCAGATCGGGCCGGCCTGACCATGGCTGACCACTCTATGGCAAACATCGGTGACCAGCCGGTCTATCTGAGCGCCCGGTTTGACCGACGCGCAGCAGGCGAACGCATCCCGTATATGTCAGCCATGACCATGACGCAGAACCGGGATGGCGTATCTGGTAGCTATCTCGAGATCGTAGACGGGTCGTGTCGCGGAAGTGGTGGAAATTCGAAGGCGGCGTAATCTCCGGGTGACCTGAAACCCACCCAACCGGCGGCGCCAACCGCCAGGGAGATCACGCCATGACCCAGATTACCGACACTTCAAGCTTTTCGCTACTGGCCGGGGAGGCCGGGTTCGACCCGATCGAGGATCGGCTGCGAGCGAACGTCCGTGCGACCATCGAAGCCGTGTTCGAGGAGGAGCTTGCCAGCTTCCTCGGCCGTCTTCGCTACGACAGGGGCGACGGAGCCGCGAAAGGCTATCGCCACGGGCACCGCGAACGGAAACTCACCGGCACGTTTGGGACCGAGACAGTCCGCGTTCCTCGCGCCCGGGTCGAGGACGACGCAGGCAAGGTGACGGAATGGCGGTCGAAGGCGCTGCCCCGTTACCAACGACTGACGAAGAAGGCCGAGGCCCTGATCGCCGCGGTCTATCTCGCCGGGACCAACACGCGTCGGGTCAAGCGGGCGCTGTTGGGGTTGTTCGAGGGCGCTGTCAGCAAGGACGTGGTCAGCCGGGCCTGGCGGAAGGTCAAGGTGGACTGGGACGCCTGGTGTGCCCGCAGTCTGGCCGATGAGGACATCGTCCGCCTGATCCTGGACGGAACCGTGATCCGGACACGGCTGGATCGGAAGGCCACGAACATCTCGGTTCTGGCCGCGATCGGCGTGCGCCGCGATGGACAGAAGGTTCTGTTATCCATCAGAAAACATGGGCGGCGAGAGCACGGCGGCTTGGCGCCAGTTCCTCGACGATCTGGACGCACGCGGCCTGAAACGACCAGAGTTCGTGATCGTCGACGGTGCCCCGGGGCTGGAAGCCGCGCTGGTGGCGCTGTGGGGCGAGGAGCTGCCGATCCAGCGCTGCACCGTCCACAAGCACCGGAACCTCCTGGCCCATGCGCCGAAGCACATGCAGGATGAGGTCACCGAGGACTATCGGGACATGATCTACGCCGACACCGCGGCCGAGATCGAGAAGCGGCGCAAGGCGTTCCTCCGCAAGTGGCGGCTCAAGTGTCGGGCGGTGGCCGACAGCCTTGAAGAAGCCGGGGCGCGGCTCTTCACCTTCACTCGGCTCGACCCGTCGCAATGGAAATCGGCCCGGACCACCAACGCCATCGAACGCCTGAACGGGGAGTTCCGCCGCCGCATCAAGACCCAAACCGTGCTGCCCTGCGCCGAGACCGTGCCGATGCTGCTCTGGGCGCTGCTCGCCTCAGGCCAGATCCAGATGCGAAAGGTCGATGGCTGGGAAACCCTCTCTCAGCCCATCGAACCGATGCCCCTTGACCTCGCCGCTTGAAAAAACGAGCCTTCACATGCCCGGAGCACGCCGCCAGGGAATTTCCACAGCATTCGCGACACGACCCGTAGACGCGATCACCAGGACTGGCAGCCAGGCAGCCAGGGATCGTGAAGAACTGAACCGTCGTCTCATCTTCACCGTTCTGGTGTCGAATACCGACGACCACATGCGCAATCACGGGTTTCTTTGGGATGGTCCCGCCGGATGGCGGTTGTCGCCGGCGTTCGACATCAACCCGACGTCCCAGTTGGAAAAGCCGCGCGTCCTGCAGACACGGATCGATTACGACGATGGCACCTGTGACATCGACCTTGTGCTGTCCGTGGCACCTGAATTCGGCCTCCGCACCAAACGCGCCCGGGAGATCGTCGCTGAGGTGGCAAGAGCGACAGCCACATGGCGTGAGGTTGCGCATCAGGTCGGCGCTCCGACACGCGAAATCGACTATCTGGAAAGTGCTTTCGAGCACGACGATCTGGAGAAGGCTTTGACGCTTTAATGTCCGCTTAAGCGGACATCTAAATAGATTTGTGTCTTCGTAACCGAACAGACCCGATGCACTGCAACAGTCTTTCCCGTACCTTCGGTTTATAGCCGGTCCTTCAGGCGCTGCACGAAATCCATCCGTTCATGTAGGACAGCGATAATGATAGGCTGCGAGGCAACAAGCCAGACGACATAGTGATGTTCGCACCGCAAGATCCTGACGTCGTCCGGCAACTGATCGAAAGCCTTCGACCGTGCCCGCCTTGTACCGATGGCGTCGCAGCAAGACTCGATCTGGCTCAGATACCGGTCGGCCTGATCTGCGCCCCATGTTTCGAACGTGTAACTCCAGATTGCGCGCAAATCTTCCTCGGCGCCGAGCGTAAGACCGTATCCAGCCATTCGGGGACTTATTGCTCGGCTTGGTTACGGGCTTCGCGCCGGATGTCATTGATCGACTTCGAGGACAGCTCGCCCTGGCGGGCCTGCTCGATGCGCGGTTCAAGGAACCGTGCCAAAGCATCGAATGCGTCTTCCTCGCTCATGCCATCGAGATGGGGCGCATCGCCAAGCGTCCGGTTCAGGACATACTCCTTGATGCTTTGCCCCTTCAGGGCCGCGATAGCCTTGAGCTTCTGGTGTTCTTCAGGGGTGATATCGATTGAGAGTCTAGGCATGTTTTCAAGATAACCGCCCTCGACCCACAAAACAACATTTGTTCACTCTAGAATCTCGGCCAGCCTTCCATAGTCCCGGCCAACCTCCTGTGCCTCGTGAAACGCGCGTTGGCGCTCGGCGTCCAAGCAGCGGAAGTATTCTTGTATGTCGGAAATGTAGCCCTCGAAATCAGAACGGAGCAGATCGGCATATTCTCGAATGTCTTCGGGCCGCTCAGGCAGGAATGGCGGTTCCGGCGCGGTGCAGGCGCTTGCGATTGGGCCAATCGACGCGAGAGGCAGAACAAGACCAAGCAAACCGTATCGAAATGCACAAAACATGCGCAGGGCAAAACTCCTTTGCCACTTCAAATTTATGGTTTCGTGCGGTAGCTACCTATTGCAGCCAAAGACGGTTCGTCAACTCAAATAAATCGTCTTGCAGTCAATTATGTTGCATTGTATCGACCGTGTGGAAATGTTCCCGCGGGCCGATACTCATGATGAGGAGGGCCCAGGGAAGGTCATGATAGAAGAAGCACCGAATGTGGTCACCGAAGATGGACTGCGCGGCTTGCTCACTGAGGGCTACCTCATCGAGGTGGTCTGCAAGGAGAGAGCGGAGAAGCGCCATAACAGCTGGTACGGCTCGTGGGTCATCCGCGCCGTCGCCACTGATGGGCGCGACGACAAAATGCTCGTCACCAGCCGAAGCGTCCTCAAGCTCCGTGATTTCAAAACCATCGTTGGCCTTGTCAGCTTCCTCGCTGACATGGGCTGCACGACGGCGAGCATCCCACTTGAAGAAGGTGGCCGCGAGCGCCACACCGTTCCTGGTCAACCGGCAGGGGCGCAAAACGGAGCGGCTCCGGTCAAGGGCATCTGATCGCGCGACTGCGCTCGTCGTTGCTTTGGGTACAGGCGTTTGTTCCGCGCCCCCGGCCCTGGCCGACGGTTTCATCTTCCAGGTCCGCCCCGACGGCCAATTGATTTCCTCTTCTCAAGAGGCAAACGGGCGCCTTTTTCTCTTCGCAGAACCCCGCGTTCCCGACGCCACTATCGAGACAGCGATCCCGGCCCCATCTGCCGCCCGCGCCACCCCAGAAATCCTGAATGCGATCGAGACCACGGCTCTGCGCTATGCCGGGCATGGTGCGCTGCGTCGCGCAGGGCTTTCCGTCACTGATTGGGCGCTCCTTTACCGAGCCAACATCGAGGTTGAGAGCGCGTACAATCCCGCTGCACGTAGCCCTGTCGGTGCCATAGGCCTTGGGCAGCTTATGCCGGATACCGCCCGCGATCTCGGCGTGGACCCACATGACATTGCGCAGAACCTCGACGGATCAGCCCGTTACCTGCTGATGATGCTCGACCAGTTCGGCGAGGGCTCTCTGGCCCTTGCAGCCTACAACGCTGGCCCGGAGGCGGTCACACGCCACGGCGGCATCCCCCCTTTTCGCGAAACCCAAGGCCATGTGGCCCGTGTGACAGCCGTGTTCCAGCGGCTCAGAGGAGACCTATCGTGACGTCCAAACCTTCCCTTGTCGCGCTCGGCGCGATGGCCCTTATCGTGATGGCGGGTCCAGCGCTCGCCCAGAGCATCGACCTCTCACCGGTGCAGACGCTTCTGCAAGGCATCGTCGATGCGATCACCGGTCCCTTGGGGATCGTGATCGGAACACTTGCGCTGATCGGCGTGTTCCTGTCCTGCCAACTTCGTACAAGCCCGCCGACTCCCAACGCAAGTGGAGTCGGCCATAAGGGCTTGTACTCAATGTAGAAAATCGCCCTACAAGGGCGATTTCCCGTCCTTTGTCAAATGGATCGCGCTTCGCGCTCATTGCACCACGCGATGCGGTCTCCGCATCGCGCATCGCGTCTTTTGCGCCCCGTCTCTTGCACCCCGCAAGACGGGTTTTGCCGCGTGCTAACCGTCTCGCGTCACCCGCGGAACGACATACGCGAGACTGCCTCCAGTCGTCTGGAGCGCGCTATCCGTCACCTGCATTCCGTCCGCTGTACATCGCCGAGCGCATCCCGACATTTGGAGGGTGTGTGGTGCCCCGCGACGAATGCTGAAGGCGCCACGGCAGACGTCGCACGGTCATCGCACAACGCCGCCCGCTGCATGCCAAACGCGGGTCGCATCCCGACTTCTGCTTGACCCCTCAGTCTCATGCGTTTAGCGACATTTTGGTATTATCGTTGCGATTCACTATTTTTGCGGAGAGTCAGAATGCCGAACGAAAATCTTGTGGTAATCGCAGCGATGGCCCGGAAAGGGGGCAGTGGAAAAACGACGCTTTCGCGCGCCTTGATCAGCGCCGCGATCGCCGCCGGACGCAGAGTGAAGTTGATCGACACGGACAGCACGAGAGTACTCGGGGCCTGGCATGCTCGGGCGGAAGCCGGTGGACTGAGTTCGCCGCTTCTCTGCTCGGCCACCGTCGAAAGCGTGGCGGATGTCGAGGATCAGATCGATCAGGTCTACATGGCAGACACGGCAGACTTCATCTTCATCGATACCGCAGGGGTCGGTGCCGAATGGTCAGACGGCATCGCGGTGCTTGCGGACCACATCGTGACGCCTGTCATGCTTTCGACGTCTGATTTCGATGTCGGAGCGCAGACTGCCGATTGGTTTGAGAAACTGAAATCCCGTGTTGACGACCCCTCCAGCCTGCCGCGCCACCACGTCGTCCTCAACATGGTCGACCCGAAAACGACCCGTGCTGACGCCGCCCTGATTGAAGAAGCGCTCACCCGTTTTCCGGTGATTGAGACCGTCATGATGCGGCGGAATACCTACAAGGAGATGGACCAGAAGGGACTTCTCCACGCCTTGGCGCTGGAAAAGCAATCCGATCCGAACCCTCTGATGCGTCCACATGTACGTCATGTCGTCGAGGCGCTCGAGGAGGCAACGGACATCCTCAACAACATCCTTGCTGCGTGAGGACAGTCGATTGCGCAAGAAGATCCCGACCATCACCAGGCCCGACCGAGCCTACGCCGCCACCCTGCAACAGGGTGACCGCGAGGCTCCCGGGAAGGAAGATGAGGCACAGGTCACAGCAACAAAGACAGGCACCCCGGCCGTTGACGTTGACGCTGATCGGAACGAGTCAGAGCGTGTGCCGGAAGGTGCCGTGGCGCCGCACCAAGTCACCGCGGAAAGCTCTGACCCGCATACCAGCCTGAGAGCTCCCGTATCGGCGCGCGCTTTGAACCCGACCCGGAAGATCGACATCAGGGTCAACGCACTCGAACGACAGGAAGCAGCGCTGGAGACTTGTGGTGTTGAGCCAGCACATGTGGTGCGTGCCGCCCTGCGCCGTGCAGTCAAAGGCTGGCAACTGTCGCCGGTTTTCGCCCCAGTCGCGGAGGAGCGACGCACTCGAAACACGCGGTGGCAGGCCCGGACATCTCTGGCAGTCGATGCGGCCAGCCTGGGTGTCCTCCTCCGGGACCACGACCCACTCGACGTCTTGAGTAAATGGGCCCTGATCCGCGGCCAGGTGGAACCACGCATATGGGGCGAGATCGACAAAATCTTGGAAGAAATTGCTGTTCGTGCTGCATCGCCGCATGAACCGTAAGATACCTATCTGAAAAGATAACTTGCATTTCTCCGGTGGATTTTCGCCCACCCGGAACTGTTCATCTTGCAGTTGCAGAAACCTAGTCCTAACACCAGCTAACAGGAATTTCAGACCTCAGTAGTGACGAGTTGCGAGGTCCATTTAGGAGGAACGCATTATGAATACGAAGCCCCGCCTGACTGGCGAACCGATCATGCGCATCCTCTGCAAGACATCTGAAAATCTGGTTGGCTACCTTTACCAATGGAACAATGGTGACGTGCAGCCTGCCTGGTTCGACGGCGCCATAACGGAAGTTCGTTACGAACCGTTCGTTCAAGCGCCGAAAGAAAACTCCGCCAATCCAGAGATCCCCGAACTGCGTCAGCAAGATCTGATGCACCTTGAAAAGGCCTAGCTCAAAGCCTCGCGTCGGTTTGTGGGTCATCCCATCTCGCAGGTCCTTTGAGCGATAGAGTTGACTTCTATACCTCAAAAGTGATCTAGGTATGAGTTATAGAAAGGATATCTATAACTCATGGCTTGGAACTGGACGCTGCCTGATTGGCCGGATTTCCGGTATGACGCCTCCGCTCTGGAGCCGTTTGAGCAGACGTTCCTGCTGTCGTCCGGAGAAATCCTCGGCGCGGTCCATCATGTCAGCCAGCCGGAGCGCGAGCAACTCCGCATTGAACTGCTCAGCGAGGAAGCGATGCAGACGAGCGCCATCGAGGGTGAAATCCTCGATCGGCTAAGTGTCCAGTCTTCGCTGCGCCGCCATCTAGGCCTCGATCCGGACAGCTACCCTGCCAAACCGCGCGAACAGGGCGTCGCGGAAATGATGGTCGACGTCTATTCCAGTTTTGCAGAGCCGCTGACCCATGAGACACTGTACCGCTGGCATCGAATGCTCCTGTCCCATGACCGTCGGTTGGAAACCATCGGGGCCTACCGACAACACGCGGAGGCGATGCAAATTGTTTCCGGCCGCCTTGACCGGCCCACGATCCATTTCGAAGCGCCGCCTTCAGAGCGGGTCATGCCTGAGATGGAGCGATACGCGAATTGGTTCAACAAGACCGGGCCCGGGGGAGCAGAGCCGCTTCCAGCGCTGACGCGCGCAGGGCTAAGCCACCTCTATTTCGAGAGCATCCACCCATTCGAAGACGGCAACGGCCGCCTGGGTCGCGCCCTCGCTGAAAAGTCGCTGGCGCAGAACATTGGCCAGCCGACCCTCATCTCGCTCGCCTTCACCATCGAGAAGGAGCGCAAGGCTTACTACGACCAGCTCGAGCAGCATCAAAAAACGCTCGACGTGACCGATTGGCTCGTCTGGTTCGCAGAAGTTGTCTTGAAGGCCCAACAGGCAACACTCGACCGCGTCGGCTTCTTCATCAGCAAGGCACACTTCTACGATCGTCACAGGGACCAGTTGAACGAACGCCAGGCCAAGGCCATCGCTCGAATGTTTCGGGAAGGCCCTGGCGGTTTCCAAGGCGGCCTCAGCGCCGACAACTATCTCAAGATCACCGGAACTTCACGCGCAACCGCAACCCGCGATCTGCAGGACCTGGTCGAGAAAGGTGCGCTCAGCCGAACTGGAGATCGACGCCATACGAGGTACTGGTTGAAGCTTGGGTAAAAAAGCTGAAACACCAAGTCAGAAAAGGCTTCCCTGTTCCGCGAATTCACTGACCGGATCCTCGTCAAATACAATTCCGGAAATTGCCCCCAGATCCCGGACTACTTGAACAAGATGATGAGCCGTGTTCAGTTCCCTCCAGCCAGTCGCATCGCCGCAGGTTTCGGTCAGCCCCTTCGCGTTTCGCCAGATACGGTCGTCCGCAGGGGAAAAGCCCCTGCCGCTGTACTCCTTGCTCTCGATGATCTGCTTGCAGACGTCGCGCATAGTCGGCGTGAAGGCTCCCGAGTCGCTGCCCCTGACCACCAAGGTGTGGGTCTTGCCCGTGTAGCGCAGGTGCGGCCTCGGCCTCCCGCCTCCCTTGCCCTTCGGGAACAACATCCGCCCGCAATCCGCGCCGAAGTCACCGTATGCAAGTCGATCGGGTTGGACGCCGGTCTCTTTCAGGGCCGCCTGGAAGGTGGTCCACTCCGCCCTTGCGATCAACGTGCGCTCGTTAGCTCCGACCGGCAGCTTGTCGGGGTACGCCGAAGCTTGGTAGACAATCTTGCTCCACCGCGCCGCGGCGTCCAGTTGGTCGAAGATTTCGCCGATGGCAGGCGCGAAGTCGGCGCCCAGGGGGGCGCCAGTGAAGTCCACGAAGAGGACACACTGTTCAGGCCGGACGCCCGCCTTCTCCACCGCCTCGACCAAAGCGGCGGGATCAACTTCCTCGAAGTCCATGTAGATGCCCGCCCTGACGTCCCCGTCCCGAACGAGCGCCTGACGGGCCGGGTTGGCCAGATCGCCGATCGTCAGCACCGGAAGCAGGCGCGAATTCACGGCCGTGGCGATGCGGAAGAGAGTCGCCACCCCCTCGTCGCCGAGGGCGGCCGCTGCCAGTTGCGGGTCAAGAAACGCACGCCGGTGGGGCCAGCTCTTTCCAAGGCGCTCGCCCATCATGTAGGCAATCTCGTCCAGCGTGGGTACGCGCCCCTTTTCGGGATCGGACTCGGTGGGAGGCGGCACCACGAAGCGCGGGCAGACGTGCCCCTGATAACGGGGGGCCAGCCAGCCGCAGGCCGCGAACTCGCCGGGCTTAGCCCTGAGTGCCGGGTAGTATGGGAGCATCACTCTTTCCTTTCTGGGCTTCGCCCACAAACAGTTTTCTCACGGTGTTCCTCCCGATCTTGTTTGCGAACAGGGACCACTCTCCCCGTTCTTTGCGTATCCGCCCGAACACAATTGCCGGATGGATACCCAATTCGTTGGCGAAGCGCTCGATGACCGAAGCTGACTTCGCTATGCGGGCGGTAGAGCGCCGCCAGCGTTCTTCTGGGATGAGCAGGTTGGAAGCGAAGCGGTTTGCCTCTTCCTCCTGTTCATCGACCGATGTCTCTTGGTCTGTCTGATCGTAGAAGCCTACGGCCAGCCCGGTAGAGAAGTGAAGCGTGACGTGGGCAAGCTCATGCATCAGTGTGAACCAGAAGTTGTCCACGGTGTCGGTCCTTAGGGTCATTCCTATGACCGGTCTACCATCCACGATGAAGGCAGCGCCGTCGATCTTCAGGCCAGGCACCTGAGGCTCCACGATCAAAACGATTCCGCGAGTTGCAAGCACTTCCACTGCCCGGAGCGGCCCGTGGGGGTCGTTGCTCAGGCGGACCAGTTCGGGCATCCACTTGAGTTCAAGCGGCTCGTGAACATCCTCGACGCCTGCGAAAGCATCGCGCGCCCTGGCTGTTACCCTAGCGCGCCAAGCATGTAGCATAACGTCGTCGGTGTGATCCACAACGTTGAGGCCAGTTCGAAGAAGCCCAGGGCTTCCAAAGTCGATCCGGTTCTCTGCGATGTAGCGGCGCAGCTCAGCCTCGGTGAAGTCCTCGGCGAACCAGCCGTTCTCGCGCCCATGCTTGAGGATTTTCTTGATTTCGGATTTCGAGACCCCATCAATCACTTTGTCCAGCCCCCGGAAGGCTGGTTGGTCGGGCATGTCCGCCGTCAGGCGAACGCCGAGCAGCGCTGCGACACGGTTATAATTCTTGAGACTAATTTGGGCGTATCGCTCCGCTTCCCAACGCTGGACCTGCTGCTCCTTCACTCCGAGACGCCACGCTAGGTCTTTCTGCGAGTAACCGTTGGCTATCCTCGCGACGATCAGCATCAGGCCCGGTTCGTGATTGACTAGGTTCTTTAGTGCAGTCGGCTTCTGAGTTTCCTTGGCCTCTTCGTACGCTTCTACCGCGTGGGTCAGGCGCTCGCGCTCGGCCTTCATCATGCGCGAGACCTGCGAAACCACCTCGGGAGGCAGACCGGCAACAACCGGTTCCATCGCGTGCTCCGAGTTCAGTGCCTCGGTCAGACGAGAAATACGGGCGCGTGTGTCCCGCGCTTCCTTCTCGTTCAGGGTGATTCCGTTCATGGTCATGCCTCAATATACCCAACTTATCTGTTGTGGCCAAGTACCCAACAGATAAGTTGGGTGCAAGAGCGCTTCTGCCTCTAACACCCCATCAACCGAAAGATTTCGCAATCGCCCTTTGGTGATGACCTCCGTGCATCCACCCCGCCTAGATGCGGAAGCTCCTGTGAATCCCGGAGACAAAATGGACATCGGAAACGGTCGGGTGATCTGACCGTCGCGGAGTAAAAGTCCGCATCTTG
>NZ_JAHXRQ010000255.1 GCF_019392335.1 Mameliella sp. CS4
TGAACGTCTTGTCGGTGAACTCCGTCGGCGGGTAGATGATGAACGGCAGCAGGCTGCGCTCACTGACCTGATGGGCGAGCACCGCATAACCCGGCGCTGTGTCCGGCCGCTCATGGCTGCGCACCAGGCTGTAGCTGTCGAGGCTGACGCTGTCTTCGCTGAACAGTTCTTCGACCTTTACGTTCAAGGCTTTGGCCAGTTTCAGCGCGGCGGCAATCGACGGCGTGTTGAGCCCGCGCTCGAC
>NZ_JAHXRQ010000256.1 GCF_019392335.1 Mameliella sp. CS4
CGCGCCGCCGTCCGAGGAAAGTTGGCACATGGCCCGAGTAGAAACCGCATCGATCATCGAGGGCCTCACCTTCGACGACGTGCTCCTGCGGCCCGCCGCCTCCTCGGTGATGCCGACCGAGGTCAGCGTCGCCTCGCGGCTGACCCGCACGATCCCCCTGAACCTGCCGATCCTCGCCTCGGCGATGGACACCGTCACCGAGGCGCCGATGGCCATCGCCATGGCGGCCAACGGCGGCATGGG
>NZ_JAHXRQ010000257.1 GCF_019392335.1 Mameliella sp. CS4
TTCCGCTGCGCTGCGCGCCTGCTTGGTGAAGCCCTTGCGGGTTTCTTCAGTCAGAGCTGGCATGGAGATCAGCAGCAACTCGCCCAGGTTGGTCGGGTTGAGGTTCAGACCGGCGCTCTGAATCGCCTTGTCGACCGCCGCGAGCATGTTGCGCTCAAAGGCTACGACTTGCAGGGTGCGCGAGTCTTTTACGGTGATATTGGCCACTTGGGTGATGGAGGTGTCCGTGCCGTAGTACGGCAC
>NZ_JAHXRQ010000258.1 GCF_019392335.1 Mameliella sp. CS4
GGCCTCGACGCCCCCGAGGCGCTCACCGGCGACCCCGACGCCCTGCGCGCGTGGCTCATGGAGCAGCTCACGGTCAGCGTCATCGTCACGGCCTACAACCACGCCGCCGATATCGGCCGCTGCCTCGACGCGGTGCTGGGCCAGCGCGGGCTGTTCCGGCTGCAGGTCGTGATCGGCGACGACAAGTCGACCGACGGCACCGCGGAGATCGTCGAGCGCTACCGGGCGCGCGACCCGGAGCGG
>NZ_JAHXRQ010000259.1 GCF_019392335.1 Mameliella sp. CS4
GCCCTGCATTCCGCCGTGGCGCTGGCGGGGGCGGTCGCGGACGCCTTCGTGGAGACCGCCCGGCTGACCCTGCGCCCTCTCGATGAACGGGCGATCTCGGCCTATGTGGACTGCGCTGGCGCGGAGCGCGTGCGGTCGAGCGTCGGCGGCTACCAGCTCGAAGGGCCGGGGATCCACCTGTTCGAATCGGTGGCCGGGGACCACAGCACCGTGCTGGGCCTGCCGCTGCTGCCGCTCCTCGCG
>NZ_JAHXRQ010000260.1 GCF_019392335.1 Mameliella sp. CS4
GCATCTTCAAGCCCGCGGCGGGCGTTCTCGGCGATCAGGTCCGCATAAGGAAACGCGGCATGCGGGTATTTGTAGAGCATGCGCATATAGGCATGGCTCGGTACGCCATCGACGAAAAAGTACAGCTCCTTGACGTCTTCACCGTGGTTGCCCTCGGCGTTATTCAAACCGAACAGACGCTCCTTGATGATCGTGTCGCGCCCGTTCCAAAGCGCCAGGCCCAGGCACCAGCGTTGAGCCTTG
>NZ_JAHXRQ010000261.1 GCF_019392335.1 Mameliella sp. CS4
CTGAAGATCGACCCGCGCAGCGGTTTCATCATGTTCCCGATCGAGCCGGCCCGCCTCGACGCGCTCCAGATCGCGGCCCGCCCGGTCGACACCCGCATTCGCCTGCTGATGGCCGACGGGACCCCGGTCCCGTTCCTCGCGGGCACGATCTCGCTGGAGTGCTGAGATGGCTGCTGGCCCACTTCCCACCCTGGCGTCGGTGGTCTCCATCGCCCCGCGCATCGAACCACACGTGGTCGAGGT
>NZ_JAHXRQ010000262.1 GCF_019392335.1 Mameliella sp. CS4
CTACGCGCCTCATGAATTGCTGCGCACCCACCACCCCGACCTCAATTTGGTGGCGATGCCCAATGTCAGCTCGACCCTGCAAGCACTGGCCACTGACGAAGTGGATGCCGTAATCAGCGATCTGGCATCCAGCGTCTGGAGCCTGCGCCAGCTCAAACTCGATGGGTTGTACGTCAGCGGCGAAACCCCCTACCGCTATCAGTTGGCGATGGGGGTGCCGCGCGATCAGAAAATGCTGGTGGG
>NZ_JAHXRQ010000263.1 GCF_019392335.1 Mameliella sp. CS4
CGCCCATGGCCACCGCGTCGGCCAGGGTCACGGCGCGGCCGAGCCCGCGGGAGATCGAGAGGGCGAGCCAGGTGGCGATGCCGAGGCCGAGGAGGAGGGCCGCCGCCGCCACGGTCAGCAGGATGGTCTGACCCTGGGCCGATTCCGCGTTGGCCTGGACCGCGGCCTCGTCCATGAAGCGCTTCTGCCGCTCGGCCAGGGCCTCGAACGCGTCGATCGCGGTCGTGCTCACCTTCGCGTAGT
>NZ_JAHXRQ010000264.1 GCF_019392335.1 Mameliella sp. CS4
CTTGTCCTGCTTGCGGATCTTCAGGATCTCCTTGAGCACCTTCACGTCGAGACCCTCGCCCTTGGCCTCGGCGAAGACCTCCTTCTTGGCCTCCATCAGGTCCTTGATCTCCTCCTCCAGCCGTTCCACGCGCTCGATGATCGAGCGGATGCGGTCGCCCGCGACGCCCACGGTGTCGGTCATGTCGGTCATGCAGTCCCTCGTCGGATGACGGCGGCACCCTCGCCGCGACACGGTAAGCG
>NZ_JAHXRQ010000026.1 GCF_019392335.1 Mameliella sp. CS4
GCGTTCCGGTACGACGATCCGGCGGAAATTACCGTCTCATCAAGAGTCCTGACGTCAAACATACTGCCCCCAAAAAAAGGATAAATTCACAGTAAATGCTGCACCCGCACAGTCACCGTTATTGAGCACGGGTTTATGCTAGCGTCGGTCGCGAAGTCAATTAACAAAACCTTAAAGGTCCCGGACCGAGTCCAAACCGGCACGATTTCGCACAATTTTGACGCGAAACAATGAATTCACATAAGATTCAACAACTTGACATGTATTTCTGTGCTGCCTTGGCAGTCAGATGATTCAAGACCCGATCAGCCGCCATTCAATTTTCAGCGGAGTTTCACCGCTATCCATGCGTTTTCACTTGCAGAAAAAACAACGTGATCCGCGACGTCCACAGCCATGCAAAGCATCCGCCAAGAACACCGGCACCCCGTAGATCAGGGGGGACGAAAACATCCTTACGCCTGCCCGGATTCTAGGCGTGGATATAGGTCACGCCATCCGCCTCGACCAATGCGGCTGACAGGACGCCGGTGGCATAGGCCCCGGTGTCGGTCGGGATTCGCCCCTGCTCGACTTTTGGCGATTCGGTGATCGTGTGACCATGCACCACCCAAAGCCCGTCGGTCCGGGGTCTGCGACGGAAATCGGGGTGCCCCCACAGGAAGTTCCCGCGCGGCTGTCCGGCAATCGGCTGCGCCGGATCCGCGCCCGCATGGACGACGACCACATTGCCTGTCTGCCATGTCAGCGGCAGCCCGCGCAGCCAGTTGATCGTGGCATCGCCCAGCGCCTCGGCCAGGCGGTCCCGCATCTCGACCCACTCGGCCTCGGGACGGTCGCCAAGAACCGGCGGCACGCGATAGCTGGCGAGGGTCTGCAACCCGCCATAGCGCAGCCAGCGCGGGCCATTGGCGACCGGATCATCCAGCGCGTCCAGCAGCATCTGTTCGTGGTTGCCCATGATGCAGTGCATCAGGTCGCCCGCCGCCTCGCTCAGCACCGTCATGCGGCGCAGGACGCGGGCGGTTTCCTCACCCCGGTCGACGTAGTCGCCGACCATGACCAGCAGCGCATCGGGGTGGGCCATCTTGTCCAGCCGATGCAGCAGGCGATCCAGGAGGCGGTCACACCCGTGCACGTCGCCGATGGCGAAAAACGGGGTTTCGGGACGAAGCGGTTCTTGCGGGGAGGGCATCCCTTGGGATGTCTGTTTGCGGTTGCGCAGAATCATGCCCCAAGATGTAAGTGTTTCCAACCGAACGGCAAAGCGGGAAGCGAACCAGGGCAAACACCTTTCTCGGGTATTCGGCATGGCTTTGCCGGTGTCGTTGCTCAAAATTCCCTTTGGGCGGGTTCTCTGGCCGGACGGTTCGCCGCATGATCGTGCCAGCGCCGCGTTCCAAAGCTGGCGTTAACCGCCCGGACCAAGAACATTTGCCTTGCGCGGACCGGGTGGCGACACTCCGTAGGCCAGACAACAAGAGCGACGAGGCGGCGCCATGATCTTTCTGACCGGCCTACTGGGCATGATGACAATCGGATCTCTGGCCTTCTTCGGTATCGGTTCCGGTGATGACGGCGATGGTGACGACGATGTCACCAAGACCCCCGAAGAGGACGGGCTCGGGGGCAATCCATCCGATATGCTGGATGACCTTCCCCTGCCCGACATGCCCCTGCCCGACATGCCCCCGCCGGGCGCAGGCCCTCAGACAGTCGAAGCACCCGCACCTGCCAGCCCCGATTCCGAGGACCCCGCTCTCGACGGCACCCGGGAAGTGACCGAGTTCGACGGAACCGAAGATTTCGACCTGCTCCCGGGCACCGAGGACAACGATCTTTTGCACGGCGATGACGGCAGCGACAGGCTGGATGGCGGCGCGGGCGCCGACACTCTCGAAGGCAATGCCGGGCCGGATGATCTGTACGGTGGCGCCGGGGATGACCTGCTGTCCGGCGGCAATGGCGAGGACACGCTGAATGGCGGCGATGACGCCGATGTCCTGCGCGGTGGCGCGCATGATGATGCGCTGCATGGCCGCGACGGCGCCGACACGCTGATGGGGGACAAGGGAGAGGACACGCTGTTCGGCGGTGGAGGCAACGATGTGTTGTCCGGCATCCACCTGGACGAGACG
This sequence comes from Mameliella sp. CS4, assembly GCF_019392335.1. GTDB lineage: Bacteria > Pseudomonadota > Alphaproteobacteria > Rhodobacterales > Rhodobacteraceae > Antarctobacter. The sequence goes on from NZ_JAHXRQ010000026.1 coordinate 2,139, forward strand.
GGCGAGGATGACGACGAGGGAGATTTCCTCAACGGGGGCACAGGGGACGACACGGTTATCGCGGGCGATAGCGACGTGGTCTCGCTGGGGGCCGGGGCGGATGTGCTGGTCCTCGGCGAATGGATAACCGAGAGTGGCGCCGACATCCTCGACTACGATGACGAAGAGGATCAGCTGATGGTCGTCTACAACGACGACCTGCACGGCGACGAACCGGACCTCGCCATGCGCCCCAATGCCGAAAACCCGTCTGTGACGGAAATCCTGATGGGGGATGAGGTTCTGGCCACCCTGCCCACGGAGGACGCCCCGGACCTGGGCCAGATCGTCCTGATCGCGGAAAGCGCGCTGACCGACCTCGGGCTGGACATGGGCCCCGACATCGCCCAGATGCGACAGGCGGGCTGACGGCCCGACGCTGACGGCCCGACCCTGTGCGCCATTCCGGCCCGCGCCACCTGCGCGGGCCTTTTCGTATAACGTTGCAGTTTGCCGCACGGCTTACCGCATAAAAACAATTTAAAATAGCATCTTAAGTGCAATTTTTTGCCACACCTCCGCCCCGGGCGCGGCGCGCGCCAGTTCGAACCTGCCCCTCAAAGAGGGGTGAGTCATGGCGGCATTCAACATGTCCCTGGCATCGGCGACGGCCACGGGGACCTTTGTTCAGGACTATCATTTCGGCACCAACGCGCTGCACGAGATCAACATCGCCACCGATGGGGACATGCTGCCCCATGACGGGTTCATCGCGGCGGTGGATGCGCTGGACCTGACGCATCTGCGCTATCCCGGCGGCCATGCCGAGAACACGATCGACATCACGCGCCTGGACAACGGCCAGCTGCGCGCCGAGGTGCGCGCCTTCATGGACTGGGTGGTTGCCAACAGCACGCCCGGCCACATGATCCAGGTCACTTTCGTGCTGCCGACCAAGGTGGACATCCCCGCCGCCCAGATTGAGGCCTTCGTTTACCTGCTGCTGCAGGAGTACGGCGACCATGTCTCGGGACTGGAGATTGGCAACGAGTATTCCATCGGCAAGCGTGTCGACGGCTTTGACCGCAGCACACACCCAGAGGACATTCCCGACAGTGATTTCGTCTCATCCATGAACGAGACCGAATACGGGATCGCCGCGAACCGGGTCATCAACGCCGCGCAGGATGCCATCGACCGGCTGGCACGCGACCACCCGGACCTGGGCCACGACCCGGCCATCCTGCTTCAGCTGGGTGACATCAGCGGCGCTGGCAGCGCCTACAAGGGCAACGGCAACTGGGACGAGGCGAACGAGGCGATCCTGTCCTGGCTGGACCAGCGCGCGCTGGACGCGATCGACGGTGCCGTCGCGCATTACTACTACAACATCCAGCACACGGACTCGGTGGTCTTCGAGGATAGCAACCAGAAGGGGCGCAGCATCGACCTGCGCATCGACAATTTCAACATGCACCTCGGGCGCGAGGTGCCCGTCTACATCACCGAATGGAACGTCCTGAATTCCAACACGAACCAGCAGGGCATGGCCGCCGCCTCGACCCTGGTCGAGATGTTCGAGTTCATCGTGCAGGCGGACACCGCCGACGCCTTCATCTGGCCGCTGCAGCACCGCACCTCGAACACCATCGCCGGCAACCGCGGCGCCGAGGACATGGACCTGTCGGCGGGCGGCGGCGCCTTCCGGATGATGGCCGACAGCCTGCGCCCGGAAACCAGCGCGGAAACGGGGCATGTCGAACGCTTTGAGAGCATCGAGACCGCGTGGAACGGCAGCAGCGGCGAGGTCGAGATCAACTATTACGCCAGCCCCTATCACGACGTGATCTATGTCTCTCTGCGCGACCTCGATCCGGGGTCGATCACGCTGGACCTTGCGCCGTTCCTAGACGACGCCACGGGCGTGACGGTGACGCGGCTGACGATGGATCCCGCCTCTTCGGACGGATTGAGCGACCTGGCCGACGAGGATGGCCTGAACCGGATCGGACGGCGCTACATCGACGCCGAGGAACTGGCGGCCCTGTCGCAACTGGCCTTCTTCGACGAGACCAACAAGAACCATGTTCAGGACCTGGGCGGCGGCCAGTACCGCACCTACCTGCCGACCGCGACGGGCATCGTGGCGCTGGTCACCAATCCCCGGGACATCTCGGACTACTACTTTGCCACAGAGGTCGACGTGGCGCCGATGCTGGTGGACGTGCCGGGCGACCACCTGAACAGCGGCAGCGTCGGGCTGGCCATGCTGCCCTACGACGTGGCCCAGATCGTGATCGAAAAGAAATGGATCCAGGAGGGCTCCGCCGCGAACGAACGCCTGACCGGCGGAATCGGTCAGGACGTCATTCTGGGACGCGAGGGCAATGACACCATCGCGACCGGCGAGGGCGACGACACGGTCAAGGGTGGATACGGGGACGATCACCTCGACGCCGGTTCGGGGGCCGATTACATCGTCGCGGGCAGCGGCAATGATACCGTTCTCGGCGGCGCCGGGGGTGATCTGATCGTGGCGGGGACCGGCACCAAGACCATCCAGGGCGGCGGGGGCCAGGACACGGTGCGGCTGGACGGCGCGAGCGGCGGCTTTACGGCCAGTTTCAGCAACGGGGTCCTGCGGCTTCTCAGCGCCGATTCCGATGTCCGCCTTCAGGGGGTCGAGGTGCTGGACTTCGACAACCGGACCGTTTCCGTCACCGACTACCTCAACGAGATCGGCAGCGCCCCCGGCGGGATATACGGCACCTCGAACGATGACCTGCTGACCGGCACATCCGGCAACGAGATCATCAGCGGCGGCGCAGGCCGCGACATCCTGCTCGGCCACGGCGGACAGGACACACTGATCGGCGACGAGGGAGACGACCTGCTGATCGCCGAGGGGCGCGGGCTGTACGGAACCGAGTTCTCGGAACAGGTCTATCGCATCTACAACGCGGTCTTTGGCCGGGAACCGGATGTGAACGGGCACCAGTACTGGGTGCAACAGCTGGCCTCTTCGGCGATGACCCACGCCGAAGTGTCGGGGCATTTCATGTCCTCGCCCGAGTTCCAGCAGACCTATGGCACCACCACCGACGCGGAATTCGTCACCCTGCTGTACCAGAACGTCCTGTCCCGCGCGCCGGACCCCGCCGGCATGGCCTCATGGCTGGCTTCTCTCGACGGTGGCATGTCGCGCCAGATGGTTGTCCGGCATTTCGCCGAAAGCCCCGAGAACAAGGCCAGCACACAGGTGGCCCAGGCCGAATTCGACGGGCGTTGGGACGCGGCCAGCTGGTCGGATGACCTGTTCCGGCTCTACCAGGCCATGCTGGGCACAGAGCCTGACCCCGCCCAATTCCAGGACTGGATGCAGGCCCTGACAGAGGGCGCAACGATAGAGGATGCGGTAGCCGGTCTCATGGCCTTGCCCGCCTATCAATCCGGCCTCGGGGCGACGAGCGACGACCAGTTCGTCACCCGGCTTTATCGCAACCTCCTCGACCGCAGCCCCAACGGCGCCGAATTGGCCAGCTGGACGGCGGCGCTGGACGGCGGGCTGGACAGGTCGGCGGTGATCCTCAACCTCGTCGACAGTCCCGCGGCCATCGCGGCCAATGACGCGGCGGTGACGGCCTACATTCTGGGCCTCGGCCCCGATGACGTGCTGGAAGCCGGGACCGGCGACGATGTCCTGTCCGGGGGGCTTTACAGCGATACCTTCGTCTTTGACCGTGGCGACGACGGCACCCACCTTGTCACCGATCTGGAACGCTGGGACCGGGTGGACCTGTCCGACTTCGGCTATGCCGATGCCGATGCGGCGCTGGCCCGAATGTCCCAACAGGGCGATGACGTCATCTTTCAGGACCAGGGCGTCATCGTTGTCTTCGACGACCAGCAGCTGGACCAGATCACCACCGACATGATCCTTTACGCGTGACCGCGCTGCGGTCCCGACCGGGACCGGGCGCTTGACTCTCCTGCCGATCCTCGCCAATCCCGATTAAAACGCTCGGCCGGGTGAACGACCCGCGCCCAGAGGAGGCAGCCATGCAGCAAAGGCACCGCACAGTGACCGAGCGGCTACTATACGCCGTCGCCATCCTGATTGCGGCATTCTGCGCCCTGCCCCATATTGGCGTCCTGCTGGCCGCGGTCTCTGCCGAAAGCGATACGCTGGCCCATCTCGCGCAAACCGTGCTGGGCCGCTACACCGCGACCACGCTGATCCTGCTGACGCTGGTCTCTGTCGGGACGCTCTTTATCGGCACCGGGGCGGCCTGGCTTGTGGTCATGACCGACTTTACCGGGCGCCGCATCCTGGAGGTGGCGCTGGTGCTGCCGCTGGCCTTTCCGGCCTATGTCATCGCCTATGCCTATACGCATCTGCTGGACCATCCCGGCATTGTGCAAAGCACCCTGCGCGAGGTCACCGGATGGGGTCCGCGCGATTACTGGTTCCCGGAAATCCGGTCGACCGGGGGCGCGGCGGCCATGCTGATGCTGGTGCTGTATCCCTACGTCTACCTGCTGGCCCGAGCCGCCTTCATCGGCCAGAGCGCGACGACGATCTTTGCCGCCCGTTCGCTGGGCCGAACACCGCTGGGGGCCTTTTTCTCCGTCACCCTGCCGATGGCGCGCCCTGCCATTGCCGCCGGTGTCCTGCTGGCCGCGATGGAGACCATCGCCGATTACGGCACCGTCTCTTATTTTGGCGTCCAGACCTTTGCCACCGGCATCTATACCAGCTGGTTCTCGCTCGCCGACCGGGCGGGCGCGGCGCAGCTGGCGCTGGGGCTGCTGGCCTTTGCCCTGTTGCTGGCGGTGCTGGAACGCAAGAGCCGGGGGCAGGCGCGCTACCACTCGGGCCGACGCCGAGAGCCTGTGCCGCGCACCCCCCTGAAAGGCGGGTTGAACGCCGCCGCGCTGGCGGCCTGCAGCCTGCCGGTGCTGCTGGGGGCGCTGATCCCGGCGCTTGCCCTGCTGACGATGGCCATCGGAGCGGAGCAGGACATCCTCAGCCGCCGTTACATCCGCTTTATCGAGAATTCGCTGACACTGGCCACCGTGGCCGCGATCGTCACCGTGGGCGCCGCGGTCATCCTTGGCAGCATCAGCCGCATCCTGCCCGGCCGGCTGACCGGCACGGCGCTTTATGTCGGGCGTCTGGGCTATGCCGTGCCCGGCGGGGTGATCGCCGTCGGTCTTCTGGTGCCCTTCGCCGCCTTCGACAACGCGCTGGACAGCTGGATGCGGGAGACCTTCGACATCTCCACCGGGTTGCTCTTCACCGGCTCGATCTGGGTTCTGGTGGGCGCCTACATGATCCGCTTTCTGGCCGCCGCCATCGGCGCCTACGAAGGCGGGATTTCCACCGTCAGCCCCAACATGGACGCCGCCGCCCGCGTGCTGGGCCAGAACGCCGTCGGCACCGTGCGCCGCATCCACATGCCCCTGCTCAGGCCCAGCCTGCTGACCGCCGGGCTGATCGTCTTTGTCGACGTGATGAAGGAACTGCCCGCGACGCTGATCATGCGCCCGTTCAACTATGACACGCTGGCGGTACAGGCGCACCGGCTGGCCGCGGACGAACGGCTGGAAGGCGCCGCCGTGCCCAGCCTCGTGATCGCCGTGCTGGGTCTTCTGCCGGTGGTCCTGCTGATCCACCGGATGCGCAAAGAGGACTAGCCCTCGGGCATCCCCGCCTCGCGCATGACATCCAGCCAGCGCTCGGCGATGCCCTCGGGTTTCCAGTTGGGCGCCATCCGCGTGACCTCGACCCGCAGCGTGTGCCCCGGCTCGACCTCAAGGAAACGCGCCATCGCGGCGCGCGCCTCATCGGGCTTGCCCAGGCAGATCAGCAAGGCGGCCAGCGCCTTGTTCGACGGCGGCGGCGGCGAGGACATGCTCAGCATCGCCTCCAGCCCCGCCTCGCAGTCACCGCTTTGCCAATAGGCCCAGCCCATCTGCCAGCGCAGCCAGTCCCCGTGCAGCGGGTCCACCCGTTTCGCCCGTTCCAGCGCCTCGATCCCCTCCTCGGCCCGGCCCTCGTAGAGCAGGGGAATGGACATGGCGATCAGCACCAGCGAATCCGAGGGATTGAGCTCTGCCGCGCGCTTGTAATGCTCGATGGACTCGACATGGCGACCGCGCCGGGACAGCACCCGCGCCAGCGTGTAATGCGACATGTAGTTCCGGGGGTTCTTGCGCATGGCGATTTCCGCCAGCTCCTCGGCTTCGTCCAGAACATCCTCCATCGGGGTCATCCAACCCATGTTGCTGGCCGTGCCCAGCATCAGCGAGGTGCCGATATAGCCCCATTCGGACTCCGGTTCCTCGCGGATCGAGGTCCGCTCCAATGCGATGGCCTGTTCCCAGCGGGCGCGGCTGAGCTGGCTCATCAGCTTGCGCGCCTGCATGCCCCGCAACAGCGAATCCACGCCGCCCTCGCCGGTCCGGTCGGGCAGGTCGATCATCACCGTTTCGCCGACGACCGAGGCCACATGGCGCACGATCTCGTTCTGAACCGCAAACAGGTCGTCGAGATCGCGCTCGTACCGGTCTGACAGGATATGCGCGCCGGTGCCTGTCTCGATCAACTGGATGGTGACGCGCAGCCGCGTGCCGTCGAACTGCTGGCTGCCTTCCAGCACATAGCCCGCGCCCAGCACCCGACCGATCTCTCGCACGTCGGTCGGCATCTCGCGGAACTGGAAACTGGAATTGCGCGCGACCACCCGGAACTGCGGAAAGCGTGCCAGCTCGGTGATGATGCCCTCGGCCAGCGCGTCGCTCAGATAGCCCTGCTGCGGCTCCGGGCTCAGGTCCTCCAGCGGGAGCACCGCCAGAACCGGCGCGCGCGCATGGCTGTTGTTCTCGGGATAGAAGGCCATGACCAGGACACCGGCAAACAACAGGACAACCGCCAGCAGCAGCGGGAGGATGCGCTTGGGGGCCCCGGCCCGGGCCACTCCGGCACGGGGCGGAACGAACCGATAGCCCTTGCGCGGCACGGTCTGGATCACCTTGCGCTCGCGGTCGCCCAGCGCACCCCTGATCTCGGCGATGCATTGCACCAGGCTGTCATCGCCGACGGTCCGCCCGCCCCAGACCGCCTCGGCAAAATCCGCCTTCTCGATGGTGCGGTTGGGCGACGTGGCCAGCAACCGCAACACCTCGCGCGATTGCGGGCGCAGGTCCACCAGCGCGCCGGTGGGCGTCCGCAGCGCCCCGTCCGTGCCGTCCAGGGTGCAGTCCGAAGTTTCGAATTCGTAAATTTTCACCGGTTTTCGTTCGGTAAATCCATCACTTGGCTGGTCTCATCTTACCATACGTCAACCTGGCGCATTTCGCCAAGCGCAGGCGCGCCGCCACATGATTGGAGGAAGAGATGAGATTTTCGTTCTTGGCTGCCGCATTCGCGGCCCTGGCCGGCCCCGCCCTGGCGCATGACCCGATCTCATGGCAGGGCTCCACCATCCACGTCCTGCTCGACAAGGAGATGACAGGTGGCGAAATGGGGATGTTCACCACCCATTTCGTCGGCCCCGGTGGCCCGCCGCGCCATATCCACGACGACGCCGGAGAGGCCTTCTACGTGCTCGAGGGGGAAGCAGAGTTCCTCGCCGACGGCGAGGTGATGCCGGTCAAGGCCGGCGAGGCCGCCTTTGTCCAAAAGGGCGTGGATCACACCTTTCGCCTGACCGGCGAGAATGGCGGCAAGATCCTGGTGATCGTCGCCCCCGGCGGATTCGAGGGTTTCTTCGAGGCAACCAAGCACCTCAAGCTGCCCGACGACATGGACAAGCTGACCCGCATTTCCGAGGAGTTCGGCCAGATCTTCACCGGTCCACCTCTGGAATAGGCGCGCGGACAGAAAAAAGGCGGGGTCTCCCCCGCCTTTTCCACTCGGAACACTGGCCGGAGTTACTTCCAGCCCACCTCGTTAAAGATTTTCTGGGCGGTGGGGATCTGCTTGGCCACGGCCGAGAGATCCACGTCATCGGGCTTGAAGAAGCCCAGCTCGGCCACGGAGGGGCTCAGGCCCACGCCCGGCACGGCCGGGTATTCGTCATTGCCCGCCGAGAAGTATTTCTGCGCCTGGTCGCTCGCCAGGTACTCCAGGAACTTGATCGCATTTTCCTTGTTGGGCGCATGCGCGGCCACGCCGCCGCCCGACAGGTTCATATGCGCGCCGGTGCTGTCCTGGTTCGGAAAGACCCAGCCGATCATGTCGCGGCTGTCGCTGAGACCGTCGACCTCGGTCCGGATCGCCCGTGCGAAATAGTAGGTGTTCGACAGAACCACGTCGCATTCGCCCGAGACGATGCCGCGCAGCTGGTCGGTGTCGCCGCCTTGCGGATCGCGTGCGAAATTCGCCACGACACCTGCTGCCCAGTCACGCGCAGCCTCTTCGCCCATGTGTTCGACCAGTGCGGCCAGCAGTGTCTGCATATAGGCGTTGGTGCCCGAACGGATGCAGACCTGGCCCTTGAATTTCGGGTCGGCGAGATCCTGGTAGGTGGCCGGCGGCTCGGTCACGTCCTGCTTGTCGTAGAAGATGATCCGCGACCGCTGCGAAAAGCCGAACCACTCGTTTTCCGCATCCTGCAGGTAGCCGGGGACGCGGGTCTCCAGCACGGCGCTGTCGATCGGCTGCAGGACACCGGCGTCCTTGGCCCGCTCCAGGCGCGAGGTGTCGACGGTCAGCAGGATGTCGGCGGGCGAGTTGCGCCCCTCGGCCTGCATCCGCGCGATCAGCTCGTCGGCATTGCCCTCGATCCGGTTGATGATGATGCCCGTTGCATCCTCGAAGTCCGAATACAGACGTTCGTCCGTGTCGTAATGGCGCGACGAGTAGATGTTTACCTCGCCCTGCGCCACGCCCACGGTCGGGGCCAGTCCGGTCAGGGCAACAAGCGCCGCGGCGCCGAGTCCAGTCTTGAGGGTCATGCGTTTCTCCCTTCGATTAATTCCTTACTCTTTTACTCAATTACAGTTTCCAGCTTCGGATGCAAGCGGTCTCGGCGGATTTTGACATGGGCGGGATCAGCCGGGATCCCACCTCACCGCGCGGCAGCGGGTCACATTTAAACATTCGCATTCAAGTGTTTGCCCACCCCGGATACAAAAAGGGCGTGCAGGGCAGGGAAACCTCCGACATGGCCGAAATCGTCATCATGGAGGACGATGCGCATTTTGCCGGGCTCGTCGGGCAAAGCTTGACCGAAGCCGGGCACAGCGTGGCCATCGCCCCAACGGGCGAGGCCGCGCTCGAGATCGTCATGACCCGGCGAATCGACCTGGTCATCGTCGACATCCTGATCCGGGTGGACGGGGTCCTGTCGCCGGACGGCGGCCTGCTGTTGCTGACCCGGCTGCGCCAGCAGTCGCCCTCGCGGCCCTTCAGGACACCAAGGGACATTCCCGCAATCGCCATGGCCGGCGCCGTCAACACCCACTGGACCAAGGACCTGCTGAAGACGGCGCAAAGCTTTGGCGCGACAGAGACCCTGGGCAAGCCCTTTCCGCCGTCGCATCTGCTGGCGATTGTCGCGCGGCTGACCGGTAACTGCGGGCCGGTCTGACCTTTTCCGGTCAGGCCCGCTGCAAGGTGATCGTCAGGCCCGCCAGTTCGGCGCCTTTCAGGAAATAGGGCGCCACCCGCAGTTCCTGCACACCCCCGTCAACGTCAAAGGTTTCGCTATGCGTCTTTTGCAGCATCAGGACCTCGTTGCAGATATTCACCAGCTGAGGAAACCCCTCTGTCGGCAAGCTCACTTGGCTGATGTGGCCGAAATGCGTTCCGTGTTCCGTCAGGGCGAACAACTGGATCGCGTTGCACGAGGCGCTCTTGATGTTCAGCTTGGTGTCCAGCACCAGCAGGGGCATCGGCAGCGCTGCCTGGATCGCCGCGTGTTCGGCCACCAGGCCGTTGAGTTCCTCGGAGTTGATCAACAGTTCCTCGTTGACCGTGATCAGTTCCTCATTCGTGGATTGCAGCTCTTCGTTCGAGGTTTCCAGCTCTTCGTTGGTGGACTGCAGTTCTTCGTTGGTCGACTGCAATTCCTCGTTGGTGGATTGCAGTTCCTCGTTCGAGGCCTGCAGTTCCTCCATCGTGATCTGCAACGCCTCACGCGCATCCGCCAGTTCACGCTCGATATAGGCCAGGTAATCCGATGACTCGTGGTGCGCCTGGTCCGGCAGCACCGTCTCTTCGACAAGATCGGTCTCGATCGAGACCAATACCAGCACCGGGCGGTCCATCTTGATCGGGTAGCCGCGCAGGCGGACCCGGTTGAACCCGCGGCCCGCCATCTCGCGCCAGACGCCATTGCGGGGCTTGCCGTGTTTCAGGCAGAGCGGGATCAGGCTGGAGGCCTCCGCGGCGATCTCGGGTTTCAGCATACGGGTGGTCAACCGTCCACGCACGTCGTCGGTCACAGTGATAAAGGGGCTGATGTCGCCAAAAATGCGCAGCAGATCCTTCTGATCGTTGGCAAGAAACCCAAGCGGCGCCACAGACGCGGCAATGGTGCCGAATACCTCGCTGTCCTCCAGCGACTCGGACACGACATGCGACTTGCCATCCCGCTTTGTCGACTCGCCCCTGGCCGACATTCCGAAACGGGCCAGCTGCGTACGATCCAGAGATGCGCCCTTGCGCTTGCGGAACAGGCGAACACCCTCGCCCACCTTTTCGAAATAGGGTTCCAGCGCGCCGATCTGTTCGGACGCTCCGATGAATATCAACCCGCCCGGACGCATTGCGTACAACAGGCGTGACATCACCTTTTCCTGCAGCGCCGAGTTGAAATAGATCAGCGTGTTGCGAAAGCTGACAAGGTCGATGTCGCTGAACGGCGGATCATGAAAGACGTTGTGCTGCGAGAAGAGGATCATGTTGCGCACGTCCTGACACACCCGCAAGACACCATCGTGCGTGGTGAAAAAAGCCTCTGCCATCGACTGGGGCATATCGGCCGCGGCGCTGACCGGATAGGCGCCGGCGCGCCCGCGGGCCAGGGCCTGTGTGTCCAGGTCCGTGGCGATGATCTGAAAGGGCCGGGTCCCGTCGTGCGTGGAAAATCCCAGAAGATCGCACAGAATAAAGGCGATGGAATAGGCCTCTTCGCCTGTCGCGCAGCCGGGCACCCAGACCCGGATCGGGCGGGTCTCTGTCTGCTCTACATAGGTCCGCAAGGCATCGGCCAGCGCGTCGAACTGGTCGCGGTCCCGAAAAAATCGGGTGACCGAAATCAGCAGGTCGCGATAAAGCGAATCCAGCTCCTCGGGCGTGTCGCGGCAAAACTTGACGTATTCCCGGTAGCCCTCGAAGCCGCGCGCAATCATGCGCCGTTGAATACGCCGCCCCACGGTCTTTTCCTTGTAGTTTCGGAAATTCACCCGCGTGCGCACCTGCAAAAGGTGAAAGAGGTCGTCGAATTCCGTCGGCTGATCCATCTGCGCCTGCAGCGCCGCCAGGTCGCGCGGACGGCGCAGGATGGCATCCAGCTGGTCGCCGATCTGACCGGGGGACAGGATCAGGTCCACGCAGCCGGTTTCGATGGCCGAATTGGGCATCGTGTCATAGCGGGCCGAGGCCGAGTCCTGGGCGATGGTGATACCGCCCGCCTCGTGGATCGCCTGCACGCCATAGCTCCCGTCGCTGCCCGTGCCGGACAAAACGATCCCCACGCTCATCTCTCCGTACTGCTCTGCAATAGAAGCAAAAAGCCGGTCCGCCGAGGGTTTCGGCTCTGCCGCGCGGCCAGAGGGAGGGCGCAGGTGGACAGCGCCATTCTCGACCACCAGGTCGAACTTGGGGATCGGCACGTAGATCGTGTCCGGCTTCAGCGGCCTCGACTGGTCGACCGCCGCCACATTCAGCCGGATATCGCGCGACAGAAGGGTCGTCAGGACGCTTTCGTGGTGGGGCGACAGGTGCTGAGCCAGCACATAGGCGCAGCCCGCGTCGGTCGGCAGATGCTGGGCAAGCAGCGACATCGCCTCAAACCCGCCTGCGGACGCGGCAAGGCCCACAACCGTTTCAACATCCCTCGAAATGCTCATGTCTCAATATTTCTCATATTATTATCCGAAATAGGCCGAATGTTTGGCGCCAGGGAGCTATCAGCACCATTCCTTCACCCATTTTCAATCAAATCTGGAGTCAAATCCTTTAAAAACAGATGAACGAGAAAGCTCCCGGATGCAATTGCAGGAACTGTGCGTGCCCGAAGCAACACCCCCGCCGCGCTCAATCAAAACCCGGCTCAACAAATCCGAGCATGGGCAGGACTGGCGCGCCGTCAGCCTCCGGCTGCGGCCCCCGGAGCACGGTCAGAAACGGATTCTCGGCGTCGGGCTGGCCGTGATCGAGGACACCTCGGCAATAGCAGGTCGGCATTCAAACTGGCCCCGCCTCGCCTGACACATCCACGGACAGGGGCTGCGAACAGGGGGCCATCCTGCATGGCTCCCAAGACGCGTCCTGGGGCTGACCCGCTCGGTCAGCCGCCCGCGACGCGGTCGCTCAATACCCAGCTGTCCGGGCTTTCCCCGGCAAGTCGCCGCATGATGTCGCCGACCTCGTTCCAGCCGCGTTCAGACGCCGATTGCATCGGGCCGCCGCGCCAGCGCGGAAAGGCGTAACCGTGGATCTGCACCATGTCGACGGCGGAATCGCTTTCCGCGATGCCTTCCTCGACGATCCGCGCGCCCTCGTTGGCCAGCACGGCCAGGATGCGCGCCATGATCTCTTCGCGGTCAAAGCTGCGGCGCGTGATACCCTGCGCCTGCGCATAGTCCAGGATCACCTGTTCGACCTCTGCCGAGGGGCGCGGTTTGCGATCCCCTTCGGCGTAGTCGTACCAGCCCTTGCCGCTGCGCTGGCCCAGCCGGTCCATCTCGCACAGCTGGTCGGAAATCGTCACATAGCGCTGCGCCGGGTCGCGCGTCGCTGCCTGTCGTTTGCGGTTGGCCCATGAGATCTGAAGGCCCGTCAGGTCCTGCAGTTCGAACGGCCCCATCGGAAAACCGATCTCGCGTGCGGCGGCATCCACCTCTTGCGGCAGGGCGCCATCGGCCAGCATGTATTCCGCCGCCCGCCGGTATTCCGCCAGCATCCGGTTGCCGATGAACCCGTCGCAGATCCCCGCCAGGACCGAGACCTTGCGCAGCCGCTTGCCAAAGGCAAAGCCCGTCGCCAGCACCTCTGTCGAGGTTTCGGGCAGGGCCACGATTTCAAGCAGTTTCATCACATGCGCGGGCGAGAAGAAGTGCAGCCCGATGCAGCGCCCCTGGTTCTCGATACCGTCGAAAATCTCACGCGGGTCGATGTAGGACGTATTGGTGCCCAGGATGGCATCGGCCGAAACCACCTCTGCCAATTGCCGGAACACCGCGCGCTTGACCTCCAGATCCTCGAACACCGCCTCGACCGCCAGATCGACACCCGCCGCATCGGCGTATTCCGCCGTGGCCGTGAACCGGGCCTTCTGCTCTGCCGCCTTGGCCTCACTCAGCTTGCCGCGCTTCACGGCGCCGTCGATCAGCCCGGCAACGCGGTCCTTGGCGGCTGTTGCCGCCTCGGCGTCGCGCTCGATCAGCACCACCTCAAGACCGCCGCCAAGGCTCGCCGTGGCGATGCCCGCCCCCATCAGCCCGCCGCCGACAACCGCGATACGCTGCAACTCACGGGGCGCGGCGCCCGCCGCCGCCTTGGGCCGGGCCACCTCGCGTTCGGCAAAAAACGCATGGCGCAGGGCGCGGCTCTCGGCGCTCTGGCGCATCTCCAGGTGCAAGGCGCGTTCCTTGGGCTGGCCCTCGGCAAAGGGCAGATAGGCCCATTGCAAAGCATCGACGTTCAAGAGCGGCGACATCTGCCCGCGCGCGCGTTTCATCACCGCCGCCCGCTTGACCTCCAATGCGTCCGCCGCCAGCGGCTCGACCACGCGCTCGGACACCTTTTCGGGCCGCTCCGGCAGATCCGTGACAAAGGTCCGTGCCGCGGCCTGCAGATCCCCCTCGAACACAAGGTCCAGACCGCCCAGCGCCTTGAGCGCCTGCGCATCCAGCATCTGCCCCGAGGCCGCCATGTCGATGGCGGCTTCCATCCCGATCAGGCGCGGCGCGCGTTGCGTGCCGCCCGCACCGGGGATCAGGCCGACGTTGACCTCGGGCAGGCCAAAGCGGGTGCCTGCCTGCGCGATCCGCCAGGCACAGGCCATCGCGATCTCGAACCCGCCCCCCAGCACGGTTCCGTGCAGGACCGCCACAAAGGGCGTCTCGCTATCCTCGATCATCTGCACAACGTCGGGCAGATGCGGCTCGACCGGCGGCGCGTCGAACTCCGCCATGTCACCGCCCGCGACAAAGGTCCGGCCCGCCCCGGTCAGGATCGCGACGCGCGCGCCCTGAACCTCTTTTACGGCCTCGGCCAATCCGGCCCGCACCGCCGCGCTGGTGGCATTGACGGGCGGATTGTCGATGGTCACCCAGGCAAGGTCGCCTTCGCGGCTGACGGTAACGGGGCTGTCGGTTGTCATGGTCAAGGCTCCTCTCCTCGCCGCTGGCGCGGGCGTCTTGCGAGGGAGATAACCCAAACGTGCGGTCGGTTAAAGGATTTTAGGCAGCATACTGCGTAACAGCCTCGGCGATCGCCTTGCGGGTCGTCTCCGCGGCCTCCTCCTTGACCGGGCCGAAACCACGGATTTCCATGACCATCGCCGCGATCCGCGCCGCCTCGTCACGGTTGTCTGCGGTCAAACCGTTGACCAGCCGATCCAGCAGATCGCGGTATTCCCCGATCAGCGCCCGTTCCATGCGCCGTTCGGCGGTGCGACCAAAGGGATCGAAGGGCGTGCCGCGCAACCGTTTCATCCGCGCCAACTGGCGAAAGGCCACCTGCACCCAGGGGCCAAAGCTGCGTTTCAACGGGCGCCCGCGCGCATCCGTCCCCGAGGACAGCATCGGCGGGGCCAAGTGGTGACGCACGGTGAACTCGCCCTCGAACCGGTCTTTCAGCCCCTCCATGAAACCCGTCTGTGCGTGCAGCCGCGCCACCTCGTATTCATCCTTGTAGGACATCAGCTTGAACAGCCCCTTGGCCGCCGCCTCGGACAGCTTGCCCGGCGCGCCGGCCACGCGCGTTTCCGCCTCGATCACCTTTTGCAGGTCATCACGATAGCGCCGTGCCCAGCGGCGGCTCTGGTACTCCGCCAGGAAATCCGCCCGCCGGTCGATCATCTGCTCCAGCGTCATCACAGGCCGCGCCTCGATCCCTGCGATCCGCTCCACGCCCGCGTGGTCCGTGACGGCAACCCGCCCCCAGGCAAAGGCTTGTTTGTTGAGGTCCGGCTTGACCCCGTTCAGTTCAATCGCCCGCATCAAAGCCGCCTCGGTGAGCGGCACCAGCCCCGCCTGCCAGGCCGCCCCCAGCATCAGGACGTTGGCAAAGACCGTATCCCCCAGCAGCGCCTCTGACAGCGCATTGGCATCCAGCGATTGCAGCGCGGCACCGTCCACGGCCTGCGAAATCCGCGCCAGCCGCTCACCCGGGTGCAAGTCCGCATCCCGGTTGCGGGTGAAATCCCCGGTCGGCATCAGCGCCGTGTTCACCACCGCCCGCGTATGCCCCGCCCGGTAGGTCATCGAGGCCTTGGGCGAGGAACTCACCACAAGATCACAGCCGATCAGCGCATCCGCGCTGCTGGGCTCGATCCGCGCCTGGTTGACCTCTTCGGGCCGCGCCGACATGCGCAAATAGCTGAGAACCGGCCCGAACTTCTGCGCAAACCCCATGAAATCCAGCACGCTGGCGCCGCGCCCTTCGAGGTTGGCAGCCATCGCGATCAACTGGCCCACGGTCACGACGCCCGTGCCGCCAACCCCGGTCACAAGGATATCCCAGGGCGCGTCCAGCGCGGGCAGATCCGGCGCCGGCAGCTTGGCCACCATCTCGTCCAGCTGCGCTTCGGACACGCCCCGCCCTTTCTTCAGCGTACCGCCCTCGACGGTGACGAAGCTGGGGCAAAACCCGTTGAGGCAGGTGAAATCCTTGTTGCAGGAGTTCAGGTTGATCTGCCGCTTGCGACCGAATTCCGTTTCCAGCGGCTCGACACTCAGGCAATTCGACTCCACGCCACAATCACCGCAGCCTTCGCAGACCAGCGCGTTGATGACAGCGAACCGCTTGGGATCCTCCATCTTGCCGCGCTTGCGCAACCGGCGCTTTTCCGTCGCGCAGGTCTGTTGGTAGATCAGCACCGTGGTGCCGGGCACCTCGCGCAACTCGCGCTGCACGCGGTCCATCTCGCGCCGGTGCTCGATCTCGACGCCTGCCGGGAAGTCGCCCTTGCGGAAATTCTCCGGCTGGTCCGAGACGACGACGACCTTTTTCGCCCCTTCGGCCAGCACCGTATGCGCAATCGCCTGCACGGAAATCGGCCCGTCCACGACCTGCCCGCCGGTCATCGCCACCGCGTCGTTGAAGAGGATCTTGAAGGTGATGTTGGTGCCTGCCGCAATCGCCTGCCGCACCGCGAGCGACCCCGAGTGGTAATAGGTCCCCTCGCCCAGGTTCTGGAACACATGAGCATTCCCGTTGAACTTCGACCGCGCAACCCAGTTGACGCCCTCGCCGCCCATCTGGATCAGGGAGGTCGTGTTGCGGTTCATCCAGCTGGCCATGAAGTGACAGCCGATCCCCGCCAGCGCCTGGCTGCCCTCGGGCACCTTGGTCGAGGTGTTATGCGGACAGCCCGAACAGAAATAGGGCGTACGAGCCGCCCCCGGCACTTCGATCAGGGTCGGGGGCGGCACCAGCGCCTCGGCACGTTCCGTGAGCGATGTGCCAAGATTCAGATCCAGTCGTTTCGCGATGATCCGCGCCAGCATCACGGCGCCCAGTTCATGCGTCCAGGGGATCAGCCGCTCGCCGTGCTCATCCCGCTTGCCGACCATGCGGTCGGGCTTTTGCCCGGGGAAGTCGTAGAAATACTCTTTCAGCTGGCTTTCGATGACCCCGCGCTTTTCCTCGATGACCAGCAGTTCCTGCTTTTCATGGGCGAAGCCCAGCGCCCCGCGATCTTCCAGCGGCCAGACCATGCCGACCTTGTAAAGGTCGATGCCCAGCTCGCGCGCGACACCCTCGTCGACCCCCAGAAGGCGCAGCGCCTCCAGCGTGTCCAGATGCGCCTTGCCGGTGGTCACGATGCCGAACCGGGCCTCGTGCCCCCATTCCGCCCGGTCGATGGGATTGGCGCGGGCAAAGGCCAGAACGGCGTTTTTCTTGGCCTCCATCCGCTCTTCGATCTGCATCCCCGGCAGATCGGGCCAGCGGTAATGCAGCCCATCCTTGGGCGGCGTGAACTCCGGCGCGACAAACGCCCGGTCCGCGGGCAACTCCACCGACATGCCGGATTCCACCGTCTCGGAAATCGCCTTGAAACCGACCCACATGCCGGAAAAGCGCGACAGCGCGTAGCCCCATTCACCAAAAGGCAGGAACTCACCCACGTTGGCCGGGTTCAGCGTCGGCATGAAGAAATTCATGAAGGCCACATCCGACTGGTGCGGCATCGAACTCGACACGCATCCGTGGTCGTCGCCCGCCACCACCAGCACGCCGCCATGTGGAGAAGACCCATAGGCATTGCCATGTTTCAGAGCGTCAGCGGCCCGGTCCACCCCCGGCCCCTTGCCGTACCACAGGCCAAAGACCCCCTCGCAGGTCTTGTCGGGGTCGGTCTCCACCTGCTGAGTGCCGATCATCTGGGTCGCGCCCAGTTCCTCGTTGATCGCGGGCAGGAAGGTGATCCCGGCCTCTTCGACCAGCTTGGCATGCCCGGCCACTTCCAGGTCAACGCCGCCCACCGGAGAGCCGCGATAGCCCGAGATATAGCCCCGCGTGTCCAGCCCCCGCGCCCTGTCACGCCGCGCCTGGTCCAGCGCGATCCGCAGGATCGCCTGTGTCCCGGTCAGGAACACCCGGCCCTCGGTGCGGGTATAGCGGTCTTCCAAGGCGTAATCGGTCAGAATCGGCGTCTGGTCCGTCATGGCATCCTCCCTGTCGCGGATCGGGGGATTTTTACCTGTTTCTCTGAAAAAGACCTTCCAATCTCTCAGAGATGGGTCACATCTTGCAGTAAACCGTTCACTCTTAGGCCAATTAGCGAACCAGATGTCTCAACTCTCGGATCTCGACCGCCGCATCCTTGCCGTCCTGCAAAAGGACGCCTCCGGCAGCATGCAGGACCTGGCCCACAGGGTGAACAGTTCCCCCGCCACCTGCTGGCGCCGCCTGCGCGCGCTCGAGGATCGCGGCGTGATCGGACCGCCGGTGCGCCATGTCGATCCGGCTGCCGTGGGGCGCGGCATGGATGCCTTCGTGCAGGTCCGTATGAAATCCCAGGACGCCGCCGCTCGCGCCGACTTTCAGCGCGCGATGGAGGCGGAAGCCGCGATCACCGAGGTCTACTCGATCTCCGGCGAATGGGATTACCTGCTGCATCTCCTGGTGCGCGACATCGCCGACCTGGAATCGATCCTGATGCGCCACGTGCTGGAACATGAAAACGTCGCCGGCACCGCGACGATGTTCGTCCTGCGCCGGATCAAGCAGGGCACCGAGATCCCCCTCTCGCCCTGACACCCGCCAGTGCCTGTTCCCTGGTGAGTCACAAAGCGGCCAACGCGCCGCATGGCGCGTTCAGCGGGACGGTGGGCGGGGCGACGTCGCGGCAAAGCCGCGACAAGCGCCGTCCGTCGTCCCGGCTCATCCCGCCTCTTCCGCCGCCGCCACGTTGCGCTTGACCGCCAGGAAACTGTCCGGCGTCACCGAAATCGATGTGATCCCCGCCTGAACCAGCAGCCGCGCAAACCCCGGATCGTTCGACGGCGCCTGACCGCAAAGCCCGATCTTGCGCCCGGCCGCGCGGGCCTTGGAAATCACCGTCTCGATCATCCACAAAACCGCCGGATCCCGCTCGGAAAACAGCTCCGCCAGGGCCTCGGAATCCCGGTCGATCCCCAGTGTCAACTGTGTCAGGTCGTTCGAGCCGATGGAAAACCCGTCGAACCGCTCGGCAAACCGTTCCGCCTCGATCACGTTCGAGGGGATCTCGCACATGACGTAGACCTCCAGCCCCGCCTTGCCGCGTTCCAGCCCCTGCGAGGCCATGACCTCCAGCACCCGGTCCGCCTCGCCCACGGTGCGGCAAAAGGGGATCATGATCACCACGTTGTCGAACCCCATTTCCTCGCGCAGGTGCCGGATGGCCCGGCATTCCAGTTCGAACCCGTCGCGATACCCTTCCGAATAGTACCGAGAGGCGCCACGGAACCCGATCATCGGGTTCTCCTCGTCCGGCTCAAAGGCGCGCCCGCCCAGCAGGTCGGCATATTCGTTGGTCTTGAAATCGCTCATCCGTACGATGACCGGGCGCGGATGCCAGACCGCCGCGATGCGCGCCAGACCCCGCGCCAGCGTTTCGACGAAATACCCGGTGCGGTCGTCGTATCCCCGTGTCAGCGCATCGATCGCCGCGCGGTCCTCGTCAGAGGTGAGTTGATCGTAGCGGGTCAGCGCCAGCGGATGCACCCTGACCTCGTTCGAGACGACGAATTCCATCCGCGCCAGCCCGACACCATCCGCCGGCAGCCGCCACCAGCGCGCCGCGGTCGAGGGGTTGGCAAGGTTCAGCATGACCTGCGTGCGGGTCTCGGGGACATGGGCCAGGTCCAGCTCCTCTACCGTCACCTCCGCCTCACCGGCATAGATCACCCCCTCCTCGCCCTCGGCGCAGGAGACGGTGACCTGTTGCTGGTCGTGCAGGACATGGGTCGCGTTGCCGGTGCCGACCACCGCCGGAACACCCAGTTCGCGGCTGACGATGGCCGCATGAGAGGTCCGCCCGCCGTGATCCGTGACAATGGCGGCGGCCCGTTTCATCACCGGCACCCAGTCCGGGTCCGTGGTCGACGTCACCAGAACCGCCCCGTCGACAAAGCGGTCGATGTCCGCCGCGCTCTCGATGATGATGACCTCGCCGCTCGCCACCGCCCCGCCGACGCTGAGCCCGGTCAACAGTGTCTCGCCATGCGCGCCCAGCGTGTAGCTTTTCATGGCACCCGCATCCCGGCGCGACTGCACCGTCTCGGGCCGCGCCTGCACGATATACAGCTGCCCGTCGATCCCGTCGCGCGCCCATTCCATGTCCATCGCACAGCCATAATGCCGCTCGATCTCGACCGCCGCGCGGGCCAGTTCCAGGATCTCGCCGTCGGACAGCACGAAACTCTCACGCTCCGCCTTCGAGGTCGGCACGTTGCGCGTCGCCGCGCCCTCGCCCGTGCCGTAGATCATCTTGATCTCTTTCGCGCCCAGCGCCTTGTGCGTGATGGGCACCAGGTCGGGCCGGTCGAGGAAAGGCTTGTAGACCTGGTATTCATCCGGGCTGACCGCGCCCTGCACCACGTTTTCGCCCAAGCCCCAGGCGGCGTTGATCAGCACCGTCTTGTCAAAGCCGCTTTCGGTGTCGATCGAGAACATCACCCCCGACCCGGCGATATCCGACCGCACCATCAGCTGCACGCCAATGGACAGCGCCACCTCCAGGTGATCGAAGCCGTTGATCTCGCGGTAGGTGATCGCCCGGTCGGTGAACAGCGAGGCATAACAGCGGCGGCAGGCCATCAGCAGCGCGCGCTCGCCCTCGACGTTCAGAAAGGTTTCCTGCTGGCCCGCGAAACTGGCGTCCGGCAGGTCTTCGGCGGTGGCGGATGACCGCACGGCGACAGAGGGATTTTCCCGCCCCACCCTGTGGCCGAGGTCCCGGTAGGCCTCCAGGATGTCGGCCTCGATCTGCGGCGGAAAGGCCCCGGTGGCCAGAGTCTCGCGGATTGCGCGGCCCGCCTGCGCCAGCGTCTTGCACCCCTCGCCCAACGCCGCCAGTTCGTCCCGCAGCACATCGCCGAACCCGTTCGCCTCGATGAAGGCGCGATAGGACGCCGAGGTTGTGGCGAAACCGGGCGGCACGCGGATGCGACTGGCATCCAGCGATTGCACCATCTCGCCCAGCGAGGCGTTCTTGCCCCCCACCAGCGCCACGTCCCCGCGCCTGAGATGCTCGAACCAGATCAGGGTGCGCGTCTCGTCCGTGTCCTTGTCAGCCATCGGGTCCTCCTCCCCTCGGAATGCCCGAAGGGTAGAGGAAGCGCTCTGCGCTTCGTTGATTCAGGTCAACGCGCCGCCACCGACAGGCCCCGCGCCCGCGACCGGCGGGCATATTTCACCAGTTCCGGCACCAGCAGCAGCGGCAGCGCCAGCGCCCCCAACAGGCCCAGCTGTTCTCCGCTCAGCGGCACGGTGTGCAGCAGGTGCTGCAGCGGCGGCCAGTAGATCGCGGCCACCTGCATCGCCATCGTCACCGCAAAGGCCAGCAGCAGGGGGCGGTTGGACAGATACCCGATTCGCGACATCGGCAGCCGGAACGACCGAAAGGCAAAGACGCTGGCCTTTTCAAAGACCACGATGCCCGCAAAGGCCATGGTGCGCGCCAGGTCCTCTCCCTGCCCCAGGTGGCTGTAGAACAGCCAGAGGCTGACACCCCCGGTGTACAGGCCGAAACAGGCGATCATCATCAGGCCCGGCAGGTCGAGGATCGGGTGATCCCCGGGCACCGGCGGCTGATCCATCTGGTCGGGCGCCGGTTTTTCCATGCCCAGCGCCACCGCCGTCACCCCGTCGGTGACAAGGTTCATCCACAGGATCTGCGTCGCCAGGAAGATCAGCGGCCCGCCAAGGAAGAGGTTGGCCACGATGGCCAGCACCTCGCCCGCGTTGGATGACAGCAGGTAACGGACGAAACGCTGGATGTTGGAAAACTGGCGGCGGCCCTCTTCGACCGCGCCGACGATGGTGGCGAAATTGTCGTCCAGCAGCACCAGGTCGCTGGCGTCCTTGGCCACGTCCGTGCCGCGATGGCCCATCGCGATGCCGATATCGGCCTGCCGCAGCGCGGGCGCGTCGTTGACCCCGTCCCCGGTCATCGCAACCAGATTGCCGCTTTGTTGCAAGGCGCCGACCAGCCGCATCTTGTGAGCCGGGGCGGTACGGGCGAAATGAACGTTGCCTTTCAGCACCTCGTGCAGGTCTTCCTCGGACAGCCGGTCAAGATCGTCCCCGATCAGCATGCGATCGACCTGCAGCCCGATTTCGCGCGCGATGGCCGCGCCGGTCAGGGGCGCGTCCCCGGTGATCATGACCACCCGGATGCCCGCACGGCGGCACAGGCCCACCGCCTGTTTCACCTCGGCGCGTGGCGGGTCGATCATCCCCACCAGCCCGAGAAAGACCAGCCCTTCCTCCCCGGCCAGAGGGTCCTCGACCCTGCGCATCGCCAGCCCAAGCAGCCGCCGCCCGTTCGAGGCCATCTCGGCCGCGACGCCTTCGATCTCGGCCCGCCGCGCCGGGGTCAGGGGTTCGGGGTCGCCGCCCGCCCCCTGCACCCGGGTGCAGACGTCCAGCACCATTTCCGGCGCGCCCTTGACCATCTGCACCAGCGCCCCGCCACGCCGCATCACCACGCTCATGCGCTTGCGTTCGGCGTCAAAGGGGATTTCGGCCAGCCGGTCGGCCGGGTTCGGCAGCTCGGCCCAGCCCTTGAACCCCAGCGTGACCAGCGCGCCCTCGGTCGGGTCGCCGACCATGTGCCAGCCCGCCTCGCGGTGGCCCAGTTCGGCATGGTTGCAGGACAGGCCCACGTCGATCAGTTCGGCCAGCCGGGGATCGTCCGCCGCGCGCACCCGGCCGCCCTCCGCCGCGATGTGGCCCGCCGGATCATAGCCGGTGCCCGTCACATCGTAGCTGCGCCCCGGCGTCCAGATCCGCGTCACGGTCATGGCGTTTTCCGTCAGCGTGCCGGTCTTGTCGGTGCAGATCACCGTCGCCGCGCCCAGCGTCTCGACCGCCTGCAACCGCCGCACCAGTGACTGCCGCCGCAGCATCGCCGAGGCGCCCAGCGCAAGGGTGATCGTCACCACCGCCGGCAGCCCCTCGGGCACCATCGCGACGGCCAGCGCGATCGAGGTCAGGAACATCTCGTGCAAGTCGCGCCCCGACATCAACCCGGCCGCCAGCACCAGCCCCGCCAGCCCCAGCGCCATGCCCCCCAGAAGGCGCGCCAGCCGCGCAAGCTGGGCCTGCAAATGGGTTTCGCCCACGTCGATCGAGGCGGTCAGCTCGGCGATATGGCCGAATTCCGTCCGTGGCCCGGTGGCGCGTACAACGCCCTCGGCCCGGCCCGCCACAACGTTCGACCCCATGTAAAGCGGCACGTCCTCGTCGCCCGTATGCTTGTCCACGGGCACCGATTCCCCGGTCAGGATGCTTTCGTCCACCTTCAGCCGCATGCCCGAGGTCAGCACCAGGTCGGCAGGCACCTTGTCGCCGCTGTCGAGGATGACCAGGTCGCCCGGCACGATCTGGCGCGTGTCGATCATCACCTGCGCCCCGTCGCGCACCACCCGCGCCTCGGTCGCCAGCATGTTCCGCAGCGCCGCCAGCGCCGTTTCCGTGCGCCATTCCTGCACGAAGCCCAGCAACCCGTTGAGCAACACCACCAGCACGATGGCCACGGCATCCACCGTCTCGCCCAGCGCGGCGGCGATCCCGGCGGCGACGATCAGCATCACGATCAGCGGGCTGGTGAACTGCCGCGCCAGGATCACCCAGCGCGAGACGGGTTTCCGTTCGGCCAGCTGGTTCGGACCGACCTCGGCCAGCCGCTCTGCCGCCTGTGTGGACGTCAGCCCAAAGGCTGCCCCGCCAGTGTCCCCTGCCATGCTGCACCTCGTTTGTCTTGTTCAGGATTTCAGGATCACGCGCGTCCCGTTCGCGGACAACCTATGGTATGGCCGGTCTGTACGATTTGACGCACGACAAGCCATCTGGCAAGACGACGCGCCGAAACTTTGATCCACGTCATCGGGATTTTGCACGGGGTCGCCTAGGGTGCCCCCGACTCATCTTCCGGCCAACGACCGCAAGGACCAGGCATGACCGATACCGACAGCAACACGCTGGACCGTGCATTGCGCGCCACCCGCGCCCGCGCCACCGGGGGCCTTTCGCCGCATTCCGCCGCCTCGGCCTGGATGGACTGGCTGTCGCATCTGGCCGCCGCGCCGGGGCGGATGACCGCGCTGACGCAAGAGGCGGCCCGCCTCGCGGGCGAAACCGCGCTGTCTTTTGCCGGACGGGCCGAAGGGCCGCAGCCCGCACCCGACGATCACCGATTCGATCACCCCGGCTGGGCGCTGCCCCCCTTCCGCGCGATGAAGACCGCCTTTCTGGCGCAAGAGGCCTGGTGGACAGAGGCGACCACGGAAATCCGCGGGATGCGCAAGATCAGCGCCGACAGGGTGGGGTTCATGGTGCGGCAGGGGCTGGACATGGTCTCTCCCTCCAACTTTCCGCTGACCAATCCCGAGGTGGTCGAGGCCGCGCTGAAAACCGGCGGGCGCAATTTCATCGAGGGTGCAAGGCACCTGGCCGAAGACAGCGCCCGGATGATCGCGCAACAGCCCGCGCCGCGCCCCGAAGGCTTCGAGGTGGGCAAGGACCTGGCCGTCACGCCGGGACAGGTGGTCTATCGCAACGACCTGTTCGAACTGATCCAGTATGCGCCGCAGACCGAAACCGTCCACGCCGAGCCTCTGCTGATCGTCCCGGCCTGGATCATGAAGTACTACATTCTCGACCTCAGCCCGCCCAAGTCGCTGATCGCGCAGCTGGTCGCGCAGGGCTACACCGTCTTCGCGATCTCGTGGTGCAACCCCACCGCCGACCAGAGCGAGCTGTCGCTGGAGGACTACCGCCGCCGCGGCGTGATGGAGGCGCTGGAGGCGGTGCAGGTCGTCACCAAGGCGCCCCGGGTTCATGCCTGCGGCTATTGCCTGGGCGGCACCATCCTGGCCATTGCGGCGGCGGCCATGGCGCGCGACGGCGACGACCGGCTGGCCTCGATCACGCTGCTGGCCGGGCAGACGGATTTCTCCGAGGCGGGCGAGCTGATGCTCTTCGTCGACGACAGCCAGATCGCCTTTCTCGAGGACATGATGTGGGACAAGGGCTATCTGGACGGGCCGCAGATGGCAGGCGCCTTCCAGATCCTGCGCGCGCGCGACCTGGTCTGGAGCCGCCTGTTGCGTCGTTACCTGCTGGGCGAAGAAGACCCCGTGTTCGACTTGGCGGCCTGGAACATGGACGCCACGCGGATGCCCTACAGGATGCACTCGGAATACCTGCGC
Source organism: Mameliella sp. CS4 (assembly GCF_019392335.1). Lineage (GTDB taxonomy): Bacteria > Pseudomonadota > Alphaproteobacteria > Rhodobacterales > Rhodobacteraceae > Antarctobacter. Next base: position 27,441 of record NZ_JAHXRQ010000026.1, read on the forward strand.
GGGCTCTTCCTCGAAAACCGCCTGACCGCCGGGCGCTTTTCGGTCGAGGGAAAAGTGATCGCGCTCAAGGACATCTCTGCCCCCTTCTTCGTGCTGGGCACGGAAAAGGACCACATCGCGCCCTGGCGCTCGGTCTACAAGACGGCCCTGTTCACCGATGGCGACCTGACCTTTGTCCTGACCTCGGGCGGGCACAACGGCGGCGTGCTCAGCGTGCCGGGGCAAAAGCACCGCCATTTCCGCCGGGGCCATCGTCCGCCGGGCCGCAACTACATGGACCCCGACACCTGGCTGTCCTGTCACGAGACCGAGGAAGGCTCTTGGTGGCCGGTCTGGTTCGACTGGCTGGACGGCAAGAGCACCGGCGAAAGGGGCGCCCCGCCGCCGATGGGCCGGGCAGAGGCCGGATTGCCGCCGCTGATGGCGGCGCCGGGCAGCTACGTCCTGCAAGTCTGAAGTCCTGTCAGGGGCGCGCCTGTGCAGTCGCCACAAGCGCGCCCCGGCAAGCTGCCAGCACCTTGTCCACGTCCCCGGCGGCATCGACACGTGTCCAGCCGATCTCTCCGGCGTCGCTGTCCAACTGTGCGCGGACAACCCCGGCATCCGCGTCCGAGGCATCGCCCCGGCGGTCCGACACGCGGGCAACCAGCGCGGCGCCCTCCGCCTCCAGCCAGAGCCCGGTGAAGCCCGCGCTTTGGTCACGGGCGACCCGCGCGATGGCCGCGCGGTCGTCCGGGTCCAGAAAAACGGCATCCGCGATCACCGTTTGCCCCGCCTCCAGGACCTCCCGCGCCAGCGTTTCGATTCGGTCATAGACCTCTGCGCTGACCTCTGGCCGATAGCCCTCCGCATCCAGCGGCGTCAGGGGATCGACCCCGCACAGCGCCTTGCGGATCATGTCGCTGCGCAGGTGGACGGCACCCGGAGGCGCCCCCAGCTCCGGCGCCAGCCCGCGCGCCACCGTGGTCTTGCCCGTGCCTGACACCCCGCCGATGGCCACCAGCCTCGGCGTCCCCGGTTCCAGCACGGCGATGGCATCGTCAAGGTAGCGCCGCGCGTCCCGCAATAGCGTCTCGCCTCCGCCCTGCGCCCGCGCCGTCTGGACCGCCACCATCGCGCTGATGCCCGCGCGCACCGCCTGGAACAGCGGCAGGGCGGCCAGCCCGCGATAATGGTCCTCTGTCCCGGCGCCAAAGAGGTAGCGGTTCAGCACCGCGTTCGCCGCCCAGGCCAGCCCCCGGTGGCGCAGGTCCATCAGCAGAAAGGCCAGGTCGTACAGCACGTCGCAGGTGCCCAGCTCTTCGCTGAATTCCAGCGCGTCGAAGGGCACGGGCCGTCCCTCGATCAGGACGATGTTGCGCAGGTGCAGGTCGCCGTGGCAGCGCCGGACGTGGCCCGCCTCGGCCCGGCTGTCCAGCAAGCCCCCCTGCCGCGCCAGCGCTGTCCTTGCCCGATCCAGAAAACGCGCGATCTCCTCGGCGGGCAGCGCGTCCTCCATGCCGGCGAATTCACGCCCCAGTTCATCGAGGATGTCCCCGATCCGCCGCGCACCGTCCGGCGCCGGATGGGCCGGGGCCGCCGCGTGATACTGCGCGATGCTGGCGCCCAGCGTCTCGGCCAGGGGCCGGTCCAGCCCGCCGCGCCCTGCCACCCGGTCAAGCTGATCCGCGTCCGGAAACCGCCACATCCGCAGCGCCCATTCGACGACCTCGCCCGGACCATCGAGCTCCAACGCACCCTCCGCCCCGCGCGTCACGGCAACCATGTCACGGTAGATCATCGGCGCGGCGGGCGCGTTCAGTTCCAGCTCGCGCCGCAGGGCCGCCGCGCGCCGCTCCGGCGTCGAATAGTCGAGATAGTCGTAGCGCACCGCCCGCTTGATCTTGAGCGCCGTGTCCCCGCCGAGGAAGACATAGGCCCCATGCGTCCGGACCACGTCCACATCCACGGCCCCCGCGTAAAGCGCGGGCTGCTGCAACAAGGTCACGACCTCTTCCTGATCCGTCATACGGTCCAGAGCTCCTGTTCCCGGGCATGCTCCCTGCCCCGTCATCCCACGTCCAGAAAGGTGACCCCTTGATCGGAGTCAAGAACCGCACGGCGCCCACCGGATCACAGAAGAAAACAGCCCCACCCTGCCGCAGAATTATGCAAGGCGTCAAAACCGGGTGATCGAAGTCGTGAAAGCAGGGCGTCCCACCCCCGGAAACGAACAAGGGCTTGGCCATCTCTGGCCAAGCCCTTGATTCAGTGGTGAGCCGTGCAGGGTTCGAACCTGCGACCCACTGATTAAAAGTCAGTTGCTCTACCAACTGAGCTAACGGCCCACTGTGGCGGCCTAACTATGAATATGGCCGGTCCGGGTCAAGCCAAAAAATCAGGAATCTTGCAGGCTTTTTCTCATCGCTCGCCGGGACACTGGAAACCACCCCGCGACAGGCGTATATCGCCCGCCATGACACAGGACGCGCGCGCACTGCCCTTCATGAAAATGCACGGGCTTGGCAATGACTTCGTGGTGATCGACTCGCGTGCGCGCGAGGCGGCGCTGACCCCTGCGCGGGTCGCGGCCATCGCCGACCGCCACATGGGCGTGGGTTTCGACCAGCTGGCCGTCATCACGCAGACCGGGACCCAGCCGCACCTGACCTTCTACAACTCCGACGGCTCGACCTCGGCGGCCTGCGGCAATGCCACCCGCTGCATCGCCCGCCACCTGATGGACCAGAGCGGAGAGACCCGCCTGAGCCTCACCACCGACCGCGGCACGCTGGAGGCCGTCGACGCGGGCAATGGGCTGACCTCGGTCAACATGGGGCCACCGCAATTGGACTGGGCCGAGATTCCCCTGGCCGAAGAGATGGACACGCTGGAACTGCCCATCGAGGGTGGGCCGACCGCCACCGGCATGGGCAACCCGCATTGCACCTTTTTCGTCGAGGATGCCGAGGCCGTGGCGCTGGCCACTTTCGGCCCGCGCTACGAACACCACCCGCTGTATCCGCAGCGCACCAACGTGCAGGTGGCCAGCCTTCTGGGCGAAAACCACCTGCGGATGCGCGTCTGGGAACGCGGCGTGGGCGTGACGCTGGCCTCGGGCTCGTCCTCCTGCGCCACCGCCGTCGCCGCCGCGCGGCGCGGGCTGACGGGGCGCAGCGTGCGAATCGACCTCGACGGCGGATCGCTGCAGATCGACTGGCGTGAGGATGGCGTCTGGATGACCGGCGGCACAGCGCATGTCTTTGACGGGCAATTCACCGCCCAATGGCTGGACGCGAACCCATGAGTGCCCCCAAATTCACCACCCTCGGCTGCCGCCTGAACGCCTACGAAACGGAGGCGATGAAGGACCTCGCCTCAGCGGCGGGCGTCGGCAATGCCGTGGTGGTCAACACCTGCGCCGTCACGCAGGAGGCCGTGCGCAAGGCCCGGCAAGAGATCCGCCGCCTGCGCCGCGAAAACCCGGACGCCCGTGTCATCGTCACCGGCTGCGCCGCCCAGATCGACCCCGACAGCTTTGCCACGATGGACGAGGTCGACGCCGTCATCGGCAACACCGAGAAGATGGCCCCCGACACATGGAAAGGCCTCGCCGGCGATTTCATCGGCGAGACCGAAAAAGTGCAGGTCAACGACATCATGTCGGTGACCGAAACCGCCGGTCACCTGATCGACGGCTTCGGCACGCGGTCCCGCGCCTATGTCCAGGTGCAGAATGGCTGCGATCACCGCTGCACCTTCTGCATCATCCCCTATGGCCGGGGCAATTCGCGCTCTGTCCCCGCCGGTGTCGTGGTGGACCAGATCAAGCGGCTGGTGGACCAGGGATACAACGAGGTGGTGCTGACCGGGGTCGACCTGACCTCCTGGGGCGCCGACCTGCCCGGGGAACCGCGCCTGGGCGATCTGGTCATGCGCATCCTGCGGCTGACCGATGTGCCGCGCCTGCGCATCTCCTCGATCGATTCGATAGAGGCGGACGACAACCTGATGCTGGCCATCGCGTCAGAGCCGCGCCTGATGCCGCACCTGCACCTGTCATTGCAGCATGGCGACGACCTGATCCTGAAACGCATGAAACGCCGCCACCTGCGCGACGATGCCATCGCCTTTTGTCAGGAGGCCCGCCGTCTGCGCCCGGACATGACCTTTGGCGCCGACATCATCGCCGGGTTCCCGACCGAGTCCGAGGCGCATTTCGAGAACTCGCTGCGGCTGGTCTCGGACTGCGACCTGACATGGCTGCATGTCTTTCCCTACTCGGCCCGCCCCGGCACCCCCGCCGCGCGCATTCCGCAGCAGATCAACGGCACGGTCATCAAAGAGCGCGCCGCGCGCCTGCGCGCCGCCGGAGAGACGCAGGTGCAGGCGCATCTTGCCGCGCAGACCGGCCGCGACCACGCGGTGCTGATGGAGGCGCCCGACATGGGCCGGACCGAACAATTCACCGAGGTGCGTTTTGCCGCGTCTCAGCCCGTCGGCCAGATCGTGCCTGCGCGGATCACCGGCTTTGACGGCCAGCAACTGACGGCCTGAGCCCATGCACCCGAACCCCACCTTCCGGCAGACCGACCGGGATACCGCACTGGCACTTGTGCGGGCGCGGTCCTTCGGTACCCTCGTTCTCTCGACCGAGGGCGCGCCGCTGCTGGCGCATGTGCCCTTCCTGCTGTCTGAAAGCGGCACAGAGGCCGACCTTCATCTGGTGCGGTCCAACCCCATCGCGCGGGCCTGCGCCGCTCCACAACCCGTCACCCTAGCTGTGAGCGGACCGGACGGCTACATCTCGCCCGATTGGTACGGGATCGAGGACCAGGTGCCGACCTGGAACTACGTCGCCGTCCATCTGACCGGCCAGTTGCACCCCTGCCCGCTGGCGGAACTGGAGCCGCTTTTGGCGGCGCAAAGCGCCGCGTACGAGGGCCGCCTGCCCGGCAAATCTCCTTGGACGATGGACAAGATGAGCGCCGAGACCAAGGCGCGCTTCCTGCGGATGATCCTGCCGTTCCGGCTGGAGATCGGCGAGGTCCAGAGCACCTTCAAGCTGGGTCAGAACAAACCCGAAGAGGTCCGCCTTGCCGCCGCCGACAGGGTGACCGAGGGCTTCGGCAGCGAGCTTCAGGCCCTGGCCCGCGACATGCGGGAACCGCCCGCATCGCAGTGATTGCGCCCCGGCGCACCGGCCTCACGGATTTGGAAAATCGAAATCGGTTTACCGGGGTGAACCGATCCTTACCCGTTTGTACAAAATGCTGGAATCGATGTACGTTTCGTACGTTTTGTACAAAATTTCGGGGCGTCCACCCGGCATGAAAAAGGCCCCGCCGTCACCGGCAGGGCCTTCATGAAACTCGGGTCGAAGAGCAGCTTACTCTTCGTCGGCCTCGGCCATTGCCACGCGGGCCTTGTCGGCTGCACCCTTGGCGTCGACGTCGCGGTCCACCAGTTCGATGATGGCCATCGGAGCCATGTCACCGTAGCGGAAACCTGCTTTGAGAACACGGGTATAGCCGCCGCTACGCTCGGCGTAGCGCGGGCCGAGGATCTCGAAAAGCTTGGCGACGTCCTTGTCTTCCTTCAGCTGCGCGCGCGCCTGGCGGCGGGCGTGCAGATCACCGCGCTTGCCCAGGGTGATCAGCTTGTCCATGACGCGCTTGAGTTCCTTGGCCTTCGGCAGGGTGGTCTTGATCTGCTCATGTTCGATGAGCGAGCCGGCCATGTTCGCCCACAGCGCCTTGCGGTGCTCGTGGGTGCGGTTCAGGCGGCGGTAACCTTTTGCGTGACGCATTGTTTTTACTCCGTTTTTGCCCTCTACAGGCGGTTTTGCTTTGTCCGGCAGCCCATGCGTGCGGGCCACTCTCCTTGGGGCATCATGCCCGGGGTGGCGGGGTGAACCCCGCCCTACGCAGAACCCGTAGGGCGGGATTTATCCCGCCGATCCTAGAACGAGTCTTCCAGCTTCTTGGCCAGATCCTCGATGTTGTCCGGCGGCCAGTCCTCGACGTCCATGCCCAGGTGCAGGCCCATGCCCGACAGCACTTCCTTGATTTCGTTCAAGGACTTGCGGCCAAAGTTCGGCGTGCGCAGCATCTCGGCTTCGGTCTTCTGGATCAGATCACCGATGTAGACGATGTTGTCGTTCTTCAGGCAGTTGGCCGACCGTACCGACAGTTCCAGTTCGTCCACCTTCTTGAGAAGCAGCGGGTTGAATTCCAGCCCGTCGTCCTCGTCCTGGCGGCCCGCCGACTCCGGCTCTTCGAAGTTGACGAAGATCGACAACTGGTCCTGCAGGATGCGCGCGGCAAAGGCCACCGCGTCTTCCGGCGTGATCGAGCCGTCGGTTTCGATCTTCATGGTCAGCTTGTCATAGTCCAGCACCTGGCCCTCACGGGTGGGCTGCACGTCGTAGGCGACCTTCTTGACCGGCGAATAGATCGCGTCGATCGGGATCAGGCCGATGGGCGCGTCCTCGGGCTTGTTCTTGTCCGCGCTGACGTAGCCCTTGCCGGTGTTCACGGTGAATTCCATGTACACTTCGGCGCCTTCGTCGACGTGACAGATCACGTGCTCGCGGTTCAGGACCTCGATGCCCGCGCTTTCGGCGATGTCGCCGGCGGTCACGACGCCCGGCCCCTTGCCCGTCACGGACAGGCGCTTGGGGCCTTCGACTTCCATACGCAGCGACACACCCTTGAGGTTCAGGATGATGTCGGTGACGTCTTCACGTACACCGGCCACGCTGGAGAATTCGTGCAGCACATTGTCGATCTGCACGCTGGTGATGGCGGCGCCCTGAAGCGACGACAGCAGGACGCGGCGCAGCGCGTTGCCCAGGGTCAGACCAAAGCCGCGCTCCAGCGGCTCGGCGACGACGGTGGCCATGCGCGACGGATCGGCGCCCGGCTTGATCTCAAGCTGCGTCGGCTTGATCAGTTCAGCCCAGTTCTTGTGGATCATGCAGTTCCCTCCATACCTGCCAGCGCCCCATGTCCGAAGGCACCGACGCCCGAGGTTTCAAAACGACGGCGCGAGGCCGGGCAAAAGGCCCGGCCCCGCGAAAATCTGTCCGATAGATCAGACGCGGCGGCGCTTCGGCGGGCGGCAACCGTTGTGGGCAATCGGCGTCACGTCGCGGATCGACGTGATGTTGAAGCCGACGGCAGCCAGCGCGCGCAGCGCGGATTCGCGGCCCGAACCGGGGCCCTGCACTTCGACTTCGAGCGTTTTCACGCCGTGTTCCTGCGCCTTCTTGCCGGCGTCTTCGGCGGCAAGCTGAGCGGCGTAGGGGGTCGATTTGCGCGAGCCCTTGAAGCCCATCGTGCCGGACGACGACCAGGAGATCGCGTTGCCCTGCACGTCCGAGATCAGGATCTTGGTGTTGTTGAAGGACGAGTTCACATGCGCCACACCGGCTGCAATGTTCTTGGAGACCTTCTTCTTGCCGCCACCGCGGCGAGTATCGCGTGCCATGGTTCCGTTCTCCCCTTACTTCTTCTTGCCAGCGATGGGCTTTGCGGGGCCCTTGCGCGTGCGTGCGTTGGTGTGGGTCCGCTGACCGCGGACGGGGAGGTTGCGGCGATGGCGCAGGCCACGGTAGCAGCCGAGGTCCATCAGGCGCTTGACGTTCATCTGAACTTCGCGGCGCAGGTCGCCTTCGACGGTCAGGTTGGCGTCGATGAACTCACGGACGGCCAGGACTTCTGCGTCGCTCAGCTCATTGACGCGGCGGGCCACGTCGATGTTGGTGGCCGCGCAGATTTCCTTGGCGGTGGACGGACCAATGCCGTGGATGTAGGTCAGCGCGATCGGGACGCGCTTGTGGGTCGGGATGTTGACGCCGGCAATACGTGCCAAGTCTCTGTTCCTTTCGTTGCGAGCCCGTAGCACCAGGCCCTTTTTTCACAACGGAAGCCCGGGCCATGCGGCTGCCGGGCGTCTGTCATAACTCAGGTGATCGTCCCGAATCCTGTTCCACGATTCGGGCAATTTATCCCTTGCGGGATGGGGCTACCTATTGGGCAGGGCCCAGAAGGTCAACCCCCTGTCAAGGCTATTTTCGCGACCATTGCGAACAGGGAAAATAGATCTCTGGCAAAGGGAAGATTCCGTCAGGCACAACCCGCACATACCCCCCCTTTGTCTCGCTGATCCAGAGCCCGGTCTGCCACTGGCTGCCGCCATCGTCACAGGTTGCCGTGACCGACAGGGACTGCCCGGGAACGAAACGGGCGCCCGACCAGTAACAGCGCGCGCCGTGGCTTTCGATCCCGGTGGGCATCAGCGACACGATATCCGCCATTTCGCGATCCTCGTAGGGAAGATCGCAATAGCCCGGGTTTTCGAGGAACTCTTCAGCTTTGGCCGGGGCGGCAGCGGACAGTCCGAGTGTCAGAAGGGCCGCCGCCGTCAGGCCTGATTTCATGCGTCGAGTTGCCCGGCGATCGCCGACTGGATCTCGGCGATCTCGCCAAGCCCATCGACGCTGCTGTGCTTGCCCTGCGCGTAGTAGTAACCGATCAGCGGAGAGGTCTGCTTGTAGTAGGCCATCAGCCGCGTCCGCAGGCTGTCCTCGTTGTCATCGGCGCGGCGCTTGAACTCTGTCCCGCCGCACTTCACGCATTTGCCGTCCTCGGGGATCGGCTTGGTCAGGTCGTTGTAGACCTCACCACAGCTGCCGCAGGTCGAGCGAGCGGTGATGCGCTGCACCAGGACATCGTCATCGACGCGCAGTTCGATAACCTTGTCCAGGGTCTGGCCCTCATCCGCGAGCAGCTTGCCCAGGGCGTCCGCCTGCGCCAGCGTGCGCGGGAAGCCATCGAAGATAAAGCCGTTGGCCTTTACCGTTTCCAGCTTTTCGCGGATCAGACCGATCACGATCTCGTCCGTGACCAAGTCACCGCGGGCCATCACGTCAGCGACGATCTTGCCCATTTCGGTGCCGCTGTCCTTGGCCTCGCGCAGCATGTCGCCGGTCGACAGTTGGACCATGCCACGGTTCTCTTCGAGAATACGTGCCTGTGTGCCCTTACCCGCCCCCGGCGGTCCCAAAAGAATGATGTTCATCGACGCGCTGGTGCCCCCCGTTTCTTGCGGCCCTTACCCTTGCCGCGCAGCTGCGACTTTTGAATAAGACCTTCGTACTGATGTGCCAAGAGATGACTCTGGACCTGTTGAATGGTGTCCATGGTCACGCTGACCACGATCAGAACCGAAGTGCCGCCAAAGTAGAACGGGATGGCGTATTGGGTGCGCAGGATCTCGGGCAGAAGGCAGACCGCCGTCAGGTAGAGAGAGCCCAGAACCAGTACGCGGTTCACGACGTATTCAAGATAATCGGCGGTCTTCTTGCCGGGACGGATGCCCGGCACGAAACCGTTCTGGTTCTTCAGGTTGTCCGCAACGTCATCGGGTTTGAACGAGACGTTGAAGGTGTAGAAATAGGCGAAGAAGACGATCATGCCGCCGAAGAACAGCAGGTAGAGCGGCTGTCCCGGGCCAAAGTAGGCAAGGATCGTCGACATGATCGGGCCGGTATCCGAGCCGCCCGAGAAGGTCGAGATCGTGACCGGCAGCAGCAGCAGGGAGCTTGCGAAGATCGCCGGGATGACGCCCGCCGGGTTGACCTTGACCGGCAGGTGAGATTGCTGCGCCTCGGTCATCTTCATGCCCACCTGGCGGCGTGGGTACTGGATCGTGATCTTTCGCAGCGCGCGCTCCATGAAGACGACGAAGGTGATGACCCCCACCACCATCAGGATCACGCCCACGATCACCGCCGGGCTGATCGCGCCCGACTGGCCTTGGCTGAAGAACTGTGCCAGCGCTGCGGGAACCTCGGCGATGATGCCGACGAAGATGATCAACGAGATGCCGTTGCCGATGCCGCGCGCGGTGATCTGTTCACCCAGCCACATCAGGAACATGGTGCCGCCGACCAGCGTGATCATGCAGGCGGCCCGGAAGAACCAGCCCGGATCGGTCACAAGATCCCCGGCCTCCAGGCTGACCGCGAGGCCGTAGGACTGGATCACCGCCAGAGCCACCGTGCCGTAACGGGTGTACTGGTTGATCTTCTTGCGGCCCTGCTCACCCTCTTTCTTGAGCTGCTCCAGCGCCGGCACCATGGCCGTCAGAAGCTGCACCATGATCGAGGCCGAGATGTAGGGCATGATGCCCAGCGCAAAGATCCCCATGCGTCCCAGCGCGCCGCCGGTGAACATCGACACCATGCCCGCAACGCCTTGCCCGGCCTGCTCGACGAACTCTTGCAGCGCGGCGCCGTCGATCCCCGGAACGGGAATGTAGGTGCCAAGCCGGTAGACGATCAGAAGGGCGAGGGTGAAGAAGATGCGATTGCGCAGGTCGGTTGCTTTGCCAAGCGCCGCCCAGCTGGTGTTGGCGGCCATTTGCTCTGCTGCAGATACCATGCGGATCTCTCTTTTCAGTCAAACGCCGCCACGACGGGTTTTCCGTCGGGCGGCGCGCAATGGAAAACTGTTGGACATGTAAGCGGCGGGCGCGCCGCTCACAAGTCGTTATTCCGCCGCTGCCGCGGTGGTGACGGTCAGCGAACCGCCCTTGCCTTCAACGGCGGCGACAGCCGATTTCGACGCGCCAGTCACGTTGATGGTCAGGGCGCCGGTCACGTCGCCCTTGGCGAGGACGCGGATGCCATCCAGCGAACGGCGGACGAGACCCGAGGAAACCAGGGTTTCTTCGGTGATGTTGCCGGCATCCAGCTTGCCCGCGTCGACGAATTTCTGGATCAGGCCCAGGTTGACGACGGCATATGCCTTGCGGTTCGGCTTGTTGAAGCCACGCTTGGGCAGGCGCTGGTACAGCGGCATCTGGCCGCCTTCGTAGCCGTTGATGGCCACACCCGAACGCGATTTCTGGCCTTTGATACCACGGCCGCCCATCTTGCCCTTGCCCGAACCGGGGCCGCGGCCGATGCGTTTCTTCGTCTTGGTTGCGCCGGGATTGTCGCGCAGTTCATTGAGTTTCATGTCGCTTCTCCTATGCCGGATGCTGCCCGCGAAGCGATGATGGACAGACCACGGCGTTTCTTGCTTGTGAATCGGGCCGGAAGGCCACCGGGGGCGTATAGCGAAGCACCCCGGCCAAGACAAGCCTTCCCTGAAGTTCGGACTCCTCCACGCGGCAGGGTCGCGGGTCGGGTATTCCCGACGGTCGGGAATCCCTGAATGGCATGGTCCGCGACGCCCCGCCAGGGTGTTGGCAATCGCGTACTCGTTACGTCTCGCGACCAACCCCGGAGACCTGACCATGCCCTTTGACGCCGATTGGCTCTTGATCCTTGGCATCGCCTCCGTCGCGGTCAGCAACCTTGCCTGCCTGCCCTATATCCGCGACATGCTGACCGGCAGCACCCGTCCGGTACGGTCGACTTGGCTGATCTGGTCGGTGCTGTCGGGGATCTGCCTGGTGTCCAACATCGACAAGGGCGCCGATGCCTCGCTGTTCTTTGTCGGCGTCGAAACCGCCGAGACGGTGCTGATCTTCGTGCTTTCGATCCGTTTTGGCATAGGGGGCGTTCTGCACGCCCGAGACCTGGCCATCTATGCGGTGGCGGCAATTGGCTTGGTCCTGTGGTGGATGACCGACGATGCCGTCTTTGCCCTGGCCATCGCCATCGGGATCAGTGCGCTGGGTGGCATCCCGACCGTTCTCAAGGCCTATGCAGCCCCCAGGACGGAAACCGCGGCCTGCTGGGGCCTGTCGGCAGTGGCCTCGCTTCTGGGCCTCCTGTCGGTCGGATCCTTCTCGCCGGTTCTGCTCGCCTACCCGGCCTACCTGCTGGCCCTGTACTGCGCGATCCTGGCGGCCATGTTCCTCGGCTATCGCCGCGAACGGCGCGAACGCGAGGAGATGGCCCTGCGCCTTGCACCGCTGCGCCCGCTGGCAATGCAGGGCATTCCCGCCTGAGCCCTTGACTTCTGCATCGCAGCACCGCATTTAGCATTCAGTTGCCGCACCCGCCGCGTGAGCGGGGCTGACGGGCGAAAGCGCCCTCTCGGCACATCTTTTCCACATGGTTCCCATTTCACGCGGGGGTCCAGAACCGCAACAGGCGCGCCGGCACGATACCTCGCGTCCCCGCTTGTGGTCTCACCCGTGCGCGCCGCGATCCTGATCGTGGTGGGAAACGCATGATTTCGCGGGCCCGGCCCGCACTAAAGGACGTACTCTTGGATTTCGACATGCTGGGGCTGCCGCCCCGCCTTCTGGCCAACCTGGCCGAACAGAACATCACCACCCCCACCCCGATTCAGACCCAGGCCATCCCGCACGCCATGAATGGCCGCGATGTCATGGGCCTGGCGCAGACCGGCACCGGCAAGACCGCCGCCTTCGGCCTGCCGCTGATTTCCACCCTGATGCGCAAACAGACCCGGCCCGCCGCCAAGTCCGTGCATGGCCTGATCCTTGCCCCGACGCGCGAGCTGGCAAAGCAGATCGTTGACAACCTGCGCATCTACGCCGCCGGAACCCCGGTCAAGATCGGCATCGTGACCGGTGGCACCTCGATCAACGCGCAGACCCAGCGGCTGGCCAAGGGCACCGACCTGCTGGTCGCAACCCCCGGCCGCCTCATCGACCTGATGGAGCGCAAATCCGTGCGCCTCGACGGGACAGACTTCCTGGTGCTGGACGAAGCCGACCAGATGCTGGACCTCGGGTTCATCCATGCGCTGCGCCAGATCGCCAAGCATCTGCCCGCAGAACGTCAGACCATGCTGTTTTCGGCCACGATGCCCAAGCAGATGGCAGAGATCGCGGCCACCTACCTGACCAACCCCGTGCGGATCGAGGTGACACCTCCGGGCAAACCCGTCGAGCGCATCGAGCAGAGCGTGCACTTCGTCGAACAGGCGCACAAGGCCTCCCTGCTGGTCAACCACCTGGACGGACACCGCGCAGAGGCCGCGCTGGTCTTTTCGCGCACCAAGCATGGCGCTGAGAAGCTGAAGAAGCACCTCGAAGCCAAGGGCTTTGCTGCCGGGTCGATCCACGGAAACAAGAGCCAGGGCCAGCGCGACCGCGCGCTCAAGGCGTTCCGTGACGGCGAACTGAAGGTGCTGGTCGCCACGGATGTGGCCGCGCGCGGCATCGATATTCCCTCGGTGCGCTACGTCTACAACTTTGATCTGCCGAACGTTGCCGACAACTATGTCCACCGCATCGGGCGTACGGCGCGCGCCGGGCTGGACGGCACGGCCATCGCCTATTGCGCGCCCACCGAGATGGGTGAGTTCCATGCGATCCTCAAGGTCATGGGCCGCGACATCGCAGTGGCGGGCGGTGAACCGTGGGAGCCGGTCAAGAAGCCCTCTCGCGGTGGCGGCGGCGGCGGAAACCGGCGCCCCGGCAATCGCCCCGGTGGCAACGCCGCGAAACCCGGACGCCCGCGGCGCAGCCGCACCCGCCGCTCCAAGGCGGCCTGAGTTTGACCGGGGGCGCTAAACGGCGCCCCCGAGCCTTACGGGGACCGATTTCGGCCCCCGGAACGCCCAGCCGGTGAACTCCACCGGCCCGGCCAGTTCCATCCCCGGAAACCTCTCGAACAGCATCGGCAGCGCGACCTCGGCGATCAGCGATCGCGACGCCGCCGCCCCTGCGCAGAAGTGTGGACCAGCGCCGAACGCCAGGCTCGGCCGCGTGTCGCGCGACACGTCAAAGACCTCTGGCCGCTCAAAGACCTCCGGGTCGCGGTTTCCGATGCCGTACATCAGGAACACCCGGTCGCCCGGATCGAACCGGACCCCCTCCACCACGTCCTCCCGCGCCACCTCGCGCGGGCTCATACCGATGGGGGCGATCCAGCGGGTGAATTCCTCGAAGACATCCTGCCAGCTTGCCTCGCCCGCCCGCACTCGGGCCAGCTCTGCCGGGTGGGTCAAGAGCGCCCAGGCACAGCCCGCAATCGCGTCGCGCGGTTCGTTCTGCCCACCCGAGATCGCCAGCTTGATATTCGCCCGAACGCTGTCCATCGGCGGCCCGGCGCGCATCTGCACGTCCAACAGGGACATTTCCGGCGGATCGCCCGCCTGCGCGTCGATGGCCGCATCGATCCGGGCCGTCGCCGCATGGCACCGGGCCTCAACCTCCGGGTCGCCGGTGTAGTTGGCGATCCCGTCGATCATTCCCTGGCTGACAGCATCCATCTCTTGCCAGGTCAGCCCGTGCAGCCCGGTGATCGCCCGCAAGGCCTCTCCCGACAGCCGCATGGCGTAGTCGGGGACGAGATCGCATTGCCCCTGCCGCGCCATGTCCTCCAGCGCATCCTTTGCCGCTGTGCGAAAGGCGTCGGACCAACGGTCGCGCACGGTACGGGGTGAATAGGCGGGGAAACAGGCGCGTCGTTCGGCCCCGTGTTCCTCGCCATCCTTGCGCATCATGTTTTCGCCCATGAGGCGGGTCATAAGCCCCTGCGGCTGGCGTGAGGAAAACACCTCGATCCGCTTTTCCTGCTCAAAGATCACGTTTCGCCGGGTGATCAGCGTCGCGCCCAGTTGCGGGACATAGGCAATGGGTATTTCTGCCTGCAACCGCGCCAGCGCCGGATAGGGATCGGCAACCAGTTCTGCGGGGGCCAGGTCGACCCGGGGCGCGTCGCTCATCGCACACGCACGGGCAAGGTCGCATAGCCCCGGAACCGCGCCAACGGCACCCGCGTGCGCGGGCCGTTCGCCGCCAGTTTCGGAAAACGCCGCACGAATTTCCCCAGAGCGATCTTGCCCTCGACCCGCGCCAGCGAGGCACCAAGACAGACGTGTATCCCGGTGATGAAAGCGATCTGCCGGTTGGGCCTGCGCCTGATGTCCAGCCGGTCGGGATCGGGAAAGACATCTGGATCGCGGTTCGCCGCCGCGATGGAGGTGTGGATATAGGTGCCCTTGGGCAACACGCCGGTCGACAGTTCGATATCCTCGCCGGCCAGCCGGTTGCCGATCTGCAGCGGGCTTTCAACCCGCAGGAACTCCTCGACCGCCGAACCGATCAGATCCGGGTCGTCCAGCAGCATCCGGTGCTGGTCGGGGTTGTCCATCAGCAGACCAACAGAGTTTCCGACGAAACTCGTCGTCGTCTCATGCCCCGCGTTCAGCAGGAAAATACAGTTCTGGATCAGCTCTTCCTGGGTCAGGCGCCGCCCCTCGTGTTCGCCGAAGATCAGCGATTCCAGCACCTCGCCTTCATGCGCGCCCTCCGGATTCCGGCGACGGTGGTCGATGAGGTCGCCCAGGATCTCGCCGAACTCCTCGACCGCGCGGTTTCCCTCGGCCAGACGGTCCTGCGGCACAACCGGGTCCAGCGCCCCCAGGATCGCCAGCGAATAGCCACGCAGTCGCGCGCGGTGTTCCTCGGGGATACCCAGCATGAAGCTGATGATCTCGGTCGGCAGGACCTTGGCGAAATCCTCGATCAGGTCCAGCTCTCCAAGGTCCTCGACCCGGTCCAGCAGTCGGTCCACGATCTTGTCGATCAGCGGTTCGAACTCGGCCAGTTTGCGCGGCGTGAAGGCGCCGGAGATCAGCTTGCGCACCACCGTGTGATAGGGAGGATCGTTGAAGATCAGGCTGGTCGTGTGGTGCTTTTGCAGCGGGCACTGGCCGAATTTCTCGCCAAAGGCCTCTGTCTTGTCGGACAGCATGTCACGGCTTCGATAGACCGCCATGCAATCGTCAAAGCGGGTCAGAAAGACAGAACCGTCCGCATTGCGGTGAACCGGGTCTTCCTGCCGCAACCGGTGCAGGACGGGGTGTGGATTCTCTATGAAATCCGGGCCGATCGCGTTGAGATCGAAAGTCGAAACATCCAGTGCCATGAAAAAGCCTCCCGCAACGACTTTGCGGGAGGCTTTTCCGTTCGGCAAGGGGCCAAAGCCCGGTCAGCCAAGCTCGCCCGGTTTGTACCAATCGCCCATCTTCACGGTGGCCGCGTCGCCGACCATCTCGGCGAACATCGCCGGGTCCTGCGTGCCGCCGTCCCGGCCGCGATAATGGTAGGGATAGACATAGGTCGGGGCGAAGTCGCGCACCGCGTCCGCCGCCGCCTCTGCCGTCATGGTGAACGGCAGGTTCATGCAGACAAACGCCAGGTCAATGCCGTCCAGTGCGCGCATGTCCGGGATGTCCTCGGTATCGCCCGAGACGTAGATGCGGAAATCGCCCATGGTCAGGACATAGCCGTTGTCGCGGCCCTTGGGGTGAAAGTTCTCGCGCCCTTCAGTCATGTTGTAGGCCGGGATCGCGTCCACCTGCAGACCGGTCAGGCTGGCGCTGGCGCCATTGGCAAGCGCGCTGGTGTTCACCTTCAACTCATCGGTCAGCATGTCGAAGACCGCCGGGTTGGTCAGCATCTGGGTGTTTTCCCCCTTCAGCGCGGTCAGGACGTCCGCATTGTAATGGTCCCCGTGCTGGTGCGTGATCAGGATCAGGTCGGCATCGGGAAAACTCTCGTACTCCGAAACTTCGCCCACCGGATCGACATAGATCGTGCCAACCGGCGTCTCCAGCACGATGGAGGCATGATGGACGGGATGCACCATGATCGTACCTTCCGAGGTCTGGAACTCGTTGGACAGGTGGCCGTCGGCCCGGCCCGCGAAGGGCAGTACCGTGATACTGCCTGCGGCAGCAGCGGTGTGAAGGAAGTTGCGGCGGGTAAAGGTCATGGTTGGCGCTCCCTGTGGTCTGTTCTCCAGAAAGGGTAGTACGCCCCCGACCTTCGACAAATCGAACTTTGCAACAGGCCCCCGGTGAAACGAAAAACGCCCCCCGGACGGACCGGAGGGCGTTTCTGTTCACTTCGAAAAAGAGGCTCAGTCGCGCTCTTCGACGATTTCCACCAGATGCGGGATCTTGCGGATCATGCCGCGAACCGCCGGGGTATCTTCCAGCTCGCGCACGCGGTGCATCTTGTTCAGGCCCAGGCCGACCAGGGTCTGGCGCTGGATGGCGGGGCGACGGATCGGCGACCCGACCTGTTTGACGACAATGGTCTTAGCCATGATCAGGCCTCCTCGGTCTCGGCTGCGGGCGCTTCATCACGCTTGGGCAGGATGTCGGCGACCTTTTTGCCACGACGCTGCGCGACATTGCGCGGCGACTGCTGGTTGCGCAGGGCGTCCAGCGTGGCGTGGATCATCGCGTAGGGGTTCTGCGAGCCGGTCGACTTGGCGACAACGTCCTGAACGCCCAGCATCTCGAACACGGCACGCATCGGACCACCGGCGATGATACCGGTACCCTGGGGGGCGGTCCGCATGGTGATCTTGCCTGCGCCGTGATGACCCTTGGCGTCGTGGTGCAGGGTGCGGCCCTCTTTCAGCGGCACGCGGATCATCTTGCGCTTGGCTTGCTCGGTGGCCTTGCGGATGGCCTCGGGGACCTCCTTGGCCTTGCCCTTGCCAAAGCCGACACGGCCTTTCTGGTCGCCCACGACGACGAGTGCGGCGAAGCCGAAACGCTTACCACCCTTGACGGTCTTGGACACACGGTTGATCGCCACCAGGCGATCGGCAAATTCGGGCGTCTGTTCTTCGCGGTCACGACGACCGCGACCGCCGCCACGCTTGTTGTCACGTTCTGCCATAAGGCATTCCTTTTCTCGTGGTGCCCAAGAGCACCGGTTTGTTCAATCGCAGTGGGCCGAGCGGCCCCTCGATCATCGAGGCGTCTCCGCCTGCAAATGAAGCTGCGCCCGAAGGCGCAGCTTGCGAACGGTGCGCAAGAGCTGCGCACCGAAACTTCAGATCTTCAGGCCACCTTCACGCGCGGCGTCGGCCAGGGCCTTCACCTTGCCGTGGAAGAGGAATCCACCGCGGTCGAAGTATGCTTCTTCGACACCGGCCGCCTTGGCGCGTTCGGCGATTGCCGCACCCACCTTGGCCGCGGCCTCGACGTTGTTCTTACCGATAACACCGAGGCTGGGCTCCAGCGAAGAGGCGGCGGCCAGGGTCTTGCCCTGGACGTCGTCGATCAGCTGGACCGAGATGTTCTTGTTCGATCGGTGCACGCTCAGGCGCACGCGCCCTGCATTGACCTTGCGAAGTTTGTTCCGGACGCGCAAGCGGCGCTTCTGGAACAATACACGTTTGCTATTTGCCATGTTCCTGCGTCCTTACTTCTTCTTGCCTTCCTTCTGGAAGATGTACTCGCCCTTGTAGCGAATACCCTTCCCCTTATACGGCTCGGGCCGGCGCCAGTCGCGAATGTTGGCCGCGACTTGGCCCACCTGCTGGTTGTCATGCCCTTCGATGATGATCTCGGTGGGCTTGGGGCAGGTGATGGTGATGCCGTCAGGAATCTCGAAATCCACATCGTGCGACAGGCCGAGGTTCAGCTTCAGGACCTTGCCTGCCAGCTGAGCGCGGTAGCCGACGCCCTGGATTTCCAGTTCCTTCTTGAAGGTGTTCTGGACGCCGTGGACGAGGTTCGCAACCACAGTGCGGGACATGCCCCACTGCTGGCGGGCGCGCTTGGACTTGCCACGCGGTTCCACCGAGATTGCGTTTTCCTCGACCGTGAGGGTCACGTCATCCGTGGCCGTAAAGCTCTGGGTGCCTTTCGGGCCCTTCACTTCGATGGTCTGGCCGGAGACGCTGGCCGAGACGCCCGAGGGCAGTTCGACCGGCTTCTTACCAATACGAGACATGTGATCAGGCCTCCTTAGAATACGGTGCAGAGCACTTCGCCGCCGACGTTGGCTGCGCGTGCATTTGCGTCCGACATCACACCCTTGGGGGTGGAGACAATCGACACACCCAGACCCTGACGGACCTGCGGGATGTCATTGACACTCATGTAGACGCGGCGGCCGGGTTTGGAGACCCGCTTCACTTCGCGAATGACAGGCGTGCCGTCGAAGTACTTGAGGCTGATCTCGAACGCGGGGTGGCCGCGCTCGTCCGTGCTGCTTTCGTAGCCGCGGATGTAGCCTTCGTCAGCCAGCACATCCAGAACCCAGCCGCGCAGCTTGGACGCCGGTGTCGACGTCGTGGACTTGCCACGCGATTGTGCGTTGCGGATACGGGTGAGCATATCGCCGATAGGATCGTTCATCTCATCCCCTCCTTACCAGCTCGACTTCACGACGCCGGGCAGCTTGCCGTTCGAACCGAGTTCGCGCAGGGCGATCCGGCTGATCTTGAGCTTGCGGTAGTAGGCGTGCGGACGGCCCGTCAGCTGGCAGCGGTTGTGCAGCCGGGTGGGCGAGGAATTGCGCGGCAGCTTGGCCAGCTTGAGGCGGGCCTTGAAACGCTCTTCCATCGGCTTCGATTCGTCGGTTGCAATTTCTTTCAGTTCAGCGCGCTTGGCGGCATACCGGGCCACCAGGCGCTCGCGCTTCTTCTCGCGCTCGATCATTGCTTTTTTAGCCATGATATCGCTCCTATTACGCCTTGGTGAACGGCATGTTGAAATGGGTCAGCAGCGCTCGGGCCTGTGCATCGGCCGAATGCTCGCCATATTCCTTCGCGTTGGTCGTGATGATCACGTCCATGCCCCAGACCTCGTCGACCTTGTCGAAATCGATCTCGGGGAACACGATGTGTTCCTTCAGGCCCATTGCAAAGTTGCCGCGACCGTCGAAGGACGGTTTCACGCCGCGGAAGTCGCGGATGCGCGGCATTGCAACGGTCACCAGGCGGTCGAGGAATTCATACATGCGCACGTCACGCAGGGTGACCTTGGCGCCGATGATCATGCCTTCGCGCAGGCGGAAGGGGGCGTGCGAGTGCTTGGCCTTGGTGCCGACGGCCTGCTGGCCGGCGATCTTGGTCAGGTCCTCGACGGCCGACTTGGCCTTTTTCGAGTCACGAACCGCCTCGGCGCCGCAACCGATGTTCAGCACGATCTTCTGCAGGCTCGGGATCTGCATGTCGTTCGTGTAGCCGAACTGCTCTTTCATCGCGGCCTTGATCGTCTCGCGATACTGGGCCTTCATGCGCGGGGTGTAGTTGTCCATATCAAGCATCGATCACGTCCCCCGTGGTCTTGGCAAAGCGAACCTTCTTGTCGCCTTCCATGCGGAAACCAACGCGGGTCGGTTTGCCGTTGGCATCGACATAAGCCAGGTTCGACAGGTCCACGGGCAGCGCCTTGGGCACGCGGCCGCCTTGGCTGGTCTGGCTCTGGCGGGTGTGGCGAATGGCGACATTCAGCCCGTCGACGATGGCCTTGCCGGCCTTGGGGTCGACGCTGACGATCTCACCGGTCTTGCCCTTGTCCTTGCCGGTCAGGACGATGACGGTGTCACCTTTTTTCAGTTTCGCGGCCATCTTACAGCACCTCCGGGGCGAGCGAGATGATCTTCATGAAGTTCTTGGCGCGCAACTCGCGCACAACCGGTCCGAAGATACGCGTACCGACCGGCTCGCCATTGTTGCCGAGGATCACGGCAGCGTTGCGGTCAAAGCGGATCGAGGTGCCGTCTTCACGACGAACTTCCTTGGCGGTGCGCACGACGACGGCCTTGCGGACGTCACCCTTTTTCACGCGACCACGCGGAATGGCCTCTTTCACCGACACCACGATGATGTCGCCGACAGAGGCATAGCGGCGGTGGGAACCGCCCAGAACCTTGATGCACTGAACTTTCCGGGCTCCGGAATTGTCAGCGACATCCAGATTGGTCTGCATCTGGATCATAAGTTTTCTCCCGACGTCCCGGGCCGCTCACAAGAGAACATTGACCCGGGGGTTTCGTATGCAACCGAGCCCCGCGAACGGGGCTCGGCTCTGCCCTTTACTGGGCGGTTTCTGCCTCGGCGGACATCTGCGCCTCAAAGCGAGCCTTTTCGGCGGCGGCCGCTTCGGCGCGCGCCTTGTTGTGCTCGTCAAGCATCTCGGCGGTCATCACTTCCCACCGCTTGGTCTTGGACTTCGGCGCGCATTCGCGGATCATCACGCTGTCGCCGACGTTGAAGGCACCGGCCTCGTCATGGGCGCGGTACTTCTTGGATTTCTTGATGGTCTTCTGCAGCACGGGGTGCTTGAAGCGACGGACGACCTGAACGGTCACGGTCTGGGCGTTGGCGGTCGATGTGACGGTGCCTTGCAGGATACGCTTGGGCATCTGTTACGCCTCCGCAGTCGAGGCCGCAGCAGCGGCTTTTTCGTTCAGGATGGTGTTGATGCGCGCGACGTCGCGGCGCACCTGGCGCATGCGCGCCGTGTTTTCCAGCTGGCTCGTGGCCGCCTGGAAGCGGAGGTTGAAAGCCTCCTTTTTCAGCTGGACAAGCTGGTCCCGGAGTTCGTCCGGGGACTTGTCACGGAGGTCCTGGGCGTTCATGCGCCTCTCCTTTGTTTCAACATCACCGGTAGGCCCCTGCCTGCGAGCATGCAGGGTCACCCTGATTCCGGTGGAGTCCGTGGATGAGCGGCCCCATTAGGCCAGAATCCCAGCCCATGCAAGGACTATCTGGTCCGGCACGGGGCCTTGGCCGTCAGCGCTCGCGGCAGCCGCCGATCACATAGTCGAACCGATCGCCCAGGGAGGTTGCCGGAAAGCGCGCGTTCGAGCGCGATCCGCGGAAATCGGTGAGCTCGAAGACAAAGCTCTCACCAGTCATCAGGCCGGCACGAAAATCCCTGAAACGCTCTGGCAGGAAGGCCGCCTTGCCGCTGGTGGATTCGCCCCACCGTTCCGAAATCGGCGCGTTGTCACCGAACTTGTAGCGCACCGGGACCGTGTCCCGGGTGCTGCCGATATATCCGCCGGAGACCACAAAGATCTCGTGACCGCCCTTGCCGTCGCACCGTACGAAGGTCGAGACGGGCGCATCCGTCATGCGCAGGTGGGCCTTGTCGCTTTCGAGCACGACATAAGAGGTGTCTTCGCCGGAAAACGGGTCCGATTTCTCGACAAATGTCCATTTCGAGGGGTCGGGCGCATCCGGCGCGTCAGCTTCTGGGGCCGGGGCGGGCGCGGGGTCAAAACCTGCGAGGGAATCGTAACAGATCAGGCGGGCCTGATCGTCCGTCAGCCCGAGGCAGGGCGATAGATCCTGTGCCTGTGCGGCCAAGGGGACAAGCCCCACAACGATGGAAACAATGGCAAACCGCATGGCCAACCTCCTCTTTAAATCACCTGTCTTCGTCCCGGACACACGGCGCACCGCATTGGCCCAAGTGTCTCGTAGCCCTGTTGTTTTTCTACGCCAACCGGTTTGTTCGAACAATTTCCACCGGCGGCTAGCGGGGCGGGTCGTCCGACTAACGCAGCAGTTCCAATGCCACGCTCGCGGCAGAATAGGTGACATGGGCCGAGACAAAGATTGCCGATGCACTGTAGGCGTTGGCCCCCTCCTCTTCTCCTTGCGCCGGGCCCGGGGCCGCCTCTTCTACCTTTGCCATTGCGGGGTCCGTGGGCAGGTCGGACCCGAAATGCGCGGAGACGGCCGTCGCACTATAGGTCAGGCTGACAAAACTGGTCTCGAGGACCGCGCTCCCTTCTGCCCTGCGCGCGACCCGCGACGCCGCCTGCCCCTGGCGCAAGCATTCACCCTCGGCACAGGCTGCCTGCGCCAGGGCCTTGGCGCGATGCCCCACGGAGTTGGCGGATTGGCCCCGCTCCAAACTCTGCAAAAGTGCCTGGTGGCGATGAGGCTTTGCCGCCAATGGCCCGCTCCCGGTGATGTGACTGTCCATCTGAATCCCCGAATTATCTCCGTTCCTAGTACGCGGGGAGAAACGTGAATTCTTGGTCTACGAATGGCCGTAAACTGTCGGGGATTCGAAAGGGACTCCGGCACGGAAATTAACCAATGCTCAACGCTTCCGTGGGAATCATGTCAAAACCCGAAAGAAAGAGCCCGCGCGCGCCTGCGTCTTCTTCTCGCGCTCCGTTCTGCCCGCTTGCCGAGGCATTCGTGGCCTCGGTATAGTCGCACCTGACGAGCAGGGAGATGCAGCGCATGTCGGATCGGTCGACCTCTGGCGACGACGCGCTTTACAGCCGGATCGGGGTCGACGGACAGTCTCATGCCCTGATGCTGGAACAGGCCGCGCGCATCGCGCAGCTGGGCTATTTCGTCTTCAACGTGCGACAGTCCATCGTCGAGGTCTGCTCGGTCCGCCACGCGGCGATATTCGGGCAGACCCCGCAAGAATTCATCGCCTCCGTCAGCGGCCTGGAAGGCGAGATGGAGATGATCCACCCCGAGGATCGCAACCTGCTGCGCGAGGCCTATCAGCGCCTCCTGCAGGGTGAGACCATCGAGATGGAATACCGCTTTTTCCGCCCTGATCGCAGCCTTGGCTACATCCGCGAAATCGTCGCCCCCGAGGCTGGCGAGACCGGTGAGATCGTGCGCGGCCTGGGCAGCAGCCTGGATGTCACCGATGCCCGCCGCGCCGAGGAACGCCGCGCCCAGGCCAACCGGCTCGCCGCCCTGGGTGAATTGACCGCCGGTGTCGCGCATGACGTCAACAACATCCTGGCCGTGGTCATGGGCAACGCCGAACTGCTCCAGCAGGACGCCGAGAGCGCGCTGACCGACCAGCTGCTGACGGAAATCGTCACCGCCTCCAAACGCGGCGGCACCCTGACCCGCAGCCTGTTGAATTTTGCCCAAAAGGCCACGATCCGACCTGTCGCACTGGATCTGGGCGAAGAAACGGCGCGCGCCGTCGCCATGTTCGCAAGGACCTCCTTCAAAAAGCCGACCATTTTTGTCGATCGCACGCCAGGGGTCATTCCCATCTTTGCCGACCGCGACAACTTGCAATCGGTGATCCTGAACATCCTCATCAACGCATTGGACGCCATCCGCGAAGGCGGGACGATCCGGATCAGCAGTGAAACAGCAGCCGCCAGCCCGATGGTCGCAGTTGGCGAATACGCCTGCCTGTCGATCCGGGACGACGGCAAGGGCATCGCCGCCCAGCATCTGGCCCGCGTCACCGAACCCTTCTTCACGACCAAGCCGCGTTCCAAGGGGTCGGGCCTGGGTCTGTCGATGGCGGCCGGTTTCATGCGGCAGCTGGGCGGCGAAATCGCCATCGAGTCTGAGCCGGATGTCGGGACCTGCGTCCGCCTGTTCTTTCCGCTGCACAAGGGCAAATGCACGGTTGAGACCCCGGCGCCCACCGGCGAGCCTGCGCAATTCGACAAGCTGCATGTGCTGTTGCTGGAAGATGAGGCCTCGATCCGCAACGTGCTGCTGCGCAACCTGCGCAGCTGGGGGTTCTCCGTCACAGCCACAGCCTCTGCCGAGGAGGCCCTGATGGCCATTGATGGCGCCACGTTCGACCTTGCGCTGCTGGACAACCATGTCCCCGGCGCCTCCACCGGCGCCGAGATTGCCGCGCAGATAAAGGCCCGGCACCCGACGACACCGACGATCCTGCTGACGGGCCTCGCCAAGCCCGGCACAGGTGGTGAGGGGTCAGGGATCGACCTCGTCCTGGCAAAACCGGTGCCCGCCCCGGACCTGCGCGCGGCGATCACGACCTTGCTTGAGAAAGTCAGGCCCATGCCTCGACAGTCGGTCACCCCGGGGGGCTGACAACCTCCGCCCGTTCGGCGCTCGATCTCTCTGGTGGAGAGCTTGCAAGCTAGGCCGGACCGCGCCTCACTCCCACTTGTAGTTAAAGCTGACGGAGACCCGGTTTTCCTCGGCCATGTTCAGCGGCACCTCGTGGCGCAGCCAGCTTTCCCACAACAGAACCTCGCCCACCCCAGGCGCCACGTAGATGAAAGAGCGCAGCTCCTCGCGGCAGCCCTTTTTGCGCGTCGGGGCGGCCATCATCATCGCCAGCCGGGGGTCCTCCAGCTTCAGCGCCGAGGCGCCTTCGGGCATGGCCACATAGGTGGTCCCGGAAATCACCGAATGCGGATGGATATGGCTGGAATGCGTCCCACCCTCGGGCAGGATGTTGATCCAGATATCCTCGAGCACCAGGCTCTTGTCACCCAGATCGAATTCGAGATCCTCGGCAAAGGCCGCCACATGCTTGTCGAGAACCTTTACGAGATCGGCGAAGATCGGGAAGCGCCAGGGCAGATCCGTCAGCGAAGCATAGGAGGTGTAGCCGGGATACCCCTGCTGCTCGCACCAGTCCTGTCCCGCCTCGTCATCCTCGGCGATGGAATAGCACGAACCTTCCAGTTCATCGGTGTCGATGGCGCCATGCTCGGACAGCCGGGCCTGGTAGAGACGGGTGGCAAAAAGCGAACGGATCTGGGTCATGTCCGCGCTTTAGCCCAAGGTGACCACCGGGGGAAATGGAATCTCAACCTCTCGGCGGCATGGTCGCAGCCAAACGAGAAGTGAGAACAGAATGTTCCCGATCCGCTGCCTGATCCTGATGGCACTGCTGGCCCTTGGCAACGCCGCCGCCGCGCAAAGCGCGTCTCTTTTCCCGCATGGTGACAGTAGCGCGCGCGCGCCTCTCGTGGCCATGCGCAAACCCTCGCCCATGCCGCAGGCGCAAGGTGGCAGCCTGTTCGCCGGGGGCCAAAGACTCGGCTTCCTGGCCCCTCTGCCCAAGCCCGTCGATCAGCCGCGGGCCGACCGGGGCGACGCGCTGGCGGGCAATACCGCCGCCGCGAAATTGCTTAGCCTTATTGCCGAGGCGGAATCGGCCCATGGCGGCTACGATGCCGTGATCCACGGCGCTCGTGTCAAACCGCCCAAGCGTCCCACGGAAATGACGGTTCAGGAAATCCTGAACTGGATCAAGGCCACGCCAGGCCAGCCCCACGCCATCGGGCGCTATCAGTTCATTCCCGATACGCTGCGGCACCTGATCCGGGAACTTGGCGTTCATCCCGGCGCGCGCTTCTCCCCCGATCTGCAGGACCGTCTGGCGCATGAGCTTCTGGTCGATGCCGGCTTCCTGGCCTTCCAGCGCAAAGAGATCACGCGGCGCAGTTTCATGTACCGGCTGGCCAAGGTCTGGGCCGGGCTCCCCCTGCCCTCAGGCGAAAGCTATTACGAGGGTTACGCCGGCAACAAGGCGACGATGACCTGGGCGCGGTTCGACGGGGCGATGGCAAGGATTTTTGCGGGGTGACCGTTACGCTCCCATGACGAACTCGGTCTTGTTGGCCATCACATATCTCACGACCGTGTCGGCAAGCATGTTTGACCAGGACGATTCCGAAACAGGATCATCGGCGAACCGAAGGGTCTCATCGAGTCCACAAAATGCGTCCTCGAAATCACTCAGCACATCGCCATGACGCGATCTCGGCAATTCGCAGATTTCGTGCAGGAGATCATGGTCCACCGGGTCTTCCAGAGAAAATCGCGCCATGGATCGAGTCATTTCCGGAATGATCCGCCGGTATACCAGCGCCATCTCCGCCGGCGCGAACCGGTCCAGCACCTCGGGTATCTCAATGGCAAGAAAGGGGCTGTTGAAAAAGAACTGGTCTACCCCGCCATTCAGTATCTCCCCCTTCAGATTGGCCTCGGTGATTAACAAGGCCTGACCCCAGGACATAGTGCCTGAGTTTACGAACCTCATCATGTCCTTGTTGTCGAACCGTGGCATGCGACGGCCTGCGGTGTCGTGGAATTTGGCCAGCGGCGGCAGCAAGACGTCACCAAGAGTCTCTAACAACAAGTGAGGGCTTTGGCCTTCCACCAATGTGGGAAACCGCGTCGCGGGCGCCCGCCAAGGCATGATCGGATCGACACGTTTCACTAAGAACCTCAAGAATCTGAAATCTGGATCGCACTACGCAGGATAAACAAAAAAACCCCCGCCGCTGTCGCGCCGGGGGCCAAACTTTTTGGGACGGGTCACAGACCCTTCCCTTACCAGTCCTCGCGGACCACGACGCGGGTCTTGATCGGCAGCTTCATGGCGGCCAGACGCAGCGCCTCGCGGGCGATTTCCTCGTTCACGCCGTCGATCTCGAACATCACGCGACCGGGCTTGACCTTGCAGGTCCAGCGGTCGACCGAGCCCTTACCCTTACCCATACGAACTTCGATGGGCTTGGCGGTCACGGGGGTGTCCGGGAAGATACGGATCCAGACGCGGCCCTGACGCTTCATGTGACGCGTCATGGCACGACGGGCTGCCTCGATCTGGCGCGCGGTCACGCGCTCGGGCTCAAGAGCCTTGAGGCCGTAGCCGCCAAAGTTCAGATCGGAACCGCCCTTGGCCAGGCCCTTGATACGGCCCTTCTGAACCTTGCGGAATTTAGTACGCTTTGGCTGAAGCATGGTTACCTCCGATCATCCCGGCGGCCGCCACCGGCACCACGGGGGGCCGGACCGTCCTGGAGTTCCTGGTTCTTGCGGTCGCGGGCTTGCGGATCATGTTCCATGATCTCACCCTTGAAGATCCAGACCTTGATGCCGATGATGCCGTAAGGCGTGGTTGCCTCGACGTTGGCATAGTCGATGTCGGCGCGCAGCGTGTGCAGCGGCACGCGGCCTTCGCGGTACCATTCGGTCCGTGCGATTTCCGCGCCACCCAGACGGCCAGCCACGTTCACCCGGATACCCTGGGCGCCCATGCGCATGGCGTTCTGCACAGCCCGCTTCATCGCGCGGCGGAAGGAGACACGGCGCTCCAGCTGCTGGGCGATCGACTCGCCGACCAGCTGTGCGTCGAGCTCGGGCTTGCGGACCTCAACGATGTTGAGGTGCAGTTCCGAGTCGGTCATCGACGAGAGCTTCTTGCGCAGCACCTCGATGTCCGCGCCCTTCTTGCCGATGATGACACCGGGGCGCGCGGTATGCACCGTGACGCGGCACTTCTTGTGCGGACGCTCGATGATAACGCGGCTGATGCCAGCCTGCTTCGGCGGGTTGCGGTACTCGTTGAAGATGAACTCGCGGATCTTGAGATCCTCGAGAAGCAGATCACCATAGTCCTTGGTGTCGGCGTACCAGCGGCTGTCCCAGGTGCGGTTCACCTGCAGGCGCATGCCGATCGGATTGGTCTTGTTACCCATTAGGCTTGCTCCTCAACCTGGCGCACCTTGATGGTGAGTTCCGAGAACGGCTTGTTGATCCGGCCAAAACGACCGCGGGCCCGGGGGCGTCCGCGCTTCATGACCAGGTTCTTGCCCACGTAAGCCTCGGCAACGACGAGTTCGTCGACGTCCAGACCGTGGTTGTTCTCGGCGTTGGCGATGGCCGACTGCAGGCACTTTCTCACGTCAACGGCGATCCGCTTTTTCGAGAAGGTCAGGTCCGTGAGGGCCTTGTCCACCTTCTTGCCGCGGATCAACTGTGCGACGAGGTTGAGTTTCTGCGGGCTGGTGCGCAGCATGCGCAGCTTTGCCATCGCTTCGTTGTCCGCCACGCGGCGGGGATTCTTATCCTTGCCCATGGCTTACTTCCTCTTCGCTTTCTTGTCGGCTGCGTGACCGTAGTAGGTACGGGTCGGTGCATATTCGCCGAACTTCTGGCCGATCATGTCCTCGGACACGTTGACCGGGATATGCTTCTGGCCGTTGTAGACGCCAAACGTCAGACCCACGAACTGGGGCAGGATCGTCGAGCGGCGCGACCAGATCTTGATGACTTCGTTGCGGCCCGATTCACGCGACTTCTCTGCCTTCTTGAGGACATAGGAATCGACGAACGGACCTTTCCAGACGGAACGCGACATGGATTACCGCCCCTTCTTCTTGGCGTGGCGCGAGCGGATGATCAGCTTCTGCGACGCCTTGTTGGTGTTGCGGGTGCGCTTGCCCTTGGTCGGCTTGCCCCAGGGCGTCACCGGGTGACGACCACCCGAGGTCCGGCCTTCACCACCGCCGTGCGGGTGGTCGATCGGGTTCATGACGACACCGCGGACGGAGGGACGCTTGCCCATGTGGCGGACGCGACCGGCCTTGCCGAGGTTCTGGTTCGAGTTGTCGGGGTTCGAGACCGCGCCAACCGTGGCCAGGCATTCCTGGCGGACCAGGCGCAGCTCGCCCGAGCTGAGGCGGATCTGGGCATAGCCACCGTCACGGCCGACGAACTGGGCATAGGTGCCCGCGGCGCGTGCGATCTGGCCACCCTTGCCGGGCTTCAGCTCGATGTTGTGGACGATGGTACCGATCGGCATGCCGCTGAAGGGCATGCAGTTGCCGGGCTTGATGTCCGCTTTGGTCGAGGAAACGACCTTGTCGCCCACGCCCAGGCGCTGGGGGGCGAGGATGTAGGCCTGTTCGCCGTCGTCATACTGGACGAGCGCGATGAAGGCGGTACGGTTGGGGTCATATTCGATGCGCACCACGATGCCGTTGACATCGAATTTGTTGCGCTTGAAATCGACGATCCGGTAGAGGCGTTTTGCGCCACCGCCGCGGCGGCGAGCGGTAATCCGTCCGGTGTTGTTCCGGCCACCCTTCTTCGTCAGACCTTCGGTGAGGGCCTTGACGGGGCGTCCTTTGTACAGCTCCGAACGGTCGATCAGCACCAGCCCGCGCTGGCCCGGCGTCGTCGGCTTGTACGACTTGAGTGCCATGCTTTCTGTCTTCCGTTAGCTAGCGCCCCGGAAAGGGTCCGGGGCTATGTGAAAGGCCCCTCGACATACGTCCGCAGGTGCCCGGTGGTATAGGCCCCCGAAGGTGCCCGAATCTGTGTCTCCGCAGACAATAGCAAAGCCCCGGACGAATCCGGGGCTGCTGCGGATGGGGTCGTTTAGTCGATGTAAACTTGGGCGTCAATCCACCTGCTGTTCGACACCCCATTTTCCCGCCTACCCCGTACTAGTCCCCATCAGTTTTTCCTACGCTTGCATTGGTAGGTCAGATCTGTGCGTTCAATCGTCCAGACCACAACATCCCTGGACACGAACTTCGGATATGCCGGAAACACGCCTCGGACAGCGCCTTCTGACATGGACTTGCCGGCATTGGGGACCCAAGCGGTTCGGCCATCCAACTTGTCCTCAACCCGTTTCACACGCATATTGTTTGCATAGACCTTTCCCTTGCGAACTCGGACTCGGGCGTCAAAACTTGCCTTGCTCAGCAAAGTAGATCGCCTTTCACTTCCCGGGATGAAGAGCGTACCAACGCCACTTACTCTTTTTCCGTTGAAAGTCCTGGTATCGGAATAGACAGAAACAACTTGTCCCTGTCTTTTCGTCTCCATTTTGCAATCCCAGGTGCCGATCAAAAGCTCTTCAATCGTTTGGGCTGACGAAATCCTCGGCGAAAGCAAAAAAGCGGCCAAAAACAACGAAAAAAAACGTGACAAACTCGCCTCCTCAACATGAATCAGATATTTGGTCTTCTTTGGTGAAAATTGCGCAGCAGCCTCACCAACCTTCGAAAGTGTCTCATTTCCCCGAAGCGGGGTCGACCACGAATACGCTCCCTAAAAATATCTTCCCGCCAAACAGAAAAGGCCCCCGCATCACTGCGAGGGCCTTTCCATTTTCCGTAGGGCGGGGTTCACCCCGCCGACGCACTCAAAGACCGGTGTTCACGTCGATCGTGTTGCCCTCTTCGAGGGTGACATAGGCCTTCTTGACGTCCTTGCGGCGGCCCATCTGGCCGCGGAAACGCTTTTGCTTGCCCTTGGTGATGGTCGTGTTGACCGCCTTCACCTTGACACCGAACAGCGCCTCGACCGCTTCCTTGATCTGCGGTTTGGCCGCGTCGATCGCCACTTCGAAGACCACCGCGCCGTTCTCGGACGCCATGGTGGATTTCTCGGTGATGATCGGCTTGCGGATCACGTCGTAATGTTCTGCCTTCGCGCTCATTTCAGACGAGCCTCCAGTGCTTCGACACCCGCCTTGGTCAGAACCAGCGTGTCACGCTTGAGGATGTCATAGACGTTTGCGCCCTGGCTCGGCAGCACATCGAGACCTTCGATGTTGGCCGCTGCGCGGACGAAGTTTTCGCTGACCTCGGCGCCGTCGATGATCAGCGCGCGCTTCCAGCCCAGGTTCGCGACCTGCTTGGCAAGGGTCTTGCTCTTGCCGTCGCAGTCCGCTGCCTCGATCACCACCAGCGACCCGTCCTTCACCTTGGACGAGAGCGCGTGCATCAGGCCCAGCTTGCGGACCTTCTTGGGCAGCTCATGGCCGTGCGAACGCGGGGTCGGACCCTTGTAGATGCCACCCTTGCGGAAGATCGGCGCGTTGCGGGAGCCGTGGCGTGCGCCGCCGGTGCCCTTCTGGCGATAGATCTTCTTCTTGGAGTAGGACACTTCCGAGCGGGTCTTGACCTTGTGCGTACCGGCCTGCGCCTTGTTGCGCTGCCAGCGGACGACGCGGTGGAGAATGTCGGCGCGCGGCTCCAGCCCGAACAGGGCCTCGTCCAGCTCGACTTCGCCCGCGGCACCGCCGTCGAGATTGATCACGTCGAGTTTCATTCGTCGCCTTCCTTCTTCTCGGCTTCGATTTCAGCCTCGGCGGCCTTCAGCGCTTCGGCTTCGGCGGCGGCCTGCTCTTCGGCAAGACGCTTGGCTTCGGCTTCGGCCTCTGCGGCTGCGGCTTCTGCGGCTTCCTCGGCGGCTTTCATCGCTTCCCGCTTGGCGCTCATCAGCGCGGCGGGGAGAATGACGTTCTCCGGGGTCGGCTTCTTGACAGCGTCCTTGACGGTCACCCAGGATCCCTTGGGGCCGGGAACGGCACCCTTGATCATGATGATGCCACGGTCGCTGTCGGTGCGGACGACCTGCAGGTTCTGCGTGGTCACGCGGACAGAGCCCATGTGGCCGGCCATCTTCTTGCCCTTGAACACCTTGCCGGGGTTCTGACACTGGCCTGTCGAGCCGTGCGAACGGTGCGAGATCGACACACCGTGCGTGGCGCGCAGACCGCCGAAGTTGTGGCGCTTCATGCCACCGGCAAAACCTTTACCGATGGTGATGCCGCTGACGTCCACGAACTGACCTTCGAAGTAGTGGTCGGCGATGATTTCCTCACCCACTTCGATCAGGTTCTCGGGGTCGACGCGGAATTCCACGACTTTCCGCTTGGGTTCGACCTTGGCAACGGCGAAATGGCCGCGCATCGCCTGGCTGACGCGCTTGACCTTTGCGGTACCGGCGCCCAGCTGGACAGCGGTATAGCCGTGCTGGTCATTTGTGCGCTGCGCGACAACCTGAAGGGTGTCGAGTTGCAGCACGGTGACGGGGATCTGCTTGCCGTCTTCCATGAAGAGACGGGTCATGCCGATCTTCTTTGCGATCACTCCAGAGCGCATGTTCATCGGCCTCCCTTATACCTTGATTTCGACGTCAACGCCGGCGGCGAGGTCGAGCTTCATCAGGGCGTCCACGGTCTGCGGGGTCGGATCGACGATGTCCAGCAGGCGCTTGTGCGTGCGGATCTCGAACTGGTCGCGCGACTTCTTGTTGACGTGCGGACCACGCAGAACGGTATATTTCTCGATCTTGTTCGGCAGCGGGATGGGACCGCGGACCGTTGCGCCGGTGCGCTTGGCGGTGTTGACGATTTCCTGGGTGCTGGCGTCCAGCACGCGGTAATCGAACGCCTTGAGCCGGATACGGATGTTCTGGTTCATTGAACAGCCTTGTTCACGATGTTGGGGTTGAGAGGAGGATCTGCGACCACCGCAAACCTTCGTCGAACCCGGAAGTGTCAGGGCGCCCCGGTCAGGGCGCCCTTCCTTGATTGTCAGCCGAGTGGCGCGGCGCGCCTTACTCGATGATCTTCGACACGACGCCCGAACCCACGGTGCGGCCGCCTTCACGGATGGCGAAGCGCAGGCCGTCTTCCATCGCGATCGGCGCGATCAGCTCGACGTTGAACTTCAGGTTGTCGCCCGGCATCACCATCTCGGTGCCCTCGGGCAGCGTCACGGTGCCGGTCACGTCGGTGGTCCGGAAGTAGAACTGCGGACGGTAGTTCTTGAAGAACGGCGTGTGACGGCCGCCTTCTTCCTTGGTCAGGATGTAGACCTCACACTCGAATTTGGTGTGCGGGTTCACCGACTTCGGCTTGCACAGAACCTGGCCGCGCTCGACGCCGTCACGGTCGATGCCGCGCAGCAGCACGCCGACGTTGTCGCCTGCTTCACCACGATCCAGCAGCTTGCGGAACATCTCGACGCCGGTGCAGGTCGTCTTCTTGGTGTCCTTGATGCCGACGATTTCCAGTTCGTCGCCGACGTTCACCACGCCACGCTCGACACGACCGGTCACAACCGTACCGCGACCGGAGATCGAGAACACGTCCTCGATCGGCATCAGGAAGGGCTGGTCGACGGCACGTTCCGGCTGCGGGATGTACTC
>NZ_JAHXRQ010000265.1 GCF_019392335.1 Mameliella sp. CS4
GCCTGTCCCGCATGGCCGAAGCCAGCCAGGGGGTCACGCGCGACCAGCTGTTCTGGACGCGCGACGCCTTCATCCGCGACGAGACCTACAAGGCCGCCCTCGGCCGGATCGTCGATGCGCATCATGCACTCCCGATCGCGGCCGTGTGGGGCGAGGGCACCACCGCGGCGAGCGACGGCCAGTTCTTCCGCTCCGGCAAGCGCGGCGACGGTGCCGGCCAGGTCAACGCCCGCCACGGCATC
>NZ_JAHXRQ010000266.1 GCF_019392335.1 Mameliella sp. CS4
GGTAACGCGTTACCAAATGCAAGCCGCGACGCTACCACTCGTCGGGCATTTGTCGCGACCCTCCGGGGGGAGGCAACCCGCCGCAAAGCGGCGCCCTGGGCCTATTCCGCGTAGCGGGCCGCACCGCCTCGCGGTGCCGCGAGGACGAATGGACCCAGCGGCTTTTTGCTGGGTTCGTGAGGACGAGTGACCGATTTAAAGGGGAGGTAGACCTATTCGGTAACGCTCCCCCGGAGGGTCGC
>NZ_JAHXRQ010000267.1 GCF_019392335.1 Mameliella sp. CS4
GCATTTCGGTCGGCTTGCCTGCGTCTTTGATCTTCATGCGCAGGGTCAGGCGCCAGCCTTTGGTGTGCTCGTTGTAGCGCACGCTGTTTTCAACGATTTCGGCGTTGTCGCCAACACTCACCTGGCTGCGAACCGGGGCGTCCGCCGGCAGGTTCTTCAGGGCCGGGCCCTCGAAGTCCACCAGGTAGGCCACGCTGCCGTCAGGCTGACGGATCAGGTTGGATTGCTTCACGTCACCGGTG
>NZ_JAHXRQ010000268.1 GCF_019392335.1 Mameliella sp. CS4
CCTGCAATGTGTGATCCGAGCCGGCCAGGGCGCGCCCGAGGCCGCCGCCCTGGTGCGCGATCCCAAGGCGCTGCGCGCCGCGCTGGAGGGGTACGACGATGCCGTCGCCCAGGACGCACGCGGCATCCTCGACTCCGACGACGAGAAGAGCCGCGCCAGCATTCTCACGACCGCCGCGCACGGCTTCAGCTGGATGCTGGACACGCGCATGCAGCAGGTGGTGGCAGGCCACAGCTTCAGC
>NZ_JAHXRQ010000269.1 GCF_019392335.1 Mameliella sp. CS4
CGGCTGTGGTGGAGCTGTTGAGGTTCGCGCTGGAGACGTATTTCAGCGTTCCTAAACCGTCCGAATAAAACAATTTGTCATTTAATTGAGCAAAATAGACGTAGGAAGCGGAAGCGTTGAGCGTTGATCCTGAAATCAGGTTGTAGGAAACGCCGGGTGACCCGAAGTAGAGGCTCTTGGTGGAGGTGCTATTGTCATTAACGGCGATGACGAGACGTTCGGATGCGGCTGTATCGAAGT
>NZ_JAHXRQ010000270.1 GCF_019392335.1 Mameliella sp. CS4
CCTGAGTGACAACCGTAACCGTACCGTGGCCGAAGTGCGTCATGCCTTCACCAAGTGTGGCGGTAACCTCGGCACCGACGGCTGCGGTCAGCGCGTCTTTCACTTCGCCAAGGTTTTCCCAGGCGGTGAAGACGTCGATCACACCGTCGTCGTAGCTGACGATATCTTCAGCGCCGGCTTCCAGCGCCGCTTCCATCACCACGTCTTCGTCCAGGCCCGGTGCGTAAGTGATCACGCCCT
>NZ_JAHXRQ010000271.1 GCF_019392335.1 Mameliella sp. CS4
GCGAAATCGGTGCGGAGACTGAGACGGTGACGTCGACATCCGCGGACGCGTCCACCCTGCCCAGGACGCAAAGTGGCTTCGGCTCCCCATCACCGTCCTGCTCCTCGACGAAGTACGTCCCGGCCAGCTTGCCGTCGCTTCGGCGCGCGTCCCCTAAGCGGGCGTCGCCAACGCGCCAGCGGTCATGACCGAACGTAGCCACGAGATCTACGCGAGGCTGCCGACGTACCGTCTCCTGTC
>NZ_JAHXRQ010000272.1 GCF_019392335.1 Mameliella sp. CS4
GTGGCCTCATAGCCGTAGCGCCAGAACAGCAGCATGGCCGGGAGCAGGGCAGCATCTGGGTCGAATGAAAGCGGGCGGCCGGTCTTGCGCCTGGATGTTGGGTCGATTGGTTTCATATCAAACAATACGAAAATTTAAGCAATGTAGCTGACCGACAACCGCACCTTGGGCCGCTCTGACCTCGCCGTGAGCCCCCTCGCGCTGAGCACGATGACCTTCGGCACTGCGCCTTGGGGCTCG
>NZ_JAHXRQ010000273.1 GCF_019392335.1 Mameliella sp. CS4
GGGTCAGGTACTGCGACTCCTTCGGCCCGGCGCTGTTCAGGCAGGTGGCGTTCAGGCAGCCGCGCAA
The DNA here is from genome assembly GCF_019392335.1 of Mameliella sp. CS4. Classification (GTDB taxonomy): domain Bacteria; phylum Pseudomonadota; class Alphaproteobacteria; order Rhodobacterales; family Rhodobacteraceae; genus Antarctobacter. The sequence continues at coordinate 68 of NZ_JAHXRQ010000273.1, forward strand.
CAAGCCCTGCGCGTCGAAGATCGGCGCCACGGAACAGCTGAGGCGGAAGTTGGAGGCCAGGAAGTGTTCTTCGCGGTGAATGATCATCGCCTGTTCAGCGGCCAGGGCGGTGCCAATGGCGTTGGTGCCGGCCACCGATTCGTCCCAGCGCGCCCCGACGATCAGCCCGGACT
>NZ_JAHXRQ010000274.1 GCF_019392335.1 Mameliella sp. CS4
TGATCCCCGGCACCAATATCCAGACGGCGTTCGCCGGCTTCGACATCAACCAGTCGAACATCCTGATCCCCGACGCGGGCAACCTCGCGTTCCAGACCGCCGGCGGCGCCGTGCGCTCGACGGGCTTCGAGGCCGAGGCCACGGCCAACCTCGCGCCGGGCACGAACCTGACGATCGCCTACACACACGTCGACATCCGGTTCGTGAACTCGGTCTCGGCCACCGGTCAGTCGATCGCCG
>NZ_JAHXRQ010000027.1 GCF_019392335.1 Mameliella sp. CS4
TCTGTTCTCCTCGTCGTTTTGAACGTTACGAGAACAAACTCTACTTTTGAATGGCCCAGTTCTTTGGGGGCAGGTCACACTCACTACCCCTTCCTCCTCCGCTTCACATTCCCCCCACGCTGCCCCGGCTTCCCCGCCGTTGACCGCCCCTTGGACTTCACCGCCGCGTCTGACGCCCGTTCAACCGCCTGCTGACGCGCCAGCGGGTCGTCGTGGACGGCGAGGTCGACCGCCTCCAACCGCTTGATCTCGTCCCGCAGGCGTGCGGCTTCTTCGAATTCCAGGTTCTCGGCGGCCTTGCGCATGTCGGTGCGCAGCCCGTCCAGCACCGCCTGCAGGTTCGCGCCCTGTCGTTTCGGGTCGATCTGGGCGGTGACGCGGTTCATGTCCACGTCTCCTTTGTAGAGCCCTTGAAGGATGTCCTCGACGTTCTTCTTGATCGTCGCCGGCGTGATGCCGTGTTCCTCGTTGTAGGCGACCTGCTTTTCGCGGCGGCGGTTGGTCTCTGCCAGCGCGCGTTCCATCGAGCCGGTCACGCGGTCGGCATACATGATCACGCGGCCATCGGCGTTCCGCGCGGCCCGCCCGATGGTCTGGATCAACGAGGTTTCAGAGCGCAGGAAGCCCTCCTTGTCGGCGTCCAGAATGGCGACCAGCCCGCATTCGGGGATGTCGAGGCCCTCGCGCAGCAGGTTGATGCCCACCAGCACGTCGAAGGCGCCTAGCCGCAAATCGCGCAGGATCTCGATTCGTTCGATCGTGTCGATGTCCGAGTGCATGTAGCGGACCTTGATGCCCTGTTCATGCATGTATTCGGTCAGATCCTCGGCCATCCGCTTTGTCAGGGTCGTGGCCAGCGTCCGATAGCCCGCTGCCGTCACCCGCCGTACCTCGTCCAGGAGGTCGTCCACCTGCATCTCGACGGGGCGGATCTCGACCTCGGGGTCTAGGAGGCCGGTGGGGCGGATGACCTGCTCGGTGAAGACGCCGCCGGTCTGTTCCATCTCCCAGGCGGCGGGCGTGGCCGAGACGAAGACCGATTGCGGGCGCATGGCGTCCCATTCCTCGAACTTGAGCGGGCGGTTGTCCATGCAGGAGGGCAGGCGGAAACCGTGTTCGGCCAGCGTGAACTTGCGTCGGTAGTCGCCTTTGAACATGCCGCCGATCTGCGGGACGGAGACGTGGGATTCGTCGGCGAAGACGATGGCGCTGTCGGGAATGAATTCGAAGAGGGTGGGGGGCGGTTCGCCCGGCGCGCGGCCCGTCAGGTAGCGCGAGTAGTTCTCGATCCCGTTGCAGACGCCAGTTGCCTCCAGCATTTCCAGATCGAAATTGGTGCGCTGTTCCAGCCGCTGCGCTTCCAGCAGCTTGCCTTCGCCCACCAGTTGATCGAGCCGCTGGCGCAGCTCTTTCTTGATGCCGATGATGGCCTGGTTCATCGTCGGGCGCGGCGTGACGTAGTGGCTGTTGGCGTAGATGCGGATACGGTCGAATGTGTCGGTCTTTGTGCCGGTCAGCGGGTCAAACTCGGTGATGTTTTCCAGCTCTTCTCCGAAAAAGGACAGTTTCCAGGCCCGATCTTCAAGGTGCGCGGGCCAGATTTCCAGGGAATCGCCCCGCACGCGGAAGGACCCGCGCTGGAACGCCTGATCGTTGCGTCGGTACTGCTGGGCAATGAGGTCGGCCATCACTTTCCGCATCTCGTATTCGCGGCCCGTATGCAGGTCCTGGGTCATCGCGCCATAGGTTTCGACCGAGCCGATGCCGTAGATACAGGAAACCGAGGCCACGATAATCACGTCATCACGTTCCAACAGCGCCCGGGTGGCCGAGTGGCGCATCCGGTCGATCTGTTCGTTGATCTGGCTTTCCTTCTCGATATAGGTGTCGCTGCGGGCGACATAGGCCTCTGGCTGGTAATAGTCGTAGTAGCTGACGAAGTATTCCACGGCATTGTCGGGGAAGAAGCCCTTGAATTCGCCGTAAAGCTGCGCGGCCAGCGTCTTGTTGGGGGCAAGGATAATTGCGGGGCGCTGGGTTTCCTCGATCACCTTGGCCATCGTGAAGGTCTTGCCCGTGCCGGTGGCACCCAGCAGGACCTGGTCACGCTCACCCGCGTTCACGCCACCTGTGAGTTCGGCGATCGCGGTGGGCTGGTCGCCGGCCGGGGCGAAATCGGTCTGCATGACGAACCGCTTGCCCCCTTCGAGCTTTTCACGCTCTCGGACATCTGGGGCTGGCGCATGCAGCAGCGCGGGCATCTGTTCGGGGGAATTGTTGTGCATGGGGAGGCTCCGTTCCCTGCGGAATATGTCGCGCCAAGGAGGGCCCGACAAGGGGAGGCCCGCGTCCGGTGGAGAAACGGGCGCCGGATTGCCGTGGAAAAGCCTGCGCCCTGCAGGCCTGACCAAGTGGCCCTGAGGATGGGCTGGCGCGCCGGACAAATGCACTCGGTTCTGGAGAAAACCTCTTTCATGCGGTTATGCGTTTGCGGGCAGGCTGCGAAAACACCTGTCGACGCCGGGTAAGGTGCGCGGCGACAGAGGAAGATCTTTCAACCCTGGCGGGAGTTGGATAACCTTTGGAGAATGGGAGGCTCCCCTCCAAGGAGAGGGGGGCGCAATAAGGGGAACCGAGAATGGGTAGGTTGCCTGACTGCAGAACAGAGGCCACGGTCGAAGTTGCCGGGGCCGAAGGATCGGTGATCCTGATGGTCTGGCGGTTCGGCGATGGCCGCAGGCTTTTGCGCGGTCAGCCGACGGGCTACATGCGCCACGAAGAAGTGGCCGAGGCGATGAGATGTCTTGTCGAGGATCCTCGGTTCGGTCCCGGCCTTCCGACGCTATGGGACTTCCGCGGTCATGACTTCTCTTTCTATACGGCGTCGGAATTTCGCTCCCACGCCTTCATCATCCCCCGGTTTCCCGCCAGGTCCGGCGTCCGGCGCGGCTATTTGGTGGACAGCGAGACCGGTTTTGGAACCCTGCGGATGTTCCAGGGCACCGCAAGTGGCTACAATTTCGAGGATCAGGACAATCTGATGGTATCCTACAACCTTGAAGAACTGGTTGACTGGCTGCTGGCCTGACCCCGGCGGAGCGTCGCGCTGCGCAAGGGGGAAAGATAGATATTGCGTTAATGCGCGACCGAAATATATCTTTTCGCAAGGCAAGCAGAGCTTTTGATCCGGGCGGGCCCGCATTCGCCCATCCCTCGCTCCCCGCGTCCCTGTCCTGGTCATTGCCTGCTTGTCCCTTCCCGGAAAAATGTGACAAAGGGCGCGCTTGCAGACCTTGTGTCATCACCGCATATCACGCAGAAAGATGGCGAATGACAGGAGGTGCGCCATGCGGGCACGCATTTATCAGCCGGCCAAGACAGCCATGTCCTCGGGGCAGGCCAAGACCAAGACCTGGATTCTCGACTTTGCGCCGGAGTCTCCCCGGTCGGTTGATCCGTTGATGGGCTGGACCTCGTCCCAGGACACGCAGTCCCAGGTGCGCCTGCGCTTTGAGAGCAAGGACGCGGCGGTGGCTTATGCCCGGGAACACGGCATCGATGCCCAGGTGTTCGAGCCGAAAAAGCGCAAGCCCAACATTCGTCCGCGCGGCTATGCCGAGAACTTCGCTGTGGACCGGCGATCTGCCTGGACCCATTGAAGCTGAACAACGGGCGTGCCTGAGGACGTGATATGTCGGATGCTGCGTCCCTCCGGGTACAATCATCCTGAATGGCAAGATGACAACGCAGCGGGCGGCCCGAACGGTCGCTCCTTTTGTTTCACGCCCGACCGGAGGCCTTGGAATTGAGCATCACGCATCTTGTCACCCACTCCGGCGGTTTCCACGCGGATGAGCTTTTGTCCTCGGTGATTCTGACCCGGCTCTTTCCGGACGCAAAGCTGGTCCGGTCGCGAGACCCGAAGTGGATTTCGCCGGGTTCGGACAGGGTCGTTTATGATGTGGGGCGGGCCTATGATCCGGCAGCAGGCGTCTTCGACCATCACCAGAGACCGAATCCGCTGCGCGACGACGGCCAGCCCTACAGCTCTTTCGGGCTTATCTGGTGTCATTTCGGTCACGACTATCTGCGAGCGCTTGATGTGCCCGAAGCGGATGTCGAGAGCATTCACCGCGCGTTCGACCAGGGCTTTGTCCTGCCGATCGACCTGATGGACAACGGGGCGCTGGAACCTTCGGTGGCGGGGCCTCTGGCGGGGATGACCCTTCCTGTGCTGCTGGAAACCCTGAAGCCCACCTTCGACGAGCGAGGCGCGGACCTGGACGACCGGGCATTCCTGCGGGCGCTCGAGGTCGCGCGGGCTTTTGTCGAGGCAGCGGTCCGGGGCAAGGCCGCAAAGCGCCGGGCCGAGGCCATCGTCCTTGCCGCCATCGAAAAGGCGGGGGCCTCGCACATTCTGGAACTGCCAATGGGGATGCCCTTCCGCGCGGCAGTCGAGAAATCCGGCGCGGATCATTTGCTGTTCGTCGTCCATCCGCGCGACAGCGACTGGGCGCTGACCACCATCCGGAAAAGCGGCGACACCTTTGAGAGCCGCGCCGACCTGCCAGAGGCCTGGGCCGGTCTGACCGACGCGGCGCTTGAAGCGGCCAGCGGCGTTTCGGGTGCCAAGTTTTGCCATAACGCGCGGTTCATCGCCGTCGCGTCGACGCGCGAGGCCGTCATGCGCATGGCAGAGCGCGCTGTGGCCGAGGTGGCCTGAAGCACAGTTTGGGCAGGCCTTTCGCGGCTCAGGACACTTCCGTCGCAAGTTCTGGCGCGTTGACCGCGCTCTCTGGCTGCGGATCGGAGGGCGGGACAAAGGCGCCCGTCACGGTGCCTGAGGCAAAGTCATGATCACCGGTCAGGGCCTCGGCGGCATCAAGCGGTACGGTGGCGATCTCCGATCCCGTTCCGGCAAAGCCTGACAGGTAAGGACCCAACGGGCGATCAACCGGGTCCGCGCGGTGGATTGGCTTTCGCTTTGCGCTCTGCGATGCCTGCGCCTAGGCTGCCGCGAAACCGCGTCCAGCTGTCATTCCGCGCCAGGCCGGTTCCGATTGTCCCGACACAGCCCGAGGTTCCTTTGTCCCGCCTGACGTCCCCGAAACTCGCCGAAGTTGCCGGCCCCTCTGCGCAGGTCGAGGCTCTCCTGGCGGCCCATCATGCGTTGATGCGTGCGCAAAGCCCCGAAGAAAGCTGTCACGTCATGACGGGTGAGGATCTGCAGGCCGAAGGCGCCAAGGTCTTTGCCCTGTTCGAAGAGGACGGAACCGCCCTGGCGGTTGGCGCGCTCAAAACCGTGGTCGAGGGCGCGGCGCCCGCGTCTCTTGCAGGCTGCGGCCCGGTCGTTGAGCTCAAGAGCATGCATGTGGCTGCGACGGCCCGCAGTCGCGGGTTGGGACATCTGCTGCTGTCGGGAATGATGGACATGGCCCGCGAAGCCGGGGCCGGCGGCGCCTGCCTTGAAACCGGAACAGCCCCTGAGTTCGCGGCGGCACGCGCGCTCTACCTGTCACAGGGGTTTGAGCCGTGCCCGCCATTCGGCGGCTATCAGCTGGACCCGTTGAGCGTTTTCATGTGCCGATCATTGTGAATACTTGCCCTGCCCGGGGAAAGTCTGCAAAACCGGGCGCAGCGGTCCCTTAGCTCAACTGGATAGAGCAGCTGACTTCTAATCAGCAGGTTGAGGGTTCGAGTCCTTCAGGGATCGCCAAAGTTTCTGCAGGCATATGATGCGGCCTCATTTTTTGGCCTGTTTTCCGCCCGGAGCGAATTCGATGTGTTCCTGTGCCTCGGACAGCGTTTTGTGACCACCCCTGCCATGATGACCTGACCCGATGCGCCCTGATCGGGTGACCTGCCCCCCCCACGACGTTCTGAAACTGTCGCGAACCTGCCAGACCGGTTGCGCGGATGCGGGCGGCATTGCAGCTACTGGCTTTTCTTTCGAAACTGACGGATGCTGGCGCAGGGAGGAACGTCAGCGGATATGCGTCTGCTTCTGGTCGAAGATACTGCGGATGTCGCGGACGCCATTGTCGCAAGCTTCGGGCATCGCGGCGATGCCGTGGACCATGTGGGTTCGGTCGACGAGGCCGGAGGCGCGCTTGCAGTGCAGGATTACGACGTCATCATCCTTGATATCGGCCTGCCCGACGGGTTGGGCACAGAGGTTCTCGCAAGCCTGCGCAATCGCGGCAAATCAACACCGGTGCTGATGCTGACCGCACGTTCCGACATCGAGGACCGCGTCGCGGCGCTCGACAAGGGGGCGGATGACTACCTGATCAAGCCATTCGATCTGCGCGAATTGCACGCCCGTGTACGGGCGATGCTGCGTCGGCAGGACGTGGATCGCTCAGGCGTCATCGAGTTCGGTGACATCACTTTCGACCCCGCCGGCCTGACGGTCGAGGTCAAGGGCCGCCCGGTGTCGCTGGCCCGGCGCGAGATCAACGTGCTGGAAATCCTGCTTGCCAACCGCGAACGGGTGGTGCCGAAGGACAAGCTACTCGACCGACTGTATTCCTTCAACGATGAAGAGGTCAGCCCGAACGCTGTCGAACTTTATGTCGGCCGGTTGCGCAAGAAGCTCTGCAACAGCCAGATCACCATCAAGACGTTGCGTGGGCTTGGCTATCAGATGGTCGATGAAGACTAGGGCGCGGGCCGGAGCACGGCTGACCGGGTCTCTGAGTTTCCGGCTCGGCGTGGCGCTGGCCCTGGTGCTCGCCATTGGCGGCGTGGCGGTGTCGCTGGCGGCCTATGCCTATGGCCGCAGCGCGGCGCAGCAATCCTATGACAGGCTGCTGGTCGGAGCGGCCAACCAGATCGCCGGATCGCTGGGGCTGCGGGACGGCGAGGTGATCGTCGATATCCCGGTCTCGGCCTTCGAGCTGCTGTCGCTGGCCCCAAGGGACCGTGTGGTCTATGCCGTGTTCGATGACCGGGGGCGGCTGGTCACCGGCTATGACACGGTGGCGCTTCCCGAGGGCGACGGCCGGTTTTTCAGCGGCAGCTTTGCCGGGGAACCGGCGCGGTACGTGCATGTCAGACGGCAGATTGCCGAGCGCTCTTTCCTGGGTGCGGTGGACGTCGTCGTCGGTCAGACCACCGAAGCGCGCCGCGAACTGACGCAGCAGATCACGCGAAATGCGCTGTTGGCGGTGGCTGTGGTCGGGCTGGTAATTTCCGGGCTTGCGGTTCTGGCGGTGAACTCCGCCCTGCGTCCGCTGCACCGGATCGAGCGCGATTTCGCGCTGCGTTCCAGTCGCGACCTGACACCGGTCGACGTCGAGGTGCCGCAGGAGATTGCCAGCCTGGTCGCGGCTTTGAACCGCTTCATCGGACGGATCGACCGCCAGTTGCGGGTCATGCGCACGCTGATCGCCGACGCCTCGCACCAGCTGCGTACGCCGATTGCGGCGCTCCGGGCGCAGGCCGAGCTGGCGCGAGAGGCCACCGATGCCGAAGACCAGCTGCGTATCGTCGAAAAAATCCACGAACGGTCGCGCAACCTGAGCCGGCTGACCGACCAGCTTCTGAACCACGCGATGATCATTCACCGCGCCGACAGCGTCGACTTGGCGCCGGTGGATCTGCGGGTGGTGGCCAGTGACGCCGTGGACCAGTTCGATCAGACCCTGTCGGGGTCCGAACGGGTCGTGCGGATCGATCTGCCCGAGGCGCCGATGGTCTGTGACGGCGACGCATTATCGCTGGTCGAGGCCTGCAAGAACCTGATCAACAACGCGACCGCCTATGGCAAGCCGCCGATCACCGTCTTCGTGCGCGACGACGGCGCGGCGCTCAACATCGGTGTGCGTGATAGGGGCGACGGAATGGCGGAAGGTTTGTGGGCAGATGCGGGCAAACGCTTTGCGAAACGCTCCGGCGTGTCCTCGACCAGTGCCGGGCTTGGGCTGTCCATCGTCAGCGCGGTGGCCCAGGCGCATGGCGGTCGGATGACGATCCGGCGCCCCGCCGACGATCGCTTCGAGGTCTTCCTGGAGCTGCCGAAAGTCAGGGAGGCGGAGCCATGAAACGGATTGCCCTTGTGATTGCGATGCTTCTGGCTGGCGCAGCGGCGGCCCAGCCCGTCCCCGAAGCCTTGAAATCCTATGGCCCCGCCGATGCCGGGCGTCGTCTGCTGGTGCGCGGCACCACCGATATCGCCCGGTTCGAAACGGTGCTGCAACTGTTTGCGTCCCGCCCGGGCGGGCTTGGCATCGACTACGAGCAATGGGGCTCGAACGATCTGTTCGAGGTGACCCTGACGGATTGCAAAAGGGGCGGGCAGGCCGCCGACATGGTGATCAGCTCCGCCGTCGATCTTCAGGTCAAGCTCGCCAATGACGGCTGCGCCAGGGCGCATCGGTCGACCGGAACCGCCTCCCTGCCGCAGGTCGCCAACTGGCGTGACGAGGTCTTCGGCATCACCCGCGAACTCGCGGTGATCGTCTATAACAGGCGCCTGATCGACGACGCAGAGGTGCCGCGCTCGCGGTTCGACCTGATCGACCTGCTGCGCCCCGAGGACAGCCGGTTTCGCGGGCGGGTCGCCACCTATGATATCGAGGCCTCGGGGCTGGGGTATCTTTTTGCCTTTGCCGACGCGCAACAGGCCACGACCTTCGGCAGCCTGATCGAAGCCTTCGGGCGCAGCGGCGCGGTTGCCACCTGTTGCTCGTCCGAGATCATCGACGGCGTGGCCGACGGCACCTACCTGATCGCCTATAACGTCCTCGGCTCCTATGCGCTGGCCCGGGCCGAGGAAAACCCGGACATTGCCGCCGTGGCGCCCGACGACTACACGCTGGTCCTGTCCCGCGCCGCGTTGATCCCCCGGCAGGCCGCAGAGCCGGAGCTGGCCGGGGCGTTCCTGGATTTCATGCTGTCCGAGACCGGTCGGTCGGCCCTGGAGGCGGCACACCTGATCGTGAGAACCGACGACCGGGCACCTGCCGCCCTGCGCCTGCCGGAGACGCCGGAAACAAGCTTTCGGCCCATTGCCCTCACGCCGTCCCTTTTGGTGGGCCTCGACCAACACAAGCGGCGGGATTTCGTCGCGCTCTGGCGGTCGACCTTCCCGAATGAAACCGGCGGCACCGAGGCGCGGCCGAAATGATCACGACGACCGGTCTGGGGGTTGGCGGAAACGGAAGAACCCCTGCTGCCAGCAGATCGCCAAAGCCGACGGTAACCGTCAGATGACGACTTCGGGCCCCAAGTTGACATGTCAGGTAGTGCGGGGAATGCTGTCGCATTGGTGAACTCTTACCCTGATACGATCACTGGTAGATGTTACTGTGGCGCGATAACTTTCCGTAGTTCATCAAAACCGCAAGCCGTGGCTTACTGCCATTGCGACGATTGTCGCCGTGCAACGGGTGGACCCGTTGCGGCCTTCGCAGCATTTGATGTGAACGCGGTTGTGTTCAAACCGAACAGGGGAAAAGCGTCAGTATAAACCCAGGCATTTTACGGACTTTTTGCGACAGCTGCGGTTCGTCTCTGGCAGGCATTTACGACTATCTGCCAAATCAGGTTTTCATTTCACTGGGCGTTATTGATCAAGCGGGAAGCCTCTCACCCGAAGTCCATGCACACGAGGGCGAATGCCTTCCTTGGCTACATATCGATGATGATCTTGAGCGCTCGGATGCGACAGCGACTGCGTTCTTGAAAGCACCTTGAAATACGAGACGATGGTTTGAGTAGTGTCCCCTTCGTCCCGCGTAGCTGCCATACGCCAAAGCACCCCGCAGGCAATTCGGGACCTTTCGAATTGCCTGCGTTGTTCCCCTAGTTCTCGGCCACCGGCCTTGGCCGACCGTCCGTGTCCAGCGCGACGAAGGCGAAGGTGGCGCAGGTAACCTTCTCGCTGTCCTCGCTGGCGCGACTTCGTCGCCAGGCTGTCACGTGGATATTCATCGAGGTCCGCCCGAGGCGCGTGATCTCGGCATAGAGGGACACCTCATCGCCGACCCTCACCGGTCGATGGAACTTCATTCCATCGACCGCGACCGTTGCGGCCCGGCCGCGCGCGGTGAGTGCGGCAAGGTTGCCCGCCGCCAGGTCCATCTGTGACATGAGCCAGCCACCAAAGATGTCGCCCGCCGGGTTGGTGTCTGCCGGCATGGCGATCGTGCGGATCGCGGGGCTGCCGGCCGGCGGGGTGTCCACGCCCTCCATCAGACCACGTGCCCACAGGCCGAGGCCGGCGTCCGGGTGTCCATGTTCCGCCCCCGGTTCAGGTGGTCGTCGATTTCCGCAGCAGAGCCGATCATCCGGCCATAGAGGAACACCGTAAAGGCGGCGTTCTCCAGATCGTGCTTTTTCAGCGCGCCGGACTGGTAGTCCTTCCACAAGAGCGACAACAGCAAGGCGGCGATGACCGCGTCGACATTGACGCAGAACACATAGCGCGACGCGCCGGTATCGTAGAGCGCCTGCACCAGCTCACGGTAGAAGGCGTGGAAGATATTGTAGTCGCCCCGCTCTTTCATGAACCCGGCAATGAAGCGTTCGCGCGGGTCATGGTTGACCGGCTTGCCCTTGAAGATCGGGTGATGGACGCCAGGCAGCGCGCGCACCTCGGATCCAAGCTCCTTGGCCTCGGCCTTGGCACGCTTGTAGTCCTTGGCAAAGTCGCGGGCCATCTGTTTCAGGTCGATGCCGTGGTTCGGATCAGTCGGATCCGTCAGCCCCTTGCCCTCGAACTCTTGCAGCAGGAAGGCCATGCCTTCAAAGCCGTTGCCGCCGTGGCTGTAGCCGCAATGGCTGAGAAACCCGAGCATCGCCTTGTTGATCTGCACGCGATCGGGCGTTTGCGGGCCGTCTGCGGCCACCGCCCCCTTGGCGCCCTGGGCCGAGATCGAGCCGGGACCGTTGGAGATCAGAAGCCCGACGAGGATCTGCAGCGGCAGGGATTCCTCGGGCGTCGGTTTCTTGCCGGTCATCGCCAGGTAGCAGAGATCGGCCATGGTCCATTCCGAGAACCGCTCTTCACGGGGGATGCCGCAGAGCGATCCGGACTGGTGATGCGTCCCGGGGATCGTCGCGCCGACCATCACACCGTAGAGCCGCAGGTACCACGGCAGGGTATGCGCCGTCAGCTTGGTGATCCGCTTGCGCATCAGCGGCCCCCAGGAAATGGTCAGCGCAATCGCCGCCAAGATCGCATCGCGGTTGAGCCTCGCGTCGAGACCGCCGAGGAATTTCAGGAAGACCGACTTGCCGCCCCGTGCCGCGACCGCCTTCAGCATCGCCTCGGGACGTGGGTCGTCCTTGTCCTCGGGGCCGGCCAGAAAGAGCGCACGAGACTGTTCGTCCAGCGTGATGCCGGAGGTGTCGAAATCCTCGTCACTGCCGTCCTGCAGCCCGGAATGGGCGAAAAGCTCGATCAGCATGTCCGTGCAGTTCAGCGCGCGTTCCAGCCGGTTCGGCCCGACGATCGCCGCAGCCGTGGCCATGACGGCATTCGGCGCGTTTCCAGCCTCGCGGGCGGCATCCGCCGCCACCAGGATCGGATCGCCCACCAGGTTGACCTCTGCCGCGACGGCCACGTCCAGCAGCGCGCGGCCATTCTCGTTGGCGATTTCATGCACCAGCGGCAGCGCGAAATTGGCCTCCAGCGGCTCCAGCGCGAGATCGAGAACGGAATGCCCGTGCACGCTCGTCACCTGGCTTTTCGGGTCCATCACCGAGGCGCCGGATTTGTCCTTCATCGTCTGGCGAGCGACCATTGCGCCGATATGCTCCTTCAGTGCCTCGACCTGCTCGTCATAGGGAGCCGAGGGCTTCACAGGCTTCAGCGCCAGTTCCTCGGGCAGGTTCAGACCGCGATCATTGGCCATCCACGGTTTTAGCGCCAGACTGCCGGTCGACGGAAAATCGGGCGTTTCGCCGTTCAGCTCCATCACCGCCGTCAGGGCCGCCGGAATGTCGGAGATGTTGTTTACCACGGCGCCCTTTTTCGACACCACCGGGTTGTCGGGCGTGTAGACGCCTTCTGTGCCGAAGGCCTCGATAAACCAGTTTTCCTTGTCTTCGGCCTTGTCGCCGGTGCCGGCCATCGCCCCGGCATGTCCGACCGCACGCGTCAGTTTCGATTTCCAGCGTCCGACCACGCAGGCGACGGTCGGCTTGCCAAAATCAATGTCGTGCTCGTAGTAGCCACCCGGCTCGACATAAAGAACCGCCGCCTTGGTGCGGTCGTCGTTCTTCAACGCATGGGCGAAATCGCGGGCCGCGTAATGGATGTAAACGTCCTTGCCTGACGAGATCAGCGTCGTCGTGCCCCAGCCCTCAGTCGCGAGATACTGCGCGATGGTGGTTGTGAAGCCGCCGGAGTTGGAAAAGATCGACACCGATCCCTTGAGCAGCGACTCGTCCGGGTGGTCGCCACCAAGCGCGCCGCCGATCCGCACCCGGTTCCAGCTGTCGGCCACGCCAAGGCAGTTGCCGCCGACGATGTCGATGTTGTTGGCCTGCGCCATGGCGCGGATTTCGCGGGCGTCATGCACCGCGATCTTCTCGGTGATGATGACGATCTTTTCGAGGCCGCTGTTCACGCGGATCAGTTCGGCCACGCCGTCGCGCACCCCTGAGGGTGGCAGGTAGACAACGCCGACATTGAAATCATGCCCGGCGTCCAGCCCCTCACGCACGTTGTTGTAGACCGGTATGTCGCCTGCGGGCGTCTTCAGCACACTGCCCGCCTTGCCGGGGGCGGTGCCGAACACCACGTTGCCGCCGGAAAAGGCGTGGCTCGTCGGCGTCACCTGACGGGATTCGCCGCCCATGATATTGAGCACGCAAACGCGATCTTCGCGCGTGGCCATGTCGCTCAGCGCGTTGATGCCGAGATAATAGGGAAAGCCCTGAATTCTCTGCTTGTTCATTGTCTTTCCTCCCCCTCAGGCCGCAGCCGAAATGCCAAGGTGGCGCGCGATCTCTTCGCGTCCGCCATCGCGCATCCACAAATCGACGTCCTTGGCATAGTTCACCACTTCCGAAATCGCGCTGTCGAAGCCGAAGAACCGGTAGGGCAGGCCAAGGCTGTCGAGCGTATCGGCCAGGTTGCCAAAGCCGCGCACGAGGTTTGGCCCGCCGCGCCCCACCACGACATAAAGCGGAACCGGCCCGCGCGTCGCGAAATGCTCGCGCAGCGCGTCGCCCATGCCCCGGAGGGTTTCGAGAATGTCGGTGTTGTTCGACTTGCCGCCGATGATGAACAGGACGTTGGTCTGGGCAAGGAAATGCTTGTAGCAGATCGAGGCGACGGATTTCATCTTTTCATACGGCGGGTTGCCGCCAAAGTCTGATGAAATGATCGCCGCATCGCCCAGCACTTCGGTCACCAGGCTGTTGGCTCCGCCGCCAAAGGTGGGCGCAAGAATGGTGCCCTTTTCGTTGATCACGAAGACATCCGACTGCCCCTGGTGGGTGCGCAGCTGGTTGACCTCTTGTTCAAAGGGCGAAATGTCCGAGGCGAACAGCTGATCGGGCAGGCCGAGCCGCGCCACGCGCGGGTCGTCGCGGTCAAAGCCGCATTTGAAATCGCAGGCGACGGGCATCAGGCGACCGTTCTTTCCGGGGCGCATCCGGATCGGGTTCAGTTCCAGCGTGGTCATGCCGTAGTGGTGCATCAATTCCCAAAGCTTGGGCAGTTGCTGCACCAGCGGCGAGATGATCTCCTTCGGCGCGCCGATATCGGTCAGCGCATTGGCGACGACAAAAGCCTTGAGCCCGGTCAGCGCGTCGAAAGGCACCGTGACGATTTCGTCCTTGCCCAGTTCCTCGATATCGACCCCGCCGCGATGGGTGAGCGTCATGGTCGGCGCGCGAAACTGGCTGTCGTCGGTGATCGAGAAATAGACCTCGTGCTCGGCGGGCACACCGGCCTCGAAGGTCACGCCATTGGCCTTGGCGGTGACGTTGCCGTGCTTATGCTCGGCGAAATAGAGCCGCTCCTTCTCGGCCAAGGCCGATTTCAGATCACGCACCATGCCGACAAGGCCGGCCTTGCCTTTCTTGCCGATGGCGCCCTTGAAGATCGGTTTCACGAACACCAGCCCGTGCTTGTCCAGAAACGCCTGGATTTCATCCTCGCTCGCACCTGGTCCCAGCACCTCCGAGCATGGGAAATCCACGTGTTTCAAAAGTCGCGACCCGTGCAACAGTCCAGTGATTTGCATGTGACTCCTCCTCAAAGCCCGCGGCTCCCCACCGCGCCATTCGAGGCGCCTTTTAGGGGGCCAAGCTGTCGCCTACCTGTCAGGAAGGCTGACCCGCCGCTGTGGGGGCTGCAAAAGCGGAGGATGGGACAGACACCATGCAATCCAGATCGCACTCGGTTCTTCGGCGCAACCGTCCGGATGTCCCGCTGAGTTCGATTTGGCATGGGGAATCCTTCGCAAATCCAAGGGGATGCGGACGTAGGATTTTCTCAGCAAGAAACCTGAGGAGATTCTGATGAAGATGACGAGATTTGGCGAACCACGGATCCTTGCGATCCTGCGCCAAGCCGGGGCGGCGTTCCGGTTGCCGAGCTTTGCCGTGAGCATGGCATCGTTTTGCAAATGCCCGCGACGTATGGCGGCGTGGCCGCGTCGATGATCAGCCAGATGACGAGCCCGGAGGATAAGAACAGGCGATTGAAGGCCATGTTTGCGGACCCGCGCATGCAGGCGGAATAAACCTGGTCGATGGACTTCATGGCCGATCGGCTGACTGACGGACATGCCTTCCGGCTGCTGAACGTGCTGGACGCCTTCAACAGGGACGGTCTGGGCATTGAGGCAGATTTCTCATTGCCCGCGGAACGCGTCATCCGCAGCCTGGAAACATCATCGAATGGCGCGGCAAGCCCAAGACGATCCGCGTGGACATCGGCCCCGAATACATCGGTGGCACCTTGATGGAATGGGTGACCCACATCCAGCCCGGGAAGCCGCAACAGAACGCCTAGGTGGTGCGCTCGGACGGTCCGGTACGAAAGGTTGAACCTCTACATCTTCGAAACTATCGAAAAGGCGCAGCCGATTGCCATTGAGTGGCCCTGGTCCTGCGACACCGAATGCCCCAACATGGGCAACGGCGGCATGACCGCTCGCAGGGAAACTGAAGAGGGCAGCGAGAACTCCACGGCCAAGCCCCGGAAGAACCGGGGGATGACCGTGTGGCGGTCGGCCTTGAGGGCGGGAAGGTGCGGTGCCCCGACCTTGTCCGGATCGAGCCGGATGGTCGGGGAACCGCGCTTCCCCAGGGCCGCGTTTTCGGACGGCCAGATCCCCGTCCTTTGGCTCGGGGGCAGGGCTTTTACATATCCCCTACCACGCCGGGCACAGACGATGGCACGCACTTTGGCCTTTGTGCAACAGGGCCCCGACCGAGATCTCTGGGTGTGATGGCCTGTCCGTGCAAGATCAATCGTTCAGCACCGCCATGCTGTCTGCCTCCCAACCGATCCAGATCGGATCGCTGCCGACCGACTGGCCGATCTCGGCATCCACATATGCCTTCAACAGGGCGTCTCCCTTGTCTCCCACGGCAATCTGCATCGCCATGCGGGACCCGAGGAACGTCTTGCCGACGACGCGCCCCTGCACCGCGTTCGCGGTCTGCGGGCGATCGGCATGGAACCCCAGTTTCTCAAGCCGGACCGAAGCGGTGATCGGCTTGCCCTCGGTCGGGACGCCGCCGGGTGCGGTGCCCTTGAGCGTCGTGCCTTCCCAGTCCATGACAACCTTGTCGCCTTCGGTGCCGCGCATCCAGCCGGACAACAGGTTCGTCTCGCCGATGAACTCTGCCACAAAGCGGCTGGCCGGGCGGAAGTAGAGTTCTTCCGGCGTGCCGTCCTGTTCGACCCGGCCCTTGTTCATGACAACGATGCGGTCCGACATGGTCAATGCTTCTTCCTGGTCGTGAGTCACGAAGAAGAAAGTCTTGTTGGTGCGGCGCTGGATCGACTTCAGTTCCTGTTGCACCTGGCCGCGCAGTTTCGCGTCCAGCGCCCCCAGCGGCTCGTCCAGCAGCAAGAGCGAGGGGTCGGGCGCCAGCGCCCGGGCCAGCGCCACGCGCTGCCGCTGGCCGCCGGACAGTTGCACCGGGTAACGGTCGGCATAGGACTCGAGTTCGAGAAAGGACATGATCTCGTCCGAACGCCGCTTGATCTCGGACTTGCCCATTCCCTTGAGTTCGAGCCCGAAGGAAATGTTCTTGGCCACTGTCATGTGCGGGAACAGGGCATAGTCCTGAAACACCATGTTCACATGGCGTTTCTCGGGTGCCTGGTTGGTCACATCCTCACCGTCGAGGATAACGCGGCCCGTTGTCGGGCGTTCGAAGCCGCCCAGGATCCGGAGCGTCGTGGATTTACCGCACCCCGAGGGGCCGAGGAAGGTCACGAACTCGCCCCGCGCGATGTCCAGCGTCAGGTTGTCCAGCGCGACGGTCTCTCCAAAATGCTTGGACAGGCCCTCGATGCGCACAAGAGGTGTCTGGTCGGTCATGGATCAGGATTCCTTGTTCATGCGGCGCGTGAAACGCTCTGCCCAGACGCCGATCACGGCGGTCAAAAGCAGCGCGACGGTCGCGATGGCGTTGATTTCCGGGCTCATGCCCGATTTCAGCTTGGCAAAGATCAGCACCGGCAGCGTCGGTTCGTAGCCGCCCAGGAAGAAAGAGCGCACGAAGTCGTCGAACGACAACAGCAGGCAGAAGATCGAGGCGCCTAGGATGGCGGGTACGAGATAGGGCAACGTGATCCGGGCAAACGCGATGAAGGGATCCGCGCCCAGATCGCGGGCGGCTTCGATCTGGCTCTTGGGCAGGGTGGACAGGCGCGCCATGACCACCAGCACCACGAAGGGCACATTGTGCACCGCGTGCGCCCAGATGATCGCGCCCATGCCGGGCTCGATCCCCAGATAGCGGGCATAGATGCGGAAGGCGATGGCCGAGATGATGCCCGGCACCAGCGCGGGCAGCACCGTCAGGCCGAAGGTCACGCCACGGCCCACAAACTTGCGTCCTTCCAGGAGCACGGCGATCCATGTGCCCACCACGACGGAAATCAGCGTCGACAGAACCGCAATGGCGACCGAATAGCCGAAGGTCGACAGGACCTGGGCGTCCGAGAAGACACCGGTGTACCAGTCCAGGGTCCAGGACCGGATCGGGAAGCCGATGAACTTGGAGTCCTTGAACCCCATGAGCACCATCAGGATCAGCGGCACAAAGACATAGAGCACGAAGGCCCAGTAGACACAGCTCAGGAAGATGCGGTTGCCGCGAAACAGTTCGACACGGTTGTTCATTTCTTGTCTCCCTTGCGCAGGCTGTTCATCAGTTTCTGGAACACCGTGGTGATGATCAGGGCGGCCATGAACATGATCGTGGCGAAGGCGGCCCCGGTCGGCCATTCATCCCCGGCAACGTGGAAGAAGCCCGCGATGGTTTCGGCAAAGACCGTGGTCGACGGCCCGCCCAGCAGAACCGGGGTGGCGTAAAAGCCGGTCGAGATCAGGAAGACCAGTGTGCAGCCCGAGGAAATGCCCTCGATCGTCAGCGGCAGCGACACGCGGCGGAACCGTGTCCAGGCGCCCGCGCCCAGGTCGGCAGCGGCTTCGTTCATGCTTTTCGGAAGTTTCTCCAGCGCCGAATAGAGCGGCAGCAGCATGTAGAGTGCGGTCAGGTAGACGATGCCCACTCCCATCGAAAAGCTCGTGTACATGAAGGGGATCGGCCGGTCGATCAGGCCGAGCGTCTTCAGCGCCAGGTTCACGGCGCCGGTATTTCCCAGCAGGATCATGATGGCATAGGTGCGCACGATTTCACCGACCCAGAAGGGGATCAAGAGCAGCAGAAGGAACAGCATCTGGTTCTTGCGGCTGACGTGCCGGGCCAGGAAATAGGCCACCGGATAGGTCAGGACGAGCGTGCAGAAGGTAAAGACGCCGGCAAAGATCAGCGTGCGGAAAAACGGCTGCCAGAAGATGCTGTCACCGAAGAAACGGGCGTAGTTTTCCAGCGTGAAATGCTGCTCCACCCCGGGCGCGACCGGGTAGGCATCAGTCAGCGACACCCGCAGCATCTGCAGCATCGGGCCAAGGTGCTGGGTCAGGATCCAGAGGATCGGGAAAGCGGCAAGGATCAGGAACTGGCGGCGCGGCGAGGCTGTCGCCAGGTGCATCAGCGCATGGTACGGCCCCCAAGAGGCCAGCCGGCCCCAGAATGTCCTCTCCGAGGTCTCTTTAGCCATAGCTCGCCCGTCCTGCTTTTGCGCGGATGCGTCATAGGTCATGAGGTCGTCTTTCGGAAAATCAGGGTTCCTGACCCGCGACTTGCACGGGACAGGAACGGGTTTCGTCAGGGGATCAAGCGGCTTTGATGGCCTCGACGGCCGGATCGACCAGGCCGTATTTCATCTCGTTCGCCTCGGCGCGGAAGAACTGCAGGTTCGCCAGCTGTTCATCCGGGAAGGAGGTCGATTTCTTCTCAAGGTCGGTCAGATGGTTCGTCGCGTCCTTGTAGGTCGAGATGAAGCCCGACGCCTTGGTCATTGCGGCGCCGATTTCGGGCGACGACAGGATGGCATCAAGGAAGGTATAGGCGTTGTCCGCGTTCGGTGCGTTGTTGGCGATGTTGTAGGTGTAAACAAAGCCGTAGGACCCTTCGCGCGGGATGGTCATGGCCAGCGGGAAGCCGTCATTGATCAGCGCCGCAGCAGGGCCGTTCCAGGAATGGCCCAGCATGATGTCCTGGTTGACCATCATCTGCTGGAACTCGGCGCCGCCATCGTAGTACTTGCGCACCAGCGGCTTTTTCTCGATCAGGAACTGCTTGGCCTCCTCGACGATAGCGGCGGCCTTTTCCGGGTCATCGAGATAGGCGACCATGTTGCCGTCATATCCCTTCATCAGCATGACGATCGACATCATGTCCTGGATGATATAGGCGGTCTGGCCCTTGTACTTGTCGCTGAACAGCGTGTCCCAGGTCAGAGCCTCTTCTTCGGTGACATATTCGGTGTTGTAGGACAGCACCTCCATCCCCGACAGGATCGGCGCGCCCCACTTGTTGCCGTTGATCGTCGACCAGTCCGATTCCGAGAAGGTCGGGTTGATCTTGTTCCAGTTGGACAGGCGGTCGGTGTCTAGGGGCGCCAGCAATTCGCTGTCGATGAACTGCAAAAAGCGGTGCCCGGCGACCGTCATGATGTCCACGGTCGGGTTCGGCTGTTCGGCGGCCAGCAGGTTGAACTGCTTGCCCTGGTCATCCACGAGGCGGACGTTGACCTTGATCCCGGTCTCGGCCTCGAACTGCTCCTTGAAGGCGTCGGGTACGAAGTTGTTGTAGGTCCAGATGTTCACCTCGCCGCCCGACTGGGCGGAAGCGCGGCGCAGGTAGGCCGGCGAAGCCAGTGCAGCACCGGTCGCTGCGGCCGTGCCCAGAAAGCGGCGGCGGTTGAGGATCAGTTTGGTCATTGTTGGTCTCCTTGTTGGTCGGATGGTTTTTTTGATTACTCGTTACCGGAGTCAGGCGGTGTTTTCGGGCTGCCGTAGCAGGCCGGTGTTCGCCGCCTGTTTCAGATCGTCAAGGCTGTAGCTGTCCAGATCAAGTGCCTTTAGGATCTCGTTTTCAGCTTCGAAATCCCGTCCGTACATGGCCGAGAAGATGCGGATGCCCGCCTCGTGCAGCGGCGCGGGATGTCCGGTCAGCCGTCCCAGCGCTGCGGTCAGCACCAGCCCGTAGGGCACGTCCTCGGTCACGTAGCGGCTGTCGGCTGTCGCCGGTCCGGTTCCGCCATTGCCCTGTGCATGCATCTGCTGGTTCATCTCGGAAATCGAGGCGACGGGGACGTGAAACGACAGGTGGAAATGCTCGAAGATCGTCTTGACCTCCAGTCCCAGCGCCTTTGCGATCTCGAGCCGTTCGAGATCTAGCTCTTCCAGCAGGCGGCCGACGGTCGGCGTGACGTTCTGGCCCTGGCTCCAGGTTTCGCCGCGTTCCATCCGGGTGATGTTGCCAAGGGCAATCCCCATGTGGTTCTGCGGGTTGAGGTTCGACAGCGAGATCGCCAGCAGGCCAGCGCGCGGCTGGAACCGGTCGCCAAAAAGCGCCTGGCAAAGCTCCAGCGCCTCGGCCGAGCGGTCCTCGGGCACAGTGCAGAGGTCCACCTTGCTGCGCACGGTGTTGACCTTGACCTCGGTGCCCGATTGACGCCGCCCGGTGCAGATCGTCGTGCCCCAGGCGGTGATCGGCACGGTCACGCCACGCTCGGCCAGAAGCTGCATCAGGTAGACCGCGCCCAGCGAGGCATGAGAGGAGATGATCACCTGATGGCGCGGTTCGATATGCGGGGCCAACGCGTCCAGCACCGTCTTGTGGCCGTAGCCGGGCAGGGCGAGGATCAATACCTCATTCTCGCGTGCCAAGGTCTCGGCGCTGTCGGCGATCCGCGGGGTCAGCGAGGTCTCGGCCGCGCCACTCGCGATCAGCGGAGCGCCCGCGGCCAGATCGACCGTGCCAGCTCCCGAGGGCGACCACAGCATCGGATCATGTCCTGCCTCGTGCAGCACCGCTGCCGTTCCGAAGGCGATCGAACCCGCGCCCGCCAATCCAACTTTCTTGCTCACATCCACACCTTCATCGCTTGCGGTCTTTCATCCCACACTACACCGGTTTAGCGGAATGTCATCCGCTATCTGGGAATTCATGGATTATTTTCCGGCATCTTCGAGCCGCACAGGATCGCCCAGCACATGCATCAGCCTGTTGGCCCAGCCGAACAGCGAGGCAGAAAGGATCAGATCCAGCACCTCGGCCTCGTTCAGCCCGGCCTCCTTCAGCGCCTGCATGTGTTCCGGCCCGGCCTGTGAGGGGCAGTCCGACAGCGCCACGGCAAAGTCAAAAATGGCCCGGTCACGTGTACCCAGATCGGCCTTGGCCCCATCGCGGAACAGCTTGTCCGTCACCTCGGTCGATTTCTCGATCTGGGCGTGGCGCATGGCATGAACGGCGGCGCAATAGATGCAGTGATTGACCATCGAGGCGCCCAACGCCCCGAGTTCCCGTTCAGACCGGCTCATCCCGCCTTTGTCGTACATGATCGCGTTGAAGAGCGGCGAGCGCACCTTCAGGCTTTCAACGTCATGCGCCAGCGTCAGGACATACTCTGAAACCTTGGTGTTCGACGGGGTGACCTTCAGCGCATCCAGTTGCTCGTCCGAGGCTTCCTGCAGGTCGACGGGCTTCACGCGCGGCTGCCAGTGCGGCACGTTGCGGGTGAATTTCGTGATCACTTTGGTCATGCGGACATCCCCTTCATCAGGCGCAGCCCGGCAATGACCCGAATCTGGTAGGCGAGAAAGGCATTCAGCTCGGCCAGTCGGACGATATCGGCATCCGCCACGCCCGCAGATTGCAGCGCTGAGATGTCGGCACCCGCGACCCGGCGGGTGTCAGCGGCAACCTTGTCCATGAAGCCGACAACCTCGGCCAGGCCCTGCGCGGTGCCGTTCCCGGTGGGGTCGACCAGGGCGGCGAATTTCCCCGCATCGGCCGCATAACGCGCAGCAAGCTCGGCCTCATCGTTGAGTTTTGCGATCCGCGCGGCCAGTGCTGCGCGCAGATCATGGCTCCACGGTCCGGCATCCTTCGGGCGCAGCACCGCCTCTTCGGCGGCCTGCGTCATCTCGAAGATGTTGGCGCGTCCCTCGACAGCGGCCTGCACTGCCGTGCCTGCCCCGATGCCGGCGCTGTTCAATGCGGTCGTATCCAAAGCCATCAGGCCACTTTCCCTTTCTTGTCATCACAGGCCAGTTCGGTCGGCGTCCATTCGCTGCCGTCCAGTTCCGGCTTGTCGTAGGCCAGCATCGCCTGCCAGTGTTCCGCCACGTCCTCGGCATAGAGCTTGGCCGCCACTTCGCGTGCCAGCCAGCCGGCCCCCTCGGATATCCCCGGAATATCGCCGCTGACCTTGCCCAGACTGGCGGAGGCGCCGTAGTTGAAGCAGTAGACATTCGACAGCCAGGGCGCGGTGCCCGGCACCTTCTCGCGGAAGGTGAAGTCATCGTTCAAATAGGGGAACCGGCCCAGGTCGCGTGAGGGTTCGTCCGCCGGGGGGGTATAGACGTCCTGCCACAGCAGGATGTTCCCTGCCGCCTCACCGAATTCCGTCCGCGACAGCGGGTCGATGGTAAAGCCGGTGCCCAGGATCACGAAATCCGCCTCGTAAGAGGTGCCATCGGCAAAGCCGACCTGCACCGCCCCGTCCTTTTCAACCGTCGACTGCACAGCCTTGCCAAAGTGGAAATGGGCGTTCGGGTGACGGCTGACCCGGTTGGTCGAACCATGCGGCGGCGGCGTCTGGGTGGCAAAGGAGTACTGCATGAACCGCCAGCGCCATTCGTCCGGCAGGCTGGCATACCCGGCGGTGAAGCCAAAGCTGCCGATGCCCATCATCTTGTTGATTGTCGGCATCTCCTTGCGGCGGATCAGGTGGCGGACCTCGGCGGCGCCATGCTCCAGCGCCTCGGCGGCATTGTCCACGGCAGAGGCGCCGACCCCGACAACCGCCACGCGTTTGTCCTTGAGCGTGTCAAAATCGATCTCGTCGGCGCTATGCGCCCAGTATTTCCGGTCAAGCCCGCCGACAAAGCCGGGAATGTTGGGCTGTCCGGTGCCGTCGCGCCCGGTGGCAAAGATCAGCTTGCGGGTCAGGATCGACTCTTCTGCCGCGCCGGAGAGGTGCAGCCGCAGCAAGTCGCCCTCGGGTTCGACCAAATCGACGGAGACACCGTTTTCCGTCGGGATATTCAGCACCGAACGGTACCATTTCAGGTAGTCCATCCACATCGGGCGCGGGATCTTGTCCAGGTTTTCCCACTTCTCGGTGCCGAACTGCGCGCGATACCAGGCCTGAAAGCTCAGGGCGCCATGTCCGTAGGCAGGGCCGGTCAGCTCCTTGGGAGAGCGCAGCGTCTCCATGCGCGCATAGGTCAGCCAGGGGCCTTCCAGTCCCTCGGGGCTGCGGTCCAGCATGCGGATGTTGTGGATGCCGCCGGTCTTCAGCGCCATCCAGGCCACCATGCCGCACATGCCGCCGCCGATGATGACCACATCCGTCACGCTTTCACGCGGGGGGACCCAGTTCTTGCCGGGCCAGCAGAGGAATTTCAGGTCCTCGTGCAGGCGCGCCTCCAGAGAGGGCAGGCCCTGACCGTCGATCGGAGATGCAGATTCATGTGTCATTGCGTCATTCCTGTAAGTCTTGCCCGTTCCCCGGATCAAACCGGCCGCGTGCCGGTCCAATCGGGATGCAGGTCGTCGATGTGAAAGGCATGGGCATGCCTGTGCCGCGGCCCCCTTGCGGGCTCCTCGCGAAGATGCGGGTGCCCCTCGGGCAGCTCGGGGTGTTCATGTTCACGTTCCACCGGATCGGTCGCCGGCCAGACCCGGACGGCCACCGCCGCCGTGGCCACGGTCAGACCCGAAAGGATCAGCAGCGCCTGTTCCAACCCGGCCAGAGCCGCCAGTTGCCCGGCAAGCGGATAGGCCACCAGCCAGCCGGCATGGGACAGCGAGAACTGCGCCGCGAATACGGCAGGACGATCCGCCGCCCCGGCCGATCGGGCCAGCACCAGACCGCCCGGCGTCAGCACCAGAGAGGCCGCCAGGCCGAAACCCACCCAGAGCGTCATGTACCCTGCATAGCCCAGCGGCAGCACGATCCCCAGTCCGGCCAGGGCGTGCATCAATGCGCCCGCCAGCATGGTCCGGCGCTCGTCCAGCCGTTCGATCAGGCGGGGAACGACCACCGCTCCCAAAGCAGCGCCCAGGCCGTAGAAAGCCATCAGGATTGGATAATGCTCTTCCGCATCACCCAGCCGTGCACCCGCCAGGACCACGGAGTTCACCAGCACCCAGGCCATGCTCAGCGACAGCGCGAAGTTCAGCAGGAACAACCCGCGCAGGCGCGGGGTCTTGCGATAGATGTCCAGGCCCTTCAGGGCACGGCGCAGGAACGGACCCTTGCGCTGGTCCGTCTTGTCGGAGGGAAACCGGGTGGCCAGCAGCGAGACAATGGACCCGCAAAACGCCATCGCCGCCACCCAGAACAGATATTCTGCGGTGATCAACTGCAGGACCAGCGCCGCGATGATCGGGCTCAGCACAGATTCCAGCGTGTAGGCGATGCGCGACCAGACAAGGGCGCGGCTATAGACCTTTTCGTCCGGCAGAACGTCCGGGATCACCGACTGGAACAGCGGGGTGAACCCCGAGGATACCGCGAAGAATACCAGCGCAAGACCCGCGAATTGCCAGGTCTGTGTGGCAAAGGCCATCGGCAGCAACAGCAGCATCCGGCCGAGATCCAGCGCAATCATCACATGTTTGCGCCGCCGTCCGGCAAAGAGCGCCTCTGCCAGCGGTGCAACGCCCACATAGGCCACCATCTTTACCGCCAGCAGAAAGCCCATGATCTGCCCGGCCGCCACGACCCCGCCGATGCGGTAGGCGGCCAGCGACATCGCAACCGTCATCAGCCCGATCGCCAGCAGTGAAAAGACCTGTGCGG
Organism: Mameliella sp. CS4; assembly: GCF_019392335.1. GTDB lineage: Bacteria > Pseudomonadota > Alphaproteobacteria > Rhodobacterales > Rhodobacteraceae > Antarctobacter. The sequence goes on from NZ_JAHXRQ010000027.1 coordinate 24,593, forward strand.
CAAAGAGGGTCCGAAAGGACGGATTGGCAAGCGGGCTGATCCGGATCTGTTTCATGACGCTAGGGAATCCTTGGGTGTTTGGACTGCGTTGAACCGAGCGGTGCCGGTATCGACGTGATAGTCCTTTATATAATCTGGTGCGATACGCGCCAGATTGTCCACCGCCTCGATGATCGATTTCGCCTTGGAATCGGTCATCAGCGCCGAAAGGTTTAGCCGCACCCAGCCCGGTTTTGCGGTTTCCTCGCCGCGCTCCAGGGCCGCAATGGTCTCGTCCGACTCGGCCCGGCCCAGGCCCAGCAGCCTATGGGCGTAGGAACCGGCGCAGGCGCATCCCCCGCGCGCCTGCACGCCGGTCATGTCGCTGAGCAGGCGGGTGAAGAACTGATGATGCACCAGTTCCTGTTGCCCGTCGCGGATGCGAAAGGAAAAGATCGGCAGGGCGTTTGCGTCGGTCGGCCCCAGCAATTCGATCCGGTCGTTTTGCGTCCAGACCGCAAGCGCGCGCTTGCGCAATTCCGCCTGGCGAGTGTCCAGCCAGTCCTGGCCCAGCGCCTCTTTCACCAGCATGGCCAGTGCCGCGCGGATGTCGCCGGTCACATTGGGGGTGCCCCCCTCTTCGCGCGCGGACAGGCTGTTCGAATAGACATGGCCCCAGGGCGAGACAAAACTGACCGTCCCGCCACCCGGAAGCGTCGGCACCCGACGGCGGGCGATCCCGTCTTGGATGACCGCGATACCGCTGGACCCGGGACCCCCGGGAAATTTGTGCGGCGAGAAGACGATGGCATCCTTCTGTGCATCGGTGCCTGTCTTCATGTCCATCTCGCAATAGGGACCGGCACAGCCGTAGTCCCAGATCGCCAACGCTCCGTGGCTCCGCAGTAACCGCGTAACCGCATCCACATCAGAGAGGATACCCGTCACGTTTGAGGCTGCCGAAAAAGTACCCACCACCATCGCGGCACCTTCTGCCGCCTTCAAGGCACGGGACAGGTCATCCATATCGACACCGCCCTTTTCGGCCTCGGCGATCTCGATCACCTCGGCCCCCGTCTCGCGCCAGGGCAGGATGTTGGAGTGATGTTCGTAAGGCCCGGTCAGGACGACAACGCGCTGACCTGCGGTGACAAGGCCAGACAGATCCAGAAGTCCGACAATCCGGTTGATCCCGGCGGTAGAGCCGGCCCCGGCAAAGATCACGCTCATACCATCGCCGGCGCCGACCATCCGGGCGATTTCGGCCCGTGCGGCCTCTCTCAGTCGGGTCATGTACTCGCCGCAGTAGGATGCCTGTGTGTGCGTGTTGGCGTAGTAGGGCAGCACCCGGTCGCGCACAAAGTCCTCAACCTGCGTCAGCGCCCGCCCCGAAGCGACATAGTCTGCGTAGATCAGCGGGCGCAGGCCGTAGGGACCTTCGATCTTTGCGTCCTCGCCGATCAGTCCGGCGCGGATCCGGTCGTGGATATCGGCGCCTGTCAGCGCGGCTTTGAAGTCTTCGAGCGGTGTCATGTCGTCCTCAGCAGATGAGGTTTGATTGTGACGCAGCTTTTGCAAAAATCTTCACATATTTTCCCTATTGAACCTCAAAATTTGGGTCGTATGATCGAAGAATGGCCCATGATCCAGATCAATTTGATTGTCGCATTCTGGAAGAGCTTCAGCGCGACGCGTCACAGTCGCAGCGGGCCTTGGCGGACACTGTCGGCCTGTCGCAGAACGCCTGCTGGCGCCGGCTCAAGGCGCTGGAGGCATCGGGGGCCATTCGTGGCAAAACGGTGGTCATCGACCGCGAAAGACTGGGCGCCGGTTTCGTCGTCTTCTCGCTGGTCAAGACGCGGCACCATTCGGCGGACTGGCTTCGCCACTTCCGCAACCATGTCTCGGCCATCCCGGAGGTGATCGACTTTTTCCGCATCGGCGGCGAGTACGACTACCTGCTGAAAATCGTCGCGCGGGACATGGCGGGCTATGACGATGTCTACAAGCGCCTGATCGAAAATATCGAGCTGGAAACCGTCACCTCGTTTTTCGCGATGGAAGCGATCGAGGAGCAACGCCCGATCCCCCTGCGCCAGGTGTGAAATCGCGTCCAAATGGGCGGGCCGTTGTTCGACGCGTATCGGACATGTCGCTGGCATGTTGCCAGTGCAGTTGATTTTCGTGCCGTGCCTCACCTCTGCTCATCAGTTCAGCCCGCCGGACGGGGCGGCGCTGCCGAAGGTACAACCGGTCACGGTCTGGCCGGTCCGCAGGCAATGAATGTCGCGCCCGGCGCTGTCTTCGCAGACGACGGTCCGGGCATGGACACGGGGACTGCCGCCTGACAGGCGACAGTCCTTCGTGAAATCCGTGATGCTGTAGGCCTGGCCGTTCGCGGGCCAGAGGGTCAGGGCGGCAACGGCCAGATGGGTCAGCATGATGTGGGTCCTTTCCTGTGAGGGTCCGGTTGCGGGGCCGCGCTCAAAAGCGCACGGCCTCACACAGGACGTCGGCGAAGTTCAGGCCGGCGCAATTGGCGGCCAGCATTGCCGGTTCGGCATGGGCGGGGGCCAGGGCGGCCAGTCCGCAGGCAAGCGTCGCGGCAAGGGCGAGGGGGGAGATCAGGCGTGTCATGTCGGTATCCTCGAAAGCGGGGTCCGTGCCTGCCACCTAGCGGTGGCAGGTCCAGGAGTAGGGATCGTTGCGGTTGCTGTAGGAGGCCTTGGGCAACCCGTGCTGTTCGCGACAGGCGGTCGAGACCGAGATCCCCCAACGGTTGTGCTGACCGGAGGCACACACCCAGTCCAGGGCGGTCTTGCCGACCAGCTTGGCGCGGGCGCTCTGTCCGAAGTGCTTCTTGCAGTAGCGCGTCAGGTCGACACCGGGGGCCTTGGGCTGCGGCTTGTAGCAGTACCAGGAATAGGGATCACCGGCCGAGGTATACCGGGATTTCGGCAGACCATGCTGGTCCTGGCAGGCGCGGTTCACAGAGATGCCCCAGGTCTGCGTCGGCGACTTGTAGCACTTCCATGCCAGTGCCGAATATGTGGTCAGCCGGGCATCGGCGCGGTGGTACTTCTGGCAGTATTCCTGCAGGTCCGGGCGCTTGACCTGGACGTTCAGGGGGCTGGCCTCGGCCACGGTGACGATGCTGCTTTCCAGCGAGGCGAGGGTCATCACGAGGGTAAGTGTCTTTTTCAGGGTATTCATTGTTCGTAATCCTTTGATCTTGTTCCGGCGCCATGTTCCGGGATGTTCGGGGCTGGCGCCGTTGCGTTTCGGTAAAATCGTTTTGCGGCCCGGGCGGCTGAAATGTCCTGACGGGGTCGGCGAAATGATACGAAACCACTCGAAATCCTCTGAAATCAGGGCAAAAACACCCTGAAATCCCGCCGAAACCGTGTAACCTGAGCCGAATGGGCCATGCGTTGCCGCCCTCGAACCCGCTGCGGAGAACCGGCGCCGATGACTGCGCAAGAGGTCATTTACTTCGACGAAAGGAGCCGGACCGTACGGCTGGGAGGCGGCGAACCGGTGGCGATCCGGGCCAAGAGCTTTGCCGCCTTCATGGTCCTTTCCCGGGCTTACCCCGGGCAGGTGTCCAAGGACGTGTTGATCGAAGAGGTCTGGGGCGGGGCGGCGGTGTCGGACGACAGCATCACGCAGGCGATCTCGACCATTCGCCGGGCCCTGGGGGACAAGGATCATGCGCTGCTGCAGACGAACCCCGGGACGGGCTATTGCCTCATGGTTCCTGCCTTGCCCGAAGGGGCATCGCCCGCTGCGCCAGAGCCGACAGGCGCGGCGTCCACGTCCCGGCGGACGCTGCCCTTGGTCGTGGCGGGCGTTCTGGCTCTTGTGCTGGCGGTCGGCGCGGGGACGTTCATGCTGTTCGGGCGTGCCGCAGCGCCGGCCCCCGAGATTCAGCCACAGGGAGAAGGTCCGGCCGTGGCCGTCCTGGGGTTCGAGGTGTTGGGAGGCGCGCCTGATCTGGCGGTTTTTTCACGCGGGCTGCAAAGCGACATCATCGTCGCGCTGAGTGAGCTCGACACCGTGTCCGTGCTTGCGCCCTCTGTTCTGGACACCGGGCCGGACGCGGGTCAGACACCATTGCGGGCCTATGCCGCGCACGGGGCGCGGTTTGTCGTCGGCGGGACGGTCCAGCAATCCGGGGCGGGCCTGCGCATTTCCAGCCACCTCATCGATACGCGCACCAGCCAGATCGTCTGGGTGCGGCGCTGGGATGGCCCAAGGGAAGACCTGCAGACCCTGCAGGATGATGTGGTCGCCGCCCTTGCCAATGAGCTGGCCAACCCCTGGAGCGGTCAGATCACCGGGCTGGGGATGGAGGTGATCGGAGACCCGCCCGAGAACGCCAGCCCCGAGACGCACATCCAGCTGGGGGGACAGCGGTTTACCGCCTTCAACGGTCCGGCCTTCACCGAGGCCGAGCGCCACTTTCGCGACGCGCTCGAGATCGACTCTGGGAATGCCGAGGCCTGGGCGGGGCTGTCCTTTGTTCTGGGCGGGATGATCCCGCTGGTCCAGGGGGACGAGGCCAAGGCGTTGCGCGACGCGCGCGCCAACAGTGGCCGCCAAGCCTATCACCTGGGCGCGGGATCCGGCAGGAGCCTGCTGGCCGGCAGCTGGACGGCGGCCCTGCGCGGCAACCGGACCGAGACGCTGCGCCGCCTCCGTGAGGCCGCGGACAAGCTTGCAAGCGATGCCGACGGGCTGGCTCTGGCGTCGATCCAGGGGGCCTTGATCACTGAAGACTACGCCGAGGCCGCCCGCTGGGGGGCCCGCGCGCTGGACATGAAAGGGGATGCGGCGCCCGACTGGTACTACCTTGGCCCCGCTTTCGCGGCATTGTTCCAGGGCGATACCGAGGCGGCGCGGGCCTTCCTGCACCGGGCCCCGCCGGGGTATCCCCCGGTGCTGGCCCTGCTGTCCGGCCTCGAGGCCGGGCGGGGGCAGCCGGATCGGGCGGTCGAGACCGCTGCGCGTTTGCGCATGTTGCACAATGACTTCACCGTCGAGGGTTATCTGGACGCAGAGCTTTTCTACCCCGAGAGCAAGCGCGAAACGCTGCGCGCGCTGCTGTCATCGTCCGGCGTCCGGATGCGCTGAAGTGTCGGTCCTGCAGGCGTGAACAGGCGCTGTGGATTTCAAAGCTCGCGCATGGTTGATTGAGACCGCGTGCAGTTGGATCGGTTCAGGTCCGGTTCAGATATCTGCTCTATGACGGTCAGAAACCCGTGCACTTACAGGCGTGGGCGTGACCATCCAACACGGCCAGAATTCCCCTGGCCCAACAGACGAGTCGAGAATTTCCCAATGATCCTGAACAAGAACTTGGCCGTGGCCCTGCTTCTTTGTGTCGCCCAGCCCGCCCTGGCCTACGAATGGTCCCATTCCGTCCCGAATGTCTATGGCAAGGGCGACTGCGCGTTGACCCTGGTGGACGCGGATGCCGACGTCTTCTTCAAACTTGTCTACGATGCCAAGACGCAGTCCCGCCGCCCCACCGACGACCATGAGATCCGCATTACCCTGACGGCGCCAAAGACGGCTTTCCATGACAGCGCGGTGTCGGAACCCGGCGGCGCGCTAAGCCACGGAGGCCTGCGCGCGACCTGGACCGAAACGCTGGACCACGCGGCGGCGCATCGATTCGTGACCTGGATCTACAACGAGATCTACGTTCGGCAGGCGGGCGACGGCCGCCGCTTCATGTCCCATGTTTCCGACTACGTCTTTCCCTTGCCCGGCTTCGACGGCCCGTTCGAGGAATTCGCCGCCTGCGCCCGAATGCATCGCGAGGGGATGCCCGAGGCCCCGGTCATCGCACCGGCGAAACCGGGCGAGCCTGGCTACGACGGGTACTAACGGCCCCGGGCGCGGCGGGTCACTTGGTCTTGCAACAGACCGAGAGGTTCAGCTCGCCGTGTCAGTATTCGCCGTTCCAGGTCACCGCGACGGAATTGTGCCCGCGGATGGAGGAGTTTCCGAACCGCTTCGTCTTGAGATACGAGGTGTCGCCGCCGTGGTACATGCGGATCGCGGCCATGCGCCCCTGCTGGCCTTTGAAGCCCGCCGGGCATTTTCTCGACCGAAAGATGCAATACGGCTCTGCGGGCCAGTCGGGTTCCTTTTTCAGCGCTGTGATCCGGTCACGCAGCTTGGCAAGCTCGTCTGCCAGCGCCTGTTGATCCTTCTTGACCGGTTCGGCAATTGCGCCGTGGATCAGGCTGCAGTCGATTTCGCCAAAGACGGCAACGATATCCGGTAAGCCCATCTCTTGCGCGATCTCCTTGCCAGCGGCACCGCGCAGAAGGGACAGCCCCAAGTCGTCGGCGGGCAGGGCGCGGTCATCGGAAAGGCCATGAAAGGCCTCGAACACCGGATCGAAATCGCCGGATGGAAAGGGGGCAAAGGGCTGTTGGATCATGTGCCGGAGAACCGTGGCCGGTGCGCCGAAACGCCCCTCACCCAAACGCGCCAGGGGGCCGCTTGGACGCGCCACAAAAACGCTGATACGCACATCCTCATGCAATACCTTGAACTCTGGCGGAGCAGCGGTAGCAGGCGTTGAGACTCCACGGGGAGCAGGTCAGGATCAATACACGCAGAAAAATGAACAAGGCCGAAGATTCTGCTCTGGCTTGATGGAGCCTTGATCTAACAACCGGGCAACACACGTGATATCGGGAGCGTCTGTTTCAGATGGGGTGTCAGTCCCTTCGGAAGATTGATCCTCCATGTACCTTTTTCTACCTTTACGGTATCAAGGCAGGACGCCTGCAGGGAGGCGTGACATGCACGCAAAACAAAAAGCCTTTTCCTACGGGGGGTTGCCCGAATGCCAGGCCTGCCCGGTGCGTGCCGTCGGGGTCTGTTCCGGTGCGGGCGCGTCGGATCTGGCCTTTCTCGCGCATCGCAAGAGCTATCGCTGCTTCGCACCAGGCGAACGGATTGCGCTGTCCGGGGCGGAACCGGCCGAGGTGGCGACGATGATGAGCGGGCTTGCCACGATGAGCCGGACGCAGGAACGCGGCACCCGGCAGATCGTCTGCCTCTTGCAGCCGGGGGATCTGATCGGCCAGCCTTGGCGCGATACGGTCACATTCGATGTCGAGGCGCTGACCCATGTCGAGACCTGCGCCTTTCGCTCTGATCTGTTCGAGGAGGTGCTTGACCAGGTCCCGGGGATGCGGGCGAGCATGATGGAAAAGGCACTGGCCGATCTGGACGAGGCCCGGCGCTGGCTGGGGGTGCTGGGCCACAGGACCGCGCGTCAGAAACTGGCCAGCCTGCTGGTTCTGCTCGCGATGCGTCAGACCGTGACGCCTCCCCCTGAAAGCGGCTGTGTCGTGGACATGATGCTGAGCCGCGAGCAGGTGGCAGACCTCTTGTCGATGACATTCGAGACCGTCTCGCGGCAGATTGCCGGGCTCGTCCGGGATGACCTGATCCGCCCGTTGTCCCGGCGTGTTTTCGAGGTTCCTGACCTGCGGGCCTTGATGGTGGTCTCGGGCGAGGACGCCGACGGCGGGCCCTACCAGGCCTGACCCGGTCGCCGGGCCGGATATGCTGGCTGCACAAGCAACGGGCAGGCCGTCCAGTTTCCCCTAATAAATGGGCATTTGCCTGTTTCGTCGGCATTGGGGGCGTCAGGCGCGTTCCTCTTGTCGGCGGCTTGCAGCAGCCTATCGTCCGGTTGCCAACAGGGAGAGACCAATGATCAAACAGACCTTCGCGGCCTTTGCCGCGACCGTCGCGCTGTCCGGTACGGCACTTGCGGAGACCGCAGTGCCCTTTGCGCTGGACTGGAAGTTCGAGGGGCCGGCCGCGCCCTATTTCGTCGCCATCGATGACGGATATTTTGGCGAACAGGACCTTTCGGTCGAAATCTCTGCCGGGCAAGGGTCGCTGGACGCGATCCCCAAGGTGGCGACCGGAGCCTTTCCGGTGGGCTTTGCCGATATCAACTCGCTGATCAAGTTCCTTGACCAGAATCCAGGCGCGCCGGTGACGGCGGTCATGATGATCTACGACAAGCCACCCTTTGCCGTGGTGGGCCGCAAGTCGCTGGGAGTCGAGGCGCCGAAGGACCTGGAAGGCAAGGTGCTGGGCGCGCCGCCGCCGGATGGCGCCTGGGCGCAGTTCCCGGCCTTTGCCTCGGCCAACGATCTGGACATGTCCAAGATCACCGTCGAGCCTGTGGGCTTTCCGACGCGTGAGCCGATGCTGGCAGAAGGCAACGTGGCCGCGATCACCGGCTTTTCCTTCTCGTCCTACCTGAACCTTGTGCGCCTCGGCGTGCCGGAAGAGGACATCTCGACCATCCTCATGGCCGACTACGGCCTGCAGCTGTACGGCAACGCGATCATCGTCAACACCGATTATGCCGCCGAAAACCCCGAGGTCATCACCGGGTTCCTGACCGCCGTGGCGGCGGGCTGGAAAGACGCCATCGCCGATCCGGCGGGCGCCATCGACAGCCTGATCGAGCGGAACCCGGCGGCGGACGCGGACCTCGAACAGCGGCGCCTGCAGCTGTCGATCGAGGCCAACGTGCTGACCGATTACGCCGAAGCCAATGGCATGGGCGGCATCGACCCGGCCCGGATGGACGCGGCGCTGGAGCAGCTGGCCGAGACCTACGAGTTCCAGAACGCACCAGATGCCGCGCTCTACTTCACCGATGCCTACCTGCCCGCTTCCACGGCGCGGATGCTGAAGTGATCGACTGACCCCGGCCCGCGGCGCAGCACGCCTGCGCCGCGGGTTTCTTGTGCAAGGAGCGCCGCGTGTCGCAACCGCTGATCGAGATCAAGGGCGTGAGGCACGCCTACAAGACCCAGGCTGGTCCGCTGCCGGTGCTGGACGGGCTGGAACTGAGCGTGCCCGAGGGCGGCTTTGTCGCCGTTGTCGGCCCTTCCGGCTGTGGCAAGTCCACCCTGACGCGGCTGGTCGCTGGCCTGATGAAACCCGACGAGGGCGAGGTCTGGCTGCACGGCGCGCGGGTCAAGGGGCCGCGGTCGACCGTGGGCATGGCCTTTCAGAACCCCGTCCTGCTGGAATGGAGGACGATTCTGCAGAACGTCATGCTGCCTCTGGAAATCGTTTCGACCAAGATGAACAGGCGCGAACAGGAAGAGCGCGCGCGGCACCTGCTGGCGCTGGTCGGGCTGGAAGGGTTCGAGGACAAGCGGCCCAGCGAACTGTCGGGCGGGATGCGCCAGCGCGCCTCGCTGTGCCGGGCCATCGTGCACAAGCCCGAGGTGCTGATCCTTGATGAACCCTTTGGCGCGCTGGATGCCTTCACGCGCGAGGACCTCTGGCAGACCATGCACAAGGTAAAGGCCGAGGAGCCCTTTACCGGAGTGCTGATCACCCACGACCTGCGCGAGTCGATCTTTCTTGCCGATCAGGTGGTGGTGCTGTCGGGGCGGCCGGCGCGGACGCAATACGTGATGGACGTGCACCTGACCGGGGATCGCGACATCGAACACCTTTACACACCACAAAGCGCCGAGGCGCTGAACGTGCTGCGGCATCAGATCCAGATCGCCCAGGGGCGGTCCCCGGCGGAGGCGGATCAATGACCCTGCAAAAGATCCTTGTCCCTATCGCCGCGATGATCGTCTTTGGCCTATTGTGGGAACTGCTGGTCTGGGCCAATGGCTGGCCCAACTACGTCATGGCCTCGCCCTCGGACCTGCCGCCGGCCTATGCGAAATACTGGGAGCTGTTCCTGGTGATGGGCTGGCAGACGCTGTGGCGGACAGTGGTGGGGCTGGTGGTGGCGATCATCTTTGGCGTGCTGGTGGGCATGATCATGGGGTTTTCGCGTGTGATGCGCGACGCGCTCTATCCCCTGCTGGTGGGGTTCAACGCGGTGCCCAAGGCGACGGTGGTGCCGATTGTCGCGCTGCTCTTCGTGGGGGCGCATGATTTCAACACGATCCTGATCGCCTTCATGATCTCGTTCTTCCCGATAGCCGTCTCGGTCTCGATCGGCCTGTCGACGCTGGAGCCGGAGTATCGTGACATCCTGCGCTCGCTTGGGGCCTCGCAGACGACGATCTTCTGGAAGATCGCCCTGCCCAAGACCCTGCCGGAGTTCTTTGGCGCGCTGAAAGTGGCTGTGACACTGGCCTTCATCGGGACCAACCTGATGGAGATCGTCTCGCCCCACGGGCGGGGTCTGGGCGCGCTGTTCGACAGCGGCAAGACCAACTCTGACTATCCGCTGATGTTCGCCGTCCTGATCGCGCTCGCCCTGATGGGGATCCTTTTGTATTATGTTGTGGTCGCTTTGGAAAAGGTCTTTGCCGGTTGGGCGGAGCGGACGCCCGGCTGATTGACGGGGTGGCGGGACGGGACTGTTTGCGGCTTTGCCGCAAAGGCGCCCGCCCACCAACCCGTTCACCCGCTTCTGGATCCACCCGCCAACGAGCTGAGAGCTGATCCGGGCACAGCCCTGGCCCCGCATGGGCGCCTGGGGGCATGTCGTCGGCGCGGCTGTGCAGACGCCTACGCGGTTCGATAGGGGCATGGTTCCATCATGGCATAGGGGCGCGGCGCGACCAGCCGATCAAACTGACGGCGGACGCGCTGACCGGGGCTGGCCCGGTCAAGCTGGACAGGCGGCGCCAGCGGTTCCTGCCGCGCAACAGGCAGCTTGAAGAGGCTCTTGCGCCCGAAGTGCGGGACGATATGTGGCCGGGATTGCAGCGCTTGGCGGATGTGCTGGGGACTGACGCAGGCTTTCGGGCTTTTGCGCGCGGCGGCGCTGTGCCAATGATCCGCTCATGTCACATCCTGTGTACCCTTACCTGATCGCCGTGGACGGGGGCGGCTCTGGCTGCCGTGCGGTGGTGGCCAGTTTCGATGGCCAGGTACTGGGAGAGGGGCGCGCGGGGCCGGCCAATGCGACGAGCGATCTTGACCAGAGCATCGCCAACACGCGCGATGCAATTGGGCGCGCGTTGGGCTCCGCCGGGTTGGATACGACGGACCGGGGGCAGTTCGTGGCGCACCTGGGTCTTGCCGGGGCGCTGACAGCCGAGGTGACGATGCGGATCGCCAAAGAGAGCGGCCTGCCCGATGTGACCGTGGGCGATGACCTTGAAACCGCGTTCGCCGGAGCGCTTGGGTTCGGCGACGGCGTTCTTGTGTCAGTCGGGACGGGATCGGTCTTGGCGGGGCGGCGCAACGGCGAAACCTCGCGGATCGGTGGCTGGGGCCTGCAGGTTTCGGACCAGGCTTCGGGGGCGTGGTTGGGGCGCGGCCTGATGGAACGGACCCTGCTGTGCCACGATGGGTTTGAGCCTCACTCGGACCTTACCGCATCGGTGCTTGCAGAGTTCGGTGGCGCATTGGAAATCGTGGCCTTTGCCGCGCGCGCAACCCCGGGCGACTATGCAAAATGGGCGCCGCGCGTTGTCGCCGCCGCAGATGCCGATGCGCAGGCGGCCGCACTGCTGACCTCTGGGGCGACCTATCTGTCGCGGGGCGTCGCCGTTCTGGATCCTTCGGGGCGGGCACCGATCTGCCTGACCGGTGGGCTTGGCCCGGCATACGGCCGGTATCTTCCCGATTTACAGCGGCGCCTCGTGTCGCCCCGGGGCACGGCGCTGGACGGCGCGCTGCAGCTGGCCCGGGCCTCTGCTGAATGCAGGACGCGATCCGGCGGCTAGCGGTATGGTTGTTTGTGTCGGCGGGTCAGGGCTGACGGGTGCCAAAGTCGTGCGCATGCACCATTCGCCTATGGCGTGTGCGATGCTCCCTGATGCAGGCGATGGCCTTGAGGCCGTCGCCTGGAATGCGCGGACAGGAAACCAGGCGCAGCCCCGGCCCGGCAGCGGCGAAACAGCGGCATCGGACTGCGTCGGACCCTGCCAGCTTTCTTGGTCGGGATGACGGGCCGTTGTTCCCAGCGAAAGAGAGTTCGGCGAGGCGCGAAAACCGGCCTGACATGTTGAATGAAAGTCAAGCATTGCGATGGTGACGCTTGGGAAGGCTGGGGATTGTGACAGTTATTAGCGCACTTTGATGGTCAAATTGGCAAAATGGGTTACAAACTACGCTCAAAGTTCGGTCTTGGGAGGCTGATTTCATGGTCAAGGAAATTCGTATTTTCCGCTGCAGCTGCAATCATCGCCTCCGCTATGGCGCGAGCTCTTGCAGTTACTGTTTCCGGCCCACCCCGATCTGGAACCGCTGGTGGCTGCCACTTGTTCTGGTGGCCGTGATCGGCGCCGGGATCTGGTTGAATCGGCTCTGACCCGCGCTCGGCGGGATCCTGCCTGACACGCGGTTGCAGTTGGTCCGGGTGCCGGTCTAGCCTGCGCCCAACAACAGGGCAGGAGACAGGACATGCGCCTTTCCAGACGGGGTTTTGCGCTGGGCGCTTCGGCGATCTGGCTGGGGGGATGCCTGCCGGGCGGCGGGCTGCCAGAGGTGGCGCGACCCGATCCGGCGTTGGAGCCGGGGCTACGCCCGCAGCCCAATCCCGCCTACGATAGCTGGGTCGCAGAGTTCCGGGCGCGTGCCCGGGACAGAGGGATCACGGACACGACGCTGGATCGTGCCTTTCGCGGGCAGGGGTTTTTGCCGGGTGTGATCGAGCGGGATCGTAACCAGACCGAATTCAGCCGCACGCTGGAGGACTACCTCGCCATCGTCGCGCCAGAGGACAAGGTGCGCTTTGGTCGGGGCGAATTCGCCAGGCAGCGCGGGGCGCTGCAGAGGGTCGAGGCAGAATATGGTGTCCCGGCCAAGATCATGGCCTCGATCTGGGGGGTCGAAAGCTATTTTGGCACCAAGCGTGGCAAGATCCCGGTGATCTCGGCCACATCGACCCTGGCCTGGGAGGGGCGGCGCGGCCGTTTCTTCGAGTCGAACCTGATGGATGCCTTGCGAATCGTTCAGACCGGCGATGCCCGGCCAGAGCAACTGGTGGGCAGTTGGGCGGGCGCGATGGGCCACACACAGCTCATTCCGAACGCCTACCAGGAGCATTCGGTCGATTTCGACGGTGATGGTAAACGCGACATATGGTCGGACAATCCGATCGATGCCTTCGCCACCACGGCGCGCTTCCTGGCCCGTGCCGGCTGGCGCCGGGGTCAGCCCTGGGGCATCGAGGTGCGCCTGCCGCAGGGGTATTCCGGCCCCCTGGGACGCAAGAACCGGGCGGCGGTTTCGCGCTTTCGCGACCTGGGGGTGCGCCCGGCCCGGGGGGGATCGCTGCCCGATCACGGCTCTGCAGCGGTGCTGGCACCGATGGGGGTGGGCAAGCCGGCCTTCCTCGTATTCCACAACTTCAACATGATCCTGCGCTACAACCCATCCGAGAACTACGGCTTGGCCGTCGGGTACCTCGCGGACCGGCTGGACGGGGCAGGGCCGCTGGTGGGCGACTTCGGGCGCGACAGCTATGGATTGACGCTGGAGGATCGCAAGGCGTTGCAGCGCGGGCTGACACGGGCCGGTTTCGACGCGGGCACCCCGGACGGGGTGATCGGCAAAAAGACCGAAGCGGCGATCACGGCTTACCAGCAGTCAAGGGGGCTGGCCGTGACCGGAGAGCCGTCGCGCCCCCTGTTGCAAGCGCTGGGATGAAACCTCGGCGGCCCCGGTCAGGGGCCGCCGCTCAGTCACGCCGCGAGCAGCAGGCGTGCCTGTTCCGCCTTGAGCGAGGCCCGCGCGGCTGTATAGGCCTCTCGTCCGGGCGCATTCGACAGTTCCGGGAACAGTGCCAGCAATTCCGCGCGCGGCTCTGCATCCAACCCGGCAAGAGACAGGTCGCCGGGCTGAAAGCTTTCTGTCCAGGCGCCGTCGGACATGACCAGTTCATGCGCGTCGAACATGAAATGCACATAGGTGACGCCCTCGGCCGGACAGATCCGCGTGATGCCGGGGCGGCCGACCAGGTGGCTGGCGGCCACCAGCACCTCATCTTCGCCGAACAGCAGTTCGATCGCGGCGCCGGTCATCACCACGCGGTGCTGCGGTGACACCAGCATGTCGCGTTCCGGCACGCCGCGCCCCAGGGCGCCGGCCGCGATCCGGACCGGGCGCAGGTCCGCCGTGGTGGCCAGGTCGGCGGCGCCGACCGTCTTGGATCCGGCCCAGAGTACGCGCTTGTAGCCGTTGTCGCGGGTCAAGACCCGGTCGCCGGGCGTGATATCGGCCACGTCGACCTCACCCTTGTTGGTCTTGATCAGGGTGCCGGGGGTGAAACAGGGCGTGTAGTTGACGTTCTCGATCTCCGAGAAGGTCAGGGTGGACCCGTCCAGCCATTCGACCTCGCCGGATTCGGCGCCGGTCATGGTGATCTTGGCCGGCCCCGTGATATTCAGCGTGTCGCCTGCGGTCTCTCCGCTTTCGCCGCCGGTCACGGTGAGATTGGCGCCGTTCATGTCGTCGGCACTGGCGGTGAAGACATCGTCGCCACCGTCGCCGGATGCCACGTCGCCCGACCCAACGGAAACCGTATCGGCCCCATCGCCGCCGGTCAGGCTGTCGGCGCCTGAACCGCCAAAGAGGGTGTCGTCCCCGGTGCCGCCCGCCAGCGTGTCGTCCCCGCTGCCGCCGATCAGACTGTCGTCGCCGCCATCGGCAAAGACGGTCACCCCCGCGCTGTCCGCCGTCGCATCGACGGTATCGTCGCCGCCGCCCAGGGTCAGCGCCTCGATTTCCGAGAATTCGGCGCTGTCCGTGCCGTCACTGATGGTTCCGGCCTCGTCGCCAGTGTAGGTCACGGTGACGTTGCCGGGCAAGGTCGAGGCATCGAGCGTGTCCTCGTCCTTTCCCGTGGTGACAGTCTCGCCGCCGGCAATCGTATCCGCGCCGAAACCGTCCTGCAGAACAACCCGGTCCGCATCGGCGCCACCGGACAAGAGATCACCTCCGGCGCCGCCCAGGAGGAGATCGGCGCCATCGCCGCCGTCCAGCGTGTCGGCACCCGTGCCGCCGTCGAGCGAATCCTTGCCCGCGCCGCCCAGAACGCTGTCGTCGCCCAGGCCCGCCTGCACGATATCGTCGCCACCGTAGGCAAGGACGGTGTCGTCCTGCGAGCCGCCGATCCCGTCGCCAGTGTCGATGAAATCGCCGTCGGGATCGCCCGCATAGCCGGTGTCGATGGTCTCTCCCAGGGCCGTGCCCTCGACGATGTAGTCGCCGGTGAACAGGGGGATCCCCATCGCGGCCAGTTGTTCGGGGTCTTGCACATCAGCGACGGGAACGCCCACCAGAGTGATGCTCTCGCCGTTGGGAAAGGTCAGGATCGCATGCCCCGAGCCGTCCCCGACCGTGTCGGTCACGGTCACGTCCTCTGTCGACACAGGGTTTCCGGACAGGTCCGTCAATGCGCTGACGTCCAGCAGGTCGTTGCCCGCGTAGGCGCCGCCGCCCAGGTCCGTCGGGGTTTCAAAGCTGGACACCACGTCCTCGCCCGACCCGTCCGCCAGGACAACCACGTCCGCCTCTCCATCGCCCGCGCCGACGTCGATGGTGTCATCGCCCGCGCCGCCCTCGACCGTGTCGGCGCCCGAGGATGTCAGCAGGCTGTCGTTGCCCTCTCCGCCGGACACGCTGTCATTGTCGAAGCCGGAAAAGATGGTGTCGTCGCCGCCACCGGCAAGGATCGTGTCGTCGCCGTAGTTGCCGATGATGTGCTCTGCGCCGTCCGACCCGATCACGCTGTCGTTGCCGGTTCCCATCTGGAACCGCTCGATCTCGGCGAAAGTCGTCGTGCTGGTGCCGTCGCTGAGCGTGCCGGTCTCTTCGCCGGTGAATGTGACCGTGATGTCGTCCGAAATGGCCGAGAAGTTGATCCGGTCGCCTTCGGTCTCTCCGGTCTCGCCACCGATGATGCTGTCGTTGTCCAGACCCGCGTCAAGAAAGATCTCGTCATCTCCGGCCTCGCCATAGACCGTGTCGTCACCGGCGCCCGCGTCGATCGTGTCATCGCCCGCACCGGCGAGGACGACGTCGTCGTTGTCCCCAGTGGCATTGTCGGCATTGTCGATCCGGTCGCCTTCGGGGTCGCCGGTATAGGCGTCGTTGATCAGGTCATCGCCGATGCCGCCAGAGACGACGTAGTCCGGCGGCACTGGCGGAATGCCCATCGCGATCAGTTGTTCCGGGGAAGACACGGCCGAGGCGCTGACGCCGACGAGGATCAGTTTTTCGCCGTTGGGAAAGAGCAGGATCGCGTCGCCCGAGCCGTCGCCGACCGTATCGGTCACGGTCACGTCCGCCACGTTGACCGGATCGCCGCCCGCGTCGGCCATCCCGGACACGTCCAGCATGTCCTGGCCTGCATAGGCGCCGCCGCCCAGATCGGTTGGTGCGGCAAAGCCCGTCACGATGTCTTCGCCAGAGCCGTTGCCAAGGACAAGTGTGTCCTGGCCGGACCCCAGGACGATGGTTTCGATTTCGTTGAAGTTGAGAGTATCTGTCCCATCCGTGACGGTGCCGATCTCGGGGTTCACATGGGTCAGGTCGATGGTCAGATCGTCGGTGACGGCGGAAAGGTCCAGCACATCGCCATCGGTTTCGTCCACGCCTTCGGCGTCCACGGTATCGTTGCCGAAGCCATTTTCGATGTGAAAGGTGTCGTCGCCCCAGCCGCCCCAGAGATAGTCGTCCCCGGCACCGCCATAAAGCGCGTCCTTGCCATAAGAGCCGCGCATCCAGTCGTTGCCATCGCCGCCATAGAGCGTGTCGTTGCCTTCGTTTCCCTCGACCGTGTCGTCGCCACCGCCGCCGGACACATAGTCGTCGCCGGTTTCGCCGTAGATCGAGTCGCTGCCCTCGCCGCCGGAAATGGAGTCGCCACCCTCATTGCCGTAAAGGCTGTCGTCCCCGGTGCCGCCCGTGAGGGTGTCTGCGCCGTCGCCACCGCGCAGCGTGTCGTTGTCGTCGCCGCCGTCGATCACGTCGTCGGCCTGGGTGCCGACGATGGAATCGTTCCCGGCCCCGCCTTCGACCGTGATACCGGTGCTGGCCGGACCGTACTGGCCAAAGAAATCGTCGTCCTGGTCTGTCAGGACCACATGCTCGATCTCGGAAAAGCTCAGCGTGTCGGCGCCATCCGTGGCGGTGCCGGCCTCGTCTCCGGTCATGGTCACGTCGATGCCGATGCCCAGTCCCGAAAAATCCAGCGTGTCATGGTCTGTGCCGGTGCTTACCGCCTCACCGCCCTGGATCACGTCAGCGCCAAAACCATCGGTGACGACGATCATGTCGGCATCGGCGCCGCCGTCGATCGAATCCGCATCGGCCCCGCCATGCAGCGTGTCCTTGCCCGTGCCGCCGGTTATCGTGTCCTTGCCCGCCAGGCCATAGACCAGGTCGTCGCCGGCACCGGCGTCGATCAGGTCATCCTGGGCTTCCGGGGTGGCGGAAATGACGGTTGGTGCGTCGGTAAAGCCGGTGGTGGTGAAGGCATAGTTTGTCCCGGCACCACGGGAAGTCACGACAAAGACCAGCTCTTGCTGTTCGGAGTAGGCGAACTGGGCCCAGTGGCTTTGGTCCACGTTGGCAGAGCTGGTGCTGTCGGACTGTGCGGCCAGCTCTTCCCCGCTGTCGGTGGCAGTCAGATTGGTGCTGGCAGAGGAGAGACCCACGCTCTCCACATCTGCCGTCTGCGCGGTCACGCTTTCGGCGGTGGTGTCGATATCCTGGAAGGTGAAGGTGCCGGTGATCTTGATCGGCTCACCGGTGGCCTGATCAAAGAATTCGAACCCCAGGGTGACGCCGGTGCCCGCGTCGACGGCGCCGTCGCGGTTGATGTAGACGGAATTGGCGTTGAACTCCAACTGGATGTTAGGATCGTCCGCATCCAGGACCGTCAACCGGGCCTGCACGACGATGCCCTCGTCCGTGACGCCGATGTTGTCATAGACGGCATAACTGCCCACGACGCCGCTGCCGAGGTCGCCGGTCTCGCTGACCGTTGCGAAATCGAAAGAGGACAGGGTGCCGGCGTTGGCGCCCACGTCGCTGCCGTCGCCATAGATCACGTCGTCACCGCCGCCGGCGCTGATCGTATCCTGGCCCGATCCGCCTGTGATCACGTCCGCGCCGTCGCCGGTGGTGATGCTGTCGGCGCCTGTGCCGCCGTCGATGGTGTTGTCGCCGCCCAGGGCGTCGATCACGTCGGCGCCTGTGCCACCGAACAGCACGTCCGACCCGCTGTCCGAGCCAAGCGTGTCATTGCCGTCGCCGCCGAGGATCGTGTTGTTGCCGCCCGCGGCGCTGGCGACGTCGGCACCGTCGCCCAGATTGACGAAATCATTGCCGTCGATGCCGCTGACAGTGTCATTGCCATCAAGCGAGAAGATGGTGTCAGTGCCGCCGCCAAGGTCGATGTTCTCGCCCCGGTCGCTGCCGGCATAGGCATCCGAACCGTCGGGCAGGATCATGTTGGTGAAGGATTCGAACTGGGTGCTGCCGCCCAGCCATGCATCCGGCCAACCGCTGTGCCAGATATCGCCGACGGTATAAGTGGTCGAGCCGTTGGAGATCTGCAGTTCGCCGGCACCGGCATTGTAGGACACCGAATAATTCGCGCCCAGGTTCGAGAAATCCAGCGTGTGGCCCGAACTGCTCTGGTAAATGCTGCCCCAGAAGAAGGGCGAATTCCAGTTCGAAACTGTAACCAAATACGTCGCCATACCAGCGATCCTCACCTTTGCCGAATGGCCCCCTCAAATGGGTCCGTTCCGCGGAAAATTTTCGGCGCTTAGCGCTTGACGCCAAAGACCGCAGAAATGTGGCCGCAGTTGGCCGGAACGGGGGAATTGACGCCCAGTTTGATAGCCTGAGCAGGGTTAAGACAGCCTTTCCGCCATTATCCGGTCGCAATTGTTCTGCGCGGGGGGACTCGGATCATGCAGGCGGGAGTGGCTTTGGCCTGAAGGCTCTCTGGTGAAGGTCCGGGTGGGCGGTGGCGGTGCCCGTAGGGTCAGAGCAGCGCGCGGATCGGTTCCAGCAGGCCCTTGTTGCGCAGCGTGCGCACCGGGTAGCTGTCGTCGTTCACCAGCTTGTCCAGCGAGAACCCCGGCTCGATCTTGGCCAGCTTTTCGGCCACGGCCTGGGCCTTGTCCAGCTGCCCCTCCAGCGCATAAAGCGCCAGAAGGTGCCGGTGCCCGGGCCGGGACAAGGGGGCAGAGCGTACGGCGGCCTCTCCGGCCTCGATCGCTTCTTGCGGACGGTTGCAGGCAATGGCCACGATGCAGTGGCCGGTGTCCCAGTAGTGCTTGAAAGGCGAGGTCCGCGCGATCCGGCAGGCCCGTTCCGAGGCGGTGAACCCGCCCTCCATGTCACCCGACAGGATCAGGGCCTCTGACAGGGATTTCCAGGCAAAGGCGTTGGCCGGGTTCCGTTCCACCGCGTTCTGCGCAAGATCCAGAACCCCGGCCGTATCGCCCAGTGCGGTGCCGCGCACCTTGGAGATGATCGCGTGGACCAGCACATTGTCCGGGCTCAGCTCCATCGCGCGATAGTGCAGGTCGACGGCCTCTTCCAGCAGGCCCTCCTGGTCATCTTCGGCCATTTCCATCATCTGGGTCAGCCGGATCATGCTGGCCCAGGCCAGGTAGATGCCGTTTTCATCGCGGCGAAAGGCCTGGTCCATCAGCCCGTAGGCCTCGCGCAGGGCATCCTTTTCAAAGGAAAACATCCGGTAGAGGCCCAGCCGTGACAGCGCCGTGGCCCGTGTTTCGGGGCGGTCCTTTTCCAGGACATGCGGCAGCTTGCCGATGATCTGGTCGGCGGCCTCGAAGACGGTGCGCGAAACGTCGATCTCGGCGTTCAGGATATCCTCGAGCCGGTCGAGCTGTTGCAGCTTGGAATAGAGGATGCGGGCGCTGGGCTGATGGGTGGCCTTGATAAAGAGCGCGTGTCCGCCGTCGCCGTTTTCCATCAATTGAGTGCTGACAGAGATGTCGCTTGCCGGGGCGCCCTCCGGCAGGGGTATGTCAGAATCCGATTGCCGCCAGGCGCGGACCTGCTCGGCGATGTTCTCGCCGATCTGGTTGGCCAGCACCTCACCCAGCATCCTGTCACGCCCCGGGGCCTCTGTGCTGGCGCGGCAGTTGATCAGGATGCCGCGACTGTCTGTCGGGCTGGCCGACGCCAGTTTCGACAAGAGCGCGGCCCGTTCCTGCCTCAGCCAGTCCTCGAACTCCGGGTCGCGTACGTCGATGCCCTGCAGCAGCTCGACACGGTCATCCTCGGGCACCACCTCTTCGTGCAGGTCGACCGTGATGGCGCGCGTGTCCAGCGCGACAGACGACCTGTCCGCACGGATCACCTCGGCCGCGGGGCCAAGTGCATTGCGCAGCTTGGACAGGGCCTGGCGCAGGTTGGCGCTGGCCTGCTCGGGGCCGAAGGTCGACCACAGCTTGTCCTCCAGCCAGCGGCGCGGACGGCTCATGTCGGGGCTGAGCGCCAGCATCGCCAGCAGCGCCTGGTTCTTGGCCCCCTTGATGGGCAACGTCACGCCGTCTCCATCCCGGACCAGGAAAGGCCCGAGCACGGTGATGGTGATCCTCTGGCATTCAGGCACTGCCATGCACTCTCCTCGCAACTCGCGAAAATCTAGCACCGCCGTGACAGCGCGGCAACGGACGTGAAATTTCCGTTAAAGAAAGCCGGGGTTGGCAGTTAGGCTTTGACCTGTGGCAGGCTGTGCCAAAAACTCCGTTTAAAATTTCATGAGGATGCCATGCCCGTTTCCGGTCTCTACAATTCACAGAACTCTCAGAACAGCCAAAATTCCCAGAACAGTCAGAATTCCCAAAACTCCCAGAATTCGCAGAACAGCCAGGCGGCGGAAAACTCGCAGGCGGGGCCGGACAATACCTTTGCCAGCACCGCGCTGGGCCAGGCGCGGGACGGAACCGTGGGGTACTGGAAGGGCACGGCGGATCGCGTCCCGAAACAGGATGGCCGCAGCGGCTGGGAGGCGCTGACCGCGATGGCGACCGGCCCCCGGCGCGCGGTGATGGATGCCTGCCTGCAAGGGCTGTTCAAGGTGACCCTGGAGCCTGCGGCCAAGAGCAAGCCAGCCACGGGAACCGTGGCGTTGGGGGGCGACCCGCTGGTCACGCTGGAGGCGCCGACAAGCACCCACCTCGCGGACAAACAACTGCATTACCTGCGCACCTATGCCGACCTGCGCGGGGATCGCCTGAACGAGATCATCATGCAGACCGGCGACATCCAGAGCTTTTTTGGTCTTGTTGGCTACATGGCCCCGGATGCGACCAAGTGGACGCTGGCGCTGAACCAGGCGATGCTGCGGCTCTGCACCGTGATCGAGATGCCCTTGAAACACGGGTTCGACGTGGCGCGCCCCATCGCCATGTCCCGAAAGGTGCAACCACTGATCCAGACGCCGGGGCATGGATCGTGGCCCTCGGGCCACGCGACAGAGGCCTTTGCCTGCGCCACGCTGCTGTCGCGGCTGTTCCTGAACGCGCCGGTCGATCCGGTCGAGCAGATCGAGGCGGGCAGCGAGTTGTTCCGCCACGCCGAACGGATCGCGATGAACCGGACCGTGGCGGGCGTGCATTTCCCCACCGACAGCATGGCAGGGGCGGTGCTGGGCGTGACCGTCGCCGAGGCGTTGATCAATCTTCTGGACGGGACACCGCAGACCCGGACGCGCGTGTTCCACGGCGCGGGTTACGACGGGGACTTTACCCTGGCCCGCATGGCCGAGGCACTGGATACCACCCAAGAAATCGACACGGGCACCTTGTCCCTGCCGACAGGGCTGGTGCCCGGTTGGCTGGCCAAGATGTGGGACGAGGCCAAGGACGAGTGGTGATCCGGGCCTAGTTGGCAGGCAGGAGGTCCGGCACGTTGACCAGCGCCTCGCCCAGCCGCGCGTCCTGCGTTCCGGTCGGCACCAGGTAGGCGGGATCGATATCCTCCAGACGGGTCGAGTCCGGGTTCTGCGTATTGGCGATGATCCGGGTCGACGACAGGGCCAGGGCCCGGGTCAGGCAACCCGCCGCGGCACTTGTCCCGGCCAGTCGCCGCGTGCTGCCGCTCAGCGTTCCGGCTGCCCGAATGCCGGTCGAAAATGGCCCGCTGCCAATGCGGGCCGCGACGCTGGGTCCGGGCAGGGACCACGATGCGCCCTCGCCGCTATAGGGGGCGGGACGATAGTTTCCGACCTCCGGCAAGGCTGTCCGGGCCGATTCCTGTGCGGCGCCGACGCTGAACACCTGCCGACAATCCGCCGCGACATAGGCATTGTGACAGCCCGCATCGCTGATCGGGCCGGTGCCGGGCGCGACATAGGCGGCGCGGCCCGCGTCCCAGTCATAGGCGGCGGGGTGATCGAGATAGCTTTGTCGTCCGCGCGCCTCGGCCCCGCGGATTGCGTCGTCGCGCTGAACCTGCATCAGGACCTCTCCTGGGCCTTGCACCGAAACGGTCCAGGCGCCGGCGGGGGCCTCCGGCTCTCCGGCCTTCTGGCCGCGCGTGGGGGCCAGCGCCAGAACGTAACAGGCCTGTTGCTCTGTCTCCTTGTCCCGTTTGCGCGCCGGGACATGATAGATGCGGGCCAGCGCGGCCCCGTCGCGCCGTTCAAGTGACCGGATCTCACCCGGTTGCAGCTGCGTCAGGCCCGAGGCTGTGCCATCCGGCGCCGTCAGGCCCACCTGCAGATCGGCAGAGGTGCCGCCCCGGCAGTGGATTTCGATGAAACTGGCGGTCTCGTCGTCGGGCTGTACGTGCCAGTCAAGGTGTTCGGGCGTGTCGCTGGGCATAAGCCGGGCGACCTGGCTGCTGCGATAGCTGTTGCCAAAGGCCCAGACCAGGCGAACCGGCTGGCCGGTGGCCTCTTCCCATGTCTGGACCTCGCGGGCCATCTGGTGCTCGACGAAATGTGTGCCGTCCTTGGGGCCCGCCAAGACGCCCAGAGAGACGTTTACGATGACGGGTGCGGTTGCGTCCACCTTGGCGGCCTGCCGCAGGATCCAGCGTAGCCCCATGACCAGGTAGCTTTCGACCCAGGTGCCAGAGGTGTCGTCGATGCTTTCGGGCGGCAGTTGCACACCAAGCAGCGGCCAGTCGCGCGCCGGGTCAAGGCTGTCCTCGGGGTCGGCCCCGGCGGCCAAGTCAAGGACGTGGGTTCCGTGGGTCGTGGCAAATCCGGTCTCGTCGCGGGTCTTGCCGGGGTAGATCTGGGCATTCAGCGCGGCATAACTCGCGCTTTCGTCGCCGCGCGCCAGCATGTCGTCGATTTCGGCGGTGTCCAGGATGCGCCCCGCCAACGTGCCTTTGGGCGTGGTGGCCTGTTGTTCCAGCGCCTGCAGCCAGAGGGCATGAAACCGCGTGCGCCGGGGGGCTGTGCCCCGGCAGAACCGCGCATTGAGAAAGCCGATCCCGTCGTCGATGATCCCGACGATCGGCGCGCCGGGGGTGGGCGAGGGCGGCACCGGCCCGGCGGGCTCTGGCGGCATGGGAGCGTCCGCCATCTGAACCGGGCAGCCCGAGTCGATCACCTCGAACAGGTCGTCATGCAGGTTGTCCGCCGTGCCGATGCGCCGGTACAGCATGTAGTCGTCCGGCAAGTTCGGATTGGCCTGCGGATCGTCGATGCGCGCCACAAGCGCCGCACGTTCGGTATCGTCCATGCGCAGGGGTGAGTCGTCCTGCCCGACGAGATCGCGCAGGCGGCGTCGGGCGGCCTGCATGTCATCGACGGGTTTCAGGTGCACGAAAATCGGGGCGTAGTCCGGGCCGCGGTCCGGACGCTCCGGCGGCAGCATGTCCCGGCGCAGGCCGACAAGGCGTGACCAATCAAGGCAGGCATCGCGAAACGCGTGCTCCCTGGCGTCCGTCCAGTTGATTGCCATGTCGATCCCCCTGATCCTGAACGCGAAATCCTTCGGCTCAGCAAAGGGCCTTTTCTTCTTCCGGTCAAGGAAGCCGGGTCTGCGCCTGTCGGGATTGCGGAGAATTCACGCCACCCGGATGAGCACACCGCCAATTTTCGTCGGAATTTCATGCCCGTTTCACGCGGGAATTGCGCAGCATTTGCGATCCGTTCACGGGGGCATGCGCATGGTCAGGTTAACGTACGGTCAAGTCGTGCAACAGGATGCTTCGCGCTGGGGGAATGACCATGAAACGCAACGGGACCGGGACAAGGTTCGGTGTGATCGACGGAGGCGGTCGGGGGAGGTCCCTTCGGGACCGAATTGCCATGCCGGTGCCACACGATCTGTCGGCGCCGGAACTGGCGGCCGACATGGCAGAGCTTTTTGCCCTTGGGCTGGTTCAGGATCTGCGCGCAGAGGCGCTGCTGGACCCGCATTGCGCCGTCAGGATCGACGGGGCCACGCGGTTTACGATGCACGAACTGCTCTGCGAGCTACGCAATCTCAGCTGGTTCGATGCCCGTGTGCCCATTGCCGGGACCGTGCCGGACAGATTGCCGGATGCGCAACCCGGGCAGATGAACGCCGACCAGCGCCGGGCCTTGCGGTGTAACGGGGATTTTCAGCTGACGCTTGAAACCCTTTTTCGCGGCGGTGTTGTCCTGCGCGGTGGCGGTCCGGTTCTGTCGGCCTTCTGGGACAGCGACCACATGGCACCGCCCGCAAAGCGCGAGGCCGGGGGCCAACCCTCCGAAAAGGCGGCGATGTCGGACTGGATCGGCTGGTGTGCCGAGCACAGCCAGGCCGGTCTGCGTCTGCCCTGGGCGGTGGTGCGCCCTCAGCAGGACCCGAGCCTGGGTGACCGGGCCGAAACACTGCACAGGACGCCGCCCGCGCGGCCCTTTCACAATGCGGCATTGGTTGCGCTGGCGCGTGGCACTGAAATTGCGCCGGGTCTGCCCGGCACATGGACTGGTTCGCGTCTCTTTGCACTGATGGCCGAGGGCGAGGCCCTGGCCAGCCGGTTTGCCCATGCCCAGGCGTCCGAAAAGGGCCGGATGCGGCGCCCGGCTGTCACGGCGGCGCGGATGACCGTCTGGCTGGGGAGCGAAGAGGGTGCCTCTGCTTCGGACAGTGATACCCATCGTGCGGCAGCCGAGGAACTTGTCAGTGCTGCCCCCAATCTCGTTCACTGGGTCAGCCGCGCCAACCGCGCGCGGCGCGGTCCGCAGCGGTTCGAGGCCCCGCTTTTTCTACCGTTGGCCGGCCCCGAGCGGCAGCATCTGACGCCCTCGGACCTGAGCACGCATGCGGTTGTCGCGGGCGTCCTGGCCACGCTGGTCAAGACCGTCTTCGACACGTCGCGGCGAGCCCAGTTGCAGGCGGTCGGGCAGGGCGGCCCCGTGCTGGCGCTGGAGGATCAGACCGACCGGCTGGCGGCGAATATCGGGCTGATGCGATGCGTGACCGGGGGGTACTTTCCGGCCGAGAACATCCAGGACCTGCGCTTTGGGCAGGCCGTCGCCCTGCACCTGTTGCGTGACCGTCTGGAACTGGACAACCGCAGTGCGCAGATGAGCTTGCGTGATTTCGACGGGCAAAGCCTGCAGCTGGTTTCGCATCCGCGCCGGTTTGGCCGCGGCCATGCCGAACTGCGCCGCGATGGCGAGCCGATCGCCTGGCCGCAGGAAGCGGGCCATCCGGCGGCGCATCTGACGGCGGTCATCTAGGGATCAGCGGCGCGCGACCTTTCCACCCGGCAGGCTGCCAGAGATTTCCAGGATCAGCTTGCGCTTGACCGCCTCGGCGAAACTCTCTCGGCTTTCGGCGGTGACGACAAAGGCGCCGGGCCCGCCGATGATGCGTTCGGAATAAAGCGCCTCCAACCCGCCATGCGCGCGGCCGGGATCGCCCGGGCGCAGGATCGGCAAGGCGTTGATCGTGACGCCGGCGGCCAGCACCCGGTCGCGCGCCTCGGCAATCGGCGGGCCAGAGTAGGAATTGACGCTGTCGCCGGAAAAGTCGATCACCCGCCGCCAGCCGTCGAAATCGTTGCTGTCCATAAGGCGCAGCGCCTCGTCCAGCGCGGCGCCGATGGCGTTGCGTCCATAGGCCTGGCGTGGTTTGCCCATCAGCTCGGCGGCAAATCCCGCGGCGCTGTCCGGCCCGTCGATCAGCGTCCAATCCGCGACAACGGCCTGGTTGGCGGCCCATTCGACATAGGTCACGGCGATATGTCCGTAAGCGGTGTTGGCGATGGCGGCCAGGACCTCGGGGTCAGTGATCGCCTCGGCGTAGCCCTGTCTCTGGAACTGGATTTCGCGCTGGTCGATGCTGCCAGAGGCATCCGCCAGCAGTACCAGTTCAAGGTCCGTGTCCTGGGCCTGCGCCATCCCGGCCCAGACCAGCATCATCGCCAGGATTACCCGCATCGTCACCCTCCGTTTGGGGATGAGATAGGGCGGGGCGACTCCTTGCCCATATTGACCAACGTCATGTTCCTGCCCGCCGGGCTGTGGCAGAGTTGCGTTACTGCTGAACAGAAGGATACGTCATGATCGCCCGCCTTGCCCTGCTGTGCCTGATGGCCACGCCCGCATTCGCCCAGGATGCCGACATCGGGCGCGCGCATTTCTACACCCATTGCGCCACCTGCCACGGTCTGGAAGGCAAAGGCGACGGACCGATGGCCGGCGTTTTGACCATCCCGCCGACAAACCTGACCGAACTGACGATCCAGAACGGCGGTGTCTTTCCCTTGGCACGGGTGATCAAACGGATCGACGGGCGGGATCCGCTTGTGGCGCATGGCTCTCCGATGCCGGTCTTTGGCGATTTCTTCGAACAGTCTTTCGACGTGCCGATGAAGACGCAGGCGGGCCAGCCGATCCTTACATCACAGCCGGTGGTGGATCTGGTCGCTTACCTGATGGAACTGCAGCGGATCGAGCAGGACTAGCCGCCGGTGCCGCGGCAGATGCCCGTTGTCTGCGCACCTTTCCAGGGCAGGATCACCGAGGGCCGGTCGATTGCCGTGTCCAGCCGATCGATGGGCATGTATTTCCCGATCATGCCCCGCAGCCGCGCGGTGCGGGGGGCGTTCGGGTCCAGCAGGCGGCAACAGACGTATTCCTCGACGATGCTGCCCTGCTGTTCATAGCCGAAGGACAGGAAATCGCGCGTCGCCTCTGTGTCGAACAGATAGGGGTCTTTCGAGGCGCTGTGTTCCTGCGCGGCCTTGAGCGGGTGATAGCCGGTCAGATTGCGGTTCTGCCATTGCCAGACATGGGTCGCCTCATGGGCAAAGAGCATCGCGTCGAACAAGTCGATCCGGTCGGGATAGCCCGCCAGGAGATCCTTTCGATAAACATCCTTGCGCAGCAGGATCTTGTTGAAAAGCACCGTGGCCGCCGGAGAGACAGTGACCGTGCGGGTCTTGGCGATAGGCGGCCAGATTCTTTCCTGGCAGGTCGTGCGGGGGCGAACGGGGATGTCATAAGTGACGGCCCCGGCCGGGTTGCCATCGATCAGGCGGATTCGTTTCGGGTCGATGTCGTCGCCGTGAAAGGCCTTCAGAAAGGCGGCCTCGTTCGGTGTGGCGGACCGGCCGCAGGCGGTCAGGATCAACAGGGCAAAGAGGGCAAGGCGCATGAATCGAGATTGGCCGGGGGCAGAGCGGTTGGCAAGCGCCAATGGCCTGTCCTGGGCCTGTCGGGCTTCGGTCGTGCCGACGCAATCGGCGGCAGCGGCAAATGACCGTCCGTCAGGATGGGGAGGTGTCCCGAACAGGGCGTGGTGGGATCCGGGGCCCGCAGTGTCCGTGACGGGTGCGTGCGGACACGCACCCGGTGGGGTTCGCGCCGCCTAGTGTGCGCGCGGGGCCTTGCCGCCGGATTTGCCGCTGGGCCCGCCGCTCACAGCCTTGCCGCCGATCACCGGGTCCTTGCCGGCGTTGCTGTTCGAGGTGGCCAGCACCTTGACCTTTTCCTTCTTGGGCTTCTTCGCTTCGCGGTTGCCGCGGTTCTTTTCCTTGGACATGGGAGTACCTCTTTCGACACCGCGCGGCGGAATACCGGGCGGGTGGACGCTCAGAGGGGGCAGGGTTGCCTGACGGGGTCAGGGCGATGTCACCGGTGAGGCATCGTGGAAGATGCAATTCATGATGTGTGCGGGCGCGGGCGATATGCAAGGGGTTGGACGGGGGAGGGGGTAATATAGTTGGCGAAGGTTGAGCGGTTTGCCCAGACGGGTTGGCGGGGTGAACCCCGCCCTACGGCGCTTGGGCAACCTGGGCGCGGGACAAGGCCGAAGGCCGCCACGCCAGAGCCGACGCGCCCCGTCGCCCCGGAGGGGCGCCGACTATCAGGGCTCGCCTCCGGCGAGGCTTGGGTGTAATTCTAGAGCGCGCTCTTTTCCTCACAAAATCTTACAAGAGCACGCAAAATTCTGTCCGCATCTTCAGTCGCTTCCCGGACCAATTCTGATGATACATCAAAAATGCGATCTTGTCGGCTCCCTTTCTCTGCAGCGTCCAAGTAGACAGTTTGTCCAACCATGATATGACGCCCGTGGATAGCGAGGTGCCTGTTCTCGACAAACCTATGCAGATGACCGGCCAATTCTTTAAAATAGGCAGCCCACGGATCGCCAATCATGTATCTTTTTGCTGCGCTACTGAGCGCCGTAATTAGGCGCTGTGTCGGCATTCTTCGAAGACAATTCAGCCGATTATGCCAGTCTTCGGAACCTTCAGCCAAATCATCCAAAAAGCAAATTGCGCGACATGCGTAGAATTCGATTTGAGCACAGGTTTGAACGTAGGGTCAGGACCCATTGATTTGGTTTGACGTGCATGATTCACCGTTCGAAAACGAGTGGTGACCATGTCTGATCTT
>NZ_JAHXRQ010000275.1 GCF_019392335.1 Mameliella sp. CS4
CTGGTACGACGTCGACGACGCGGCCTCGCTCGCGCGGCTCGCCGCCGACAGGACCGGCTACGCGGCCCCGGCGACGCGCTCGGTCCTGGCGCGGCTCGCGCGCGCGTCGGAGTTGGTGCAGGCATGATCCGGCTTCTCGCCAGCCCCGCTCATCGGCTCGCGGCCCTCGGCCTCCTGCTTCTGGCCGTCACTGTCGGCGCGCTGGCGATCCAGGTGCCGGGCGCCGACACCGTCGGCGC
>NZ_JAHXRQ010000276.1 GCF_019392335.1 Mameliella sp. CS4
GCACCCGCGCGTCCCCCTGGCCCGAAGACCTCCCGCCCCGCCCCCTGGTCATCTTCCCCCGCGGCGAGGCCGCCCTCGACGTGCTCTCGACCGTTCCGGAGGGGCCGCCCCGGCGCTTCCGCTGGCGCGCCCGGATCCACCGGGTCACCCATGCCGAGGGGCCGGAGCGGATCGCCGCCGAATGGTGGCGCGAGCCCGGCGCGGATCGCGATTACTACCGCATCGAGTGCGAGGCCGGG
>NZ_JAHXRQ010000277.1 GCF_019392335.1 Mameliella sp. CS4
CCGGGCGCGCCGCCCGGATCCTCTGGGCGGGCCAGGCCTTCGGCGCCTGGCTCGCGCAGGGTGCCGAAGGCGCGGAGGGGCCGTCGGCCGAGACCCTCCCGGTCGACGCGCTCGCGATCGAGCTGCGCGAGCCCGTCGACGAGATGGTCGCGTCCGCCCTCGCGTCCGGCCAGCCGGCCTACGGCCGGTGCGATCGCCTCGCCGCCGGGGTCGTGACCTCGACCCGCCTGGTCGGCGTG
>NZ_JAHXRQ010000278.1 GCF_019392335.1 Mameliella sp. CS4
TGCGGCGCAGCGCCAGGAAGTTCGGCGCGCGGATCGTCGCCGAGTCGCGCTACGACCCGCAGGGCGGCGACGTCCGCGACACGGCCCTGCGCGAGTTCGCCCTGCCGACCCGCGGGCCCGAGCACGACGTGGTCGCGGTGGCCGACGAGGCCGGCGCGTTCGGCGCGAGCCTCAACTACAACACCGCCTCGCCCCGGCCCCTGGTCGGCACGCAGGGCCTCGCGCCGGCCGCCTGGGGG
>NZ_JAHXRQ010000279.1 GCF_019392335.1 Mameliella sp. CS4
GCGCCTCAGCGTCAGTAATGGTCCAGTTGGCCGCCTTCGCCACCGGTGTTCTTGCGAATATCTACGAATTTCACCTCTACACTCGCAGTTCCACCAACCTCTACCATACTCAAGCGTCCCAGTATCGAAGGCCATTCTGTGGTTGAGCCACAGGCTTTCACCCCCGACTTAAAACGCCGCCTACGCGCCCTTTACGCCCAGTGATTCCGAGCAACGCTAGCCCCCTTCGTATTACCGCG
>NZ_JAHXRQ010000280.1 GCF_019392335.1 Mameliella sp. CS4
TGTCATTGTTTGAGCTGGTTGATGTCAATATCCTCTTTTGTAGATTCAGATGGTTTATTAGACTCTGTTGCTTCTGATGATTTAGTAGTTATAAATTGTCTTTTCTTTTTTTTCTCTGGCCATTCTTCAACTACAACTACTGGCTCGGCTGGGGGCAAGTCTCTTTTTAAGTCAAATGCTACATTGTTCGTTCTTTTCTTTTCTGACAACGGGCTTGGCCTAAGTTCCCATTTTGTGCG
>NZ_JAHXRQ010000281.1 GCF_019392335.1 Mameliella sp. CS4
CTGAGTTCAAGGAACGGCGAGCCAGGATCGAGCAGGCGGTTGATTCGCTCGCGAGGTAGCAGCTTGCCGCGTGAGGTGTGCCGCTCCTGGGCTTTTGCGCCGCCGCCTTGTTGCACGTGGGCGAGCAGGGTGTGAAGGGCGTCGACCTGGTGGCGCATCGCTGCGCTGTTGGCGGCAAACTCCGCCGAGCGCGGGTTGAGCTGGGTGTGCAGGGTGGCCATGGCGCGCTCCGTCAGCG
>NZ_JAHXRQ010000282.1 GCF_019392335.1 Mameliella sp. CS4
GCTGGAGGGCGGTTCACGGATACTCGGCGTGCACCTGGAAGGCCCCTACATCAACTCCGGCAAGCTCGGCGCGCAGCCCAACTTCGCCCATGCCGCGGTGCTCGAGGAAGTCGAGGACTACCTGCGCCGCGCGCCGATCCGGGTGATCACCATCGCCCCCGAGATCGCCGGACACCGGCCGCTGATCCGCGCCCTCGCCGAGCGCGGCGTACGCCTGCAGATCGGCCATACCCTGGGC
>NZ_JAHXRQ010000283.1 GCF_019392335.1 Mameliella sp. CS4
GTGGCCCGGCTGATGCGGGCGATGGGCTTGGCTGGCGTCGTCCGAGGGCGGAAGGTCCGCACCACCGTCCCAGATCCGGCAGCGGCCTGTCCGCGCGACCGGGTCAATCGTCAGTTCAAGGCCGCGTGCCCGAACCGGCTATGGGTCGCGGATTTTACCTACGTGGCGACCTGGAGCGGCTTCGTCTACGTGGCCTTCGTGATCGACGTCTTCGCCCGCCGGATCGTGGGCTGGCGTG
>NZ_JAHXRQ010000284.1 GCF_019392335.1 Mameliella sp. CS4
CGTGATGTTGCGGATCGTGGCGAGGTCGCGGCGGTACGCCGAGGCCAGGCGCACGCGCATCGCGAAGTGCCGATCCGAGCCATACTCGTACACGTCACCCGCGGTCTGACCGCCGATCGCGGCCTGAACCGTGGTGTTCACATCCCCGGGCGCCAGCCCGTACCGGGCCGCCTTCTCGCGATCGACGGTGATGCGGACCGTCGGCTGACCCAGTGAGGTGAAGATCGCCAAGTCGGTG
>NZ_JAHXRQ010000028.1 GCF_019392335.1 Mameliella sp. CS4
GTCTTGCCGTGGTCAACGTGGCCAATCGTGCCGATGTTGCAGTGCGGCTTGCCGCGTTCAAACTTTTCCTTTGCCATCTCTCAGACGCCTCACGTTAGAGGGGGCCGCCGACGCGCCCCGAGTTTCATCGCGCGCCGTTTATTGAGTCGGGCAGCGAAAATCAAGCACCTAGTCGGCCCCGGCCCCTGTCGGGCCCGGGCCGGGCCCTGTCTCAGCAGGCGCCCTGAACGCGCTTTGCGTTGGAGGGCGGCGTGTAGTCTTCGGTGAACCAGTCGTCGCTGTCCTGCATCTCGCGCAGCCACTTCTCGATGTCCAGCGCCGCGGCCTCGGCCAGCTTCTGCATCTGCTCTTCGCGGGTCAGCTGCAGGCGCGATTCGAAGACCTGGATGACCATGATGTCATGCGCCTTGTTGTTCATCTTGATGCAGTTGCCATCGTCAAAGACCGTCACGGCGACATGCAGGGCCGATTTGCCCGGCACCACCGGCGGCGGCAGGGAATAGGCGATCACCTTGATACCGAGGTGATAGAGGCGTTCTCCCTCGAAACGGGTAAACCGCTGTTGCATCGCGGCATCCACGGTTTCGATCCATTCCTCCGGGGTCGCGTCGCGCGACACCAAAAGCTTGGACGGCTCGGGCTTTTCGGTCACGACGGCGACATAGCCCAGCGAGAAATCCCCCACCGGCGTCGTCGGTCCCGACAGGTCCTTGGTGGCATCCGTGCAGGCGGTCAGCCCAAGGGCCAGCAGCAAAACGGCAGCGATCCGGATCATAGACATCCCTCCTTAGTCGGCGCCTGCGATAGCGCGCCACCCGTCTGCCTGCAATCGGGTGGGGGCTTTGTCGACCCCCGTGCGGCCCCTATCTTTGCAACAGCGACCGTGGAGCCACAGATGACCCGAATGCCTTCTGCGCCGGATCCGGCCCGCCTGCCCGTCCGTGTGCCGCTTGTCACCGGCCCGCTGGGCCTGTGGGGCAGCCTGCAGGCCACGCGCGAAAACGTGCTGTCGATCATCCCCGAGGTGGCGCTGCACCTGCCCATCGTGTCGGGCCGCACGGGCAAACGATGGCACATGGTCATGGACCCCGCGGCAATCCGCCGGGTGCTGCTGGAAAACCTCGACAATTACCCCAAGTCCCTGGTGACAAAGAACCTTCTGCGCCCCGCCGTCGGCGACTCCCTGTTCATCGCCGAGGGCGCGCACTGGCGCTGGCAGCGGCGCACAGCGGCGCCCGCCTTTTCGCATCGCAACGTACTCAACCTTGCCCCTGTCATGACCCGAGCTGCGGAACGGTCCGTCGCGCGGATCGCAGAGGCCGGGCCGCGCGCCGTGGACATGATGCAGGAGATGGTGACCGCCACTTTCGACGTGATCTCGGATGTCACATTTTCGTCAGGCGAGGGGTTCCAGCGCGACACCGTTCACCAGGCCATCGACGCCTACATCTCGGAGGCGGGCAAGGTCTCGCTCTTCGACGTGCTGGGCTTTCCTGATTGGGTGCCGCGTCCGGGCCGCCTGCGGGCCGGCGGTGTCCCAGAGATGCGCCAGATCGCCGACCGCGCCATCCAGCGCCGCATCGACGAAGGCCCCGAGGACGTGCCCGACCTGCTCGACCTGCTGCTGGCGGGCGAGGATCCGGAGAGCGGGCGCAAGATGAGCCTGGCCGAACTGCGCGACAACCTGCTGACCTTCATCGTCGCCGGGCATGAGACGACGGCGCTCGCCCTGTCCTGGGCGCTTTATCTCATGGCCTTCGACCCAGAAGCGCAGGATCGCGCCCGGGCCGAGGCGCAGGCGGTCCTTTCGGACGGTTTCGCCCGGGGCGAGGATGTTTCGCGGCTGGTCTATGTCCGGCAGGTGGTGGACGAGGCCCTGCGGCTTTATCCGCCCGGCGGGCTGGTGTCGCGCACGGCGCTGGACGAGGACAGGCTCTGCGGCACGCGCATCCTGCCGGGCGACACGGTGATGCTGCCGATCTACGCGCTGCACCGGCACAATGCGCTATGGGACGAGCCGCAGGCTTTCCGCCCCGACCGCTGGGCCGGCGAGAGGCCGGACCGCTATGCCTACCTGCCGTTCGGAGACGGCCCGCGCATCTGCATCGGCGCAAGTTTCGCCCTGCAGGAGGCCGTGATCATCCTGGCGACGCTGCTCGCCAACTTCCGTTTCACGCCCGTGCGGGGGCGTGATCCGAAACCGGTGATGATCCTGACCCTGCGCCCCGAAGGCGGCGTCTGGCTGGAGGCGCAGCGGCTCTGACCTGCGACGCCTTTCGGTCGCCAATCCTTCCACTGGAAGGGATCGCCGGTCTTACGACCGGTTCGCGCCCGCCCGTCGGGCCGGGGCTCCGCCCTTCCGGTCGCCAATCCTTCCACTGGAAGGATCGCCGGTCTTACGACCGGTTCGCGCCCGCCCTTCGAGCCGGGGCTCCGCCCTTCCGGTCGCCAATCCTTCCACTGGAAGGATCGCCGGTCTTACGACCGGTTCGCGCCCGGAACCCACAAGACATCCGCGCGGCCGTCGTCATTGGCGATCCGCGCCGCGACAAAGAACCAGTCGGACAGGCGGTTGAGGTATTTCACCGCCTCGGGGTTCACCGTCTCCATCGTCGCCAGCTCCACCACGAAGCGTTCCGCCCGGCGCGCCACAGTCCGACAATGGTGCATGTGTGCGGCCAGTGGCGTCCCGCCCGGCAGGATGAAACTGCGCAGGGGTTCCAGCCGTCCGTTCATCACGTCAATCTCGGACTCCAGCCGGGCAACCTGGCTCGCGTCCATGCGCAGCGGCGGGAAGTCCCGTTCGGCATCCTTTTCCATGTCCGGCGTGCACAGGTCCGCGCCCAGGTCAAAAAGGTCATTCTGGATGCGGCTCAGCTGGCCCTCCAGGTCACCCTCGGCCTGCAGACGGGCCAGCCCGACAACCGAATTCAGCTCATCCACCGTGCCATAGGCCGTCACCCGCGTAGAGAATTTCGCCACGCGCGCGCCATTGCCCAGCGCGGTTTCGCCGGCATCGCCGGTCTTGGTGTAGATCTTGCTCAGAACAACCATGTCATTTCCCCCGGATCCAGACGAAGGCCAGGATCAGAATTACCGCGATGAACTGCGCCGCGATCCGCCAGCGCATGATCTTATTTGCGTGTTTTTTGTTGAAGTCTCCGCCCCTGGCAAAGGTCCCGATGCCGAAAAGCAGAATGCCGAGCACCGCCAGAACGGCGACACCGACAACGATGAACAGTGGATCCTTGGCCATGATATCTCCCGGGCTTTGTCCCTCACATAGCGGACGTATTCAAAAAGGCGACGGGGCGTAGCGTCACCCCTTGGCCACCAGCCAGTCCAGCGCCCGGGTCGGCAGCAGGCGCCGCAGCCCCCCCATCAGCCAGGTCGCCGTGGTGATGTAATAGCGCGGACGCGGGCGCGGGCTTTCCAGCGCATGAATCAGTTTCGCGGTCACCGCCGAGGGCGGCAGTTCGAAGGTATCGGGACCGCGATCCTCATACAGCCGTTTCAGCAGCTTCGCCTCGTACAGGGCCTTGCGCGGGCTGTTCTTCCAGTCGATCCAGCGTTCGAAATGCGGGATCGCGTTGACCCGGATCTTTGACGTCACCGGCCCGGTGTTCAGCGTCACAACATGGATCGGCGTGTCGCGCATCTCGATCCGCAGGGTGTCGGTCAGCGCCTCGGTGGCGTGCTTGGTGGCATTGTAGGCCGACCGCCAGGGCGCCACCACCAGGCCCAGAACCGACCCGTGGTTGACGATCCGACCGTGCCCCTGCGCCCGCATGACCGGAATCACCCGCCGCGTCAGGTCATGCCAACCAAAGACATTCGCCTCGAAAATCTCGCGCAGCGCCTGCACCGGCAGATCCTCGGAGGCGCCCGGCATGGCATAGGCGCCGTTGTTGAACAGCGCATCCAGCGTGCCGCCAGTGGCTGTCAGCACCTCGTCCAGCGCCGCCTCGATGCTGGCGGGATCGCTGTAGTCCAGTCGCGGACTGTCGAACCCTGCGGCGCGCAGGCTCTCGCAATCCGCCTCTTGCCGGCAGGCGGCAAAGACGCGCCAGCCGCGCGCCTTCAATCCATGCGCCGCGTCATGGCCGATGCCCGAGGAACAGCCGGTGATGAGAATGCTGCGTGTCGTCATGGGCGCGATTTAGGACAGGCAGACGGCAATTGAAAGCGCGTGCGGCCAGCGTGACCCAGCCCCGGGCCTGACCCGGGGCCTCTGCCCCCGCCCTTCCGGTTGCGACCTAGTCCGCCGCCTGCAGGAAATCGTCGGACATCCAGCCAACCGCCTCGTCGAGGCCCGACAACACCCGCAGCCTGACCCAACCGTCGCCGGTATCGTCCAGCACCTCGACCTCGTCGCCCTCGAACAGCTGGGTGATGACATCATAGCTGGTCGCAGGGCCGCCGCGCAGGTTCACGCGGGTGCCGGTCACGGTGCGCAGGTCGCGCTCGTCGGGCGCGATCACCGGCGCCGCGCCCTCACCCACCCGAGAGCCCAGCGGTGCGCCGTCCCCCAGGCCAGCAAGCGGCGGGATCGGGTCGCCCGGCCCCACGGTTTCCGGGATCACCCCCGGCCCCAGCACATCCGCCAGCGAACGCGCGAGCTCGTCCGCCGGGTCTGCCGCATCGGGCACCGGGGGCGGCGTATCGTCCTTGACGATCGCATCGGCCAGCGCGGCGGCGATCTCGTCCTCGGGGTCGGGCGTCGAAGGCTCTGGCGCAGGGGCCACGACCTGCGGCGTGGGATCGGCCACCTCGGGCGCCGGATCGGGCACGCGCACGGTTTTGGACGGCAGGGGATCGCGCGGCGCAAGCGAGCTGACCCGCGGCTCTGCGGCGGGTTCGGGCGCGGGATCGGGGCGCCGCACCGTCAGCGTATTTGCCGGCACGCGGACCTGTGGCGCGCTCGGCTTGACATCGGCCAGGATGGTCACGCCATGCTCTCCGGGTTCGAAATCACTGCCGCCCGAAAGATACCACCAGGCCACGCCCAACAGCAAAAAGGTCATCAGCATCGTGCCGCGGACAATCATCCCCAGGTCTCCGTTCAGTCACCGCCCCCACCACCCCGGGGCGGCGTCGCCCGTTGATAGCCGATTTCGCGCGCCTCTCGTAGGGTCTTGGGCGGTGTTTTTTCCCATCACGCGGCTTGCCGCTTTGATGTGGCGCAGGTATCACCAGATCTATGGACGAGGACGCCGATACCCCCAACATGCCCGAACGTGATCAAGCAGAGCCGCTGCGGCGCGCCATTGGCGACCGTTACCTGACCTATGCGCTCAGCACGATCATGCACAGGGCGCTGCCCGATGCGCGCGACGGGCTGAAGCCGGTGCACCGGCGTATCCTTTATGCAATGCGCAGACTGCGACTTAGTTCCAGTGGCGGCTTTCTGAAATCCGCCAAGATCAGCGGTGACACGATGGGGGATTTCCACCCCCACGGCGACGCGGCAATCTATGACGCGATGGCGCGCCTGGCGCAGGATTTCACTATCCGTTACCCGCTGGTCGACGGCCAGGGCAACTTCGGCAACATCGACGGCGACAACCCGGCGGCCTCGCGCTACACAGAGGCGCGCATCACCGTGATGGCCGAGGCGCTGCTGGAAGGGCTCGACGAGAACTCCGTCGATTTCCGCCCGAACTACGATGGCCGTTTGACGGAACCCTCGGTTCTGCCGGCCTCCTATCCGAACCTCCTGGCCAATGGCTCTTCCGGGATCGCCGTCGGCATGGCGACCAATATTCCGCCGCACAATATCGTCGAGCTGATCAATGCCTGCCTGCACCTGATCAAGTCGCCGAACGCGGTGGACGACACGCTGCTGCAATATGTTCCCGGGCCGGATTTCCCCACCGGCGGCGTCATCGTGGAACCGCCCGAGAATATCGCGACCGCCTATCGCACCGGGCGCGGCAGCATCCGGTTGCGCGCCCGGTGGCACACCGAGGACCTGGGCCGCGGCACCTGGCAGGTGGTGGTGACGGAAATTCCCTACCAGGTGCAAAAGTCCAAGCTGGTCGAGCGCATCGCGGAACTGATCCAGACCAAGAAGGTGCCGATCCTCGCCGACGTGCGCGACGAAAGCGCCGAGGACATCCGCATGATCCTGGAGCCGAAGTCCAAGAACGTGGACCCGGATGTCCTGATGAACATGCTGTTCCGCAACTCGGACCTGGAAATCCGGTTCTCCCTGAACATGAACGTGCTGATCGACGGCGTGACGCCCAAGGTCTGCTCGCTCAAGGAGGTGCTGCGCGCCTTCCTCGATTTCCGGCGCGAGGTACTGATCCGGCGGTCGAAACACCGGATGGCCAAGATCGACAACCGGCTGGAGGTGCTGGAAGGGCTGATCGTCGCCTTTCTGAATCTCGATCGGGTGATCGACATCATCCGCTACGACGACGACCCCAAAGCCGCCCTGATGTACGAGGACTGGTCGAAGCCGCATCAGGAGACCGTCGTTCGCGCCACGGACGAGCGCGATTATGTTTCGCCGCTGGCGGGCATCGACGTCAATTCGCTGGAACTGCGCGAGGACCCCGAGGCCATCGCGCGCGGCGTGCTGGCCGATGACGGCACCGACGCCAAGGTGCCCGCGCGGTTCGTGGGCCGGTCCGAGGGCCTGTCGGACGTGCAGGCCGAGGCGATCCTCAACATGCGCCTGCGCAGCTTGCGCCGCCTCGAAGAGCTGGAACTGGTCAAGGAACGCGACGCCCTGATGGAAGAGCGCGCCGGGCTAGAGGACCTGCTGGACAGCGAGGACATGCAGTGGTCCCGCATCGGCGACGAGCTGAAGGATGTGAAAAAGAAGTTTGGCAAGGGACTGGACCGTGGGGCGCGCCTGACCTCTCTGGCCGAGGCGGCAGAGGCCGAGGAGGTCCCGCTGGAGGCGATGATCGAGCGCGAGCCGATCACAGTGGTCTGCTCGCAGATGGGCTGGATCCGCGCCATGACCGGCCACATCGCGCTGGACCGCGAGCTGAAGTTCAAGGACGGCGACGGGCCGCGCTTCATCTTCCACGCGGAAACCACCGACCGCCTGCTGGTCTTTGCCTCGACGGGGCGGTTCTACACCCTGTCGGCGGCCAGCCTGCCCGGCGGGCGCGGCATGGGGGAACCCCTGCGCCTGATGGTCGACCTGCCCAACGAGGCAGAGATCATCGACATCTTCATCCACAAGCCGGGGCGCAAGCTGCTGGTGGCCTCCTCTGCCGGGGATGGGTTCGTGGTGCCCGAGGACGAGGTGATCGCCCAGACCCGCAGCGGCAAGCAGGTGCTGAACGTGAGGGCGCCGTCGCGGGCG
This sequence comes from Mameliella sp. CS4, assembly GCF_019392335.1. Taxonomy (GTDB): domain Bacteria; phylum Pseudomonadota; class Alphaproteobacteria; order Rhodobacterales; family Rhodobacteraceae; genus Antarctobacter. The sequence continues at coordinate 7,325 of NZ_JAHXRQ010000028.1, forward strand.
CTGGTCTGCAAGACGGTCGCGGGCGATCACGTCGCGGTGGTGGGCGAGAACCGCAAGGTCCTGGTCTTTGCGCTGGACGAATTGCCCGAGATGGGACGCGGCAAGGGTGTGCGCCTGCAAAAGTACAAAGACGGCGGATTGTCCGACGCACGGACCTTTACCCTGGCCGAGGGGCTGAGCTGGTTGGACCCGGCGGGACGGACCCGCACCGAAACGGCGCTGGAGGAATGGACCGGCAAGCGCGCCGGGACAGGCCGCATGGCGCCGCGTGGAATCCCAAGGGACAACAAGTTCACCTGACCTGTTTCGCGCGCGAAACATCGCCCTTTAACAAAGGGTTAACCCTTTAACCCCGTCAGGTGGCCAGAGGTCCCGGGTCAAGCCCGGGACAGTGTTCCGCGAAGACCCGCACCATCCGCGATGCCGCAGCCCCGGACGTGATCCGGGGCCTCGCCGTTTGCCCAAGACCACCGCTGTTGCGCCTTGGCGCCGAAAGCGCCACTCTTTCGCCAAGGGAAGATGACAGGCCGGGCACCGCTTTGGACGCTATGGATACATCGCCTGGCGCCCTGGCCCAGGCCGAGATCGCCGCGCAGGAGCAGCGCGTCGAGAGGCTGTCGACGCTCTTTACCGGGCGCCGCTGGCCGCTGTTCACGCTGGTGCTGGGCACAGGGGTCCTGTCGGTCCTGACCCTGGGACTCTATCGGTTCTGGCAGAAGACCCGCGTCCGACGATGGTACTGGTCGGCGATCCGCCCCGGCGGGCACCCGCTGGAATATGTCGGCGACCCATACGAGAAACTGCTGGGTTTCCTGATCGCCGTTGTCATCCTGGCCTTTTACATCGGCGTGGTGAACCTGCTGTTGATGTTCGCCAGCTTCTCTCTGTTTCAGGGCAATGTCGCGGCCTATGCGCTCAGCTTCATCGGCGTCGTGCCGATCTGGTTCTATGCCCGTTACCGCGCGCGGCGCTACGTGTTGGCGCGGACCCGCTGGATGGGCCTGCGGTTCGGGCTGGCGCCGGGCGCCTGGGGCTTTGCCCTGCGCGCGCTCTGGCACTGGATCCTGACGCTGATCACGCTGGGCCTGCTCTGGCCGCGCATGACCTTCAAGCTGGAGAAATACCGCACCGACCGGACCTGGTTCGGCGATCACCGCATGGAACAGGGCGGCACCTGGACAATGCTGTTCTGGACGATCAAGTGGCACCTGGCGGCCCTGGGTGTCGCCCTGGTCTGCCTGCCCATATTGGGCGCCGGACTGATGCCTCTGGCGGTCTTCGGGTTCTGCCTGTCGGGTCTCTTGCTGGTCTTCGGCGCGGTCTATTACCGGGTGGAAACGCGCAAGCGGCTGACCGGCGAGAAACGCCTGGGGGCGATCCGCCTGACCCTCAAGGTCAACTCCTTGCGGGTCTTCTGGATTCTGCTGTCGGGCTATACGCTGTCGCTGCTGGTGGCGGCGATCCCGACCGGCTTTCTGCTGGTGCTGTTCTTTCGCCTGCAATCGGCAGAGACCCTGACCGAAATCGGCATGGACGAGATGTCTCAGGTGCTGGCCGGGGCCGACCGCTGGGCATTGGTGGGCATGACCGTGATGAGCTATTTCGCGATCTTCCTGCTGTGGTCCGCGCTGACCCAGGCCTGGGTGACGCTGCCGATCGCCCGGCTGTATGCGCGCGGTCTGACGGTCGAGGGTGCCGAGGCCCTGCCCGCCATTCGCCAACGCCCGCGCGACGAACATATCGAGGCTGAGGGCTTTGCCGAGGCGCTGGACGTGGGGGCCTCGCTATGAGCACGGTCCTGAAGGTCAGCGCCCGTCCCCCGGTCTTTCGCGGCGAGGGGCTGTTCTACGACGGCAAACACGCCGAGGCCCGCCCCATCGACCTGTCGATCAACGAAAAGCGCGGCGTCCTGCTGGGCGAGGGGCTGGACTGGCCACTGGACAAGATCCGCCTGGTGCCGGACGTGGCCGGCAAGGACCTTGTGATCCTGCGCCACCGCGACGACCCTGCCGCCCGTCTGATCCTGACCGACGAAGCGCTGCTGACCCGCCTGCCCGAAAAGGACCGTTCGGCCCCCGTTGCGCGGCGCGGACGTCTGGCGGCCTGGGCGTTGGGAGCGATCGCCTCTGTCGCGCTGATCCTTTTCGTGCTGGTACCGCTGATGGCCGACCAGCTGGCGGAACACCTCCCGCCCGAGGGCGAAAAGGCCCTGGGAGAGGTGACCCTGAAACAGATCCGCGAGGCGCTGGACGACAGCGGGCTTCAGCCCATCGCCTTTTGCACAGGGCCCCAGGGGGAACGCGCCCTTCGCCGGATCGAGGACCGGCTGACCGAGCAGATGGACCCGCCCGTCGAGCTGACGGTGCATGTTCTGGATCACGACATGGTCAATGCCTTTGCCCTGCCCGGCGGGCACGTGGTCTTTTTCCGCGGGCTGATCGACGAGGCGGAAACGCCAGAAGAGATCGCCGCCGTCATGGCGCATGAGATCGGCCATGTCATCAGCCGCGATCCCACACGGCACGCGCTCCGCTCTGCCGGGTCCATCGGGGTGCTGGGGCTGATCTTTGGCGATTTCGCGGGCGGGGCCATCGTGTTGTTCGTGACCGAACAACTGATCGAGGCGCAATACAGCCAGGGGGCCGAGGCAGAGGCCGATGTCTTTGCCCATGACCTGATGCAGCGGGCCGATCTGTCCCCTGCCGCGCTGGCGGTAATGTTCGAACGGTTCCGCACCCTGGCGGGCGGCGATGCCGAAGGGTTCATCGGGCATTTCCTGTCACATCCCCGGCTGGGCGACCGCATCGCCGCCGCGCGCGAGGCGGTGCCCGAAGGGTTCCAGCCCCGGCCCCTGCTGGACCCCGGCGAATGGCGGGCCCTGCAGGGCATCTGCGAGGGCGAACAGGCGTTCTGACGCCAATCAGCAACAACCCCCAAAGGGCAGGCATTCCCGACTTTACGCCTCTTTGTACTGACAGCATTCTGATGGCATCACCCGCTCATCCGCTTTCGCGCCCGTTTCCGCCAAAGAAAGACAGGTTTAATGAATACTGATCAAGATTTAATGGACATCCGTTATACCGGCGAGAAAGGCCCTTTGTTCGGCCTCGCCCTGAAAACCGGCCTGCTGACTATCGTCACACTGGGCATCTACCGATTCTGGCAAAAAACCCGCATTCGCAAATACATCTGGTCCTCGGTCGATGCCGGGGGCGATACGTTCGAATACACTGGCACCGGGATCGAGAAATTCCTGGGCTTTCTCGTCGCCATCGTCTTTCTGGCGATCTACGTCGGCATCATTCAGATGGTGCTTTTCTATGCCGGGCTGAACATCATGGTCGATCCGGAAACCGCCTCGCCGCAGGAGGCCATCGCCCAGGTCGCGGCGATCTACATCACCTTCTTCGCGGTGCTGCCCTTCATCCTCTACGCCATGTACCGCGCGCGCCGCTACAAAATGGCCCGCACCCGCTGGAGGGGCATCCGCTTCGGCATGGAAAAAGGCGCCTGGGGCTACGTTCTGCGCGCCATCGGCTATGGTTTTCTGGCCGCGATCACACTGGGCATCCTGCTGCCGCTGCAGACCTTCAAGCTGGAAAAATACATGGCCGACCGCAGCTATTACGGCAGCGCACGGTTTACCCAGGAAGGCAAGTGGAGCGACCTCTACAAGGCCATGACGCATATCCTGATCGCCATCGGCATTGTCGTCGTCAGCGCCATCGCCATGGCCGGTGCCGCCGCCAGCGAGGCGGTCGGGCTGGCGGTGCTGGGCGGCATCGGCATCTTTGTCGGCTACATCTGGTTCTTCTTCGGCTCGGTCCACTACAGCGTGCAGAGCTTTGGCTACCTCAGCCGCAACAAGCTGCTGGGTGACGAGATCCGGTTCAACGCCCAGCCGCGCACCGGCTTTGTCATCAAGACCTACATCCTCGGCGGGCTGCTGCTCAGCCTCTTGGCCTCGGTGGCCTTCGGGATCGTCGGCGCTCTGGCGACCGGGTTCATCCCGCTGATGCAGGGGGCCTCCGGCGTGACCGTTGCGCTCTTTGGCGTCATCATGGCGGTTGGCTACATCGTCGCGCTGGTGGTTGTGCAGGCTCTTGCCATGATCCTGATCACCCAGCCGATCCTGGGCCACTACATCGAGACGCTGCAGATCCGGAACGCCGGCGCGCTCAACCGCATCGCCCAGCGCGAGGCCGAAACCGGCGTCGATGCCGAAGGCTTTGCCGATGCTCTGGACGTGGGTGGCGCGATCTGATGCAAAAGACCGAGGCGCAGTTCTTTGATGGCCTCACGGCAGGGCGGCATGATGTTCGTGTCGCCCTTTCCGATGACCGGCAGGCCATGATCATCACGGGTGAGACCCTGCCCGAAACCCTGCGTTGGCCTCTGATGGACCTGCGTGCGCTCAGCGACACCGGCCACACCGACCGGTTGACCCTGACGCGCCACGCGGAAACCGAGGACGAGGCGCCGCGCGACCCCGCGCGGCTGATCCTTCTGGACCCTGAACTGATCGCCTGGATGCACCGCACCCGCCCCGGCCTGTTCCGCGCCGACATGCACAAGGGCACCTGGCGCAAGATCGGGATCTACACCGGCGGCGCGGTGGCGGCAGCCGGGCTGATGCTGTTCGTGATCCTGCCCGCGATGGCCAACACTCTGGCCCGGATCATCCCCGTCGAACGCGAGATCGCCTTTGGCAAGGTCGTGGTCCGCCAGATGGAACGCGTGCTGGGCAGCGGCAGCGGTTCGCTGCGCTGCACCGATCCGGCGGGGGTCGCCGCGTTGGACAAGATGGTGACGCGCCTGACCCGGAACCGCGAGATGCAATACCAGATCAGCAGCCAGGTCTTTGACCACGGCATGGTCAACGCCTTTGCCGCCCCCGGTGGACAGGTTGTCGTCCTGCGCGGGCTGCTGGAGGCGGCAGAAAGCCCCGAGGAGGTCGCCGGGGTTCTGGCGCACGAGATTGGCCACGTCGAATCGCGCGATGCCACGCGGCACGCGCTGCGCACTGCCGGGTCGGCGGGCCTGCTGACCATGATCATCGGCGATTTCTCCGGCGGTGCTGCCATCGCGCTGGTGGGCGAACAGCTGATGACTGCCGCCTATACGCGTGAGGCCGAAGCCGCCGCCGACCTGTTTGCGTTGGACATGCTGCAAGGGGCCCAGGTGAGCGCGGACGGCTTTGCCCGTTTCTTCGACGAACTGGACGACATGCAAGGCATTGAAATCCCCGCCTACCTGTCGACCCACCCGATCACCTCGGACCGGGCGGACCAGGCGCGGAATTTCGCACGGGAGCAGAGCGGAACCCGCCCTATCCTCACCGCTTCCGAATGGCGCGCACTGCAGAACATCTGTCGATAGGGCCTGAAAAAGGGGGGCTTTCGGGGCCTTCTACGCCCGGAAAACAATCTTGAAAATCAACGGTCTTCTCATTGCAGAACGGCGCGGACCCGCCCGCCAACGCCGGGAAATTCATTCGATTTTTCGAAGCTTTGATGCCGCAAGCAGTCAGACAGATCTGCGAATCCCTGCGCGCGCCGATGCAAATGCCGCCAACGGCAAAGCACTGGCGCCTCGGGGAGCGCCCGGATTTTATTGGATTCGATGGTATACCGGAAAACGTCTCGTCATGGCGACGCGTATTGACGGTAACGCGACGATTTTTCGCTGTTTCCTCAGGTCCCGGCAGGCTACACCACGCGACGAGGAAGTCTCGCGGGCCCGCCCGCGGCAATGGTAGACCTGAGGAGAGACACGCAGATGAAGGTCATTGTGCCCGTCAAGCGCGTGATCGACTACAACGTGAAAGTCCGCGTCAAGGCGGACGGATCGGGTGTCGATCTGGCGAACGTGAAGATGTCGATGAACCCCTTCGACGAGATCGCCGTGGAAGAGGCGATCCGGCTGAAGGAAGCCGGCAAGGCGGACGAGGTCATCGCCGTCTCGATCGGCGTCAAGCAGAGCCAGGAAACCCTGCGCACCGCGCTGGCCATGGGCGCCGACCGCGCCATCCTGGTTGTCGCTGCCGATGACGTGCATACCGACATCGAGCCGCTGGCCGTTGCCAAGATCCTGGCCGCCATCATCAAGGAAGAAGAGCCGGGTCTTGTCCTGTGCGGCAAGCAGGCCATCGACAATGACCTGGGCGCCACCGGCCAGATGCTGAGCGCGCTGCTGGGCTGGTCGCAGGCCATGTACGCCAACAAGGTGGACGTCGAGGGCGATTCCGCTGTCGTCACCCGTGAAGTCGATGGCGGTCTGCAGACCGTCAAGGTCAAGATGCCGACCATCATCTCGACCGACCTGCGCCTGAACGAACCGCGCTATGCCTCGCTGCCGAACATCATGAAGGCGAAGAAGAAGCCGCTGGATGAGAAGACCGCCGAGGACTACGGCGTCGATGTCAGCCCGCGCCTCGAAATCGTCTCGACCGGCGAACCGGCGGCCCGCGCGGCCGGCGAGATCGTCCCGGACGTCGATACGCTTGTCGCCAAGCTGAAAGAAAAGGGGATCGTGTGATGGCCGTTCTGCTGATTGCCGAGATCAACGACGGCGCGCTGGCGATGGACGCCACCGCGAAGGCCGTCAGCGCCGCCAAGGCACTGGGTGACGTGACCGTCCTGGCCGCCGGCGCCTCTGCCAAGGCTGCTGCCGACGAGGCCGCCACCATCGAAGGCGTGTCCAAGGTCCTGGTGGCCGAGGATGACCTTTATGGTCACCGCCTGGCAGAGCCGGTTGCCGCGCTCATCGCCTCGCTGGCCGGCGACTATAGCCACGTTGTGGCGCCCGCCACCACCGACGCCAAGAACATCCTGCCGCGCGTGGCCGCGCTGCTGGACGTGATGGTGCTGACCGATGTGACCGAGGTCGTGGACGCCGACACCTTTGTCCGCCCGATCTACGCGGGCAACGCGATGCAGACGGTGAAATCCAAGGACGCGACCAAGGTCATCACCTTCCGGACCTCGACCTTTGACGCGGCCGCCACCGGCGGCTCCGCTTCGGTCGAGACGATTGCCGCAGGCGACAACCCCGGCCTGTCGGAATGGGTCGAGGACAAGGTTGCCGAGAGCGACCGTCCCGAGCTGACCTCGGCCGGTGTCGTGGTTTCCGGCGGCCGTGGTGTCGGATCGCAGGAAGACTTTGCCATCATCGAAAAGCTGGCCGACAAGCTGGGGGCTGCCGTGGGCGCCTCCCGTGCCGCCGTCGACTCGGGCTTTGCCCCGAACGACTGGCAGGTTGGCCAGACCGGCAAGGTTGTCGCGCCGGACCTTTACGTTGCCGTCGGCATCTCGGGCGCGATCCAGCACCTGGCCGGCATGAAGGACTCGAAGGTCATCGTCGCGATCAACAAGGACGAAGAGGCCCCGATCTTCCAGGTCGCGGACTACGGCCTTGTTGCCGACCTGTTCGAGGCCGTTCCGGCCTTGACCGAAAAGCTGTAATCCGGCGGGGGCGCACCGCCCCCATCCCGCGAACACCATCAAGGCCCGCCCGAAAGGCGGGCCTTTTTCATGTCAGCGCCGCACCATCGCGCGCAACACCGGCGTCAGCGCCTCTCCCGCCTCCTCGTGGGCGAGCGGCCCCATGAGTTCGGCGGCGGCGCAGGATTCGAAATCTCCGAACACCATGCCACGCGTGCCCTCGGTCAGGGCCGTGCCAGAGGCTGCGACCTCGACCACCTCGCTGACCCTGGGGCGCAGCGTCTCGATCATGTCCCGGGTCACAAACAGCGGGTCGCCATCCAGCCGCCAGGGCAATTCGGACGGCACCGGATGGTCGGCGAACCACAGCAGCACCGTGTCCCCCCGCAGTTGCGCAAGCAGTTGTTTCATGCGGGAGGTCCAGGCCATGCGCAGCTCTGACTGGACCTCGGCAAACCGGTCGCTGGAGACATCGGCCAGCCGCCCCAGCATGTGCCGGACAAAGTGAAACTCTGTAAAATCGATCTCAGGATACAGCGCCTGCAGCGTTTCGGAGGCCCGCAGGAAACGGTCATTACGACGCGGATGCACCGTGTAGAATCGGTTCGACAGGTTCTGTGCCCCCATCACCTGGACGACCCTGACCGCGGCCCCGCTGGCAAGGTCCAGCACACCGGGATCGTTCAGGTACAGGTCCACCCCGGCGTTGACCACGCCAAAATTCACGCATGCCAGCTTGATCCGTTGCTCCAGAAGCGCCGGAAAAGGCTGCTCGATGAACCGCCCGTAGGTTTCCGTTCCTCCCAGGAAGGCAAAATAAAGCCCGTCGAGCTGCCGGCGCGGCCCGCGAAACAGGACGCGTGATGTGCCGTATCGGCACGGATAGTATTCCAGGGTCGCATGGCCCCCGCCATGTGCAGACATTTTCCCACCTCATTTTTCACCCACAGGAGAGAATCGGGCAAAGCCCTTGCCATTTTGCTAATGCGACAATGCGAGACGAATCCGACGCTCTTGCAGCCCCGCCAAAGCCGGGTCATGGTGGCCGCGGCAAAAGGGGATCGGGTCATGGAAATCAAGTCTATCGGGGTCGTCGGCGCGGGGCAGATGGGCAACGGGATTGCCCATGTCATGGCGCTGGCAGGCTACGAGGTACGCCTCAACGACATCAGCCAGGAGGCGCTGGACAAGGCCGTTGCCACCATCGGCAAGAACCTTGACCGGCAGGTCAGCCGTGAGAAGATCTCGGCCGAGGAGCGCGACCGGACAATGGCGCGCATCCGCACCACGTTGCAGCTGCCGGAGATCGCCCAGACCGACCTTGTGATCGAGGCGGCGACCGAGCGCGAAGAGGTCAAGGACAAGATCTTTGCCGCGCTGTTGCCCCACCTCAAACCCGAGACCATCCTGACCTCGAACACCTCGTCGATCTCGATCACCCGTCTGGCCAGCCGCACGGATCGCCCCGAGAAATTCATGGGGTTCCACTTCATGAACCCGGTGCCGGTGATGAAGCTGGTGGAACTGATCCGCGGCATCGCGACCGACCACGACACCTACACGGCCTGCCTGGGCGTGGTCGAGAAACTGGACAAGAACGCCGCCAGCGCCGAGGATTTCCCCGCCTTCATCGTCAACCGCATCCTGATCCCGATGATCAACGAAGCCTGCTACACCCTGTACGAGGGCGTCGGCAACGTGCGCTCGATCGACATGGCGATGAAGCTGGGCGCCAACCACCCGATGGGGCCGCTGGAACTGGCGGATTTCATCGGGCTGGACACCTGCCTTGCGATCATGAACGTGCTGCACGACGGGCTGGCGGATACGAAATACCGCCCCTGCCCGCTGCTGACAAAATACGTCGAGGCCGGCTGGCTGGGCCGCAAGGCCGGGCGCGGGTTCTACGACTACCGCGGCGACGAACCGGTGCCGACACGCTGAACCGTCTTCAGACCAAAAAAGTTGCATTTTCGGGGCGTCGTTATACGGTGAATTGAAACGTCGCGACGGGACTGTTCATGGTCAACGGGCCGCTCCACCACCCGAATTGGGCCGTTCAACTGGCGTCCTATCTCGATGCGCGTGGCGTCCGAACAGTGCCGTTGCTCGCAAAGGCGGGCTTTCCCCAGCCGACGGCGATAGACACCGAAATCGCGGTTCCGTTCGAGTGGATCGCCGGTTTCTTCGAGCTTTCTGCAGAGGCCACGGGCGACGACCTGCTTGGCTTCCGTTTCGGAACCGCCATCGACGTGCGGGATGCCGGGCTGATCGCCTTTCTGGGGGTCTATGCCGAAACCATGCACGAAGGCATCGTCAACACGGCGCAGTTTTCCAGCACCTTCGGCGATGCCATATCCTTCGATCTGTCCCGGCTCGATACCGAGGGGCGTCTTGGCTACGACTACCGTGTTCCGATCAGCGTCGAGACACGACAATACGTCGAGTGGTTCGCGTCAGGCTGTCTTCACGCCTATCGAATTGTCATGCAGAAACATATCCAATGCCGGGCCGTGCACTTTCGGCATCTGCGCGAACACGGCCTCGGCGAGATGCATCAGCATTTCGGATGCACGCCGCAGTTCGGCGCCCGGGAAAACGCGCTCTATTTCTCACAGGCGGACCTCGCCACGCATATACCGAGCGCCGACGACAAGCTGCTGGGTTTCCTGCGACGCACTGCCGAAGACGTGCTGGACCGTCATCCGAGGAATGCGCCCACCCTTCAAACCGCCGTCGAACGCGCGCTCATGCGTCGCCTGCCCGAAGGCAAGGTCGCGTTGAACGACATCGCGGGCGATCTGGGGCTCAGCCCGCGGACGCTGTCCCGGCGGCTGCAGGACAACGGCCTGACCTATCGTGATGTCCTGAACGGGCTGCGAGAGGCCTTGGCGACCCGGTATCTGACCCGCAGCACGATATCGCAGACCCAGATCGCCTTCATGCTGGGGTTTTCCGATCAGGCCGCCTTTGTCACCGCCTATCGAGGATGGACAGGCCAGACCCCGGGTTCGGTGCGCCGCACGGCATCATGAAACCCGTTTGAAGGGGATTGGTTCGCGCAGCATCCCCTCCGGCTCTCCACGAAATCGGTAGCCCAGGCCGTACAGTGTTTCGATCGCTTCAAACTCGGGGTCCACTTCCCGGAGCTTCCGGCGAATCCGCTTGATATGGCTGTCGATGGTCCGTTCCTCGACAAAAATGCCATCCTCGTAGCTCATGGAGTGAAGTTGATCGCGCGAGCGGACGTGCATCGGCCGCTTGGCCAGCGCGTGCAACAACATGAACTCCGTCCGAGTCAGTGTGACCGGCGTGCCTTTCCAAGTCACGATATGACAGGTCGCATCCATTTCCAGCGGCCCGCGCCGCATCAAGCGTTTGTTCTCCGGCGAGTCGGGTCCCGACAACGTTGCACGACGCACCAGGGTGCGCATCTGCTCGAGCGCCAACTTGCTGTCCTGCTGAGGCGTCAACACCAGATCCGCACCGACCTTCAGCGCAAGAATGGTCACGGCGGCATCCTCCATCTCAGCGACGAGAACCAAGGGCACGGTGCTGAACATTCGCAGTTTCTGAATCACCATCAGGCCACCTCCAAGCACATCGGCAGTCTGGAGAACGACCAGCTCAGGCGCATCACGCCGGATCACGTTGAGTGCCATGTCCGCATCGGTCAGCACCGTAACGGCAAATTCATCGGGCGGCATCAACGCCTTCAAAAAAGCCACGCGCCGCCTGTCGCGCGTGACAAGCACCACCGAAGTCTTGTCGGCTTTGACCGGCTTCCCGGTAACGGTCTTGCTTACTTTGTTCATTTCCCAGGCCCACCATCGGCTAATGAAACGGACCGTTGCCAGAAGAACGGCAAACAGCCCAAGGACGGTCTGGTTATTGTCCATTTTCGGCCATGCTTATTGTGATCGAAGGACAAAGCCTTGCGGGAACGTGCCAACACACCCTCAAAATCGCCGCGTTCCCAGAGCAGGGCCCGCCGACGTAGATCTGGTCTGTTTCTGGAACGAATCTGATCGCGGGCGCCCAGAGCGCCTCAGCCCTCGCGCAGGCCCAGTGTCCGCTCACGCAGCCAGGCCACGAACTCGCGCTGGCCGCCGGTGAAGGCCTTGACGTCCTCGGGGGTGATCGGCTCTCCGACGACGGGTTTCTGCGGGCGTTTGCAGGCGTGCACCACCTCGTGGATCAAGAGCCCCTGGCGGATCGTGGCGGAGAGCTTGTTGGCGATCTGGTAAGCGCGGCTGTTCTGCCCCGGAAAGAAGATCGGCACGACGGTCGCCCCCGACCGTTGAATCATCTTGGCGGTAAAGGGATTCCAGCCCGCCTCTTGCGCCGTGCCGAACCAGGTTTCGGACGAGGCCACGACGCCGGAGGGGAACAGGACGATGACGCCCCCGTTCTTGAGGTGCTCCATCGCCCGCGCCCGCATTTCAAGGCTCTGCTCGCGCGCGTCTTCCTCATGCGGGAAGGGCACCGGGATCATGAACGGCTCGACCTCCTTGACGCCGGTCAGCAACGAGCGCGTCAGGATCTTGTAATCGGTGCGGACCCGGCCGATCAGTTCGGCCAGGACCATCCCGTCAACCAGCCCGTGGGGGTGGTTGGCCACAATGATCACCGGGCCGTCCTTGGGGATCCGGGCGATCTGTTCGGCCGGGGTCATGAGGTCGATCCCCATGATGCCCAGTGCCTGGCTCCAGAACGCCTGCCCCTCGACAGGACCCATGCGTTCGAACCGCCGCACCATGCGCAGCAGGGGGATCTTGCCCGTCAGCCATTCCAGCGTCCGGATCGTGTTCGCCTTCCACGGGTTGGTAAACGTGTTGGCGTAACTGACCTGACGCTTGTCATAGGGTGCAGGATTTCTGGACACGCTCCGCCCCCTCAGGGATGTCGATTGGGTGCTTTCGACCATGCGCCTGCTACTGTCCCGTATTGCACGTCAGCGCCTGACACCGGCGCTAACAGTCTTCCCCGAAACGGTCGGCCACCAAGGCCTCAACCGCATCGGCCAGCGCCTCGGCGTCCGGCCCCGAGATCTGGACTTCAATAGTGCTTCCTTTCGCGGCTGCCAACATCAAAAGCCCCATGATACTGTCTCCGCTGGCGGACATCCCGTCGCGGCTGACCTCGGCCATCGCGTCGAATCCCTCGACCACCTCGACCAGTTTGGCAGAGGCGCGGGCGTGCAGGCCCTTCTCGTTGACGATCTTCAGCGCGCGGTGAACGGAGTTGGTCATGGAAACCCGGCTTTCTCGTGACGGATCAATAGGTTCAAGCTGAATCGGCCGGAATGTTCTGGCTGTCAATGTACTTCCGACCGGCTTCAAGGGCATGACGTACCGCTTCTGGCACAGTCAGGTGACGACTTTTGGTCAGCTTGATCAACATCGGCAGATTCGCGCCGTATAGAATACGGCGATTGTCGGGGCGGCAGGCGTTCAGCGACAGATTCGAAGGCGAGCCGCCGAACATGTCGGTGACGATCACCACGCCGCCCCCACTGTCCACCGCATCGGCGGCGGCGCAGATTTCGGCCTGCTTGTCGGCACGGTTGGCATCCGCCTCGATGGAAATCGCCAGCATCGCCGGTTGAGGGCCGACCACATGTTCGACCGCCGCGAGGTACTCACGGGCCAGTCCGCCATGCGCGACGATCACGATACCGATCACCGGGACACCTTTCCAACCATGCCGACGACGCGTTCGGAAACGGGCGTTCCGCCGCTCCGTTCCAGTTCGCGGTGCCTAATTGACACCCGCCAGCCTTCCTGCGCAAGAGCTGCCGAGACGTTTTCCGTCACGGCAACCGACCGATGCTGCCCGCCGGTACAGCCAAAACCGATGGCGAAATGCGCCTTGCCCTCTGCCACCACCGCCGGCAGCATCAAAAGGATGAGACCGGTCAGCCGATCCAGGAAATCCTCGTAGCGGGGATCACCCGCCACGAAGGCGGCGACCTGCGGATCCAGCCCGGTCAAGGCGCGCAATTCCGGCTCCCAATGCGGATTACGCAGAAACCGGCAGTCGAACACCACGTCCAGCCCCTGCGGCAGCCCGCGCTTGTAAGAAAAGCTTTGCACCGAAACGGCGGTGCCCTGCCCCGTCACCTCGCCGAACCAGCCTTCCAGTTCCGCCCGCAGGTCGTGCACAGACAGTTCCGATGTGTCGATCAGGATATCCGCCCGCGAGCGTACGTCGGTCAGCAGGGCCTTTTCGCGCACCACGCCGTCTACCGGCATCTCGTCCGGGGCCATCGGGTGACGGCGGCGGGTTTCGGAATAGCGCCGTACCAGGACCTCGTCGGTGCAGTCGACATAAAGCAGATCGACAGGGGCAGGCATCTGTTCCGTCAGGATTTCATAGAGCTGCAACAGCCCCTCTGCGCTGAAATCGCGGTTCCGCACGTCGATGCCCAGCGCCAGGGGGCGCGCGGGAGGCATGTTACGATCGACCAGCCGCGGCACCAGGCTCAGCGGAATGTTGTCGATGGCTTCGAACCCAAGATCCTCAAGCACGTTGATCGCGCTTGACCGCCCGGCACCCGAGGGGCCGGTGACAAAGACGATGCGCGCGCTGCCTGTTTCCTTTTGGTCCATCTCTACTCTCGCCGTCCCGACTTGAGATAGTGAACGAGTCCTGCGGGGAAATATTCAGACGCGGAATTGTGAAGCAATGGCACATCCACCCCCAGCAGCCGGGTGGACCGGTTAGGCGGCAAGCGATGCCTTTCGGCCACATTCAGGTCCAGCACGGCGACCAGGAGAATGCCGGTCACATGGGGCGCATACAGCAGACCGATCGCGCGCGCCTCGATCATCCCCGCCAGCACGCGAGGTACGGAAAGGATCAGGTGCGCGCCCTGCCGGGTGACGATGGTCCGGTCATCGGCGATCAGCTGCGCGCCCCGCGCCATCAGTTCCAGCGCAAGACCCGATTTGCCACTGCCAGAAGCGCCGCGGATCATCAGGCCCCGGCCCGCCACGGCAACCGAGGTGGCATGCAGAACCTCCCGCATGGGGCGGGGTCAGACCGGCAGGCCGACGACGAAGCGTGCGCCCAGCGGCTCCGAGGTCACATCGGCCTCGGTCGGGCGGATGTTCTCGGCCCAGATCACGCCGCCATGCGCCTCGATGATCTGCTTGGAAATGGCAAGGCCGAGGCCGGAGTTGTTGCCGAAATCCTGTTGCGGGCGCGAGGTGTAGAAGCGCTTGAAGATCTTCTGCAGCGATTCCTCGGGGATGCCCGGGCCGGTGTCCTCGACCACCACCAGCACACGGTTGTCGCGGCGCCGCGCCCAGACGCGGATCGCGTCGCCGTCCTCGCAAAAAGAAATCGCGTTGGTGATGAGGTTGACAAAGACCTGCGCCAGGCGCGGTTCCAGCCCGGTGATCGTGACCGGCTTTTTCGGCAGGTCGGTGATGAACTCGATGCCCTTCTTGCGCGCATCCTCGCCCAGGAACTTGGTCAGGTTACCCAGCATTTCCAGCAGGTTGAACTCCTGCTCCTCTTCCTTGACCAGCTCGCTGTCCAACCGCGAGGCATTCGATATGTCGCTGACCAGCCGGTCCAGGCGGCGCACGTCATGTTCGATCACGTCCAAGAGCTTGACCCGGTGATCCTCTTTCTTGACCATCCGCAGGCTGCCCACGGCAGAGCGTAGCGACGCCAACGGGTTCTTGATCTCATGCGCCACGTCGGCGGCGAATTGTTCGTTCTGGTCGATCCGGTCGTAAAGCGCGCCGACCATGCCGCGCAATGCACCCGACAGGCGCCCGATCTCATCCGGGCGGGCGGTCAGGTCGGGGATGCGGATACGGCCCGGCGTGCGCGCCTTGCGGTTCCGATCGCGCCCGATCTCGGCCGCGTCGGCGAGGTCGGAAATCGGGTTGGAAATGGTCGAGGCGAGCACCAGGCTAAGACCGATCGAGACCAGCGTCGCGATCACGAACATCTGCAGCACACGCTCCCTTTCGGCGCTGACGGCGGCGTCGATCTCGGTCGCCGGAGAGACCAGCGCAATGGTCCCCACCAAGGCATCGCCCTGCCGGATCGGGGTCAGGGCAAAGAAGACGGTCGCCCCGTCTCCACCGCCGGATTCGACACGGGTCAGGGCCGGATCGCCGGATTCGATGGCGCGGCGCAGGCGATCCTCGAGGTCGAGCTCGGGTTCGGTTTCGAAATAGCTGAACAGGCCCGCGACACCGTCCCAGATCGTGTTCAGGAAATCCGAGATCAGGGTCGGCTTGTCCTCTTCGACCGGCGCGATGATCGGCGGCACGCTGCCCCGTGTCTCACCGACCAGGAAACTGGCACTGTCGAAGACCATCAGGCGCACGCCGTCGCGCAGGTCGATCCCCTGGACCGTACTGGCCACGTCGATGCCGTCACCGGTGCCAAGGCTGACCGGTGCCCCGCGCGGCAATTGCGCCTCGAACACGTCCGCGACCAGTTCAACCTCGGCCTGCAGCGCGTTGACGCGCTGCACCGCCAGCGTATCGCGGGAGGAATTCAACCAGAGAATCCCCGCGACCAGCACGTTGAGCGCAATCAGGTTGAACGTGATGATCTTGCGCGTCAGCGGCGAGCGGTTGAGCGTGAACAGCCCCCGCCGCGCGCGGCTGTCGCGCAATTCCTTTTCAACCGTGCTGTCGGGCGCGACCCAATCGTCGCCCAGCACGACGTCGGCGTCACGCCGCCCGCCTTGACGATCATCCTGCATCGGGAGCTGTTCGGCCAGGGCCATCCCTTACTCTTCGTTGTAGCGGTATCCGATACCGTAAAGCGTTTCGATCGCCGAGAAGTCGGTATCGACCGTGCGCATCTTCTTGCGCAGCCGCTTGATGTGGCTGTCGATGGTGCGATCATCGACATAGACTTGATCGTCATAGGCCACATCCATCAACTGGTCGCGGGATTTCACGAAACCCGGGCGCTGCGCCAAGGCCTGCAGCAGCAGGAATTCCGTCACGGTCAGCGAGACGTCAAGCCCTTTCCAACTGACCGCATGGCGCAGCGGGTCCATCGTCAGGCTGCCGCGGGTCATCAGCTTGGTCTCTTCGGTGTCGCCAACGACATCTCCGGCCACCGCCTCCTGACGGCGCAGCAACGCGCGGATGCGTTCCACCAGAAGACGCTGCGAAAACGGCTTTTTCACATAGTCGTCGGCGCCCATGCGCAGGCCCAGAACCTCGTCGATCTCATCGTCTTTCGAGGTCAGGAAGATCACCGGCATCTTGGATTTCTGGCGCACGCGCTGCAGCAGGTCCATGCCGTCCATGCGCGGCATCTTGATGTCGAACACGGCCATGTCGGGCATCTTCTTGTTGAAGGCGTCAAGGGCCGATTGGCCGTCGTTGTAGGTCTCTACCTCGAACCCTTCCGCCTCAAGAGTCATTGACACCGACGTCAGGATATTCCTGTCGTCGTCCACAAGGGCGATCTTAGACATTTTGCTGTCCTTATACTGCTCTGGTTGCCTATTTTTTTTCGTACTATCGGCGATTTTCCGCTTTACAGCAATCCTTAACTGCGAATCGGGCACGCCGCCTGGGTCCATCCGACGCGAATTTGGAAAAGGAATGGCTAAAATGCCTCACCGGTTTGCGTCGCATTGATTGCAGTTCGGCAGCTGCCCGCCGTGGTATCGCTAAACCCGCGCTTGGTAGCGCAAACTGCGCTCTTGCGTCCTGTTCATGTCGAAAAGCGGCATGTTAAGAGGTCTGGCATCGGCGCTGTATGTCGCCGCATACAACTATTCTTGATCAGCGCGATCCACAGGAGCAAGGCAGATGACATTTGGACGGGTGAACCCTCAGTTCCGGCTTGAAGACCAGGGCATCGAAGGGCTCGGAAATGTCTATTACAACCTCATGGAGCCAGCGCTGATCGAAGCGGCGCTCAAACGGGGTGAGGGCACGCTGGGCAAAGGCGGCTCTTTCCTCGTGACCACCGGGACTTACACGGGCCGGTCACCCAAGGACAAATTCGTCGTCCGCACGCCCGCGGTCGAAGACAGCATCTGGTGGGAGAACAACCAGCCGATGGAGGCCGAGGCCTTTGACCGGCTGCACGCCGACATGCTGGAACACATGAAGGGCAAGGACTACTACGTCCAGGATCTGGTCGGCGGCGCCGACCCGGCCAATGCCATCGACGTGCGCATGGTAACCGAACTGGCCTGGCACGGCCTTTTCATCCGCCACATGCTGCGCCGTCCCGACCGCGAGGACCTGGACAGTTTCACCGCGGATTTCACCATCATCAACTGTCCGACCTTCAAGGCCGACCCGGAAAAGCACGGCTGCCGCACGGAAACGGTCATCGCGCTGAACTTCGACAAGAAGCTGATCCTGATCGGCAACACCGAATACGCCGGTGAGAACAAGAAGTCGGTCTTTACGCTGCTGAACTACATCCTGCCCGGCAAGGGCATCATGGCGATGCATTGTTCGGCCAACCACGCGCCGGGCAACCCGGTCGATACCGCCGTTTTCTTCGGCCTGTCGGGCACCGGCAAGACCACGCTGTCGGCTGATCCGTCGCGCGTGCTGATCGGCGACGACGAACACGGCTGGTCGGATCGCGGCACCTTCAATTTCGAAGGCGGCTGCTATGCCAAGACCATCAACCTGTCAGCCGAGGCCGAGCCGGAAATCTATGCCACGACCGAGAAATTCGGCACCGTGATCGAGAACATGGTCTTCGACCCCGAGACTTTTGATCTGGACTTCGAGGACGACAGCCTGACGGCCAACATGCGCTGCGCCTACCCGCTGCATTATATCTCGAACGCGTCGAAGACCGCCTTGGGCGGTCACCCCAAGAATATCATCATGCTGACTTGCGATGCCTTCGGCGTGCTGCCCCCGATCGCGCGGCTGACCCCGGCGCAGGCCATGTATCACTTCCTGTCGGGCTTCACCTCCAAGGTGGCAGGCACCGAGCGCGGTGTGACCGAGCCGGAACCCACCTTCTCGACCTGCTTCGGCGCGCCCTTCATGCCGCGCCGCCCCGAGGCCTACGGCAACCTGCTGCGTGACAAGATCGCCAAGCATGGCGCCACCTGCTGGCTGGTGAACACCGGCTGGACCGGCGGCGCCTATGGCACTGGCTCGCGGATGCCGATCAAGGCGACCCGTGGGCTGCTGCACGCCGCGCTGGAGGGCAAGCTGGCCCAGGCCGAATTCCGCAAGGACCCGAACTTCGGCTTCGAGGTTCCGGTCTCGGTCGAGGGCGTGCCGGAACTGCTGCTGGACCCGCGCAAGACCTGGGACGACAAGGCGGCCTATGACGCGCAGGCGGAAAAGCTGGTGCAGATGTTCGCCGACAACTTCGAACAATATGTTCCCTACATCGACGACGACGTGAAAGCCGTCGCCATCGGTTGATCCGGTCGATCACCAGGAACAAGACGGTCAAAGCCCTCCGCATCGCGGGGGGCTTTTTCGTTTCCGGATCCCCGGGAAGATTGGCCATTGCGGTTGGAATCTTCACCGCCCTTCCAGCGCCCAACGTCTTCAAACTTGCGACAATGGCCTTTTGCACCTGTCTCAGTCGCCTGGGGCGCTCGCGGATCTTCGCCCGGTGAAACTGCGCCTTTGGCCAATGGCCGCGCACCTGTGCGTCCAAGTGTATTTCAAGTGGCAAGGCGGGTAGGCAAAACCTGCCCCTGCACCTAACCTGAGGCCGTGCTAAACTGTGGTTCCAGTTTCCGGGAGATGACGACATGCACGCCAAACCGCTTGCCCCCCTGATTGCTGCCGCGCTGGTCGGGGGCCCCGCCCTGGCCGATGTCGGGGCCTTTGTCGAACCGCCTCTGACGCTCGAAGCCTTCGGCGTCATCTGCGAAGTCGAGCTTCAGGGCACGCGCCCCGCGCCGGACACGCTGTCGGGTCTTCTGAACCTTGTCGACCAGGATCGCCCGATCGACGTCGAGACGGTGCAGGTGCCGGCCGAAATGGGGCTTAGCTTTGGCATCCGCGCCAGCCTGGCCCCCGGCGCTTCGGTGCCCGAGGTGACGATTGTCGTCACCCATCCACCGATGGGCCCGGAAGGGCGCACTGTCGAGCGCTGGGTGACGCCGATGAATTTCGGCGATGTCTCGCTGAACCTGTTCACCTTCGAACGGGACTATGAGCTGGTCGAAGGCGCCTGGATGTTCCAGGTGGAACAGGACGGCAAGGTGTTGCTGCAACAGCCATTCGAGGTCACGGCCCCGGGGACCGTTCCAACGGTTCAACAGGCCTGTTTCGCCGCCGGGGTCATCTCCTGACCCTGACCAGGGGGCGTAGGGCGGGGTTTACCCCGCCGCGCCCTTTGTCTTTCAGGCCGCCCGCAGCCCAAGGATCTCGCGCGCCTGCTGCCAGGTTGCGACCGGACGCTCGTATTTCTCGCACAGGTCCACGGCCCGCGTGACCAGCGCCGCGTTCGAGGGCGCCAGGGAGTCCTTGTCCCAGCGCACGTTGTCCTCAAGCCCGGTGCGCGTATGGCCCCCTGCCGCGATGGACCATTCGTTGACCTCGACCTGGTGACGCCCGATCCCCGCCGCGCACCATTCTGCCTCGGGCGCCAGCCGCTTGACCGTCTCGATGTAGTAATCGAACACGTTGCGGTCACAGGGCATCGCGTTCTTCACGCCCATGACGAACTGCACATAGAGTTTGCCCGGAATGCGCCCGTCGCGGTTCATCTCGGCAGCCTTGAAGATGTGGCTGAGGTCAAAGGCCTCGATCTCTGGCTTGATCTCGTAGGTGCGCATCTCGGAGGCCAGCCAGTCCACCAGGTCCGGCGGATTCTCGTAGACGCGGGTCGGAAAGTTGTTCGATCCCACCGACAGCGAGGCCATGTCGGGTCGCAGCGGCAGCATCCCGCCGCGCGTCTTTCCGGCGCCGGACCGTCCGCCGGTCGACAGCTGGATGATCATGCCGGGGCAGTGTTTCTTCAGTCCCTCGACCAGCCGTGCAAAACGTTCCGGGTCCGAGGTCGGCGTCTCGTCCTCCATCCGAACATGGGCATGGCAGATGCTGGCCCCGGCCTCAAAGGCGGCCTGGGTGCTTTCGACCTGCTCCTCGATGGTGATCGGCACCGCCGGGTTGTCCTTCTTGCGCGGGACAGAGCCTGTGATGGCCACACAGATGATACAGGGTTTGGTCATGACGGGCGCTCCCCTCGCTGGCGTCGTGTCGGGTGACGGCAGGATAATGCGTTTTGCGGACAGGAAAAAGCCGGGACGGTTACAACACCGCCCCGGCCCGGGTATCATTTCATACGTCGAAGAAGACGGTTTCGTCCTGGCCCTGAAGCTGGATGTCGAAACGATAGACGGTCTTGCCGTCTTTTTCGCTGCGCTTCGCCAGCAGCGTGGCGCGGCGGCGTTCCCATTCGATGATGTTCATCACCGGGTCTTCGGCGTTGGCCTCTGCCTCGTCGTCGAAATAGATCCGTGTGTTGAGGCCGAGGTTGATGCCGCGCGCCACCACCCAAAGGTTGATATGCGGGGCCTGAATGCGGCCGTTGCGGCCCGGCGTCTTGCCCGGCTTGACCGTGTCGAACCCCCATTCGCCGGTGTCGAAATCGGTGATCACCCGGCCCCAGCCGCGAAATCCCTCCTCGACCGCGCCGCCGCCTTCGGGATGGGCGTAGATGCCCTTGGAGTTGGCTTGCCAGGCCTCCAGCAGCACGTCCTTGATCGGCGATCCCGTGCCGTCGATCACCAGGCCCTCGACCCGGATGCGTTCACCTTCGGCATTCGGCCCGGCGATGTCCCAGCCCAGTTCCCGTTCGTAGATGTCGAACCCCGCGGCGCCCGGCGCCAGCCCGATGTGGACGTAGGGCCCGGCCGTCTGCGAGGGCGTTTCCTTGAGGTAATTCAGCTTCTGGAGCATGGATCAGTTTCCTTCCAGACGGTTTTCGAACAGCGTCGAGCGACGCCCGCGCAGCACGATGTCGAACTTGTAGGCGATGGTATCCAGCGGAATGGTCGAATTCATGTCCAGCACCGCCACAAGGCTGTCGATGGCCTCCTGGTTGGGGATGCTTTTCACGATCGGACAGAGCGGGATCAGCGGGTCCCCTTCGAAATAGATCTGCGAAATCAGCCGCTGCACAAAGCCCGAGCCGAAAACCGAGACGTGGATATGCGCCGGACGCCAGCTGTTGACGTAGTTGCGCCAAGGATAGGCGCCGGGCTTGACCGTTCGGAAATAGTAATAGCCGTTCTCGTCGGTCAGGGTCCGCCCGCAGCCGCCAAAGTTGGGGTCGATGGGCGCAAGATAGGTGTCCTTCTTGTGACGATAACGCCCACCCGCGTTGGCCTGCCAGATTTCGACCAGCGTGTTGGGCACGGGCCGCGCGTTTTCGTCCAGAACCCGGCCGTGCAGGATGATCCGCTCGCCAATCGCGCTTTCGCCGGCCGTGGCGTAGTTGTGGATCAGGTCACGGTCCATCGGGTCGATGTCGTTGTGACCGAAGACCGGGCCGGTGATCTCACCGACAGAGTTCTGCAGGCTGATGAGCGAATACTGCGGCGAGCGCGCCACGCTCGTCTTGTATTCCTTGACGTAGGCGGGCGGGTGCCAGTCCCGGTCCCGTTGGTAGAATTCGCCTTGATCGGGCATGTCGGTCTCTCCTCACTTGTCCCCGGACTGCGCGTTTGCCTGCCCTGTCTCAGGGCCGTCCATCTCGGCATAGGTCTGCTTTGCCAGTTTCAGCGCGTGGTTGGCGCGTGGCACACCGGCATAGATCGCGACGTGCTGAAACGCTTCCAATACATCCGCCTTGCTGGCGCCCGTCCGGGCGGTGGCGCGGATGTGCATCGGGATCTCGTCGAAATTGCCCAGCGCGGCCAGCAGTGCCAGCGTCAGCATCGAACGCTCACGGTCGCTGATCCCGTCAGAGGCCCAGACAGTCCCCCAGGCGCCTTCGGTGATCAGGGTCTGGAACGCCTCGTCAAAAGGTGTCTTGGCCGCCTCGGCGCGATCGACATGGGCATCGCCAAGAACGCGGCGGCGTACCTTCATGCCAGCGTCGTATCGGTTGGTCATGCGGTCCTCCGTTCGGGCCGGGCCCGGGTTCGCGTTGACACCCCGGCCATCAGTAGGGCAGCCCGATGTAGTTCTGCGCCAGCACAGATTGCGCGTCGCGATTGGAGCGCAGGAACTCGATGTCGGCAAGCTGGATCTTCAGATCGAATTCGTTCTGATCGGGGAAGCGATGCAGCAGCGTGGTCATCCACCAGCTGAAACGCTCGGCCTTCCAGATCCGGGCCAGTGCCTTTTCCGAGTATGTGTCGATGCCCTCGCTGTCGCCGGTCTGATAATATTGCACCAGCCCGTTATAGAGGTAGTGGATGTCGCTGGCGGCAGTGTTCAGCCCCTTGGCGCCGGTCGGCGGCACGATATGCGCCGCGTCGCCACAGAGGAACAGCCGCCCCCAGCGCATCGGTTCTGTCACGAAGGACCGCAGAGGCGCGATGCTCTTTTCGATCGACGGGCCGGTCACAAGCGCCTCTGCCGCCTCGGTCGGAATGCGGCGCTTGAGCTCTTCCCAGAAGGCGTCGTCGGTCCAGTCATCCGGGCTGTCCGACAGCGAACACTGGATGTAATAGCGGCTGAGGTTCTCATTGCGCATGGAACAGAGGGCGAAACCACGCTCGGAACTGGCATAGATCAGCTCCTCGTTCACCGGCGGGGTTTCCGACAGGATGCCCAGCCAGCCGAAAGGATAGAGTTTCTCATATTCCTTGCGCACGGTCAGCGGGATGGTCTGGCGGCTGACGCCGTGGAACCCGTCGCAGCCGGCAACGAAATCGCAGTCGATGCGCGCCTCGGCCCCGTCCACTTCGTAGGTGACATAGGGGGCGTCGCCGTCGGCATCCTTGATCTGTACGTTTTCGACGTTGAAGACGATCTTGCCGTCCGCCTTTTCCCGCGCCTCGTAGAGGTCGCGCGTCACCTCCGTCTGACCGTAGACGACGACGTGGCTGCCGGTCAGCTCCTTGAAGTTGATGCCGAACTGCTCTTCCCCGTAGGAGATGATCGTGCCGTCATGCACGAAACACTCACGGTCCATGCGTTCACCCACGCCGGCCTCGTGCATCAGGTCGACCATCCCGGTTTCCAGGATGCCCGCGCGGATGCGGCCCAGGACATAGTCCTTGGTCTTGCGTTCCAGAACGACGCTGTCGATGCCTTTCTTGTGCAGCAATTGGCTGAGCAGCAGGCCCGACGGGCCGCCACCGATAATGCAGACTTGGGTACGCATGATGTCCTCCGCTTTGACGCAAGACTAGAATGAACCTGTGCGCTATGTAAAATGACGCTTTCAGCCGGATACTTGTCAAAAAGGGAAAGTGAAATGCTGGACCGCCGGATCAAACTGCGCCACCTCGAGACGGTGACAGCGATTGCGCGTCAGGGCAGCCTCAAGGGCGCCTGTGCAGAGCTGAACCTGACCCAGCCCGCCCTGTCGAAGACCCTGAAGGAACTTGAAGAGATCCTGGGCGCCGCCTTGATGACCCGGGACCGTGGCGGCGTGCGGCTGACCCCCGAGGGCGAGGTGTTCCTGGAGTTCGCGGGACAGAGCCTCGCCGCGCTGAGGCGCGGGGTGTCCGGTGTGACCGAGTTGCGCGAAGGCGGCGCCGAGGTGCTGCGGGTGGGCGCCCTGCCCTCGGTTGCAGTGCGCCTGATGCCGCGTGTCGTGGCACGGTTCCGCGCGCTGTCGCCCTCGACCCGGCTGGTGCTGCGCGACGGGGCGCACGGCGCGTTGACACGCGACCTGCAATCCGGCGCGCTGGATCTGGTGATCGGGCGCATGGGGGCGCCGGACAGCATGGCCGGGGTCAGTTTCACGCAGCTTTACCAGGAAGGCGTCGTCTGCGTCGTGCGCAGCCAGCACCCCCTGCTGGCCCGCCCCGCGCTGGCGCCGCAGGACCTGGCGAACTGGCCCGTGCTCTACCCGCCCGAAGGCGCCGCAATCCGGCCGCTGGTGGATCGCTGGTGCCTGGCGCAGGGGCTTGCCCCTTTCCGTGACAGGATCGACTGCGTTTCCGGTGCCTTCGGGCGGCGGTTCCTGCGGCAGTCGGACATGCTCTGGTTCATTTCCGAAGGCGTCGTGGCGCCGGAAATCGGCGATGGCGCCCTTGCTGCGCTGCCGCTGGACCTGGGATTGACAGCCGGTCCCGTGGGCCTGATGACGCGGCCCGACAGTGCCGCCTCACGCTCGCGCCAGTTGTTCGAACGCGCACTCAGACACGAAGCGGAGTCTTTACCCATATCGTGACGCCGAATCGAACTCGTCCACAACTTAATGCGGTAATTATCAAAATATCGCTTTACACACCCCTATTTGGACAGGCACCATATCTGGTAAGGGCGCGGGGATAGCCCGCAGACCCTAGAGCAGGCAGCAAGTGCTGGGGGTGAATCACCAGCTTCGGCGCTATAATCAAAGGGGTGTCCTTATGGCCCTGTCCGAGCAGTATCTCAACGACGACTTGCATCCGATCGACCTTGTCGAGCATATCGCCGAGTTCAACGATTGGGATTTCGACCGCATCGCGGACGACCAGATCGCGATGGCGGTCGAAGGTCAGTGGCGCACCTACTCGATCACCCTGGCCTGGTCTGCCTTCGACGAGACCCTGCGGATGATCTGCACCTTCGAGATGGAACCGCCAGAGGCGCGGCTGCCAGAGCTCTACGAAGGGCTGAACCTGATCAACGACCAGTGCTGGGCAGGCGCCTTCAGCTATTGGCCCGAGAACAAGCTGATGGTCTACAAGTACGGGCTGGTCCTGGCCGGTGGAAACGTCGCCAGCGCCGAGCAGATCGACACGATGATCGGCGCCGCCGTCATGAGTTCGGAACGCTATTATCCGGCGTTCCAGCTGATGGTCTGGACCGACAAGAGTGCCCGGGACTCCATGCAGGTCGCCATTGCCGAGGCATACGGGCGGGCCTGACGGCCCGATGGGGGCTCTGCCCCCGCCTCCCTTCGGTCGCCTCCCCCGGAGGTACTTGGACCAGGAAGAAACATCAGGGGCGGCGCAATTGCGGCGCCCTTTTTCGTTTCACCCGGGATTTCCCTTGAGTTGAATCAGGGGCGCGGCAATTCTGCCGACACAAGAAAACCCCAGGGAGGAAAATCCATGCAAACCCGCCTTTCGGCGCTGGCTATCCTATTGGCCGGGTCCAGCCCGGCCCTGGCCCAGCAGGACGCCGCATCCTGTGCCGCGTTGCGCGACACGGTCCTGAGCGCCGCTCATGTCCAGACCGCCCGCGTGGTCGAGGTCGAAGGCCTGCCTGCCTATTGCGAGGTGCGCGCCACCGCCCTGCCCGCGATCAACATCGAGGTGCGCCTGCCGCTGGATGGCTGGAACGGCAAGTATTACCAGGCCGGTTGCGGCGGCTTCTGCGGCATCCTTGGCCGGGCCGATGCCGGAGGCGGCTGGGTCAATGCCATGCGTCCGGGGCTGGAACGGAGCTATGCCACGGCTACCTCAGACAGCGGGCACCACGGGCTGTCGGTGGTCGACGCGGGCTGGGCGCAGGGCAATCCCCACGCGGAACGCGACTGGGGCTGGCGCTCGATCGGCGAAACCAACCGCGTGGCACAGGCGCTGATCGGGGCGTTTTACGGCAACGCCTCGGAACAGGCGATCTTTCAGGGCTGTTCGACCGGCGGGCGCATGGCCCATGTCGCCGCGCAACGCTACCCGGAGATGTTCGACGGCATCATCTCGGGCGCACCGGCGATGGATTACACCGGGTTGGTGGCCACCAAGATGGCCTTCCTGGTGCAGGCAAATACCGCGCCCGACGGCAGCCAAATCCTTGGCCCCGAGGAGGCCAAGCTGATCGGCGACGCGGTCTATGAACAGTGCGACGCGGTAGATGGGGCAGAAGACGGCTTTATCGCAGACCCGCGCGCGTGTGACGTCGATTACAGCAGCCTTGGCCTGACCAACCAGCAGATGGACACGCTGATGAAATGGCGCGAAGGGCCGCGCAATGCGGCTGGCGAGCAGCTGTATCCCGGTGGTATCCCCGAAGGCTCGGAACCCTTCTGGTGGCTCTGGCTGACCGGCAACGGCACGGGCGGCGGCAAGCTGGTGCCCGCCTTCGTCACCAATTTCGGGCGCTACATGGCCTTTCCTGTCGATCCCGGCCCGGAATGGACGCCACTGGATTTCGACATGGAGACTGATCCGGCCCGGCTGTCCACGATGGCCGCCGTCTACAACGGCGACAGCCCCGATCTGTCGAAATTCCGCGCGGCGGGCGGCAAGATGATCGTGTGGCACGGTTGGGCGGACAGCATCGTGACGCCCTACAAGACCGTGGACTGGTTTGAGAAGGCCGCCGAAGCCGCCGGGGGCGAGGACGTTCTGAAGGAAAACGTCGCGCTCTTCATGGTGCCGGGCGTCGATCACTGCGGCATCCTGCCCGGCCCGGACGGGATCAATGCCGCCAGCCTCGACCCCATGACCCCGCTTGAGGCCTGGTTAAACGAGGGCACTGCGCCTGCCTCGATCATGGCAGAGTGATCTTGTCCCTCTCTTCCGGCGGGCCTAGGGTCCGCCGGAACACGAGACTAGGGGGACGTGATGCAGGATACAGATCTCGCCCGGCGCGGGCTGGCGCTCTTGGGATGCGGCAAGATGGGATCGGCGATGCTGGCCGGCTGGCTGGCGCGCGGATTGCCCGCCGGATCGGTGCGGGTCCAGGACCCGAACCCCTCGGACTGGCTGCAGGCGCAGGGCGTGCACATCAACGAGGGCTTTGGCGACAGCCCCGCCGTCGTGCTGATCGCCGTCAAGCCGCAGATGATGGGCGAGGCGCTGCCCGCGCTGCAAACCTTGCCAAAGGGCGACACGCTGTTCGTCTCCGTCGCCGCCGGCACGCCGATCACCACCTACGAGGCGCATCTGGGGGATGTCCCCATCGTGCGCGCCATGCCCAACACGCCCGCCGCCGTTGGCAAAGGCATTACCGCCATCATCGGAAATGCGCGGACCACGGACGCACACCTGAAGACCGCCGAGGATCTTCTTTCGGCGGTGGGAGAGGTCGTGCGGCTGGACAGCGAAAACCAGCTGGATGCCGTCACCGGCGTCAGCGGCTCCGGCCCGGCCTATGTCTTTCACATGATCGAATGCCTCGCCAAGGCCGGAGAGGCCGAGGGTCTGGCGCCCGAGCTGGCGATGGCCCTGGCCCGCGCCACGGTGGCGGGCGCGGGTGCTCTGGCGCAGGAAACAGGCGAAGACCCGGCGCAACTGCGCCGCAACGTCACCTCTCCGAACGGCACCACGCAGGCGGGCCTGGAGGTGCTGATGGACGAGGACAAGGGCCTGCCGCCCCTCATGCGTGCCACCGTTGCGGCGGCTGCGCGCCGGTCGAAGGAATTGGCCAATGGCTGACGAGATCACATTCGACGACTTTCTCAAGGTCGACATCCGGCTGGGCACGGTGATCCGCGCCGAACCCTTTCCCGAGGCCCGCAAACCGGCGATCAAGCTGTGGATCGATTTCGGCCCGGAGATCGGGGAAAGGAAAAGCTCGGCACAGATCACCGTGCATTACGAGCCCGAGAGCCTGATCGGCAAACAGGTCATGGCGGTGGTCAACTTCCCACCGCGCCAGATCGGGCCGATGCGGTCCGAGGTTCTGGTGCTGGGCGTGTCCGACCCGGACGGCGCCATCATTCTGATCGCTCCGGATCAGGCCGCGCCGAACGGGGCGCGGATGCATTAAAGCTCCGGTCCACTCGGGTCGGGCAGGATGCCTTTCGGCTCGCGCCGATGGAACAGCGGATCGCGGTCCTTGATGTGTTTCGACACCATCCGCGCCGCGGGCCAGGCGGTCACAAGGCCGATCCCGGCGGCGACGGCAATCGCGGTCCAACTGTACCAGTTGAAGGCAAAGAAAACGATGAGCAGCGTCCCGGCGATGCCGCTGCCGCTCATGAGGGTGAGGTAAAGCGCAAGTCGGTCCATATGTCGGTCCTCCTTTCGTTATGAGAACGCAGACCTGCCCCGACGGGTTCCCTTGACCTCGTCCCCCGCTTGCGGTCCTGTCGAGAGCAGGAGGACGCGCCCATGACACAGCCAGCGATCACCGGCCACGGGGTTTTTACCCCGGATCAGAGCATTTCCAACGACGAGCTTGTCGCCGCCTTCAACGCCTATGTCGACCGATGGAACGCCGATCACGCGGGCCGCATCGCCGCCGGAGAGGTCGAGCCGCTGACCCATTCCAGTTCCGAGTTCATCCTCTCCGCCTCCGGCATCGAAAGCCGCTTTGTGCTGGACAAGGACGGCGTGCTGGATCCTGACCGCATGTGCCCGCGCCTGCCCGCGCGCGCCGACGAGGCGCCGGGCATCATGGCGGAAATGGCGGTCGATGCCTGCACCAGGGCGCTGAAAATGGCGGATCGCGAGGGCGCAGAGGTCGACCTGGTGATCTGCGCCGCCTCGAACCACGAACGCGCCTACCCGGCGATTGCCATCGAAATCCAGCAGTTATTGGGCTGCGGCGGCTTTGCTTTCGACATGAACGTGGCCTGTTCCTCGGCCACATTCGGCATCCAGGCCGCTGCCGACATGATCCGCGCCGGCAGCGCGCGCCGCGCGCTGGTGGTGAACCCCGAAATCTGTTCCGGTCACCTCGAATGGCGCGACCGCGACTGCCATTTCATATTCGGCGACGTCTGCACGGCGGTTGTGATCGAACCGGCCTCCGAAGCGCAGGGCGATCACTGGCTGATCCACTCCACCCGCTGCGCCACGCAGTTTTCCAACAACATCCGCAACAATGCCGGGTTCCTGCGCCGCGCCCATGACCAGATGGAGGACCGGCGCGACATGCAGTTCATGCAGAACGGGCGCAAGGTCTTCAAGGAGGTGCTTCCGCTGGTGTCCTCGCACATCCTGGGCCACCTCTCCGATCACGGCTGGCAGGCGGATGACCTCACGCGGCTCTGGCTGCATCAGGCCAACAAGACGATGAACGATTTCATTGGGAAAAAGGTGCTGGGCCGCGTGCCCGAGGACGGCGAACAGCCCAACATCCTGCAGGACTATGCCAACACCTCTTCCGCCGGGTCGATCATCGCCTTTTCCAAGCACTCCGGCGACATGGGCAAGGGCGACAAGGGCGTGATCTGTTCCTTTGGGGCGGGTTATTCCGTTGGGTCGGTTCTGGTCGAACGGGCCTGATCGGCGGCGTCCTCCGCCTCTTCGGCCTCCAGCGCGTCTTCCAGGGTCTCGGCCTCCTCCTCTCCGCCGGCCAGCGCCGCCGTTTCAGGGGTCAGGCCGCGCGCCGGGGCCGACATCTGGAACGCACCCTTGTCCTCTTCCGCCACGGCCGCCCGCTGGGCGATGCGCAGCGCGGTGTAGAGGATCATCAGCACATGCGCCACGATGGTGGTCAGGAACAGCCCCGAGGCGCCCGCCGCCGACATGGCGACACCGGCGATCAGCGGCCCGGCGATATTGCCCAACCCGTAGACCATCAACAGTCCGCCCGACACCTGGATCGAGGTGCCCTCGGGCGCGTGGTCGTTCGCATGGGCCACGATGATCGGATACATCGCAAAGATCGCCGCGCCAAAGATGGACACAAGGACAAGGTTCATCATCTGATCCTGCGGCGCCAGCAGGATGAACCCGAGGTCCGCCGCCACCGCCAGCACGGCCACCACCAGCAGGACCTTGCGCCGGTCCATCCGGTCAGAGGCAAAGCCGATGGGCACCTGCGACAAGGCCCCCGCCAAGACAGGGATCGAGGCAAACAGCGCAAGCGCCCCCAGCGTCAGCCCCACCCGGTCAGCATAGACCGCCGACAGCGTGCCGAAAGAGCCGTTGGAAATCCCCACGAGAAAGACCGCCACCACCGCAACGGGTGAGTTGCGCCACAAGAGCGGCAGGTTCAGCCGCACCGAGGTCAGCGGCGCCGGGGATTCCGAGGTCGACAGCGCCGTGGGCACCAGCGCCAGGCTGTAGACGATGGCCGCCACGGCAAAAAACAGGAACCCGCTGGCATCGCCTGTCGCGATGGCCAGTTGCCCGGCGGTCGTCGCGCCAAGGTTCACCATCGTGTAGATGCCAAAGATCGTCCCCCGGGACTGCGGCGAGGCCCGGTCCGACAGCCAGCTTTCGACGATCATCGCCGCCCCGGCAAAGCAGAACCCCGACACCGCGCGTACCGGAATCCAGAACTGGGGCGTGACCAGAAGCGCCTGCAACAGGATGGCGATGGCCGCAAAGGCGCACATGACACCGAAGGCGCGGATATGGCCGACCGATCCGACGATGCGCGGCACGTAGAAACAACCCGCGACATAGCCCACGGCCCAGCCGGTGCCCAAAAGCCCCAGTTCGGTCGCCCCAAATCCCTCGGCGGCGCCGCGCACCGGCAGGATCAGACCATGCATCCCGCCCGCAAAGAGCAACAGGCCGGACCCAAGCAAAAGGGCGCTGACGGGAAGAAGCTGGCGGATCATGGCGGCAGGTTAGTGGATCATGCGCAGGCTTCAAGAACGAAGGCGGGCACCCCCGGCCCGGACGATGCGCCGCAGCCCGCAGGCTTTCCAGCCGCGCCTTGCACCGCCTAGGATCCGATACCGTTCACGACCCGAGGATTTCCCCATGCGCCGCCTTGCCCTTGCCGCTGCCGCCCTGACCCTCTGGCCTCTTGGCCTCTTGGCCCAGGGTCTTGATCCGCAACTGGTCGCGCCGGGCATCTGGGCCATCGAAGGCCCTGCCGCGCAGCGCGATCCGCAGAACCTGGGCAACAATGCCACCTTTGGGCTGATCGAAACGCCCGAGGGCGCGGTGCTGGTCGATCCGGGCGGCAGCTGGAAAGGCGCCGAGGCGCTGCACGACGTCGTGCGCGGGCTGACGGATCGCCCCGTAACCCATGTCATCAACACCGGCGGACAAGATCACCGCTGGCTGGGCAACGGCTATTGGCAATCGCAGGGCGCGCAGGTGATCACCTCTGCCGCGGCCTTCGCCGACCAGAAGGATCGTGCCTCCCTGCAGATGACCATGCTCGACGCGCTGATCGGCAGCGACGGGCTGGAAGGGACAGAACCGGCGCAACCGGACGTGATCTTTGCCGCCTCGCATGAATTGGCCCTCGGCGGCAAACGGATCGAGATCCACCATGTCGGCCCGGCGCATACCCCGGGCGACAGCCTTGTCTGGCTGCCCGAGGCGCGCATCGTCTTTACCGGCGACGTGGTCTACATCGGCCGCGTCCTCGGCGTGATGGAGTTTTCCGACAGCGCCCACTGGTTGGAGGCCTTCGCCGCGATCGAGGCACTGGAGCCGCTGCACCTGGTCCCCGGTCACGGCCCCGCAACGGATCTGGCCACCGCGCAACGCGACACCCGCGATTACCTGGCGAACCTGCGGGCACGCATCCGCGACCATATCGACTCCGGCGGGGACATTCTGGGCGCTGTCGATGTCGATCAGTCCGACTTTGCCTATCTCGACCAGTTCGACGCGCTTGCCCGGCGCAATGCGCAAACCGTCTTTGAACAGATGGAATGGGAGTGACCAGCGCCGCGCGCCGTTAGCCCCCCTGCCCGGCCCGAACTGTAGGGGTACTGTCTAGACGGCCTCGTCTCCCATCGCGGCGCGCCAGTGCCGGCGGCACAGGCTAACGTAGGTCTCGTTTCCGCCGATCTGCACCTGGGCGCCGTCACGCAGCACCTCGCCCTCCGGTCCCTGGCGGATCACCATCGTCGCCTTGCGCCCGCAATGACAGATCGTGCGCACCTCTCGCATGACATCCGCGAGGGCAAGCAGGGCCGCCGATCCGGGAAAAAGCTCGCCACGGAAATCCACCCGCAGGCCATAGGCCATGATCGGCACGTCGAGGTCATCCACCACCCGCGCCAGTTGCCAGACCTGGTCGCGCGTCAGGAACTGTGCCTCGTCGATGAAGACGCAGGCGACCGCCCCCTTGTCCAGCCGCGCCGCGATCTTGGCAAAGAGATCCGTCCGGGGGCCGAAGGTGTCCGCCGGACGCGCCAACCCGATCCGCGAGCCGATCTGGCCCGCCCCGGCGCGATTGTCCACCGCGGCGGTCAGCAGATAGGTTTCCATCCCGCGTTCGTTGTAGTTGTGCGCCGCCTGCAACAGCAATGTCGACTTGCCGGCGTTCATCGTCGAGTAGTGAAAATGCAGCTTGGCCATGCCGGGCGTCTTGCCCCAGCCCCGCAGGCAAAGCAAGCGCGGGCAGACGGCGTTTCAACCCATCGGACAAGACCATTACGTCAGGTCAACCAACGGTGCTGCCTTGACGCCCGGCGCGTTTGCACATGACATGACAATACGGGGATAATAATGGGAATGGGTATTTTGTTGTCCCCGGGAAATTGGCCGGGGTGAAGGAGAGAAATGTCAGTAGTCGGACGGTATCTGAAGAAACATATTGAGGCACTGGTCAAGGACGTCGGGATAGAGGCAGCCTGCGCGCTGACCGGCAAATCCAAGGCGACCCTCGGCCGCTATTATTCCGACTATCCCGAACATGCCGACAGGTACATGCCCGTGGATGCCGTGGCCGCGCTGGAAGAGGCCGCCTCTTACCCCCATGTCACCGCCGCGCTGGCCGAGCTCAAGGGCATCCAGCTGCAATTCGACGACAACCGGCGCAACGCCAAATCCTCGGGCGGGGTCAATTCCGACGTGATCGCGCTGTCACAGCGCTTTGCCATGCTGATGGCCGAGTACAACCAGTCGATCGAGGACGGGGTGATCTCGGCCAACGAGGCCAAACGCCTGCTCAAGGAGGCGGTGGCGCTGCAAAAGGTCCTGATCGACATGAAGCTGCACCTTGAGGACGAAACGGTCTGAGACCTATGACCTTGGCCGGTCCGGATGAAATCCAGACTGGCCAAAGAGCAAAGACGGCGCGTCGTTGCAGATGAGTCAGACCAGGCGGCCCCAGAGATCGTATTCGCCGGTTTCGTCCACCTCGACGGTCACGATCTGGCCGGGCTGCAGATGGGCCGCGCCCTCGTCGATGAAGAGGTTCCCGTCGATCTCGGGGGCGTCGGCCTTGGTCCGGCAGGTGGCGATACCATCCTCGTCAACCTCGTCGACGATCACCTCTTGCCGCGTGCCCAGTTTCGCCGCCAGCTTGGCCTCGGAAATCGCCTGCGCCTTTTCCATGAACCGCGCCCAGCGTTCGGCCTTGACCTCTTCGGGGACGTGATCGGGCAGCGCATTGGCCCGCGCGCCGGCGACGTTCTCGTATTGAAAACATCCCACGCGGTCCAGCTGAGCCTCATCCATCCAGTCCAGCAGCGTCTGGAATTCTTCCTCGGTCTCGCCGGGATAACCGACGATAAAGGTCGAACGCAGCGTGATGTCCGGACAGATCGCGCGCCATGCGGCGATCTCATCCAGCGTGCGGGTGGCAGCGGCGGGCCGGGCCATGCGGCGCAGCGTGTCCGGGTGCGCGTGCTGGAACGGGATGTCGAGGTAGGGCAGCACCTTGCCCTCGGCCATGAGCGGGATCAGCTCACGCACGTAAGGGTAAGGGTAGACATAATGCATCCGCACCCAGGCGCCGAGCGACCCGAGGTCACGCGCCAAGTCCAGAAGCGGGAATTTCGTCTCGCGGTCCTTCCAATCGGTGCCATAGGCCGATGTGTCCTGGCTGATGACCAACAGTTCCTTCACCCCCGCCTCGACCAGCTTTTCCGCCTCACGCAGAACCGCGCGGTGCGGGCGGCTGACCAGCTTGCCGCGCATGTCGGGGATCACGCAGAACTTGCAGGCGTGATTGCAGCCTTCGGAGATCTTGAGATAGCTGAAATGGCGCGGGGTCAGGCTGACGCCGCTGGCGGGCAAGAGGTCGACAAAGGGATCGGGATCGGGCGGCACGGCGGCATGGACCGCGTCCAGCACCTGTTCATACTGATGCGGGCCGGTCACGGCCAGAACCTTGGGGTGCGCGCCGGTGATATACTCGGGCTCCGCCCCCAGGCAGCCGGTAACGATCACGCGGCCATTCTCGCTCAACGCTTCACCGATGGCATCCAGGCTCTCGGCCTTGGCACTGTCGAGAAAACCGCAGGTATTGACGATCACCGCATCGGCGCCCGAATAATCGGGGGAGATGCCATAACCCTCGGCCCGCAGCCGCGTGAGGATGCGTTCGCTGTCGACCAGCGCCTTGGGACAGCCAAGGCTGACCATTCCGATGGTCGGCTGGCCGGGGCGGGCGGTTTCGGTCACACGCGCCCTGGCAAGGTCGGGGCGAAGATCAGGAGGATTCTGGGTCATGGCGCGTCATAGCGCGGGCAGGCGAACTGGGAAAGGCGACAGTTGATGGATTGGCGACAGCTTGAACAGCAGACAAGCAGCGACGGGCGGGCAAAGGTCGAGATGCAGGGCGATCCAGCCGGACATTACCGCTATGTCCTCTCCGGCTGGATAGATGCCGCGCCCGAGGACGAAGGTGCCCTGGGTGACGGGGTCTGGAGCGTCGAGGAAATCTCGGGGAACTACGGTTGGAAGACCCCCTGTCGCAACGACGCCGCGCGGGCCCTGCGGCTGCGCGGCGTCGGAACCTGAGGTTCGGGGGCGGTCAACGCCCCCGGCGCCGGTCGGTCAGCGGCGGCGGTCGCGCCGCGCGCTCATCGGCTGAAAGGCGACGCCCACATGGGCCTCGCAATAGGGTTTGCCCTGCTGGACGGGCAGACCGCAGAACCAGAAGTCCTCTGTCGCCGGGTCACCGACGGGCCATTTGCAGGTCCGTTCGGTCAGTTCCATCAGGGTCAGTCTCTTGGCCTTCTTTTCGATCTCGCTCACCTTTGCCAGGGCTTCGGGGCTGATTTCATTGGTCGAGGGCTGCGGCGGCAGCGGCTGACCGGCCGGGATGATCTGCTTGCGGGCCGGGCTGACCGCCGGAGTCGTGGCGACGGGCTGCGGCTTGGCCTCGGGGGTCGGCTCGGGCTTGTTCGCCGGCGCGGCCTTGGGCTGTGGCTTGGCCTTGGCCGCGGCCGGCTGGGCCTTGGGTTCCGGCTTGGCCTCTGCGGCGGCGGGCGCGGCCCCGGCGCGGTTCGACAGGCCCAGCCGGTGGACCTTGCCAATCACCGCGTTGCGCGTCACCCCGCCCAGTTCCTTGGCGATCTGGCTGGCCGACTGACCCTCCGACCACATCTTCTTGAGCAGTTCAACGCGTTCATCGGTCCACGACATCGGGTTCCCCCAGCGAAAAAAGCGGCCACGTGCAGGGGCCGCCGAGAGATTGAGTGACGCGCCTATACTAATCATCGCAGCCCGAGTTACAAGGCGCCGAACGGAATTGGAGGCACCATGAGCGACACACCGACATTCGCCCCCGGCGATCGCCGCTTCGGCCGGGTGAACTGGCTGGGATTCTGGACCCTGTGCAAGCGCGAGATCCTGCGGTTCACCAATGTCTGGACCCAGACCCTGCTGGCGCCGCTGGTCACGGCGGGGCTGTTCCTTATGATCTTTACCATCGCCATCGGTCCGCAGCGCGGCGACGTCATGGGCGTGGCCTTTACCACCTTTATCGCGCCTGGCATCCTGATGATGACCGTGATCCAGAACGCCTTTGCCAATACCTCCAGCTCGCTGATGGTGTCCAAGGTGCAGGGCAATATCGTCGATACGCTGATGCCGCCGCTTTCGGCGGGCGAGGTCGTGCTGGGCTATGTCATCGGCGGCACGGCGCGGGGGCTGTTCGTGGCTGTGGCCCTGTTGGCGATGTTCTGGGCCGTACTGGGCATCGTGCCGCAGGCGCCGCTGGTCACACTGGCCTTTGTCACGCTGGGCGCGGCCTTCCTGTCGGCGCTGGGGCTGATCGCGGGGATTTTTTCGCAGAAGTTCGACCAGATGGCGGCGATCACCAATTTCATCATCACGCCGCTCGCCTTCCTGTCGGGCACGTTCTACTCGGTCGAGGCGCTGCCCAAGGGGCTGTACCAGATCACCCATCTGAACCCGGTCTTCTACCTGATCGACGGCGCGCGCTGGGGCGTGATCGGTGTGTCTGACACCGCCCCCGCCCTGGGTTTTGCCATCGCGCTGGCCGCAACGATCCTTGCCTGCCTGGCCGCCTGGCTATTGTTCCGCAGGGGAACGCGGCTGAAGTCCTGAACGGGACAGGAAATGCGGACTTGCCAACTCTTCTGTCACAACAGACACTTTCCGGGTGATTGTTGACACATGACACGGGACAGGGGGCGGTTTCGGCCCCCGGCCCGTGAGGAGGCTGACGCATTGACCCGGAAATCCCTTTACCTTGCCCTGCCCCTGGCGATTGGCATGGCGCTTCCCCTGGCCGCCCAATCCGTCGAACTCAAGGGCTTTCAGTTGCCCCCCGAACCAGACGAACGCGCCCGCGCCATGAGTGACTGCCTGGCGGGCATCGCAGAGAAATGCGGCCCGCGCGTACAGTTGACCCGGCGCAGCATCGACCCCGCCAGCGTGCCGGGCACAAAGCCCGTCACCACCAACGGGCTGAAACCCCGCCTTCTGGTCAAGGACCGGACCGAGGATCTGCCCGGCGCAGCCAAGCCCGGTCCGCTGGTCAGCGTCGATGTGGAAATCTTCTTCGACTACAACAGCGCGACCCCGGCGACGACATCGCTGCCCGACATCCAGACACTGGCCACGGCGATCACGGATGAGCGCTTTGCCACAAAGCGTTTTGTCATCCTGGGTCATACCGATGCGCGCGGCTCTGACCGCTACAACCTCGACCTGTCCGAACGCCGCGCCGAAAGCGTCCGGCAAAGGCTGCAGAGCCTTTCGGGCCTCTCTGCCGACCGATTCATCTCGGCCGGGCGGGGAGAGAGCGACCTGAAGGATCCCGCACGCCCCGAAAGCGAGGTCAATCGCCGGGTACAGATCATCCTGCTGGACAGCTGAGGACATTCCATGACGCGTTTCCCCGTGACCATGCTGGCCACCGCGCTGGCCGCCCTTTTCCTGCCCACACTGGCGGCCCAGGCCGGGCCCTACGGCCTGCGCTCCGACATGAGCTGTGAGGCCCGTGTCGAGGTGACCGACCGCCTTGCCGGGGAAACCCGCGTCAGACTTGAGAGCGACAGTCTGGACGTGGGCGAACGCCTCTCCATCGACTGGGCGCGGCCCGGCTTTCCGGAACGCGAACCGATCTTCCTGATGGTCTCTTTCGACCGTCCCGTGCGCCTCTCGGGCGATGGCATGTATGCCTTGCTGCCCGGCGCCAAGGCGCCTTTTGACATTTCGTGGAACCGTGATCGAACCCGCGCGGTCATCCCCTACTACGGGCGCGGCATGCCGAAATCCGGCAACATCGCGGTCGAGCCGCTGCAATCCGGGCCACTTCGGGTGGATTGGGCCGTTCTGGGCCATAGCGGCTGTGACGAGCACGTGCAGACGCCCGGACAGGGCAGCGCCACCGTGACAGTCGCCACCGCGGGCCGGCCCGTGATCGTTGTCCGCGACAGGGTCACGGGGACGGCGCCGTCCAGCACGCTGATCAACCGCGATGGCACCCGGCACCTGCAGCTGTTCGACGGACGCTTTCGCCTGACCGATGCCGCCACGGGCGCAGAAATCATGGACAGGGTCGGGGTTCCGCATTTCTCGCCCGCCGGGCGCTACGTCGTGTTGACCGGCGGCGACGAGGCCGGGATCTACGACTCGGTCGACGGCAAACGTGTGGTTCAGGACCAGGACGGTATGCTGGTGAATTCGGACTGGAGCGCGCTGATCTGGTCCCACGACGACAGTTTCGCCTTGCAGGTCCTCTCGGGTGGCGGTCTTTCGCGGTTCCACAACTTCGTTGCCGGGCGCACCTTACTGGCAACGAACAACGGCTGCCGCATCTGCGGCGCGAACAAGAACCGCTACCTTCTGGAGCTGGAAAACAACGCCCTCGTGACCGAGGCCTACAACGAGATGACGGTCTTTCGGCTGAGCGACGGCAATCCGTTTTACAGGTTCATGCCCAAGATCACCGGGCGCGCGCGCGTGGATGCCTCGCACCGCAATCGCGCGCTCAGGGAAATCGGACGTCAACAGGCTGTGGTGGAACCGGCCATCGGGATCGGGCTCCGGTATTCCACCGAGGTGGCCATCACGCAGGCGTTTCCGACCCATTTCTCTCAGTCTTACAAGTCAAAGGAAAACCAGATCATCTCGGACGCGCTGACGCCGTACCTCGTTGCTCAGCGCAAACTGGAACCGCTGGCTGAGGGCGGCTCCGCGTCGCGGCCCCTGTCGGGCGGTGCGCTGGCGTGGCGGTCCCTGGACGCGGATGCGCCCGGGGCCGCTGACCGGATGCACAAGCGGTTGCGGGAGTTTGGCCTGCCGGTGGTCGCGGGTGAAGTCGTCGATCGGATCGACGTCGAGGAACGGTTGCCCAAGTTCGACGACCGCAAGAAATATGTCACTCCCGCAGATCGTTTCGCCGCGCAGGATCAACACGACCTCAGAGTGACCGAAGCCTATCGCGAATTCTGGACCGAGATCGCCACGAAAACAGGTGTCGATGTCACGCGCTTTGGGCGGCGGATGAGCCTGTCGTCCTGCAGCGCCGCCAACGACAAGTTGCTCGGGGATTTCCACACCCTTTGGCGATGGTCCTCTGGCGGGGCCGAGCATCGGCTGACCACATTCCAGTGCCACGAAGGCTCGGCTGCCTTCGCCTATCCGACAACCTACCTCTTTTCTTCCAACATTGACGGCGGTGTCTCCCAGTTTGAAAAACCCTGGGGAACCGTCTTTGGCCTCGACCTGCGCAATGACGGCACGAACACGGCGACGATCTGCCCCTATGCGATCGACGCCTGCTCCTTCCGGCTAAAGGCCTTCGGCGATTTGGCGATCCTGCACTCGCAAGAGGCGCTTGGCTATGCCGTGGTCGACCTGCGGACCGGCAAGGTGATTGCCAAGCAGTTCGATCTGCCGCGCGGCGATCTCTTTGACAACGTGATGATCACCGAAGACGGGCGCCACCTTGTCACGGTTCAGGAAGACGGCAGCTTTTTCGTCAATCGCCTGTCGGATTCCCGGACGGTTCTGTCCGGTCTCTACGCGGATGACGAGGTGATCGTCTGGACCGAAAACGGCCACTACGATGCCACCTCGGAAGGCGCCTATTTCGTGGCCTACACCTTTCCCGGCCATTTCGGCGAATACACTGCCCAGCAATTCGAAGGCTTCCTCAAGGTTCCCGGCCTAGCCCAACGCGTTCTGGCGGGCGTGCCTGCGCCGGACCCCGTCCGGATCACGCCACCCCCGGTCCTGCAAGCCTCGGTCATGGTCAACGGAACCAAGGTTCGGCTCGACGCGCGGGCACAGGCTTCCGTCCCCATCAAGGCCTTGAGCCTGTTTCAGGACGGATTGCGCACAGATGTCCTGCCCGGCGAAAATCTACGCTTTGACTGGCAAGAGGATATCGAGCTTCTGCCCGGGACGCGCTGGATCAGCCTTGTTGCAACGGATGAAAACGATGTCGCCAGCGTGCCATTCAGCCTGGAAGTGAACGCAGGAAAGGCTCAGCGCCAGCTTCATGTACTGTCGGTCGGGATCAATGACTATGGGGATCCTGCCCTGAACCTGACGGCGGCGGTTCCGGACGCGCGCCTGGTTGCATCGGCCCTGGCCGGGCGTGCCGGGGAAACGGTTGAGATTGCCTCGGAAACCGTCCTTCTGGACGGAGAGGCCACTCCGGACCGGATCCTGTCCGAACTGGCGGCCATCATTGAGAAAGCCCGTCCTGGCGACACGCTCGCGCTCTATTTTGCCGGTCACGGGCTGGACCTGGACGGGGGATATTACCTAGGCGCGTCCGGGACGACGCTGGACGATATCGCAGGAACGGCTCTGTCCTTTTCTTCGATCTCGTCGCTTCTGGAGGGAACGGACCTGCGCATCGCTTTGTTCATTGACGCCTGCCATAGCGGACGCGCCGGTGAAGGCCTCTTCTCTACCAACGATCAGGTTGTGGGCGGGGCCATAGATCAGATGCCCTCCGGTCTTGTGGTTCTGGCCGCTGCGAAAGGGCGCGAATTCTCGCTGGAAGACCCGGAAACGGCGCAAGGGTTTTTCGCCCAGGCTCTTGCGGAGGTGATCGTCGGGAATGCCTACGACCGCAACGGAAACGGCCTGGTCGAACTCAGCGAGTTGTTCCGCGGAACCAAAAGCCTGGTGTCATCGCGCGTCCGGGATGCGCAAGCGGGCGTTCCGGAAAAAGACCGCCTCAGCCAAACCCCCTGGATGGCGCGCAATTTGATGGTCGGAGACTTCGTTCTGTTCTGACGGATTGCCGCGCGGGCCGGTCGGTTTCAATGGCTTTGGCAAGCGGAGAAAAGCATTTGCGCGCGTGGCAGATGGGTAACCCGTCCCAAAACCAAGGGGATGCGGACGTAGAATTTTCTCAGCAAGATACCTGATGAGATTCTGATGAAGATGACGAGATTGAACGTACCACAGATCCTTGCGATCCTGCGCCAAGCCGAGATCCGCTCCTGGGCATGGCGCAGGTTTGCGAACAGGTGCTCGTTGAGGCACTCGTCCCGGAGGCGGCCGTTGAAGCTTTCGACAAACCCGTTCTGCATCACTGCCCGGCAGGGCATTGCGAAGCAATGTCCCCAGAGGGGGTTTGCCTGGCGCGATGTAGTGACACTCGACCTTTCGATCTTCCTGCCATTTCAGAATGGCATTCGACGTCAGTTCGGTGCCCCCCTCACGGCAGATTTGCCTTGCAAATCGTCTGCCGGGCAATGGTTATCGCTGACCACCAGGCAAGGATACCCGCGCGTTCGGGCGATCCGATCCAGCTCACGGGCGACACGCGCACCGCCGATGGAAGTATCTACCACGACGGCCAGGCATTCCCGGCTGAAGTCATCAATCACGTTCAGCACCCGGAACCGACGCCCCTTTTCCAGCGCGTCCGACATGCAGTCGAGCAACCACCTCTGGTACGGGCCCTGTGGGATCGCCATGGGCGCCCGCGTTCCGATGGCTCGTTTGCGGCCGCCACGCTTGCGCAAAGTCAGACCCTCTTCACGGTAGATCCGATAGAGTTTCTTCCAGTTCACCTGCCAGCCCTCTCGCCCAAGCAACAGGTGCAGCCTCCGATAACCGAAAGCGCCGCCGCTCACCGGACAGCTCCTTGAGCCTCTCTCGCAACTCTGTGTCCGAAGGCCTGATCGATCGACGTCTGTAGACGCGCGGGTCAATCCCGGCCAAGGCACAGGCCCGCCGCTGGTTGTCGTTCTTCTCCGTCACGGCCCAGTCCATGGCTCTCCGCCTTGCGCCGGGCTTCAAAAGTTTTTTCCCGGCATCTTCTTCAGCTTCGCGTTCTCGGCCTCGAGGGCCTTCAGCCGTTTGGCCTCGGACACTTCCATGCCGCCATACTTTGCGCGCCACTTGTAAAACGTGCCATCGCTCCCACTCGGGACATTGCTGCGCAATGCCTTGCCGGGCAGTGGATGCCGTG
>NZ_JAHXRQ010000285.1 GCF_019392335.1 Mameliella sp. CS4
TGACCCCGCTCACCTTCCTGGGCGGCAGCTTCTACGCGATCGGCATGCTGCCGCCGTTCTGGCACGCGGTGAGCCTGCTGAACCCGGTCGTGTACCTGATCAGCGGGTTCCGCTGGGCGTTCTTCGGCAATGCGGACGTGAACATCGCGATCAGCCTCGGCATGACCGCGCTGTTCCTCGTGATCTGCCTCGGCCTCGTGACCTACATCTTCCGCACGGGCTACCGGCTGAAGAGCTG
>NZ_JAHXRQ010000286.1 GCF_019392335.1 Mameliella sp. CS4
GCCAGGCTCGCGGCCAAGCGCCCGGGACGCGTCCGGGCGATGTCGCCTGGCGCGCGCGTGGTCGGACCGGTGCGTCCCGGCGCGGTCGACAGGCATCCCATGCCAGGTAGTCCGAGGCGTGCGCCCGTTCGGTTACAGGGACGGACCATCACCGGCCTCCGGAATCGCGCTTGCCGCCCATGCCGGGCATCCCGTCCATGCCCGGCATGCCTTCCATCCCGCCGGAACCGGACCTCGG
>NZ_JAHXRQ010000287.1 GCF_019392335.1 Mameliella sp. CS4
CTCTCCGCCCACGACCTCGCCTCGCCGGAGACCGTCCTGGCGATCCTGGCGGCGGTACGGGGCAGCGGCCTCGACCCGCGCCGCCTGACGCTCGAACTGACCGAGACCGCCCTGATGCGCGACTTCGATCACGCCAAGGCGGCCATCACCACCCTGCGCAGCCTCGGCATCAAGATCGCCCTGGACGATTTCGGGACCGGCTATTCCAGCCTGGGCTACGTCCACCGCCTGCCCCTGG
>NZ_JAHXRQ010000288.1 GCF_019392335.1 Mameliella sp. CS4
GTTTGATGATGGAAGTTCAATTTTTGTTATGGCTCTTCTTTGACACAGGTAAATGCGAAAGGATACTAAGGAATGATAGAGACTATACTATTTTAATTAACGCCAGGACACGCATTTTAACTCTTTCCGGACGAAGGTCCACGAAAAAGCACCTACATGCAAAGGACGGGGAAGTGACTTTTCGTGCCTCTCTGAGATTTTCAGGGTAGGTCCGGAAGATCGGAGGGGATGTGTTTG
>NZ_JAHXRQ010000289.1 GCF_019392335.1 Mameliella sp. CS4
TCGAGGATCTCGATGCGGTCGCCAGCGCAGGCCTCGCCACCACGATGCAAAGGGTGACGCTCGCGCAATCGACCTCGAGCGCTCTGGCGCGGGTCGCTCGCGTACGAGC
Organism: Mameliella sp. CS4; assembly: GCF_019392335.1. Classification (GTDB taxonomy): domain Bacteria; phylum Pseudomonadota; class Alphaproteobacteria; order Rhodobacterales; family Rhodobacteraceae; genus Antarctobacter. Next base: position 110 of record NZ_JAHXRQ010000289.1, read on the forward strand.
TGGTTTGGAGCCTCCCGGCGTCAGCTACGGCATCCCAAAGCTCGATCGAGCCACTCTCGGTATGCGCCCAGACCAGCTCATTGTCCTCGCGGGCAGACCGGGCATGGGCAAGACCGCGGTCGCCCTTC
>NZ_JAHXRQ010000290.1 GCF_019392335.1 Mameliella sp. CS4
GATGACCAGATTTTTGTCGAGTGGTTGGGAGCGTATGGGGTCAGCAGTATTGTGGTGCAAGTGGCGGGTGACCCGAAGACCAACAAGGTCAATGCCACTATCCCGCCTGAGGTGATTTCCAAGGGCGTGCGCCCCAACGGCAATAAAATCACCGTGCGGTACAGCTTTACCCGTGGGCAATTCACCTACAAGTCCGAGATATTGACGCTTGTCCTGCAGCCGCTCGCGAAGCTGCCG
>NZ_JAHXRQ010000291.1 GCF_019392335.1 Mameliella sp. CS4
GGCGGCTTTACGGCCGAGATCGCCTCCGGCCTGAGTGTCCGGCACGACCATGGCAGCCAGTACATGTCGGACGATTTCCAGGCGGAACTGGCGTTCCTGGGTATCGCAAGTTCGCCCGCCTTCGTGCGCGCACCGGAAGGAAACGGCTGCGCCGAGCGCTTCATCCGCACGCTCAAGGAAAACTTGCTCTGGGTGGAGCACTTCGACACGGTCGAGGACCTGCGTCGCGCGTTGCTG
>NZ_JAHXRQ010000292.1 GCF_019392335.1 Mameliella sp. CS4
CCTGGCCCGCAGCACCGCGCGGTCCAGGGCATGCAGGGCGATGCTTTGGCGCAGCAGCGGGCCTTGGGCAATGTGAATGTTCAGCGCATTGCGCGCCGAGTCGGGCAGGGTTTGAAGCAGGGCCGTGTAGAGGTCCGTTTTGGCCGATAAGGCGACGCCGTTGTCCAGCGGTGTGTAGCCGCCGCTGTCGGAGTAGACCAGCGTGCGACGGGTCGGCGCGCTCAATTCGCCGATGGC
>NZ_JAHXRQ010000293.1 GCF_019392335.1 Mameliella sp. CS4
GGGCAGCGCGCCGGGACGCTCTCGGGCGGCCAGCAGCAGCAGCTCGCCATCGGCCGCGTCCTCGTCGGCGGGCCCGCGCTGATCCTGCTCGACGAGCCCTCCGAGGGCATCCAGCCCTCGGTGGTGCAGCAGATCGGCCGCACCCTGGTCGATCTCAACCGCCGCACCGGGGTGACGATCGTGTTCGTGGAGCAGAACCTCGACCTGATCCGCGCCATGGCCCAGCGCAGCTACGT
>NZ_JAHXRQ010000294.1 GCF_019392335.1 Mameliella sp. CS4
GTATGGACCAGTCGGTAAAAGCCGCCCTGGCGGGACGCAATCTGAATGAAATCGAGGAATAATTAATGCCGCAGGTCATTTTTCTGCCACACGCCGAGCATTGCCCGGAAGGTATGGTTGTGGAGGCTGAGACCGGCAAGTCCATCCTCGAAGTTGCCCATGACAACCACATCGAGATCGAGAGTGCCTGCGGCGGTGTCTGCGCCTGCACCACCTGCCACTGCGTGATTCGCGAG
>NZ_JAHXRQ010000029.1 GCF_019392335.1 Mameliella sp. CS4
GGGCGTAAAAACAAAAGCCTGCCGACCTATCGGTCGGCAGGCTGCAGGAGTTATGTCCTATGGAACGGAATGGCGCCCGAACCGGCGGGGCCTTTTTTGTTTCCTTTGGACCGCGGCCTAAGCGGTCAGGCGGTCGGTTTCCGTCGCGCCGTCCAGCCGCTCGCGGAGCTCGGCGGGCACCAGGCGCCGCGATGAGACTCGGGGCCGGTTCATTTCGGGAATGATCCGCTCGGCCCCGTAGAGGTCGAGATACTCCTGGAAATTGTCGAACTGGCTGCGCCCGACCGCATCGACAAATGTCTCGGCCGGGGTTCCGTTGGCCAGGATCACGTCATGCGCGGCGGTCTCGATATGGTAATAGGTCACGCGTTCGGGGAGCTGTGACATGGGAACGAAAGAGATGCTGTCGCCGTTCACCAGGGCAGCCGCGTTGACGACAAGCCCGTCCACGATCAGCCCGTGATCTGCCGTAACGGTCAGATCGCGGTGGGGCAGGCCATCGCCCAGTGCACCGGCACGCACGCGCACGGCCTGCAGGGCGTTGCCCGCCACCGCGGTCAGCCGTGTTACGACGCCAATCCAGACGACCTCTGTCGCGCCGCCCTCATCCGTGGTGACGAAATCGCCGGTCTGCAACTGCTCGACCGCAACCTCTCCCTCCGGTGTCGCGATCCTCGTACTCGGCGCGAAACAGGCGCCCGTGAAGGTGGTACCATTGGTCACCAGGGTCGATGGCGGCGCAACCGGCAGCTCATCCATGAAGATCACTGCGAATGTCGGATCCGATGTGTAGATGAAGGTGGGCCATTCCTGCCCGTTCACCGTCATGGTGCCCGCGTAGGTATAGTCGGCCGAGAATGAGGTGACGTGGTCTCCGGTCTCGAAGGAGGTATCCGGGTCGCCGTCGCTCAGGACCGAGGTGAACGGCCCCTGAATGGGTGACGGCATCAGATTGCCGTTCTGGTAGGCGACGGAATAGGTGGCTGTGAATGTTCCCATTTACTCGCTTTCTGGTCTTGATGGAAAAAGCGCCCTGACTGAGCGCTGGAAAACATGCGGTCGATCTAATTATATTTTCACGGAACCGTCCAAGAAATTATGAACGCCCGGGTCAAACCTTGCGGATACGCCAGGTGATGGCCCCGGCCTGTTCCTCGTGGCCCTCCAGGACATGCCCGGCCTCGGCGCAGAAATGCGGCACGTCCACCACGGCCGCCGGATCGTCCGTCATCAGCATCAGAACCTCGCCCGTGGCGATGCCCTGCAGGCGTTTGCGGGCCTTCAGGACGGGCAGGGGACACAACAGGCCGAGGGCGTCGAGTTCATGGGTCATGCGTCTGATCTAGCCGCTTGTCCGGGCAAAGAAAAGCGCCCGCGCGCCATGCCGGAGATGTGACAGAGAGGTCAGGTGACGCCGCCGCGCCAATGGCCTATGTCAGGGCTCATGTTCGGAATCGAGATCATCGACGCATCGCTCTTGCCCGCCATGTTCGTGGCGCTTCTGGCCGGGGTCATTTCCTTTCTCAGCCCCTGCGTGCTGCCCGTGGTGCCGCCCTACCTTGCCTACATGAGCGGGGTGTCCCTGACGGACCTGGGCGACCGCGCCGGCGCGACACGCAACAAGGCGCTGATACCGGCGCTGTTCTTCGTGCTGGGCCTGTCCACGGTCTTTCTGCTGATGGGCTTTGCCGCCTCGGCGGTGGGCGCGACCTTTTTGCAGTACCAGGAGTGGTTCAACACCGCCGCCGGGATCATCGTCATGATCTTTGGCGCGCATTTCGTCGGTGTCTACCGGATCGGGTTCCTCGACCGCGAGGCGCGGCTGGATGCGGGCGATAGGGGCGGGTCGGCCTTCGGCGCCTACATCCTCGGGCTTGCCTTCGCCTTTGGCTGGACGCCCTGCATCGGCCCGCAACTGGGCGCGATCCTGAGCCTGGCGGCCTCCGAGGCCTCGGTCACGCGCGGCACGCTTTTGCTGGCGGTCTACGCGGCGGGCCTGGGCATACCCTTTCTGCTGGTCGCTGCCTTCCTGCCCAGGCTGGGCGGCCTCATGGGCTGGATGAAACGGCATATGGAACAGATCGAGCGGGCGATGGGCCTCCTTCTGTGGACCATTGGCCTGCTGATGCTGACCGGCGGTTTCTCGGCGCTGTCCTTCTGGTTGCTGGAGACTTTCCCGGCGCTGGCGGCCCTGGGCTGAGGCGCGACTGCCTTACTCTTGCCGAAAACCCCCGTTACCATTGCCGCAACAATGAGGTGCGGACGATGGGCATTGACCAGGCCGAAACATCGCAGGACGTCAGCAGGCGCCGGGTTTTCTACATTCCCGGCTATGACCCGATTCATCCGCGCCGCTACCGAGAGCTTTACCGCAAGGAAGGTGCCGCGCAGGCCGGGATTTCCGGCTACGAGATCGGGCTGAAGCCCAAGCGCACCGGCGGGCTGTATGGCTGGCACGTGGAAAGCGAGACGGCGGGGCAGGCGGTTTCGGCGGATGTCGAGGTTCTGGTCTGGTCCGACATCGTGCGCGACAGCATGTCGACCTCGATCCTCGCCACCTACGCACAGCTTGTCCGCACCGCCTGGGAATATATCGCCACCGGGGCGCTGTTCCGCCTGATGCGGCTGCGCAAGGGGCCGGTGATCGCCGCGCTTTACCCGATCGGGATGTTGCTTTTGCAATTGGTGCTGGCGCTGCTGGCGGGTTGGATCGTGTTTGCGTTGATCGCGCTTCTGGCGCCCTGGCTGGGCGCGCTGGCGACGATCCTTGGTCTTGTCGCCTGGGCCGGGATCGCCTGGGGCCTCATGCGGTGGTTCAAGAAGAAGGACGGCAAGTTCTTTGCCTACTACCTGATGCACGACTACGCTTATTCGGCGCAATTCAGGGGCGCCAACCCGCCCGAGCTGGAGGCGCGCATGGGTGACTTCGGCGAAATCATCGCTGCCGCGCTGTGCGATGACGTGGACGAGGTTCTGGTGGTTGGCCATTCCTCTGGTGCGCATCTGGCGGTGTCGATCCTGGCCGACCTGATCCGTGACGGGCGCGTGCCCGCGAACGGGCCGAAACTGGCGTTCCTCAGCCTTGGGCAGGTGGTGCCGATGGTGTCCTTTCTACGTGCCGCGCATCGGCTGCGGGCGGATCTGCGATACCTCAGTGCCCGGGATGAGCTGACCTGGGTGGATGTGACCGCGCCCGGGGACGGCTGTGCCTTTGCGCTGTGCGATCCTGTCAGCGTCTCGGGCGTGGCGCCGCCAAACAAGCGCTGGCCGCTGGTCTTTTCGGCGCAGTTCACGAAATCCCTCAGCCCAGCCCGCTGGAAGGAGCTGCGGTGGAAGTTCTTCCGCCTGCATTTCCAGTACCTCTGCGCCTTTGACCGGCCGCTGGACTACGATTATTTTCAGATCACTGCCGGGCCGCTCAGTCTGGGCGCGCGCTATGCGAACCGCCCGCCTTCGGCCAGCCGGATCGACGTGGCGGTGTCAAAATTCACGAGCATTGCCGCATGACCCCACCGAAACCGGCGGCGCGGCCTGACCGGGTCTCGCTCTGGCGCTACGTCAAACTGTTCCGGCAAGACATCCTCTCGGCCCAGCCCGCGCGGCTGTACAGGGCCAAGATGGCCGAGTTTCGCACGCCGTTCTTTCGCTCCTACCTGCTGAACCAGCCGGATCTGGTGAAGACGGTGCTCAAGGACCGGCCAATGGATTTCCCGAAATCCGACCGTATCGGCGAGGGGTTGCGGCCATTGCTGGGCGCTTCGGTCTTTTTGACCAATGGCGAGACGTGGCAGCGGCAAAGGCGCATCATCGACCCGGCCTTTGAGGGCGGGCGCCTGCGTGAGACCTATCCGGCGATGTGGGAGGCGGCCCAGGCGGCGCTGGCACGGCTGACCGCACGGGCAGGGCAGGAGGTGGAGATCGAGGAGATCACCAGCCATGCGGCGGCGGATGTGATCTTTCGCACCCTGTTTTCCATCCCCATCGAGGACGACATCGCGCAAGAGGTCTTTCACGAGTTCCGCGCCTATCAGCGGACCCAGCCGATCCTGAACCTGGCCGCCTTCATCCCGGTGCCGCGCTGGATGCCCCGGTTTTTCCGCCGTGATACCAAGGCGGCGGCCCGGCGCATTCGCGGTCTCATCACGAAATTGACTAAGGACCGGCAGGCGGCCATCGCCGCTGGAGAGGCGCCCGACGACCTGACCACCAAGATCATGACGACGCGCGACCCCGAGACAGGGCAGACCTTCAGCGCAGAGGAGATGGTCGACCAGGTTGCGATCTTCTTCCTCGCTGGCCATGAAACCAGCGCCTCGGCCCTGGGCTGGGCGCTGTACCTCATGGCGACGCATCCGGGCTGGCAGGACAAGGTGGCCGAAGAGGCGCAGACGCTGAAGACATGCGATTTCGCGGATATTTCAAAGCTGCGGATTTGCCGCGACGTGTTCCGCGAGGCGCTGCGCCTTTATCCGCCGGTGCCGATGATGGTGCGCGAAACCACCTGCCCGGAACGCTTCCGCAACCGTGACATTCCCGAGGGCTCGCAAATGGTGCTCAGCCCCTGGCACCTGCACCGCCATGAGGGCCTGTGGGAGAACCCGGATGGCTTCGATCCCGCCCGCTGGCAGACCGAGAACGGCAAGACCTGCGGGCGCGAGGCCTACATGCCCTTTTCCGCCGGACCGCGCGTCTGTACCGGCGCGGGATTCGCGATGGTCGAGGGGGTGCTGCTGCTCTCGCTGATCCTGCGCGACCTGCAGGTGGATCCTGTCCAGGGGCGCGAACCGGTGCCCGAGGCGCATCTGACGGTGCGCTCCCGGGACGGGATCTGGTTGCGCGTGACCAGGCGGTGAGACGAATTTACGGCGAAAGATCGTCTCCGCGTCGCAGTTAGCGATAACCCTTGTCGCGGCCACTATACCCATCGCAGCGCCTGCGCTATCGAAGCCGCAAACGCCTTTCTTCTCATCACACGAGGATTTCATGGGACAGGACGCCGCCACCTTTGCCAAACAGGTCGAACAGATGCGCACCGGAGCGGGCTTTATCGCCGCGCTGGACCAGTCCGGGGGCTCGACGCCCAAGGCGCTGCGCCTCTACGGTGTGACCGAGGACATGTATGACGGCGAAGACGCCATGTTCGGCGAAATCCACGAGATGCGCAGCCGAATCATCACCGCCCCGGATTTCACCAATGCCAAGGTCATCGGTGCCATCCTCTTCGAGCGCACCATGCGCGGCGAGGTCGAGGGCAAACCGACGCCGCAGGCGCTCTGGGACGTGCGCGGTATCGTGCCCTTCCTCAAGATCGACAAGGGGCTGGAGGACAAGGCGAACGGCGTCCAGCTGATGAAGCCGATCCCCGGCGTCGAGGAGACTCTGAAAGAGGCGGCTGAATTCGGCATCTTCGGGACCAAGGAACGCTCCGTCATCCACGAGGCGAACCCCGAAGGCATCAAGGCCATCGTCGCGCAGCAGTTCGAGCTGGGCATGACCGTCCTGGCGGCGGGCCTGGTGCCGATCCTGGAGCCTGAGGTGGACATCAACTCGCCCACCAAGGCCGAGGCAGAGGCGATGCTCAAGGCCGAGATCAAGGCGCATCTTGACCAGCTGGCCGAGGGTCAGGACGTCATGCTGAAGCTGACGATCCCGACCGAGGACGGTCTCTATGACGACCTGGCCGACCATCCCCGCGTGATCCGCGTGGTGGCCCTGTCCGGCGGCTATTCCACCGACGAAGCCTGCGAGCGCCTGGCGCGTCAACCCAAGATGATCGCCTCGTTCAGCCGTGCCCTGGCCGAGGGCCTGACCAAGCAGCTGTCGGATGATGATTTCAACGCGGCCCTGGCGGCAAATATCGACAAGATCTATCAAGCTTCCGCCTGAACCACGGCAAGACCTGACCTGTACAATCAGCCCCGCGTCCTGACCGGACGCGGTTTTTTTTTGTCCGGAGGCGATTTTTCCGCAAAGCTTTGGCGGGATTTCAGAGGCTTGGCGCGGGGCGGGGGTTTTCCACACCTGCGTGGGCCAAGGATCGTCGCCTATCTTGCGTCTCATATTCGACGTTCGGACCAAGGCAGGACGCAACCGCCCCCGGACGGACCAAGGACCCAGGACCAAGCATTTTTACCAAAGGAACAGACCCGTGAAAAACTTTGCCAAGATCGCCTTCGCCGCCCTCGCGCTGACTGCCACCTCCGCTGCCGCCGGGCAGGGGGACAAGATCACCGCGATGGGCTACGGCCATTCCCAGCAGCAGGCCAAGATCGTGACCATTCAGACCTGGACCGTCGCGGCGCATGAAAGCTACGGCTATGCCGACTGGAACACCGCCTATGTCGGCCAGATGGAATGCGTGCAGAACTACGCAAAGACCACCAACGAGATCACCACATTCTCGCGCGAGGTGATCAAGATCGGCGGCGACCAGAGCGCGCCCTGGACCTGCATCGTCAGCGGCTACCAGGACGTCCAGACCGGCTACAACGGCGGCTATGACGGCTACAAGCCGGCCAAGGACTACGGTCACAAGGCACCGGTCTATGGCAGCCACAAGAAAGTGCCGACGCTGGGCTATGGCGGTGGCTATGCCGGTCACGGTGGTGGCTACACCGGCGGATATTCGGGTGGCTACGGCGGCTCGGCCTACAAGTACTGATTTCGGGCTGGTCCGAGCGCGGCCATCCCCACGTCCCTCCTGGCTGCGCCAGCTCCGAAGACCCCGGTGTTCCCTCCCGCACCGGGGTCATTTTATGTCTGCATCATCCGGATGTGACGCGCCGCCAGTCGGCCAGGGTCTTTCCCGGTTCGTCCACGAACAGCCCTGGCAAGGGCGTGAGATCGTCGATCCGGTCGACCCGCAGGCTGAGAAATCGCCCCTCGGTCTCATCCCAGCCGACGCAGGTCCAGACCCGTCCGAAGTAATCCAGGTGCAGGGGGCGGATATCGTGGCTCTTGCCGCCAGTGTCCACGCGCAGGCGCTGGCGCGCGCGGATCGCCGAGCGGATCACCGGCATATGGATAAAGCCGCGCGCGGCTTCGGCAAAGGATTCCGTGGCAAAGCCGAAAGGCGCGGGCGCGGGGCCCGCATCCTCTGGCAGGACCGCCTCGATCTTGGCCGCCAGAGAGCGCGCCGCGCCGGCCTGTTCCGGCAGGTCGGAGGCCCCCAAAGCGGCCAGCGCGAGGTGCAGGGCCTCCAGCTCGTCCTCGGTCAGGTTCAGCGGCGGCAGGGTGATCGCCGCCTGCACCGTGTAGCCGTAGCCGCGCGCGCCCTCGACCGGCACGCCCGAGGCGGCCAGCACCTCCATGTCGCGGTAGATCGTGCGCACCGAAACCCCAAGGTCCTGTGCCATCGCCTCGGCGGTGTGCAGCTTGCCGTCGCGCAGGCGCTGCGTCAGCGCGTAAAGCCGGTCCTTGCGGTTCATGCCGTGCCACCCTTCCTATGTCTGTCCAGCCGGTGGAGCCGGGGACAAGGCCCTTCGAAGGGCCTTGCTCAACGCGTTTGGAAACGCGTTGCGCCAGCCGATTCCGGACAAATTTCAGGACACATACTGACAAAATCCTGACAACTGACAAGCTCATGACAAAACGAGTGCGCAAGCGCGTCGGATTGGCTCTTTTTCGACCGGGGGAGAACCTATAAATGACCCAGTGGGATTGATGCGCGGGCGCGGGAAAGCGATCCGCCGACCTTAGGAGAGACATCATGGGAATCGGAAACATCGGCCTTCCCGGCCTTCTGCTGATCGCCGTTGTCGTGCTGGTGCTGTTCGGCCGCGGCAAGATTTCGTCGCTGATGGGCGAAGTGGGCAAGGGCATCACCGCCTTCAAGAAGGGCGTGAGCGACGGCCAGCAGGAACTCGAAGACCAGAAGGCCGAAGAGGCCAAGGACGTGACGCCTGAAGAAGAAGAAGCCAAAGACAAGGACAAGGTGTAAGCCACCATGTTCGATCTCGGCTTCGGCGAACTGCTGGTCATCGGCATCGTTGCGCTGATCATCGTCGGTCCCAAGGACCTGCCGGTGCTCTTTCGCAACGTCGGCCGGTTCATGGGCAAGGCGCGCGGCATGGCGCGCGAGTTCAGCCGCGCGATGAACGACGCGGCGGATGAATCCGGCATGCGTGACGTGGCCAAGACCTTCAAGTCGGCCACCAACCCGGTCAGCAGCGCGATGGACGGCGTCAAGGATGCCGCCAAGTCCATGACCAACCTGGACCCGGACAGCGAGACCGGCAAGCTGGCCAAGGAACGCGACGAGGCCAAGAAAAAGATCGAGGCCAACGCCGCGCGCAAGGCCGCCGAGCGCAAGCAGCGCGAGGCCGAAGAGGCCGCGCGCCGGGCCGAGGAACTGGAGGCCTCTCTGAAGGCCCCCGATGAAGAGCCCGCGCCCAAGGCGGCGCCGGACGAAGGGGACAAACCGGCATGACCAATGCCCAGGACGAGATCGAGGACAGCTCGGCCCCGCTGATCGAGCATCTGGCGGAACTGCGGACACGGTTGATCCGGTCGGTGGTGGCGCTGCTGATCGGGATCTGTATCTGTTTCATTCCGCTGGGCGGCGATTTCATCGCCGAGCACATCCTGCGTTTCCTTCTGGGGCCGATCGAGGCGACGCTTCGTGCGTTGGGGGATCCCTCGCCGACGCTGCAATACACCAGTCCGCAGGAATATCTCTTCGTGCTGTTCCGCATCGGCCTTGTGTTCGGATTCGCAATGGCCTTTCCGGTCATCGGCTATCAGATGTGGCGTTTTGTGGCGCCGGGCCTGTACCGGACGGAAAAGAGCGCCTTTCTGCCCTTCCTTGTCGCCTCGCCGGCGATGTTCCTGCTGGGGGCGAGCTTTGCCCATTTCGTGGTGACGCCGCTCGCGATGGCCTTTTTCCTGGGCTTTACGGATGCGCCCTCGGTCTTTGCCAACCTGATGTCCGGTTCGGTCGACGCCGACGGGATCGCCGCCGCCGTGGTGCCAGAGACCTCCGAAGGGCTGAGGATCACCTTCTTCGGCAAGGTCAACGAGAGCCTGCAGACCTCGCTGGTTTTCATCATGGCCTTTGGCCTGTGTTTCCAGCTGCCGGTGCTGCTGACGCTGATGGGCAAGGCCGGACTGGTTTCGGCAGATGGCTTGGGCAGCGTGCGCAAATATGCCGCTGTCGGCATCCTGCTGCTGGCCGCGCTGGTCACGCCGCCGGATGTGGTCACGCAGGTGATCCTGTTTACGGTTGTCTATGGTCTCTACGAAATCTCCATCTTCCTGGTGCGCCGCGTCGAGAAGAAGCGCGAGGAAGACCTCAAGGCGCAAGGCCTGTGGTTCGAGGAAGAGCCCGACACCGAGAATGACCCGCTGATGGACGAATTCGACGAAGAAGAGTTCGACGAAGGCGAGGACCGCCAGAAATGAGCGGAAAGAAGGCCAAGAGCACCGCGGCGCTGGAACGCATCGCCGCGGCGCTGGAACGGATGTCGCCAGCCCCGCAGGCGGAGCCGGCGTTCGACGGGGCAGAGGCCTTTGTCTGGCATGTCGAGCCGGACCGTCTGGTGCCGGTGGCACAGGTCAATCGCATCCCGCTGGACCTGCTGGTGGGGATCGACCGGTCCCGCGACACGCTGCTGGAGAACACCCGCCAGTTCGCGCGCGGGCTGGCGGCCAACAACGCGCTTCTCTGGGGCGCGCGGGGCATGGGCAAGTCGAGCATCGTCAAGGCGGTCCACGCCGCCGTGCGCGCCGAGGGCCACGACCTGAAGCTGGTCGAGTTGCAGCGCGAGGACCTGGCCTCTGTCGGGCGGCTGCTGAACGTGCTGCGGCGCACGGATCATCGCTTTGTGCTGTTCTGCGACGACCTGTCGTTCAGCCATGACGACGAGCATTACAAGAGCCTCAAGGCGGTGCTGGACGGGGGCATCGAGGGGCGGCCCGAGAACGTGCTGTTCTATGCCACGTCGAACCGCCGCCACCTGATGCCGCGCGACATGATCGAGAACGAACGCTCCACCGCCATCAACCCGTCAGAGGCGGTCGAGGAAAAGGTGTCCCTGTCGGATCGCTTTGGTCTGTGGCTGGGCTTTCATCCCTGTTCGCAGGATGAATACCTGGAGATGATCCAGGGCTATTGTGATGCCTATGGGGTCAGCGTGGCCGAGGAAGAGCTGCGCGCCGAAGCGGTGGAATGGCAGGCGACGCGCGGGGCGCGGTCGGGCCGGGTGGCCTGGCAGTTCTTTACCGATCTCGCGGGACGCAAGGGCGGGTCGCTGGGCTAAGCCCGGGTGTGCCCGGCGTCGCCCCGTTGCGAAGGGATCTGCGTCAACGGGCCGAGGTTCAGCCAATCTGTGAGGTGCCTCCGGGCCCAGCTGTCCCCCAGGACCTCCAGCCGCTCTGTCTCGATCGCCCGGGCGGGGCTGAGGTCCCCGCGAAGCAGATAGATCGCGTCCGGTAGCGTGCAGGCGAGATAGAGGTTCACCTCTCCGCCGGGATCGTCCAGGCAAAGCTCGCAGGTGCCTTTCTGGTTCAGGAACCACCAGAGACGTTTCGAGTCGACCTGATCCGCCAGTTCAAGCCGGACAAGACAGCGCCTGGCGCCGAAGGCCCCCGGATCGGTGCCACTTTCGAGCCCCCAGACGAGAAGACCCAGGTCGATCTCGTGGTCCTTCAGCCTGCGGCGTGTCCAGCGTTGTCCCCAGATGCCAAGCGCCTCGACAATCGGTACGAACTCGCGGCCCGCATCGGTCAGCCTGTAGCCCGGGTGTCTTTCGCCCATGTGGCACCGTTCGATGACACCTTCCTCGATGAGCCATTTCAGGCGGGATGACAGCAGCGACGGAGACATCAGGGGCACGCCGCGCTTCAGCTCTGTAAAGCGGCGCGGCCCGGCGGCAAGATCACGGACAATCAGCGCGTTCCAGCGCTCGCAAAAGAGCTCTGCCGCCTTGGCGACCGGACAGAACTGGCCGTAGGGTTTCACGCCGGACTCCCGTGGTACAGATCTTGAACTATACCGCATGGCGGTCGTTGCGTCACCTTCGGGCTGCAAGCCAACAGTCTCGGAGGGCGAACCATGACCACATCCACTGCAGCGACCGGACAACTGTCGACCTCGGCTGCCGAAGTCTACGACGCCTTTTTCGTACCCGCGTTGTTCGGGGCCTGGGCAGGGCCCCTTTGCGATGCTGCCAAGGTCATAGCGGGCAGCAGCGTTCTGGACGTCGCCTGCGGGACCGGCGCGACAACCCGCGAGGCTGCCCGCCGGGCAGGTGACGCGGGCCAGGTCACCGGGCTTGACCGAAATGACGGCATGATCGCGGTGGCCCGTGGACACGGGGCCGGTATCACCTGGGTGGAGGGGCGCGCAGAGTCCTTGCCTTTTTCATCCGGGAGCTTTGATGTCCTGCTCTGCCAGTTCGGGCTGATGTTCTTTGACGACCGGGCCGCGGCACTTGGCGAAATGAGGCGCGTTCTGCGCCCCGGTGGCCGGATCGCCCTGTCGGTCTGGGACAGCGCCAGTAACTCGCCGGGCTATGCAGCCATGATCGCCCTGATCGAAGAGATGTTCGGGGACCAGGCCGCCGGCGCCCTGCGCGCGCCCTTTGTGCTTGGCGATCCGGCGGATCTCGCAGCCGTGCTTGACGCCGGTGGGCTGGGTGGGGCGCAGGTCACCACCCGGACCGGCACCGCGCGCTTTGCCTCGATCCGCGATTGGGTGCGGACGGATGTCAGGGGTTGGACCCTGGCGGACTTCATCGATGACGCAGGGGTCGAGGCCCTGGTGGCTTCGGCAGAGCGGCAGTTGGGCCAGTTTGTCGGCCCGGACGGCGGAGTGGTCTTTCCGGCGCCAGCGCATATCGCGACCTGGGAAAAAGGCGTGCCGGAGGCCTGATGCCGGGCTTGAAGACGACAGGCCCCGTCGCGCGGCGGCGGGGCCTGCTGATGCGCGATACGATCAGCGCAGGTAGGACATCGGGTCCGCGCTGTCGAGGCCTTGGCGCACCTCGAAGTGCAGGAAGCCGACTTCGCCCGGGGCGACGCGGGCGATCTGCTGCCCACGGCTGACGGAATCGCCGACACTCACGCTGATATCGGCCACGTTCAGGTAGACCGTGTTCACGTTGTCCGGGTGACGGACGATGATGAAGCTGGAGCCATTGGTCTTTTTCGACACGCTGATGACCGATCCGGCGGCAGCGGCGGCAACCGGCGTGCCGGGCGAGGCGCTGATGTCAATGCCGGGGTTCGAGCCGGGGTTGTATTCGCGGATGATCGAACCGGACACTGGCATCGTCATGCTGCCCTTCGCCTTGGCCTTGTTCTGGCCGATGTCGGCCACGGGCTTTTCGGGTTTGGGCGTCGGGTCGGCGGTGCCACGCGGTTTGGGTGTCTCGGCGGGCAGGGGGGCGGCGGCCGAAGGCGGCACCGGCGTCGGCGATCCCGATCCCGGCGGCGTGGTGGCCGGCTCCGAACGGCGCGGTTCCGTCGGCTTGGCCACGGGGATCAGAAGGTACTGGCCCTCGCGGATCGAGAAATCCTTGTCCAGCCCGTTCCATTCCGACAGGGCGCGCGGCGACACCTGGTAGAGCCGGGCGATGGTAAAGGCGGTTTCGCCCCGGGCGACCTTGTGCCGGACCGGTTCGACGCCTGCCTGCGGGTCCGCCGTGCGGCGCGAGGTGTCGGGCGCGCCGTCGATGGCGTTGGAGGCCAGGGTGGTGACGTCCACGCTGGACGGCGAGCGGATCGGGCCAGTGGTGGTGGCGCCGGTCGCGGGCGAGGGTTCGGCCACGCGGCGGGGCAGGGCGATGATCTCGCCCCGGCGCAGCGGGTCGTTCGGGCGGATGCCGTTGTAACGGCCCAGCTCGTCCGCAGGCAGGCCGATGCGGGCGGCGACATCGGCCAGGGTATCGCCCCGCTGGGCAACGGCCACCTGGTAGCTGGGGTAGGAAATGATTCCGCGGTTGTCCGGCTCTGGCCGGGCGGTCGTGGCCTTGAGCGCGGCATCGGTTGTGTCGACGCCGCCACCGATCCCGCCGCGCAGGTCGAAATCGACCCCGTCGGAACAGGCGGAAAGCAGGGCAACAAGGGCAAGCGCCGTCATGGGGCGGGAGGCAAGTGTCATCTCGATATCCTCACATGCACCCCTTGTCTCCGGGGCGTCACAGGTTGGCGGCGCCTGTCCGACACCGCACCAGCCGGTCAGTCCTTGCCAAGCCCTTCGACCAGCGGGACGAAACGCACCGGGCGCATCTCGTGGTACTCATACCCGCTGTCGGTCCGCGTCACGCGGATCAGGCTTTGCACGGCGTCGGACTGGCCCACCGGCACCACCATGATACCGCCAATCTTCAGTTGCGCCAATAGGGGGCCGGGGGGGTCTTCGGCGGCTGCGGTCACAATAATGCGGTCAAAGGGCGCCTGGTCGGGTAATCCGAACGAACCGTCGGCGGTGAAGGCGGTGATATTGGTCAGCTCAAGCGCTTCGAAAACCGCCCGCGCCGCATGGACCAGCCGCCGGTGCCGGTCGACCGTGTAGACCCGGCGCGCAAGCTGGGACAGGATCGCCGCCTGGTAGCCAGAGCCGGTGCCCACCTCCAGCACCTTGTCGCGCGGCCCGATCTTCAGCGCCTGGGTCATCAAGCCGACGACGGAAGGCTGCGAGATAGTTTGCCCGCAGGCGATGGGCAGCGGCATGTCGTCGTAGGCGCGGTCGGTGAAATAGCCCTGGATGAAACGTCCGCGGTCGATGCTTTCCATTGCGTTCAGCACGGCTTTGTCCGTCACGCCCTTGGAGCGCAGCGCAAAGAGGAATTGCATCTTTGCTTCGGCGTCGAAGCTCATGAAAAGGCGTCTTTCAGGCTGTCCAGCGCCGCGTGATCGGTCAGGTCGGCCAGCATCGGCGTGACGGTGATCCAGCCCTTGAGGTTCAAGTCCGCATCGGTGCCGCTGTCGGTTGCGGCGCGCTGGTCGCCGCCGCGCACCCAGAGGAAACGCCGGCCGGACGGCGAATGCGTCGCCTCGACGGAAAAGCGGGTGTCGCGGCGCAGGCCCTGCGGCGCGACCGTGGTGCCCGCCACGTCATCCGCCGGGACCGGGGGGAAATTCACGTTGTAGAAGCGTCGATAGCCGCCCGCGTGGCCCGGATCGGCGGCCAGGATGGCCCGCACAGTCGCCGCGCCATGTATGGCGGAGGCCTCGAACGGGTTGTCGGCCAGGGCGTTGGCGGGGCCGTAGTACTGCGACAGGGCGATGGCGGGCAGCCCCTGCAAAGCGGCCTCCATCGCGCCGCCCAGCGTGCCGGAATAGAGCGCGTTCTCGGCCGAGTTGTTGCCCCGGTTCACGCCCGACAGCACCAGGTCCGGTGGATTGTCCTTTAGCACGTCATGCACTCCGGCCAGCACGCAGTCCGCTGGACTGCCTTCGGCGGCAAAGGTGCGGTCGTCCAGTTGCGCGATCATCGTCGGGTGGCTGTACGAGATGCAATGCGCCACGCCCGATTGCTCAAAGGCGGGGGCCACGGTCCAGACCTCGCCCGAAGGCCCGGCCAGATCGGCGGCGATGTCGGCAAGAACCTTGAGACCCGGCGCGTTGATGCCGTCGTCATTGGTGATGAGAATGCGCATGAAGGGGTGCCCGTGCTGGTTTGTTCTTCTCTAGGGGCTGGACCGGTTGTGTTGCAACCCTCTGATAGGCCGGTCGCGCCTGGCACCTCACGGGCGAGGTGCCGAAGCCACGGCCCCTCAGGTAAGCGTGGCGATCAGGCGCGCGGCCTCGGCCTCTGGCGTGGCCAGCGTGTCGCGGTTCTCTCCGGGGTGAAAGCGGGCGCGGACGGAGGTGGCCATCGGGCGCGGTTCCAGCACATGGACCCGGGGGCCGGTGCGTTCGGATTCAGCGGCCCAGCTGCGGGCCAGGGCGATCTGGGCCGCCTTGGTCGTGCCGTAGAGGCCGTAGAATTTCTCTCCCTTGACGGGATCGTCGAAGAACAGGGCCTGCCCGGTTTCCCCCAGCAGCGGCGCGACGAAGGGGACAAGGTGGCCCATCGCGTCGGCATTGGTGGCCAGCGACTTCTGCCATTCCTTCGGATCGATATGAACCGCCGGGGTCAGCGCGCTGGCATGGACCGCCGTATGCGCCCAGAGCGCCAGCGTGCCCTCACCCTCGGGTGTCTCGGGCGACCAGCGGTCATGAATCGAGCGGCAGAGATGGGCCATCGCGTCGCGATCGGTGACATCCATCGGCGCCAGGGTGGCCTGGCCGCCCTTTGCCTTGATGCGGTCGTCGAGCTCTTCGAGCCCGCCGACGGTGCGGGCAACGGCGATGATATGATGATCGGGGGCAAGTGCCTCTGCCAGGGCAAAGCCCAGGCCACGAGAGGCGCCGGTGATGAGGGCGAGCTTGGTCATGGCGGCTGATGTGCCGGGGTTTCGCGAGCGCGTCAAGCGCGGCGCGTTGCCTCAATCCGCGGCAAGATGCGGGCGAATGTCGTCGCCGCAGGCGGCGTAGATCTCCAGCAGGTCGTCAAACGAAATTCCCTGTGCCTGCGCCTCGGCCAGCGGGCCATCGGTAGCGGTCAGTCGTGGGCGTTGTGACGGGTCGGGCAGGGTGAGCGTGACGGCGCTCTCGGCCTCGTCCTCGAACAGGGGCAGTGCATTGGCCAAGAGGCCCTCGGCAGGGCCGAAGGGCTGGTCCGGGTGCTCAATGGTCGCAAGATAGGCGCGAAAGACCGGCTCGGGCACTTCGGCCCAGGGGCCAAAGGAAAACCAGTCCTCGCTGCCGCGCAGGGGCAGGGTCAGCACGGCGCGCAGGAAATAGCGCGCCCCGATGCGGCAGAACTCCGGTCCCAGCCGGTCATTCTCGATGTCCAGGTCGTCTTCGCCCAGGCGTTCCCCATGCGGCCATGCGTCCGGCGCGTCGAACCCGATGTCAAAAATGCCCGAGAACCGCCGTCCACAGCAGGGGCAGGCCCGGTTCGGGTCATTGAAGCGGCGCCAACGGCTGTCGAGAGCTAAAAGGGTCATGTCTCGGGTGTGAGGGGCTTTGCCCGGACGGTCAAGAGGCTGGGCAGGCGGTCTGCCTTACGGCATGCTGTCCCCAAAAGCGATGCGGGAGAGTGACGATGCTGAAACGGATGCTGACGATCTGTATCTTGCTGCTGCCGGGTGCCCTCGCGGCGGATGAGATTTCGGGCGACTGGTGCGCGCCGGACGGGCAGATGCTCACCATCAAGGGAAGCCGGGTGGTCGCTCCCTCGGGGATCGAGACCGATGGGCAATACAGCCGCCACCGATACCGGTTCGTCATGCCCGAGGGCGGGCATGACGCGGGCGTGACGGTGGTGATCCGGCAATTGTCCGAGGAAGAGGCCCTGGTCAGTTTCGGCGACGACGCGCCCGTCAGCTGGACGCGCTGTCGCGACGTGACCAGCTGACCCTACTGGGCGACCGGCTGGGTCAGCCAGCGGGTCTGGCCCTTTTGCAGCAGGGCGATGCGGCCATCCTCGATCGCGACAATCGGGTCTCGGCCGATCTTGTCACCCTGTTTCAGCGTGACGACCTTGCCTTTCGAGGTGCGCACCATTGCCTTGCGGGCTTCGCCGCCGCCGAAGGTCCCGAGCAGGATCAGCTTGTCGAGGTTGCCCGTCGCGGGCGTGGTGGCGGCCGCGATGACGGACTGTGGTGTTGCGGTTTCCTGTGCCATGTCCTGGTTCCGTTTTGAACAGATCAGGGCAGATACTGCGGTGCAGCATCCGGGGGAAGCGGGGGCACGAGGCATCTGCCAAAGCCCGCCGAAACCGGGTGCGACACTGGCACGGAATCGCCGGTTTCGCTTGGAGCGTTCAGCCGGGCAGGGGCGGCACCGTGATCCCCATGTCATTCAGCGCATCGACATGGGGCAGGCGGGCGCGCAGCCGGTCCAGCAGCGCGCCTTCGGCGGTGGTTACTCGGCCGCCTTCATCTGAAAGCCCTTTTCGATCATATCCGCGGGTTCCACCGGGTATTCACCCGAGAAACAGGCGTCGCAATACTGCGGGCATTTGGTGTCGCGGCCCTCGGCCTCGCCCACGGCGCGGTAGAGACCGTCAAGCGAGATGAACTTCAGGCTGTCGACGCCCAGGTGGCTGCACATCTCGTCCTCGGACATGGTGGCGGCCAGCAGCTTTTCGCGCTGGGGCGTGTCCACGCCGTAGAAACAGGGCCAGGCGGTGGGCGGGCTGGCGATGCGGAAATGCACCTCGGCCGCGCCGGCGTCCAGGATCATTTCCTTGATCTTACGACTGGTGGTGCCGCGCACAACCGAGTCGTCCACAAGGATCACTTTCTTGCCCTTGATGAGCGCGCGGTTGACGTTCAGCTTCAGGCGCACCCCCATGTTGCGGATCTGCTCTGTCGGCTCGATGAAGGTGCGGCCCATGTACTGGTTGCGCACGATGCCCATGCCGTAGGGAATGCCGCTTTCATGCGCAAAACCGATGGCGGCGGGGGTGCCGCTGTCAGGCACGGGGCAGACCAGGTCCGCCTCTACCGGCGCCTCGCGCGCCAGTTCCACACCGATCTGGCGGCGGGTCTCATAGACGGACCGTCCGCCGATGATCGAATCGGGGCGCGAGAAATAGACATGCTCGAAGATGCAGAACCGCGGCTTCGCGGGCCGGAATGGGCGGATCGATTCGACGCCATTCTCGGCGGTGATGACAACCATCTCGCCCGGTTCGATCTCGCGCACGAACTCGGCGCCGATGATGTCCAGCGCGCAGGTTTCGGACGACAGGCACCAGCCATCGCCGACCTTGCCCAGCACCAGCGGGCGCACGCCCAGCGGGTCGCGCACGCCGATCAGCTTGGTCCGGGTCATCGCGACGACGCTGAAGGCGCCTTCGACCCGGCGCAGCGCGTCTTCCATCCGGGCGGGGATGTCCCGTTGCAGAGAGCGGGCCATCAGGTGGATGATGCATTCGCTGTCAGAAGAGGACTGGAAGATCGAGCCGCGCTCGATCAGTTCGCGCCGCAGCGCCTCGGCATTGGTGATGTTGCCATTGTGGGCAATCGCCGCGCCGCCCATCGAGAACTCGCCGAAGAAGGGCTGCACGTCGCGGATCTGGGTCGGGCCCTTGGATCCGGCTGTGGAATAGCGGACGTGGCCGATAGACAACTGTCCCGGAAGGGTCTCCATCAGCGATTGCTTGGTAAAGTTGTCACGGACATAGCCGAAGCGGCGGGCAGAGTTGAAACCGTGGTCGGGGTGGTACGAGACGATGCCGCCCGCCTCCTGCCCCCGGTGCTGCAGGGCGTGCAGGCCGAGCGCCACAAAGTTGGCGGCGTCGGTCACGCCGACCACGCCGAAGATTCCGCATTCCTCTTTCAGCTTGTCGCCATCGTCCGGATCGCGGACGGCGTCGAAATCGAAAGGATGTGCCGGTGGGAAAATAGGGTCGGACAAGTGCAGCTCCGAATCCGCTTCGCATTTGCAGCATTACTTAGTCTGCAGCGGACGGAATGTCACGAAACGATTACAAGAGGCAGCCCGGCGGGCTGCCCGGCGATTATTGAGCAGGTGCCTCGCAGACGCTGACCAGCTGTTCGTACTGCGCGGTGATCCAGCCAAGTGCCTGTTCGGGGTTCTGTTCCTCGATCTGGTCGGTGAACTGGGCAAAGACCGCCGCCGACCGCGAGTCGTTGATCATCGGAATGTCCTGCGAGGTGATGACCACCTCGTAGACAAAAAAGGCGATGGCCACCAACAGGATGCCACGCGCCACGCCAAAGAGAAAGCCAAGCGCCTGGTCCAGCCCGCCAAGGGCGGATTTCTTGATGAGCGAGGAAAACAGCGGCGTGAACAGGGACACGACCACCAGCGCCAGGGTAAAGATCGCCGCAAAGCTGGCGATGACCGCCAGTTCGCAGCTGTCGGCAAGGAATTCTCCGATCACCGGGATTTCCTTGACCAGCGGTTGCAGCTGGTCGGCAAAGAGAAAGGCCACGATCGCGGCGGCGACCCAGCCCAGGATCGCCATTATCTCACGCACAAGGCCACGGGAATAGGCCAGCAGAGCCGACAGCAGGATGACGACGCCCACCACGCCATCGACGATTGTAAAGCCTTCCATCTGCCGCGTCCGCCTCTTCTGCTCAGGCCCTCCGGCCCGTTGTCGTGTCTGTTACCGTGGTTTCGCCCGGTCCGCTATCCCGCACCGAAGACATCGCCGACAAAAGCGGTCAGATCGGGCATCCGGGTCAGCGCCATGCCGCCGGATGCCGCGGCCTTTCCCCCTTCCGGCAGGATCGCCTTGGAGAAACCAAGTTTGCGCGCCTCTTTCAATCGGTTTTCGGACTGCCCGACGGGACGCAGGCTCCCTGATAGGCTGATTTCGCCGAAAACGACAGTATCGGGGGGCAGCGGGGCGTCCTCACGGGCGGAAAGTAGCGCAGCGGCCACAGCCAGATCCGCCGCCGGTTCGCCCACGCGCATGCCGCCCGCGACGTTCAGGTAGACGTCCAGACCGGCAAAAGGGATGCCGCAGCGCGATTCGAGCACGGCCAGGATCATCGCCAGCCGGCCGCCGTCCCATCCCACGACCGTGCGGCGGGGCTGGCTGTGCGGGCTGGGGGCGACAAGGGCCTGGAACTCGACCAGCACGGGCCGCGTGCCCTCGATCCCGGCAAAGACCACCGATCCCGGCGCGGGCTGGCCGCGTTCGGCAAGGAACAGGGCCGAGGGGTTCGGCACTTCCGACAGGCCGCCGCCGGTCATCTCGAAGACGCCGATTTCATCCGTTGGGCCAAAGCGGTTCTTGACGCTGCGCAGGATGCGGAACTGGTGTCCGCGCTCGCCCTCGAAGTAGATCACGCTGTCGACCATGTGTTCGACCACGCGCGGCCCGGCCAGCTGACCTTCCTTGGTGACATGGCCGACCATCATGACCGCGCTGCCGGTGCGCTTGGCGAAGGTGGTCAGCTCATGCGCGGCGGCGCGCACCTGGCTGACCGAGCCCGGCACGCTGTCGACATTGTCCGCCCACATGGTCTGGATCGAATCGATGATGGCCAGGTCGGGGCGGCTTTCATCCAGCGTGGTAAGGATGTCGCGCAGGTTGGTTTCCGTCGCCAGTTTCACCGGCGCCTGTTCCAGGCCCAGGCGACGGGCACGCAGCCGCACCTGGGCGCTGGCCTCCTCGCCCGAGATATAGACGACCTTCAACCCGGCATTGGCAAAGGCCGCCGCCGCCTGCAACAACAGCGTCGACTTGCCGATCCCCGGATCGCCGGCCATCAGCACGGCGCTTGCAGGTACGAGGCCCCCGCCCAGCACGCGGTCGAACTCATCCAGCCCACTGGCGGTGCGCGGGGGCGGGTCCTCCTTGGTGGACAGGTCGCTCAGCACCACGGCGCGGCCACGCGACTTGCCCAGACTCTTGCCCGAGGGACCCTGGCTCAGCGGCTTTTCCTCGACGATGGTGTTCCACTCGCCGCAGGTTTCGCAGCGGCCCGCCCACTTGGTGCCAGTGGCGCCGCAGGATTGGCAGACGAAACGGGTCGAAGCTTTGGCCATGTGGTCTCCGCTGGCTGGTCACGGGGGGCTTATGCCGCATCCCGCAGCCGGGGCCAATGGGCCGAAGGGGCTTGTGTCGCGCCCTGTTTCTTTGGGCTGAAAATACCTCCGGGGGTGAATGGGCCGCAGGCACAGAGGGGGCAGAGCCCCCTTCCACGGTTGGATCAGGGCGCGGTTCGGGATTTTTCCAAGAGGCCCAGCACGACCGAGCCGAGGATGCAGCCGGTGAACAGGTACAGGCCCCAGGCGGTTTCCACCCGGCCCACGCCCATGCCCTGCGCCAGCGTGATGTAGAGCGCGATCAGAAAGACGTCCGCCATGCCCAGCCGCCCGATCACGTTCAGCGCGGGCAGGGCCCGCCGGTCGAGCAAGCCGAACTGCACAAGCGCCAGACCCAGCGTCTTGATCAGCGGCGCCACCAGCGCAAAGAGCGTCACCAGCAACGCCAGAAAGACATCCGTGCCCCAGAGCGACTGCAGGCCGGAAATCAGGCTGATCTCGCTCATGCCGAACAACGGCAGCAACCCGGCGCGCATCAGCGGCGCGAACCAGGAGATAGGGTAGAGCAGAAAAAGCACCAGGTTGAGCCAGCGCAGGTGTCGGCGCCAGTCCGGAGACCCGGGGGCCTCTGTCACGAGGTCCACCACCAGAGACCCAGCAGCCCGGCCAGCATCGTCAGGTGTACAAGGTCGATCCAGCGCCAGCGGGCGCCGGGGGTGACGCTGCTGAGCAGAAAGAGGCCCGAGGGCACCAGCAGGGCGGTGATGCCGCCACTCTGTGCCATTGTGCGGGCGGCGGAGGCATAGACCATCCCGTCGTTCAGACCGACGGCGGGCGCAAAGACCGTCGCGACACCGGCCAGGGCCAGCGCGAGCGCCGCAAGCGCGGGCCAGCGTGCCGCGCCCCGCCCCTTGATCACGCGGATCGCCGCCAGCACCGCAAGAAGTTCCAGGTAGAGGAACTTCTTGGCGAAGAGAAAGAAAAGGACCACCGGGTCGGGCTGGAAGACACCGCTCATCGCACCGCCTCGATCGGGCCTTCGGCGCGGCCCGAGATGAACTGGTCGACATAAGCGTCGCCGCTGCTGTCCAATTGCGACACCGGTCCGGTCCACTGGATGACGCCATCGTGCAGCATGGCCACCCGGTCCGCGATGGCGCGGACGCTGGTCATGTCATGGGTGATGGTCATGGCGGTGGCGCCCATCTCGGTCACGATCTCGCGGATCAGCTCGTTGATGACGCCGGCCATGATCGGGTCCAGCCCGGTGGTCGGCTCGTCGAAAAAGATGATTTCGGGGTCGGCGGCAATGGCGCGGGCCAGACCGACACGTTTCTGCATGCCGCCCGACAGCTCTGCCGGAAAGCGGTCCGCCACGTCGGGCTTCAGACCCACGCGGCGCAGCTTGTCGATGGCGATGGCGCGGGCCTCGTCGCGCGGTTTCTGCAGCGATCCGCGCAGCAGGCGGAAGGCCACGTTTTGCCAGACCGGCAGGCTGTCGAACAGCGCGGCGCCCTGGAAGAGCATGCCGAACCGGGCGAGAAAGGCGTCGCGGTCCGCCTTGGTCACGTCCTGTCCATCCAGAGAGATGGTGCCGCTGTCCGGGGTGACGAGGCCAAGGATGCATTTCAGCAGCACCGACTTGCCGGTGCCCGAACCGCCGATGATGACCATCGATGTGCCCTTGTCGATGGTCAGGGTGACGTCGCGCAACACCCGGTTTTCGCCGAAGGCCTTGGAAACATGGCTGAGATCGATCATGACACACTGTCCTTGAGGCCGGGGACAAGCGCGTTCGAACGCGCTTGGAAAGCGTCTTTGAAGACGCTTTCTCGCCACATGCCCAATTGGTCGCGCAAGCTGACAGTCATAGTGTGAAGAACGCCCCCGTCAGCAGGAAGTTCGCGGCCAGGATCAGCACCGCCGCCGCCTCGACCGACCCCTTGGTGGCGCGGCCCACGCCCTGGGCACCGCGCCCCGAGGCCATGCCGAAATAGCAGCCCATCAGCGCCGCCAACCCGCCAAAGGCGCAGCCCTTGACCAGAGAGGAAATCACGTCGAGCGGTTCCAGGAAATCCATCGTGTTCTTGAGATAGGCCGCGGCGTTGAATCCCAGAGACCCCGTCGCCACGGCGTAGCCGCCGAAGATGCCGATCACATCGCCCACCGCGACCAGCAGCGGCACCACGATCAGCCCGGCCAGGACGCGCGGCGCGACGAGGTATTTCATCGGATCGGTGGACAGCGTGACCAGCGCGTCAATCTGTTCCGTCACCTTCATGGTGGCGATCTCGGCCGCGATGCTCGACGTTACGCGTGCGGCGATCATTAGGCCCACCAGCACCGGGCCAAGTTCGCGCACCATGCCGATGGCAACGATCTGCGGCACCACCGCCTCTGCGTTGAACCGCGCCCCGCCGGAATAGATCTGCAGTGCCAGCGCCGCGCCGGTGAAGATCGCGGTCAGGCCCACAACGGGCAAAGACAACCAGCCGATGTTCAACAGCGCCAGGCCCAGTTCGCGGGCATAGAAGGGGGGGCGCAGCACATGGCTGAGCGCGGTCAGCGCAAAGAGCGCCACACGCCCGACGACGGCCATTAGCGCCAGCGTTGCCCGCCCCAGCGCGCCGAAAGGGGACAGCAGGCTCACGCGCCGGTATAGGTGCGGGCGTAACGCGCACCCAGAGAGGTCAGGATCTCGTAGCCGATGCTGCCAGCCCAGTCGGCCAGGGTGTCGACGCTCTGGTGGCGGCCCAGCAGTTCCAGGCTTTCTGGCGTTTCGGCCACGGCGGTGACATCGACACCGATCAGGTCCATCGAGATGCGGCCCAGCACCTCGCACCGGGTTTCGCCGGCCCACAGATGGGCCTTGTGGCTCATGGTGCGCAGGATGCCATCGGCATAGCCGGCGGCAACGGTGGCGACTCGGGTCGGACGCTCGGCGGTCCAGGTGTTGCCGTAGCCCACGGTCTCTCCCGGTTCGACGTCGCGGACCTGAATCACCGGCAGGTCGACAAAGGCCACGGGCAGCGATTCGACAAAGGGTAGCCCGCCATAGACGCCGATCCCGGGGCGGGTGACGTCGAAGTGATACTCCGGCCCCAGTATGACGCCGCCGGTGGCCGAGAGCGAGCGCGGCGCCTCGATCCCGTCGGTCATCTGGCGGAAGGCCTGCAGCTGGCGGGCATTCATCGGATGATCGGGCTCGTCGGCGCAGGCCAGGTGGCTCATGATGAGGGCCGGGTGCTGTGACAGGGCGATGTCGCGCAGCGCGCTCCACTCGGCGGGTTCCATCCCCAGGCGGTTCATGCCGCTGTCCAGCTGGATGCCAAAGGCGTGACCCGGCAGGCTTTCCACATGGCGCAGCATCTGGTCGATGGAATTGATCATCGGGGTCAGCCGGGCGTCGCGGATCAGCGCGGCATCACCCGCCATGTGACCGGAAAAGACGCAGATTTCCGGTCCGGGGCCAAGGATGCGGCGCAGCTCTGCGCCTTCCTCGGCGATGGCGACAAAGAACCGCCGTGCGCCTTCGTCGGCCAATGCCGGGGCGACCTGCGAAAGGCCAAGGCCATAGGCATCCGCCTTGACCACGGCGCCGGCCTCGGCCTGCGCCATTTCGGCAAGTGACCGCCAGTTGGCGCGCAGCGCCGCGAGATCGATGGTAAGACGTGCCTGAGCCATGCCCGCTGTCTTTCTCAGGTTCTGGGTGAGGGTCAAGCGCGAAATCGCCGCGCGTGCGGGCTGGACGGCGGGCCTTTGCCGCTTATGCTGGATCTCCGGACAGTGCGGGAGGGTCAGGGATGTACGCGGCATTGCGGCTTGAGGGGCAGCTTTTCCTCCTGGCGCTGCGCTATCTGACCCGCATCCCGGTGCCGCGGGGCTTGCCGGTCTCGGACGACCTGATGGTGCGGGCGGTGAAATACCATCCTGTCGTGGGGGCGCTGGTGGGCGGGATCGGGGCGCTGGTGCTTTGGGCCGCGGCGCCGGTGTTGCCCTGGGCCACGGCTGTGATCCTGTCCCTGGCCGCCACGCTGGTGGCCACGGCAGGATTTCACGAGGCGGGTCTGGCCGACGCGGCCGAGGGACTGTCGGTGGGCCGGGACCGGGCCGAGGTCATCAAGATCATGGATCACACCCGGCTGGGAACCTATGGCGCCCTGACGCTCGCCTTGGTCCTGGGGGTGAAACTGTCGCTGCTGGCGGGGTTTTCGGTCGGACAGGCCTGCATGGCCCTGATCGCCGCTCAAGCGGTGGGCCGCATGGCGGCGGTGCATGTCACGCTGACCACCATTTATGCCCGCAGCGAGGGGATGCAGAAATTCGTCCCCAAGGTCACGCCAGACGGCTATCGCGTCGCACTGGCCTGCACGCTGGTGGTGCTGGCGTTGGTTTTGGTGCCGTTGGGGGGCGGCGCGGTGCTCTGCGGGTTCATCGGGTCGATCCTGTTGGCACAGGCGTTCCGGGCGCTCTGCGTGGCGCGGATCGGCGGCTATACGGGCGATTGCCTGGGCGGGTCCGTACAGTTCGGAGAGCTTGGCTTCTACCTCGGGCTGGCACTCTGGATTTGATTTTCAGATCAACGGGGTGCGCGCGAAACTTCACGTTTCGCACGAGGGTATGCCCCTTTGCCTTCGGCAACCCGGCCCGGCGGATCTGACGCCTCTTGACCCGGGTCGGATTGCCGCTCTGCCCGACGGGTATTCCGTCTACACCTGGCCCGCGTCGCCGTGCTGCCACGGCTTGACGAGGTTGCCGAAGCGGGTGAACTGGCTTTCGAAGGACAGTTCGACCGTGCCGATGGGGCCGTGACGCTGCTTGCCGATGATGACCTCGGCCTTGCCGTGCAACCGGCTCATGCGTTCCTGCCAGGCGGCCATCTCGTCCAGCCGGTCGTCCGAGGGCTTTTCCCGCTCGGCGTAATATTCCTCTCGGAAGACGAACATGACCACGTCCGCGTCCTGTTCGATCGAGCCCGATTCCCGCAGGTCCGACAGTTGGGGCCGTTTGTCGTCGCGGCTTTCGACCTGGCGCGACAGCTGCGACAGGGCGATGACGGGGATGTTCAACTCCTTGGCGATGGCCTTCAGACCCATCGAGATTTCCGCGATCTCCTGCACCCGGTTATCGGCGGTGCCGCGCAAGAGCTGCAGGTAGTCCACGATGATCAGGTCCAGCCCGTGCGTCCGTTTCAGACGGCGCGAGCGCGCCGCGACCTGGCTGATCGGCAGGGCGGGCGTGTCGTCGATGTAGAGCGGGCAGGCCTCGAGGTCCTTGGCGGCCTGGACGAAACGGCGAAACTCGGTCTCGTCCATGTCGCCCTGGCGGATCTTGTGGCTGGAGATTTCCGAGGCTTCGGCCAGGATCCGGCCCGCCAGCTGCTCTGCGCTCATTTCCAGGCTGAAGAAGCCGACCACACCACCGTCGATGGCGCCATTGCTGCCGTCGGGGCGTTCGCCTTTCTTGTAGGCCTTGGCGATGTTGAAGGCGATGTTGGTGGCCAGCGAGGTCTTGCCCATCGAGGGGCGCCCGGCGAGGATCAAAAGGTCGGAGGGGTGCAGCCCGCCCAGCTTCTTGTCCATGTCGATTAGCCCGGTCGAGATGCCGGCAAGCCCGCCTTCGCGCTGGTAGGCCGCGTTGGCGACATTAACTGCCTCTGTTACAGCCTTGAGAAAGCTTTGAAATCCGCTTTCCGTCTGGCCCTGTTCAGCCAGCTTGTAAAGCGCTTGTTCCGCCTCGACGATCTGTTCGCGAGGTTCGGATTTCACATCGACCTTGGCCGCCTTGTCCGAGATGTTCTTGCCCAGGCGGATCAGGTCGCGCCGTACCGCGAGGTCATAGATCATCTGCGCATAGTCGCGCACAGCGAAGGTCGAAACGGCAGACCCCGCCAGCCGCGCGAGGTAGGCGGTGCCGCCCAGTTCCTTGAGTCCCTCGTCATCCTCCATGAAGGCCTTGAGCGTGACCGGCGAGGCGAGGTTGTTCTTGGCGATGCGCGCGGCGGCAATTTCAAAGATGCGGGCGTGCACGGGATCGTAAAAGTGCTGCGCGCTGATGATCGCGGCAATGCGGTCGTAGATGTCGTTCTCGGTCAGGATCGCACCCAGCAACTGCTGCTCGGCCTCGATCGAATGGGGCATGGTCTCGGCGGACTGAACCTCGAGTCCGGTCGGATTGATTGTGGCGATCTCGTTCATTTTTCTCCCCCACTGCTCGGGATGGCGGCATAGCAATCGCAGCCGCCAGGGTGCAAAATGTATGTTTCTGGGGATAAGCCGGGGACGCTCTCCACCACATCATATTGCCAGCCGGGCCGCCGTTACGTCAATATCTTGACATCGCGACTCGGGGCTGTGGTGGGGGGGTCACAGGCAATGTGCTCTTTTCAGAGCTTAACGCGGGGTTAATCCTCGGCGCGGGAGGCGCGCCAGGCGTGCGGATCCTTGAGAAACGACTCGACCTCGGCCAGCACGCCCGCGTGTTTCGCGGGGGCCTCGGCCAGCACTTCCCACCAGGTGCAGAGGTGGTGCAGCTCGACGCCGTGATCGCCCAGGGTTTTGATCGTCTCGGGGAAGATGCCGTAGTAGAAGATCACCGCCGTGTGGCCGCAGGTGGCGCCGGTCTCGCGGATGGCATCGACGAAGGACAGCTTGGAGCCGCCATCGGTGGTCAGATCCTCGACCAGCAGCACGCGCTGGCCTTCGGTCATGGCGCCCTCGATGCGGGCATTGCGCCCGTAACCCTTTGGTTTCTTGCGCACATAGGTCATGGGCAGGCCCATGCGCTCGGCCACCAGAGCGGCAAAGGGAATCCCTGCCGTCTCGCCGCCGGCAATGTTGTCGAAGGCCTCAAAGCCTGCGTTGCGCATCACGGTAACGGTCAGGAAATCCATCAGGGTGCTACGGATGCGCGGATAGGAGATCAGCTTGCGGCAGTCGATATAGACCGGGGAAAGCTGGCCGGAGGCAAGCTTGAACGGTTCGTCGGTCATGAAGTTGACCGCCTCGATTTCCCAGAGCATCCGCGCGGTCAGGCGGGCCATTTCTTCGGCGGTGGGATAGGTCGAGGGGATCATGGGGCGTGCTCCGGCTGTCAGGGTCGCGCCGGATTAGCGCGTTGCGCGCCGGTTTTGAAGGGGGGATCGCATCCCGCACCTCTTGTACAAAACGTACGTTCTGTACGGCCAATTCCGCATTTTGTATAAACCGCGCGCCGCGCTTGGCAGCGCGCGTGGATCTGGCCCGGTTCTTCCGGTTGGGCCGCGGGCGGCGGTGCGTGTCTGTTTCAGGTCGCGCCCGCCCGGGGCGTGGTCGCCTATGACGCGGCGACCGGCCCGCCGCTCAGCCCACCCGCCAGTGCAGCGGCATCATCGGATTGAAGACCGTCACCGGGCCATCGCCGGTTTCGATCTTGTCCGGGTAGCTGACCGGATCACCCTTGGTCAGGGTCACGCGGTCCTCGTTCGCGGGCAGGCGGTAGAAACCCGGGCCGTTGAGAGAGGTGAAAGCCTCCAGCCGGTCCAGCGCGCCCTCCTGTTCAAAGACCTCGGCGAGGATAGACAGGGTGTTGGTGGCGGTGAAACAGCCCGCGCAGCCACAGGCATTTTCCTTAAGCGGGTCGATATGCGGTGCGCTGTCGGTGCCGAGAAAGAAGGAGGCATCGCCCGAGGTGGCCGCGGCGCGCAGGGCCAGCCTGTGCTCCTCGCGCTTGGCGACGGGCAGGCAATAGTAATGCGGCTTGATCCCGCCCACCAGGATGGCGTTGCGGTTGATGACAAGGTGATGCGTGGTGATCGTGGCGCCCAGGTCATCGCCGCCGGAGCGCGCGTAATCGGCGCCCTGGCGGGTGGTGATATGTTCCATCACGACGCGCAGGCCGGGGGTGGCGCGGCGGACCGGGTCCAGCACGCGATCGATGAAGACGGCCTCGCGGTCAAAGATGTCCACCTCCGCGTCGACCACCTCGCCATGCACGCAGAGGGGAATGCCGGCCTCTGCCATCGCCTCCAGCACGCCGCGCACCTTGTCGAAGTCGCGCACGCCGGACGCGGAGTTGGTGGTGGCGCCTGCCGGGTAGAGTTTCACCGCCGTCACGAGGCCGTCCGCGTGGGCACGCACCACGTCATGCGGATCGGTTTCCTCGGTCAGGTAGAGCGTCATCAGCGGCTTGAAATCCGCGCCCTCGGGCAGGGCGGCCAGGATGCGGTCGCGGTAGGCGGCGGCCTGCGCGCCGGTCACGACCGGCGGCACCAGATTGGGCATGATGATCGCGCGGGCGAAGTCGCGGGCGCTTTCGGGGGCGATGCCCTGCAGCATGGCGCCGTCGCGCAGGTGCAGGTGCCAGTCGTCGGGGCGGCGGATGGTGATCTGTTCCATGCCGGTGCCGTTAGCATGCGGACCCGCGCCGCGCCAGTCTGTCGTGGGGCGTCTCAGGCCTCGTCGTCGGCGGCCTCGATCTGGGCCAGGCGGCGGCGGAAACGGGGGGCATGCATCCGTGCGACCACGTTCTCGCACAGGATGCGCGTCAGTTCCGTCCGGCCATCGGCGTCCAGCCGGTGCAGGAGGCGGCGCAGGTAGGGCGGGTGGTCGCGCCGGGCTCGCAACATCGAGGAAAAGAGCCCCGGGGTCAGGCGATCCTCGGCGGCGGCGGAAAACAGGCCGGGCAGCAGGTCGAGCGCGCGGAAGTCGGCCTGCAGCGCGCCGCCCATGAAGGGGGCGCGGTAGCGGGTGACATTGGGTTTCTCGAACAGGGCGGAATGCATCGCGTCCAGCCGTTCGCGCGGATCGTAGATCACCCAGGCCTTGTCGGCGGCGTCGATCATTTCCGGGGCAAACCCGTAGCGCGAGGTGAAGTCGCGGCGGCGCTCCTCGGCAAAGCGGTCGTCCCATTCCGCGACGCGCGGGTCCAGCGTCGCCTGCGGTTGCAGCATCAGGACGCGCGCGCCCGGTGCCGTGACGGAATAGGCCCCGGCGGCATAGCCGCAGGGACCGGCACCGAAAAAGAGGACCGTCTCGAACTCGTCGAAAAAGCCGTCGTCCTGCAACTGGTCGAAGAAGGCGTAGACGCGTGGGTCGCGGAACCAGGTGTCGCCGTGGCTGAGCAAAGAGAGCGAGGACCAGCCCGCGCCGCCCACCATGTCAAAGCCGATGGGCGTGCGGGTTTCCGACAGCGCCTCGATTCCCGACATGCTTTCAAAGCTGACGATCAGCGTGTCGCCGTCTTCGACGAAGATGGCGGCATGGGACTTGCCCATCGGTTCGGCAAACCCCTGATCCTCGCCGATGCGCTTGAGCGCGCCAAGCCACTCGTTGCGCGAGAGATGGCTGAGGTCGGGGGCAAAAGTGCTTTGGTGCGATTCCATACCGGGCGGTCCCTCGTATTCCGCAAAAAATCGACGCGGATTTGAGGGGAATATGCCCGGCATTTTCGGCAAGATTGTGGTCGGCGGGTGGCAAAAGGATGCGGCGGCCGACGTGGTCGACGTGGATGCCGCGTGTCTTGGTCCGGGCGTTCCGGGCGGCAAAGCTATCGTCAGAGAGCAGGGCACCGTCAGCCTTCGTCTGCGGGATCTTGTCGTGCCCGCGTCGCATGGCGGGCCAGGAAACGCGCCGCCTGGATCGGCACCGGGCGCGAAGGTGGCGTCATCAGCAGACGGGCAAAGAGCGCACGGTAAGGTTCCTGCGCCAGCAGTTCCTCCAGCCGCTGATGCCGCCAGGCGACGGCCTCGCTGTGCAGCCGGGCCAGCTCCGGGTCGGCGGCCAGGTCGGCGCGGCGCTCGGCCACGCCAGGCAGGGACAGGATGCTGCGGTCTTCCTCGTTGCACCAGTTGCGCTCGACCCAGTAGTCCATGCCAAGCGCGTGGTCCGAATGGACCGCGCGGCCCCGGTCGGCCTTGAGCAGGTAGCTTTCCATCGCGCCAAGCGCGTAGTGGTTCAGCTGGGCCAGCGCATAGTTCGACCGGCCATATTGCGAAAAGATGCGGCGGGTGCGGAACTGGTCGTCCAGTTCACGGCCCTCTCCGTCGAACCAGCGGGCGCGGTCCAGCCGCGTCTTGTCGGGGGCGCGGGGACGGTGGACGCCCAGCCGGCCATAGGTGCCATCGTTGCGGTAGAGCGTCTTGAACATGGCCGCGCGCCAGGGCCAGTGCATGACCACGGGCGCGGCGGCGGTGAACTGTTCGGTGATCGGCGTGTCGGTATACCGCGCCACCCCTGCATTGCCGAAGAGCCGCCAGGTGAGGGTGATGGCCGTGGCCTCCGGCAGGGCGGCGATCAGCGCGGGCAGGGTACGGTCGCCCGCGTGGACGTTGACGTATTCGTCGATGTCCAGCGCCAGCAGCCAGTCGGCCTCATGGACGGCCTGCGCCGTGTCGGCGCGTTTCAGGCCGGTGAACTGGATGCCGCGATCGTCATAAGGTCCGTCGTTGCGGATATGGGTAAGGGGGGCCACCTGTGCCAGCCGGTCGAGCAGCGCGTCGGTGCCGTCCTGGCAATCGTTCGACAGCGCGACGACGTGGGTCACGCCGCAGGCCAGATGATGCGCCAGCCAGTCGAGCAGGAAGGCGCCTTCGTTACGGACGCAGAGGACGGCGGTGATCTTCATGCGGCGCGGAGGCCGGGGCGGGGACAGGCAAGACGATCCATCACCACCCCTTGCGGAAGGTGACGACCTTGGCCTCGCTGGCCTTGGGGAAATAGGTCAGCCCGGCGCGATGCATGGCGTCAAAGACCGCCTGCACGCCCGACTGGCCGATCCATTGCGAGTGCAGCTCGATCACGGCGGCGCGCAGCCCGGACCAGTCGGCGGCGGGCAAGAGCTCTGCCTCGGCGCCCTCGATGTCGCAGACCAGGACATCCGGGGTTTCCGCCTCCAGCACCGGGGCGATGGCGTGCTGCATGATCGAGACTTCCTCGATCACGCTATCCGGGTCCGCCTCGCGATCCATCGAAGAGGCGAGGAAATTCTTACGGACGTAGAAGGGCACGGCATCGCCCGCCTGAGGCGACAAGAGCGCGTTGCGCAGGTCGACATTTTCCACGCCATTGGCCGCGTGGAGAGATCGAATATAGGGGATCAGCGAAGGGTTCGCTTCGTAGCTGACGACGCGGGCGACCTGTTTCCTGACCGAAAGAAGCGTGGACATGTAGCCAATGCCGCCGCCCAGTTCCAGCACCCGGTCTCCGGGGCGCACCACGCGCATGACCGCGTCGCATTCCTTGCGTTCGTAGGTGTCGGATTTCAGCGCGCCCCGAATGCGCCCCTTGGTGATCTGCGGGTGCTTGGGGATCTTCATTCCGCGTGAGTGCAGGAAGGGATCGCGGGGGGTGGGCTCTGCGCCGTCCATCTCAGGTCTCCATGTCCAGAGCGAGCGCATAGGCCACGCGTTCGGTTTCCGTCAGGTCCAGGGCCAGCGCCTGCCGGTAGAGTTCCTCGAATTCCGGCATCCCGTGCAGTTCGGCGGCCTTGGCGCGGTGCCATTCCAGCGCCCGGTGATGCGCGGCGCGCAGGGTGTCGTCCTGCATCAGGCGGTCGTACTCGGCCCGGACGCGGGGGATGTTGCGCTTGATGGTGATGTCGCGGTGGACCGACCAGTCCATGCGGATCCAGTAGTTCAGCCCGATGTTGCGATCGACGTGCAGGGCGCGGCCCCTCTGGCGCTTGATGAGAAAGCTTTCGGCAGAGCGCAGGGCGTAGTGGTTGAGCTGGATCAGGTCATAGCCGATGGTACGCTTGGAGCTGCGCCAGCCGTTGCGGATCGCCGCCTCTGTCATGTCGCGGCCCGAGCCGTTGACCCATTTCACCTTGTCCTCGAACCCTTCGGCCAGCTTGTTAGGCCGGTGGCAAGAGATCTTTTCATAGGCGCCGATGTTGCGGAACATGGTCTTGAACCCCCAGACCGTGTGCGGCTTGGGGCAGTATTTCGGCGCGCAGGTGTCGAATTGCTCGATCACGAAACGGTCCTGGAATCGGCGCACGCCGTTGTGGCCGAAGAGCCGCCAGGTCATGGCGATGTTGGTGGCGTCCGGCACCCGCTGGAACACATCTGACAGCGTGCCATTGCCGCAGCGGATGTTGACGAACTCATCCACGTCGATATGGGCGATCCAGTCGGCCTGCCTGATCACCTCTTCTTCCAGCGCGGCATCCAGCGCGTGCTGTTGCGGGGATTTACCGGACCATGCGTTGTTGTCGCGGTGATGGACCACGCCCAGGGCATCCAGCCGTTGCAGGATGTCGACAGTGCCGTCGGAACAGTCGTTGGTGTAAATCAGGAAAGTGTCGAAGCCGACCGCACGGTGATAGGCGATCCATTCGAGGATGTAAGGCCCCTCGTTCTTCATGCAGGCGACGATGACATTGCCGGTCGCCCCCTTGGGCAGCATGCGGCGCGGGGCGGGCGTAAAGGCGGCGGCCAGGTCCTCTTCGTTGATGCGGCCCAGCTTGTTGTGCGGCGCATAAGGGGAGCCGTGCAGGCGCACGAAATTCTGTTTCGCCTGTGCGGGCAGGGCCTCTGCCGCGGCATCGGTCAGCGGCGGCGTGTCCGGTTCTGACGGGGTGTCGCCGGTCAGATGGGCCAGTTCCTCGGCCCGGGCCGCGCGCTCTTCCTTGTCGCCTTGGGCGATGCGCCAGCGGAAGGCCATCAGGTACTGCGTCGCGCGGAAACCGCGCGTCGGCTCCGCCTCTGTCCAGTCGCCGCAGATCGGGTCCGCCTCCATGTCCTCGGGCGACATGCCAGGATGGGCGGCACAGAGCGCGGCGATGTCCTCTTCGAAACGCATGGAGAGTGCCGAGAGCCCGCCTGCGAGGATCGCGCCGCCGGGCACCTTGATCTCTGTCAGCAGCTTGCGCCACAGCGGGCGGGGCAGCAGGATGTCCTGCCGGTCCAGCAGCCGCAGCACCGCGTCGTTGAACAACCGCGCGCGGGTCAGCCAGGCGGCAGAGGGCAGGCGGGGCAGGTCCTCTGCCTCGGCCTTGCCGATCTGGGCGGAGATGCCGAAGGCGGCGCGCAGTTCGTCTGTCGCCTCCTCGGACCAGAGCCGGTCGCGGTTGATCGAGCGGAACTGCACGGTTTCGGGGCCAAAGACCGCCTCCCATTCCTCTTGCAGGCGGGTGTAGTCCAGCCAGAAGTTGGCGCCCTGCACCTCTGCAAAGCGCCCGGCCAGCGGCGCGGTCCCGGGCCGGGTGTCCAACGCGGCCTGCCAGTAATCCGGCGCCTCCAGCAAGCCCAGTTCCAGGTCCAGCGAACGCGCCCGCCCGTCCAGCACCTGCGCACCGTAGCGCGCGACCAGCGCGCGTGCCGGTTCGTCCAGCCATGCGACAATGCGAATGTCGGTCGAGATCGGCGCCAGCAGGTCACGCAGGCGTTCCAGCTCGGCCTGGGTGCTCAGCGAGTTGCCCAGCTGATGCGCCGAGAGGATCAGCGCCTGGGGCTCTTCGCGCGCGACCTCCTGCGCCAGTTGGCGGGCAACCTCGTCACGCAGGGCCGCCTGTTTTTCGGGCAGCATCAATCCGCGGTTGAAACGCAGCACGTCCGGGCGGTCCGGGTCGCTGATGGCCATGAACAGGCGGGTGTGATTGCGGGCGCCGGGGCTGCGGGCATAAAGCATACCCTCGTCCTTGAGCCGCCCGCGCTTGGCGTCGAGAACCCGCTGTATCCGGTCGCTCGACGGGCCGTCCGGCCCGATATGTAGATAGATCCTCATCACGCTGCCCCTCGTGCCGTTTTGGCTTTTTTGTCCGTGCCTGCCGTCCCCGTTTCGGGGTTCTTGTTCAGCCTGCCCCACCAGGGCAGGTCGATCCTGATATGATCCGATAGCCGCCGCCGCGCGTCGTCGGCGCCCACCGGCAATTCCAGATAGCGCGGATCGTCGCCAAAGAGGTCGCGCAGCATGGCATAATGGCCCTCGATCCAGCGGATGCGCTGGGTGTCATCGGCGCCGTAGCCCTCCGGCAGGCCGGGGATGGCGCCGGCGGGCAGACGATCCTGCCCGAGGTTGCCCCAACGGCGCATGCTGTCCGAAATATCCGCCGCCGGGCGCCAGGTGGCCACGAACAGCATCTCGGGGCGCGCCAGGCGCATCGCCTTGATCATCGCGTAATCGCATTGCGGCCAGAGCGAGGCGGTCGGGTTCAGTACGCTGACTTCTGTCAGCGCATCGTAAAGCCCGTCGAGATGGGCAAAGGGATCGCCGGTTTCGAAATACCCGTTATACAGCTGGCGCGCGATAGAGGTGCCGCCCATGCCGGGGGCGCGGCAATGCACGCGGCGTACCTTGTGATCCGCGGCCCGCCATCCGCCCTCGTTCAGCGCATGGGCCAGCGTCGTGGTGCCCGTCTTGGGCAGGCCGAGGTTCACCAGCTTGACGCTCAGGTCGCTCATAGCCCCAGCGCCTCTATCAGTTCCGCCTCGCCCGGCGGCAGGGCGGGGAGGGCGGCGAGGTGCGCATACATCTTCGCGTAGGAGGGCTGTGCCATCAGCGCGTCGCGCCGTTCCCGGTGCAGGCGCACGCAGTCGCCGTGCAGGCGCGCGATCTCGGGGTCGTCTTTCAACGATGCCAGCGCCTTTTCCAGCCGGGGCAGATAGCGCAGGATCGAGCGATCCTCGACGGCGGCATCGTTGCGTTCGCGCCAGTAGGTGTCGTCAAAGACACGTCCCTCGCGGTTGACGTCGCCACGGTCGTTCTTGACCAGGTAGCTGTCGAGCGACCGCAGGGCATAGTGATTGAGCGTCGCGAATTCGCGCGCCCCGGCGGCGGGGAACTTGCGGATG
The DNA here is from genome assembly GCF_019392335.1 of Mameliella sp. CS4. GTDB lineage: Bacteria > Pseudomonadota > Alphaproteobacteria > Rhodobacterales > Rhodobacteraceae > Antarctobacter. The sequence goes on from NZ_JAHXRQ010000029.1 coordinate 35,294, forward strand.
CGGCGCGGGTTGGCGGCGGTCAGGAACTTGGGCGGCACCCCGCGCCCCGAGGCATCGGTCCAGGCCGGCAACTTGTCCTCTGGCAGGGACTTGCGGAAAAACGGCCGGTGCGCGCCGAAATACTGCAACGGGAAATCGCGGCGGATCAGGCTTTTGACCTCGATCGCCGTTTCGGCGCACCAGAGGTCGGGATTATGCGCGCGGGTGAACTGCGCGATCACCGGTCGGTCGGTGAAATCGGTGACGCCATCATTGGCAAAGAACTGGAAGTTGACGGAAATCGCCTGCGGATTGCGGCAGGCGGCAATCAGCGCGGGGATCGTGTGATCCCCCACGTGCACGTTCAGGAATTCGTCGACGTCGGCAATCCAGACCCAGTCCGCCTCGCGCACGATGGCGTGTTTCGCGGCACCCTTCAGCGCCTCCATCTGGTAGTTGCGGCCCTCGGCGGGGTTGGGCAGATGCACGACACGGCCGGTTTCCGGGCGGTCGCTGGTGGCCAGGGCATCCAGCAGGACGTCCGTGCCATCGGTGCAATCGTTGGAATAGAACAGGAAATCACTGATACCCAGAAGACGATGAAAGGCGATCCATTCCAACAGGAATGGGCCCTCGTTCTTCACGCAGGTTACAGCGGTGATGCGCCGCGCGGCGCCCGCCTTTATATCAGCCATGTCTGCTCGTCTGCCAGAACCCCGGGTTTCGTCCCGGGTTTTATACACCGAATCATGACATTCTGTGACCACCCCGTCAATCCACGCCGTCGTCAAGGGCATCGGGGCGTGACTTCCGTCCTATTGACGGCCCCCTCGGGGCTTGGGAAACCGGGGGCAGGAGGACTGCCATGACATTGCCTGCATCTATCGACGAAGTTCAGGAAACGCTGGGCACCACGGGCTATGTCTGTGGCCGGGCGCTGGCCACCGTCGTGTTCCTGTCGCTGCGCCTGGGCCGGCCCCTGTTCCTCGAGGGCGAGGCCGGGGTCGGCAAGACCGAGATCGCCAAGGCGCTGTCCGCGGCGTTGGGGCGGCGCCTGATCCGGCTGCAATGCTACGAGGGGCTGGACGCCTCCAGCGCGGTCTACGAATGGAACTTTCCGGCCCAGATGATCGCCATCCGCACCGCCGAGGCGCAGGGCAGCGCCGACCGCGACGTGCTGAACCGCGAACTCTTTGGCCCGGATTTCCTGATCGAACGCCCGCTGTTGCAGGCGATGCGCCCGGACGAGAACGGCGCGCCGATCCTCTTGATCGACGAGCTGGACCGGACGGATGAACCCTTCGAAGCCTTCCTGCTGGAGGCGCTCAGCGATTTCCAGGTGACCATCCCCGAGATCGGGACCATCAAGGCGCCGGAACCGCCCATCGTGATCCTGACGTCGAACCGCACGCGCGAGGTGCATGACGCGCTCAAGCGCCGCTGCCTTTATCACTGGGTCGATTATCCGGGCTTCGACCGCGAGGTTGAAATCCTGAACGCGCGCGAACCGGATGTCTCCGAGACGCTGAGCCGCGAGATCGTGGCCTTTGTCCAATCCCTGCGGACCGAGGACATCTTCAAGAAACCGGGGGTGGCGGAAACCATCGACTGGGCGAAATGCCTGCTGGCGCTGGACGTGGTGGACCTGAGCCCCGAGGTGATCAGCGACACGCTGGGCGCGATCCTGAAATACCAGGACGACATCGCGAAAATCGAAGGCGGCGAGGCCAAGCGCATCCTGGATGAGGCCAAGGCCACCATCGAGGCGGCCTGAGTGATGGGGTGCACCGACGCTGAGGGGGCTCTGCCCCCGTCGCCTGCGGCGACTCCCCCGGAGTATTGGGGGCCCAAAGAAACACGGGGCGCGCGCCGCGCTGTCGGCTTCTTTGGGCTGAAAATACCTCCGGGGTCCGGGGCAGAGCCCCGGTTCCATCCTCAGCCGGAAGCGCCGCGCCATGCCTGAATACCTGCCGCTTGAAATCCCCGACAATCCGCGCCTGGCGCAGAACATCATCCATTTCGCGCGCGCGCTGCGGCGTGCGGGCCTGCCCGTGGGGCCGGGGCGGGTGATTGACGCCATCCGCGCGGTGGAGGCGGCGGGCTTTACCGAGCGGATGGATTTCTACTGGACGCTGCATGCCTGTTTCGTGAACCGGCCCGAGCATCGCGTCGTCTTTGCCCAGATCTTCCGCCTCTACTGGCGCGATCCGCGGTTCCTGGAACACATGATGTCGATGATGCTGCCCGCCATCCGCGGCGTGCAGGAGGACCGCTCTGCCGTGGCGGCCGAAAAACGCGCGGCGCAGGCTCTGCTGGGCGATCAGATGCCCGAGGTGCCGCAGGAGGAAGAGGAGCAGGAGGGCACGCAGATCGAGGTCGATGCCTCGATGACCATGTCCGCCGAGGAAAAGCTGCGCAGCCTCGATTTCGAACAGATGTCGACCGAGGAGATCGCCCAGGCCAAGCGGATGCTGGCGAGGCTGACCCTGCCCGTGAAACCGATTGCATCGCGCCGCCTGATGGGCGCGCACCTGGGCCACCGCATGGACGCGCGCAAGACGATCCGCGACGCGCTGCGCAAGGGGGGAGAGATCCATTCCATCGCCCGGGCCAAACGGCGGCCGCGCTGGCCCAACCTGGTGGTTCTTTGCGACATTTCCGGCTCGATGAGCCAATACAGCCGGATGGTGCTGCATTTCCTGCACGCGGTGGCCAATGAAAAGGGGCAGGGCTGGGCCAAGGTCCATGCCTTCACCTTTGGCACCCGCCTGACCAACATCACCCGGCATCTGGCTACGCGCGATGTGGACGCGGCGCTGAAGGCGGCAGGGGCCGAGGCGCAGGACTGGGAAGGCGGCACGCGGATCGGTGCCTGCCTGCATGACTTCAACCGCGACTGGTCGCGCCGCGTCATGGGGCAGGGGGCGGTGGTGCTGGTCATCACCGACGGGCTGGACCGGGACGACGCGGGCGCGCTGGAGAAGGAGATGGAGCGGTTGCACCTCTCGGCGCGGCGGTTGATCTGGCTGAACCCGCTCTTGCGCTGGGACGGGTTCGCGCCCAAGGCGACGGGCATCCGCGCCATGCTGCCCCATGTCGACAGTTTCCGCGCCGGTCATTCCATCGCCTCGCTCGAAGACCTGGCCGAGGCGATTTCGCGCCCCGACGACCTGGGTGAGAAGGCGCGGCTGATGAAGCTGCTCTAGGCGGGTTACCGCCGGTCCTTGCGGCCCAGGGGGAACCCGGGGCGGTCCATCGCGCGTTTCCTCTCCAAGCCCGACGCGGGCCCAAGGAAAGGAGACTGCCATGACCCCCATTCGCAATGCCACGGCGCTGGCCGGAGCCCTGACGCTCATATTCGGAGGAAGCGCGATGGCGCAGGGGCAGGATGGCGCAAATGCCGCCAAAAGTCTGCCCCCGGCGCAACTGGAACTGCTGCGCGGGATCTGCCAGGTGGGCGGCAATCTGCCGGACGGACTGACCTGCGAAGATGTGGCAAAGGCGCTGGAAAAGAAGGGGGGCGGCAAGGACAAGCCGGACAAGGCGGACGCGGATCCTGCGGCCGATCCGGCGGATGCGCTGAAACCCGATCAGTCCGCGCCGCCTGAAACCGCCGATGTCCCCAAGGCGCCCGAGGCCGCGGAACCCGCCGAAACACCAGAGCCCGAGGCGCCTGCGACAGCAGATGCGCCCAAGGACCCGGCCCCCGAGGCACAGAAGCCCCCCAAGGCCGCGCAGGCCGCGCCTGACCCCGAGCGGCGTGACCCGCAGGCCCAGGTCGATGCCCTGCGCCGTCTGCTGGAGGGCCCGCCCGCCGCGGCCGCCGCGAACCCGCGCGACGGGGGCGAGCTGGTCGAGGAAAAACTGGACGAGGGCGACGTGCGCCGCTCGGACGAGGATTTCCGCACCGGGCTGGATGGCACCGTGAAACCTGACGCCAAGGCGCGCAAGGATGGTGGCGACGACGATGGGCTGGAGCCCTGGGCCAAGGCAGCCCTGCTGGGGCTTGGCGCCGTGGCCCTGTCCGAGATCCTCGACAAGGATGACCGCGTGGTGTCCAACACTGGGGACCGGGTGGTGGTCGAACAGGATGGCCAGTTCCGCGTGCTGCGCAACGATGACGTTCTGTTGCGTCGCCCCGGCGCCGAGGTCGAGACGCGCCGCTTTGACGACGGTTCGACCCGCAGCCGTGTCAGCTATGAGGACGGCTCTGTCGTCGAGACCATCCGCGCCGCCGATGGCCGGGTCCTGCGCCGGGTGCGCATCCTGCCCGATGGCACGGAGGCGGTCCTGTTCGACGACACCCAGGCCAGCCCCCGGGTGGAGGTCAGCGAACTGCCCCGCGTGACCGAACGCAACCGCATCGACTATCGCGATACCACGGAGGATTCGCTGGCGCGTGCGCTGGCGGCGACCGGGGCCGAAGGCGTGAACCGCACCTTCTCGCTGGCGCAGGTGCGCAACATCGACGCCGTGCGCCACCTGGTCCCCGAGATCACCGTGGATACGATCAACTTTGAAACCAACTCGGCGGCGATCCGGCCCGAAGAGGCACAGGCGCTGGCCGCATTGGGCCAGGCGATGCGCCGGGCGATTGCGAAGAACCCCGCCGAGGTCTTCCTGATCGAGGGGCACACCGATGCCGTGGGCCGGTTTGCCTACAACCTCGCCCTGTCGGACCGCCGCGCGGAATCCGTGGCGCTGGCCCTGACCGAGTATTTCGCCGTCCCGCCGGAGAACCTGGTGCTGCAGGGCTACGGTGAAGGTGACCTGCTGGTGCGCACGGATGAGGCCGAACGCGCCAACCGCCGCGCCGCCGTGCGCCGGATCACGCCGCTGCTTGCGGCGCGCTGACCCGCGCAGGGCACATTCAGGACCCATGTCAGGACCCCCGGCAGAGCCCCTGCCGGGGGTCTTCGTTTGCGGGTCTGGAATACCTCCGTTGTCCGAAACCGCCGGACAGAGTTTCATGACGCACGTTACCAGACCCGCTGCCGGGAGTGTTTTTCATCGCCGGCCGCCCTTCAGGGCAGGGCCGCACATTCGGTGCCGAGACTGGTGCGACAAAGACTTTACGCCCGTCCATGCCTTTGCTGGAAAGGAATTGCCGAATGAAACGCCTCCTCCTCGCCTCGGCGGCACTTGGCCTGCTGACGGTGACCTTTGCCGGACCCGCCGCGGCCCAGAACATTGACCTCAAGCAGCTCTGCAACCCCGCGCTGGGCATCAAATGCGATTTCGACAAGGGCACCATCCGCCGTGTGCCGCAGGTCAAGAAGACGCCGCAGGTGATCGTGCAGCCGCCGAAAAAGACCGTGCGCACCCCCAAGAAGACCATCCAGGTGCCGCAGGTCATCGTGACCCCTCAGCCCAAGACGCGCCCCGCGCAGGTTGTCATCCCCAAAAAGGCGCGGCCAAAGATCCGGGTGCCTGATGTCCAGATCGTGCGCCCGAAGGACAAGACACCGACAATCCGCGTGCCGTCGAGGACCATCGCGCCCGGCGTCAAGGTGCCGGACGTTCAGATCGCCATTCCGCCCAAGACCCGCCAGCCGGGCATCAAGGTCGCGCCCGGCGGCCCCGGCGGCAAGGTCATGGTCAAGCCCGGTGCGGTAGACCTGGACGCACTGCGCAAGCAGCTGGCCAAGGACATCGTCGGCGGCAAGCCCGCTGGCGGGGTCAAGATCGCGCCGCGCCCGGGCAAGACCGTGCGCCTGCCGGTCGGCAGCATCGACCTTGGCTCCAGCCAGCGGCAGGCCGACATCGTGGCCCTGCGCGACGTGGCCAGGGTGGCCGCCGCCGTCGGCATCGCGGCCGGTGCGGTCAAGGTTCTGGACCGGACGCTGACCGCCGAGGACGTGCGCCGTTCGTCCGAGGATTTCGACAAGGTCGCCCGCCAGATCGGCATCCGGACCGGCACGCTGGACTTCCGTCGCGTGGACCTGGGCAAGGTGCTGCAGAACGGGGACCGCGTCATCACCAACAGCGGTGACCGCATGGTGGTACAAAACAACGGTGTCATGCGCGTGTTGCGCAACGACGACGTGCTGTTGAACCGGCCCGGCACCAATGTGCAGACCTTCCAGTACAAGGACGGGTCCACCCGCAACGTGATGCTGTACCAGGATGGCAGCCAGGTCGAGACGGTGCGCGCGCCGGACGGGCGCGTGCTGCGCCGCTCCTCGATCGCGCCGGACGGGACCGAGGTGGTGCTGTTCGACGACACCCAGCAGAGCGACCAGGTGGTCGTCACCAACCTGCCAGAGGTTCATGGATCCAGCGTTGTCGCCTACCAGAGCGACAGTGACGTGAACGGGGCGCTGGGCGCGGAAACCGGCGTCGATGCGGGACGGCTGTTCTCGCTGGCCCAGGTGCGCGACATCGACGCCGTGCGCAAGATGGCGCCGGGGATCAATATCGACACGATCCACTTTGCCTCGAACTCTGCCGCGATCCGCCCGGACGAGGCCGAGGAACTGGCCGCGCTGGGCTATGCCATGTTGGAGGCCATCGCGCTGAACCCGGGCGAGGTGTTCCTGATCGAGGGGCACACCGATGCGCGCGGGCAGGATGCCTATAACCTGTCGCTCTCCGACCGCCGCGCGGAATCGGTGGCCCTGGCCCTGATCGAGTATTTCGGCGTTCCGCCAGAGAACCTGGTGCTGCAGGGCTATGGCGAAAGTGACCTGCTGGTCGTGACTGACCAGGCGGAACAGGCCAATCGCCGTGCCGCCGTGCGCCGGATCACCCCGCTTTTGACCGACACCTGATCCCCTCCCCGCGATCACGGAAATGGCCCCCGGCGCGCGCCGGGGGCCTTTTTGCATGCCCCGTTCCCAAGGTGACATTCTCGATTCTGCATATTTTATGCTCCGCATTGATCTGGATCATCCGCTGCGCCTGGATGCAGTGATATTCGAAAAGCGGAATATCAAAGACAAGGGGGAGAGGGCGCATGACTCTCGACTGGAAACTCGGAGGCGTGCTCTTGGGCATCGTCTTTTTTGCGGCGGTGCTGCTGGTCAAGCCCATCGGCGTCTCGACGCAATTCGTGATCCTCGACGGGATCGTCGCGGATGCGGTCAGCCCGGATTTCATCACGCAGATCGAGGACGGCTATACCTCGACCAACGCCTATATGGCGAAATCCTCGGGGAAATATGCCAAGAACGCGGCCAACCCGCTGAACTACTCGTTCATCTTCGTGCTGGCGATGGCGGCGGGCGCGGCGCTCTCTGCCTTTTCGCGCGGGGGCGTGGGCCGGGCCGAAAAGCGGCTGCCGCAGATCTGGGAGGCCAATTTCGGTGATACGCCGTGGAAACGCTATGCGGTGGCCTTCCTGGGCGGGTTTGTCGTGCTCTACGGCGCGCGGCTGGCGGGGGGCTGTACCTCGGGGCATATGATGTCGGGCATGATGCAGACCGCGCTCAGTGGCTACATCTTTGCCGCCGGGGCCTTTGCTGCCGCCATTCCCACCGCAATGATGATGTACAAGGAGGGCTGAACGATGGAAATCCTTCTGGCAATCGTGATCGGTGTCGCCTTTGGCGCGGTGCTGGACCGGATCGGCGCCACCAATCCCAACGTGATCTCGGGGATGCTGACCCTGCGGCGCATCAAGTTGATGAAGACCATCCTGCTGGCGATCGGCACCGGGTCCATCCTGATGTTCGGCGGGCAGATGCTGGGCCTTGTCGACGTGGGCCACATGAGTGTGAAGGCGGCCTATATCGGTGTCTTCATTGGCGGGTTGATGCTGGGCGCGGGCTGGGCGGCCAGCGGCTTCTGCCCCGGGACGGGCGTCTGTGCGGCGGCCACCGGACGGCGTGACGCGCTGTTCTTCATCGCGGGCGGTCTGTTGGGGGCGGCGGCCTACATGGCGACTTACCCCGCCTGGAAGGCCAGCGGCCTCTTGAACGACATCGCGGGCGGCAAGGTCACGCTGGGCAGCGTTCCGGGGGCGTCCTACGACGGGATCTTCGCCGTCTCGGGGGACATCCTGGGGATCGTGCTGGGGCTGGTCTTTGTCCTGGTGGCCTTTGTCCTGCCGGACAACCTGACCGGGCAGAAACGGCCCGCCAATGTGCCCGCGGAATAAGCGGCCAAGCAGATGCAAGAACAGAGCGCCGCTCCGGGTCCCCGGGGCGGCGTTTTTTCAGTCGATGAGCACGCCTTCGGTGACAAAGACCGCGCGATAGGTTTCCGGGCTGTCGTCGAAATTGAGCGTTCCCCGCACGGTGACCTTGGTCGCCTCGGGCACGTCGGGCATGGGGCGTTTCATGCTGACCTCCAGCGCGGGGCCATAGCCGTTCTGACCGCAAAAGGGACAATCGGCGGGGTCCGGCACCAGCAGGAAGGTCGAGACATAGGCCTGCGCCTCGACCGGGACGTAATAACCCGTGACCTCGAAATCCTGCGCCTGTGCGCGCAGCGCCTCGGGGATGGTCTTTTGCACGGACCAGGATGTCTCCGTCTCGGTCTCCTCGTACTCGATCGCGCTGATCAGGTCCCAGGGGTTGGCCTCGGCCGGGCAGGCGGCGACAAGGCAGAGCGTGGCGGCGTGAAAGCCGGCGATGAGATGCATCATGGTCATGGCCTATGGATAGGCCATGTGCCGCCCCCGCGCCATGCCGATCGCGCGCTGGGCCTGCGAGCTTGGCAAAGAATTGCGCGCCGCCGCCTTTTTTGCGCTAGGGCCCGGGATCGCTATACGGTGGGGTCGCCATCGTCTTGAGGCGGTGAAGGCGCGCGCTTGGAAGGTGAGGCAGGGTTTGAAGGCATCGGAACTGACACAGCGGCAGGCACTGCGCACCATCGACGGGGTTTCTTTTCCGGTGATCCAGAGGATCGGCGACAATCACCTTGTGGACATGACCGTTTTCGAGGACGGGCTGATCGAGGCGCCGGAATTGATGGATCTCGCCATGTTCGAGGCCGATGTCCGCAAGGGACGCATTGGCACCGCCATCCCCGAGGGCGAAACGCTGCGGCTGGGGCAGGCCGGGTTGCTGGACCTGGAACAGGGGGACTGGACCCTCACCCCTGACGCGCTGATCGAGCGGGTCTATGGCCTGCTGGCCGAGCTGACCCCCGGCGTGGACAACCTGGTCGACCTGCAGGGAAGCGCCACCCACGTCGTCGATGGGCAGCTAAACTGGAAACAGACCCGCACCCGCAGCGCCCCGTGGCGCGAGGCGGAACCGGACAGTGACAGCGACCGACATCCGGGCAGGTGGCTCTGGTCCTTTGAGCGGGGCACGGAGGGCTTTGACCTCGTGCAGCTTGTCCTGTTCGGGGGCGGTGCGCTGTCGGTCTCGGGCAGAGGGGGGAGACGGTTTGTGTCGCTGGAGGACTTCGCGGGGGATGTCGGGAAGGGCCGGTACGGTTTCCCGCGCGAAGGCGACAGGGTGACAATCCGGGGGCTGGGGGCGGCAACCTGTTCCTATGCCGCGCCGGGACCCTGTTCGGGCGAGGCGCTGATCGGCGAGTTGCGGGAATGTGGCCGCGAACTGCGCGGCGAGCCGACGAGTTTCCATGTCTGCCGTGTGGCGGCGGATGCCTATTGGGCGGACCCGACGGATGAAAACCTCGCGACCCTGCGGCGGACCTATGAAGAGGTGCCGCCCCACCTGCGCCGCTACTGCGGCGACATGGATGAAAAGGACATTCCCATCCGAAAGGTGCTGTACGGAGACAGCATGGTCTGAGGTTTGGTGTGTCTGTCTGGTGCGCTGGGACGCGATCTTGCGCGGCACCAAGGATGGAGGCGTGTGGGCTGTGATCCTTTCCTGTCGGAACGGACACTATTGCCCACCGTAACTTTCGCGCTGGGACGCGATCTGGCGCGGCACCAGGAATGGAGGGGTGTGGGCGGTGATCCTTTCCTGACGGAAAGGACACCCTGCCCACCGTAACTTTCGCGCTGGGACGCGAAAGTTACACCATCATCTCCTTGGTCGCGCTCAGGGTCACGTCCGGGTAGTCGCGTTCGATCCGGTCGATGTCCCACTGCAGGCGCGTCATGTAGACCACGTCGCCGTCATTGTCGTAGCTGATGTGCTGCCGGTTGGCGTTGATGAACTTCTCCACCGCCGCCTTTTCGCCGGTCACCCAGCGCGCGCTGGTGAACTGCGAGGCGTCGAAGCGCACCGGCAACCCGTATTCCATCTCGATCCGGCTGCCCAGAACCTCGAATTGCAGCGCGCCCACGACCCCGACGATAAAGCCCGAGCCGATCATCGGCTTGAAGACCTTGGCGGCCCCTTCCTCGGCGAACTGGAACAGCGCCTTTTCCAGGTGCTTGGCCTTCATCGGGTCGCCCGCGCGCACGGTTTGCAAGAGTTCCGGCGCAAAGGAGGGGATGCCCGAGACCCTGAGCATCTCGCCCTCGGTCAGCGTGTCGCCGATGCGCAACTGCCCGTGGTTGGGAATGCCGATGATATCACCGGCCCAGGCCTCTTCGGCCAGTTCGCGGTCCGAGGCGAGGAAGAGCACCGGGTTGGAAATCGCCATAGGTTTCTTGGTGCGCACATGGGTCAGCTTCATCCCGCGGGTGAAATGCCCCGAGGCGAGCCGGACAAAGGCCACGCGGTCGCGGTGCTTGGGGTCCATATTGGCCTGCACCTTGAAGACAAACCCGGTGACCTTCTTTTCCTCGGGCGCGATTTCGCGCGGGGTGGCCTTTTGCACCTGCGGCTCGGGGCCATAGGTGCCGATCCCCTCCATCAGTTCCTTGACGCCGAAGGAGTTGATCGCCGAGCCGAACCAGATCGGGGTCATATGCCCCTCCAGAACCGACTGCGGGTCGAGCGCGGGCAAGAGCTCGCGCGCCATCTCGACCTCTTCGCGCAGCTGTTCCAGCAGGTTGGCGGGGATGTGTTCGTCCAGACGCGGATCGTCCAGCCCCTCCATCGCGATGCTTTCCGCCACCTTGTTGCGGTCGGCGCGGTCCATCAGTTCGAGCCGGTCGTTCAGCATGTCGTAACAGCCGAGGAAGTCGCGCCCCATGCCGATGGGCCACGATGCCGGCGTCACGTCGATGGCCAGGTTCTCCTGGATCTCGTCGATGATCTCAAACGTGTCGCGCGCCTCGCGGTCCATCTTGTTGCAGAAGGTCAGGATCGGCAGGTCGCGCAAGCGGCAGACCTCGAACAGCTTGCGGGTCTGGCTTTCGACCCCCTTGGCCCCGTCGATGACCATCACGGCCGCATCCACCGCCGTCAGGGTGCGATAGGTGTCCTCGGAGAAATCGCTGTGGCCGGGTGTGTCCACCAGGTTGAAGCGGAAGTTCCGGTCTTTGCTGGCAAAATCGAAGGACATGGCCGAGGCCGAGACCGAGATCCCCCGGTCCTTTTCCATCTGCATGAAATCCGACCGCGTGCGCCGTGCCTCGCCCTTGGCGCGCACCTGTCCGGCCATCTGGATGGCGCCGCCATACAGAAGGAATTTTTCTGTCAGGGTCGTCTTGCCCGCGTCTGGGTGCGAGATGATCGCAAAGGTCCGGCGACGGGCGATTTCGGGCGGCAGATGGGGGCGGTTCGTGTCCAGCATGGACGCGAGTTACAGCGGATTTCCCGCAGGCACAATCCATGCATAGAGGACGCGTCGGGCAAGAGTGGCAAAGGCGCGGCATGGCGACGGCGTGCATGGGGTGACGTAACGTCAACTGTTAGTGATAACCTTTTGTGCCTCAAGTTGCCGCGGGTAGTCTTTCGCGTGATATGGCCATCGGGGCGCCATGTCCGTCCGGCTTGCGATTTGCGTGAGAGTGTCAGGTCTTCTGTGTATGACTGATCCGGTTCATGCTTCACGGAAAGGAAGCATGAATGACCATCTCGAA
>NZ_JAHXRQ010000002.1 GCF_019392335.1 Mameliella sp. CS4
CCGCCCGCGAGACGATGTTCTCGGAGGCGATCAGCTCGATCTCGTCGCGCTGCCGGCCAAGCTCGCCGGTGATCGAGGCAAAGAGCTCTGGGTCGCGGGAGGCGAGCGACTCGGTGAAGAAACCGTCGTCGCGATGGGGGGCGTTCATGGCGCTGCTCCTTTGGATTCGAATTGCGGGGTTTCGTATCGGAAACCGCGGCTGACTCAAAGTAGGTAAAGCGACGCGCTGCGACATACCAGCGGCATGGAGGCCCGGGCACTGGTCCCTGCCGGAAGTTTGTGCTTCCATCCGCCCCGGATGGAGACGACAGGAAACCCCCGATGAGCTTAAGGATCGCCTTTTGTGCGTCCAACGCACCGATCGCGCAATCGGCGCGCGCCGGTCTGACGCGGCGTTACGGCGACCATGCCGAACGTGGCGCCGATGTGATCGTCGCCCTGGGCGGGGACGGTTTCATGCTGCACACGTTGCACCGGACACAGGAATTGGCGGTTCCGGTCTACGGTATGAACCGGGGCACTGTGGGGTTCCTGATGAACGAATATTCCGAACACGGGCTGGTTGAACGGCTGAAATCAGCCGAAGAGGCGGTGATCAACCCGCTGGCCATGCGCGCGACCTGCACCGACGGCGAGGAACACGAGGCGCTGGCGATCAACGAGGTCTCGCTGCACCGTTCGGGCAGCCAGGCGGCGCGGCTGCGGATCAGCGTCGACGGCCAGGTGCGTATGGCGGAACTGGTCTGCGATGGCGCGCTGGTGTCGACGCCGGCCGGATCGACGGCCTACAACTACTCGGCCCACGGGCCGATCCTGCCGATCGGGGCGGATGTGCTGGCCCTGACCCCGGTGGCGGCCTTTCGCCCCCGGCGCTGGCGCGGCGCGCTGCTGCCCAAGGCGGCAGAGGTCAGTTTCGAAGTGCTGGAGGCCGAGAAACGCCCGGTCATGGCCGAGGCGGACGGAGCGGAGGTGCGCGACGTTCTGGCGGTGCAAATCCGCTCGGAACCCGGGGTGGCGCACCGGGTGCTGTTCGACCCGGGGCACGGGTTGGAGGAACGGCTGATCCGCGAGCAGTTCGTCTGAGGGCGCCCCCCTCTAGGCGCCTCAGGGTTGCTGTTCCTTGAGCTCGAACTCGTCGAGTTCATAGCGCTTGCCGCAGGGGCCGGCCTCGTCCCCGTCACCGCATTGCGATCCCTTGAAGATCAGGGTCAGGACGCCGGGCTGTCCGGTGATGGCCGCATCCTGGATCGCGTTCAGGAACACGCGGCGATAGCGGCCGTCCTCCATCCCCAGCCAGAAGGACGTCAGGCAGCCGGCAGGGCCGCAGACCATGTCCGTCGTGCTGTCGCAAAGCATCGCTCCGTGGTTGATCCGCAGGTCCATCGGCTGCTTGCCGTCAATGTCGATCTGCTGCGAGAAACCATCGCTGACGCTCAGCTGACCATCCAGAACCGTGCACGCCTCGCGCATGTCACCCAGGATCTGCGCCGCAGGATCGGCCAGGGTGCGCCGTTCCAGCTCGCGCTGGTCGAAATCCGGCAGCGGGCAGTACTTCTGGACTTCGGTGATCGCCGCGTTCGACCCGATCAGGGTGAACCGGTGAATGACCGGTGCGCTGTCGGCGTTGTCCCAGACATGCAGTTGCGCTCGTATGCCGGCCTTGAGCCGGTTGATGCCGCGCAGGTGCGTTTCTTCCAGCGGGGCGTGGAAGCTTTCCAGTCCGCTGTGGCTGAAATCAAGCGACCCGGCCAGTTGGGACCCGACGAAAAGAAGACTGTCCAGGCGCGGCGCGGCCACCATGCCGGGCATGTTCTGTGTTGTCAGACGGTAGGCCAGGGGCTCTCCGGTTGAGCACCCAAGTTCAAAGCAGATCACTTCGTCGTTGCCATTGCAGACGCGGGCGGTGTGAACGGTTGCCTCTTCGCCGCCGACAAACTCCCAGTTGGCCCAGGCGGCACCGGTCCAGGCGCAGAGGCCGGCAATGGCCAGGATCAGTGCCTTGAAGGCCTTGCTTTGCATGAAGAATCTCCTTTCGCGACGTCAGGGGATGAGTCCATGCCCCGACCGGCAGGTCAAGTCACCCTTCAGATCACTTCTGCGCAAGCGGCACCCGCGCCATAGTTCGACCGGAGCGGGCGGGCACGGGGGTGAGTCGCTATTCAACTTTGCAAAATTGAACAATCATTAAAGATCACAGCAAGTATTTCGGTGGTTTGCAAATATTTGCAGGAAAAATTCGCAAACCTTCTGCGATAATCTGTCCTGACCGCCGGTAACAGACTTGCCCGTTTGGCGGTGCAGCGCCTAAGCGGATTGTCAGGGAAAAGAGGAGGCACTCTCATGGGCTATCAAGACGTATATGACGGCGCGCAGGCCGATCCGGAAGGCTTCTGGATGTCGGCGGCCGAGGCGATCGACTGGGAGAAGAAACCTTCGAAGGCCCTCTTTGACCGGGGCGATCACATGTACGAGTGGTTTGCCGACGGGATGGTCAACACCTGCTGGAACGCGGTGGACCGGCATGTCGAGGCGGGGCGTGGCGAACAGACCGCCATCATCTACGACAGCCCGATCACCCATACCAAGCGCGAGATTTCCTACGTCGAGCTGCGCAACCGCGTGGCCAACCTGGCGGGCGCGCTGCGCGCCAAGGGCGTGGAAAAGGGTGACCGCGTCATCATCTACATGCCGATGATCCCCGAGGCGCTGGAGGCCATGCTGGCCTGCGCGCGCCTGGGGGCTGTGCATTCGGTCGTCTTTGGCGGTTTTGCCGCGAACGAGCTGGCGGTGCGGATCGACGATGCCCAGCCCAAGTGCATCATCGCTGCCTCCTGCGGGATGGAGCCGGGCCGTGTCGTCCACTACAAGCCGCTTCTGGACGGGGCCATAGACCAGGCAAATCACAAACCCGAGTTCTGCGTGATCTTCCAGCGCGAGCAGGAAGTGGCGCACCTGGAAGAGGGGCGCGACTACAACTGGCACGGGTTCCAGTACGGCGTCGAGCCGGCGGACTGCGAGCCGGTCGAGGGCAACCACCCGGCCTATATCCTCTATACCTCGGGCACCACCGGCCAGCCCAAGGGGGTCGTGCGCCCGACTGGCGGACACCTGGTTGCGCTGAACTGGAGCATGAAGAACCTCTACAACGTCGATCCCGGCGACGTGTTCTGGGCGGCCTCGGACGTGGGCTGGGTCGTGGGCCATTCCTATATCTGCTACGGGCCGCTGATCCACGGCAACACCACCATCGTCTTCGAGGGCAAGCCCGTGGGCACCCCCGATGCGGGGACGTTCTGGCGCGTGATTTCCGAGCATAAGGTCAAGTCGTTCTTTACCGCGCCCACCGCCTTCCGCGCGGTGAAACGCGAGGACCCCAAGGGCGAATTCGTCGGCAAGTACGACCTGAGCGGCCTGAATGCGGTCTACCTCGCGGGCGAACGCGCCGATCCGGACACGATTCAATGGGCGCAGAACCAGCTGAAGGTGCCGGTGATCGACCACTGGTGGCAGACCGAGACCGGCTGGTGCATCGCGGGCAACCCGCTGGGCATCGAGGAGCTGCCGACCAAGCTGGGGTCTCCGGCGAAGCCGATGCCGGGCTACGATATCCAGATCCTGGATGAGGGCGGCCACCCGCTGCCGCAGGGCGAACTGGGCGCCATCGCGGTCAAGCTGCCGCTGCCGCCGGGCACCCTGCCGACGCTGTGGAATGCCGAGGCGCGGTTCAAGAAGAGCTATCTGGAGCATTTCCCCGGCTACTACGAGACCGGCGATGCGGGGATGATCGACGAGGACGGCTACGTCTATATCATGGCGCGCACCGATGACGTCATCAACGTGGCCGGTCACCGCCTGTCGACGGGTGGAATGGAAGAAGTTCTGGCCAGCCATCCGGACGTGGCCGAATGCGCCGTGATCGGCGTGACCGACCAGCTGAAGGGCCAATTGCCGCTGGGCTTTCTCTGTCTGTCGTCGGGGGTGAACCGCCCGCACGAAGAGATCGTGGCGGAGAGCGTCAAGCTGGTGCGGGACAAGATCGGGCCGGTCGCCGCCTTCAAGCTGGCCTGCGTGGTGGACCGTCTGCCCAAGACCCGGTCGGGCAAGATCCTGCGCGGCACGATGGTTTCGATCGCTGACGGCAAGGCGTTCAAGATGCCCGCCACGATCGACGATCCGGCGATCCTGGATGAGATCAAGGAAGCGCTGCAGGGGCTGGGTTACGCCAAGGACTGAGCCCGTCTGGCCGAAGAGAGTGTCGCCGCCTTCGGCGGCGATCCGCGGGGGGCGTTGCCCCCCGCTTTGCATTGTGGGGCTGCGCCCCGCAGGGTTTCCGGTGGGGGCTTTGCCCCCGCGTCTTCGACGCTCCCCCAGAGGTATTTGACGCCCAAAGAAACACGGGGTCGGGGGTGCAAACTGCGGGCGGTCCGTGAGTTTGCCGTGGAAGACAGGACGCCCGCCACAGGGAGCGACGGGCGTCCTGTCGTCTTGGCGAGGTCAGCTGTAGTGGTCGACCGGCGTGCCGGCGATGGCGGCCATGTTCAACAGGCCGCGCGCGGTGATCGAAGGCGTGACGA
The DNA here is from genome assembly GCF_019392335.1 of Mameliella sp. CS4. Lineage (GTDB taxonomy): Bacteria > Pseudomonadota > Alphaproteobacteria > Rhodobacterales > Rhodobacteraceae > Antarctobacter. The sequence continues at coordinate 4,575 of NZ_JAHXRQ010000002.1, forward strand.
TATGGGCGCGGTTGCCCATGCCCATCAGGATCGGGCCGACCTCGAGCCCGCCGCCTTTCATCTTGAGGATGTTGCGCGTGGCCGAGGCCGCGTCCGCGTGCCCGAAGATCAACACGTTGGCCGCGCCCTGCATCCGGTTGCCGGGGAAGAGGCGCGCGCGCAAATCGGGGTCGAGCGCGGCATCGACGTTCATCTCGCCCTCGTAGCAGAAGTCACAGCCGCGATCGTCGAGGATCTCCAGCGCGGCGCGCAGCCGCTGGCCCGAGCCTTCGGACTGGTTGCCGAACTGCGATTGCGAGCAGAAGGCGATATTGGGTTCGATGCCGAAGCGGCGGACGTGGCGTGCGGCGCCGACGGCGCTTTGCGCGATTTCCTCGGGCGTCGGCAACAGCCGAACATGGGTGTCGGCGATGAAGAGCGGCCCGTCTTCGAGGATCATCAGCGAGAGCGCCCCATGCGGGTGCAGCTTGGCCGAGCCAAGGATCTGGCGGATGTAGTTCAGGTGCCAACGGTATTCGCCGAAGGTGCCGCAGATCAGGCTGTCGGCCTCGTTGCGCTGTACCATGATGGCGCCGATGGCGGTGGTGTTGGTGCGCATGATCGCGCGGGCGAGGTCGGGCGTGACGCCGCGCCGGGCCATGATCTGGTGGTAGGTTTCCCAGTAGTCGCGATAGCGCGGATCGTTTTCCGGGTTCACGATGTTGAAATCTCGGTCGGGGCGGATTTCCAGCCCCATGCGCTCGCAGCGGGTCTCAATCACCTCGGGACGGCCGATCAGGATCGGCGTCTCGGTTGTTTCTTCCAGAATGGCCTGGGCGGCGCGCAGAACGCGCTCGTCCTCGCCTTCGGCAAAGACGATGCGGCGGCTGGCGGTGGCGGCGGCCTGGAAGACCGGCCGCATCAGCAGGGCGGATTTGTAGACCGAGGCATCGAGCCGCTGCTTGTAGGCCTCGATGTCCTCGAGCGGGCGCTGCGCGACACCGCTTTCCATCGCCGCGCGGGCCACGGCGGTCGACACGACACCGGACAGGCGCGGGTCGAAGGGTTTGGGGATCAGGTAGTCGGCGCCGAAGGTCAGCTGTTCGCCCCGGTAGGCGGCGGCGGCCTCCGCCGATGTCGTGGCCCGGGCGAGCGCCGCGATGCCCTCGACACAGGCGACCTGCATGGCATCGTTGATCTCTGTCGCACCCACGTCCAGCGCGCCGCGGAAGATGAAGGGGAAACACAGGACGTTGTTGACCTGGTTGGGGAAATCGCTGCGCCCGGTAGCGATGATCGCGTCCGGTGCCGCCTCGCGCGCGAGGTCGGGCATGATCTCGGGCGTGGGGTTCGCAAGGGCAAAGATGATCGGGCGCGGGGACATGCGCTTGACCAGTTCGGGTTTCAGAACGCCGGGCCCGGAGAGGCCGAGGAAGAGGTCGGCGCCGTCGATCACCTCGTCCAGCGTGCGCTTGTCGGACGCCTGGGCAAAGGCGGCCTTTTGCGGGTTCATGTCTTCTGCCCGGCCTTCGTAGACCAGTCCGTGAATGTCGCAGAGCCAGACGTTCTCGCGCTTGACGCCCAGTTTCAGCAGCATGTTCAGGCAGGCGATGCCCGCAGCACCACCCCCGGTCGAGACGACCTTGATATCGCCCCAGGCCTTGCCCGCGACGTGCAGGGCGTTGGTGGCAGCGGCGCCGACGACGATGGCCGTGCCATGCTGGTCATCGTGGAAGACGGGGATGTTCATCCGCTCGCGGCAGATTTTTTCGACGATGAAACAGTCGGGGGCCTTGATGTCTTCGAGGTTGATGGCGCCGAAGGTCGGTTCCAGCGCGCAGACGATCTCGGCCAGCTTCTCTGGGTCGGGTTCGTTCACCTCGATGTCGAAACAGTCGATGTCGGCGAATTTCTTGAACAGGACGGCCTTGCCTTCCATCACCGGCTTAGAGGCCAGCGCGCCGATGTTGCCCAACCCCAGCACGGCGGTGCCGTTGGTGACCACGGCCACGAGGTTGCCGCGGATGGTGTAGCGGGCGGCGGCGCTTTCGTCGGCCTTGATCTCCATGCAGGCCTCGGCGACGCCGGGGGAATAGGCGCGGCTAAGGTCGCGGCCATTGGCCAAGGGTTTGGTCGCGCGGACCTCGAGTTTCCCGGGCTTGGGGTTCTCGTGGTAGAACAGGGCCGCCTGGCGCATGGTTTCGTTGCTGGTTTCAGTCATGGGCAGGCCTTTCGGACAGAGGTAGTTCAACGGTAAACAATCGTGAACTCCGGGTGAAGACTCGTCTTTGGCGGTACAGTTTTCGGCTATTGTTGTAAATCACGAGAGAGGCCCGGGGCCGGGGTCGGCGGATTTTCTGTCCCGGGCGACCCGGCGTTCACGCTTGCAATCGGGGCGCGCCAGTTTCACGATGAAAGCCCCGAAGTCCCGGAGGTTCCATGTCCCTTGCCGATGCGGCCCGCGCCGTTCGCGAAAACGCCTACACGCCCTATTCCAATTTCAAGGTAGGGGCGGCGCTGCGCACGCCCTCGGGCGCCGTCTATGTCGGATGCAATGTCGAGAACGTCGCCTATCCCGAAGGCACCTGCGCCGAGGCAGGGGCCATCGCGGCGATGGTGGCGGCGGGCGAGACCGAGATCGCCGAGGCCTATGTCATCGCCGATAGCGCACATCCGGTGCCGCCCTGTGGCGGCTGCCGACAGAAATTGTTCGAATTTGCCAAGGGGCATACCCCGGTGACACTGGCCACGCTGGACGGGGTCGAGGAGAAGGTGACCGTGGCGGATCTGCTGCCCGGCGCCTTTGCCAACGACCACATGGACCGCGCGTGATGGACGCAAGGCGGGTCATTGCCGAGCTGCGTCGGGGCGAGGACCCGTCACCGCGCGACCTGGCCTGGTTCGCGCAGGGCCTGGCCGATGGCACGGTCAGCGCGGCCCAGGGCGGGGCCTTCGCGATGGGGGTTTGCCTGCGCGGCCTGTCCGAGGCCGGGCGCGTGGCCCTGACGCTGGCGATGCGGGATTCGGGCCATGTGCTGGACTGGGATCTGGACGCGCCGGTGGTGGACAAACATTCGACCGGCGGCGTGGGCGATTGCGTCTCGCTGGTGCTTGCGCCCGCTCTGGCCGCTTGCGGGGTCTATGTGCCGATGATTTCCGGCCGGGGGCTGGGCCATACCGGTGGCACGCTGGACAAGCTGGAGGCGATCCCGGGCTATTCGGTCGGCGTGGACGAGGCCATGTTGCGGCACGTGGTGGGGGATGTGGGCTGTGCCATCGTCAGCGCCTCTGCCGATATCGCGCCCGCGGACAAGCGGCTCTATGCGATCCGCGACGTGACGGCGACGGTCGAGAGCCTCGACCTGATCACCGCGTCCATCCTGTCCAAAAAGCTGGCCGCCGGGCTGCAGTCGCTGGTGCTGGACGTCAAGACCGGCTCTGGCGCCTTCATGAAATCGCCGGGAGAGGCGCGGGCGCTGGCCGAGGCGCTGGTGAGCACCGCCAATGCGGCGGGCTGTCCGACAACCGCGCTGATGACGGACATGTCGCAGCCGCTTGCGCCCGCGCTTGGCAACGCGCTGGAGGTCGATGTCTCGATGGCGGTTCTGACCGGAGAGGCGAAGGGGCCGCTTCTGGACCTGAGCGTGGCCTTGGGGGCGGAACTGCTGACCACCGCCGGGATCGAGGGCGGCGAGGAGAAACTGCGCAAGGCGATTGCCAGCGGCGCGGCGGCAGAACGGTTCGGGCGCATGGTCTATGCACTGGGCGGGCCGCTGTCCTTTGTCGAGGATTGGCGGCGCTTCCTGCCCGAGGCGACGGTGATCCTGGAGGTTTCCGCCCCAGCCGACGGTGTGGTGACGGCGATGGACGGCGAGGCTCTGGGTCTTGCCGTGGTCGACCTTGGCGGCGGTCGCCGGGTCGAGACTGACGTGGTTGACCCGGCTGTGGGCCTGTCGGACATGGTGCGCCTGGGCGACAAGGTGCGCCGGGGGCAGCCGCTGTGCCGTGTACACGCGGCGCGTGAGGGACAGGCGGCAGCGGCGGCTCAGGCGGTGTTGGACGCCATCACACTGGGCGAGACCGCCCCCGCCGAGATCCCGCTGGTGCTGGAACGGATAAGCTGATGCGGGCCTTTCTCGTCGTCATGGATTCGGTGGGCATCGGCGGTGCGCCGGATGCCGCCGGCTATTTCAACGACGGCGTGCCGGATACGGGGGCCGATACGTTGGGCCATATCCATGACGCCTGCGCGCGGGGCGCGGCAGAGGAGGGTCGCAGCGGGCCGTTGCACCTGCCGACCCTGGCCGGCCTGGGGCTGTATCATGCCGCCGACCTGGCCTCTGGCGGGCAGCGCGCGGGGGATCAGCCCGTGACGGGCCTCTGGGGGGCGGCCACCGAAGTCTCGAAAGGCAAGGACACGCCCTCGGGGCACTGGGAACTTTCCGGTCTGCCGGTGCCCTGGGACTGGCACTATTTTCCGGACACGGTTCCGGCGTTCCCCGAGGACCTGACGGCGCAGGTTTGCCGACTGGCAGGCACGGAGGGCGTACTGGCCAATTGCCACGGCTCTGGCACCGTGATGCTGGAGGACTACGGCGAAGAGCACATCCGCACCGGCAAACCGATCTGCTACACCTCCGCCGACAGCGTCTTTCAGATCGCCGCGCATGAAGAGCACTTCGGTCTCGACCGCCTGTTGACCCTCTGCGAGGATCTTGCGCCGACCCTGCACGCGATGAAGGTGGGCCGGGTGATCGCGCGCCCCTTTGTCGGGAAGCCCGGGAATTTCACCCGCACCGGCAACCGGCATGACTATGCCATCAAGCCGCCAAAACCGATCCTCACCAACTGGGTGCAGGAGGCGGGACGCCGTGTCCACGCGGTGGGCAAGATCGGCGATATCTTTTCCATGAGCGGCATCGACGAGGTCCGCAAGGGTGACGATGCCAGGCTGATGCGCCACCTGTCGGACCTGGTGGACGAGGCCGAGGACGGCTCGCTCAGTTTTGCCAATTTCGTCGAGTTCGACAGCCTTTACGGCCACAGGCGCATTGTCTCGGGCTATGCGCGGCACCTGGAATGGTTCGACGCTGAACTGGGCCGACTTCTGCCGCGACTGCGTGAGGGCGATCTGCTGCTGATCACTGCTGACCACGGCAACGATCCGACCTGGACCGGCACGGACCACACGCGCGAACGGGTGCCGGTGCTGATCGCGGGGCGGGGTGCCGGGACAATCGGACAGGTGGGATTTGCGGATGTGGCCGCCAGCCTGGCCGCGCATCTGAATGTACCGGCGCAAGGGCCGGGAAGGAGTTTCCTGTGACAGAAGACGAGCGTCGCCCGATCACGGACGAGGAACAGCTGGATCGCATCGCGCGCCTGCCCAAGGTCGAACTGCACCTGCATTTCGAAGGTGGCGCGCCGCCGGGCTTCATCCGTGGATTGGCCAAGCAGAAGAAGATCGACATCGCGCGGATCTTTAACGAGGACGGGTCGTACGCCTACCGCGATTTCTGGCACTTCCTAGAGGTTTACGAGGCGGCGACCTCTGTCGTGAAGACGCCCGAGGATTTCGCCCGCCTCTGCACCGCCGTGCTGGAGGAAAGCGCCAAGAACGGCGTCGTCTATTCGGAAACCTTCCTCAGCCCGGATTTCTGTGGCGGTGGCGATGTCGGGGCCTGGCGCGAATATCTGCATGCCATCCGAGAGGCGGCCGAGGCGGCAGAGCGCGACATGGGCGTGACCCTGCGCGGGGTCGTCACCTGCATCCGCCATTTCGGCCCGGAAAAAGCCAAGCGCGCCGCGCTTTGTGCGGCGGAAACCGCCGATGACTGGCTGGTGGGCTTTGGTATGGCGGGGGATGAGAAACAGGGAAAGCAACGCGACTTTGCCTACAGTTTCGACATGGCGCGCGAGGCTGGATTGCGGCTGACCAGCCACGCGGGCGAATGGAACGGCCCGCAAGAGGTGCGCGAGGCGGTCGAGGATCTGCGCGTGGAACGTATCGGCCACGGGGTGCGCGCCGCGCCCGACCTGGCGGTGGTCGACATGCTGGCCGAACGGGAAATCACGCTGGAGGTCTGTCCGGGGTCCAACGTTTTCCTGGGGGTCTATCCCTCGCTTGGAAAGCATCCGATCGACATGCTGCGCAAACGGGGGGTGAAGGTCAGTGTTTCCACCGACGACCCGCCCTTCTTTCACACCACCATGCGGAAAGAATACCTTGGCCTTGCGCGCGCTTTCGGTTGGGACGAAGAGGTATTCGCAGAGATCAACCGCACCGCCCTTGATGCCGCCTTCTGCGACGCGGCCACGAAAGAGGCGGTCCTCAAGAAACTGGAGCAGGCATGAGCGAGACCCTTACGATCGTCAAACACCCGCTGGTTCAGCACAAGCTGACCCTGATGCGCGAAAAGGATACCTCGACCGCCAGTTTCCGGCGGCTGTTGCGGGAAATCAGCCTTCTGCTGGCCTATGAGATCACCCGCGACCTGCCGCTGTCGGAACGGCGCATCGAGACGCCTCTGTGCGAGATGGACGCGCCGGTGATCGAGGGCAAGAAGCTGGCCCTCATTTCGATCCTGCGGGCGGGCAACGGTCTGCTGGATGGCATCCTGGAGCTGGTTCCTGCGGCGCGGGTCGGTTTTGTCGGGCTGTACCGTGACGAGGAAACCCTGCAGCCGGTCCAGTATTACAACAAGCTGCCGACGCAGATGAATTCCCGCCTTGCGATTGTGGTGGACCCGATGCTGGCCACCGGCAATTCCTCGGCCGCTGCCGTCGATCTGGTGAAACAGGCGGGTGCGACCGACATCCGCTTTCTCTGCCTGCTGGCGGCGCCCGAAGGCGTGCAACGCATGGCAGAGGCGCATCCGGACGTGCCGGTCGTGACCGCTGCGCTGGACGAGCGGCTGAACGAAAAGGGCTATATCGTTCCGGGGCTGGGCGACGCGGGAGACCGGATGTTCGGCACCAAATAGGGTGACACGCGGTGGGGCGGGCGCAACCCTTGGGACGGGCGTTCCGCCAGCCATGACAATCCCCGGGAAATCCTTCCCTTGTCGGCAGCCTTTGCTGTGGACAACTCTGGCAGACCAAGGTTTTCAAGGCTTTACAGGTCGTGTTTCGGCGCGGTACTCTGTCGGTTATCATCTGTGGGGACAGACATGACCTTGAAAACGCTCTCTTTTATTGCGCTTGCCGTTTCCGGATTCGGAATTTTTTCTCTGCCAGTGGCGGCGCAAACCTCGGCTCGGGACGTTCCGGCCAACTTTCCACCGGCCTCTTATACGGGACGCCAGTTCGTCGACAACAGGGGCTGTGTCTATGTGCGCGCCGGTTATGACGGGGCGGTGACCTGGGTGCCACGGGTCACGCGTCAACGCGAACAGATCTGCGGCCAGACGCCGACCTTCGGGGCGAAAAAGGTGGCCGCACCGGCCCCGCCCGCGCCAAGAACGACCAAGCCGGTCCAGATCACCGCGACACCGCCTGCCACCGCCAAGGCCCCGGTGCGCACCACCACCTCGGCGCCCGCGGTCAAGCCGCGCGCCACCGTGCGCGCCGCCAAACCGGTGACGGCGCAACCGCCGCGCGTTATCCGTCGCGTGCCCAAATCCGCCGCGCCGGTGGCGAAGAAACCCGCGCCGCAGGCGGCCCCGGGCGGTTTTGCCTGTGTGAATGGACAGACCTTCCGCGTCGTGAACGGAATGAAGCTGCGCGCCAGCTGCGGTCCGCAGACGGCCCCCCATGCCACCATCATCCGCCGTGGTGAGGCGCCCGCACCGGGCAAGAACGTCTACTACAACAAGAACAGCTGGGAGGGCAGCAGCCTGACCCTGCCGCCGGAAACGCGCATCGTGCCCAAGCACGTCTTCGAAGAGCAGGACACCCAGGTGGCGCATGTCCCGTCGGGTTATCGCCCCGCGTGGAGCGACGACCGGCTGAATCCCTACCGCGCCTGGCAGACCGTCAAGGGCCACCAGGACACGCAGAAGGTCTGGACCAACACCGTCCCGCGCAAGCTGGTCGTCCAGGCGCGCCGCCACGAGGTCAAGCCGCCGGTCATCGTCGGTCAGGCGAAGTCGCCGCTGCCGCTGACTGCCATTGTCGCCTCCAACGGCCACGCGCCCAAGGCGGCTGGCGAGCCGGAGGTCAAGGTGGGCCGCTGGATCGAGATCGGCGCCTTTACCACGTCGGACAAGGCCCGCCACGCGGCACACCGCCTGCAATCCGCGGGCCTCAGCGTGCGCATGGCAAATGCGTCTCGCAACGGTCAGGACCTGGCGCTCTTGCGGGTCGGGCCCTATGCCTCTTTCGACGAGTTGAAGATGGCGCTGCGCCGGGTTCACGGCACCGGGTATACCCAGGCCTACATCCGCTGACCGTCCCTGCACTGGCCCCATCAGCGCCCGCGTGCCATAGGCGCGCGGGCGGTTTCATGTCGTCCCGGTCTCAGGCGCCGCAGATGCCTTGCAAGCGGACCCAGTCCGCATCGCTCAGAACCTGACGGCTGCCTTCGCCGGCGCGTGGATCGGCCTCGATCAGCGCCAGCGTCCGCTCTCCGGTGATGTCCAGCGCATAGGCAAAGGGCGTGCTGCGGATCTCGGCGCGGTCAAAGGCGGCGATCAGGGGGTCGACCGGCGGCAGCGCGGGGGTGTCGGCCATGAGGTATTCGGCATAGGACGACAGGGCGCCATCGGGCAGGGCGCCCGTGGTCAAGAGCCGCAGGCTCGCCACCAGCCCCGCGTGATCCAGCAACGCGGCCAGCGGATCGGTTTCCGAGGCCCGCACCGCCTCTGCCAGCACAAAACCCGCCGCCACGTCGGGGTCTTCGAAATCCTCGACAACGCTGTGGTTCAACAGGACGATCCCGCCGGGCAGATGCGCACTGACCCGTGCGCCGCCGGGCAGCACCACGATCCTGCCGCGGTTGAGAAGCCGGCTGGCGAGCCGGTCCAGCGGTTGCTGCGCGTCGCGTGTTGTGCAGGGTTTGCCCGCCACCCGCTCGATATGGTGCAACAGGTTGTTACCGATCTCGACCCGCTTGACCGGCGGCACCACGGTCACCGCGTAGCGTTCCAGCGCATCCGGCAGCCAGAAGACCGCCGCCGCCGCGATCGCGGCCAGACTGCCGCCCGTCAGGAGGAACCGCAGCTTGCCGGGGCGCGGGCGGCGCCGGTCTATGGCGCGCAACAACCTGTCGATCCCGTTGATCATCTCGCTCTCCGACGCGGCCAGTTCCAGCGTTTCCTCGGGTGCGTTGTCGGGGTGGTAGATGGCCGGGACGTCCTTGCCGTTGGCCCGGTTGATCGCGCCCAGAGACCAATGCGCCAGCGCGGTGCCATTGATGTCCGAAAGCGTCAGCGTCGCCTCGCCCAGGGACACGATCACCTCGCGCCGCTGCTCGTCCGGCGACGGACGCCAGAGGCCTGTCGCTTCGAGACGGGAAAACTGTTTCAGGGCGGTCATCGGGGCCTGCTCTGCCTCGCGTTTTCGCGACGCTAGCACGGGGCGCGGGGCTGGGCAATCTGGCCCGCGCCGCCGATGGAAAGATCAAATTCCACTATGGCACGGATGGCAGTGGCAAAGTGGGCGCTGGGTCAGCCCAGCGACTTGGCGGCCTCCCTCAGGGCGAATTTCTGGATCTTGCCGGTCGAGGTCTTGGGCAGCTCCTGGAAGACCACGGCCTTGGGCGTCTTGAACCCGGCCAGACGTTCGCGGGCATAGGCGACCAGATCGGCCTCCGTGACCTCGTGGCCGTCCTTCAACTCGACGAAAGCGCAGGGCACTTCGCCCCATTTCTCGTCCGGCTTGGCCACCACGGCGCAGAGCAGCACCGAGTCATGGCCCATCAGAACGCCCTCGACCTCGACAGACGAAATATTCTCGCCGCCCGAGATGATGATGTCCTTGGCCCGGTCGGCGATCTGCAGGTAGTTGTCGGGATGCATCACGGCGATGTCGCCGGAATGGAAATAGCCGCCCGCAAAGCTCTCTGCCGTGGCCTTGGGGTTCTTGTAGTAGCCCTTCATCACGCCGTTGCCGCGGAACTTGATCTCGCCCTTGGTTTCGCCGTCGCGGGTCACATCCGTCCCGGCCTCGTCATGGACGGTGATATCCTCCATGAAGGGCATGGCCACGCCCTGGCGGGCCTTGATGGCGGCGCGGTCGGCGCCTTTTGTCGGTTCCCATTCGGGTTTCCAGGTGCATTCGGTGGCCGGGCCGTAGGTCTCGGTCAGTCCGTAGACCTGGGTCACGTTGAACCCCATCGGCTCGATCTTGGCCAGCGTGGCGGGGGCGGGCGGGGCGCCAGCGGTGAAGACCTCGACGATATGGTCAAAGTCGCGCCGCTCGGACTCGGGGGCATTGATGAGCGTGTTCAACACGATCGGCGCGCCACCGAAATGGGTCGCGCCCTCGTCCGCGATGGCGTCGTAGATCGCCTGGGCGCGGATCTCGCGGCAGCAGACGATGGTGCCTCCCAGCGCGGGCATCATCCAAGTGTGGCACCAGCCGTTGCAATGGAACAGCGGCACGATGGTCAGGTAGACCGGGTGCAGCGTCATTCGCCAGGACAGCACCTGTCCCATCGCGTTCAGATAGGCGCCGCGGTGGTGATAGACCACGCCCTTGGGCCGCCCGGTGGTGCCCGAGGTATAGTTGAGCGCGATGCTCTCCCATTCGTCTGCGGGCATGATCCATTCGAAACCGGGATCGCCGGTTTCCAGGAAGGCCTCGTAGTTGGTGTAATGGCCCTGGGCGTGCACACCGGCGTGGTCGTCGGGCACCTCGACGATCATCGGCGGCTCACCTTCCATGACCTCGGTTGCTTCGGCCAGCACCGGCAGGAACTGGGGATCACACAGCACGACCTTGGCGCCGCCGTGATCGAGGATATAGGCGACGGTGGTCACGTCCAGCCGCGTGTTGATCGCGTTCAGGATGGCGCCGCAGGCAGGCACTCCGAAATGCGCCTCGGCCTGGGCGGGAATGTTGGGCAGCATGGTCGCCACCACGTCGCCGGGGCGGACACCGGATTGCGCCAGGGCAGAGGCCAGCCGCGTAATGCGGTTGATGTACTGGGCATAGGTCTTGCGGTGCGGGCCATAGACCACGGCCAGGTGATCCGGCCAGATCGTGCCCGCGCGGCGCAGGAAGCTCAGCGGGGTCAGGGGAACGAAATTCGCCGTGTTCCTGCCCAGTCCGGTTTCGTCAGCGAGCCAGCCCATGAGATCCTCCGTTGCCAAGTGTCCGGCGGACTATGCGCAAGAAAGTTGCGCAAGAAAAGCCCTGTTCGGAGGAGCATTTCGCCACGGTGATCGTCCGGAACGGGGGCCGTGCAATCGCCTTCCCTCCGGATCGGATCCTGTTCTAACCTGCCACCATGATCCTCTCGCCCGGGCGCCGGTACATCTTTGTCCATATTCCCAAGACCGGCGGCACCTCGATGGCGCTGGCGCTGGAGGCGCGCGCCCATCGCGACGACATCCCCATAGGCGATACCCCCAAGGCACGCAGGAGACGCGCGCGGGCCAAGGCCTTGGCAGAGCGCGCGCGCGGAAGGATCTGGAAACATTCGACGCTGGCCGACCTCGACGGCGCGCTGACTGCGGATGAGATCGCGGGCATGTTCTGTTTCTGCCTTGTCCGCAATCCCTGGGACCGGGTGGTCAGCTATTATCACTGGCTGCGCGAGCAGGGGTTCGACCATCCCGCCGTGACCCTGGCCAAGGCGCAGGATTTCGCGGGCTTCCTGCGCGAGGGACATACGCAGGCCACGCTGCGCGCCTGGCCTTACGCACGGTACATGCGCGATGCCCAGGGACGCGAGCACGGGCATTTCCTGCGTCTGGAGCATCTCGATACCGACATGGCGCCGCTCGCCGCGCATCTTGGGTTCCGGCCCGAGGTGCCGCATGAGAACAGCTCGGACCGACAGCCGGACCATGCCGACTATTACGATGACGAGACCCGCGCCATCGTGGCCGAGGTCTGCGCAGAGGATATCGCGCGCTTTGGCTATCGGTTCGGGGCAGAGAGCTGATCCGGCCCGGAATCAGGGGCAGACACCGCCGATGTTGAGATATTTGCCATAGACCCAGCCGTTCGGGTTGGCCGTGCCCCAGAGCGGGTTCAGGCAGCGGCCCGACATGCATTGCACCTGGTACCAGTTGCCCGAACGGTTCCAGACCGAGATTTCATCGCCGAGGTACAGCTCGCCGATTTGCTGGTAGTTCGAACTGGGGCCGGTGCGCACCGCCAGGAACCCGTTTCCGGTGGCATGGTTGTACTGGCTGATCGGGCGCAGGCCGACGACCCAGCCGGTGCAATCCCCGGCCCGGGCCTGCGGGGCGGCAAAGGCCAACAAGGCCGCAGCCGCAAGGGGCAGAAAACGTGTCATATCATGACCTCCTGTCGCAGGGGCGCGCCGGAGTTGGCGCATGTGAGATCATGCACCGATTCCGGGATGTGTCCTTGACCTGCGTCAGAGAGCGGGGGCGCCCTAGCGGATCGGTTCGAACCGCGCGTCCGTCATCTTGCAGTCGCGCACAACGTCACGGCCGCAGGGCACAGGGTCCAGGTCCTTGGACAGGCAGATACGGACCTCCTGGATGTGGCCGTCCTCGCAGGTGATGGTGATCATGTCCGGTTCTAGCTGGGGGTTGGCCTTGATGAAGGCCTTTTCGACCAGAGAGGCGGGCAGGGTCACGGTCTTGTCCAGCTTGCGAAAGGCCTCGGGGCGGGTGATCCTGCCATAGGCCTCACGCGAGAGGGCATAGTATTGCGGTGCCGAAAGGCCGGAACAGACGCCGTGTTTCTTCCACTGGTGCCAGGCCAGCCCACCGGACCCCATGATATCGGTCATCTCGCCGGTCATCCGGCGCGAGGGCGCGCGTTCCACCGTCGGGCAGAAATCGGGCCAACCACGGTGATACTGCGGCCAGAGCCCGTGCAGCAGCCAGCCGGCGTCGCTCTCGCATTGATCGGCGTCGCGGGCGTCGCCCTCCAGCGCGCACCAGTTCGGGGACCAGCTGAGCGCCATGACGTAATAGTCGAATTCCCCCGCCCGGTCGCCCTCTGCACGCAAACCGGTGCCGATGGACAGGGCGGCCAGCAGCAGAACACTCATCAATCGCATTTTTACTTCCCCTTTGACTGCGAGATCACTATATAGACGCCGAGTTTCCCGACAACGGTAACCCGCTCCGCCCGCCGGAGCCGCCCTTGGCCCCAGACCGGCCTCGGGCCGCGCAGGAGGCATGCCAGCGGGTCCCGCAGACCAAGGAGTATTGAAATGTCCAAGCTGCTGCACCCCAAGGCGACTGCCGTCTGGCTGGTGGACAACACCACCATGACCTTCAAGCAGATCGCCGATTTCACCGGATTCCACGAGCTGGAGATCCAGGGTATCGCCGACGGTGACGTGGCGGCGGGGGTCAAGGGGTTTGACCCGGTCGCCAACAACCAGCTGGAGCAGGATGAGATCGGCAAGGCCGAAAACAACCCGCTGCACAAGCTGAAGCTGAAGCACAACCCGGCGGCCCGGGACGAGGAAAAGCGGCGCGGCCCGCGTTACACCCCGCTGTCCAAGCGGCAGGACCGGCCGAACGCGATTCTCTGGCTGGTGAAATTCCACCCGGAACTGGCCGACAGCCAGATCGCCAAGCTGGTCGGCACCACCAAGCCGACGATCCAGACGATCCGTGAGCGCACCCACTGGAACATCCAGAACATGCAGCCCATCGACCCGGTTGCCCTGGGCCTGTGCAAACAGTCCGAACTGGACGCAGCTGTGGCCAAGGCATCCAAGGACCTGGCCAAGGTCATGACCGACGATGAGCGTCGCAAGCTGGTCTCCACCGAGCAGAGCCTTGAAATGGAGCCGGAACCGCGCCTGCCCTCGGCCATCGAGGGGCTGGAGACTTTCAGCCTGTCCGATCCGCGTGGCGAGGAGGACGACGAGGAAGAAGACCGCAAGAGCGACAGCGACTACCTCGACGCGGACAGCTTCTTCAACCTGCCGGGCGGCGGCAAGGACGAGGACGACGAGGAAGAGGACCGCTGAGGTCCGGCAGGGCGCCGCTCCTGGCCCTATGGGCCAGATCGCCCCGCCCGCCGTCCCACCAAGGGCGCCCTCCTAGGGGCGCCTTTTTTCTTTGCGGGGTCCGTGTCAGTGGGTTTGCCCCGGGCAGCGCCTCAGAACTGCATGCCCAGCTTGATCCCCCAAGAGGTGTTGTCGTCACCGTCGCGTGAGACCTCGACGCGCCCTTTCAGACCATTGCCGCCGGTGGCAAAACTGGCCCCCAGGGCCAGGGCGTTGCCGCCGCTGACGTCGGCCGCGTCGAAGGTCGTGCTGGCGCCGCCGAGCGAAAAGGTGATTTCGTCGGGATTGCCGCCGAAGCTGGTCAGGGCCAGGTAGGGCCGCATGGACATGTCGTTCATCTGCATCGGCAGGCCCATTTCGACGCGCAGCGCGGTGGTGGTCGTCGTCCGTTCGCTGATCTTGCCGCCGGCCAGTCCGGACAGGTCGTGGCGCTCTGTCGTGTGGCGCAGATAGTCCCCCTGCATCACCAGGTCGATGCCATAACCGGCGGTCGGGTTTTGCCACAGCAAGCCGCCGCCACGCAGGCTGACGCCCAGAAGTTGGCCGTCGAAATCGGCGCTGCCGGTATGGGTGTCCGGGCTGTTGATCTTGTTGTGGGTCCGCCCGGCATAGATCGCGGCGTCATAGCTGAACCGCCCGCGCTCTCCGGTCAGGCCGAGGCCCACGAAATATGACCTGATCCGCGTTTCGGTCACGCCATCGTCCAGGTCGCTGGCGCCCTGGCCGTAGCCCACGAAGGGCGAGACCCCGTGCCAGCCGGTGCCAAAGCCGACCGCGATACCGCGTGTCGCGTAATCCGCCCCCTGGGACCTGTCCGGCGCGATGGTGCCTGCATTGGCGAAGGTGCCCAGCCACGGCCCCCGCGCCACCTGGAAATCCAGCACGCTGCCGCCGATCCCCATGCCCAGTTCCCGCGACAGCCGGTCGGGTGAGGACACCGGCGCCTCGTCGACGACGATCAGCGTCGGCGCGGTGATCACGGCGGCAGGTTTCGCCGCGGGCGCGGGGGCGGCGTTCAGCAGGACAAAGCCGCCGCCCCGAACGGTGATCGTTTCGGGCACGGTGGTGCCGAAGGTCAGCACCTGCGCCCGACGGGTCAGGACGGCCAGCGTGTCGTTGCCCGCCCCCATCTCGATGGCGCCGGAAACCGCGCTGCCGTCCAGCAGCCGCAGGATGTCGTCGCCGCCACCCAGGTTCACCGCGACACCGCCACGCCCGATCAGCGTGCCTTTGTTCACGATCTCCTGCACCGCGAGGTCGGCGGCATCGGTGTTGATGGCGATAGTGCCCTCGATGCGGCCGGTGTTCAGGACAAAGGACGGACCGGCGGCAGGCGCGTCGAAATCGATGCCGTCCTGGGCGCCCAGGCTGATCAGCCTGCCGTGATTGGTGATCTTGCCGCTGTCGAGGTCGATGGCGTCCTGGTTGCCGGTCGACTGGATCAGGCCCGAGTTGAAGATGTCGGCGAAATTG
The DNA here is from genome assembly GCF_019392335.1 of Mameliella sp. CS4. Classification (GTDB taxonomy): domain Bacteria; phylum Pseudomonadota; class Alphaproteobacteria; order Rhodobacterales; family Rhodobacteraceae; genus Antarctobacter. The sequence continues at coordinate 20,137 of NZ_JAHXRQ010000002.1, forward strand.
CCCGCGTTCACGCCGTCGTCGCCGGCGATCACGGTGCCGGTGTTGGTGACCTGCGCGAAATCGACGTTGACGTTGATCCCCTCGTCGGGGGCGGTGATGGTGCCGTTGTTGATGACCAGCGGGCGCTCTTCAAGCTGCAACCCATCGTCGTCAAGGCTGGTGATCACGCCGTTGTTGATCACCACGCCATCGTCGTCGATGTTGATGCCGTCGCCGCCGACACCGATCACGGTGCCGTTGTTGGTGACATGCACATCGTTGTCGCCCTGGATGCCGTGATCGCCCGGGCCGCGCACCGAGCCGTCATTGACGATGACCACATCGTCATCCACCCGCAGCCCCCGGTCGCCGCCATCGATCACGCCCGTCGAGGTGACGGTGATGGTGCCATCGTCGAAACTGCCATCCTCGATGCCAAGGCCGGTGCCGGCGCAGATGACATCGTCACCGTCCGCGGGATTGGACGGTACGCAGGCGGATTGGGCAAAGGCGCCGGCAGGCAGGAGCGCCATCAGCGCGGCAACAAGGGCGAGGGGGGAAACGCGATTCATGGAAATACCTGGACTCACTTGGTGAAAATCGGAACGGGGCCAAGACCCCTTTTCGGTCCGGCGGCTACGCGGCCAGTGTAACAGTTTCATGTGCGCACTCATGGACCCTGTGACCCTGTTGTCCGGTGCGGCAAACGGGCAACGTGGGCGGCCATGTTACAACCGCTTGCGCGCGTTCAGGGCGGCGGTGATCGTGCCGTCGTCCAGGTAGTCCAGTTCGCCCCCGATCGGCACGCCCTGCGCCAGAGAGCTCAGCTGGATGCCCCGGTCTTCCAGCTGGTCGGCGATGTAATGCGAGGTGGTCTGACCGTCGATCGTGGCGTTCAGGGCCAGAATCACCTCTGTCACGCCCTCGGCCTCGATCCGTTGCAGCAGTTGCGGGATACGCAGGTCCTCGGGGCCGACGCCGTCCAGCGCCGAGAGCGTGCCGCCCAGAACGTGATAGCGCCCCTTGTAGGTGCCGCCGCGTTCCATCGCCCAGAGGTCGGCGACCTCTTCGACGACGCAGAGCAGCCCGTTGGCCCGTCCCTCGTCGGCGCAGATCGGGCAGATGTCGGAGGTGCCGACATTGCCGCAATTCAGGCATTCGCGGGCGCGTTCGGCCACATCCGCCATCGCCTTGGCCAGAGGGGCCAGCAGGATCGCGCGCTTGCGGATCAGGTGCAGCACCGCGCGGCGGGCAGAGCGGGGCCCAAGGCCGGGCAGGCGCGCCATCAAGTCGATCAGGTGTTCGATCGGGTTGGCATCGCGGGCCATGTCAGGGCGCCTCGCCCGGCAGCGGGACACGGGTCACGTCAAAACCCTCGGCCCGCAGCAGTTCGATCATGCCGTTTTCGCCGGGCAGGTGGAAATTGCCGACCCCGATGAAGACCCCGCCGCGGGTCAGCGCATCGCGGGCGGCGTTCACGAAATCCTCGTTGCGTTCATTCACCAGGTAGTCGGTCATCCGGGCATAGAGCGCGGGCCCCTCGTTGCCGAGCGCGGCGGTGACCTGTGCCTTGTCCCAGGCCATCATCAGCCCGACCTGGCCGGTCCGGTACAACGCCAGCGCAGAGGCGCGGGCCTCTGGCGTGGCGCCGGGCAACAGGTAGACGGCGTAGGTGCCGATGATCGCTCGGGCCAGATCCTCGTTTCCGGGGGTGTTCAGCTTGGCCGACAGGCGGTCGCTGTTTTCCAGCGGCAGGACGGGGATGCCCTCGATATGGGCGAGCGTCTGCAGATAGCTGTCCTGAGAGGGCAGGACCCCGGCAGAGAAATCCTCGCAAGGGTCATAGAGCAGAAGTTCGGCCAGGGTGCCCAGCTTGAGTTCCGGCAGGGCGTCGCGCGACCAGCCCAGAGCGCCCAGTCGGGTCACAAGATGCTGTTCGAACCGTTCCGGCAGCTCCAGATCGCGGTAGGCCGTGACCGAGCCGTCGGCGCGATAGACATCGTCGCCGCGCATGTAGGCGTCATGGCTTTCACGGTCCGGAAAGGTCGGGTCGATCTCCAGGCCCAGTTGGTCCGCGCCGGTCAGCGCCTTGCGCACCGTATCGGGCAGGTCCAGCACGCTGCGGTGGCTGCTGTGCATCGTCCCCCAGAGGTAAGAGACAGCGCCATCCGGCGCCATGATGCGCCAGAACCGCCCGGTGGCATTGGGGATCGCGGCGGCGCGCGCCTCCAGTTCGGCCCGGCCCTCGGGGGCAAAGACCTCGTCGTGGATCTCGATCCAGGGCGGAAAGCAGAGATCGCGCGTGGCCCAGTCCTGCGCCACGGCCGGGGCCGCGGCGGCAAGCAGGCCAAGGCAGGCGAGCCCGCCGCGCAGCAGATCCCGAACCCGCCCCGTCATGGATCAGAACGGCAGTTTCATGTCGGCGGGCAGGCCCATTTCCTGGGTCAGTTTCTGCATCTCGGACTGGGCGCGCTCACTGGCGCGGGCCTGTGCGTCCTTGATCGCGGCCAGGATCAGGTCCTCGGCCACTTCCTTTTCCGAGGGCACAAAGATGCTGGGGTCGATTTCAAGGCCCGTCAGCTCGCCCTTGGCGGTGGCGGTCGCCTTGACCAGGCCGGCACCGGATTCGCCGGTCACGGTCATGCTGGCCAGCTCTTCCTGCATCTCGGCCATCTTGGCCTGCATTTCCTGCGCCTGTTTCATCATCTTGGCCATGTCGCCAAGCCCGCCCAAACCTTTCAGCATGTTCTGTCTCCCGAGTAGATGGACCGCCGACCTGATGGCGCGGTGAAAAGAATGCTTGGTCTACATATCGCAGCCACGGCGCCAATGAACAAGCCGCTGGCGCGTCGTCAGGCGGTGTGAGCGGCGAATAGGTGCGTCATTCCTCGAAGGGATCCCATTCGTCCTCGACCTCTGGCAGGGCTTCTTCCAATGCCTCGGTCGCCGCCTCCTGCGCGGTGCGGATGTTCGTGATTTTCGCAGAGGGAAAGGCCGCCAGCGCGGCTTGCACCAGGGGGTGTTCCTGCGCCTCGGCCTTGAGCGCCAATTCGGCGGCATCGCGGCGTTCGACCACCGTTGGCGTCTCGCAACCGTTGACCAGGATCACCGCCCAGCGGTTGCCCGTCCAGCGTTGCAGCGCCGCGCCAAGCCGTTGGGCCAGATCGGGGGTGGCATTGTCCGTCGGGGTGAACTCGATCCGGCCAGGCTGATAGGCGGCGAGCCGCACCGACCCTTCGACCTCGACCAGAAGTTTGACGTCGCGATTGGCGCGGATCAGTTCAAGCACATGGTCGAAGGTGGGGTAGCGGGCCAGCGCCTCGACGGCCTCGGCGGCAAGGGCGGTCACCGTGCCACCACCGGGGGCGCCGCCACCACGCGGTGCATGGGCCTGCGGTGCATGCGTCATGCCGCCAGCGGGACCGGCGGGCGCGCCGCCGGGGCCGCCGTTCGGCGCGGGCGGTGGTGGGCTGTCCTGCAGCCTGCGCATCAGTTCCTCGGGCGAGGGGCCCTCGGCCACATGGGTCAGCCGGATCACCGCCATCTCGGCGGCCATCATCGCAGAAGGCGCGTTCGCGACCTCCTCGATCGCCTTCAGAAGCATCTGCCAGGCGCGGGCCAAGGCGCGCATCCCCAGGCCATCGGCAAAGGCTTGTCCGCGCCCGCGCTCATCGGGCGAGACGGTGGGATCGTCGGCGGCCTCCGGCGTGATCTTGACCACGGAGATCCAGTGCGTCAGCTCGGCCAGGTCGCGCAGGACCGCCAGCGGGTCGGCGCCATCGGCATATTGCGCCGACAATTCCTCCAAAGCGCCCGCCGCGTCGCCGCGCATGATGCGTTCGAACAGGTCCATGACCCGTCCCCGGTCGGCCAGGCCCAGCATGGCGCGCACCTGCTCGGCGGTGGTCTCTCCGGCGCCGTGGGAAATCGCCTGGTCCAGCAGTGAGGTCGCATCGCGGGCCGAGCCTTCGGCGGCGCGGGTAATCAGCGCCAGCGCCTCCTCGGTGATCTCGGCCTCTTCGGCCTTGGCGATCTTGCGCAAGAGGCCGATCATGTCCTCGGGTTCGATCCGGCGCAGGTCGAACCGCTGGCAGCGGGATAGCACCGTGACGGGCACCTGCCGGATCTCTGTCGTGGCGAAGATGAATTTCACATGGGCCGGCGGTTCTTCCAGCGTCTTCAAGAGCGCGTTGAACGCGCTCTTGGACAGCATGTGCACCTCGTCGATGATGTAGATCTTGTAGCGCGCGCTGGCCGCCCGGTAGTGCACGCTGTCGATGATCTCGCGGATGTCGCCCACGCCGGTCCGGCTGGCGGCGTCCATTTCCAGGATGTCGACATGGCGGCCTTCCATGATCGCCACGCAATGTTCGCATTTCCCGCAGGGCTCGGTCGTCGGCCCGCCGTTGCCGTCCTCACCGATGCAGTTCATGCCCTTGGCGATGATCCGCGCGGTGGTCGTTTTCCCGGTGCCGCGGATGCCGGTCATGATAAAGGCCTGGGCGATACGGTCGGCGGCAAAGGCGTTTTTCAGCGTGCGCACCATCGCGTCCTGCCCGACGAGATCGGCAAAGGTCTCGGGGCGGTACTTGCGGGCGAGCACCTGGTAGGCGGGGGCGTCGGTCATGGGGGTCCTGTCTGGTCTCGCGGCCAAGGTAAGCGCTGCGCGCCGGGCCGTCCACCGCCCTCTGACCGCAAGAGCGCAGGAGTGGCTTGATTTCCGCGCGGTGACGCGGCACATCTTGGACAGGCCGCTTGCCGGGGGCCTCCTGATCCGCGGAAAGCACCTGCGCCGGCCGATACGGAAGACCACCGATCATATGGTTTTCTCTGGCCCGACTTGGCGGATCGCGGGCCGTGACGGAGGAACCCGATCATGACCGAGCTTTCGCTCGATTGCCTTCGCTTTGAGGCCAAGCGCCTGCACCGTGCCTATATCGCACGTGAGGTCTGGGCCGTGCAGCGCGTGCAACAGCACCCGCCAATGCGCGATCCCGACAGCCTGCGGCGGGCCGATTTCCTGCATGTGATCGCGCAGGAAAACGGTTTTGCCAGCTGGCCGCGCCTGAAACTCGCCGCCGAGACGACGGGGCTGGACCGCGCCGCGAAACTGCAGCGGCTGAAGATCGCGCTGTTTCACGGCCAGACCCCGGTTGCCGAGGCGCTGTTGACCGATACGCCGGACCTTGCCGATGGGGCCTTTGGCCTGGAATGCGCGCTTTACCGGCGTCAGGCGGTGGCTGCGGCACTGGCCCGCGATCCGGGCCTTGCCACGCGGACCCTGGGCCCGCGCCGCCCGATCCTGCACCTGGCCTATTCTCGCTGGATCAAGGCCCGCCCCGAGTTGGAAACCGACATGCTGGCGGTGGCGGACCTGTTGCTGGCGCATGGGGCCGATGTGAACGACGGCTTTCCCGCCGCCGAGGGCGAGGATCACCTGCTGTCGGCGCTTTACGGGGCAATCGGTCACGCGGACAACATGGTTCTGGCCCGCTGGCTGCTGGATCACGGCGCCGACCCGAACGACAACGAGTCGCTCTATCACGCCACCGAACTGGGCCATCATGACGGCTTGCGGATGTTGCTGGAGGCCGGGGCCGATCCGCGTGGCACCAACGCGCTGCTGCGGGCAATGGATTTCCATGATCGCGAAGCGGTCGATATGCTGCTGGCGCATGGCGCGCGGCCGGATGACTTCAACCCCGAAGAGGTGGGTGGCGAAGCGCCCTGGGTCGTGCCTGCCTTGCACCAGGCGGCCCGTCGTGGATGCGACCGGCGCATGGTGGACATGCTGCTTGAGGCGGGTGCCGACCCGAGCCACAGATACCTGGGCGCCACGGCCTATGCCTTTGCCCGCGTGCATGGCAACCGCGCCGTGGCCGAGGCGATCGAGGCGCGCGGAGCGGCGACCCCGCTCAGCCGCGAGGAGAGCCTGTTGGCCCGCGCCGCCGAGGGGCAGGACAGCCCGGGCGAATACATCGACCCGGCGCGCCTACCCGCCGCATATGCCAACATCCTGCGCGAGACGCTGCACCTGCCGGACCGGCTGCCGGTGCTGGAACGGCTTGTGGCGCTGGGTCTGCCCTGGGATCTGCCGGATGGCCTGGGGATCACCCCGGTGCAGGCGGCGGGCTGGGAGGGGCTGCCCGATGTGATGGGGTTCTTTCTGCGGCTGAAACCCGACCTGTCCCACGTCAATGGCTATGGCGGCACGCTGCTGTCCACCATCCTGCACGGGGCCGAGAATGCGCCTGACCGCGACAGCCGCGATCACATCGGTTGTCTCGAAATGGCGCTGGCTCACGGCGTCGCCCTGCCTCGGCGCGAGATCGGCTTTGCCGGACGCGAGGACATTCGCGCCTTCCTGGAGGACTGGGCCGAGTCGCATCCCGGGCAGGTGGTCTGAGCCGGGCTGCGCCTTCGGGCGCGGGCCTTTCCGTGGCATTCTGAACGCACTACGTGAAAAATTGGCCGCAAGTGCCCGACTCTGGTGGGGATTGCCCGGGTTGGCCTGTCCGAATCGCTAGGCCGGTCCGGACAGGCGTGTATTATCCCCGGTGGCGGAAATCCGCGACCGTGGGGGCGGTCGTCGGCACCGTCGCTGCCGATTGGGGAGACATCGCATGGTCGAGGATGAGCAGAAAGCAGCCGGCACCGCCGGACCTGTCGTTCTGCATGTCCTGCCCGTGGGGGGCGGCATCGTCGCCTTTTCCCAGCTGCCCGGCGCCGGGGGCGACTATCGCGGCGATCTCGAACACCTGTCCAGCTGGCGTCCGGCGATGGTGATCTCGCTCGTCAGCCATGTCGAGATGCTGGAGGCCGGGGCCAAGACCCTGGGCCAGGACGTTCAGGACAAGGGCACGCGCTGGGTGCATATGCCGATCAAGCGCGGCGAGGCGCCCAATGCCACTGTCGAAGAGGCCTGGCCAAAGGTCAGCACCCAGGTGCGCAAGGCGCTTTTGGGCGGTGGGCGCGTCATGCTCCATAGCCGTGACGGCAAGGGCCGGTCGGGCATGATGGCCTTGAGGCTGATGATCGAGGCGGGCGAGGCCCCGGACGAGGCCGAGGCGCGTCTGCACTCGGTCCAGCGGGGGGCCTTTCTCGAATCCTGGCAGCGCAACTGGTCGCTCAAGGCCGAGCGTGAGCCGGTGCCCTTCGTGAGACACGCCCGGTCGGGCTGATTTTCCTGTTTTCGGTCGGGTTGGAAAGGCAACGGCCCGGCGCTTGCGCACCGGGCCGATTGAGGTGAGAGATTGTAACGACCCAAGCGGGGCTCGTTACGGCTGCTTCCTTCCGGACCTGACCGGGTTGGCGAGGCGCTTGCCCGCACAACCTCTCGACCGTCTATCTAAGACCCCGGCGCGGATTTTGCAATGGGGTGCGATGCACTCTCCCGTTTGCCGCGCGCTGCGTTTATGAGGGCGGGATGGATGAGACATTCGAGATTTTCGCAAGCGTGCCGCCGGGGCTGGAACCGCTCCTGCTGGACGAGGTCCGCGCGGCGGGATTCGCGCAGCCTGCGCAGGTGCCGGGCGGCGTGACCTTTCAGGGCGGCTGGGCCGAGGTTGCGCGGGCCAACCGGGAATTGCGTGGCGCCGGGCGTGTCTTGGCGCGCTTTGCCAGCTTCCGGGCGATGCATCTGGCGCAACTGGACAAACGGGCGCGGAAACTGGACTGGGGCGCGGTCTTGCGGGCCGATGTCCCGGTGCGTGTCGAAGTGACCTGCCGGAATTCCAAGATCTATCACGACCGTGCCGCACGGCAGCGCGTCGAAGGCGCCATCGCCGAGACGGTGGGGGCGCCAGTTCTGAAAGAGGCCTCGGACGAGGCGGTGCGGATCATGCTGCGGATCGAGGACGACCTGGCGGTTTTCTCGGTCGATACCTCGGGAGAGCCGCTGCACCGGCGGGGCCTGAAGCAGCAGGTGGGCAAGGCCCCGATGCGCGAGACGCTGGCGGCGCTGTTCCTGCGCGCCTGCGGCTATGACGGGACAGGGCCGGTGGTGGACCCGATGTGCGGCTCTGGCACCTTTGTCATCGAGGCGGCGGAAATCGCCGCCGGGCTGGCGCCGGGCCGGGCGCGGAGCTTTGCCCTCGACCGTCTGGCGATCCCTGTGCCGGAGGCGCCGCAGCAGGTGCGGCGCGAGGTCGGCGCCCGGTTCTTCGGGTCGGATCGGGATGACGGGGCGATCCGGATGAGCCAGGCCAATGCGGACCGGGCCGGGGTGGCCGACCTCTGCACCTTTACCCGCGCGGCGATCAGCGATCTACAGCGGCCCGAGGGGCCGCCGGGGCTGGTCATGGTGAACCCGCCCTATGGCGCGCGGATCGGCAACCGCAAGCTGCTGTTTGCGCTCTATGGCAGTCTTGGCGCCGTCTTGCGGGACCGGTTTGCGGGCTGGCGGCTGGGCATGGTGACCTCTGACGGCGGGCTGGCCAAGGCCACGGGCCTTGACCTGACAGCCGGCCCGCCGGTGAGTTTCGGCGGGCTCAAGGTCAAGCTTTACCAGGCGTATCTGTAACGGCGCGGACCCGGCCTCACTCGACCTTGTCGAAGGCCTGGGTAAAGGCGGATGTGACCATCTCGATCATCTGCGCGTGCAGGTCAGCGCGGGGCTGGCCGGTGCCGTCGGGACAGATCGGGTCCTCGATGCCCTGCGCCAGTGCCGTTTCGGCGGCGCCCGGCTTGCACGCGGGGAACATGTCGGCGTGGGTGGCGCCCTCGATCACCGCGTAATCGGCCCCGGGGATGCCCTGTGCCAGCGGTGCCGCCCGCAGCGTCGCGGGAATGTCGGCTTCCTGGCCCAGGTTCACCAGCGCGACCGGCACCGCCACCTCTGCCAGGCTGTCCGCCGCAAAGACATCCGCCGGGGCCGGGTCTATCGCCATGACGAAGCCGATCCGATCGTCCGAGTTGTCGCGGCCCGCCACCGACATGTCCATCGCGTGCAGGTCGACGCCGCTCATCCGGACCCAGGCGCAAAGCGAGGGGTTGCGGTCCTCGGCGTCGCAATACCCGGCCAACAGTTCCGGGTCGAGCCGGGGACCGGCCAGCCCCAGGGCGCTGTTGCCGCCCATCGACAGGCCCAGGGCACCGATCCTGTCCGGATCGGCATGGGCCTGCAGATCCGGCGCCGCTTGCAACGCGTCCAGCGCGCGCGACAGGTCTGCCGGGCGTTGCCACAGCTTCATTGTCTGTTCCGCCGACCGCTCTGGCCCGGTGTTGCCGGGATGGGTGGGGGCGGCGACGATGAACCCGGCCTCGGCCAGCGGGGCGGCAAGCCAGCTTGCCGCCGAAGGGCGTCCGCCCAGGCCCGCGCCATGCGACAGCAGGATCACCGGATGTTGGCCGGGCGCAATCGGCGCGCCTTGCAGGGAGGCGGTGCCCTGGAAAAACAGGGTTTCGCCCAGCGTGACGGGGCTGCCGCCGCTTGCCGCGGGATACCAGACCGTGACGTCCAGCTCTGTCCCGCGCTCCGCCGAGGGGACGGTGAGTGTCCGCACACCCGCGGCAGGGTCATCCGCGAATGCCGTGCCGGCGGCAAGCGACAGGGACAGAGCGGCAGTCAGGGCCGCGCAGGCCCTGGATACTGGGATTGAAATACTCATTACTGGCCTTTTGGTTGGTGTCCTACCGTCGTCATCGCGGCAGCCTGCAGTCACACAGCTATGTGGCCCGCTCCCGTCGTGCAATGGCGGACACGGCCCCGCGTCAGCCTATTCGCGGCTCAGCCCGCCGGGGCAGAAGAACCGGGTATAAAGACCGTAGCAGGTGGCCGTCATCTTGTAGCCCTTGATGTCGATCCGCGCATAGAGGTAGCGGTCCTCATAGGTCAGGTCGATGCCCGACATCAGCAGATCGGTACAGGCGCGGTTATCGGCCCGGCACAGCAACAGCGCCGCCGCGTCCAGGCCGGACTTGCCGTCCAGCTCCTCGTTCGCGACGGTCAGTTGAACCTGGCGCCGCAATTCCGCCTCGGCGGCCTCTGGACCGGGCTTGGTGAGATAGGCGCCGATCAGCGCCATGACGATCATGCCGAGAAGAAAACGATACATGGCGGTTCCATTGTGTGACCTGGTTGCCTGATGGAGTAGGCGAGCGCGCGGCTCTGCGCAAGCGCGTCAGAGCAGGCCCGCCAGCTCTGCCCCCTGCAGCAGGTCATCGGCCAGGTGGTGCGCGTGCCGCCCCGACGGGGGCACAAGGTCGGGCACCTGCACCACGGTCATACCGGCGGCAAATCCGGCCTCCGCGCCGGTGTTGCTGTCCTCGAAGACAAGGCAGCGGCGCGGGTCCGCACCCAACCGGCTGGCGGCCAGCAGGTAGGGTTCGGGTGCCGGTTTGGGCAGGTTCACACAATCGCGGGTGACGACTACCTCGAACCGCCGGGCAAGATCGGATTGCGCCAGCTTGTGTGTGGCAGAGGCGCGGCGCGACGATGTGGCGATGGCCACCGGCGTTGCCTGCGCCGCAAGCCGGTCCAGCAGGTCGATCGCGCCGGGTTTGAGCGGGATGCCCTGATCCGTCCGGCGGCAGTCCTCTTCCAGCCAGTCGGCGTGGATCGCGTCGAAATCCAACGCGCCGAAATGCTGTTCCAGGATCGCGCGTCCGGTGTCATTGGCGGTGCCGACCAGCTGCAGAAAAATCGCCTCTGTAAGGTCGGCGCCGTGGCGGGCCAGCACCCGGCGCCCGGTGACGAAAGCAAGGCTTTCGGTATCGACCAGCGTTCCGTCCAGGTCAAAGATCACGGCATCATAGGGCATCTGGTTTTCCGGTTCGCGCATTTTCGGCCAAGGCCTAGACGGAAAACGGGCGGCCCGTAAGCCGCCCGCCATAACGTTTCGTGTCGTGGTCTTACAGCTGTATGCGGAACAGCGCGAAGCCGTCGGCGCCTTCGCCCGCGTCCTCGATGGTCACGCCCTTGACGTCATCGGCATAGTCGCGCGCCTTGGGGCCGGTCTCGAACAGGACCGTGGTGCCCTCCATCGGTTTGAAGGACCAGTTGGCATCGGCGGAGGGGTTGATGGTGCCCTGTTCGACGATGTAGCGCACGATCACGTCGCGGTTGGTGTCGGGCGCCTCGAAAATAACCGTGTCGCCCTTGGCGCCGGGGAAATCTCCGCCGCCCGAGGCGCGGTAGTTGTTGGTGGCGATCACGAATTCCATGTCCGCCGTCACCGGCTCGCCGTTGAACATCAGGTTGACGATGCGGTTGGCGTCCGGGTTTTCCAACGCGCCCTTGGGGCCGAATTTCGACGGTTGGCTGAGGTCGATCTGGTAGGTCACGCCGTCGATCACGTCGAAGTTGTAGGACGGGAAGGAGGGGTTCAGGAGCGGTGCATCGGTTGCGCCCGGGTCGACCTGGTTGAACATCCCCGCCGAACGTTCCAGCCAGTCCTTGACCTGTGCACCCGTCACCTTCACGGCACGCACGGTGTTGGGATAGAGGTAGAGGTCGGCGACGTTCTTGATCGCCACGGCGCCCGTCGCGACGTCGGTGTAATACTCCGGTCCGCCCCGGCCCCCGGCCTTGAAGGGGGCGGCGGCCGACAGGATCGGCAGGCCCTCGTACTCGGTCCCCTGCATCATCTGTTCGATGTACCATTTCTGCGCGATCGAAACGATCTGGACCGAGGGATCGTCGGCCACCAGCGCGAAATAACTGTGCAGCGGCGCCGAGGTCTGGCCCACGGCACGGCGGACGTAGGCCAGGGTTTCCTCATGCTCCTTTTGTGTCGCGTCGATCACCGGCTGGTAATCGTCCACAAGCGCGGTGATGGACCGGTCCTCGTTGCGTTTCGAGATCGGGCGCGCCTCGGACATGGTGTTGACCACGCGCCAGGTGTTGCCGTCGCGTTCCAGCAGAAGGTCGATCAGCCCCATGTGCGAGCCCCAGAAGCCGCCCATGACCGCGGGCTTGCCGTGGATCGTGCCCTTGTCCGCGTCGACGGCGGCGAAATCGGCATAGGTGGGCGAGGGGAAGACAAGGTGCGAATGTCCGGTCATGACCGCGTCGATGCCCTCGACCCCGGCCAGCGGAACGCTGGCGTTCTCCATGCCGTCCGTGTGATCGGCGGACCCGATGCCCGAGTGCGACAGGGCCACGATGATTTCCGCCCCCTGTTCCAGCATCTCGGGGACGTAGGATTTCGCCGTCTCGACGATGTCGCGGGCGGTCACGTTGCCATCCAGATGCTTGCGGTCCCAGTTCATGACCTGCGGCGGGGTAAAGCCGATCACCCCCACCTTTATCGGATGGGTCTCGCCAGCGCCATCGGTCAGCATCCGGTCGAGGATGACATAGGGTTTGAACAGCGTCTCGTCCTCGCGCGCGGTCGCGCCCTGGGACTTGGCGATGTTCGCCAGGACCACCGGGAAATCGGCGCCCGCCATGCTCTTCATCAGGAAGTCGAGGCCGTAGTTGAACTCATGGTTGCCGATGGTGGCCGCGTCAAAGCCCAGCGTGTTCATCGCGGTCACGACCGGGTGCATGTCGCCCTCTTTCATGCCGCGTTCATAGGCGATGTAATCGCCCATCGGGTTGCCCTGCAGGAAATCGCCATTGTCCAGCAACATGGTGTTGGTCGCCTCGGCGCGGATGCCCTCGATGATCGAGGCGGTGCGCGACAGGCCGACGGTGTCGCGCGGCTTGTCGGCGTAATAGTCGTAAGGGTGGACGTGGACGTGGATGTCCGTGGTTTCCATGATGCGCAGATGCGCCTGGTTGGCCGCCGCATGGGCCGAATAGGGATGCAAGACGATCAGGGCGGCCCCGGCGGTGGAGCTGGCAAGGAACTGGCGCCGCGTGAGACGTGCATCAAAGGACTGTGACATGGTTTTTCCCAAAGTTTGGCTGCATGACGGGTTTGATCCGGAAATTCCAACAGTGATGTGACGCTAGCACGATTCTTTCGGACCGCGATGGGCTTACCTGGGGGAAATCGCACCGGCTTTGGGTTTGCATCCCGGTCCCGGGCGGGCAAATGTGCGGGGCGCTGGAACGGGGGACAGGATGCGGCACGCGGAAGAGGTGACATTCGGGGGATCCGGGCTGGATCGCGCGGCAGAGATCCGGGGCGACATCGGTGCGCTTGCCGCCGCGATGCAGGACGCGCGGGCGCGCACGATCCTCATCTGGCGCGGCAAGCCGCTGGTCACGGGTGAGGGAATGATGGAGGCCATGCGCCTGCCTCTGGATCACCCGATCCTGGCCGAGGCCGGCAGCCCACCGATCCTTCTGGGTCGTGAAGAGGGCGCGGCGGTCTTCTCGCATGACATTTCGGGCTGGACCCCACCGGAATTCGACGCCGAAGCACAGGCGAGCTTTCTCGATCCCAGCGAATACAGCCACCCCAGCTGTCCCGAGGCCCGCTTTGCCGAGCTGCGCCGGATCATGACCCGGCTGACGCCACGCGACGCCGAATTGGCGGCCACGGCCAAGGCGGTGCACGGCTGGCACGGCAGTCACCGGTTCTGCTCGCGTTGCGGCGCCGAGTCCGAGATGCACCAGGCCGGCTGGACCCGGATCTGCCCGGCCTGCGGCGGGCAGCATTTCCCGCGCACGGACCCGGTGGTGATCATGCTGATCACCCGGGGCAACCGCTGTTTGCTGGGCCGCTCTCCGGGCTGGCCCGACGGCATGTATTCCTGCCTCGCCGGTTTCGTCGAACCGGGCGAGACGATCGAGGCCGCGGTACGGCGCGAGACCTGGGAAGAGGCGGGCATCCGCGTCGGCCCTGTCCGCTACCTTGCCAGCCAGCCCTGGGCCTTTCCGGCCTCGCTGATGTTCGGCTGCCACGGCGAGGCGTTGAGCGACGAGATCACGGTGGACCCGGCAGAGCTTGAAGACGCGATCTGGGTCACCCGCGAAGAGGTGGCCGAGGCGGCGGCGGGCCTGCGCGAAGGGTTGCTGCCCGCGCGCAAGGGCGCCATCGCGCATTTCATGTTGCTTAACTGGATGGCGGATAGATTGGACTGAGACGCGGCTTGGGGTAGGGTGCCGAAAACAGCCGGACAAGATGAGGCAAGAGCAGGCAGATGGAACTCACGGCACGCGAAGATATCGAAGCCCCGCAGGACCGGGTCTTTGCCATGATGGCGGATTTCGACACCATCGAACGGCAGGCCATGCGGCGCGGCCTGGACGTGACCCGCACCGGGGATGGTCCGGGCGCTGGGATGGCCTGGGACGTGGCGTTCCAGTTTCGCGGCAAGCGGCGCGCGGCCGCGATCACCCTGACCGACTACCAGCCGCCGGAGCGGATGGTTTTTGACACCCTGTCGGGTGGGCTGGACATAAAGCTGACGCTGGATGTCGTGGCGCTGTCGCCCACGCGCACCCGGATCAACGTGACCACGGTCATGGCCGCGCGGACCCTGTCGGCCCGTCTGTTCCTGCAATCGATGAAACTGGCGCGCGGCGGCATGGACAAACGGTTCCGCAAGCGGGTGGCCGAACTGGCTGGCGAAATGGAAACAAGGCTGCGCGGCGCGGCCTGATCCCGTTGCGTTGACGTGGCAGGGCGCTAGATTGCGGCAAAAGGCACAAAGGAGCGCCGGATGTTGCGATTGACCTGGGTCCTGGCCCTGCTGGCCGGGCCGCTGTCGGCTCATGAATTCTGGATCGAGCCTGAGGGCTTCGTGATCCCCGACGAAGCGCCTGTCCTGGCGCAGACCCTCGTCGGAACAAAGCTGAAGGGCGCGACCTATAGCTACAACCCCCGCAACTTCAAACGCTTCGATATAGTGACCTCCGCAGGGGTCGAACCTGTCGAGGGGCGGTTGGGCGATAAACCCGCGCTGAACATGGTGCCCGAGGGCACGGGGCTGGCGACAATCGTGCATGTCACCCGCGACTACAGCCTGACCTATACCGAGTGGGAAAAATTCCTCACCTTCGTCGAGCACAAGGATTTCACCTGGGCGCTTGACCGGCACCTTGAACGGGGGCTGGGCCAGGAACGCGTGCGCGAACGCTATTCCCGCCACGCCAAGAGCCTGGTGGCATTGGGTGATGGTACGGGCGCTGACCGCGAGGTGGGGCTCCTGACCGAGATCGTGGCCGAGGCGAACCCCTACACTGACGACCTCTCCGGCGGCCTGCCGGTGCGCGTACTCTACCAGGGCGCGCCGCGCGTGGACGTTCAGGTGGAACTGTTCGAACGGGACCCGGCGGGCGAGGTGACGATCCGCCTTTACCGAACCGACGACAAGGGGCGCGCGACGGTCGAGGTGAAGCCGGGGCATTTCTACCTGGTCGATGCCGTGGTCATGCGCGAACTGGAGATCGAGGACGACAAGGACCCGGCCTGGGAAAGCCTCTGGGCCTCGCTGACTTTCGAGGTGCCGCAATGAGCCTTGTCGAGACGCTGCGCGCCGAGCTGGACGCGGCCGGTGTCCTGACCGGCGAGGACATGGCCGCCTGGTCGCGTGACTGGACCGGACAATATGCCTGGACGCCGCTCTGCGTGGCACGCCCCCGCAGCACAGCAGAGGTCGCCGCCGTCTTGCGCGCGGCCCATGCGGACCGGGTCCCGGTGGTGACGGTCTCGGGCCATACCGGGCTGGCGGGCGGAACCTCGGGCGAGGGGGCGGTGATGCTCTCGCTCGACCGGATGACGCGGATCGAGGAGATCCGCGCCCCCGCAAGGCTGGCGGTGGTCGAGGCGGGCGTGATCCTCAGCGATCTGCACGCCGCCGCAGAGGCCGAGGGGCTGAGCTTTCCGATGACCTTCGGCGCCAAGGGCTCTGCCCGGATCGGCGGCATTCTCGCCACCAACGCGGGCGGGTCCAATGTTCTGCGCTACGGCAACACCCGGGACCTGGTGCTGGGGCTGGAGGCGGTGCTGGCCGATGGCCGCGTGGTCGACCTGATGTCGGAACTGCACAAGAACAACACCGGCTATGACCTGCGCCACCTGCTGATCGGCTCCGAGGGGACGCTGGGTGTCATCACCCGGGCGGTGCTGAAACTGGTGCCGCAGCCGCGCGCCTATGCCACCGCGATGGTGGCAACGGACTCGCTGTCGGGGGCGCTGGAGGTGTTGAATCGACTGCAGGACGTGACCGGCGGCGCGGTCGAGGCCTTTGAATTCATGTCGCGATTTTACATTCAGCAATACGCGCGGATGCACCCCGAGGCGCGGCCGGTCCTCGACAGCGACCATGAGGTGACGATCCTTGTCGAACTGGGCGCCACCGCCCCGCGCGACGCCGAGGTCGGTCCCGACGGGGAGGTGCCGATCGCCGGCTACCTCGAAGAGGTCCTGGGCGAGATGCTGGAAGAGGGCGCGGTTCTGGACGCCGTCGTCGCCCAAAGCGACGCGCAGCGCGAGGCCATGTGGGCGCTGCGCGAGGCGGCGGCCGAGGTGTCCCTGTCGCATGTGCCGCTGGTCAACAACGACATCTCGGTGCCCCTCGACAAGGTCGAAACCTTCCTGGAACAGGCCGGCGCACGGTTGGCCCAGATCGATCCCGCCGCCCAGCCGGTCGTCGTCTCTCACCTCGGCGATGGCAACGTGCATTACCCGGTCTGGATCGGCGACGCTGGCCAGAAGGACGCGGTGATGCAGGCGGTGGAGGACGTGGTTCTGGGCCTCGGCGGATCGTTTTCCGCCGAACATGGCATCGGCCTGGCCAAGCGCCCCTCCATGGCGCGGCGCAAGGATCCCGTGGCGCTCGAGGTGATGCGGGCGATCAAGGCGGCGCTGGACCCGGAGGGGATTTTGAACCCGGGCAAGCTGCTGCCCTGACGGTGGGACGGCGGGGTAAACCCCGCCCTACGCCCTGGCGCGGCGGCAGCACCCGGTCCCGCCCTCGGAGGTGGGGGCGCTGCCCCCGTCGCGCTACGCGCGACTCCCCCGGAGGTATTTGGAGAGAGAAGAAACCTTGGCTCCGGACCCTGGTTTCTTCTCTCTGAAAATACTCGAAAGCCACCTTGTGGCCGGGCGCCTCAGGCGTCGCGCCGGGCGATCCAGTCGTGATCGGGGTGGTTCTGGAACCGCCACTTGCGCATCGGGCCGGCCATGACGTTGAGGTAATACATCTCGTAACCATAGGGCGCGCCGCAGGGGTGATGCCCTTTCGGCACCAGCATCACGTCGTGGTCCTTGACCGACACCGTGACATCCAGCGAGCCGTCCTCGGTAAAGACCCGCTGGTGGCCGTAGCCCTGCGCCGGGTTCAGCCGGTGGTAGTAGGTTTCCTCGAGATAGGTCATCTCGGGGAAGTTGTCTTCGTCATGCCGGTGCGGCGGGTAGGAGGACCAGTGTCCGGACGGCGTGTAGACCTCTGTCACCAGGAGCGAGGAGGCCACGTCGCGTTCCTCCATTGCGATGGGGTGGATGTAGCGCGTGTTGGTGCCACGCCCGCGTTCCACTAGGTCGATGCCCCCGGGACCGATCTGCGCTGCCGGGTAGTCGGCGGTGGCGGGCGCCGAGCAGACGGCCAGAGTGCAGGCCGTGGTGGCCGTTGCCGTCCAGTCGCTGCCCGCAGGCAGGTAGACCGCGTGCGGCGGGAGGCGGTCAAAGACGCTCGTGCGCGCGCCCAACTCGCCGAAGTCCTGGCCGCCGCCGCTGATATGCGCCTTGCCCTCGACCAGCACCAGGATCACCTCACGGTCGCCGGTCTGGCCTTCGGCGCGCTGGTCGGCGGTCAGCCGCCACAGGTCAAAGCCGACATAGCCCCAGTCAGGGCTTTCCGAGGTGCGGGCATTGTTCACGGTGATCTCGTGGACCTTGCCGCTGGTGCCGGTGGGTTTGCGGAGAAGCTGGGTCATCTTGTCCTTCCTGGGGTCAGGGCTGGCGGCGGGCGTCCTGGTCTGCAAGCGCCTGCGCAAAGGCCTCGGGCGAGAGCTCTTCGGACAGGGCGCGGTGGAACAGGGCGTTCTGGGTTTCGGGGGCAAGCCCGCCCAGCGGCGGGTCGCTGTCGAGGTTGGTGGGAAAGGAATAGCCTTCGGCGGCGGCGGCCACGGCGGCGGCAAGGGACTCGTCCCCCAATCGCCCCGCAGCGCGCAGCGCCTGGATCGCCGGGTAGAGCGTGCGGCACATGGCCGTGCGATCCACAGTCTCCATCGCCCGGCCAAACGCCGAGGAGACCTGAAGCAGGTTCGCCATGCGCTCGATATCGCCGCTGCGGTTCTCGCCCGCCGCGTGGAACAGCGCGGGGTTGAAAAAGACCGCATCGCCCTTTGCCAGCGGCAGCTGGATATAGTGTTCCTCAAAGAAGTCGCGGAAATCCTCGCGCCGGTAGGCCATGTATCCGGGGCGGAACAGCTGCGAGAAGGGCAGCAGCTTTGTCGGGCCGCTTTCGATGGGCATGTCGCAATGGGCCACGGCGCCCTGCAGGGTCATCACCGCTGACAGGTCATGCACATGCGCCGGGAAACGCGCCGCCACCTCGGCGGTCTGAAAGCCAAGGTGATAGTCGCGGTGCGCCGATTGCGCCTGTCCGCCTGGGCGGACCAGGTTCACTTGCGCCGTCATCTGGTAGAAGGGGCCCAGCCAGGCCTCGCAGACGGCGGCAATCGCGGCATTGCCGTAGTAGAGCGCGAAGCCTTCCGGGTCTTCCATGCAGTGTTTCTGCAGCGAATTCCAGATCCGCGCATTCGACCCCGCCTTGGCGAAATGATCGCCCGCGCCCAGCCCGGCCTCGCTCTCGCGCGCGATGATGCTCTCAAAGACCACTGTCGCCGCGTCGATGGGGGCGGTGTCGGCAAAAGCGCCTTTCAGCGCCAGGACACCCGCCGACTGGCCCAGGACAAAGCCCCATTCCGCCAGCAGTTCGGCGCGCTGGGCGGGATCGCCCAGCGTTGCCTGCAAGGAGGCCACGTCATAGACCGGCACGTTCTGCTCCACCGCCGAGGCAAACCGCAAGTCCGAGGCAGAGAGGCTTTGCCCGGTCAGCCGGGCGAATTCTGCAAGGTCACAGGACGTGACGTCGAAATAGGCCGTATCTTTCATGACGATCCTCCCTCGTCGGTGTATTTCTTCCGGATCGCCTCGGCGTCGAAGGCGACAAAGAACTGGTGCGCGCAATAGGACCCGATGGCGCCGAACAGGATCGACCAGCCGGGATTGCCCCAGCTGAGTTCCAGCAGCGCCCAGCCCAGGCAGGCGGCCACCACTGCGATGCGGCGCCAGAGCGGGATGAAGAAGGGGTGCTGGACGTCGAACATGGGTCAGCCCCTGTCCAGCCCGGTGGCGCGGGCCGTGTCCCGCAGCGTCGTCAGGCCAAGGGTCTGGTATTTCACCGGGTTGCGCAGATCCGGGTCCTGTTCTGCCTCGATCACCAGCCAGCCGTCATAGCCGGTGTCGGCCAGGATCTGCAGGCAGGGGGCAAAGTCGATTGCGCCCTCGGCATCGCCGGGCACGGTAAAGACACCCCGGCGGACGCCTTCGAGAAAGGTCAGATCCTCGCCCCGGACCTGGTTCATGACGTCCTCTCGGACGTTCTTGGCGTGGAAGTGGCGCACGCGCGCGGCGTGGCGGGCCAGCACCTCTGCCGGGTCGCCACCGCCGAAAAAGCAATGCCCGGTGTCAAAGAGCAGATGCGTGGCGGGGCCGGTGGCCGCCATCAGCGCGTCGATGTCTTCGGGGCTCTCGACGATGGTGCCCATGTGATGGTGATAGACCAGCGTCAGGCCCTGCTCGGCGGTGAACTGTGCAATCTCTTCGAGCCGGGCGCCGTAATCGGCCATGTCCCGGGCCGAGAGCCGAGGGCGCTGCGACACGGGCGTGTCCTGCGAGCCATGCACGGTGTTTGAACATTCCGCCGCGATGCAGACGGTACAACCGTTCACTTTCAGCATGTCCAGGTGGGGTTGAATTGCCTGTTTCTCGTCCTCGACAGAGCGCGCGCAAAGTTCCAGCGAATACCAGGCAGAGGGCAGGACAAGGCCGTGGCTGCCCAGCAGCTCCTTGAGCGCCTGCGGATCGGAGGGCCAACGGTGGCCGCCCTCGATCCCCTCGAACCCGATTTCGGCGGCCTCGGACAGGATCTGGTCGGTGGGGATATGGGCGCCAAGCGTCTGGTCGTCGTCGTTGGCCCAGGCGATGGGGTTGGTGCCGTAGCGGATCATTGGCGTGTCTTTCCTTTGGGGCCCTTGGGGGCGGGGCAAGCCGGGCAGGGGCCCGGCCTGCAACATGGGTCAGGTGCGTTCCTTGAGCCGGGCCTCATAGCCCTTGCGGGCTTCCATCACTTCCTCGCGGGGCGAGACCTCGGGCACGGCCACGTCCCACCAGTGACCGCCGTGCGGTGTGCTGGGGTAAGGGTCGGTGTCGATCACCACGACAAAGGGACCGGTGGCGTCGGCGGCCCGTTTCAGAGCCTCTTCGAGTTCGGCGATGGTCTGAACATGGACCGCAGCCGCCCCCATGCTGGCCGCATGGGCGGCGAAATCGATGTTGCTCTGCGCCACGCTGGAGTGGTCGAAGAGGTTGTTGAACTCGGCCCCGCCGGTGCCCATCTGCAGCCGGTTGATGCAGCCGAAGCCGCGGTTGTCGGTCACGACCACGGTGATCTTGATCCCCATCGCGACCGCTGTCGCCAGCTCGGAGTTGGCCATCATGTAGCTGCCGTCGCCCAGCATGCAGACCACGTCGCGCCCGGGTTGGGCCAGTTTGATCCCCATCGCGCCGGCGATCTCGTAGCCCATGCAGGAGAACCCGTATTCCATGTGATAGGCGCCGGGGCGCGGGGCCTTCCACAGCTTGTGCAGCTCTCCGGGCATGGTGCCGGCGGCGCACATCACCACCGTATCCGGCCCGCTGGCACGCTGCACCGCCCCGATCACATGTTGGTCGGTGGGCAGTTCGTTGCCATCGGCGGGCGCATCGGTCAGCGGGTCGACGGCGGCGAACCAGTCTTGTTTCAGCTGCGCCGGGACATCCTCGGCCCGGTAGGAGGTCAGTTCCAGCGCCAGGTCCGTCAGCCCGGTGCGCGCGTCCGCCTGCAGGGGCAGCGCACCATGTTTCACCGCGTCATAGGCGTTGACGTTCAGGCTCACCAGCGTCGCAGCCGGGTTCTTGAACACCGTCCAGGACCCGGTGGTGAAATCCTGAAACCGCGTTCCGACGCCCAGCACCAAGTCCGCCTCGGCGCAGATCGCATTGGCCGACGACGCGCCGGTCACGCCCACGGGGCCCAGGTTCAGCGGGTGATCCCAGGCCAGCGCCGACTTGCCCGCCTGCGTCTCGACCACCGGGATGTTATGCGCCTCGGCAAAACCCTGCAGGTCGCCGCAGGCCTCCGCGTAATGCACGCCACCCCCGGCGACGATCACCGGGTGTTTCGCGGCGCGGATCTTTTCCACCACCCGGTGCAGCTCGTGGTGATCGGGGCGGATGCGGCGGCGATACCAGACGCGCGGCTCGAAAAAGCTTTCAGGGTAGTCAAACGCCTCTGTCTGCACGTCCTGGCAAAAGGCGAGGCAGACGGGGCCGCATTGCGCGGGATCGGTCATGGTGGCCATCGCGCGGGGCAGGGCGGTCAACAGCTGTTCGGGCCGGGTGATCCGGTCGAAATAGCGCGAGACGGGGCGGAAACAGTCATTGGCCGACACGGTGCCGTCCTCGAAATCCTCGACCTGTTGCAGCACCGGGTCCGGGCCGCGGCCCGCAAAGACATCGCCGGGCACCAGCAGCACCGGCAAGCGATTCACATGCGCCAGCGCGGCGGCGGTGACCATGTTCGTCGCTCCCGGCCCGATCGAGGATGTCACCATCATGGCCCTCTGCCGCCCGCTCTGCTTGGCAAAGGCAATTGCGCAATGGGCCATCGTCTGTTCGTTGTGGCCGCGAAAAGTGGGCAGCTCTTCCCGTACCTGGTACAGCGCCTCGCCCAGCCCGGCGACATTGCCGTGGCCGAAAATGCCCCAGCAGCCGGCAAGGAACCTCTCGCCATCCTCGGTCATCTGCGCCGAAAGATAGCGCACCAACGCCTGTGCGGCGGTCAGTCGGATCGTCGTCATGTCTCAGTCCTCCCCGCGTGCGGCATCCCAGTGGCCGCAGAGGCGTGCGAAATTGTCCGTCATCTGCGCCACCGCGTCCGCGTCACTCATGGCGCCCGTCATCCAGGCCTTCGCCGCATCGGCAAAGATCGTGCGGCCCACGGCAAAGCCTTTTACCAGCGGATAGCGCGCCGCGACCTCGAAACTTTCCTTCAGCGCCGCCTCTTCGGCCCCAAGGCCCAGAACCACGATACCACGGGTGTTGGGATCGTTCTCCTCGATTGCCTGCACCGTCTTTTGCCAGGCCGCGTCCGAGGTCATCGGCTCCACCTTCCACCAGTCGGGATAGACGCCCAAGCCGTAGAACCGGCGGATCACCTGCGCCGTGGTTTCGTCATCGACCGGTCCCGCCTTCGAGGGGATGACCTCCAGCAGGAATTCCAGCCGGTTGCGGCGCGCGGCATGGAACAGGCGGGTCACGGTCGCCTCTTGTTCGGCGCGCATCTCGGCCGGGTCGTCGGGATGGTAGAAACACAGGACCTTGACCACATGTTCCAGCGGCCATTCGTTCAGCCCGCCGAAATCCGGCCCGATCTCGGGTTCCAGTGTCAGCGGGCGCGACCCGGGCCATTCCACAGGGCGCCCGATCCACAGGCCGGTGCCCGCGGCCTTGTAGAGCGCATCGCGCCCCAGGCGGCTGTCACAGAGCACCCCGTAGCCGCGCTGCCCATTCGCGACCTGCGCGCAGGCGTCCAGGCAGAGAGACTTGAACTGGCCGATCTTTTCCGGCGTGGCGCCGTCCAGCTCCTCCATCTGCATCCGGTGGTCAAAGGCAAAGACCCGCATGGTCGACCAGTCGCCCTTGCGGTTGGTGGCCCAATGGACCTGTTCCAGCTCGGCGTCCTTGCGCAGGGCCTTTTCCTTGACGCCGCGTTGCAAAAAGAACTCCAGCTCGGCCCAGGACGGATAGGCCGGGGTGCAGCCGTGGCGCGAGACCGCGAAGGCGCCGCAGGCGTTGGCATAGGTCAGCGCCGTGGGCCAGTCCCGGTCGGTCAGCCAGCCCTTGAGCAGGCCGGACATGAAGCCGTCACCCGCGCCCAGAACGTTGAAGACCTCGATGGGAAAGCCGGGGCCGCTCTGGCCCTCGTCCAGTGTCTCTGCGATCTCGTCGGCAAAGGCGACGGCGCCCATCGGTCCCCGCTTGCAAACCAGCGTCGCGGTCGAGACCTTGCGGACATTGCGCAGCGCCTGGATCGTGTCCGTGGTGCCCCCCGCGATGTGGAACTCTTCCTCGGTGCCGACGATCAGATCGAACAGATGCAGCGTGCTTTGCAGCGTTTCCGTCACCTTGTCCGAGGCGATAAAGCGTTCCTCGCCGGCGCCATGTCCGGCCAACCCCCAGAGGTTCGGGCGATAGTCGATGTCCAGCGCCGTCTGCATCCCGTTCTCGCGGGCGATCCTCAGCGCCTTCAGCACCGCCGCCTCCGTGCGCGGGTGGCTGAGGTGCGTGCCTGTGGCGACAACGGCGCGGGCCTGCGTGATGAACCCCTCGTCGATGTCCTCTTCGCACAGCGCCATGTCAGCACAGTTGTCGCGGTAGAAGATCAGCGGAAACTGTTCCTGATCCCGGATGCCCAGCAGCACCAGCGCGGTCAGGCGCTCCGGGTCGGTCACCACGCCGCGCGTGTCGACGCCCTCTTTCCGCAATTCCTCGGTGATGAAGCGGCCCATGTGCTCATCCCCGACACGGGTGATCAGCGCCGATTTCAGACCCAGTCGCGCGGTCCCGGCGGCAATATTGGTGGGCGAGCCGCCGATATACTTGTTGAAGCTCGCCATGTCTTCGAGCCGCCCGCCGATCTGCGCGCCATAGAGGTCCACCGAGGACCGGCCAATGGTGATCACATCCAGGGTCTTGCCCATGCCTATCTGCCTTTCCGGACCGTCGAAACATCCATGCCGCTCTCCTCAGCGCGGCACATGTTGGCGCAAACCTGAGCCGAGAGGGGCCACGTGGTCAATTCCCCGCAACCCGAATCCTCTCATTCGTGAGGGGGTTTGAGAGGGCGGCAGAGAGGGTTTTCTGCCAAATGAGATGAAACGTATCAGTCAGGGCTGTGGTGGACCGTTTTGACCCAAAGGCCCCGACGTGATCGGGGCGTTCTGGCGACCGGGTGTCGGCACATCCTGACGGGGTGGGGTCGCGGGTCCGAGGGTTTTGTACAAAAGTCAGAAAACGCCGTACGTTTTGTACAAAACGTACAAGGCAAACCGGTGTTGCCCGCCCGGTCAAACCGACTCTGGCAGGTAGAGATCGGGACGCAGGAAATGCTGCCCGGGGGTTGGAGTTTCCTGCTGTTGAACGGCGGCAACCATCAGTGCCACCGTGTCGTTACAGAGCTGTTCCAGCGGCGTGGCAATCGACATTTCCGCGTAGCGGTCGGCCAGCGCGGCGCGCGATTCCGGGATCAGCTCGTGCAGGATCAGCGTCACCTGGCCGGGCGCCCGTGCCTCACGCAGGGCGGCAATGGCCCCCTCCATGCCGCCCCCCGAACAATAAAGCCCCTTGAGATCCGGATGCCGCTGCAACAGCTCCAGCGTGGTCTCGTAGGTCAGTTGCCGCGTCTCCAGGTTCACCATCGTGTCCAGAATGCGGAAATCCGGGGCGAACTCTCTGAAATAGCTTCTGAATCCCGTCTCGCGCAGCTCGTGCCCATGCCAGCGATAGCCGCCGACGAAGACCGCCAGCTTGCCCGGGCTGCCGACGGTGCGGAACATCATGTGGGCCGCGATGCGCCCCGCCTTCATGTTGTTCAGCCCGATGTACCCTTGCCGCACGCCTTGGGCGAAATCGTTGAGCATGGCGAAACAGGGCACCCCCTGCGCCTGCAACTGGGCAACGGTATCGGTGATCTGGACGTGGTTGACGGCCGAGGCCGCCAGCGCATCGCAACGGTCGGCCAGGCCCGTCAGCAGGCCCGCGATGTCGCCGGGGCTTTGCGAGGGCGCGAATTCCACCGCGATCGAGCCGCGAATGCCCGGCGCCCGCGCCACCGCCGCCTCCATCTCGCGCGCGACATTCTGCCAGAACGGCTGCCGCGCCTTGGGAAAGACAAAGCCGAACCGCACCTCCGGCAGATCCGCGAACATCCGTTGCCCGATCAGCGCGGCGGCATGGTAGCCGATGCGCTGGGCGGCCTCGTAGACGCGGCGTGCGGTTTCCTCGCGCACCTTGGCCCGTCCGTTCAGCACGCGGTCTACGGTGGCGACGCTGACCCCGGCCTCTAGAGCCAGGTCTGTGATGGTCGGACGCTTGGCCATGTCATGTCCTGCCAGTTGATGAATTGCCCGCGCGCATCATGAGGGATTTTGCAAGAAATCCAATCCCCCGGCTGCAATCTCTCTGGGACGAATCGCGTCACGCGGCTAGGGCTGGGACACCAAGGGGAGGGCATCATGGCAGGATTGGGGATCGGATTGATCGGGACCGGGTTCATGGGCAAGACCCATGCGCTGGCCTGGGGCGCCGCGCGGGCGGTTCTGGGGCGTGACCTGCCGGAAGTGCGGCTGGAGATGCTCTGCGATACACCCGATGACCGGGCGAGAGAGATGGCGGATCAGTTCGGTTTTGCCCGCGCGACCGGGGACTGGCGCGCGCTTGTCGCCGATCCGGCGGTCGACGTGGTCTCGATCACCACGCCGAACAATCTGCATCATGAAATGGCCTGCGCCGCGCTGAAGGCGGGCAAACATGTCTGGTGTGAAAAGCCGATGGCGCTGACCCTGGCCGAGGCCGAAGAGATGGCCCGGGCCGCGCAAGAGGCCGGGACCGTCACGATGGTGGGTTACAACTACATCCGCAACCCGGCTTTTCTGCACGCGAAAAAGCTGATCGAAGAGGGGCGCATCGGTCGCGTGGTGCATGTGCGCGGCTGGGTGGACGAGGACTACCAGGCCGATCCCGACCTGCCCTGGACCTGGCGCGCGCGGCTGCAGGACGCGGGCCTTGGCACGCTTGGCGACCTGGGGTGCCACCTTGTGTCGATGGTCGTGGGCCTTGCCGGGCCGATCGAAAGCCTGGTGGCCGATATGCAGATCATCCACGAAACCCGACCGCTGCCCGACGGATCGGGCCGGGCCGCGGTCGAGAACGAGGATACGGCGACGGCGCTCTTGCGTTTTGCCAATGGCGCGCATGGGTCGATTTCCAGCTCTCGGTCAGCCTGGGGCCGCAAGAACAAGCTCGACTGGGAAATCCACGGCACCAGGGGCATGATCTGCTTTGCCCAGGAGCGGATGAACGAATTGCAGGTCTACCTGAACGACGGACCGAAAGCGGAACAGGGGTTCCGCACGATTCTGACCGGGCCAGAGCACCCGCCCTTTGGCGCCTTTGTGCCGGCACCGGGGCACCAGCTGGGTTTTGGCGACCTCAAGACCATCGAAGCAGGGGACCTGCTGGCGGCGATCCGGGACGGCGGACGGGCCTACCCTTCGATGCAGGACGCGCTGGATTTTGAACGTGTGATCCACGCCGTCGCCGACAGCGCCGGGCAGGGCTGTACTCGGGTAACGTTCTAGGGCCAGTTCAGACGCTCGGGTCCTCCGCCGCCTTTTCCAGCGTGTCAAATGTCTGCATCAGAAGGTCTAGCTGGCTTTCGTTCAGGTAGGCGCGCAGCGCCTTCTGGCGGGCCTGCATCCTTGGCATGGTGCGTGCGAATATTCCGCGCCCTTTGTCGGTCAGATCCAGGTGAAGCGCGCGGTTGTCGGTCTGGTCACGGGTCACGGTCAGGTAGCCTTCGGCACTCAGCGACTTGACGTTGCGGCTGATCAGGCCCTTGTCCATCGCCGTCATGCGCGACAACTGGGCCGAGGTGCACCGCCCGCCATCGCCGATCACCGCGATGATGCGCCATTGGGTGATGGTGACGCCGGAGTGTTCCCGCAGGATGCGCGAGGCCTGCGCATTGAGCTTGGACTGTACCCTGGCAAAGCGATAGGTGAGGAAATTGGCCAGCGGGGCCCGAAGTGACCCGCCCGTGTCGTTGTTGGAATTCATTCGAAATTCGGTCCTTGCCCGGAAGGAAATGTCCAGAGGCTGCGCGCCCACCACAAGGTAGCGGCGCCCTTCCCGGGCAGGCAAGTGTCAAACTGCGCTAATCGCGATCATTGCTGCGCGACGGTTGACGTTATGCGCCCCGCCCTGTTGCGGGCGAGGCGCCTTGGGTCAGTATTGGCAGACCTGGGTTGCGGTCTGCAGGACAGCGCCCGGCGTGTTGGGTAGGCGCATGAAGGTCACGCGGCGGTTTTCCGGTGCGTCGGGGTAGGCCTCGTTCTTGAGGACGTATTCGCCCCATCCGACCGGGTAGAGCGGCACGCCCACGTACGCCCCTTCGAGGATCCGCGTCACCGAGGCCGCGCGGCGCAGGCTGAGGTCACAGTTGTACCCGTCGGACCCCACGGCGTCGGTATGGCCGACAACCGCATAAGAGGTGCCCTGCAGCGCCGGATCGTTCAGCGCGGCGATCAGCGTGTCGATCTTGCCGCTCTGGTCCTGCCGGACCTTGTCGCTGTCATAATCGAACTCGATCGTGATCGCGACCGAAGGCAGAACCACCTTGCCGGTCTTGGGCGGCTCCGGCGCGTCGTATTTCGGCGGCTCGGGCGGGGGGGTCTTGCTGACGACGACCTTGTTGTTGTCAAGGTCCAGCACCAGCGTTTCGTATTCAACGCCAGGCCCCGCGCTTTCCAGCGCGATCCCGTCCGGGTCGATATCGACACCGGCACAGTTGCCCGCGTTCGAGTTCAGAAGGCACCGTGCCATCGGGCTTTGCGGTTCGGGTTTGAACGACATGATGGGGTCGTCACCCTGGATGAATATTTCGCCCTGCTGCGCAAGGCCTGCCACAGGGGGCAGGCCAAGGCAGAGAGCGACGCCAAGGAAAAGCTTTCGCATCGCTCTCGTCTCCTCAGTAATCGCGGACCACGACCGAGATCTGGGCCTTGGTCACGTCGGGGTTGTGCTTGGACACGGCGCGGTAGTCTACGCCGCTTGCGGTATGCTTCTTGTCCTTGGCGTCTGCGTCGAGGTCAAGAATGAGGGTTTCCTTGACGATGCCCTCGTAGTGATCCTTGGAGACGGTCTTGTGACCGGCTGCGCAGGACACCTTGGAGGTATCGCGGGTCGCCTTCTTGATGGCCGCGTCGCCACCGTTGCAGATCGCCAGGATTGTCTCCAGCCCCGGTTCGGAGGTGCGCAGCGCGCCCTTCGGCGGGAAGACGTACTGGGTGCCGCCCGGGATGACGATGTCATCGAGGCCCGGGAAGGGGTACAGCACGCAGCTGTCATGATCGTCGTCGATCGAGATCAGCGTCAGGCGGCAGTCGTGGCGCGGTTCGATGAAGACCCGCAGTTCGTCGCCGACCTTGTAGGTGGGCTTGTCGGTGTAGACGGTCAGGTGGCTCTGCGCCGCGGCCGAGTGCTGGACCGGATCATAATCGTCGCCGTACTTCTTGGCGTCGTCATGCGTCTTGATCGGTTCCTTGCCGGTCACGACATAGTCCTTGTCGGTGGGCGTGTAGTCGGCGTCTTTCTTGACGACCTTGGTGTCCACATAGCCATCGTCCTTGACCACTTTCACCTTCTTGGCCGGCGGCTCATAGTCGGTGTCCTTGACGACCTGCTTGACCGAGTAGGACAGATCCGCCGTCACGACATGGTCGGTCTTGTACGGGTGGTAGTCCGTCAGTTTTTCAAGCAGGACCGGGTAGGCCGCCGTCCATTCATCCCGCGCGATCGGCGAGGTGTCGAGACGGGTCAGCAGGCTGGCCATCTCGTGCCCGGCAAAGGCCATGCGGCTGCGCAGCGCGTCCGAGGTCAGACCCAGTTCGTTGGCTGCCTGGTCGAAGTCGATGAAGTAATCGACGTGGTAGACAAAGAGACCACGCACCGGCTCCAGACCGGCGGCCTTGGTGTCGGGTTCGATCCCGGCGCTTTCCAGGGTGGCCAGGAAGGCCTCCATGTCGCGCTGGAAATACTCGTTCACGACATCCTTGCCCGGGTAGATCGCGTCGATGGTCTGACGCGCCGAGGCCGGCAGGGACAGGTTGTTCAGGGCGACGTCACGCACGGTGTCGTCGTTGAACCGCATGCCCTTGGAGTGGCACGAGATGCAGGAGATGCCGTTGACCACCTCGCCAGTGCCGTCGGGATAGTCGGTGTCGCGCACGATCGAGGTCGGGCCGACGTTCAGGCGATCACCTTCGGCGGTGTTGAGGTAATAGGCGTGAAAGCCGTTGGGCAGGGTAAAGATCGACTCGCCGCCGTCATGGTTGAAGGCGAGATCGGGACCGTAGGCATCGGTCGGACCCAGCGGGAATTCGAAGAAGCTCTGACGTTTTGCCGAACCTGCAAAGTCATACGAGGTCCAGAAAAAACCGGTGCCCATCGGGTGCCGTTCGATCAGGCGGTTGTGCGTTGACACGCCCGAGTCCTGAAAGCCGGCGCGGACGACCTGCTCGTTCAGGATGTTCTTCTTCATGTCGAGGTTCAGCAGCTTTTCCAGTCCATGCACCGTGTCCGGCAGGCCCAGCATGTCATAATACATGGGCGAAACCGATGCGGTCGCGGCGAACCAGTCGGCGCGGATGACCGGGATCTTGGTGCCGGCAAGGTGCTGCAGCGAACCCAGGTACGGGTCGGTGTCGCTTTCCATGCCGTAGGGATACTGGGCCTCCATGTAGCCCCAGGTTTCATGCGTCCAGTCGAGATCGGGCAGGAAGACGCGCAGCAGGATGCCGTGGTCGTCGACCTTTTCGAACTTGTAGACGTTGGGGTTCCAGCTCAGTGCATTCAGCAACTTGACCGTTGCCGCCAGGTAGGCGGTGTAATTTTCGTCGGTGACGTCCGGGTCGTTCCACATCGGCCGCATCGAGATATAGCGGACGCGGTCGCGGCGGTTGGTCGGCAGGCTTTGCATGTCGGCATGGGCCATCGCGTACATGTCCGCGAGCGAGATGTAGGTGC
The DNA here is from genome assembly GCF_019392335.1 of Mameliella sp. CS4. Lineage (GTDB taxonomy): Bacteria > Pseudomonadota > Alphaproteobacteria > Rhodobacterales > Rhodobacteraceae > Antarctobacter. The sequence continues at coordinate 50,085 of NZ_JAHXRQ010000002.1, forward strand.
GCGGCTCGGGCGCGGTATCCCCCAGAGCGACGATCCAGTCCTGAAGCAGTTGCAACTCGGCCTCGTTCGGCACGCAGCTGGGATCCCAGCAGTTGTCCGGCATCGCCGGCGCGCCGCCGGTGATGACCTGGTACAGCTTGGATTGGGCCGGCTCACCGACCGAGACGAACTTGGGGTCGTGGGCGAGACGGCGCAGATCGAGGACATGGCCGAAGCCCGCCTTGGGAGTCGTCAGGCCATCGCCAAGCGCGCCTTGCTGGTGACAATCCGAACAGTACTTGTTCAGAACATCATACGCGGCCTTTTCCTGGGCGGTCGCATCGGCGGGCAGGGCATAATCGACGTCTTCAGGATCAATCAGCTTGGTCTGATCCTGCGCCAAAGCTGGCAGGGCGAAGGCGGCGGTCAGGGCGATGACGCTCACCTTCATCAGGGTGTTGGGTTGCATAACATCTTCTCCTGTTCAAAGAGGGATTGGGGTGGAATACGGGTTATTGGCACCGGATCGAGAGGTACTTTTTCGAGGCCCAGCCGGTCACGCCGCCGCTGCCTCGGTGAGGATTGCGGCACTGTCCCGAGAGGCAGCGGACCTGGGCCCAGTTTCCGCTCTGGTTCAGCACCTTGAGGGTGTCGCCGAGATAGGTCTCGGAGACGATCCGGCCGCGCGTACTGGCTTGGGTCCGGATATTCAGGAAGCCGCTCCCGTCACGGCGGGTATGGCTGTTGTAGCGGTTCAGGTTCACCACGGTGGCGGTGCACTGCGTCACCGGACGCTGGCGCGGCTTGTCCGAGGCCAGGTAGTGGTTCGAGACCCAGCCGTCCTGACCGTTCGACAGGCGCACGTTGTTCCATCCGCCGCTCTGGTTCAGCACCGTCACCTTGTCGCCAAAGTCGATCCGGTTGACCACGCCGTATTGCGTGCCCGGGCCAGAGCGGACGTTCAGGTGATCGGTCCCGGTGACATACATCGGGAAGGTGTGGCTGGGCGGCGGCGTCACCACCTTTTCCGGGGTCTTGAGATAGGTGATCCGCTCGATCACCACGCGTGAGATGCAATCGGGATCGGCGCCGCAGCGGTCGCGGCTGTTGATGCGCCAGCTCTGCTGCTCGGAGGCGCTGACCGGGCGGGCGGGGTTCTTGTAGGCGCGCTCCATCTCCTCGTCGAGACCGGCAAGATAACGGTCGCCGCAGATCGTGCGTTCGGTCGTGTTGAGGTTGGGCGAGGTGCACCACCACAGCAGAGGTTCGTCCGGGCGGGTGTCCACGACCGGCGGAACCGGCTCTTCGGGCGTCTCTGCGACGGTGCACTGGCGCGCGACATAGGACTTGGCCAGGATCGAATAGCCGTGGTCGCCGCAGACCTGCAGGTAGGCCTCGTAGGCAAAGCACTCGTCGAATTCCTTGGCCTCGGCATAGAGCGCGTCGCAGAGCGCCAGTTCCGGGGCGATGTCTTCCGGGGGCAGCGGTTTGCCGCTGCCTTCATCGCCGGGGGCGGGGGGCGGAGGCGTGACGGGATCCGGGGCGCCCGGCACAACAGCGGCCTTGAGCACCGAGGACTGGGCCAGGATATCGGCCATCGGGATGGCATAGTTGACGGCATCGCGGTTCGACCCGGCGTGATGCAGGCCGACGACCTTCTGCAACGAGGCGTCGATCACCGGCGAGCCGGAGTTGCCCGGCAGCGTGTCGCAGGTGTGCAGCAGTTGCTTGTTCGACAGGGCCGGCGCATTGGCGCGGCATTTTTCGCGGCTGATGCGCTGGGCCTCTCCCATCGGGTGGCCGATGACCCAGTAAGGATCGTTGTCCTGCGGGGTGATGGCGGCCAGGTCCAGTGTACCGAAGTCGGCGGAGGGATCGCCGATCACCTCGAGCACCGCATAGTCCAGATCCTTGGAGGTCTCGACCGGCGTCGGCACGACGGTATAGCGCCGGGTGCCCTCGTCGACGCCGGGCTGGCGGTAGCCGGCCACAAAGAGGATCGAGTCGATCCGCGTGGCGCCGGCGCGTTCATTGTCCAGGATGCCGGGCACGCAATGATGGTTGGTCAGGATATGTTTCTTGTCAACGATGAAGGCGGTGCAGGGGTAGACGCCGGTATCCGTCAGGATATCCAGGCGGCCCACGGCCAGCCCCATCTTGGAAAAGACGCTATTGGGCGAGTAGTTCAGGATCGGTTCGTTGTTGTAGTCGCCGACCGCCAGTTCGAAGTTGATGTCGCTGCCGCCGCCGGCCGCCTGGTTGCGGCGCAGGACCACGCTGCCAAAGCTCGTCCGGTCGAAGCCGACGAACTCCTGCGCACGGGTCGGGGTGGGCGTCGTGGCCGCCAGTCCCAGCGCAGTAATCAGTGTGGCCAATGCAGCGGCGGTACGCACGGTATCGATCCTTCGAAAAAAGGTTTGTCATCAAGATGATTTCAGTTTGTTCAGAAGGGGCCGTTGCGTCAACGAAGGAAAACCCGACCCTGTGAAAAGTCGGGCAAATTCCGGTGTTTGAGAGGGGGCGGGCGGGGTCGGACCGCCCAATGCCTACAAAACGCGGGACAGGAAGGCCCGCGTGCGGGCCTCTTGCGGGTCGCCGAAGACCTGCGAAGGTGGCCCGGATTCGAGAATGCGGCCCTGGTCGAGAAAGCAGACCGTGTCCGCCAGCTCGCGCGCAAACCCCATTTCGTGGGTGGCCAGGACCATTGTCATGCCCTCGGCCCTGAGGTGCCGCAGCACGTCCAGAACCTCGCCCACCAGCTCCGGGTCCAGCGCCGAGGTGATCTCGTCGAACAGCATGATCTCGGGGCGCATTGCCAGTGCCCGCACGATGGCGACCCGTTGTTGCTGCCCGCCGGACAGCTGGTCGGGGTAGTGCTGCATCCGGTCGCCCAGCCCGAAGCGGGTGAACAGGTCGGCAAGGCGCGGCTCCAGTTCCGCCCGGCTGTGGCCGTGGATGCGTCGGGGGGCCAGCATGGCGTTGTCCATTGCCGTCATATGCGGGAACAGATTGTAGCTCTGGAATACCATGCCGATACGCTGGCGGACCGGTTGCGGGTTGAAGCCGGGTTCGGAAATATCCGTCCCGTCCAGGGTGATGGTGCCGTCGTCGATGGGTTCCAGCAGGTTCAGGCAGCGCAGCAGCGTGGACTTGCCGGACCCCGACGCGCCGATCAGGCAGATCATCTGGCCGGTGGTGACCTCCAGGTCGATGCCGCGCAGCACATCATTGCCGCCAAAGCTCTTGCGGACGTTCTTCAGGGTCAGTGTCGGCATCAGCTGCGGGCCTTGCGCTGGCGGTTCATCAGATGGTCGGCGTAGCGGGTCGCGGGGATGGTGATCGCCAGAAAGATCAGCGCGGCGCCGACATAGGGGGTGAAATTCGCCAGCAGCGACTTGTAGACGCCCGCCTGTCGGAAAATCTCGACCGGGCCGATAAAGCTGAGCAGGGCCACGTCCTTTTGCAGGGCGATGAAGAGGTTCATGTTGGCGGGCACCACGCGGCGGATGGCCTGCGGCAGGATCACGAACCGCATGCTGTCCGATGAGGACAGGCCCAGAGACAGCGCCGCCGCGCGCTGGCTTTCGTGGATCGACTCGATGCCGGACCGGATGACCTCTGCCACGTAGGCGGCATAGACGAGGATCAGCGCCAGAGACCCCCAGATATAGGGTGAATTCCAGGGGCGCGGCAGACCGAGGCCGGGAATGCCGAAGCCGATCAGGTAGATCACCAGGATCACCGGCAATCCGCGAAAGATGTCGGTGTAGAGGATCGCGGCCAGTTTCACCGGGTAAAGCGCCGGTGTGCGCAGGTCGCGCGCAACAGCCACCGCAAGCCCCAGTGCTGCGATGATCGGCGCGCACCAGGCAAAGATGGCGATGTCCAGCAGGAAGGCCTCGAGCAGGCCGGGAAAGGTCTTGGCAAAAACCTCTCCGTTGAAAAAGCTGCGCTGGACGCGATCCCAGCCGGGGGCAAGTGGCACCAGAACCACGATGGCCAGGACAACCGCCAGGGTCGAGCCGGCGGCAATCAGGTTGGCGCGTCGGCGCTGTCGGGTTTCGAAGACTTGTCTGCGTGTGGGCATCGGACGTCCGTCAGGCGGGGGCGCGCGTGGCTACCCCCGCATGTTTCCAGTGTAAAGTGGGGGTGTCCCCTTGTGGCCGGTTATTCGATGACCGGGACCCCGGTCGCGTCCTGCAGCCACTCCGCCTCGATCGCGGCCAGCTTGCCGCTGTCTTTCAACGCGGCCAGGGCCTCGTTGACGCAGGTCTTGAGCGGGCTGCCTTCCTCCATCAAAAGGCCGAACTGATCGGGGCTTTCGCTGCGTTCGGGCGGGAACTGGCCGAGGATGGTGCCGTTTTCGACCACCACCGCCGACAGGTACAGTGCGGTGGGCAGGTCAAAGAGCGCGGCGTCGATCTGGCCCGCCTGCATGGCGGCGGTCACGTCGACGTTGTCGCCGTAAAGCATCGGTTGCTTGTCGGGGCCGATGAGGTCCATCAGCATCGGCACGGCGGTGGTATTGGCGTCAGCCCCCCAGAGCAGGCTTTTCAGGCTGGCAACGGTCGGTTTGGCGCCTCCGTCCACCACACCCTGCGTGGTCAGGACCGCCATCGCGGAACTGTAATAGGGGTCAGAGAAATCGACGACCTTCTCACGTTCCTCGGTGATCGAGAACTGCTGCATGTTGATGTCGAAATTCTTGGCGCCGGGCTGGATCGACTGGTCGAAAGAGGTGCGCACCCAGGTGACCTGGTCGCCAGAAAATCCCATTTCCTCGGCCAGCGCATAGGCCACCGCGGCCTCGAAGCCCTTGCCGCTTTCCGGTGCGTCGTCCAGCACCCAGGGATAATAGGCAGGGTTGCCGGTTGCGACGGTCAGCACGCCGTCTGTCAGGGTCTTGCCGGCGGCGCAATCGCCCTGGGCCAGCGCGGCGCTTGCGAGGCCGCAGGCAAGCGCGGTGAAAGTCATGAGTTTCATCGGAAATACCCCTGTCGGTTCTTTGGTTGGCTGCAGAGTTGCCGCCCTCGCGCCGGTTGTCAATTTGCCGGTGCCCTTGGCCTGCATGCAAATGACCTGCACGCCGCAGATGCGCGCCATCTGTCAACGGCCCGCCTGTCGTGATCCTGTAACCCGGCTGTCATAGGGTTGTGCCGATTCGGGCGGGGGTTGTGTCATGAAATTCATCCATATGTCGGATATTCACCTTGGCGTGCCGGGCATGCTGATCGAGGGGATCGACCCGCATGAACGCCTGGCCCGCGCCTTTGGCCATATCGCCGAGCATCACTCGGACGCTGTGCGACTGGTCATCACGGGCGATCTCACCCATTGGGCGGACCCCGAGGCCTATGCGGCGCTGAAACAGGCGCTGCGGGTGCTGCCCATGCCGGTGCGCCTGATGGTGGGCAACCACGACGATCGCGAGGTCTTTCTGCAGCAATTCCCCGAGCATCCGCGCGACGAGGCCGGTTTCATCAACCATGCCGAGGATCTGCCCGAGGGACGGTTCATCTATTGCGACACGGTGCAGCCGCAGACCCATGTCGGCCATTTCTGCGTAGCGCGGCTGGACTGGCTGCGGGCGCAGCTGAACGGCTGCGACCGTGCCTTCCTGTTCTTTCACCATAACCCGCTGCACCTGGGCGATCCCTCCTCGGACATGCTGTCTCTGAACGACCGCGACCAGGCGGGGCTGAGGATGCTCTTGAAGGCGCATCGCAACAGGATCGTGCACATCTTTTTCGGTCATGTGCACGAGCCGCTGTCGGGCACGCTGGCGGGCATTCCCTTTTCCGGCGTGGCCTCGACGGTGCACCAGGTGATCCCGAACCTGTCTCCCTCGAAACTGTCTGGGATGGGCCCGCTGGAGCCGTCCTATCGCGTGATCCTGATGCGGGGTGAGGACGTGGTGGTGCACCAGATCCCCTTTGCCTGGGAGGGCGAGGTGATCTGGCACGGCAACGACTGGGACAACTGGGCCAAGGAGGCCTGAACCGGGGCGGCGGGGTAAACCCCGCCCTACGCCCTTGGCGACCTCAGCCGGGCCTGTAGTCGCGGTTGGCCTCCGGGTCCTCGTCCGAGAAGGGCAGTTTCGACAGGTCGTCCCAGAGCGCCTCTGGCAGTTTCATCGCCGCCCAGTCGAGTGTCTGCTGGACCCGTTCCGGTTTCGACACGCCGACCACGGTGGAGGTGATGCGCGGATCGCGCAGGGAAAACTGCAGCGCGGCGGGGCCAGTGGGCACGCCGTGCCGGGCGCAGGCCTCCTCGATGGCGCGGACCGGGGCCAGGGCCGCATCGTCCGCTTTCTGGTATGTGATGCGCGGCATGGCGGCGCTGCCCTTGGCCAGGACGCCGCTGGCAAAGGGGGCGGCGTTCAGCACGGCAATGTCATTGTCATAAGCGTAATCGAACATCGCATCCGCCGAGCGGTTCAGCAGGGTGAACCGGTTGTGCGAGATCAGCGCGTCGAACGGGTAGGCGCGCAGGATCGGCTCCATCACGTCGAGCTTGCCCGCCGCGAGCCCCACGGCCTGCGCCAGCCCCTCTTCCTTGAGCTTGAACAACTCGTCCAGCGCGCCGCCCTCGCCGGTGATCTCTGCCAGGTCGCGGGCATGTTCCGGGTCATGCAGGTGCAACAGGGGAATGCTGTCGAGGTTCAGCGCCGTCAGGCTTTCCTCCAGCGACTGGCGCACGCGGGCGGCATCGAAACGCCCGGTGTCCATTTCGCGGTCCAGCTTGGTCGACAGGACAAAGCCCTCTGGCAGGCCGCCGCGCGCCTTGATGACGGCGCCGATACGCTCTTCGGAGCGACCGAAACCGTAGTTGCGCGACGTGTCGAGAAAATTCACCGGCCCGTCAAAGATCGCTTCGACCGTGGCGCGGGCGCGGTCGTCATCGACCGAATACCCGTAGGTGTCGGGCATGTCGCCCAGGGCAGAGGCGCCAAAGCAGAGCTCGGTGACGTCGAGATCGGTCTTGCCAAGGGCGAATTTCGGCATGGGGTTTCCTCCTGTCCGGACCCACAACTTGTACGGCGGGTCTGCCCGCATGTTGTGCGACGAAAGCGTCTTGCGGGCAAGGGGAGAGGCCCCGGGGCAGGCCCGGGGCACGCTTGCCCGGGCCGTCAGGCGGCGTCGTAACTGGTAAAAACGCGGGTCGTCCCGTCGCGCAGGATCAGGTGGACATCATAGGCCTCGCGCTGGTCCTGTGGCCCCATGCCGGGAGAGCCGTAGGGCATGCCGGGCACAGCAAGGCCGCGTGCTTCGGGGCGTTCTTTCAGCAGGCGGCGGATGTCGGCGGCGGGGACATGACCCTCGATCAGGTAGCCCTCGATCCGCGCCGTGTGGCAGGAGGCCATCTTTGGCGGGATGCCATTGTCCATCTTGTAGCGGATCAGCGCGGCGTTATGGGTGTCCTCGGTGGTGACGGAAAATCCCTCTTGGCGCAGGATCTTGACCCAGGAGCTGCAGCAGCCGCAATTGCGGTCCTTGAGCACGTGGATGTCCGGCGTGGAGGCCCGCAGCACGCCGGGCAGGGCGGTTGCGGCAAGGGCCCCCATCAGCAGGCCGCGGCGGGGGATGGTGGTGATCGGCATGGTCCTTGTGGTCCTTTCTTCCGGTCCTGTCCTGGTTCACCCGATCAGATAGGGCTTCCCCTTGGGGGAAGGTCAAGGCAGCGGTCTACGCGCGGGGGCGTGTCATGTCGGGATCGAAGGGGCTGCGCGGGATCACCTCTGCCGGGAACAGCGCGCCCAGCAGGTCCAGCTCGACCCGTCTGCCCGGTGCGGCAAGGTCCGGGTCGACAAAACCCAGCGCCAGGTTCATCCCCGTGCGGTGCCCGTAGGCGCCGGAGGTGACAGTGCCGACAACCTTGCCGTCATGCATCATCGAGGCACCGGCCCGGGCCACACGGTCCGGCGCCGCGTGCCGCAGGGTGACAAGGCGCCTGCGTGGTCCCGCCGCCTGGCGCAGGGTCAGCGCCTCTTTCCCGACAAATGACTTGCTGTTTGAAACAAAGCGACCCAGCCCGGTTTCGTAAGGGTCGAATTCCGTCAGGAGGTCGGATTTCCAGTGCAGAAAGCTTTTCTCCAGCCGCATGGACTCGATCGCGTGACTGCCGAACAGGCGCAGACCATGCGCGGCGCCAGCTTCGCGCAGTGCTGAAAAGGCCGCAAAGAGCGAGGCGTTGGGCACATGGATTTCATAGGCCAGTTCGCCGGAAAAGCTGACAGACAGGACGGTGGCCGGGGCGTAGCCGATGTAACATTCGCGCGCGGACAACCAGGGAAAGGCCGCCGCCGACCAGTCGCCGCGTGCGGCCTCTGACAGGACAGCGCGCGATTCCGGACCGGCCAGTACGAGGATGGTCATGTCGTGGGTCAGACTGCGGATCTGCACGTCTTCGTCCGGGTGGCGGTGAGCCAGAAGCCAGTCGAGGTCATGGCGTTCTGAGGCGGCGGCGGAGCCGTACCAGACCCGCTCCGGGCCGCGATCTGAAGCGGGAAGGTTGGTAAAGGTCGCCTCGGACTTGATGCAACCCTGATGGTTGAGCAGGTAGCCAAGGCCGACCCGGCCCGCACGGGTGGGAACACGCGAGCAGGAGAGCCGGTCGAGGAAGGCGTGGCAGTCGACGCCTGTGATCTCGATCCGGTTGAAGCCGTTGACCTCGGTCAGGCCGACGGCGCTGTGGACCGCCGCGACTTCGGCCGCCACATGGGCATGGGTCTCGTCAAAGCGGAACGAGGGCGTGACGGTCACGCCGGGGGCAAAGACCTCGGCCCGTTCCCAGCCGTTGACTGGTGCGAAATGCGCGCCTTCGGTGGCGAGGATCGGGGTGAGCGGCGTGGTGCGGGCCATGCGGCCCGCCGGGCGGTGTTCGTTGGGAAAGTGAAAGCGGAATTCGTTCTGGTAGTCCTGCACGGCCATGCGGGCGGTCAGTTCGACATTTGTGTGGGGGCCATAGCGGCGCGGGTCCAGCGCCCAGGTGTCGTAGACCGCCTCGCCGTGAACGATCTGCTGGGCCAGCAGCCAGCCGTGACCGCCGCCCTCGCCAAGGCCCGCGCGCAGGCCGATGATGCAAAAGGCGTTGCGCTTGCCCGGGACCGGGCCGACCAGCGGCGCGCCGTCGATGGTATAGGTGATGGGGCCGTTGACGATGGTGTGAATGCCGACCTCGCGCAGGGCGGGCATCCGGGCAAAGGCGCCCTCCAGCACGTCCATGATCCGGTCGAGGTCGTCGGGGCAAAGCGCGTTGGTGAACTTCGGGTCGATCCCGTCCATGCCCCAGGTCCGGCAATCCTGTTCGTAAAAGCCGATCAGCAGCCCGGTCTTGTCCTGCCTACAGTAGTAGTCCGAGATCGGGCAGCGCAGCAGAGGCATCCTGTGACCGGCCTGCGCGATCTGCGCGATCTCCTCGGTCACGAAATACTGGTGCTCCAAGGACATGACCGGGTGATGCACTCCCATCATGGCGCCGACTTCGTTCACCCGATAGCCGCAGGCGTTGATGACAACCTGCGTGTGGATTTCGCCCCGGGGCGTGGTGACGATCCAGCTGTCGTCGGGCAACTGGCGCAGCGCGGTGACGAGGGTCTGGCGGTGGACTTCGGCCCCGACAAGCCGCGCGCGGCGGGCCAGCGCCTGGCACAGCTGCGCCGGGTCGATGTCGCCATCCAACGGGTCCCAGAGCCCGCCGACAAGGTTCTCGGTGGAAATCAGCGGGTGGCGGCGGGCGCATTCGGCGGCGTCGATGACCTCGAAATGCACCCCCATGCCGCGCGCCATCGACGCAAAGTGGCGATAGCCATCCATTTGCGCCTGCGTGTTGGCCAGCCGGATGCCGCCGTCGGCGTGGTGGTAGGTGACGGGATATTCCGGGTCCTCCGACAGTTCCTTGTACAGCGCGATCGAGTGGCTTTTCAGGCCGACCATCGTCTGGGACATGCCGAAGTTCGTCACCTGTGCCGCTGAATGCCAGGTGGTGCCCGACGTCAGCTCGTCCCGTTCCAGCAGCATGACGTCTGTCCAGCCCTCCTGCGTCAGGTGGTAGAGGGTGGAGCATCCGGCGATGCCGCCGCCGATGACGACGGCGCGAGTGGTGGTCTTCATGTGCGGGCCTCCTGGTGCTGCGGGTCATCGGGGGCAAACTCCCGGGTCGGGGCAAGGCGGCTGTCGCGACTTAAGCGTCTCGAAAAGGGAGTTTTCGAAAGCCTGCAGATGTGCGTGGTGGCTTGTCAGAAGCGGCAGCGCGGCCCGTAGTGAACGACATGGACATCGAAAAGGACCAGCGCCCCCTGCGCGTGGGGCGGGACGGTCGGCGGCCCGGCGGTCGTCTTGCGCGTCATGCGGCCCGGGCAAAGGGGCCGGTCAGTCCGGCGCCGCCGGGTCAGGTCGGCGGGCAATACGCGCCGCTGACCCTGGCTGACATGGCGGCGATCTATGCCGCCGCCAAGCGCTTGTTGGCCGAGCTGGGCATGGGCGAGGTGCCCGACCGGCTGCGCGCCGATCTCCTGGCCGCCGGGGCAGAGGCGTGCGGTCCGCGTGTCCTGTTTCCGGCGGCGCTGGTCGATGCGGCCGTGGACCGGGCGGCGAAACGCTTTGTCCTTCACGGTCGTGATCCGGCGCGCGATATCGAGGTCGGCGGTGACCGGGTCTTTTTCGGGACGGGCGGCGCGGCGGTGCAGGTTGTGGATCTGGACAGCGGGCGATATAGGGCCGCCACCTTGCAGGACCTGCGGGACTTTACCCGCCTACAGGACGCGCTTGAGAACATCAGCTGGTTTACACGCTGTTGTATCGCGACCGACGTGGCAGACCCGCATGATCTGGACATGAACACGGCCTATGCCCTGCTCTCCGGTACGACGAAACCGGTGGCCAGCGCCTTTACCCTGGCCGAGAACGTGGCGCCGGTCGTGGCGATGATGGACATGGCTCTGGGAGGCGAGGGCGCCTTTGCAGCCCGTCCCATTCTCAAGGCGCATATCAGCCCGGTGATCTCTCCCATGCGGTACGGGGCCGACGCGGTCGAGGTGGCCTATGCCTGCATCGCGGCCAACATGCCGCTGTCCTGTATCACCGCGGCGCAGGCCGGTGCGACGGCGCCGGCGACGCTGGCGGGGTTCCTGGCGCAGTCACTGGCCGAAACGCTGGCCAGCCTGGTCATGGTCGATGCCATCCGGCCGGGACATCCGATGGTCTTTTCCAACTGGCCCTTTGTCGTCGATCTGCGCACCGGGGCCTTTTCCGGAGGGGGTGGAGAGGTCGCCTTGCTGAACGCGGCCTCGGCCCAGCTGTCCAACTGGCTGAGCCTGCCGTCGGGCGTGGCCTGTTCCATGACGGATGCCAAGGCGGTTGATGCGCAATACGGGATGGAAAAGGGGATGACGGCGCTGGCGGCGGGGCTTGCCGGCGGCAACCTGGTCTATGAAAGCGCGGGTATGACCGCCGCGTTGCTGGGCGCCAGCTTCGAGGGCTTTGTCCTCGACAACGAGATGTTGGGGGCGGTCCAACGGGTGCTGCGCGGCATCGAGGTCAGCGAGGACACACTGGGTGTCGAGGCGATCCGGGCCGCGGTCCTGGGCCAGGGGCATTTCCTGGGGGCCGACCAGACCCGCGCGGCGATGGAGCGGGACTATCTCTATCCGCGCCTTGCGGACCGCAGCGATCCGCGCAGCTGGGAGGTGGCCGGAGCCGAGGAGGCACGGACACGCGCAAGGACCGAGGCGCGGCGCATTCTGGCCACGCATCGGCCCGTCTACCTGACAGCGGCGCGGGAAAAAGCGATCCGGGCCGCCTTTCCCTGCCTGCGGTGAGATCATGTGTCCTGGTCAGGCTGCCTCGCTCTGCGCCGCTGGCCGGTGCGGTCGCTGCAGAGCCGTTGCGCCGATCTTCAGTCCGGACAGCGCGGCGGCCACCTCGGTGGCGTTCTGGCGCATGATAGAGGCGGCGGCGGTTGTCTGTTCCACCATCGCCGCGTTTTGTTGAGTCACCGAGTCCATCTGGCTGACGGCCGAGTTGACCTCGGCGAGGGCGGTGGATTGTTCGCTGGAGGCGGCGGCGATCGCGGCGGACAGGCCCGAGACCTTTTCAAAACTTTCGACGATGGCCTTGAGGTTGTGCCCGGCATTGTCGATCAGGTCGACGCCGCTGGTCACTTCCTTCGAGCTGTTCGAGACCAGCTCGGTGATCTGGCGCGCGGCGTCCGATGCATTGCCGGCCAGCACCCGCACCTCTTCGGCCACCACGGCGAACCCGCTGCCGGCCCTGCCGGCGCGCGCCGCCTCGACGCCCGCGTTCAGGGCCAGCAGATTGGTCTGAAAGGCGATGTCGTCAATCAGCCCGATGATCCGCGTGATCTGGTTCGAGGAGGTCTGGATGCGGTTCATCGCGCCCGAGGCCTCCTCGACCGTGCGCGCGCCTTCCAGCGCTGTCTGCGACGCATTGACGGCGACCTGGTTCGCCTCCTGCGTGTTCTTGGAAGAGTTGGCGACGTTTTCGGTCAGTTCGTGCACGGCGGCGGCGGTTTCCTCCAGCGACGCGGCCTGATTGGCCGTGCGTTCCGACAGGTCGTCCGCGGCGGCCGACACTTCCTCGACGATCTTGACCAGGTTCGACATGGTACCCGTGACCTGGTTCATGGTGTCCCGCAGGTTCGCGGTGGCGCCGTTCAGCTTGGTCCTCACATCGTCGAAACGCTTGGGGTAGTCGCTGCTGTCGGGGCCGGGGATGACATGGGTCAGATCACCCTGTGCCAGTTTCTCGATCGCGGTGTCGATATGGCCGAAGGCGGCGGTCTGTTCCTCTGCCTGGATGCGGAAGGTGGTTTCGACCACCCGTTCGATGTCCAGTGCGAAGGCGCGTGTCAGAACACCGACCATGACGGCCAGGCGGGTGCGCTTGCGACGTGGAATACGTTTGAAGAGGGCGGCGACGAGGTCGGTCGTGGCCAGCGAATAGGCGGACATGTAAATGTCGAGAGGCAAGTCGATCCGGGCGTGGGTGCGCCCGATCCGGTCGACAGAGGCCAAATATTCCGCGTCGAACTCTCCCGAGAGAAGGCGGGTCCAGTGCTTTTTCTGGGCGTTGCGGGCGTATTCCATCCGTTCCGGCCCGTCGAAGAAGGCCGCGGTATCGGGGTTGGCCTGGGCGCGCTTGTAGAAGGCGGTCAGAACTGCGTCGAGTTCGGGTTTGAGAAGCTCCCCGACCTCGCGCAGCAAAGCTGCGTTGTCGCCGTCCAGCTGGAAGTGCGACAGTTTCTGTTGAAGGTCCTTGATCATCTGCAGTTCCGTGAATAATCGGGTTCGCTACGGCAGATTTAAGCGTGCACAGGTTAACAAGCCTGCCATTTCCCCCGGCATCTCCGGGGGTTCTTGGCCCTTGTTTGGCTAAACTTGCGTGCGTTTACGGCGACGGAAAAAGTTTACGAGTCAAAGTTTTGATGGGTGCATCAGACCGAGACTTTCTTCAGAAGAACCTCCCGCGGGGTGTCTGCCTTGGGCGCGTTGTGGATCACCCGGCCACGTTCCAGCGCCACGAAATGATCGCCAAGATCGTAAGCGAAATCAAAGAACTGCTCGACCAGGATGATTGCCATGTCGCCCTTTTGGCGGAGGTATTTGATGACTTCTCCGATCTGCTTGATGATGTTGGGCTGAATGCCCTCCGTCGGCTCGTCCAGAAGCAGCAGTTTAGGCTGGGCGATCAGCGCGCGGGCGATGGCCAACTGCTGTTGCTGTCCCCCCGAAAGATCGCCGCCACGGCGGGCGAGGAACTGCTTGAGGATCGGGAAAAGCTCGAACGTCTCGTCGGGAATGCCCCAGTCCGACTTGGGCAGGCAGGCATATCCGGTTTCGAGGTTCTCCTTGACGGTCATCAGGGGAAAGATGTCGCGGCCCTGGGGGACGTAGCCGACCCCGGCCCGCGCCAGCGCATGCGCCGGGGTGGTTCGGGCGATGTCGGCTCCGTTCAGGGTCATGGCGCCGCCGGATCGGGTATGGGTGCCCGAAATCGCCTTGAGCAGGGAAGTCTTGCCGACGCCGTTGGTGCCCATTAGGCAGGTGACGGCACCGGGCTTCGCCTCCATCGAGATGCCATGGAGGATCTGGCTGTGGCCGTAGTGCAGGGTCAGGTCGGAGAGGCTCAGCATGGGGTGGGCTTTCCTGTCGTCCGGGCGGCGCGCGGGATGACGCGGGCGCAAGGGAGTATTTTTACCAAGAAGAAGCGGCCGCGCATTGCTTAGCGGCCCAGGTAGACTTCGATCACCTGCGGGTTGCTGGTGACATGGTCGATCGAGCCTTCGGCCAGCACCGAGCCTTCGTTCAGCACGGTGACCTTGCAGTTCAGGCGGCGGACGAATTCCATGTCGTGTTCCACGACGACGACGGCGCGGGTCTTTGCCGCTTCGACCAGCATTTCCGTGGTCTTTTCGCGTTCCGCCGGGGTCATGCCCGCGGCGGGTTCGTCGACCAGTAGGAGCCGTGGCTCCTGCGCCAGCAACATGCCGATTTCCAGCCACTGCTTTTGGCCGTGGCTGAGTTCGCCCGCCGGGCGGGGCAGGCTGTCGGTCAGACCGGTCTGCTCGGCGATCTCCTCGATGCGCTCGGCGCCCTGTTTCGTCTTCTTGTAAAACAGCACGTCGAAGGGGCCACGCGGGTTCTTCAGCGCCATGGCGAGGTTTTCGCGCACGGTTTGCGCCTCGAAGACAGTGGGCTTCTGGAACTTGCGGCCGATGCCTTCGCGGGCGATGGCCGATTCCGACATGCCGAGCAGGGAAATACCCTTGTCGCCCCACAATACATGACCCTCGTCCGGCTTTGTCTTGCCGGTGATGATGTCCATGAAGGTGGTCTTGCCGGCGCCGTTCGGGCCGATGATGGCGCGCAACTCGGGCTCTCCGATCTGGAAGGAAAGCGAGTTGATCGCCTTGAACCCGTCGAAGGAGACCGAGACGCCGGAGAGTTCTAGCAGGGTCTTGCTCATGATTTTCTCTCAATCTTGTCGACCAGCCCGCCCAGGCCCTGCGGCGCGAACAGGGTGACCGCGACAAAGGAGAGACCCAGCAGGACAAGCCACCAGTCGGTCCACTGGATCGTGTAGAACCCCAGGTCGATGTCGGGGGCGCCGCCGCCGGTGAACCAGCTGGAGGCCAGGGTGACGAAGACGGTGCCCAGCACCGCGCCATAGAGCCGCCCGCGCCCGCCGATGGCAACCCAGACCGCCAGGTAGATCGAGGCGATGGGGGCGATCTCGGCCGGGTTGATGATCCCCGCCTGCGGGTAATAGAGCGCGCCCGCGATGCCTGCGATCACCGCCGTCAGCGTAAAGACGAACAGCTTGTAGCTTTCGACGTGGTAGCCCAGGAACCGCACCCGTGTTTCATCGTCGCGGATGGCGCGGATCACGCTGCCCATCTTGCCCGAGACGACCCAGGCGAACAGGATGTACCCCAGCGCCAGTGCCAGGGCGGAGGCCCAGAAAAAGACCATCGAGACCATGCTTTGCGGCGTGGCTTCGAAGCCGGGGATGTTCTGCAGGCCGGACAGGCCGTTGTTGCCGCGCAACCCGCTGTCGTTCTGGAACAGGTACAGGGCCAGGGCCAGTGTCATGGCCTGTGTCAGGATCGACAGGTAGACGCCGGTCACGCGCGAACGGAAGGCCAGCCAGCCAAAGATCAGCGCCAGCAGGCCGGGGACCAGGACCACCATCAGCAGTTGTAGCGGCAGCGAATGCGCAAAGGCCCAGATTGGCGGGAACTCCGACGCGCCGACGACGCCGAAGATCTGGCTGGCGATGGCGTCTGACACCTCTTGCGGGCTGGGCGGCACGACCTGCGCCGCCATGCTGTCGGTGACGATGGTTTCGGTCCGGGCATACATCAGCCACATGCCGATGGCATAGCCGCCGATCCCGAAGAAGGCGAAATGGCCCAGGCTGAGGATGCCGCAATAGCCCCAGACCACGTCCATCGCGATGGCGACAAGGCAGAGGCAGAGCGTCTTGCCCAGGGTCTTGACGAAACTGGTGGAGATGAAGCCGGTCCCGGTCGCCTCGGACATGAGGGAGACGGCCAGGGTAAAGATCCCGAGGAAGGCCAGGAACCAGAGGATCGAGGGGTTCCGGGCGATGAAGCTGCGGTTCATTTGGGCGCTCCGTTCTTGGGATTGCTCCGGTCGGGGGCAGAGGGTCGGTGTTGGGCAATGGGGGGCTCTGCCCCCGGCCTGCGGCCTCCCCCGGAGTATTTCGAGCCCAAAGAAACAGGGGCGCGGTTACTGGTGTCGGTGGTGGTGCGCGGCGTGGGCGGGATCAGGACGCCGTGGCTGTGGCTGCAGAACAGGGTGCGCATGGTCTCAGTCTCCTGCCGCGCGGCCCTTGAGGGCGACGATGCCCTTGGGGCGGAACTGGATGAAGAGGATGATGAAGAGGATCATGTAGGTCTGCGCCGCCAGCGTGTTCGACGGGTTGAACCATTCGATGCCCTTTTGCAGGGTGCCGATCATGAAGGCACCGGCGAGGGTCCCCCAGACGTTGCCCACTCCGCCGACCACCACGGTCATGAAGCTTTGCACGATGTAGTCGGCGCCCATTTCCGAGGTCACCTTGGCATAAAGCCCGATGGCCACGCCCGCGATCCCGGCGATGCCGGAGCCGAGGCCGAAGGTCATCATCTTGATCCGGTCGGGGTTGATGCCCATCGAGGCGGCCATGCGTGGGTTCTGCGTCACGGCGCGCACCTCAAGGCCCAGTCTAGTGCGTTTCAGGATGAACAGCAGAAGCGCCAGGAACAGCAAGGCTAGGACGAAGATCGCGATGCGGATATAGCTGATGGCGATCACGTCGTTCAGCACCAGGGCGCCGTCCAGCCAGTCGGGCGAGGTCAACGGGCGGGCCTGGGTGCCGAAAATGTTCTTGGCCAGCTGTTGCAGCGCGATCGAGACACCGAAGGTGGCCAGCAGGGTTTCCAGCGGCCGGTGGTAGAGCCAGCGGATCACCAGCCGTTCCATCGCGACGCCCGCGCCGAAGGTGACGGCAAAGGCCAGCGGCAGGGCGACAATCAGGGACAGCGTGTAATCGGGGATGAAGAGCTGAACCACGTAGCCGGTGTAGGCGCCCATCATGATGAATTCGCCATGCGCCATGTTGATGACGCCCATGACACCGAATGTGATGGCCAGTCCGATGGCGGCGAGGAAATAGATCGAGGCCAGCGAGATGGCGTCGAGCGCAAGATCGCCCGCCTGGCTCAAGCCGACGCGGGTCTGGACCGCGTCCTGGGTTCTTTCGGCGGCCTCGGTGATGGCGCGGTCGGGTTCGTCGTAAGCCTCGTAGATGGTCCAGGCGGCAAGGGTCTCGTCGATGATCCCGGGGGTGGCGCGCGGCGGCAGGGTGCCGGCCTCTGCCAGAGTGTCATAGGCGCGAAGGCGACGGTCCGGTGTGCCAAGCTGGCCGACCGGGATGCCGCCGACCTTGCCGTCCGCGACGTGACCTTCCAGCGTCGTGCGGATCGAAGAGGCGTCGACCAGCGCGGGCAGGTCGGTCTCTTCGCCGATCATGGCATAGGCCTCGGCCTTTGGCAGGTCGGTGCCGGGCACCAGAACGCGGGCGACATTCGCGTCATCGGGGATCTTTTCGGCGATCTCGGTCCGCGTGGCGAGGATCTGGGACAGGACGGCGCGGGCATCGACGCTGAGATCCAGGGACAGCGCCTCGATGGCTTCGATGCGGGCCTCGGGCGTGTCACCGAACCGGGCAACGAGATAGTTCAGCAGGCGTTCCTTGCGCGTCTTCAGCGCGGCGTCCGGTTCCCCGTCGATCGAGGCGGAAAGCGGGGCGATCTGACCGGGGTCCAACCCGCGTGCGATGGCATCGACCGCGTCGCGTCGCTTGGAAATGTCGGGATCGGAGAGCTGGAACTGGACCAGCGTCTCGGCGATGGCACGGCGCACGCCGCCGTTGGGTTTGACCTGGTCGAGCGCGTCCGGGTCGACCTCGGTCGCGACGGGATCGCCGCTGGTCAGATCCAGCAGGGTCAGCATGTCGCCCGTTTCCTCGACGTAAAAGAACAGGCCGTCGTCCTCCCGGACATAGACAGCCTTGTCCTGCCAGCGTTCCAGAAAGCGCGGCACTCCGGGCAGGCCGGAGGCAGAGAGCGCGTCAAGCACGGGGTCGACCGTGCGGCGCGAGGGCTTGGCGACATCCTCCTGGTGCTCTTGCAGGAGCGATTGCAGATCCTGGGTGAAGCCGGGCGCGGGCAGCCACGCGATCAGGAGAACCGCAAGAAGGGCACGGAGCATATGTCAGCCTGTGGATTGAGGGGGATTGGAGCAGGGCGGTCGGGCCGCCCTGCCGGTCGGACCTTTGGTCGCCGGGGCGGCGCGGTGGCCGCCCCGGCGGGTGTCAGTTCAATAGTTCGACTTGATCTGGACGCAGGTCTCGGTCTCGGTGTTGTACATACCGCAGCCGAGGTCCTTCCAATCCGACTTCAGAACAGCCGATTCCGGCAGGAAGTCGGTCCAGGCGTCGCCCGGCACCGGGTCGGTCTGGCTAATGATGTCGAACTGGCCATCCTCGGTGATCTCGCCGATCAGGACCGGCTTCATCAGGTGGTGGTTCGGAAGCATCTTGGCCATGCCGCCGGTCAGGTTCGGGAATTCCTGCCCGTACATGGCGGTGCGGACGGCGTCCACGTCGGTTGTGCCGGCCTGTTTGACGGCGTTCACCCACATGTTGAAGCCGATGTAATGGGCTTCCATCGGGTCGTTGGTCACGCGGTCTTCGCCCATGCGGGCTTTCCAGGCGGCGACCCATGCTTCGTTGGCTTCGGTTTCGGCAGACTGGAAGTAGTTCCAGGCGGCCAGGTGACCGACCAGGTTCACGGTGTCGAGGCCCGAAAGCTCTTCTTCACCGACCGAGAAGGCGACAACCGGGATGTCGTCAGCCGAGATACCCGCAGCGGCCAGTTCCTTGTAGAAGCCGATGTTGGCGTCGCCGTTGATGGTCGAGATCACGCCGACCTGTTTGCCGTCTTCGCCCAGGGCGACGACGTCGGCGACGATGGTGCCCCAGTCCGAGTGGCCAAAGGGAGTGTAGTTGACGAAGATGTCCTCTTCGGGGATGCCCTTGGATGCCAGGTAGCTGGCAAGGATGTTGTTCGTTGTGCGCGGATAGACATAGTCGGTGCCCAGCAGGGCGAATTTCTCGACGCCCAGTTCCTCGAGGAAGTAATCCACGGCCGGGATCGCCTGCTGGTTCGGCGCGGCGCCGGTGTAAAAGACGTTCTTGGACGATTCCTCGCCTTCATACTGGACCGGGTAGAAGAGCAGGCCGTTGAGCTCCTCGATCACAGGCAGGACCGATTTCCGCGACACGGAGGTCCAGTTGCCAAAGATCACGTCGACCTCGTGCACGGTCAGCAGTTCGCGGGCCTTTTCGGCAAAGAGCGGCCAGTCAGACGCCGGGTCGACCACAACGGCCTCCAGCTCACAGCCCAGCAGGCCGCCTTTTTCGTTCTGGTCGTCCACCAGCATCAGCATGGTGTCCTTGAGCGTGGTTTCCGAAATCGCCATTGTCCCGGACAGCGAGTGCAGCACACCGACCTTGATCGTACAGTCCTGGGCGCTTGCGCCACCCGCGATAATGGCCAGTGCGGCAGCACCGGACAGAAGTTTCGTGAAACGGTTCATTCCTGTCTCCCCGCGGGCGAGTGACCCTTGTCGGCGCGTTTCCGAGCGACTAGGTCCTCCCCCGCAACAACTTGTTGCATCCAGTGTGGCGGCCTGACCGAGGTGCGAACTTGACCGGTCGCCACACGCCCTTCCCGTCCATCTTCCGAGCGGCGCGGCCTGGGCGCCTCGAGTCATCTGGCCAAGGTGCCGTTCGGTCAATCGCCGGTAAGGGGCAGGCGGTGGCGCGACAGTGAATGCCTAATTATTAGGCTGAAACTGGCGAAGATGCGCACTTTTTAATCGGCGGATCCGGTCATTTGCCTGCGGCGATGCCCAAGCATGTTGCATTGACACGTTTGCAGTGGCGGTATCGTGCCGAAAGAGGTCGCGGGGGGACCATGACACTGCACATGCGCAAGGACCGTACGGGAGAGGCCGCCGCAGCGGCAACACTGCCCCGGGCGCGCGGCACTCTGGACCTGTCGTCCAAGTCCCGTGACAAGCGGTCGGCGCTCGACCGGTTGCGCACCTCGGGTTGTCTCCGGGCATTGTTCCCGCGCCGCCCTTCGGGTGTCGAGGCCATCCTCATCAACACATCGGGCGGTCTGACAGGGGGCGACCGTTTGGACCTTGTGGCCGAGGCTGGACGCGGGTCGCACCTGACCCTGACGACCCAGGCTGCCGAGCGCGCCTACAAGGCCAGTGCCGACATCGCCCGGGTCGAGACCCGGCTTGCGGCCCATGCGGGCGCGGTGCTGCACTGGTTACCGCAAGAATTGATCCTGTTCGAGGGCGCCCGTCTGCGGCGCCGCCTGCGGGCGGATCTGGCATCGGACGCGCGCCTTTTGCTGGTCGAGCCGGTGATCTTTGGCCGCGGCGCGATGGGTGAACATCTGAACGACGTGGGTTTCGACGACCGGATCGAGGTCTGGCGCGAGGGCGTGCCGCTTTATGTCGACGCGGTGCACCTGACCGGAGACCTGGAGGCGCGGATGGCGCGCGCGGCGCTTGGCGGTGGGGCGGGGGCGATGGCCAGCCTGGTCTATGTCGCGCCCGACGCCGAGGCGCACCTGGCTCCCCTGCGAGAGATGCTGCCCGAGACCTGCGGCGTGTCGTTGATGCGCGAGGATCTGTTGATCCTGCGGATGCTGGCGCGCGACAGTCTGAACCTGCGGCGCAGCCTGCTGCCCGTGCTGGACCGGCTGAGCCGGGACACCCTGCCGACTTCCTGGAGACTTTGACGACATGCAACTGACCCCGCGCGAGAAAGACAAGCTGCTGGTCGCGATGGCCGCCGAGGTGGCCCGCAAGCGCCTGAGCCGCGGCGTGAAACTGAACTACCCCGAGGCCATTGCGCTGATCACCGACGCGGTGGTCGAAGGCGCCCGCGACGGGCGATCCGTCGCCGACATGATGCAGGCGGGCGCCGAGGTGATCACCCGCGACCAATGCATGGAAGGCGTGCCCGAGATGATTCACGAAGTGCAGGTCGAGGCGACCTTTCCGGATGGCACCAAGCTGGTGACGGTTCACGATCCGATCCGGTGAGCTTGAGTATGCCCAGAGAAAAGAAAGACGAGGGACCAAGGATGAAGATACTGTTCGCAACCGGCGCCGCACTGCTGGCCGCCGCCCCCGCCTTGGCGCATCCCGGCTCGCACATGCATCCGCATGGTGCGGAAAGCTGGCTGAGCCTGCTGCCTGCCGTGGCCCTGATCGCGGTTGCGGGCCTGATCGCCTGGGGGCGGAGATGATCCCCGGAGAGCTGATCCCCGCCGAGGGCACGCTGACCCTGAACGAAGGCCGTGAGGTGGTGACGCTTCGGGTCGCCAATACCGGCGACCGCCCGGTCCAGGTTGGCTCTCATTACCACTTTGCCGAGGCCAACCCGGAGCTAGACTTTGACAGGGCGGCCGCGCGCGGCTGTCGTCTCGATATCGCGGCGGGAACGGCGGTGCGCTTCGAGCCGGGGCAGGCGCGCGAGGTTAACCTGATCCCGATATCGGGGGCTCGCCGGGTCTATGGTTTCAATCAGCAGGTGATGGGCGCGCTGGACTGACGCACCCGAGTCGGCACAGACTGAGGAACCGTAAGGTTCAATCAGGGAAGGAAAGACCATGTGCGATATCTGCGTGATGAAAAGCGTGAAGGACCGGATGCTATCGCGGCGTTCGTTCTTCAGGGCAGGGGCCGTTGCCGGCGCCGGGGCCGTTCTGGGGGCCGGACTGCCAAAACCCGCGATGGCAGCCAGCCACGGCGGCGGCGGTGTCGTCGACATGACCCACACCTACGACGAGAGCTTTCCGACCTATTTCGGGGTGCCGGGAATTTCCTATGACAAGGGCGCCGATTTCGCCAAGGACGGGTTCAACCTGTATAACCTGACGGTCAACGAGCACACCGGCACCCATGTGGACGCGCCGTTGCATTTCTCGGCCGATGGGCAGTCGGTGGACGAAATCCCGGTCGACAGCCTTGTTTGCCCGCTGGTCAAGGTGGATATCGCGGCCAGGGCGGCCGAGGATGCCGACGCGATGGTGACGCCGGACGACCTCAAGGCATGGATCGCCGCGCATGGCGAGATTCCCGAAGGCGCCTGTGTCGCGATGGATTCCGGCTGGTCCGGCAAGATTGGCGGTGACGGGTTCCGCAACGCGGATGGCGACGGGGTAATGCATTTCCCCGGTTTCCACGTCGAGGCCGCCCAGATGCTGATCGAGGAAACGGGGGCGCGGGCGATTGCGACGGATACACTGTCGCTGGACCCCGGCAACTCGGCCACGTTTGACGCCCATTATGCCTGGTTGCCGACCAACCGCTACGGGATCGAGAACCTCGCCAACCTGGGCAATGTTCCTGCTTCCGGGGCGACGCTGATCGTCGGCGCCCCGAAACACGCGCGTGGCAGTGGCGGCCCGGCGCGCATCTTGGCGATGGTGTAAGGCAAATGGTTCGGCTGTCCCCTTTCGATCTCTGGCTCACCGCCGCGCGTTTTGCCTGCATGGCAACTGAGGCGCAGGCGGTTGTGGCCATGCGGGTTCTGGGGATGGCCGGGCTGTGGTCCGTGACCCCGGCCGAGACGGCGCGGATGATGCGCGAAAAGGCGGTGAATTTCCCGCTGGCGATGGAACAGGCGACCCGGGCGGCCTGGAAGGGGGACGATCCCTTTGATGCCGCTCTGGGGCCGCTGCATCGCCAGACTCGGGCCAACGCGCTGCGACTGGCTCGGCGTGGACCCAAGTGGAGGATGTAATGGCAACGGTCAAATTGTTGTCCGACGAGGAACTGAGCGCCGAGGCAAAAGCGGTCTTCGACGATATACGCGCGGTGCGCGGGACGGATTTCATCAACAACTTCTGGCGCGCGCTGGCGCATGATCCGGCGCTGCTGAAGGCGACATGGGACAGGTTGAAGGTGGTGATGGCGCCGGGGGCGCTGGATCCGCTGGTCAAGGAGATGATCTACGTCGCCGTTTCCGGCACCAACGGTTGTGCCTACTGCGCCCATTCTCACACGGCCTCGGCCCGCGCCAAGGGGATGACGCCCGAGATGTACGGCGAACTGCTGGCCGTGATGGGCATGGCCAACCAGACCAACGCCCTTGCCAGTGCCCTGCAGGTGCCGGTCGACGAGGTTTTCAAGGAATAGGATGCGGCCCGGACCCGAAGAGGGCCCGCCGATGACAAGCACGAGGACAGGATGCCAGCCACAATCAAACGCTCCGACTATGCCGCCATGTTCGGCCCCACCACCGGCGACCGGCTGCGGCTGGCCGATACCGACCTCATCATCGAGGTGGAACGGGATCTGACCGGACCTTACGGCGAAGAGGTGAAATTCGGCGGCGGCAAGGTGATCCGCGATGGCATGGGGCAGTCACAGGTCACGCGGGCCGAGGGCGCGGTAGATACGGTCATCACCAATGCGCTGATCGTCGATCATTCGGGCGTCTACAAGGCTGACGTGGGGCTGAAGAATGGGCGCATCCACAAGATCGGAAAGGCCGGTAACCCGGACACCCAGCCCGGCGTCGACATCATCGTCGGCCCGGGGACAGAGGCCATTGCGGGCGAGGGGCGCATCCTGACCGCGGGCGGGTTCGACAGCCATATCCATTTCATCTGCCCGCAACAGATCGAGGATGCGCTGCATTCCGGCCTGACCACTATGCTGGGCGGGGGCACCGGCCCGGCGCATGGGACGCTGGCCACCACCTGCACGCCGGGGCCCTGGCACATCGGGCGGATGTTGCAGGCGGCGGATGCCTTCCCGATGAACCTGGCCTTTGCGGGCAAGGGCAATGCGTCGTTGCCCGCCGCACTGGAGGAACAGGTGCTGGGCGGCGCCTGCGCGTTGAAACTGCACGAGGATTGGGGCACGACGCCGGGCGCCATCGACTGCTGCCTGTCCGTGGCCGATGCGATGGACGTGCAGGTGATGATCCACACGGATACCCTGAACGAAAGCGGGTTCGTGGAAAACACCGTGAAGGCCATGAAGGGCCGTACCATCCACGCCTTCCACACCGAGGGCGCGGGCGGCGGCCACGCGCCGGACATCATCAAGATCTGCGGCGAGGAGCACGTTCTGCCCTCGTCCACCAATCCGACGCGACCCTTTACCGTGAACACGCTCGAAGAACATCTCGACATGCTTATGGTCTGCCATCACCTCGACAAGGCGATCCCCGAGGACGTGGCCTTTGCCGAGAGCCGCATCCGGCGCGAGACCATCGCCGCCGAGGACATCCTGCACGACATGGGGGCGTTCTCGATCATCGCGTCCGACTCTCAGGCGATGGGACGGGTCGGCGAGGTGCTGATCCGCACATGGCAGACCGCCGACAAGATGAAGAAACAGCGCGGGCGCCTGGCCGATGAAACCGGCGACAACGATAATTTCCGGGTGCGCCGCTACATCGCGAAATACACGATCAACCCGGCCATCGCGCATGGCATCGGTCATGAGATCGGCAGCATAGAGGAAGGCAAGCGCGCCGACCTCGTGCTGTGGAACCCGGCCTTCTTTGGCGTGAAACCCGAGATGGTGCTGATCGGCGGCACCATCGCCTGCGCGCAGATGGGCGATCCCAATGCCTCCATCCCTACACCGCAACCCGTCTACTCGCGGCCCATGTTCGGCGCCTATGGCCGCAGCGTGGAGAATTCTGCCGTCACCTTCGTCTCCGAGGCCGCGCAGGCCGAAGGGATTGGCGCCGGGCTGGGACTGGCCAAACAGACCGTGGCGGTCAGGAACACGCGCGGCATCGGCAAGAAGGATCTGCTGTTGAACGATGCCACGCCAAAGGTCGAGGTCGATCCGGAAACCTACGAGGTGCGCGCCGATGGCGAACTGCTGACCTGTGAGCCGGCCAGCGAACTGCCTATGGCGCAGCGGTATTTCCTGTTCTGAACGGTCGCGAGCCGTAGCTTGATATCCACCCGTTGCTGCCGCAACATGATCTTGGTCCGGGCGTCACCGGACGCGGATCTACCGATTGGAGTTTGAACATGCGCAGCTTGGTCCTGGCCGTCGGTCTTGCCGTCCTTGCCCCCGTGGCCTGGGGCTGTCCCGTCGGATCGGACATCGACAAGGGCATTCGCTTTACCGTCGATGACGTCGATACAGAGGAATACCGCCGCATCGGGCCGGGCATGATCGAGGCGATCTATACCGCCTCGGACGGGTTGGTCACGCGCAACCTGCTGGCGCAGGGGGTTTACCTTGTCGAACTGGTCGACCTGGTCGAGGGCGTGCCGGATCAGGACACGCGTGTCACCTATGCTTTTCCGGGGCGAGCAGAGGACCTGGCGGTGCCGGAACCCGGCGGTCAGGTGGCCTATGACGTGGCCGTCAACAACCTTGGCGATCTCGACAAGGAACGGCAGATCTATGATTTCGGCCCCCTTTCCAAGATCAACTTCGGCGCCTGCGAATACGATCTTATCCCGATCGAGATCCGCTATGAGCCGGATGACAGCGGCACGGTGGACCTGCTGTACTACCTGCCTGCCTTCGGCCTTTCCTACTACGCGGGCAGCGACTACACGGATGGGTCGGATCGCTACAACTATTCCAATATCGAGGTGATCGAGTGAGCGACCTTCCCCTTGCCCAGGTTCTCGAAGAGGCGGGCGTCTGGCGGGCCCCGGCGGCGGACCGCGTTGTCCTGGACTACGAGGCTCGCTTTTTGCGACGCAAGCGTCTTGTGACGGAGGCGGGTATGGCCTTTGTCGTCGACCTTGAACAGACCACGTCGCTGGACGCGGGCGATGCCCTGTTGCTTGCGGACGGGCGGCGGATCGAAGTGGCGGCGGCCACCGAAGAGGTGCTTGAGGTGCGCGGGCCAAGCCTGCCGCAACTGGCATGGCATATCGGTAACCGGCACACACCCTGCCAGATCGCCGATGGCATGCTGCTGATCCGGCGCGATCCGGTGATCCGGCACATGTTGGAGCATCTCGGCGCCGAGGTGACAGAAGCGATGCACCCCTTCACTCCCGAAGGCGGCGCCTATGGCCACGGCCGCACCCACAGCCACGAGCACGGCCACACCGCCCATGCCCATTGATCCGCGCCTGCTGACGCTGACGCAATGGTTGTCCCCGGCCTACCCGGTGGGGGCCTTTGCCTGGTCGCACGGGCTGGAAAGTGCCGTGCGGCAAGGTTGGGTGACGGATGAAGTGTCGCTGCAGTCCTGGTTGACGGATATTCTGGCAGAGGGGTCGGGCAAGGCGGATGCGCTGTGGATCCGGCTGGCGTGGCAGGGGGATCGGTCCGTGGCCGAGCTTGATGCGCTGGCCCGCGCCTGGCAGCCATCGCGTGAGCGGCTGCGCGAGGCAGAGCGCCAGGGCACGGCCTTTGTGCAGGTGACGGCAGATGTCTGGGACCTCGACCTGCCGCCGATGCTCTTGCCCGTGGCGCTGGGCGAAGCGGCGCGGCAGATGGATATGTCGGTGGAGCCGGTGGCCGCGCTCTATCTACAGTCCTTCGCGGGCAACCTTGTCTCCGCTGCACAGCGGCTGATGCCCCTGGGGCAGACGGCGGCGCAGGGTGTGCTGGCGCGCCTGGCCCCGCTCTGCGCCGAACTGGCCGCCGGAACCGAGGGGCTGACACTTGAGGACATGGCCTCCTGCGCCTTCCTGTCCGATGTCGCCTCCATGAAACACGAAACACTTGAACCGAGGCTATTCCAGTCATGACACGGATGAACGGCCCCTTGCGGATCGGCATCGGCGGGCCCGTCGGCGCTGGCAAGACCACCCTGACCGCGCGGCTAGCCGAACGGCTGAAGGATGATTTTTCGATCGGGGTGATCACCAACGATATCTACACGCAAGAGGACGCCGAGGCCTTGATGCGGATGCAGATCCTGCCTGCCGACCGGGTGATCGGCGTCGAAACCGGGGGCTGCCCGCATACGGCGATCCGCGAGGATGCCTCGATCAACCTGGCCGCGGTGGCCGAAA
This sequence comes from Mameliella sp. CS4, assembly GCF_019392335.1. Lineage (GTDB taxonomy): Bacteria > Pseudomonadota > Alphaproteobacteria > Rhodobacterales > Rhodobacteraceae > Antarctobacter. Next base: position 77,199 of record NZ_JAHXRQ010000002.1, read on the forward strand.
TGCGGAAGCGGCATCCGGAGGTCGAGATCGTCCTGATCGAATCCGGGGGCGACAACCTGTCGGCCACCTTCAGCCCAGAACTGGCGGATCTGACGGTCTATGTCATTGATGTTGCTGCCGGAGAAGAGATTCCGCGCAAGGGCGGACCGGCGATCACGCGGTCGGACCTGCTGGTCATCAACAAGACCGACCTGGCGCCCTACGTCGGTGCCTCGCTGGAGGTGATGGAACGCGATGCGACGCGGGTCCGCGCGGGTCGGCCGTTCGTTTTTTCTGCGCTCAAGGGCGGGGAAGGGGTCGAGGGGATCGTGGCGAACCTGCGGGACATCGCAGGGCTCTGATCGGGATGTCCGGGCGGCTCTGGCGGCGCGCTCGCCGAGGTCCCGGTGCGGGTACAAATGGGCCGCTGGTCTTGCATCCACCCCGGATCTTCCCGGGAAAAACGCTTTGCATCAATGGGTTGGTCGAAATTCTCAGAACGCGGCCCAGTCGGTGAACTGGTAGGTCTTGGGCTTGGTCTGGCCGGGAACCGGGGTGGTGGGCTCTGCGGGACGGGGCTGGTTGTGCTTGGTCATGGCGGGTCTCCTTTTCCTGTCTCTGAAGATGGGGGAAGGCGCCCATTTCCGACAGTCACGAAAACCATACCGGCCAGTTCAGTTTGGAGGAATAACGCCCTTCTTGAGGATGATGTTTCCGTAAAGCCTTGATTCCCCAGTCTGAATCACGGCGAACGCGGTCTTGGCCCGCTCGTAGAAGGCAAAGCGTTCCAGCGTTGCGATGGGTGCGGGGTTGTCCGCATTCCCATCTATAATGTCTTGAAATTCCTTGATGATTTCGGGAATCGCCTCGGCGTCGCCGACCACCTGCATGGTATGGGCCGGGTCCTTGACGAAACTGTCCAGCGGCAAGAGCGTCAGGACCGCCTGCAGGACCTGGGTGGCGGACAGGCCGTCCAGGCGGTGCACCTTGCATCCCATTGAGTAGGCTGGAAAATTGCAATCCGCGATCACGATGTCATCGCCGTGTCCCATGGCCCGCAAGCTGTACAGAATCTCGGGTGAGAGGATGGCGGGGATGTTGCGCAGCATGGGGGACCCTCCGGAATACCCGACCATGAAACCGCCCCCGGGGGCAGAGTGCAAGGGGGCAGTGGGCTGGCGGTGGCCTGTACAAAACGTACAAAACGTACGCGGTTTCTGACGTTTTGTACAAAACCGGCTAGGCTGAGGGCAGATGCGGTACGTGGGACCGCGCGGGACGGAAAGGAGACAGGGAATGGAACAGGTGACGCCCAAGGGCAATCCGACCCTGCGCACGCTGGCCATGCCGGCGGATGCAAATGTCAGCGGCGATATCTTTGGCGGCTGGGTGCTGAGCCAGATGGATCTGGCCAGCGGTATCATCGCAGGAGAGAGGGCGCAGGGGCGCGTGGCCACGGTGGCCGTGGATGCAATGAAATTCATCCGCCCGGTGCGGATCGGCGACGTGCTGGAGATTTATGGCTGGGTCGCGCGGGTGGGCCGGACCTCGATGGGGATCGGGCTGGAGGCCTGGGTGATCCGAAACCGGATCGGCAAGTGCGAGAAGGTGACCGAGGCGGTCTTTACCTATGTTGCCCTCGACGAGGAGGGCAACAAGAGGATGGTTCCGCCCGAAGCCTGACGACCCCGGGCGGCGTCGATCAGAGCAGTTCGATGTCCGACGCACTTTCGCGGCCGTCACGACCGGTGCGCAGCTCGAAGCTGACTTTCTGGTTGTCCTGCAGGCCGGTCAGGCCCGAACGCTCGACAGCAGAGATGTGGACGAAGATATCCTTGCCGCCGTCCTCGGGCGCGATGAAGCCGTAGCCTTTGGTGGTGTTGAACCATTTCACGGTGCCAGTGGCCATTCCGTGGTCTCCTGAGTTGTTGCCGCACGCGGAAGTGCTGCGGCCCGGCAATGTCAGAGCAGTATCGGTTGCGCTGACGCCGGTGAACGGAGACAGGTAGGCGATAGTGGTAACGTAGCGGTACTAAATATCGCAGGTTTGCTGAGTCGGAGCAAGAAAGATCAGAATGCCACCGATGCCATTGGCGGTGTTCGATCGCCCGACAGAGGGCAGCTTTCCGGGGCCTGTCGGCCCCGGTCCGTGCGGTCAGTTCCGGGTCATTTCGCCGGCGACCCGGTTGGTATAGGGATCGCCGCCAGCGTCGAATGTCCCGCCACCGGTCATCGTGGCCCATTTGCCGGTGCCGCCCAGGACCATCCAGTCCCCTTGTGTGCGGCCTTCGGCATCGATGCCATTGGCAACCCATTTGATCACGGCCACGTCACCGTCGCCATCCGTGTAATGGCAAAGACCGTCGCCAGAGACCGTGCCCTTGTCGATGAGGATCGCGCCGAAACAGGGGCCCTTTGCGCTGGCGAAAGGATTCGTCGGGTCCTCGGTTTCGAAACGCTCGTACATCGAGGTGGCATGCACCACGACGAGGCTGTCGGTCACCGGCATCGGCGTGGCGGTGGATGAGCCGTGACCCACGCCGGCGGCATTCACGGTTTCGGAAAGTGTCGGGGTGGCAAAAATGAAAAAAGCCGCCGCGAGGGCGGGAAAACGGATGAAAGACATGAGTTTCTCCTCCAGAATCGGTCCCGGTTGGTCCGGGACCTTTTCCGAGGATACCACGGTTTGAGGCGGCCCGGCCTAGTTGCAGGTAAAGCGTTCCGTCCAGCGGCCCCAGTTGTTCATGTCCATTGTGCGTTGGCGAAAGCCATAGGTGTTCGACGAGCCGCGAATATGGAAGTGGCGCACGGCGCCGCGCCAGTAGATACGGCTGCTCACCGGGGCGATGCTTTCGGCGTACATGTAATAGATGCGATTGGTGGTAAAGGCGACAGTGGCGGATTCACCGGGGGAGAGGTTCCACCAGCCGTTGGTGACCCAGTTACCGGACAGGTCACGGTAGTTGATTGCAGTCTGGATCTGCCGGTTGCAGGCATTCAGGAAGATGACGGTGAACTGGTTGTTGTTCTGGGCGTACTGGGTCTGCGCGCGGCTTTCTCCTGCATTGAAAGCGGTCATCAAGCAGAGCGCCAGCAAAAATAGACGGTGCATGTATCAATTCCTCAAGCAATTTATCTAAGTCCGCACAAAGGTTAGGCCGGGTCGGGCGCAGCGGTCAAGATTGTTGAGTTCGGGGCGATGCCCGGCCGGGATGATTGCCACTTTCGCGTGCCGGGGTCATGGTGGCGCAAACGGGGAGGCGAGCGATGGACTTGATCTGGGCAGGCGCGGTGATCGGTGTCGGCGGCACGGTGGCCATGGATCTCTGGGCGCTGCTGCTGGACCGGGTCGCGGGGCAGGGGCGTCCGAACTGGGGCAACGTGGGCCGCTGGGTCGCCTGGCTGTTCCGGGGGCGCGTCTTTCACGACGATATCGGCGCGGCGGCCCCGGTGGCGGGCGAACGCGCGCTGGGCTGGGCGTTCCACTACCTTGTCGGGGTGATCTACGGCGTGGTCTTTGCGCTGATCTTCGGGCGCGCCTGGGTCGAGGCGCCGGTCCTCTGGATGGCCTGGATCTGGGGGATCGTCACCATCGCGGGCGGGTGGTTCCTGCTGCATCCGGGAATGGGGCTGGGCTGGGCGCTGTCGCGGACGGAACGGCCCTGGAAAGGGCGGCTCATGGGACTGGTGGCGCATTCGGTCTTTGCGCTGGGCCTTTGGGCGGCGGGTCTGCTCCTGTAGAGCGGCGCGCCTGCCCGGGCGCCGGCGGAAGACCGCCGTCACCAGGAAGGGATTTTTTCTGGACGGTTGAAACATCGGCTCTGAGGGATTTGGTCGGTGGGGAGTGCGGTAAGACCCGCGAAACCCATCTCTGACGGGAGACCGATCATGAGCGTACGAAAAACCATTCTTGGCACTGCAACCATCGTGGCACTTGCTGCGGCACCGCTGACGCCGGCCCTGGCGCAATCCGGGCCGCAGGGCACCCTGATCCAGGTTCAGGCCGCAGAAGACGTGCAATACAGCGACAGCGACCTCAACAGCTTTGTCGATGCGGCGATGAAGGTCATGGCCCTGCGCCAGACTTACCAGGCGCGGCTTCAGGCAGCTGAAAACGAGGAAGACCAGCAGGCGCTGGTCCGGCAGGCGCAGGAAGAGATGAAGGAGGCCATCGTGCAGACCGATGGCATCGACGTGCCGACCTATACCGCCATCGGCGAGGCCGCCCAGGCGGACGATGCCCTGAGCCAGCGGATCACCGCGATGTTCCAGGAGCGTATGCCGGGGGACGGCGCGCAACCGTCGGACGACGGGTGATATTAGAGCCCGACGTTCGGGCCCTGTGAGATCTGAACCCGCGCGGAGGCCCAAGGGGCGCCGCGCGGGTTCTTTTTGGTTGGAGGGGGCGATGGCCCCCGGCGAAGGCGCGGCGTAGGGCGGGGCTCACCCCGCCGCTTACCGGTCTTTAACCGCTTTGGCCCAGCATCGCCCTATGTCGAATTACCGCCGTCCAAAGGGTCGTGGAGGATCCGTCTTTTTCACCGTCTGCCTCGCCCAGCGGGGGAGTGCCTTGCTGGTGGACGAGATCGAGATCTTGCGTGAGGCGGTGAAGGTGACACGGGCAAGGCGGCCGTTCGGGATCGACGCATGGGTGGTATTGCCCGATCACATGCATGCGGTCTGGACCTTGCCAGCGGACGACCCGAGTTATTCGGACCGATGGGGCGCGATCAAGGCGCGGTTCTCGAAGGTTGTTCGGTTGAAAGGTGGCGAGTCGGTGGGTTGGAAACCCACCCTACCCACGGACCGTAGGGTGGGTTTCCAACCCACCGAGGCGGAGCGTCTCCGCGCGGCGCGCAGCCCCAGCAAGGTGGCGAAGCAGGACGCGGGGATCTGGCAGCGCAGGTTCTGGGAGCATCACATCCGGGATGAGGCCGATTACGTTGCTCATCTGCGGTATTGCATGACGAACCCGGTGAAACACGGGCTGGTCGAGCGGCCCGAGGATTGGCCGTATTCGTCCGTGCATCGGGACATGCGCATAGGCCGTTGGGCCGCGTAGGGCGGGGCTTGCCCCGCCGCTGACTGCGGACCGCGGTGAAGGTCAGGCGGGGTGAACCCCGCCCTTCGGGTCGCTCGACTACCGCGCAAACTTCTTGTGCTTCAGCCGCTTCGGTTCCAGCGCATCCGCCCCAAGCCGCCGCTTCTTGTCCTCTTCGTAGTCCTCGAAGTTGCCCTCGAACCATTCCACATGTGCCTCGCCCTCGAAGGCAAGGATATGCGTGCAGATCCGGTCGAGGAAGAAACGGTCGTGCGAGATGACCACGGCGCAGCCGGCGAAATCGACCAGCGCGTCTTCCAGCGCCCGGAGGGTTTCCACGTCCAGGTCGTTGGTCGGTTCGTCGAGCAGGATGACGTTGCCGCCCTCCTTGAGCAGGCGCGCCATGTGCACCCGGTTGCGCTCACCGCCCGAGAGAAGGCCGACCTTCTTCTGCTGGTCGCCGCCCTTGAAGTTGAAGGCCGAGCAATAGGCGCGGCTGTTCATCTCGGCGTCGCCCAGCTTGATCTGTTCCGCGCCGCCGGAAATGGCCTCCCAGACGGTTGCTTCCGCGGCGAGATCGTCGCGCGACTGGTCGACATAGGCCAGTTGCACCGTGTCGCCGAATTCGATGGTCCCGCTGTCGGGGGTTTCCTGCCCGGTGATCATCTTGAACAGCGTCGATTTACCGGCGCCGTTGGGCCCGATCACGCCGACGATGCCGCCCGGCGGCAACGAGAACGAGAGGTCTTCGATCAGCTGCTTGTCACCCATGTGCTTGTTGAGGTGCTCGACCTCGATCACCTTTTGCCCAAGGCGCTGGCCGTTGGGGATGATGATCTGGGCGCGGGACAGCTTTTCGCGTTCGGACTGGTTGGCCAGTTCGTTGTAGGACTGGATCCGCGCCTTGGATTTCGCCTGCCGTGCCTTGGCGCCCTGCCGCATCCATTCCAGTTCGCGTTCCAGCGTCTTCTGCTTGGCCTTGTCCTCGCGGGCTTCCTGTTGGAGGCGCTTGGCCTTCTGTTCCAGCCAGCTGGAATAGTTGCCCTCGTAGGGGATGCCACGGCCGCGGTCCAATTCCAGGATCCAGCCGGTGATGTCGTCGAGGAAATAGCGGTCGTGCGTGACGCAGAGGATGGTGCCCTTGTAGTCGATCAGGTGCTGTTGCAGCCAGGCGATGGTCTCGGCGTCCAGGTGGTTGGTCGGTTCGTCGAGCAGCAGCATGTCGGGCGCTTCGAGCAAGAGCTTGCACAGCGCGACCCGGCGGCGTTCCCCGCCCGAGAGATTGGCCGGCATGGCGTCATCGGGGGGGCAGCGCAGCGCCTCCATCGCGACATCGACCTGGCTGTCGAGATCCCAGAGGTTCTGGCTGTCGATCTCGTCCTGCAGCTGCGCCATTTCGTCGGCGGTCTCGTCGCTGTAGTTCATGGCCAGTTCGTTGAACCGGTCCAGCTTGGCCTTCTTCTCGGCCACGCCCAGCATGACGTTGTCGCGCACGCTCATGTCTTCTTCCAGCTTCGGCTCCTGCGGGAGGTAGCCGACCTTGGCGCCTTCGGCGGCCCAGGCCTCGCCGGTGAAATCCTTGTCGAGTCCGGCCATGATCCGCATGAGGGTCGACTTACCGGCGCCGTTGACGCCGACGACACCGATCTTGACCCCTGGCAGAAAGCTCAGGCGGATGTTTTCAAAGCATTTCTTGCCGCCCGGATAGGTCTTGGAGACACCATCCATGTGGTAGACATACTGATACGAGGCCATGATCCGCTCCTGCAGCTTGCGCGTTGTTCGTGACGGAGTACCGCGTTGGCGAGGGCGGTGCAATCTGCGGCGCGAGACGCGGAAAATTCCCGGCAAATTTGCCTTAAACCGATCTAAAGATTTCCCGGTCATCTAGGAGGTCGTGCCCACGGGCCGGGGACCGGGAAAGGCAAGGATGATGCGGAACGCGCCGGAGCAGGGACAGGCTTGGCTTGGCCTAAGATGGTGGCTGCCGGGACTCTTGGCCCTGGCGTCGTCTTTGGTGGCGCTGGCCGTGGGCGTTCTTGGCGACGGTGCAGCTGGTCGGATGCTGATGGCCGGGGCTGGTCTACAGGCGGGCTTTGCCTGGATTGCGGCGGCGCGGCTTGCCCGGCGCCTGCGCGCGCTGGAGGCGGCGGTGGTCTCATCGCTGGCAGGGGGCAAGACGGCGGTGCCGGATCGCGCCGCAGGTGATGAGATCGGCGGTTTGGCGCGGGCCGTGGGTGTTCTGCATGTGGCCCTGAGCGAGGCCCGAGAGGAGGCTGCGGCAAAGCCGGCGGTCGACCTTGGGTCTTTGGAAGCGGCTCTGGACCGGGTGGCGCGGGGCGATCCCGCGATGCCGGCAGGATGTCCGCCAGGCATCGTTCGGGCGCTGGAGGTCCTAGAGGCAAGGCGCGCGACAGAGGCGGATGGACAAAGGCGGGCACAAGAACAGGCGGATCGACAGCTTCGCGAGATGATCGAAGACTTGCGGCAGGCGCAGGCAGGTGGGCGCGACGGCGTCGAGGCGATTGTGCACCTTCGGACGGAGGCCGATGAGCTGTTGCAGGGAATGCAGGGCGTCTTGGGCGCGGCGCGGGACATGGCCGGATCCGTGGGTGCGATGCGGGGGGTTGCAGAGCGGGACCCGGGATTGCCTGGCCGGGCGCTGGAGCAGATGGCGCGGATCGTGAGTGCGACCGACGAGATCGGACAGGTGGCCGAGGTGATGGAGGACGTTGCCTTTCAGACCAACCTGCTGGCGTTGAACGCGGGTATCGTGGCAGCGCGGGCCGGGACGGCGGGGCGTGGCTTTGCTGTCGTGGCCGACGAGATGCACGGGCTTGCCGTCCAATCTGCACAAAGCGCGCAGCGGGTCCGGGGATTGATCTCGACCTCGCAGGAACGCGGTATCGAGGGGGTGCGTCTGGTGAGCGGGCTGGGCAAGCTGATCGACAGCGTTCAACAAGAAATTGCAGGGGGATCGGTCCGCGCAGAGCAGGCGGTGCCGGACATCGAGGCACATGCCGGTCGCCTGGCCGAGCTTGGAGCGGATCTTGCACGACTTGAGCAGCAGATGCGCAAGAGCTTTGACGAGCTGCCCGGGGGCCTGTCGGGACGTGTTTGTCCGCAGGTCCGCGGCATGGCCCGGCGGGTCGGGTAAGGCCCCTGCACGAAAGGGTTTCTTGCACAAACCGGCCTGAGCGCGTATCCGGTTTCCCGGTGCGCGCAGGCGGATCTTTGCGGGAGGATGCGGCGTGCCGCAGTCGGGGATACAGGGTCAGGGCCTTTTCATGGCCGGCGCGGGTGCGCTGGACGGGCGGGCGCTGCCGCGCGGAGCGCGGATCGGCCTGCTGGGCGGGTCTTTCGATCCGCCGCACGCCGGGCACCTGCACCTGTCGCGCGAGGCGCTCAAGCGGTTCGATCTGGATCGCGTCGTCTGGCTGGTGAGCCCGGGCAACCCGCTGAAGCCCAATCCCCCCGCGCCATTGGCAGACAGGATGGCGGCGGCCCGGGCGATGACCGACCATCCGCGCATCACCGTCAGCGATTTCGAGGCCCGCGCGGGCACGCGCTATACCGCCGAAACCCTGGCGCGGCTGCGATACCTGTTCCCGAGGGTGCAGTTCACCTGGTTGATGGGCGCCGACAATCTGGCGCAGTTCCACCGCTGGGACAACTGGCAGGGTATCCTGCAGAGCGTGCCGGTGGGGGTGCTGGCGCGGCCCGGCCTGCGCACGGCGGCGCGCAGCTCTCCGGCGGCGCGCATTTATCGCGCGGCACAAATGCCGGCGCAGGCCTCGCACCGGCTGGCCGGCGCGCGCGCCCCGGCCTGGTGTTTCGTGAACATGCCGATGACCGACCTCAGCTCGACCGCGATCCGCGCGGCGGGCCACTGGGCAACAGGCCCGAAATCGTGAAGGGCGTGACTCCAGTTGCCGGTTGCCCGACGGGGCGGGATTCGCTTAGATCGGCCTCATGACGCATGGCATTTCCAGACGTGCCTTCCTGGGGGGAGTGGCGGGTGCGGCGCTAGGCGGGGCGGCATTGCCCGGCTGGGCGCGGGCGCCCGAAACCTCCTTGCGCCCGGTTGCACGGTCCGACGATTTCCGAAAACGCATCCAGCCGCCCGCAGAGGCGCTGATCGAACGCGCGGCGCTGGACGGCGATGTCAGCTTTGCTGTCGCCCGCCTGCACAGCGGCGAGGTGCTGGAGACGCATTCCCCCGACGTGAGCCTGCCCCCGGCCAGCGTGGCCAAGGCGCTGACCGCCGGTTACGCGCTGGACGTGCTGGGGCCCGGGCATCATTTTGTCACCCGCGTGATCGCCACCGGTCCCGTCAAGGACGGGGTGGTGCACGGCGACCTTGTGCTGGCGGGCGGCGGCGATCCGACGCTGGACACCGACGCCCTGGCCGGGCTGGCCGCCGGGGTCAGCGCCGCCGGGGTCACTGGACTGACCGGCGGGCTGAAGGTCTGGGGCGGGGCGCTGCCCTCGCTCATCGGCATCGACGCCAGCCAGCCGGATCATGTCGGCTATAACCCGTCGGTGTCCGGGCTGAACCTGAACTACAACCGCGTGCATTTCGAATGGCGCAAGGCGGGCAGCGACTACACGGTGACGATGCAGGCGCGCTCTGCCGCGCATCGGCCGGACGTGCGCGTCGCCCGGATGGACCTGATCGACCGCAGCCTGCCGGTCTACACCTATGAAGACCGCTCTGGCCGCGACAACTGGACGGTGGCGCGCGGCGCACTGGGCGATGGCGGTGCGCGCTGGCTGCCTATCAAGAAGCCCGAGGCCTACGCGGGCGAGGTGTTCCAGACGCTGTTGGCGGCGCAGGGAATCAAGACCGGCAAGCCGGAAATCGCCGCAGGTTTGCCCGGGGGCGATGAACTGGCCCGCCACGAAAGCCAGCCCTTGCGGGTGATCCTGCGCGACATGCTGAAATGGTCGACCAACCTGACCGCCGAGGTGGTGGGCCTGTCGGCAACGGTGGCGCGCAGCGGGGCCGTGCCCGCCTCTCTCAAGGCGTCTGCGGCGGAAATGAACACCTGGGCGCAGGAAAAGCTGGGCGTTCCCGGTCTGGCGTTGATCGATCACTCGGGCCTGGGCGACCAGAGCCGGGTCAGCGCGATGCAGATGATGGGATGCCTGCGCGGGTTACGCATGAAGATGGGCATCAAGCCGCTGCTCAAGGATATGCCGCTTCGCGATTCCCGTTACCAGGTGATCGAGAATGCGCCGCTGAAGGTGCGCGCCAAGACGGGCACGCTGAATTTCGTCAGCGGGCTGGCCGGGTTCGTCGATCTGCCCGACGGCACCGAGCTTGTCTTTGCGATCTTTGCCGCCGACATGCCGCGCCGGGACGCGCTGACCAAGGCGCAGCGCGAACGCCCCGAGGGCGGGCGCAGCTGGAACAGCCGGGCCAAGATCTTGCAGCAGGGGCTGATCGGACGCTGGGGTGTGCTGTACGAAAGCGACCCGGTCTGAGCGCGCGCCTTGCGCCGGGCGGGCCGGCTGCATACCTGAAGTCCGGCAGGGACCATCGGCGGAATTGCGGAAGGGGACGCTATGGACATGTTCGAATCGTTCATCGACCAGGCCTTTCGACGGGCGCAGGAAAACGGGGATCTTGACGATCTGCCGGGCACCGGGAAACCCATCAAGCCGAGCAGCCTGACCGCCGACCCCTTTGCGCATACATTTGCAGAGAGCGGGGCCATGACGCCGTTTGGCATGATGCAAGAGCGTATTGACATTGCGCGCAAACGGCTTGCTCAGGCGACCGACCCGGAAGAGCGGCGCGTCCTCCAGTCCGAGATCTCTGCCCTGGAAACCCGCAAGGCGATCGAGATGGAGACCTGGAAGCGATATAGCTGACCGCGCGCACCGGGATGCCACAGCCTGCGGGGACCAACGAACAAGGGCCCCGCGATGCAGGGCCCTTTTCATGTTTGTGGTCCGGGCCGGTGGCAGCCGGCCGGACGGCTCAGTTGTCGATCACGACCTTCATGTTCTTCTTGCCGACTTGGCGGGTCAGCTCGAACAGGACGGCGGCATGTTCCGGGTGCAGGCGCACGCAGCCGGCCGAGGCGGGGCGGCCCAGGCGGCTGATCTGGTCGGTGCCGTGGATCGCGTAGTCACCGTTGAAGAAGATCGCGAACGGCATCGGCGCGTTGTTGTAGATGCTCGACCGGTGATACTTGGACAGCCAGTAGGCATTCCATTGGCCACGCGGCGTGTGTTTCCCGGCCCGCGCGGTCGACACCGGCCAGCGGTATTCAACCTTGCCGTTGTAGATCACCGTCATGGTCTGGGTCGACACGTCGACCTTGGCCACCAGCGGGGCAGCGGCGGCCATGAGCGGTGAAAAACACAGAAGTGCCGCGGCCAGCGCGGCGGCAAAAAATCGTTTCATTTGTCCCTCCAGGTACAAGCTTGGCAGCTTCGGCGAAAAAATGCCTAGAGGGACGTTACTACGCGGTTACCCGCCGGTCAGTCAGGTATACCCGACCCGGCCCGGTAGAGGGAGTAGAGCGGCAAAAGCTATGGGATTTTTGCAACAAACCAGCCCGGGATTCGGGTGGATTCAAGTCAAATTCACAGGGTCAGGTGCCGCGCCCGGGCGCCACGCTCGATCGCGGCTGCATGCAGGCGGTCGAGGTTGAGTTCGTAGCGAATCTCTTCGAGCAGACGCAGTTCCGCTTCCTGCAGCGTGCCATCGGCGGCGGCGACGTCGCAGGCCAGCGCGTAGGCGGTTTCGAACAGCCGTTCCGGCAGGTTGTCGCGGATCAGGCCGAAAAGCGCGTCCAGCCCGTCTTCCTGTTCGAAGAGTTCAAAAACCAGCGTCGACATGGCGCGCACCCGGTCGCTGTCATAGCCCGAAAAGACCGGCAGCATCTTTACCGAGGCGTCGATCTTGACCAGTTCGACCGTCCGCACCCTCTCGTCCGAGACGGAAACGGCGATCATCAGGGCCACAAGGCAGTCCTGCGGGCTGAGCGGCTGAGTGGCGTCGGACATGCGGGGGGCCTCGATCTGTAATGGGGTCGCCGCGCAATTTATTGACGCGGGGGCGGGGGGGCAATAGAGAAGCGCCCGCAACACCCCCCAAGGAGACCGAGAAATGTCCGATCTGCGCGACGCGGCGATGAGCGCCAAGGCCTGGCCCTTCGAAGAGGCGCGCCGGATCCTGAAACGGTATGAAAAGGCACCGCCCGAAAAGGGTTACGTGCTGTTCGAGACGGGTTACGGCCCCTCGGGCCTGCCGCATATCGGCACCTTTGGCGAGGTCGCGCGGACGACGATGATCCGCCGCGCCTTCGAGGTGATCTCGGACATTCCGACGCGGCTGATCTGTTTTTCCGACGACATGGACGGAATGCGCAAGGTGCCGGGCAACGTGCCCAACCAGGAGCGCCTGCGCGAAGACCTGCAACGCCCGCTGACCAGCGTCTATGACCCGTTCGGGACGCACGAAAGCTTTGGTCACCACAACAATGCCATGCTGCGGCGGTTCCTCGACACCTTCGGGTTCGAGTATGAGTTCATCAGCGCGACAGAGTTCTACAAGTCCGGCCAGTTCGACGAGATCCTTCTGCGCGCTGCGGAAAAATACGATGACCTCATGGCCATCATGCTGAAATCGCTGCGGGACGAACGGCGCGAGACCTATTCGATCTTCCTGCCGATCCACCCCGAGACCGGGCGCGTTCTTTATGTGCCGATGAAAAACGTCGATGCCGCCAAGGGAGAGATCACCTTTGACGACGAGGACGGCAAGGAATGGACGCTGCCGGTCACGGGCGGCAACGTCAAACTCCAGTGGAAGCCGGATTTCGGGGCCCGCTGGGCCGCGCTGGGCGTCGATTTCGAGATGTACGGCAAGGACCACAGCACCAACACGCCGATCTATGACGGCATCTGCCGGACGCTGGGCGTGCGCCCGCCCGAGCATTTCACATACGAGCTGTTCCTGGACGACAAGGGCCAGAAGATCTCGAAGAGTTCGGGCAACGGTATCTCGATCGACGACTGGCTGAAATACGCCAGCACCGAGTCCCTGTCCTATTTCATGTTCCAGAAGCCCAAGACGGCCAAGCGGTTGTTCTTCGACGTGATCCCCAAGGCGATGGATGAGTACCACCAGCAGTTGCGGGCCTACCCCGGGCAGGACCTCAAGGCGCAGGTCAACAATCCTGTCTTCCACATTCACAACGGCGATGTGCCCGAGTCGAAGATGGTGGTGCCCTTCTCGATGCTGCTCAACCTCGCCTCGGCCGCCGGGGCCGAGGACAAGGCCGCGATGTGGGGCTTTATCCGCCGCTATGCGCCCGACGCGACGCCCGACACCCACCCGGACCTCGACGCGGCGGCGGGTTTCGCGGTCAAATACTACGAGGATTTCGTCAAGCCGACCAAGGTCTTCCGCGCCCCGGACGCCAAGGAGCGCGCGGCGATGGAGGACTTGGCGGCACAGCTCAGGGCGCATGACGGCGCGACCGATGACGAGACGCTGCAAAGCCTCGTTTTCGCTGTCGGCAAGGCGCATGAGTTCGAGAACCTGCGCGACTGGTTCAAGGCGCTTTACGAGGTGCTGCTGGGTCAGTCGCAGGGGCCGCGCTTTGGCGGTTTCATCGCGCTCTACGGCGTCGATGAAACCGTGGCGCTGATCGAAAAGGGCCTGGCGGGCGAGCTGGGGTGATCCGCCCCGCACGGCTGAAACTTTGACCGTTTCTCCTCGTGTCTTACCTATGGGAAAGCCACGAGGAGAATTGAGATGCGCAACTTTTTGATGGGGCTGGCCGTCGCGGTCAGTTTGGCGGGGGCAGCCCCGGCTCAGGATGCCCTTGCACCCAATCCGGCAATCCAGAGCACGATCCAGGGCCAGATCGACGCCTTCCTGCAGGATGATTTCGGCGCTGCTTTCGAATTTGCCAGCCCGGGCATTCGCAACACCTTTCGCACCCCGCAGAATTTCGGCGCAATGGTGCAAAAGGGCTATCCGATGGTCTGGCGGCCCAGCGATGTCGCGTTCGGGCCGCTGCGCGAATTGGACGGCGCCCTGTGGCAGCAGGTCCTGATCCGGGACGACGCCGGCCAGAGCTATGTGGTCGAGTACCGGATGCAGAAGGTCGATGGCGACTGGCGCATATCAGGCGTGCGGGTTGTGCCAGCGCCGGGGGTGTCCGCCTGATCCGGTCCGCGCTCAGAACTCTGTCCAGAGCCCCATCTTCAGCCCCATCGAGGTGTCCCCTGTCAGCCCCCAGGTGACACCTGTTTCCAGCTTGACCGGCCCCCTCAACGGGACGACCAGCGAGGGCGCGACCCGTGCGAAAGGATCGTAGCCATCCGGTTGGCCGGTCTGGATCTGCAGGATCAGCTTGCGGTCCCTGGGCAGGTTGCGGCCCCAGGTGACATCCATCTTGAGATCGGTTCTGCCACTGTCGACATAGGCCTCTGCCACGCTGTCGATGGACAGCCAGCCGTTCTTCAGCCCCCAGCCGACAGACACTCCCGGACGCAAGACCTTTTGCCCGGCGATCGTGCCCAGACCGAACTGTGCCGTCACCTGTGCGCCTGTTTCGGCCTGCCGGAGCGGCCATTGCAGGAAAAGCACCGATTTCCCGCTGCCGCCGACCGAATGGCCGATGTCAAAGCCCAGCGTCAGCCGATCGGTCAGGCCGTATTCGAAGAACAGTGTCGAATAGTCCTGCGTCGGGTCCAGCGAGGTCCAGCTGCTCATGTCCTGCGGCCAGCCCAGCCGCACGGCGATACTGCCGAAACCGCTGCCCTGCTTGCGCGGCCAGGCACCTGCCCCGGCAGGCGGGGCGGCAAGACAGGCGGCCAGGATGGCGGCCAGAAAGATGGCTGCAGGACGCATGGCGGGACTCTTGGCAGCGGTGGGCCGTTAACCAACCCTTCCAAACCGTAAGGATGCAATGGTTAACGGAAGGTGAAGCAATTGACGCAGGGGGCTGGATTCCCCGATGCCGCAGGTGCACAGTCACTGGCAGGTTTCTCGGGGGGTGGAATGGCTGGATATGTGATCACAGTGGCGCAGCAGAAGGGCGGCAGCGGCAAGACCACGCTGGCGGCGCATCTTGCGCTGGCCTTTCACGCGCAGGGCAAGCGGGTCGCCGTGGTCGATCTGGACCCGCAGGGCAGCCTGGGCCGCTGGTTCATGACCCGGGTCGAGACCCAGCCCGAGGCCTGCGAGGGGCTGGACTTCGCCACCTCCTCTGCCTGGGGCATCTCTTACGAAGTGCGCAAACTGTCCGCCTCCAATGACATCGTCATCATCGACACGCCACCCAAGGCGGACAGTGACCTGCGCCCGGCGCTGCGGGTGGCCGACCTGGTGGTGGTGCCGGTCGCGGTCAGCCACGTCGACCTCTGGGCCACCGAGGGCGTGCTGGATCTTGCCGCGCGGGAAAACTGCGCGACGCTCCTTGTGATGAACCGGACACGGGTCGGCACCCGGCTGAACGCCGAGGTGGCCGAGGCCGCAACCCGGCTGGGCGCCGATGTGGCCCGGGCCTCGCTGGGCAACCGCGTGGGCTATGCCGAGGCGCTGGGCCAGGGGCGCGGGGCGCATGAAGGGCCCAAGACCCCGGCGCGGGCCGAGATCGAGGCGCTTGCGCAAGAGGTGGCGGAACGGCTCGGGACGGGGTAAGGGGGCGCGCACAGGAGGCCCCTTGATGACCGATCTCGACGAACTCTCCCGCCTGATCCGGGCCGACGCCCAGTCCCGGGGCCAGACGATTTCCCGACTTGGCTATTTCTGCGCACCGTTCCGGCCGGACAGTGGGCCGCTGTCTGACCGGGTGATCAAGGTCTACCGGGGCATGGGGGACGTTGCGGCCCTGGACCGGCTGCACCGCTGTCACGACGACTACGTCGACGCGCTGCTGGCGGGCGGCGTGCCGATGCCGGCGACAGAGTTCCACTTCGTCGAGCTGGAGGGCGCGCGCGTTCCGGTGATCGTGCAGGAAGCTCTGCCCGTCGATAGCCTGATGCGGCCACGCATGCAGAAGGAAACGCTGGCCTCGACGCTGGAGATGATGGAGGCGGCGGGTCAGGTCATCGCGCGCTTCTGGCTCTGGGCGCGGGAACAGGAGGGGCGGATCGGCTTTCACCCCTCGATCCGCAATTTCGCGGTGATCGACGGCGCAGCTGTGTTTTTCGACACCTTCCCGCCGCTGATCCACTATTCGCGGGCCGAGATGGGCCGCATGCTGCTGACCTTCTCGGACAAGCGGCTGATGCGGATCATCGGCCCGCTGATACAGAAACGGGTCACGGGGATCCAGGACGAATGGTATTCGCCGCCCGAAACGCTCGTCGCTCTGGTGGGGTCCGCTTGCCGGTTGCGTCCCGACGATTCGGGTGCCTACCTGGACTGGGGGCGGGAATTCGCGGGGCGCGAAATGGCGCCCTGGGCCGAGGAGGCGCTGGCCGGGCTCCGCGAACCGCCGAAGCTGCCAGGCTATTGGACGGGGTTCCGCAAGCTGTTGGGCTTGCAGGGAGAGCCCAACGTCTGACCGGGCGACGGGGTAAACCCCGCCCTACGCGAAGTCCCATCACAGGATGGCCTTCCCGGAGATGCGCGGTCGCAAGGCGCTGTCATGAGTATTTTTCGAGAGAAGAAACCGCAAGAGCGCGCGCCAGGCTTCTTCTCTCGGAAAATATCTCCGGGGGTGTGGGGGCAGGGCCCCCACTCCTGTCCGTATCGAGTGACCAATCAGACGATCTTGATGCCCGCGCTTTCGGCGTCTTTCAGGAACTGTGCCAGTCCCTTGTCGGTCAGCACGTGCTCGGCCATCTTCTTGATCACGCCCGGAGGTGCGGTGGCCACGTCGGCGCCGATCTTGGCCGCCTCGGACATGTGATTGGCCGAGCGGATCGAGGCGGCGAGGATCTGGGTTTCGAACCCGTAGTTGTCATAAATCTCGCGGATATCGGCGATCAGATCCATCCCGTCGAGGTTCAGGTCGTCCAGCCGCCCGATGAAGGGAGAGATGAAGGTGGCGCCAGCCTTGGCCGCCAGCAGGGCCTGGTTGGCCGAGAAACAGAGTGTAACGTTGACCATGCGGCCCTCGTCACTCAGCACCTTGCAGGCCTTGAGGCCATCCCAGGTCAGCGGCACTTTCACCGCGATGTTCTCGGCGATCTCGGCCAGCTTGCGGCCTTCGGCGATCATGGCGTCGGCCTCGGTCGCGACCACTTCGGCGGAGACGGGGCCCGAGACCATGTCGCAGATTTCCTTGGTGACTTCGAGAATGTCACGGCCCGATTTCATGATCAGCGAGGGGTTGGTGGTGACCCCGTCCACCATCCCGAGGTCGTTCAACTCGGCGATGGCGTCGATCTCGGCGGTGTCGACAAAGAATTTCATGGCGCGCGCTCCTTGATGGCTTGGCCTTTCCTGTCCCGCGATTTACCCCTTTTGCATGCCGATCACTACCCCGGAATTCTTTGACGCTGGCACGCTTGTGGGTGTGCTGACCACGCAACCCCTGGACCGGGTGCTGGATTACCGTGCGCCCGAGGGTGGGTGTTGGCGGGGGGCCTTTGTCGAGGTGCCGCTGGGACCTCGCAAGGTGCTGGGGGTGGTCTGGGGGCCGGGGCGGGGGGATTTCGACGCGTCGAAGATCCGGGCCGTGAACCGGGTGCTGGACGTGGCGCCGATGCGCGACGAGTTGCGCGCCTTCATCGAAAAGGCCGCCGCCTATACACTGACGCCCTTGCCGGCGATGCTGCGACTGGCGACGCGGGCGCCCGGGCTGGGCGATCCGCCGTCCATGCGCAAGGTCTATCGCCTGGGCGAGGGCGAGCCTCCGCGCATGACCGAGGCGCGGACCCGGGTGATCGACGCGGCGCGCGAGATGGGGGGGCTGGCGCTGACGCTCAAGGAACTGTCCGAGGCGGCGGGGGTCAGCTCTTCGGTCGTCAAGGGGCTGGTCAAGAGCGGCGCCATTTGGGAAGAAGACACGCCGCGCGACACGGCCTTTCCGAGGCTCGACCCGGGCTATGGCGGCAAGGAGCTGACCGAGGATCAGGCCGCTGCTGCAGAGGTGCTGCGCGAGGGGCAACGGTCGGGGCGCTACGAGACGGTCCTGCTGAAAGGCGTGACAGGCTCGGGCAAGACTGAGGTTTACCTGGAGGCGGTCGCGGAGGCCTTGCGCGCAGGGCGGCAGGCGCTGGTGCTTTTGCCCGAGATCGCGCTGTCGGCGGAGTTCCTGACCCGGGTCGAGGCGCGGTTCGGCGCGCGCCCTGCCGAGTGGCATTCCGGCGTCACCATGACAGAGCGGCGGCGGGTCTGGCGCATGGTGGCAGAGGGCGGCTGCCAGGTGGTCGTGGGCGCGCGGTCGGCCCTGTTCCTGCCGTTCCAGAACCTTGGGTTGATCGTCGTCGATGAAGAGCACGACACCTCGTACAAGCAGGAGGACGGGGTCCTCTACAATGCCCGCGACATGGCGGTGCTGCGCGCCTCGATCCTGGGCTGCCAGGTGGTCCTGGCCTCGGCGACGCCGTCGCTGGAAAGCTGGGCCAATGCGGATGCGGGCAAGTACAAGCGGCTGGTGCTGACCTCACGCTTTGGCCCCGCCGTCCTGCCAGAGATGAAGGCGCTGGACATGCGGGCCGAAAAGCTGCCCGCCGGGCGCTGGATTTCCGGCACGCTGCGACGGTCGGTCAACATGCGGCTGGAAAAGGGAGAGCAGGCGCTTTTGTTCATCAACCGGCGCGGCTATGCGCCGGTCACGTTGTGCCGGGCCTGTGGCGAGCAGATCGGCTGTCCGCATTGCGATGCCCGCATGGTCGAGCATCGGTTCCTGAAACGGCTGGTCTGTCACCAGTGCGGCGAGAGTATGTCCGTCCCCGAGGTCTGCCCCTCTTGCGAGGTGGAGGGCAAGCTGGCCGCCGTGGGGCCGGGGGTGGAGCGGCTGGCAGAGGAGGCGGCGGGACTGTTCCCCGAGGCGCGGATCGCGGTTCTGTCTTCGGACCTGTTTGGGACGGCGCGCGAGCTGAAGGCGCAGGTGGCGGCGATTGCCGAGGGGGGGGCTGACATCATCATCGGCACGCAACTGGTGGCGAAGGGGCACAACTTCCCGCTGTTGACGCTCGTTGGCGTGATCGACGCGGATCTTGGGCTGCAGGGGTCGGATCTGCGCGCCGCCGAGCGGACCTTTCAGTTGATGCGGCAGGTGGCGGGGCGTGCGGGCCGGGCGGAAAAGCCGGGGGTGGCGCTGTTGCAGACCTACCAGCCCGAACACCCGGTGATCCGGGCGATCTTGGCGGGCGACGAAGAAGCATTCTGGTCGGCCGAGGCAGATGAACGACGGCTGGCAGGCATGCCGCCCTTTGGTCGTCTGGCGGGGATCATCCTGTCGGGCGGGGACATGGCCAAGGTCTTTGACCTGGGCAATTTCCTGGCCCGCAACGACAGGGTGTTGCGACAGGTGGGGGCCGAGGTCTGGGGGCCGGCGCCTGCGCCTATCGCGCGGGTCAAGGGGCGGCACCGGGTGCGGCTTCTGGTCAAGGCGCCCAAGGGCGTTGCCTTGCAGGGAGCGCTGGCGGATTGGGCCGCGCAGGTGCGCCTGACGGGGGATATGCGGATGGCCATCGACATCGACCCGCAGAGTTTCTTCTGACGGGACGGGGGTGACGCTTGTCCCGGCCTGTGGCCGGAACCTCGCCCCACCCACCGTCCCTTTGGCGTTGCGCCCGGGGAGGTCGGATCAATCGGAGAACGTGAAATGAGGGACGGAACCGGGAACCGTCATGTCATCCTGTCGGGCTGTTCTGGTGGCGGGAAATCGACCTTGCTGGCCGAGTTGAGGCGGCGGGGGTTCGCGACTGTCGAGGAACCGGGGCGGCGGATCGTGGCAGAAGAGATGCGGGGCGAGGGCCGGGCGCTGCCCTGGGTCGATCTGGCGGCCTTTGCGCGCCGGGCGATCGACCTTGCGCATCGTGACCGGGACGCTGTGGCGCAGGCGCCGGGCTGGGTCTTTTTCGACCGTGGCCTTGTCGATGCGACGATTGCGCTGGAGCATGCCATTGGCAAACCGGCGTCTTGCAGCCTGAGCGGAACGGCGCGGTTTCACAGGCAGGTCTTTCTTGTCCCGCCCTGGCCGGAAATCTACAGGCAGGACGGCGAACGCCAACAGGACCTTGCGGCAGGTGTCGAAGAATACAACCGCTTGTGCGACGCGCTTCCCCGGCTCGGCTATGCGCCGGTCATCCTGCCCAGGACCGACGTGGAGACGCGGGCGGATATCGTCCTTGGGTGCTTGCGGTAATCTGTTTCCATAGCGGTGCTATCGCCATTCCATGCGGCAGTTCACCAGCAGGCCAAGCGCGCCGCGCTGGCAGACCTTGACCCGCCGTTTCCTGGGCCTGGCCTGCTCCTCGGCCAGCCAGGCGTCGTAGAGATCGCGGCTGTCCTCGATCAGTCGGGTGCGCTGGCTTGCGTTCAGGTGGCCGGACGCGGGAAAGCCCCGTGCCTGTTGCCAGTCCCGGATGGCCCTGCGCGAGTTCGGACCCAGATCGCCATCGACACCACCGGTATCGAAGCCGGCCAGCGTCAGGCGGCGCTGGATCTCTTGCCGGGCGGCACGATCCAGGTTCAGGCGGGCCTCGTCCGCCTCTGTCGCAAGAGGGGCGATCAATGCAGCGGGCGGGGCGGTCGGGGGCGTGACCTCGGCACGGGACGCGTCCGGCGCAGGCATGGGACGGGCAGCTGCCAGGGCCTCGAAGAACTGTCCATCGCTCATGTCGGGGCGTTCGGGAATGTCCCTGATCGGCATGTCGGGGGGAAAGAAGAAGTAGCGGTAGAGGGGCGAGTTCGATAGCACGCCCACGTCAAGGAATTCCACCTTGCCCAAATGGCTGCGTTGCGCGGCATTGTTTTCCTGGATCAGGCGGCACTTGTACATCGCTTCGACGTGAAAGAAGTCTCGCGTCGTGATCCTGAGTTCGCCGGCCTCCCAGTTCGCGCTTTCGATCAAGTCGAGGGTCGGCCCCGTTGTGCGGTTGAACATGGCCATGACACCGGCATTCGGGGAACCATTGGTACAGGCATTCAGGACGGCGTGGTGACGATCGGTTGTCGGGAAGCCGACGGGGAACACCTCGATGTTCCAGGTCGCGGCCTCCTGCACGGTCCTGACATAATGCATGTCTTCGGGCGGGGTGCCGAGAATGGTCAGGAACAGCGCCTGGGGAAAAATCGACTGGCCCATACCTCTCATCCTGGCCAGGCGTTCGACGCTCTGTATTGCAACGCGGTATGCGTCTTTCACCGCATCTTCGGTATATTCCCCCCGTGGCACGACAAGGCCGGGGGCGTGAAACCCCAATATACCACGCGGGTGCAGGCGGCGTTCGGGCAGGATAATGTCCTCGAAGGTGCGAAACGTGCCGTACATGAAGGTAAGTGCACAGGCGCTTTCGCAGGTCCGGTCCGGCCCAACGGCGGTTCGGATGCCGATACTACCGATCACATTGCCCAGTTCGATGCCCTCAAGGTAGCTGCCGCCGTTGCTGTCGAGACAGAGTGTCCGGATACCGTCGGTGCTGCCACTACCTGCAAACGCGGGTTCCCACCCGTTTTGCTCGGCAAAGCTGCGCAGCTTTTCCGCATCGCCGTCCCGGATCTCTCCGGTCAGCGTGGCGTCGCATTGCATGATGGCATCACCGCCCAGGGTGATGGTGGCAGGCAAGGCCGAGGCTGGCAGGAACAGTGCCGCCAGGGCAAAGACCAAGGCAAGGCCCCCTCGGCAGCGGTGTCGCGTTTCATCAAGCATCGTAGGGCAGTCTTGTGACCGCCGGGCGGCTTGGCAAGAAAAACCTCGGAGGTGATTGCCCAGCCCGTTGGCAACACCGCGTGGCGCCAGAGGTAAATGCACCACAACGCGGCGTCTTTTCGGCGCCTGCCTTGTTTGTCCCCGGCCCGCTCTCTACATGCCACGCCATGAGACGTTGGGTTCCCTTCATGAAATCCGTTCCGCGGGTCGCGGTCGTGCGCCTGCAGGGCGCCATCGGCGTGCCCGGACGGTCGAGCATCTCTGATCGCTCGGTGGCGCCGCTGCTGGAAAAGGCATTCAAGTCGAAACCCGATGCGGTGGCGCTGGAAATCAATTCGCCCGGCGGCTCGCCGGTGCAAAGTTCGCTGATTGGCGCCCGCATTCGCAGGCTGGCCGAGGAACACGAGGTGCCCGTGCTGGCCTTTGTCGAGGATGTGGCGGCCTCTGGCGGCTATTGGATCGCAAGCGCGGCGGATGAAATCTGGTCCGATCCCAGCTCGATCCTGGGGTCCATCGGGGTGATCTCGGCGGGCTTTGGCCTTCCGGTTTTCCTGCAACGGCAGGGGATCGAACGGCGGGTGCATACGGCGGGCAAATCCAAGAGCATGATGGACCCGTTCCAGCCCGAAAAAGAAGAGGACGTGGCCCGGCTGAACCGCCTGCTGGAGCAATTGCACGAGACCTTTATCGGCCATGTGAAGACCCGGCGGGGCGACAAGCTGACCGAAAACCCGGATCTTTACACCGGCGAGGTCTGGATCGGCCAGGCGGCGGTGGACGAGGGGCTGGCCGATGGCATCGGCCACCTTGTTCCGCTGATGAAGGACCGTTTCGGCGACAAGACCCGGTTCAAGCGCTACGAGGCGCGCAAACCCCTGTTGCCGCGCCTGGGCGCGCAGGCAGTTCAGGGTGCACTGGGGGAAATCGAGGAACGCGCGGACTACGCGCGGTTTGGTCTGTCTTGATCGTCAAGATCGTCGCCCTTTTCCTGGTGTTCATCGCCGTGCTGGGATTCTTCGGAAAGCTGCGGATTCCCGGTGCCAAACAGCTGGGCCAGTTGCGCGACCGCGCCCGCCTGAACGCCACCAAATGCCCGAAATGCGGTCGCTACCGTATCGGCCAGGGACCTTGCGACTGTCGCAAGGGGGGCAGCTGAGATGGTCTACCTCTACGCGGTTCTTGGGCTGCTGATCCTGCTTCTGGCGGGGGACGCGCTGGTCAAGGGGGCGGTGAACCTCTCCTTGCGGGTTGGTATTCCGGCCCTTGTCGTCAGCCTGACCATCGTCGCCTTCGGCACCTCGGCGCCGGAACTCCTGATCTCGATCAAGGCGGCGCTGGAGAATGCGCCGGGCATCGCCTTGGGCAACGTGGTGGGATCGAATACCGCCAACGTGCTGCTTGTCTTGGGCGTGCCGGGGCTGATCACGGTCATGCACACCAGCCAGTGCGACACGCGCAGCAGTTACCTACAGATGATAGGCGGCACGCTGGTCTTCATCGCGCTGGGTTTTCGCGGGGTCTTTGACTGGACCGCCGGGCTGATCCTGCTGACGCTGCTGATCCTGATCCTGGGCAGCCAGTTGCGCACCGCGCTGCGACACCGCGCCGAAGGTCAGGCCGACGAAGAGCTGGAAGAACCGGAAGGTGCCGACCCCGACATGCCCTGGTGGCGGATCGGGCTGTACCTGGCGCTGGGCCTGATCGGCCTGCCCCTGGGCGCCGACCTGCTGGTTGACAGCGCAGAGGAGATCGCCCGCATGTTCGGCGTTCCGGATGCGGTGATCGGGCTGACTCTGGTGGCGCTTGGCACTTCCTTGCCGGAACTGGCGACGACGGTCATGGCCGCGATCCGCCAACAGGCCGACGTCGCCATCGGCAACGTGATCGGGTCCAACCTGTTCAACCTGCTGGCCATCATCGGGGTTGCCTCGCTCATCGCTCCGATCCAGGTCGGGCCGGGCTTCCTGCAGTTCGATTTCTGGGTGATGCTGGGGGCCTCCTTGTTGCTCTTGCCCTTCGTCTTTTTCGGGCGCGACCTGGGGCGGATCTGGGGCATCGTCTTGTCGGCGCTTTATCTGGGCTATGTCACAGTCGTATTGCTGTGACGGAGAACCACATGGGTGACGTAACGGGGCGCGCGCTGGTGACGGGCGCGGGCCGAAGGCTGGGCCGGGCCATGGCCGAGACACTGGCAGACCAGGGCTACGCCGTGGCGGTTCACTACGCGGGGTCAAAGGCTGCGGCACAGGAGGTCGTGGCCGGGATCGAGGCACGCGGAGGGCAGGCCGTGGCCCTGCAGGCGGACCTGCTGGACGAGGCTCAGGCGCAGGCGTTGCTGCCGCGCGCGGCAGAGGCGCTGGGCGGCCCGGTGACGGTGCTGGTGAACAACGCCTCTGTCTTTGAATATGACGATATCGACAGCGCCACGCGGCAAAGCTGGGACCGCCATTTCGAAAGCAACCTGCGGGCGCCCTTCGTTCTGATCCAGGCATTGGCCGCCCAGGTGCCCGATCCGGCGCGGGACGCGCGCGAAGAGCCGGTGGCGCAGGGGCTGGTGGTCAATATGATCGACCAGCGGGTGCGCAAGCTGACGCCCGAATTCATGAGCTACACCCTGGCGAAATCCGCCCTCTGGACGCTGACGCAGACCGCGGCGCAGGCGCTGGCGCCGCGCGTGCGGGTCAACGGGATTGGCCCCGGTCCGACCCTGCAGGGCGGTCGGCAGGACGCCGGGGCCTTTGCCCGCCAGAGGGCGTCGACGGTGTTGGAGCGTGGCGCCGACCCCGACGACATCACCGCCGCGCTGACCTTTCTTTTAGGGGCGAAAACCGTCACCGGGCAGCTGATTTGCGTTGATGGGGGCCAACACCTGGGGTGGCAGACTCCCGACGTCGTCGGTGTCGAATAAGGGGATGCGCCCCAGAGTTGTGCACGGGTCACAAAGTCTTAACAAAAGCGTTACGAAAAGGTTATTGGTCTCAATGACTTGCAACGTGATAGCTTTTTTATGATTTAATATCAGCTGCTTATATTATCGCCTAAAAATTGGGCAGGTCGGCGAAGTGGGCCGTAAACAAGGAAAAAATCGACCTACCCGGATTTTGCCCGCAGAGTTATCCACATATTCGGTGGATGCTTAAGTGCTTGAAACGGCCATCGTTGCATTGCAGCACAGGCAAGGAATCGCGCATTTTGAGTTTGGGCAGGAATACCGCCATTGAGTGAGCAAAACGGGGAGCAAGGCCGCGTGCCAAAGGGCCACGAGATCATCCACGGATACCTCAAGACTCTGGACTCTTCGCCCGGGGTCTATCGCATGCTGGATGACCAGAGCCGGGTGCTTTACGTCGGCAAGGCGCGCAACCTCAAGGCCCGGGTGTCGAGCTACGCCCGACCCACGGGGCACTCGCGGCGCATCGCCCGGATGATCTCGGAAACCGCGTCGATGATGTTCCTCACGACCCGGACAGAGACCGAAGCGCTGTTGCTGGAACAGAACCTGATCAAGCAGCTCAAGCCCAAGTTCAACGTGCTGCTGCGGGACGACAAGTCCTTCCCGAACATCCTGGTGACCGACCACGCCTTTCCGATGATCAAGAAGCACCGGGGTGCCAAGAAGGAAAAGGGCGCCTACTATGGTCCCTTCGCCAGCGCGGGCGCGGTGAACCGGGTGCTGAACCAGCTGCAAAAGGCGTTCCTGCTGCGCAACTGCACGGACAGTATGTTCGAGACACGCACCCGGCCCTGCCTGCAGTACCAGATCAAGCGCTGTACCGCGCCCTGTGTCGGCAAGATCTCGGAAGAGGACTATGCCCGCAGTGTGAAGGATGCACAGCGCTATCTCTCGGGCAAGTCGACCGAGGTGCAGGAGCGGCTCAAGACCCAGATGGCCGAGGCCTCGGAGGCGATGGAGTTCGAGCGCGCCGCCGCCCTGCGCGACCGCATTCGCGCGCTGACACAAGTCCAGACCGCACAGGGGATCAACCCGCAGACCACCGCCGAGGCGGATGTGATCGCGCTGTACCTGGAAAACGGCCAGGCCTGCGTGCAGGTGTTTTTCATCCGGGCCAACCAGAACTGGGGCAACCGCGATTTCTATCCCCGCGTGGGCGAGGACGTGGGCGCCGCCGAGGTCATGGAGGCCTTCCTGGGCCAGTTCTATGACCAGAAGGAACCGGCGCGGCAGATCCTGCTGTCACATGGCATCGAGGACGAGGACCTGATGCGCGAGGCGCTGACTGACAAGCTTGGCCGCAAGGTCGAGATCGCGGTGCCGCAACGGGGCGAGAAGGCGGAGCTGGTAGAGGGCGCCCTGCGCAACGCCAAGGAGAGCCTGGGCCGCAAGATGGCCGAGACCGCGACGCAGGCGAAGCTCTTGCGCGGGCTGGCCGAGGCCTTTGAGCTCGGCGCACCGCCGCAGCGGGTGGAGGTCTATGACAACAGCCATATCCAGGGCACCAACGCCGTGGGCGCGATGATCGTCGCCGGGCCGGACGGCTACATGAAGAACCAGTACCGCAAGTTCAACATCAAGGGGGACGACCTCGTGCCCGGCGATGACTTCGGCATGATGAAGGAGGTTCTGAAGCGGCGCCTGTCCCGGTTGCAGAAAGAGGATCCGGACCGCACCAAAGGGCTGTGGCCGGACCTGATGCTGATCGATGGCGGCGCCGGTCAGATCAGTGCGGTGGCCGAGATAATGGCCGAGCAGGGCGTGGACGACCTGCCCTTTGTCGGGGTGGCCAAGGGGATCGACCGCGATGCCGGCAAGGAGGAGTTCCACCGCCCCGGCCAGCGCCCCTTTGCCCTGCGCCACAACGATCCGGTGCTCTATTTCGTGCAGCGCCTCCGAGACGAGGCGCACCGATTTGCGATCGGCACGCACCGGGCGAAACGAGCGAAATCGCAGATGGCCAACCCGCTGGACGAAGTGCCGGGCGTCGGCGCCGCACGCAAGCGCGCGCTCCTGGCGCATTTCGGCTCTGCCAAGGCTGTCAGCCGCGCCAACCTGGCCGATCTGAAGGCGGTGGAGGGGGTGAGCGGGGCGCTGGCCGAAAGGATCTACGCCTATTTCAACGAAAAGGCCTAATCCAATTGGCACGCCTGCGGCGTGACAGGTTCAGCTTGCGTGACCGCAAGCCACTGAGGGGCGCTGCCCCTCTGCGCTGCGCGCATTCACCCCGGAGGTATTTGTCGCCCAAAGAAGCCAAGAGCGCGTGCACTGTGTTTCTTTGGGCCAAAAATACCTCCGGGGGGTTCGGGGGGCTGGCCCCCCGTCCGGCGCTCTCAGCCTCGGAGGGTATTGAATGAGGCGCGAATCGTGTCGGGGATGGGCGTCGGGCGGCCGTCATCGCCGGTCAGCACCTGGGTGAAGAAGCCTTCGGCGCTGGCCGTGTCTTCGTCGTTGCGAAACAGGCCGACCTCGAACCGGACCGAGGAGGTGCCGAGGTGGCCGATGCGCAGCCCGGCGTGGATGAGATCGGGAAAGCCGGTTTCGGAATGGTATCGGCAGCCGGTTTCGACCGTCAGCAGGCGCAGTGCCTCGGGGCCGCGGATGTTGATGCCATTGTCCATCTGCCAGAGGCTGATGCCGGTGTCGAAGAAAGAGAGGTAGGTGGCGTTGTTCATGTGGCCGTATTCGTCGTTGTCCATCCAGCGGGTGGGCAGCGTGCGGAAGGCCAGGTAATCGGCGCGGGTGCCGGGGGGCGTGCGTGTCATTGCGACCTCAGGATGCGAAAGGCGGTGGAGGCGCCCCAGCCCGCCGCGATGGCGATGAAGAGCGACATCAACCCGTAGACGAAGGGCTGTTGCCGGGACAGGGCGTAGAGCCAGCGTTCCAGCCCGACCTTGCGCACCTCGATTTCCGTTTCGTAGGTGCTGATGACGTTGCCGCCTCGGGTCAGGAAGATGCGCGTCGGATAGGTGCCCTCGGTCAGGTTGGCGGGCATTGAGATGGCGGTGTCGAAGAGTGTCTGTTCCCGCACCGTCACCGTATCTTCCAGCAGTTGGTAGGTGCCTTCGCGGGTGCGGATGCGGATCACCGCCTCGGTAAAGCTCTGCGCGTCGGGCACGTCCATCGGCGCGCCGACGGAGCGGATGGCTCGAGGAATCGAGATCTTGTGGCGGAGGTCCTCGGTTTTTGAGATCACCTGGCCCCAGGGGGCCGAGGTGGCAATGGCGTAGAAGCTGGGGGCGGCGTCGACCTCGACCGAGTGGGCATTGACCCAGATCCCGAACCGCCGTGCCTGGCGCCAGACCGTGACCGGCTGATGTGGGCCGGCCACGGTGACGATGACCTGCAGCGGGTCTGCCTCGATCGGAGTTTCGCGCTTGATTGCTCCGAAGATCAGGATGTCGGACCCGTCGAAATCGGTGGAGATCTGGACGATCTCCTTGCTGAGGCCCAGTACCACTTCTTCTGCCCGGGCGGGCAGGGCGAAAACCAGCAGGAGCAGCAGAAGGCGCATCAGTGGCTCCCCGCTGCGGAAAGGACGTAGAATTCGGACGGGGTCAGCAGAAGGTCGAGGGCGAGCTTGCCACAGACCAGCAGCACCAGCCCGGCCAGCAGGATGCGCAGCTGTTCCGCCTTGAGCCGCATGCCGATGGCGGTGCCGGCCTGTGCGCCGAGCACCCCGCCGACCAGCAGGACCACCGCCAGAACCACGTCTACCGTGTAGTTGGTGGTGGCATGCATCACGGTGGTAAAGCCGGTGACGAAAATGATCTGGAACAGCGAGGTGCCGATGACAACCTTGGTGGGCATGTTGAGCAGGTAGATCATGGCGGGCACCATGATGAACCCGCCGCCCACGCCCATGATCGCCGCCAGCACGCCGACGGCGAGGCCCACCAGCAACGGCGGGATCACCGAGATATAAAGCCCCGATGTGCGGAACCGCATCTTGAAGGGCAGCGCGTGCACCCAGTTGTGTTTCTTGCGTTTCGGTGGGGCTCCCCGTCGCGATTTGCGCAGGGCGTTGAGGCTTTCGATGAACATCAATGCGCCGATGATGCCCAGGAAGACGACGTAACAGAGGTTGATCAGCAGATCGACCTGGCCCAGCGATTTCAGGTAGTTGAAGAGCACCACCCCCAGTGCCGCGCCGATCAGCCCGCCTATGAGCAGCACCGTCCCCATTCGCAGGTCGACGGTCTTTCGTTTCAGGTGGGCCATCAGGCCAGAGACCGAGGAGGCGACGATCTGGTTGGCGCCGGTGGCCACGGCCACGGCGGGCGGCACACCGATGAAAAACAGCAGCGGCGTCATCAGAAAGCCGCCGCCGACGCCGAACATGCCCGACAGGATGCCCACCAGCCCGCCAAGGCCGAAAAGGACGAAGACGTTGACCGAAACCTCGGCAATGGGGAGGTAGACCTGCATGAGCAAAGCTAGTCCCATGTCATGGGTTTATGCAAGCGCAGCATGGCGGCCGCGCTATGGGTTGGCGGGGCCTATCTCTCCTTGACGTAGGGCTCTCCGCCGGCGCGTGGCGGGATGGCCTTGCCGACGAACCCCGCAAGGATCACGACGGTCAGGATGTAGGGCAGGGCGTCCATGACCTGCACGGGCACGGTGAAAGCGCCCAGGTCGATGTTCTGGAAACGCAGCGCCACGGCCTGGAGGAAGCCGAAGAGCAGGCAGGCGCCGAGCGCGTACCAGGGTCGCCATTTCGAGAAGATCAGCGCGGCCAGCGCGATATAGCCCCGGCCTGCGGTCATCTCCTTGCCGAAGAAGGGCTGCAGACCGGTGGCCATGTAGGCGCCTGCGATGCCGCAGAGGATGCCGCAAATGGCGACGGCCGCAAAGCGCATCCCGACGACAGAGACACCTGCGGTGTCCACCGCCTCTGGCGCCTCGCCCACCGCGCGCAGACGCAGGCCGAACCGGGTGCGGAACAGCACCCACCATGTTGCGGGCACCAGGGCAAAGGCCAGGTAGACCAGCGGCGCGTGTCCGGACAGGAGGTC
Source organism: Mameliella sp. CS4 (assembly GCF_019392335.1). Taxonomy (GTDB): domain Bacteria; phylum Pseudomonadota; class Alphaproteobacteria; order Rhodobacterales; family Rhodobacteraceae; genus Antarctobacter. The sequence goes on from NZ_JAHXRQ010000002.1 coordinate 106,992, forward strand.
GGAATAGATCGGGCCCAGGACGGGCACGTCGCGCAGACTGTCGGCAAAGGGCAGGGTCCATTCTGAAAGACGCGCATTGCCGGTCAAGGTCGGGGTCTTGCCGCCCTGTCGGAACCAGTTCTGCGCGATCAGCACCGTCAGGCCGGAGGCAAGGAAGTTCAGCGCCACGCCGGAAATCAGCTGGTTGCCCCGAAAGGTGATCGAGGCCAGCCCGTGTATCGCCGACAGCGTCATCGAGGCCGCGATGCCCGCCAGCAGCCCGATCCAGACGCTGCCCGAGCTGTAGGCCACCGCCGCCGAGAAGAAGGCGGCGATCAGCATCTTGCCCTCCAGCCCGATGTCGAAGATGCCCGCGCGCTCGGAAAACAGTCCGGCCAGACAGGCCAGCAGCAGCGGGGTCGACAGGCGAATGGTCGATTCAAGGACCGGGATGAGCGTGGCGAGATCCATGTGCGGTGTCAGCCTCTTGGTTCGAGGGAGGGCGGGTGAGCGGAGAGCCTGGTCATGGTCGTGCCAGGGCTAGGCGTATGGCGGCGAAACAGAAAAACGACCCCAGCGCCCCGTCGATGGTACGCCGGGCGCGCAGGTAAAACGCGACCATCGGGCGGGTCGAGAAAGTCAGCGCGTAAAGCGCGTGGATCAGGGCCGAGTTCAGGGCGGCCCCAAGAACAAAGAGCACCGCGATCGGCCAGGGGGCGCTGCCACCCAGGGCCAGCGTGACGATGGCCAGGTAGGCGAGAATGGCCTTGGGGTTGCTGACCTGAAGCAGGAGCCCGCGCCGGTAGAGACGGGCGGGGCTGCCGCTTAGCGTCGTCACGGGCGGGGCATTGCCCGGTGTGGCCGCAGAGCGCAGCGACCTGTACCCGAGCCAGGCCAGGTAGGCCGCGCCCAGGACCTTGATCAGCGTCACGGCATGGGTCCAGGTCAGGATCAATGCGCCAAGGCCCGCGATGGCGCCGGAGGCCATGAGGATCGAGCCGGTCACGATCCCCGCGCTCATGGCCAAGGCCTGTCGCCGGCCATTGCCCATCGCGGTGCCGATCACCGCCAGCACGTTGGCCCCCGGAGAGGCCAGTGCCAAGGCGTGCACCCCCCAGGCGACCAGGAGAGAGGGCAGGTAGTCGGCCAGCATCAGGCCTTGCCCTTGCGCAGGGCGAGGAACAGTTTTTCCAGCGGCATCCGCACCATGTTGTCCAGTGCCCCGGTAAAGAGGATGACCAGCGCCTGGATCACGGTGATGAGCTGTTGCGGGATGCCGCTCCAGAATGCCAGTTCCAGCCCGCCCTGGTAGAGAAAGCCGAAGAGCAGCGCCGCCATGAAAATCCCCACGGGATGCGACCGGCCCATGAGCGCGACCGCGATCCCGATGAAGCCGGCCCCCTCGGAGGCGTTCAGCACCAGCCGTTCGGCCTCGCCCATCGTGGCGTTCAGCGCCATCATGCCCGCAAGGCCGCCGGAAATCAGCATGGCGATGATGGTAATCCGCACCGGAGAGATACCCGCGTAGCGCGCCGCGCTTTCGGAATGGCCGAAGGCGCGGATCTGATAGCCCAGCCGCGTGCGCCAGATCAGGAGCCAGACCGCGAAACAGGCGAAAACGGCCAGGAAAAACGAAACGTTGACCGGGGCCGAGCGGAACATGACCGTGTCGGCGGTCGAGAACATCTCCTGGAAGGTCGGCAGGTGGGTCGGTTCGGGAAAGGCGCCAGAGGCCGGTTCCATCGCGCCGCGGGGGCGCAGCATGTTGACCAGAACGTAGTTCAGCACTGCCGCGGCGATGAAGTTGAACATGATCGTGGTGATGACGATATGGCTGCCGCGTTTCGCCTGCAGGTAGGCCGGGATCAGTGCCCAGGCGGCCCCGAAGACACCCGCGGCCACCGTCGCCCCCAGCAGCGCCAGGGTCCAGTGCGGCCAGGGCACGTAGAGAGAGACCACCGCGACGCCAAGACCGCCCAGCAACACCTGACCTTCGCCGCCGATATTGAACATCCGCGCATGAAAGGCCACCGCCACCGCGAGGCCGGTGAAGATGAAATTCGTGGTGTAATACAGCGTGTTGCCGATCCCGCGCGAGGAGGTCAGGCTTTCCTTGACCATGATCGAGAAGGCCTCGACCGGGTTGTGTCCGATGGCCAAGATCACCAGCGCAGAAATCAGCGCGGCCAGCAGGATGGAAATCAGGGGCACGAGCACCGCGTCGGCCCAGGCGGGCATCTTATCCATTGCGCGGCTCCTTCTGGGGCTGGCGGACGGAGGTGGTCAGGGTATCCGGTTCAGGGCCCGTACAGGAAAGCGGCGGGAAAGAGCTTTCAGTTATGGCCATGCCGCGCAGCCTCCCGCTCTTTCTGTGCTTCAAGCTGTTCGTCCACCACCTTGATCAGCGGTTTGTCCTTGTCGGGCATCTCGGTCACCCCGGCCATGAGCAGGCCCAGCTCGGTCTGGTTGGTCTCGGCCGGCAGGCGTTCACCCATGATCTGCCCGTCGAACATCACCGCGACCCGGTCCGAGAGCGACAGGATCTCGTCCAGTTCGACCGAGACCAGCAAGATGGCCTTGCCCTGATCGCGCAGGGCGACGATCTGCTGGTGGATGAACTCGATGGCGCCGATGTCGACCCCCCGGGTGGGTTGTCCCACCAACAGGATATCGGGATTGCGCTCGATCTCGCGCGCGAGGACGATCTTTTGCTGGTTGCCGCCGGAAAAATTGCGCGCGGCCAGGTTGGCGTTTGGCGGGCGCACGTCGAAACGTTCGATCTTGCCCTCGGCGTCGCGCTTGATGGCCGCATTGTCCATCAACAGCGCGTTTTTCTGGTATTTCGGATCGTGGTGATACCCGAAGGCGATGTTTTCCCAGGCGGTGTAGGGCATGATCAGCCCTTCGTGCTGTCGGTCCTCGGGGACGTGGCTGATACCGCGTGCCCGGCGCGACTGCCCGTCCGAAGAACGCCCCGTAAGGTCGATCTCTTGACCATTGACGCGCACGTTGCCGGTGCCGATCTTCATCCCGCCCAGCACCTGCAGCAGTTCGGACTGGCCATTGCCCGACACGCCCGCGATGCCCAGGATTTCGCCCGCCTGCACCTTGAACGAGATGCCCCTGAGCCGTTCGACCCCGGCGCTGTCGGTATGGCACAGGTTATCCACCTCCAGCACCGATTTTCCGGGTTTGGCCGGGGTCTTGTCGACCCGCAGCAGGACTTTGCGGCCCACCATCAGCTCGGCCAGTTCTTCGGGTGAGGTTTCGGCGGTCTTGACCGTAGCGGTCATCTCTCCACGTCGCATGACGCTGACGGTATCCGTGATCTCCATGATCTCGCGCAGCTTGTGCGTGATCAGGATGATCGTCTTGCCCTCGCGTTTCAGGCCTTCGAGGATGCGGAAAAGGTGGTCGGCCTCTGCCGGGGTCAGCACCCCGGTGGGCTCGTCGAGGATCAGGATTTCAGCCTCGCGGTACAGCGCCTTGAGGATTTCCACACGCTGTTGGTGGCCGACAGAGAGATCCTGAATCATCGCGTCGGGATCGACGTTCAGTTCGTATTCTTCGGCCAGGTGCTTCAGCACGCCGCGCGCCTTCGACAGCGAGGGCTTCAGCAGGGCGCCGTCCTCGGCGCCCAGGATGACGTTTTCGAGGACCGTGAAATTCTGCACCAGCTTGAAGTGCTGGAAGACCATCCCGATGCCGGCGGCGATGGCGGCCTGGCTGTCGGGGATCTGGGTCTGTTTGCCGTTGATGAAAATCTCGCCCGCGTCAGCCTTGTAAAAGCCGTAGAGGATCGACATCAGGGTCGACTTGCCCGCGCCGTTTTCACCGATGATGCCGTGAATCGTGCCCGGCATCACGCGGATAGAGATGTCCTTGTTGGCCTGAACGGGGCCGAAGGACTTGGAAATGCCCTTGAGCTCGATGGCGGGGGTGTCGGTCATGAAGATCGGCTTTCGCGGGGCGAAGGGAGAGGGGCCGCGCCGGAGCGGCCCCTCGTGGAGGAAGCGGAGGCCGTGACGCGCCCCCTGTGCCTTTGGCGATCAGAAATCCAGCGCCGGGCAGCTGTCGTCCTTGGAGTAGTCGTGAACGGTGACTTCGCCCGCGATGATCTGTTCACGCGCGGCGTCGACGGCGGCTTTCATCTCTTCCGAGACGAGGTCGGCGTTGTTGTCGTCCAGCGCGTAGCCGACACCGTTGCTTTCCAGGCCCAGGGCGATCACGCCGGTCTGCAGGTCGGCCCCTGCTGTCATGGCGTCATAGACGGCGACGTCCACGCGTTTCAGCATCGAGGTCAGGACCGAGCCGGGGTGCAGGTAGTTCTGGTTGCTGTCCACACCGATTGACAGGATGCCCTCGTCCGCAGCGGTCTGCAGCACGCCCAGGCCGGTGCCACCAGCGGCGGCATAGATCACGTCCGCGCCCTGGCTGATCTGTGCCTTGGCCAGTTCGGCGCCTTTCACCGGGTCGTTCCAGGCGGCGGGGGTGGTGCCGGTCATGTTGGAGATCACGGTGGCGTCGGGGTTCACCGCCAGCACACCCTGGGCATAGCCGCAGGCAAACTTGCGGATCAGCGGGATGTCCATGCCACCCACAAAGCCCACCGTATCGGAGTCGGAGGCCATCGCCGCCATCATGCCGACCAGGTAGCTGCCCTCATGTTCGGCAAAGAGGATCGACAGGACGTTCGGATGCGCCTCGGGATCGACGTAGCCGTCGATGGTCACGAACTTGGTGTCAGGATAGTCCGGCGCCACGGCTGCGATTTGCGAGGCGTAGGAAAAGCCTGTGGTCACGACCGGGTTGAACCCGGCTTCGGCGAAGCGGCGCAGGGCCTGCTCACGCTGGGCCTCGGCCTGGATCTCGATGTCGCGATAGCTGCCACCGGTTTCCTCGGCCCAGCGTTCCGCGCCGTTGTAGGCTGCCTCGTTGAAGGATTTGTCGAACTTGCCGCCGAGGTCGTAGATCAGCGCCGGATCGGCCAACGCAGCGCCGGCGCTCAGCGCCAGTGCGGCGACGGTGCCGAGGGTCTTGGCAAAGAAGGTCATGTGAGGCTCCCTGGTGTGACGGGGGCATGGGCCACCCGTTCCGTTTGTGATGGGGCAATCAAAGCCGCAGGGGGCGGGAGGGGTCAACCGGTTTTTGCCGCACTGCCACGGGGGTGCGGGTGACGTCAGGGCAGTACGCGCGACATGACCACGGCGTCGTCCGGCGGGCCATCCGGGCGCGGGTAATAGTCCCGGCGCAGCCCGATTTCGCTGTACCCGTGGCGAGAATAAAACGCGCGCGCGGGGGCGTTGGCGGCCGCGACCTCCAGAAAGACCTGGCCGGCGCCCCGATCCTGTGCCTCGGCGTGAAAGCGGGCCAGCGCGCGGCTGGCGGCGCCCATGCGCAGGTGATCGGGGTCGGCGGCAACGGCGAGGATTTCGGCCTCGTCCGCGATCACGGTGCCTAGGACAAAGGCATGTTCCGTGGCGGCCAGCAGGGCGTGCGGGCGGGCAAGCGTGTCGGCAAATTGTTCTGCGGTCCAAGGGGTCGTGTGCCGGTAGGCCCGGGTGACCAGCGCGGCCAGTGCCTCGGGCGTCATTCCAGGATCACCGGAGGCGCATCGCGCGACGGGGCGGCATCCGCAGGCTTGAGGTAGAGCGGTGCGGGCCGCGAGGGGGCGTCCTGCCAGCCTGTGGCGGCGATACGGGCCACGGCCTCGGCCGGGGCATGGCGGGCGGGGACCGCTTTGACGCCCAGCTGCTCCGCCACCTGCGCGGCGGCGGGTCCTACGCAGGTCAGGCCGGGTTGCGCCCAGGCGTCGGGTATCTCGGAAAGGGCGATCAACTGCGCGTGGACCGGCGGTGTCATGACATGCGACTGGACGTAGACCTGATCACGCGGGGCGCCGAGACAGGCGAGCACGGGGCCGGTCATGTCCAGGGCCGCGGCCTCCAGCAGGCTCACGCCGACCGCCGTGATGTTCAACGACAGGGCAAGCCCGCGCGCAGCACCTACCGACAGCCGCACGCCAGTGAAGTTGCCGGGGCCAATGCCGACACCGATGGCATCCAGGTCTTTCCAGGTCGCGCCGCCCTTGGTGAGGACCTCTTCGAGCATGAGCATGAGCCGTTCGGCCTGACCGCGCGCCATGTCCTCATGCGCGGCGGCCACGATGCCTTTGCCGTCAAAGAGGGCTGCGCCGACGTGGGCGGAAGAGGTGTCGAAACCGAGAATCATGGTGCGGGCGTTATCGCCGTCCAAGCGGGATGATGCAATTGCCGCATACGGTTGCGACAGTGTGGAAAAGCGCCTTGGAAGGCGCTTGCCAACGCGTTTTGAAACGCGTTGAGAAAGGCTTTTCGAAAAGCCTTTCCCGGGTCAGACGGCGACGGGGCGGACCTCTGTCACTTCGGGGATGTAGTGGCGCAGCAGGTTCTCGATGCCCATCTTCAGCGTCAGCGTGGACGAGGGGCAGCCGGCGCAGGCGCCCTGCATGTGCAGGTAGACCACGCCGCGGTCGAACCCGTGGAACGTGATGTCGCCACCATCCTGCGCGACGGCCGGACGCACGCGGCTGTCCAGAAGCTCCTTGATCTGGCCCACAACCTCGGCATCTGCGCCGTCATGGTCGGCGTGACCGCCGGCCTGGGTGGCGCCATCGGCCATGACCGGCTGGCCGGACTGGAAATGCTCCATGATCGCGCCAAGGATCGCCGGCTTCAGGTGGTCCCAGTCGGTCGCGTCGGTCTTGGTCACGGTCACGAAATCATTGCCGAAGAACACGCCCGACACACCTTCGACGGCAAAGAGCCGTTGTGCCAGCGGCGAGGCGCTGGCGGCCTCGGCCGAGGGGAAGTCGGCAGTGCCCATGTCCAGCACGGTATGACCGGGCAGGAACTTGAGCGTGGCGGGGTTCGGCGTCGATTCGGTCTGAATGAACATCTGGGATCACCCTTTTCTGGTTGCCCCCTATATGCGCCTCCATGCCCCGACCGTCAAGGATTGGAACGGTTCTAAAGTGCGGGGCGGCGGGGATCAGGTGATGGCTTCAAGCCGTTCCTTCGACAGGTCGCCCGGCACGATCGTGACCGGAACCGGCAACGCGCCAGAGTTGCGGGTCATGTGACTGACCAGGGGGCCGGGGCCCTTCTTGTCCGCAGCCGCACCCAGCACCAGCAGGCCGATTTCCGGATCGTCGTTGACCTGCGCGATGATTTCCGTCGTCGGGTCGCCTTCGCGGATCACCAGCTCGGGATCGACGCCTTGCTTGTCCCGCATCCACTTGGCGAAGACCTCGAAATGCGCGTGGATGCGTTCGCGGGCTTCCTCGCGCATGATGTCCCCCACGCCGATCCAGTGATTGAACTCGTCCGGGGGGATCACGGACAGGATCGCGACGCCGCCTCCGGACTTGGCGGCGCGCATGGCTGCGAAACGCATGGCGTTCAGGCACTCGCGGCTGTCATCGAGGACGACGAGGAATTTGCGCATGAAGTCTCTCCTGGAGGCGGATCGTGGCAGAGGGGGCCACCTCTGTCCAGCGCCGTCAGGGCCAGAGGGCGGTCCAGCAGTCAGGGCAGGGGATCGCGGGACAACAGCTCGGGCACGATTGCGTCGATCCGGTCGACTCCGGCCCGGTCGAGGTGAAAGATGGCAATCTGCGGAAAGTTGTCGAGCGCATAAAGCCCGGATTCCCCCGGCATCCGGGCCGTCAATTCCTGCATGATCTTCCGCAGGACGTCCCGGTCAACGTTGCCTGTCCCGATCCTGGGGGCCAGATCCAGTTCGGCATCGCCAAAGCGCAGGCGCAGGCCATCAGAGACAGCGACCTCGCAGGGCACCTCGGCCACGCGCGACAGATCGGCGATGGCCTGGGCGTAGTCCTGCAGGCTGTCGAACCCGTCGGTCTGCAGCAGGCAGGCGCGGGCGCAGAAGGGGGGATGCGGGGGGCGGTCGACCCGGATCGAATAGGTCAGCAGCAGAAGGCGCCAAGGCTCGCCGCGATAGGTTTCTTCGGGGCCGAAGTCGATGATGTCGGCGCGGGTGACGCCGGGCGAAAGATGCAGCCCCGCGCGTGCCAACTCGGTCATCTGGTCGTCCAGCGACGGAGCTTCGGGCGGCGGGACCGCCGGACCGCGCCGCGCTGCGGGGCGGTTGGCGCGATGGACCGCCGCGATGGCCGCCACGAAGAGCCCCAGCACCACCAGTATGACGACGAGTTTCAGACCCATCTGCGCGCGCGGGTCCGATCAGGCGCTGAGCGCCCAGTCCCAGTAAAGCTCGCGTACCCGGCGCGTGACCGGGCCGATCTGATAGGACTTGTCCTCGAAGCCGGTCACGGGGGTCACCTTGTTCATGTTGCCGGACATAAAGACCTCGTCCGCCTGTTCGAAATCCTCGAAGGTCAGCACCGCTTCCTGCACCTCGATCCCGTCGGCGCGCAGGTTGGCCATGTGGCGGGCGCGGGTGATGCCGGACAGGAAGGTGCCGTTGGGAATCGGGGTCTGCACCACGCCGTCACGCACCATGAAGATGTTGGCCGTGGCGGTTTCGGCCACGTTGCCCATGACATCCGTAACCAGCGCATTGGCAAACCCGCGACCGCGGACCTCTGCCAGCATCCGGGCATTGTTGGGATAGAGACAGCCGGCCTTGGCATTGACGACAGAGCTTTCCATCACCGGGCGGCGGAACCGCGTGCGCCCCAGCGTGGCGGTGGCGCTGTCCGGCGCCATCGGGATCTCCTCGAGGCAGAGCGCAAAACCGGTCTCGTCAGGCTGCGGGACGATGGCGGTGACGTCGCCATGGATGCCCCAGTACATGGGGCGGATATAGACGGCGCTGCCCGGCGCATAGGCCTTCAGGCCCTCCTCGACGATGGCCACCATGTCCTCGGTCGTGACCGTGGGGCGCAGCATCATCGCCTCTGCCGACCGGTTGATCCGGGCACAATGGGCGTCGAGGTCGGGTGTCACGCCCTGGGCATAGCGCGCCCCGTCAAAGACGGACGACCCCAGCCAGGCGCCGTGATCCGCCGCGCGCATCACCATCGCGTCGCCCTCGTGCCAGGTGCCATTGAAATAGGTGCGGATATTCGTGCCGGTCGCCATGTCAGTCTCCTTCGAGTTGGCGAGAAGCTAGGCGGCGCAGCAAAGAAGGTCCAGAGGCAGGGACTGGCGTTCCTCGGCGCACTTTGCCTGCCGCCTCTGGGAGAATCTTGCGCAAAATCAACAGTTTGATCTCCAAAAGATGGGTGGCGACATCGAAAGTTGCCGTTGGGTCGCGTCGCGCTTGCGGTCACTTTACTGGCAGTCAGATGCGAAAAATGACATGTTTGGCCGTGTGCCGCTGTTCGGCGCAAGGCCGGGGCGGCATGAGTCGGCGCTTGGCTCCGCCCGGTCACACCCCGTCGCCCATCGGAAACGCGGGAGGCGTAAAAATGCCTTCGAAGGTCGGGATTGATAGGCGCGGGTCTTCGGTGTCATGCTTTAAGGTGCTCCAAACGACGGGAGACGCGCATGTCCGAGACGATCCGATTCACGCTCGACGGCCAGGAGGTCGAGGCGGAAAAAGGCATGACGATCTGGGAAGTGGCCAATGGCCGCGGCCTCAAGATCCCGCACCTGTGCCACAAGCCGGCGCCGGGCTATCGCCCTGACGGCAACTGCCGCGCCTGTATGGTCGAGATCGAGGGCGAGCGCACGCTGGCCGCCTCCTGCATCCGCGAACCGCAAGACGGCATGGTGGTGCAGACCGCCACCGCCCGTGCGGAAAACGCTCGCAAGATGGTGATGGAACTGCTGCTGGCCGACCAGCCCGAACAGGCGGCGGCGCATGACAAGTCCAGCCACCTCTGGGACATGGCGGCTGAAAGCGGCGTGTCCGAGTCGCGCTTCCCGACGCTGGAGGCCGAGCGCATCCCGCTGCTGGACGACAGCCACGTCGCGATGAAGGTCAACCTGGATGCCTGCATCCAGTGCGGTCTGTGCGTGCGGGCCTGCCGCGAGGTTCAGGTCAACGACGTGATCGGCATGGCGGGTCGCGGCCACGATGCCTACCCGGTCTTCGACCTGGACGACCCGATGGGCGCCTCCTCTTGCGTGGCCTGCGGCGAATGTGTGCAGGCCTGCCCGACCGGCGCTCTGATGCCGTCGAGCGTCATGGACGAGAACCAGCAGGGCGACAGCAAGGATTTCGACGAAGAGGTCAAGTCGGTCTGCCCCTTCTGCGGTGTCGGCTGCCAGGTCTCGGTCAAGGTCAAGGATGGCCGCGTCAAATACGTCGAGGGCATCAACGGCCCCGCGAACGAAGGCCGTCTTTGCGTCAAGGGCCGCTTCGGCTTTGATTATATTCACCACCCGCATCGCCTGACGAAACCGCTGATCCGCCGCGACGACGCGCCGGAGAAGGGGCTGAACGTCGATCCGAACAACCCCTGGACTCACTTCCGCGAGGCGACCTGGGAAGAGGCGCTGGACAAGGCGGCGCATGGTCTGGCGGACCTGCGCAGCTACTACGGCGGCAAATCGGTTGCCGGCTTCGGCAGCGCCAAGTGCACCAACGAAGAAGCCTACCTTTTCCAGAAGTTCATCCGCCAGGGCTTTGGCCACAACAACGTCGATCACTGCACCCGGCTGTGCCACGCTTCCTCGGTCGCGGCGCTGATGGAGAACGTGGGCAGCGGCGCTGTGACGGCAACCTTCAACGAGATCGAGAATGCCGACGTGGCCATCGTGATCGGGGCCAACCCGACCGAAAACCACCCCGTGGCCGCGACCTATTTCAAGCAGTTCACCAAGCGCGGCGGCAAGCTGATCATCATGGACCCGCGCGGCACGGCGATGAAGCGTCACGCCGACCACATGCTGCAATTCCGTCCGGGCACGGACGTGGCCCTGCTGAACGCGATCATGAACGTGATCGTCGAGGAAAAGCTCTACGACCGCCAGTACATCGAGGGCTTCACCGAGGGGTTCTTTGAATTCCGTGAGCATATCCGCGCCTTCACGCCCGAACGCATGTCCGAGCTTTGCGGCATCGACGCCGAGACGATCCGCACCGTGGCGCGCACCTATGCGGATGCCAAGGCGGCGATGATCTTTTGGGGCATGGGTGTCAGCCAGCACATCCACGGCACCGACAACGCCCGCTGCCTGATCTCACTGGCCCTGCTCTGCGGTCAGGTGGGGCGGCCCGGCTCTGGCCTGCATCCGCTGCGCGGGCAGAACAACGTGCAGGGGGCTTCGGACGCGGGTCTGATCCCGCAGGTGCTGCCCGACTACCAGTCGGTGACGGACCCCGAGGTGCGCGCACTGTTCAAGCACATCTGGCGCGGCACCGAGATCCAGGAAACGCCGGGCCTGACCGTGGTCGAGATCATGGACCGCGTCTATCGCGGCGAGATCAAGGGCATGTATGTCCTTGGCGAGAATCCGGCGATGTCCGACCCGGATGTGGAACATGCCCGCAAGGCGCTGGGCCAGTTGGATCACCTGGTGGTACAGGACATCTTCTTGACCGAGACGGCCAACTTCGCCGACGTGATCCTGCCCGCCTCGGCCCTGCCCGAGAAGTCTGGGACCGTGACCAACACCAACCGCCAGGTCCAGGTGGCCCGCAAGGCGGTGAACCCGCCGGGGGAGGCGCGCGAGGACTGGCAAATCCTGGTGGACCTGGCGCGGCGCGTCGGGCTGGACTGGGACTATGACGATCCGAAATCCGTCTTCGACGAGATGAAAATGTCGATGCGCAGCCTGCATCACATCACCTGGAAACGGCTGGAGGCCGAGTCCGCCGTGACCTACCCCTGCACGGGGCCCGACGATCCGGGCCAAGCAGTGGTCTTTGGTGACGGTTTCCCGCGGCGCGCGGGCCGGGCGATGTTCGCCCCCGCGCGGGTGACACCCCCGGCGGAGGTGCCCGACGACAGCTTCCCGATGATCCTGACCACGGGGCGGCAGCTGGAACACTGGCACACCGGCTCGATGACTCGCCGCGCCAGCGTGCTGGACGCGGTCGAACCCGAGGCCAACTGTTCGTTGCACCCCTCGACCCTGCGCAAGCTGGGCGTCGAGCCGGGCGGCTTTGTGCGGCTGACCACGCGGCGCGGGTCGATCGAGGTCATGGCGCGGGCCGACCGCGCGGTGGCGCCGGACATGGTGTTCCTGCCCTTTGCCTATGTCGAGGCGGCGGCCAACATCCTCACCAACCCGGCGCTGGACCCCTTCGGCAAGATCCCCGAGTTCAAGTATTCGGCGGTGCGGGTCGAGGCGGTGGAGGCCGGGGAGATCGCGGCGGAGTGAGCCATGCTGCTAAACTAGCCTTGCCTAATCTTGAAGGCAGGGCTTTTCTGGCGCCATGTCGAAACTTGTCCTGCTTCACAAACATGGCTCCGAGTATGAAGATGAGCCAGATAAGAGCTACGAGTTCTCATCGAAACGGAACCCCAGCTATCTGTCCCGAGCGCGTCAAGCGGTCGGGGACTGGATAGTTTACTATGAGCCTGGAAAAGGCAAAGGGGCACGACGCTATTTCGCGGTGGCTAAGATCGCGGGGGTGGCGGCTGTTCCGGGAAAAGCTGACTATTATTGCATCACAATAGAACCCGGCAGTTACCTAGAGTTCGATAGAGATGTCCCGCGCGAGGTCAGGGGCCGTCCTTTCGAAAGTGAATTGGCCGGGCCTGACGGTTTTATCCTGAAACATGGGGGTTCCCGGACGGCTTCGGTTCGCGGGCTTCCGGAGAGAGAATTTACCGAAATATTGAACTATGGACTTCCACAGGATTTGGAAGACACTGAAGCCCGTCGCTATGATCGAAGGCATGAGGTCGACGACTTGGCAGTCCCCTTCGAACGACCGGTTCTCGAACGACTGACGCGGCGCGCCTATCGCGACGTTGCCTTTCGGCGTAAGGTGCGGGCCGCTTATGAGGAACGCTGCGCGATTTCAGGGCTGGGGCTACGGAACGGCGGTGGACGGCCCGAAGTGCAGGCGGCGCATATCCGTCCGGTCGAGGAAAATGGCAGTGATTCCGTTCGGAATGGCCTTGCGCTATCGGCAACGCTTCACTGGATGTTCGACCGGGGTTTGATTGCCCTGGACATCCCTGATCCGGCGGCGCCCGGGGATGTCCGCGTCCTGGTTTCCGACAACAAGGTGCCGCGGGATGTGGCGGACCGTCTGATCTGGCCCGACAGGCGGTTGACCTTGCCCGAGGATCGCCGCGACTGGCCGCATCCGGCAAATATTCAGTGGCATCGGGAAAATCGTTTTGGCATGGGCGATCCCTCGGGCCTCTTCTCGAATTGAACATGATTGTCATGTGGCAAGTGGCACCCGCACCACGCATTTGCAGAGCCAAGAAGCTCCGGGTTAGGGTCGCGATGAACTTGAACCTGGAAGGGGCGGACATGGTCGCGGTCGATGAAAAGCGGTTTCTGGAGGATCTTCACACCCTGCGGTCCTTCGGCGCGGCGGGTGTCGGCATGGGGGTGCAGCGGCCCGCCTATACAGAGGCGGACATTGCCGCGCGGGACTGGCTGGCCGAACGGATGACGGACGCGGGGCTGGATCCGCACTTTGATCCGATGGGCTCGCTCTTTGGCCTCGTCGAGGGACCGTCGCTGCTGATCGGCTCGCATTCCGACAGCCAGCCCGAGGGCGGCTGGCTGGATGGCGCGCTGGGCGTCATCGCCGGTCTGGAAGTGGCCCGCGCGGCGAGAGAGACGGGCGGGCCGCCGATTTCCTGCGTGTCCTTTCAGGACGAGGAAGGGCGGTTCGGCGTGACCACAGGCAGCGCGGCCTGGTCCGGCGCTCTGCCGCGCGACAAGGTGGACGGGCTGGTCGATCCCAAGGGCGTGACCCTGCCCGAGGCGCGGGCGGCGATGGGCGACAGGCTGGGCGACTGGATCGACCCGGCCCGCTTTACCGGGTTCCTGGAAATGCACATCGAACAGGGGCCGGTGCTGGACACAAGTGGCGAGGCCGCCGGCGTGGTCGAGGCCATCGTCGGCATCCGTGATATGGTCATCAGTTTCGAGGGGCAGCAGAACCATGCGGGCACAACCCCTATGGCGCTGCGCAAGGATGCCTTCCAGGCGCTGGGGGCCTTCAACACCTTGCTCAACGACCGGCTGCGCAACGTGGTGACACCGGCGACAGTCTGGACCATCGGCCATGTGAGCCTGCATCCCAATGCTCATTCCATCGTGCCGGGCAGGGTGAAATTCTCGATGCAGTGGCGCGATGGCGACGCCGACCGGCTGGACCGGATGGAGAAGATCGTGCGCGAGACCGCCGCCGAGGTGGCTGAGGCGGGAGGGCTGGCGCTGGATTTCGGGCCGATGCTGGGCGTGGCGCCGGTGGCGATGGATGCGGGTTTTCGCGGGGCGTTGCGCGAGGCGGCGGAAGAGGCCGTGCCGGGACGCTGGCGCGAAATGCCGTCGGGGGCGTTGCACGATGCCTCGAACATGTCGCGGATGATGCCGGCGGCGATGCTGTTTGTGCCGTCCATCGGGGGCATCAGTCATGACTTTGCCGAGGATACGGATGAGGCCGACCTTGTGCGCGGCTTGCAAGTGCTGGCGGGCGCGGCGGCACGGATCGCGGGGTAAGACGCGGGAATTCCGGAGTTCCCCGACGCGCCTCCCTGTTCTAGGCTGAGCCGCAGGAGGTGCGAACATGGACCCTGTATCGCTTGGATTCTATGCCTCGGTCTGCGGGCTCTTGGGCCTTGCGGGGCCGAAACTGGGCGCGGCGCCGATCCGTCTGGGCGTCGGGGCGCTTGTCGGCGCGATCGCGGTCAGCGTCCTGCCCTACGTGAAAACGCTGGTCGGGGCGGCGGAGGTCTACACCACCGTGCAGCCGTGAGGCGCGGCGAAAAGAGGCCCCGGGTCAGGTCCGGGGCGGGGTCGCTCAGCTCCAGCTGACATCGCCCAGGAAAATGTAGCCGGCGCCGTAGATCGTCTTGATCAGGCGGGGGGTCTTGGGGTCCTCGCGCAGCTTGGTGCGCAGGCGCGAAATGCGGACGTCCATCGCCCGGTCAAAGCTTTCGCCCGCCGCGCCGCCGAGGGATTCCTGCATGTGGGCGCGGGTGATCAGGCGCTTGGGGCTTTCCAGGAACAGCCGCAGCACTTCGCCTTCGGCATGGCTGAAGGTGGTCTCTGTGCCGGTCTCGTCCTCGAGCGCGTAGCGGTCGAAATGCGCAGTCCAGCCGTTGAACCGCGCCGTATCCGAAGGGGCGGACCGGGTGCGCCCGCGCAGGCGGGCGCGGATGCGGGCCACGACCTCGGCCGGGTCGAAGGGTTTGATGATGTAGTCATCGGCGCCCAGTTCCAGCCCCGTCACCCGGTCCTGCACCTGCGCCCTTCCCGAGATGATGATGACCGTTGCGCCCTGTTCCAGCGCCAGCCGGTGCACCAGCGTCAGCCCGTCGCGGTCCGGCAAGCCCAGATCGACGAGGCAGACATCCGGCGTGGTCCGGCGCAGGGCGGCCTCGAATTCCGTCGCACGGCCAAAGGACATCGTGCGGAACCCCGCTTCGGCCAATGCGTCGGAGAGCATCTCGCGGATGGCCGGTTCGTCGTCGAGGATGGTGACTAGGGCGCTCATGGTTCGGGGGTTAGCCCATCTGCGCGGGCGCCGGAAGAGGCACCAGCCCCAGGAAACCGGCAAGGTCGGCTGCGGAGAAGGGTTTGGGTAACACAGGGCCAAGCCGGTGCGCGCGAACATGCAGCGGGTGGTCCGGCGGCAGTGAGGTCATGAAGCGGATGGGCAGATGCGGCAGACGGTCCGCCAGGGCCAGCCCGGGGCTGTCCCCCTCCAGCGAGATGTCCGACAGGACCAACGCAATGTCGGGCAGGCCCTCGGCCAGGGCGCAGGCCTCGTCTACCGAGGCGGCCTCGACCACGGAAAACCCCAGCGCGGTCAACATCTCGCGGATTGCCTCGCGCAGGTCCGGGCTGTCTTCGGCGAGCAGGGCAAGACCCGTGTCGGGCACGGGGGCCTGCGCCGCCCGGCGCAACGGCAGGCGCAGCGAGACGCGCGCGCCTTGCCCGGTGTTTGCCAGCCGCACAGAGCCGCCCGCCAGTTTGGTCATGTCATAGACCATCGCCAGGCCCAGCCCCGATCCCTCGCCACCCTTGGTGGTGAAAAAGGGTTCAAGCCCGTGGCGCAGCGCGGATTCGGAAAAGCCCGGCCCGCTGTCCTCGACCGACAGTTCCAGCCAGGTGTCCTGCACCTCTTGTGCGGACAGGGTGATGGTCCCCGCCTCGCCACAGGCATCGCGGGCGTTCAGCACCAGATTCAATAGCGCATCCTGCAACAGGCCGGGATCGGCCATGTAGGCGCCGCCGGTGTCGTCCTGCGTTCGCAGCTCCATGCCCTCGGGCAGCGAGGGCGTGGCAAGGGTGCGCAATTCGCCAAGGAAACCGGGCAGGGAAAGCGGGCGGGGCTGCCAGCCGCGCTGGCTGGTCATGTCTGCGATCCGGTCCAGCAACCGCCCGCCACGCCGTGCCGCCGAAAGAGTCGCGGAAATCAGCGGGTCCGCCTCTGGCCCAAGCTCCATCCGGGCCAGCCGCGACTGCATTCCCAGGATGATGGTCAGCAGGTTCGAGAAGTCATGCGCAAGCCCCGAGGTCAGCTGTGCCGCGATCTCGCGCCGGCGTGTCTGCTGCAATGCGGCGCGGGCCTGGGTTTCCTCGGTCACGTCCTGAGACAGGATGTAGACGCCCGGTTCCAGCGGGTCGGGGGTAAAGACGCCCCGGATCCGGCGCGAGGACATCTCGTCGTGGAATTCAAAAGTGCTTTGCCGCCCCTCCTGCGCCGCCTCTAGGTGTGGGCGCACCTTGGCATAGGCCTGCGGCCCCAGTGTTTCCGCGATATGCAGGCCCAGGATCGTGGCCGGGCGGCCGGGCATCACGTCGCCCAGCCGGTTGTTCGAAAAGGTATAGCGCCCGTCGGCATCGACGCGGGCGATGTGGGCGGGCATCATCTGGGTCGTGGCGCGGGTGCGGGCCTCGGTTTCGGCGAGTTGGCGGCGCGCCTCTTCGAGGGCCTTGTTTGTGGCGGCGAGACGGCGGTTTGTGGCGGCCAGTTCCTCGGACCGTTTCAGCACCTCCTCTGACAGGAGTTCCGAGCGCGTGCGCAACAACTGCTCTTGCGCGCGGGTCTGGGTGATGTCCGTGTAGACCGTGACCCAACCGCCCTGCGGCAGCGGCGCCCCCTCGACGCTGATGGTGCGTCCGTTGGCGCGGGTGCGCTCCATGTAATGCGGCTCGAAGGCGCGCGCGGTCTCGACACGGTCGTGGATGAATGTCTCGGGGTCGTCGACAGGGCCGTATTCGCCGCGTTCGACAAGGTGGCGGATGGTATCCTCGAACCGGGCGCCGGGCGTGGTCAGCGCATCGGGCAGGTCGAACATCTGCGCAAAGGGTGCGTTGCAGACCGCAAGCCGCAACTCGCTGTCGTAGATCGTCAGGGCCTGCTGAATCAGGTTCAGCCCGGCCTGCGTAAGCGCAAGGTTCTTCATGGCGCAAGCCTAGGGCGGCGGCGGCGGCGGCGCCAGAGGGCAGCGCATCGAACCGTACTGTCCGGCGGCCTGTAGGAATTCGTTACATTTGGGAAATCTTGCGGAAAAAGTTGACCCTGACCGTGGGACTTGCCCAAATGAAGGCCAGAATCGCGATCAACAGCGAGCGGCCCGGAAACCTGGGCGCCACGAGGGATGTCGGGGGACCGGCATGGGAGGAAAAGACTTGGCACATATGGCTGAGGGCGCGGAGGGACTGCGCTCTATCCCGGCACTGTTGCATCGCAATGCCACCGAGTTCGGCAATGCGCCCGCCTACCGCGAGAAGGAATACGGGATCTGGCAAAGCTGGACCTGGGCGGAGACGGAAAAGGAAATCGAGGCGTTGGCCCTGGGCCTGTTGAACCTCGGCGTCAACGAGGGCGATTACATCGCCATCATCGGGCACAACCGTCCCACGCTGTATTGGTCGATGGTCGCCGCGCAAAGCGTCGGGGCAATCCCGGTGCCGCTCTATCAGGACGCGGTTGCAGAAGAGATGGAATACGTGCTGGGTCATTGCGGCGCGCGCTTTGCCATCGTGGCGGACCAGGAGCAGGCCGACAAGGTGATCGAGGTGCAGGACGACCTGCACCAGTTCGAACACCTGATCTATGTCGATCCGCGCGGCATGCGGAAATACGACCACGCCCATCTGCATGAATACAGCCATGTGCAGGAACAGGGGCGCGCGGCACGCGATGAATTCCTGCCCGAGCTGAAACGCCGCCGCGAAAAGCTGACCTACGATGACACCTGCGTGATGCTCTATACCTCGGGCACCACCGGCAAGCCCAAGGGTGTGGTCCTGTCGAACCGCAACATCATCGAAGCGGCCAAGTCTTCGTCCCAGTTCGACCATTTGCGGCGCAGCGACAGCGTGCTGGCCTATCTGCCGATGGCTTGGGTGGGCGATTTCATCTTTTCCATCGGCCAGGCCTACTGGTGCGGCTTCTGCGTGAACTGCCCCGAGGCGCCGCAGACCATGTACGAAAACCTGCACGAGATCGGGCCGACCTATTTCTTTGCCCCGCCGCGCTATTTCGAAGAGCGTATCACCGCGATCACGATCCGGATGGAGGACGCGGGCCGGGTCAAGAAATGGCTGTACAACACCTTCATGGCCCATGCGCGCAAGGTTGGGCCAAAGATCCTGGACGGCAAGCCGGTGGGGATCATGGACCGGCTGAAATACGCCCTGGGACAGGTGCTGGTCTATGGCCCGGTGCGGAACCGTGCGGGTATGAACCGCGTGCGCGTGGCCTATACGGCGGGTGAGGCGATCGGGCCGGAGATCTTCGACTTCTGGCGCTCGCTGGGGATCAACCTCAAACAGCTTTACGGTCAGACAGAGGCCAGCGTCTTTATCACCGTGCAGCCCGATGGCGAGGTGCGCTCGGACACGGTGGGTGTGCCCGCGCCGGGGGTGGAAATCCGCATCGCCGAGAATGGCGAGGTCTTTTACCGGTCGCCCTGCGCCTTCGTGGAGTACTACAAGAACCCTGAAAGCACGCGCGACACCAAGGATGCCGAAGGTTGGGTGGCCACGGGCGATGCCGGGTTCATCGAGGAAGACACCGGCCACCTGCGCATCATCGACCGGGCCAAGGACGTGGGC
The DNA here is from genome assembly GCF_019392335.1 of Mameliella sp. CS4. Classification (GTDB taxonomy): domain Bacteria; phylum Pseudomonadota; class Alphaproteobacteria; order Rhodobacterales; family Rhodobacteraceae; genus Antarctobacter. Next base: position 126,152 of record NZ_JAHXRQ010000002.1, read on the forward strand.
CAGATGGCGGATGGGGCGCTGTTCGCGCCGAAATACGTCGAGAACAAGCTGAAGTTCTTTCCCAATATCCTGGAGGCGGTGGTCTTTGGCGCTGGCAAGGATCGCTGCACGGCCTTCATCAACATCGACCTGACGGCGGTGGGCAACTGGGCGGAACGCAACAACATCGCCTATGCCTCGTACCAGGAGCTGGCCGGGCATCCGCAAGTCATGGAGACGGTGCAGAAGCACGTCGAAGAGGTGAACGAGAGCGTGGCGCAGGACGACATGTTGTCGGGCTGCCAGGTGCACCGCTTCCTGATCCTGCACAAGGAGCTGGACGCCGACGACGGCGAGCTGACCCGGACCCGCAAGGTGCGCCGCAAGATCATCGGCGAGAAGTTCGAGGACCTGGTGACCGCTTTGTATGACGGGTCGGAGAGCGTCTACACCGAGACCGAAGTCACCTACGAGGACGGGCGCAAGGGCAAGATCAAGGCGACGCTGGAAATCCGCGACGCGAAGGTCTGGCCGGTCAAGCCCAAGGCGATGGCGGCGGAATGACGTGTGACCTGCGCCTATGCCGACACCCCACTTGCCATCCCGTGCGGGGTGTTCGCAGCTTGTTCACGTTGTCAGAGTCCAAAGAGAGGATGGCCTTGTTTTCCGTTGCATATGTGCTTGCCAGGTTTTGTCATTTTTGCGCGAGACTGTCCGAAGCGTTTGAGAGTTGGACCGGACGATTAGGGTTTCTGCGGTGTTTTTTGTTGTGGGTTCTCGTTTTTGCAGTTCTGGCATTGATTTCTCACGGTGCCGCTCTTGCCGTCTTCATTGGCGCTTACTTTGTGCTTGCCACGATAGATTGTTTTGCGTCGTTTTCAAAAGAGCCCCGCGTCTTTGCCTGGCAAACGCGCACGCCGAGCCATGAAGAAATTGCGTCTGGAGTGCGCCGCTATTTTCCACCCGTGTTGGCGTTTATGTTTGTGATCACAATGTTCAATACCATTCATGACTTGTGGGACTTCTCATGAAAGACACCGAAGGATACGTCACTGCGGACGGGCGCCAGATTGGCGGCGTTCTGATGGAGATGAAGAACATCACGCTGAAATTCGGCGGGGTAACGGCGATTTCCGATATTTCCTTTGACGTGCATGAGGGCGAGATCCGGGCGATCATCGGGCCGAACGGGGCGGGCAAGTCTTCGATGCTCAACATCATTTCCGGCTTCTACACGCCGACCGTGGGCGAGGTCTGGTACAAGGGCGCGAAACGGCCCCCGATGAAGCCCTACGAGGTGGCGCGGATGGGCGTGGCGCGGACCTTTCAGAACATCGCGCTGTTCGAAGGCATGACCGTGCTGGACAACATCATGACGGGCCGTCTGACGCATATGAATGCCTCGATCGCGGCGCAGGCGATCTGGTGGGGCAAGGCGCGCAACGAGGAGATGGAGAACCGCGAGATCGTCGAGAAGGTCATTGATTTTCTAGAGATCCAGGCGATCCGCAAGACGCCGGTGGGGCGGCTGCCCTACGGTCTGAAAAAGCGGGTCGAACTGGCGCGCGCGCTGGCCGCCGAACCGTCGATCCTTCTGCTGGACGAGCCGATGGCGGGCATGAACGTCGAAGAGAAAGAGGACATGAGCCGCTTTATCCTGGACGTGAACGACGAGTTCGGCACCACGATCTGCCTGATCGAACACGATATGGGGGTGGTCATGGACCTCTCCGACCGGGTCGTGGTGATGGACTACGGCAAGAAGATCGGTGACGGCACGCCGGACGAGGTGCGCGGCAACCAGGACGTGATCGACGCCTACCTGGGGGTTCCGCATGACTGATTTCATGGGGGCACAATCCATGCACAAACGAGGCACAGACCATGCGTATCGCACGCACGGCATGACGTGAGGGGACACCGGACATGGACCTTTTGAGAGACATCTTCATTAATCCCTTCGTGGAAATGGCCGCGATGCCGGACCTGTTCCTGCAGACCCTTTGGGAGGGGCTGGTTTCGGGCGTGCTTTATGCGCTGATCGCGCTGGGCTTCGTGCTGATCTTCCGGTCGAGCCGGATCTTCAACTTTGCCCAGGGCATCATGGTTGTCTTTGCGGCGCTGACGCTGGTGGGGCTTTACGCCTACGGCATCCCGGCCTGGATCGCGGTGCTCTTGACGCTGGGCGTGATGTTTGTGCTGGCGGTCAGCATCGAACGGGTGGTGCTGCGTCCGCTGGTGGGCCAGCCTGACATCATCCTCTTTATGGCAACCATCGGGGTCAGCCTGTTCCTGATCGGCCTGGGCGAGATCATCTTTGGCGGTGAAAACAAGCAGATGATCACCAGCGAGCTGGGCATTCCCACCGGGGAAACCCTGCTGGAACCCTGGGGCGGGCTGCTGATCCTGCCGCATCTCGACATCACGGTGGTCGTGGTCGGCGGGGTGCTGGTGGCGGCTTTGCTGGCCTTCCTGAACTATACCAAGATGGGCCGGGCCATCCGCGCGCTGGGCGACGACCATCAGGCGGCGCTGTCGGTGGGAATCTCGCTGCAGACGATCTGGGTGCTGGTCTGGTTCATCGCGGGGATCATCGCGCTGGTCACTGGCATCGCCTGGGGCGCGCGGGCCGGGGTGAGCTTTGCCCTTGAGGTGATCGCCTACAAGGCCCTGCCGGTCCTCATGCTGGGGGGACTGGAAAGCATCACCGGCGCCATCGTCGGCGGGTTGATGATCGGCATCCTGGAAAAGCTGTTCGACGGCTACTGGGGCTACCCGATCCTGGGCGGCAACACCGAGACCTGGTTTGCCTTCGTTCTGGCGCTGATCGTGCTGCTGTTCCGGCCGCAGGGCCTGTTCGGGGAACGCATCATCGAAAGGGTATAGGGCGGTCCGGGTCTGCCCGGATCGGAGAAGATCGGAGGAGGGGTGGCACTGGTCCCCCCGACGCCCGGAGGAGGGGCGGAGATGTCGAAGCTGATAGCAATTCTGAATGTGATCGCCTGGGCCGGGTTCTGGTCCTTCGGCTACCTGGCCCTGTCCGACGACCCGGAAGCGGGGGGGCGGATGACCATCGCCCTGCTGCTTGCGGCGGCGGGCGCGGCGGTGGGACTCTGGGCCTATTTCTGGCTGGTGCGCCATTCCGAGGCGACAGGCTATGCCAAACCGGCGGCAAGCCGAGCGCGCTACGAAGCGGACGACGGGCTGGAGGGCTGAGATGAGCACGCCTCGGGACAGACGGACGGCGTCGCGCCCCGTGCAGCGCCCCGATCCGGGGATTGCCGATCTGGCGCGCGGCGCCAACGGGCTGAGCGAAAGCGACGACATGGTCAGGATGACCAATGCCATGACCGGCATGGTCTCTGCCGGAATGCACGGCGCGCTGGCGGTGGGCCTGTCCGGCGCGGCGCTGACGCTGAACATGATGGCGCGTCTGGCCGGTCTGGGGACCCGCGGCGCGGACAACGACCGGGAGGATGGCTGAGCCATGAAGGAGGCCACGGCGGGCAAGGACGGATGGTTGACGGCGGGGGTGATCTCTGCCGGGACAACCGGCGTGGCCGCCGTGGTGCTGGGGCTCTTTCTTTTCGCGACGCTGGGCGGTGGGCCAGAGTTCCTGATCGGTCTTCTGGTCCTGGCCGTGACGGTTCCGGTGCCCTGGCTGTGCCTGTCGGTGTTGAGCCAGCTGCGTGCGGCCGAGCAGGACATCGCCGAGACCGCGCCGCCGAATTGGCAGGCCTGGGGCACGCTGCTGCTGGCCTCGCTGTTCTGGGGCGCTGTGAACTGGGCGGTGATCGCGCTGGTGCGGATGCAGCAGGCGGATCACCCCGGCGAGGACCTGAGCTGGATCCAGATCGGATCGGTGGCAGGTTTCCTGTTCGTGCCGCTGCCGACGCTGATCGCGCTGTGGAATTTCTGCCTGCGGGGACGGCCTGTGCGTCCCGGCGGCTATATCGGAGAAGTCGCGGGCTGAACCGCGACGAGACAAAGGGAGGACGGCGATGCTGTATCGCACCGCTGGGCAGTTCAAGACGAGTTACGAGGCCGACCAGGCGCTGTTCCCGGTCAAGCAGGATGCCTTTCTGCTGGGGTTCATCATGGTGCTGGCCTGGGTGATCTTTCCGCTGACGGCCAGCGAATTCACCTTTCAGACGCTGCTGATCCCGATCCTGATCTACTCACTGGCCGCGCTGGGGCTGAATATCCTCACGGGCTATGCCGGGCAGCTGTCGCTGGGCACGGCGGCCTTCATGGGGGTAGGGGCCTATGCCTGCTACAAGATGATCACCATCATGCCCTGGATGAACCCGATCATCGCGATCCTCTTGTCGGGTGTCTTCAGCGCGGGCGTCGGCGTGGCCTTCGGTATCCCCTCTCTTCGGATCAAGGGGTTCTACCTTGCCATCGCGACGCTGGCGGCCCAGTTCTTTCTGGTCTGGCTGTTCGAAAAATGGTCCTGGCTCTACAATGACAACGCCTCGGGTGCGATCCAGGTGCCGAACCTCGACATCTTCGGCCTGTATGTGTCCGGCCCGCAGGCGGATTCGATCGTACAATACTACCTGGTGCTGTTCATCGTCTGCCTGCTGACCTGGGTCTGCATCAACCTGACGCGCGGCAACCTTGGCCGGACGTGGAAGGCGACGCGCGACATGGACATCGCCGCCGAGCTGATCGGCATCAACCTGATGAAGTCCAAGCTGACGGCCTTTGCGATCTCGTCCTACGTCGTGGGCGTGGCAGGGGCCTTGTTCGTCTTCATGTGGCGCGGCGCGGCAGAGCCCAACCTCTTTGACATTCCGCTGTCGTTCCGCATCCTGTTCATCGCGATCATCGGCGGCCTGGGCTCGATCCTGGGCAACTACCTGGGCGCGATCCTGATCGTGGGGCTGCCGGTGGTTCTGAACCTGGTCCCCGAGGCGCTGGGCATCCCGGTCTCGTCCTCGATGGTGGAACACCTGAACTTCATGATCGTCGGCGGGTTGATCGTCTTCTTCCTGATCGTCGAGCCGCACGGGCTGGCCCAGCTGTGGCGGTTGCTGCGAGAGAAGCTGATCCTCTGGCCGTTCCCCTATTGAGACGGGTGCCACGCACCCATCCCCTGGCCGTTGAACACGGCCCAATAAGAAGACCAAGACTGAATACGTAATGAGACATTCCAAGGGAGGAAAGACATGAAACACTTTACCAGACTGGCCCTTGCGGGCGCGCTGGCGGCGGCAACCGCCGGGGCATCCATGGCGCAGGAGCTTTATGCTCCCAACCTTGCCTACCGGACCGGCCCCTTTGCCGCGACGGGTATCCCGCTGATGAACGGGCAGGCCGACTACATGACCCTGCTCAACGAACGCGATGGCGGCATCGGCGGTGCCAAGATCGACTTCGAAGAATGCGAGACCGGTTATTCCACCGAAAAGGGTGTGGAATGCTATGAAAAGACCAAGGGCAAGGCCATCGTGACCCAACCCTGGTCGACCGGTATCACCCTGCAGGTGCTGCCCAAGACCAACGTCGACGAGATCCCGATCCTGGCGCCGGGTTATGGTTTCAGCCCGATGATGGACGGCAAGACCTTCCAGTGGGCGTTCAACACGCCGGCCGGTTACTGGGATGCCGCCGACATGATCATCCAGTACCTGGAAAGCCAGGGCAGCCTGGACGGCAAGACCATCGCCTTCCTGCACCTTGACCACCCCTATGGCAAGGAGCCGATCCCGGTGCTGGAACAGCTGGCCGCAGACAAGGGTTTCGAGTTGAGCCCGATCCCGGTCGGCCTGAAGGAAATGCAGAACCAGTCGGCCCAGTGGCTGCAGATCCGCCGCATGCGTCCCGACTATGTCGTGATGTGGGGCTGGGGTGCAATGAACGCCGGCGCCATCACCGAAGCGGTGAAGACCAAATTCCCGATGGAGAATTTCCTGGGTGTCTGGTGGTCCGGTCATGATGCCGATCTCGCCATCGCGGGGGCGGACGCCAAGGGCTACAAGTCGATCAGCTGGTCCTTCCCGAACATGGATGCGCCGGTCATGAAGGACATCCAGTCGATGGTCATCGACAAGGGCATGTCCAAGACCGACGAGACCGAGATGAAAGGCGTGTTCTACTCGCGCGGTATCGTGATCTCGGCGATCCTGGCCGAGGGGATCCGCGCGGCTCAGGCCGAGTATGGCACCGCCGAGATCAACGCGGAACAGCTGCGCTGGGGTCTTGAGCACATCGACATGACCGAAGAACGCATTGCAGAACTGGGGCTGGACGGCATGGTGCCGCCCTTCAAGACCTCCTGTGCCAACCACACCGGCCATTCGGGCGGCTGGATGCTGGAATGGGACGGCGAGAAATTCGTCAAGGTCTCGGATCTGCTGACGCCGAACGTGGCAGGCTACCAGGCGCTGGCAGAGGAAAAGGCGAAGGAATACGCCGATGCCAACGCTCCCTGGCCGGTGAACGAAGGCTGTGACGCGATGTGATCGCGACAGGCCCCGGCGGAGCACCCGCCTCGCCGGGGCCGATTTTCGAGTATTTTCAGAGAGAAGAAGCAGCAGGGGCGGCACCGGGCCGACCCAAAGCGCGAGGTGAGACGATGCTGGATGCGGGACGGACGGACGAGGCCCTGCTCGAGGTCAACAACATCGAGGTGATCTACAACCACGTGATCCTCGTGCTGAAGGGCGTCAGCCTGACCGTGAACAAGGGCGGAATCACCGCGCTGCTGGGTGGCAACGGCGCCGGCAAGACCACGACACTCAAGGCGATTTCCAACCTTCTGCATTCCGAGCGCGGCGAGGTGACCAAAGGGTCGATCATATACAAAGGCGAGAAGGTGCAGGACCTGGAGCCCGCGGCACTGGTGAAACGCGGCGTGATCCAGGTGATGGAAGGGCGCCACTGTTTCGAGCACCTGACCGTCGAGGAAAACCTGATGACCGGCGCCTATACGCGCAAGGACGGCAAGGCGGCGGTCGAGGCCGACCTTGAGATGGTCTATTCCTATTTTCCGCGTCTCAAGGAGCGCCGCCGCAGCCAGGCGGGCTATACCTCGGGCGGGGAACAGCAGATGACGGCGATCGGGCGCGCGCTGATGTCGCGGCCGGAAACGATCCTGCTGGATGAACCCAGCATGGGGCTGGCGCCGCAGCTGGTGGAGCAGATCTTCGAGATCGTGAAATCGGTGAACGAGAATGAAGGTGTGAGTTTTCTGCTGGCCGAGCAGAACACCAACGTCGCGCTGAAATACGCGCATTCCGGTTACATTCTGGAGAATGGGCGCGTTGTGATGGATGGCCCTGCCGCCGAGTTGCGGGAAAATCCCGACGTCAAGGAATTCTACCTGGGGATGTCCGACGAAGGGCGGAAATCCTTCCGCGATGTGCGCTCTTACCGGCGTCGGAAACGGTGGCTGGCCTGAGCCAGGGCCATTGCGGCACCGAGAGTCGATCCATCCAGAGGAGTGATGCCATGATCCGTTCTGCCCCGACCTGTATTGCGCGTGCCGGCGCCGCCGCAATGGTCTCTGCGCTGCTGGGCGCGACGCCCGTGCAGGCCAGTGACCTGGTCGTGCATGAGGTGCTGTCGGAACAACCGCTGTCGGATGCGCCGGACATGAAGGTGGTCATCAGCCGCGTGACGATCAAACCGGACGGCATGATCGAGCGCCATGCCCATCCCGGCGACATGCATGCGGTCGTGCTGCGCGGGGGGCGCATCGAAGGACCGGATGGTGCGGAACAGGTGCTAGAGGAGGGGGCGGCGATCTTTGCGTCCGCCGGGGAGGCGCATGGCCCGGCGCGCAATCTGGGCGACGGCGATATCGAACTGATGGTGACCTATGTCGTCAACGTCCTGGAACCCTTTTCCTGGCCGGTCGAGTGACGCCATGACAAGGAACGGGGAACACCGGATCGCGCGGGACCGCGCCAGATGGCGGGGGGATTACCCCCGTCCCGGTGTCGCCGTGACGCCCTGTGTCCCGTTCTGGGCGGACCGATAGCCATGTTCCGCCCGCATGTCCTCGATCCGGGCCAGCGCCTCGGCGCGCGTGTTGCGGATGTTGGGACGGAAGTCCTGGCTTTCCGCGCGCAGGCGAATGTCTGCCTCCGTTTCGGAGCCCGGTGCATAGCGCACCGTCCCCAGAGAATGTTCCAGGTTCAGCTTCTTGCCCCGGTGCGCGTATTGCACCCAAGCGGCGGGCAGGATCTGCGTGCCCTCGTAGTTGATGAGAAAGAACCACTGGTCCTGCCCCATATCCGCGATGCGGCTTTCGATATGGTCATAGAAATCGTTGACATCGCGGAAATGGTTGAAGGTGAACCAGGAGAAATCGACCTCCATGATGCGCGACTCTTCGTCGAAGGCGATACGGTGAAAGAAGTCCTGCGGCGTGTAGTTCTGATCGTGCTGAACGTGGGCGCGCCGCTTCGAGGGCATCTGACCCAGCCGGATCAGGGCGTCGGCCCGATTGGTGAACAGGTTGGGGTCAAAGGCCTCTGTCCGCGCGGCGCGTTCGATCTGGGCGGCGGTTTCCGGCGAGGCGTCAAAGCGGACAGACCCCATGGAATGCGCCAGGTTCAGCGCCCGGCCGCGGCGCGCATAGGCGACCCAGGCCGAGCTGTCGATGCGCGTGCCGTTGAGGTTGATGAGGAAGAACCACAGTTCCTCGCCCGTCTCCGCGATGCGGGCCTCTATCTGGTCGTAGAACCGGTTGACCGTGGCCGAGCTGTCGAAGTCGAAGTCGGAGAAATCGACCTCCATGATCTGGCGGACGTCGTCGAACCGGATGCGGGCATCGATATCGTCGTGCATCTCGGGGCCTCCTCTCCCTTTGACTGGGCGGACCCTAGGGCCAGGGACGGCGGGGCACCTTGTTCCAGATCAATATGCCTGCCGGATCGACAGAGCCGGCGGGCGGAAGACAGGCGGGGCCGGCACGTCCGACCGGGACCGGGAATGACGGGGACGCGGGGCAGGGCCGCCTGCGCCCGTACGATGGACTTTCGAAGGAGAGCGTGATGAGCACCTATTTCGACGAGCTGGAGACGCGCAGCCGCGATGCGCGCGAAGCGGCACAGCTGGAGGCGCTGAACGGACAGCTGGCCAAACAGGGCATCGACCCTCTGGAAGACCTGGGCGGCCTCAGCGCCCTGCCGGTGCTGCGCAAGGCCGATCTGGTCGCGAAACAGGCCGCGGAACCGCCCTTTGGGGGGCTGCCCGTGTCGAACCTTGCGCATGTTTTCCAAAGCCCCGGGCCGATCTACGAGCCGGGCGGGATCAGCCATGACTGGTGGCGCATGGGCCGTTTCCTGAACGCCTGCGGAATCGGGCGGGGCGACATCGTGCAGAACTGTTTCGGTTATCACCTGACGCCAGCGGGGATGATTTTCGAATCCGGCGCGCGGGCAGTGGGGGCAGCGGTGCTGCCCGCCGGGACCGGCCAGACAGAGCTGCAGGCGCGGGCCGCCCGAGACATCGGCGTGACGGCCTACGCGGGCACGCCGGATTATCTCAAGATGATCCTGGAAAAGGCCGACGAGATGGGGCTGGACCTGGGCATCACGCGGGCGGCGGTCGGGGGCGGCGCGCTCTTTCCCTCGTTGCGACAGTATTATGCGGATCGCGGTATCCAGTGCCTGCAGTGCTACGCCACGGCGGACCTGGGGAACGTTGCTTATGAAAGCCCCGAGATGGAGGGCATGATTCTCGACGAACATGTGATCGTCGAACTTGTGACGCCGGGCACCGGCGACCCGGTCCCCGAGGGCGAGGTCGGCGAGATCGTGGTGACGACGCTGAACCCCGACTACCCGCTGATCCGCTTTGCCACCGGCGACCTGAGCGCCGTGCTGCCGGGCGAAAGCCCCTGCGGGCGGACCAACACGCGGATCAAGGGCTGGATGGGCCGGGCCGACCAGACCACCAAGATCAAGGGCATGTTCGTGCGCCCGGAACAGGTGGCGCAACTGGTGGCCAAACATGCCGAGATCGCGCGCGCACGCGTCGTGGCCAGCCGCGAGGGCGAGATGGACGTGATGACGGTCCGGATCGAGGCGGACGGCGGCGATGCCGCGGCCTACGAGGGGACGGTGGCCGAGGTGCTTAAGCTGAAGGGCAAGGTCGAACTGGTGGCGCCGGGGGCGCTGCCGCGCGACGGATTGGTGATCGAGGATCAGCGCAGCTACGACTGAGTGCGGGCGGGGCCCCCTTCGGGCCTCCTTCGAGGCCATCGGAATTATCGGAGCAGGGCCGCGCCGCGTCGGCCTGTTTCCGCAGGGCTGCGGCATGTCAGAAGCGGGACTGGGACGTTTTGGGCGAAAGGCCGCCCATTTTCCCCGGTCGTGACGCTTGTCCTGTGGCGGGCAGGCGGTAGGCTTGGCTGGAAACAGACGACCGGGAGGACCTCTCATGCGGATATTCGCCCTTGCCCTGGCGGGCGCGATTCTGGGCGCGACGGGCGCGCAGGCAACCGGCGACGCGCTGGTGATCGGCAACAGCCGCTACACCGCCGTCCAGACGCTGTTCGGTGCCCAACGCGTCACCGTGGCGGCCGACGCCCTGCGCGACAAGGGGTTCGACGTGTCGATGACGCAGGACGCGGATGCCGCCGGAATGCGCCGCGCCTTTGCCAAGTTCGCCGCGAAGCTGGACGATGACGGCGGGCCGGTGGTGATCCTGCTCTCGGGGGCTTTCGTACATGGGGTCGGGGGCAGCTACCTTGTTCCGGTCACAGGGTCCGGGCAGATCGACGAGGCCGAGGTGCTGGTCCAGGGCTTTCCGCTGGACGCGGCGCTGTCGATCCTGTCGGCCTACCAGGGCCGGGCCTTTCTGGTTCTGGGGGAGACACCGACCGATCCCGATCTGGGCCTGTTCCTGTCCGAGGGATTGGGCGAGCTGGATATCCCGCAGGGGGTGACGGTGATTCGCGGACCTGCGGTGGATGTCGCGCGCTATGCGGCGCGCGACATGGCCCGAACCGGACGGTTCGTGCTGCGCGCAGCGCTGGATTATGAGCTGGAGGTCGAGGGCTACGCCCCCCATACGCAGGTGATCGTGCGGGCCGAGGACGTGACTGGCCCCCCTGAGCCGTCAGAGCCGTCGCGCCCCGACCCTGCGGCCTTTACGCGGGCGGCGGATGACGCGGCCTGGCGGCTGGCACAAGAAGCCGATTCGCCTGATGGTTACCGCGCTTACCTGGACGGGTTTCCGGGCGGGACGCATGCCAATGCCGCGCGGCAGCGGCTGAATGCGCTGAATTCAGAGCCTTTCTACCAAGAGCGGCGGGCGGAAGACGCGTTGGAACTGACCCGAGAGCAGCGGCGCGGCATCCAGAGGGCACTGTCGATCCTGGGGTATGACACGCGCGGCATCGACGGGATCTTTGGCGATGGGACGCGGGGGGCGATCCGACGCTGGCAGGAGGAGTCCGGCTTGCGCGTGACCAGTTATCTCAGCCGTGACCAGATCGTGCGCCTGCAGGACCAATCGGCCCGGCGGGCGGCAGAACTGGAACGCGAAGCGGAACGGCAGCGGCTGGAGCGGGAACGCGAAGAGCGGGCCTTCTGGCGGCAGGTCGAACGGCGGGGCGAGGAAGCCGGGTTCCGCGATTACTTGAAGAAATATCCCGAAGGTCTGTTCGCCGATCAGGCCCGCCGCGTGCTGCAGGAAATCGACGATCGCCGCGCCGAACAAGCCGCCGGTCAGGACCGGCGCGACTGGGCCAAGGCGGCACAGACCAACACCACGGGCGCGTATCGGACCTATTTGAAGGACTGGCCCAACGGCGCCTTCCGTGCCGAGGCCCAGCAGCGAATCGCCCTGCTGGAGCATGACGCCTCAAAGGTGCGCGACGCGGTGGCCGCACGGCAGGAAGAACAGGCGATGAACCTGAACTTCGTGGCCCGCCAGCTGGCCGAACGGAGGCTGGAACAACTGGGTCTGAAGCCGGGCAAGGTGGATGGCCGATTCGACGAGAACACCCGGGCAGCCCTGCGCCGCTACCAGGATTCGCGCGGGCTGCGCGTTTCGGGCTATCTCGACGATCAGACGGTGGTGCGGCTTTTGGCAGATGGAATTATCGGGCTGGATCGGGATTGACCCGGTCTGGCGACTGGGTGGGGCGACCGCCCAAAGAAAAACCCCCGCGGCGGCTGCCGGCGGGGGTTATTCAGATCTGGCACAAAGCCGGGGTATCAGCCCTGGCGTGCCTTGAATCTGCGCTGCGTCTTGTTGATGACGTAGACGCGGCCCTTACGGCGCACAACGCGGCAGTCGCGGTGGCGCTTCTTGAGCGAGCGGAGCGAGTTTGCGACCTTCATGGTCTTCTCCTGTCGTCGCGGCGCGCGAGCGCCATTGGTTGCGGCCAATACCCGACTCACCGAGAGGCATGCCTCCCGGGGTGCCGGGCGATGAATTCATGGTGGGCGATACTGGGATTGAACCAGTGACCCCTTCGATGTCAACGAAGTGCTCTACCGCTGAGCTAACCGCCCTATATGACCCTTGCACATCCCCGTCCACTTCTTTCGAAGTGCCCGGTGATGCGCGCCGGTGGAGGGTCTATAAATGGCTTCTTTGCGGGGATCAAGGGCTTTTGGAGGGTGGAATTTTCGGTCTATTCTCCTCCCTGAAAAGGAGAGCGGATGCCTGAAACTTCGTACCACCTGCACATGCCCGAGACACCCGCGTCACGCGTGGTTTTCGCCTCTCCGCATTCGGGCCGGGACTATCCCGACAGCTTTCTGCGCACCACGATTCTGGACAATCACAGCATTCGGACCTCCGAAGATGCCTATGTTGACCGGCTTTTCGATTGTGCGCCGGAATTCGGGGCGCCTTTGCTGCGGGCCGGGGCACCACGGGCCTACATCGATCTGAACCGCGCAGCGGACGAGCTGGACCCGGCGCTGATCGAGGGGCTGCGCCGCGGCGGGCACAATCCGCGGGTGGCCAGCGGGCTGGGCGTCGTGCCCCGTGTGGTGGCGAATGGGCGGGCGATCTATCGCGGCAAGCTGACGCGGGCAGAGGCGGACAGGCGAATCGCCAGCATCTGGCAGCCCTACCACGACAAGCTGCACGCCTTGCTGCAGGCTGCGCGGGGGCGCTTTGGCGAGGCGGTGCTGATCGACTGCCATTCGATGCCGCACGAGGCGCTGGATGGTGCTGCCCGTCACGGCGGACGGCGGCCCGAGGTGGTGATTGGCGACCGCTTCGGCGCCTCGGCCCGTCCCGAGATCGTCGAGCGGGTCGAGGCGGCCTTTGCCGCCGCTGGTTTTGTCGTCGCGCGCAACGCGCCTTTTGCCGGGGCCTATACGACGCAGGCCTATGGCCGCCCGTCGCGTGGCCAGCATGCGGTGCAGGTGGAAATCGACCGGGCGCTTTACATGGATGAGGCCAGGATTCTGCCGAACGCGGATTTTGACTCTGTCCGGCGCCGGTTGCGCGATGTGGTGGCGGAACTGGCCACGCTGGGCAGCGAAGATCAGCAGCAACTGGCGGCGGAATAGTCTCTCAGCCCTGTCGGTCGAACAGCTGGTCCAGCGCGGCCTCCAGCGGCGCGGGATCGTGGATTTCAAGCCGGACAGGCAGGGTCAGCACCTCGCGCCGCAACTCCGGCGGCAGGCGCACCGCGTCCTTTTCGGTCGTCACCAGTTGTGCGCCCAGCAGCTGCGCCTCGCGTATCAGCCGGGTGACAAGGGCCTTGGTGAAGGGCTGGTGATCCTCCAGCGCCTCGGCACGGCGGATTTCGGCACCAAGCCCGCGCAGGGTGGCAAAGAACTTTTCCGGGTGACCGATGCCGGCAAAGGCGAGGGTCGGCAGGCCTTCCCAGTCCATGCCGGTCTGAAGGGGGGCAAGATGCCCGCTCAGATGCGGCAAGGAGATCCGCGTGCTCCAGGCCCCGGCAAAGCGTTTCTGCGCCGCGTCCGGTCCGATCGACAGCAGCAGGTCGCCCCGTGCCAGACCGGCCGCCAGCGGTTCGCGCAGCGGCCCGGCGGGCAGGCAGCGGGCATTGCCGAACCCGGCGACCGCGTCGACACAGATGACGGTCAGATCCTTGGCCACGTCCGGGTTCTGCAATCCGTCGTCCAGCACGATCACATCGGCGCCCGCCGCCTCGGCCTCGCGGGCGCCCGCCGCCCGATCACGCGAGACCCAGGTGGGGCAGAAGGCAGCAATCAGCAGCGGTTCGTCCCCGGTCAGGTCGGCGGTGTGGCGGCTGGGATCGACCTGCTCCGGGCCGGTCAGGCGCCCGCCGTACCCGCGCGAGACGACATGCGGGACCAGGCCGCGCCCGATCAGGCGCTGGACCAGGGCGATGACGGTCGGCGTCTTGCCGGTGCCGCCCGCGTTGACGTTGCCGACACAGATCACGGGAATGCCGGGGCGTACCTTTGGCGGGTGGGCCACGCGGCGGGCCGTGGCCCGTGCCGTCAGTGCCGCCAGTGGTGCCAGCAGGCGGGCCTGCCAGGCGGGCCTGTCGGGCGGGGTTTGCCAGAAACCGGGCGGGCGCATCAGGTCTTGGCCCTCTCGTCCAGCGTGTCGCAGATCTCGGACAGCACCCGGTCGACCAGCCGCGCACTGGACGAGATCACGTCCCAGCCCGCATGGGCCATGGCCGCCGCCTGGTCCGGAGCCACGAGATGAGACACTGCGGTCCCCAGCGAATCGCCATCGCGCACGATGCGCGCGGCCCCGGCGCTGACCAGCCGCGAGTAGGCGCCCAGGTGCGCCCCCACGTTGGGGCCATAGAGCACCGCCGCGCCAAGCGCAGCCGCCTCGAAGGGGTCCTCTCCGACACCGCCCGTGGTCAGGGACCCCCCCAGGAAGGCCAGCGGCGCCAGCCGATACCACAGGCCAAGCTCATCCGGCCCCCCTGCCAGCAGGACCTGGGTGTTCTCGTCCGGCATGTCGCCGTTTTCCCAGTCGCAGACCCGCATCTGGTCGCGGCGCAGCATGGCGGCGATCCTGTCCGCGTCGGCAGGATCCGCCGGGGCCAGGATCAACAACAACCGATGGGCCAGGCGGCTGGCCTGACGATGCGCCATCAGCACATCGCGCGCCTCGTCCGGGCGGACGCGTGCGGCCAGCCAGATGGGGCGCCCGGCAAGCAGGCTGGCAATTTCCTCGTGCAGCCCGTCGGAACAGTCCAACGGTGCCTCGGTGTCCAGAAAGGGCGTGGCGTCATGCACGCGGCTGCTTTCGAGGCCCAGGCGGCGCAGGCGGCGGCTGGCCTCCTGGCCGGTGGTGTAGAGGCTGTCGAACAGCGCCAGAACCGCCGGAGAGGGATCGGGCAGCCAGCGCGGCGCTTCTGCTGGAAAGGGCGCATCGGCAAGGTCCAGCGCGATCATGTGGCTGCCGCTTTCCGCAAGGGCCGACAGCAGGCCGGGGCGCAATGCCTGCCCGGTCCAGAGTGTCACGTCCGGGCGCAATTGGCGCAGGCGGCGCAGGTCGTCACCTGCCATGTCGCGGGGCATGGGCACGGTCGTCAGGCCGGGACGCGACGGGATCCGGCCGCTGAGCCAAACGGTGATTTCCGGACGCTGCGCCGTCAGCCGTGCGGCAAGGCTGGCCAGGGCACGCCCGGTTTCGCGGTCTTCGGCAAAACCCCAGACCAGCGGGCCGGAGGGGCGCGCAGGCCAATTCGGGGCCTCGCCCGAGGCAGAGGCGCTGCGCGCATAGGCCAGGTAGGCCGAGAGGCTCAGCGCGCGGCGCGTCATGGGATCAGCCCAGTTCCTCGGTCGAGGAGGCCTCTTGTGCCTCTTCGCGCAGGCGATGCAGATGGGCGATGAAATAGCGCATGTGGGCATTGTCCACGGTGCGCTGTGCCTCGGCCTTCCAGGCGTTGTAGGCTTCTTCGTAGTTGGGAAAGATGCCGACGATGTGCAGGTCGTTCACGTCCTTGAAGACGGTTGTCGACGGATCGACGAGTTCGCCGCCGAAAACGAGGTGAAGGCGTTGCATGAGGCGCGCTCCCTTTGGGTTGCGGGGTCAGCGCGACCCTAGCGAACGCGCACCGGGGGTCAAGACGCGGTGTCGGGGCGCGCCCCCGTGACCGGTCGCGTGCCGGTCGATGCCCCCACCTTGGGCGGTTTGCAGCCGGGTATGGGCGTGCAATGGGCCTACAGCCTGCGTTGCAGCAGGGCCGCATGCAGGTCGGGGTTCGCGGCGATCATGCCTTCGGCTTTGGGTTCCTTCGCGTTGAACCGCAGGGGGGCGCCCTTGCCGTCGGTGATACGTGCCCCGGCCTCGGACAGGATCAGGGCGCCGGGGGCGATGTCCCATTCCCAGGTCGGGCGAAAAGTGAACATCGCGTCGTAGCGCCCCTCTGCCACCAGGCTTTGCCGGTAGGCCAGCGAGGGGCGGTAGCTGCGCTTGAGCTGTGGCAGGCCGCCGGGCCAGTGCCCGGCGTCCAGGCTCGGCCGGGTGGCCAGCACCTGCGCCTCGTCCGGGCGGGCCGTGGTGCTGGCGGTTATGTGATCGCCGTTCAGATGTGCGCCGCCGCCAAGGCTGGCGGAATAGAGCTTGCCCATCATCGGCAGGTAGACAACCGAGGCGATGGCCAGCCCATCCTCGACCACCGCAAGCGCGTGGGCCCAGGTATTCTCCCCCTCGATGAAAGAGCGCGTGCCGTCGATCGGGTCGATGATGAAGACGCGTTTCGTGCCCAACCGGTCGGTGCCATCCGGGGTTTCCTCGCTCAGCCAGCCGTAGTCGGGCCGCGCCTCCTGCAGGAATTGCGTCAGCAGCGTGTTCACCGCCAGGTCGGCCTGGGTGACGGGACTGTCGTCGACGGCCTTGTACTGCACGCCAAGATCGCCACCGACAAAGGCGGTGGCCACCTCGGCAGAGCGGCGGGCCGCTTCGATCAGAAGGTCGAGGTCATTCGCCGGCAAGGGTCAGTCCTTCGACCAGCAGGGAGGGCACCACACGGCTGAGATAGGCGCGGGCGTCGTTGGCGGGCACGATGGTCCGCAGCATGTCCCGCAGGTTGCCCGCGATGGTGACGCCGGACACCGGGTAGGCGGGTTCGCCGTTCTCTATCCAGATACCGGCGGCGCCGCGTGAATAATCGCCTGTATTGGGGTTGATGGTGGACCCGATCATCGAGGTCACCAGCAGGCCGGTGCCCATCTCGCGCATCAGGTCCTCGCGGCTTTGCGTGCCCTGCGTCAGGGTCAGGTTCCACGACGCGGGCGAAACAGAGGCCCCGCCACGCGCGGCATTGGCGGTGCTGTCCATGCCCAGCTTGCGCGCATTGGCCAGGTCCAGCGTCCAGCCGGTCAGCATGCCCTTGTCTATCACCGCGCGTTTGCGGGTCAGCAGGCCTTCGGCGTCGAAGGGGCGCGAGGCGCTGGCGCGGGGGCGGTGGGGATCTTCGATCAGGCTGAGGTGCGCGGGCAGGATCTGTTCGCCCAGGGCCTCGCGCAGCCAGGACTGGCCGCGCGCCACTTGCGCGCCGTTCGCGGCGGCGACCATGTGGCCGATCAGCGACGCGGCGACCCGTTCGTCGAAGAGGACGGGGTAGGCGCCGGTCTTGGGCTTGCGCGGGTTCAGCCGCTCCAAGGCGCGGGCGGCGGCAGTGTCGCCAATGTCCTGCGCGCTGCGCAGGTCGGATTGAAAGGTGCGGCTGTCGCCGTCGCTGTCCCGCTCCATCCCCAGGCCCTCGCCCGCGATGGCCACACAGTAGAGCGCGCGCGATGTCCGCTTGTAGCTGCCGGCAAACCCGTTGGTCGCCGCAAAGGCGATGGTCTGTGCGGTATATTGCGCGGCGGCGCTGTCGATGCGGGTGATGCCCTCATGCGCCAGCGCGGCGGCTTCGGCCTGCCGCGCGTCTTCTTCCAGGGCTGCGGGTGCCGGCTCCGGCGCGGGATCGGCCAGTTCCAGCGGAGCAACGTCCCAGTCCGTGGCAATCTGGTCGGAATCGGCGAGGCCGGCATAGGGATCTTCGGGCGCCTCGCGCGCCATTGCCACGGCGCGTGTGGCCATTTCGGCCAGCGCCTCGGGCCGGATGTCCGATCCCGAGATCGAGGCGCTGCGCTGACCCAGGAAAACCCGCAGGCTGAGATCGCGGTACTCGGCCCGTTCGGCCTGTTCCAGGACGCCGCCACGCACGTCGATGGACTGCGCCGCGCCATTGACCGCCAGGGCATCCGCCGCATCGGCACCTGCCTTGCGGGCGGCGTCAAGCAGGGCGGTGGCAAGCGATTGGCAGGTGTCGGTCATGGGGGCCTCTGGATTATTGTCCCTCCGAGGTAAGCCGGACCGGGAAGAGAGGCAAGACCAAGGCCGTTTCCTTGTGTCCGGTTTGGGGTGTGGCCCGTTCCGGGCGTCACGATCAGTGGGTGGCCCTACGGATCGCGGCCGCGGTGGGTATCCTTCGCGCCGAACTGACTGGCTGAAAGCCCGCCGACCCGGCTATTGTGCGGGCTCGGTGACGGCCACGATCGGCCCCATGCGGCGTCCAAGGTCCGCACGGTTCATCTGTGGCGCGTAAAGGCGCGAGACATTGCCGTCCAGGAACAGCGCGTTGGGCAGTTTCAGTACGTCCCGGAACAGGCGGGCGAACTCGTGGAAGGTGACCGTGTTCTGCGAAATCGCAAAGACCGCGCGGTCGCCGTTGGCCGAGGTGCCCACGCCATTGCGGATGTAGCGCGAATAGCTGTCCGGCAGGAAACGCGGGTGAAGGGCCCCCTCGATCACCAGCATCGGCCCGGACTGTGTGGCATGGCGACAGCGCGGGCGGCGGGCCAGGAAATCGCGGGTTTCGATCACCCGGGCCCACCCCTCTCCGATGCAGAAGATGCCGTTCGGCAGAAGGCCGAAATTGCCCTGCGACGGGCCAGAGATCACGCGCATCTCTTCGCGACCGTCTTCGAGGTAATAGCCGACCGGGGAGCGGTCTTCGTGGTACATGCCGGCGTTCATGGCAAAGACCAGGTCTTTGCCCTTGCTGGCCAGGTCTGCCTTGAGCGGGCCGAAATGCCCGTAGGCATTGCCATTCTCGTCAGTGCGGAACAGACGCAGGTCTTCGTGCGCCGGATCGACCTCGCAGATGACGTAGGCGTTGCCCTCGTGGTCGATGTCGCGGCATGTCACCGCGCGGGCTGCCGGGGCAATGGCCAGCGTGGCGGTCAGCAGGGCGAGGCAGGCGACAATCCGGCGCATGAGGTCAATCGTCGAGATCGCGCCGCACGGCGTCGTCGGAAAAGAGGCGCCGGGTATCGTCGAGATGGTCGAAGGTCTCGTCGAGACGAAAGCGCAACTCTGGCGCGAATTTCAGGGTCAGGCCGCGCGACACCGCGCGGCGGAGTTCCCCTTTGTTGCGTTCCAGAAGCTCGAACATGTCGGCCTGGTGTTCGCCGCCCAGAGGCACAACATAGGCGGTCGCCACCTTGAGGTCGGGTGACACCCGCACCTCGCCCACGGTGATCGAGAGCCGGTTGAGATCGGGATCGTGGATATCCCCGCGCTGCAGCACCTCGGACAGGGTGCGGCGGATCAGCTCGGCAACCCGGAGCTGGCGTTGGCTGGGCCCGGGGCCGTCGTGGAATCTGTTTCGTGCCATGGGTCCAGACTTAAGCTTGCTGTTGTCGTTTGCCAAGCGCCCCGCTCGGGGGCGTGCATTTGCCGGACAGGAGCGGTAACAGGGGCGGAACAGTTGCGTCAAGGAGCGGGGACAATGGAGGATTACGGCGTTGTGGTGACCGGCGTTTCGGGCCGGATGGGCCAGATGCTGGCGCAGCAGGTGACAGCGCATGAGCGGCTGCACCTGTGCGGGGCCCTGGAACGGCCCGGACATCCCTGGATCGGGCAGGACCTCGGCCTGGCCTCGGGTGGGGCGGCGCTGGGGGTCATGGTGACGGATGATCCGCTGGAAGCCTTTGCCCGTGCCCATGCGGTGATCGATTTCACCTCGCCGGCGGCGACCGTGACCTTCGCGGAACTGGCCGCCCAGGCGCGGCTGGTGCATGTCATCGGGACAACGGGATTGGCCGACAGCGATCTTGAGAAGATCGCGCTGGCGGCGCGGCACGCGGTGGTGGTCCGCGCAGGCAACATGAGCCTCGGCGTGAACCTGCTGACGACGGTAACACGGCAGGTGGCGGCGGCGTTGGACACGGACTGGGATATCGAGATCGTCGAATCACATCACAACCAGAAGGTGGACGCGCCATCGGGCACGGCGCTGATGCTGGGCGAGGCGGCGGCCGAGGGCCGCGGCGTCGCGCTGTCCGACGTGTCGGACCGAGGCCGCGACGGCATCACCGGCGCGCGCAAGAAAGGCGATATCGGGTTCCATGCCATCCGGGGCGGCGACATCGTGGGCGAACACGAGGTGATCTTTGCCGCCGCCGGGGAGCGGATCGTGCTGAAACATATCGCGTCCGACCGGGCGCTGTTCGCGCGTGGCGCGCTGAAGGCAGCCCTTTGGGGGCAGGGCAAGGGGCCGGGTGAATACGACATGCTGGACGTGCTGGGCCTGAAATAGCCCCGCGCCCGCGCGCCGCCCGGAGCGACGCCCCACCCGCCCGCCCGCGCGCTCCGTTCGGCACGCGGGCGCGGGGATGTGCGGGATGTTTTTGAGGCAGGGGGCGCTTCGGGCTCACCAAGGCAAAGCCCCGGGTCCGCTGTCGCTTGATCTGCGCCTGACAGGGCCGTGTCATCGGCTCAAGCGAAATAGCCGCCTCCCCGCAAGCGGGGCCCCTCGGCGATTTCCCTTGATCCGCTGCCCCATCCCTGTCCGTCTTGCACTCAAGCGACGGCGGCTCCGAGGCAAATTCCAGCGGGTCCCCGGGGAAGGCAGGGGTCAGAAGTCGATGGCGAGGCCCTTTTTCTCCCAGTCGCCGTAGCGCACGGGTTCGGGGCCATCGCGACCGCCCAGTTCGGGGGGCAGCGCCTGCGCTGCGGCCTCGGCTTTGGCGCGGCGTTCGGCGGCCTCGGCCAGCGCGCGCTGTGCGGCGGGGGGGAGATCGGGCCTGTCGATCTTGGGATCGGTCTCGGACATGGGCTTTCCTCGTCTGGTGCCGCTTGATATACGCCCGCCGGTCTGTCGGGCAACCCCGCCCCCAACCGCCGTTCCGGAGATCGCCCATGTCCAAAGCCCCCAGCCCGGCCCGTCTTGCCGCCGTCGACCTGCTGGACCAGGTTCTGACGCAGGGGCGCCCACTGTCCGAAAGCGACCGGCTGGAGATGCTGGCGCCCTCGGACCGCGCGGCCGCACAGCGGCTGGCCACGCAGACGCTGCGCGGGATGGAACGGGCCGACAGGTTGCTGAAACCGCACCTGCGCAAGGCACCGGTGCCGCGGGTCCTCAACATCCTGCGGCTGGGTGCCGTGGAGCTGTGCCTTGGCGGGGCCGCGCATGGGGTGGTCAGCGACTGTGTCGAGATCGCCGCCGCGGGCAAGCGCACGCAGGGCGCGCGCGGGCTGGTCAACGCGGTTTTGCGCAAGCTGGCCGACGAGGGACCCGAGGCCTGGGGCAAGCTGCGTATCCCGCGCCTGCCGAAATGGCTGCGCTCTCCCCTGGTCGAGGCCTGGGGGCCGCAGGCCGTGGCCAACATGGAGCGGGTGCATTTCGAAGGCGCCCCGCTGGACCTGACACCGAAACCGGGCGCGGACCTTTCGGCTCTGGGCGGCGAGATGCTGCCCACCGGGTCGGTGCGTCTGCGCGATGCGGGACAGGTCAGCGCCCTGCCGGGGTTTTCCGAAGGGGATTGGTGGGTGCAGGATGCCGCCGCCGCGCTGCCCGCGAAACTGCTGGGGGATGTGGCGGGGCAGCGGGTGCTGGACATGTGCGCGGCCCCGGGGGGAAAGACCCTGCAACTGGCGGCGGCCGGGGCCGAGGTCACGGCGTTGGACCTGTCCGAGACACGGTTGAAACGCGTTCAGGAAAACCTCGACCGCACCGGTCTGGCGGCCACACTGGTGGCCGGGGACGCGCTGGAGCACGTGGGCGAATACGACGCGATCCTGCTGGATGCGCCCTGTTCCGCCACGGGCACAATCCGGCGGCACCCCGACCTGCCACACGCCCATGAGGGCGAGCGCATCAGCGAACTGATCGGGCTGCAGGAGGCGATGCTGGACCATGCCTTGCGCCTGCTCAAACCCGGTGGTCGGCTGGTTTATGCCACCTGCTCGCTGATCCCGGACGAGGGCGAATGCCAGGTGGACGAGGCGCTGACCCGCCATCCGGAGCTGAAGGTGGTCCCGCCCGAAGCGTCCTGGATCGAGGATCGCTGGCGGTCCGAGGAAGGCGGGTTGCGGCTGCGGCCCGATTATTGGGCGTCCAGGGGCGGCATGGACGGCTTCTTCATGGCGGTCCTCACGCGCGGTTAACTCTGTGGTGACTTCCGCCGGGGAGCGATGTATCCTGCCACAAACAAGCCCGAAACGGGCGACCCGAGGCAGATCGCAGAGCAACCGGCCCATGTCCACGGCGCGAAACTGGCGAACCGCGCATGCGCGGATCATGAACCGCATGCAGGCACGCATGTCGGCCAGTGCCCGTCCGGCCGAGGGCTTTGTGTCTCAGCCTGAACCGCGCACCGTGGGGTTTGTTGCCCGTGGTCGGCAGATGCTGGCTGGGAACCTGATGTTCGCAGGCCACCTGGTGCAGGCCGAGGGGCGGTCGATCTGGGCCATCGACCCGCCCGATCCCGCTTTTGAGGAAGAAATCCACGGCTTCGGCTGGCTCGATGACCTGGCGGCCGTGGGCGACGCCAAGGCGCGCGCGATGGCGCAGGCCTGGCTCTGGGAATGGATACGCCGTTATGGCAAGGGCCGGGGGCCGGGCTGGACGCCGGAGCTGACCGGGCGGCGCGTGATCCGCTGGATTCACCATGCGTTGTTCCTGCTGCGCGGGCGCAAGGCGGATGACAGCGAAGGGTTCTATTCTGCCCTGGCCGCGCAGACGCTGTTCCTGGCCAAGCGCGCCCATGTGGCCGCACCCGGGCTGGCGCGGTTCGAGGCAATGACCGGACTGCTGTACGCGGGCCTTTCCCTGCAGGGGATGGAGGCGCACGTGGCCCCGGCGCGTGAGGCGCTGGGCAGCGACTGCGCCAAACAGGTCAATGCGCAGGGCGGCATTCCCACCCGCAACCCCGAGGAACTGCTGGAGGTCTTTACCCTGCTGACCTGGGCGCAGCAGGCGCTGCAGGAGGCCGACCTCGACCCCGATCCACGACATGTTGAAGCGATCGGTCGGATCGCGCCGACGCTGCGAACCCTGCGCCATGCCGATGGTGGGCTCGCGCGGTTTCACGGCGGTGGGCGAGGATTGGAAGGGCGGCTGGATCGTGCGCTTGCGGCCTCGGGCAACAAGAAACGGCAGGCGGACGGGCTGGCGATGGGGTTTGCCCGACTTTCGGCCATGCGGACGTCCATCATCGTCGATGCGGCGCCGCCGCCTGCGGGCGCGGCCTCTGCCCGTGCCCATGCCTCGACCCTCGCGTTCGAACTGACCTCGGGGCGGCGACCCGTGATCGTCAACTGCGGCTCCGGCGGCGGCTTTGGCGAGGAATGGCGCCGCGCGGGCCGCGCGACGCCGTCGCATTCCACGCTTTGCCTGCAAGGGTATTCCTCGGCTCGGCTGGGGGCGCCGCGCTGGATCGGCGAGGCCCGACGCGAACTGCTGGAAGACGCGCCGCGCCACGTCCCGGTACAGATGAGCCACCTGCCCGACAGCCTTCGGTTCGAGGGCGGGCATGATGGTTATGTCACCGTGCAGGGGCTGACCCATGCGCGCAGCCTGGAACTGTCGCTGGACGGGCGCAGCCTGAAGGGAGAGGATTACCTCGTCGCCCTCGATGTACCGTCCAAGAAACGCTTTGACCGGGCGATGGATTCGATGAAACTGGCGGGCCTTCCTTTCGAGATCCGCTTTCACCTGCATCCCGAAGTCGACGTGGCGCTGGACATGGGGGGCACCGCCGTCTCGATGGCGCTGCGCTCGGGCGAAATCTGGGTGTTCCGGTTTGACGGGGCGGTCGACATGGCGCTTGACCCCTCGGTTTACCTGGAAAAGGGCCGATTGCAGCCGCGTGCGACGAAGCAGGTCGTTTTATCCGGTCGCGCGATGCAGTATGCGACGCGCGTCCGCTGGTCTTTGGCCAAGGCACAGGAGACGGCCCTTGCCGTCCGTGACCTTGCCCGCGACGAGGTGGACGAGACCGCCTGACACGGTCTCTTGCCGCAATAGAACGACCTTCCGAGGGGATCCTCCATGTCCGACCTTCAGCCCGTGCGCCGCGCGCTGCTTTCCGTTTCCGACAAGACCGGCCTGACCGACCTGGGCCGCGCGCTGGCCGAAAAGGGAGTGGAATTGCTCTCGACCGGCGGCTCTGCCAAGGCGCTGCGCGACGCGGGTTTAAAGGTGCGGGACGTGGCCGACCTCACCGGTTTTCCGGAAATGATGGACGGGCGGGTCAAGACGCTGCACCCCAAGGTGCACGGCGGGCTGCTGGCACTGCGTGACAACGGGATGCACACGGCGGCGATGGCCGAGCACGGAATTGTCCCGATCGACCTGCTGGTCGTGAACCTCTACCCCTTCGAGGAAACGGTGGCCAAGGGTGCCGACTATGACACCTGCATCGAGAACATCGACATCGGCGGCCCCGCGATGATCCGCGCGGCGGCCAAGAACCATGCTTTTGTCACCACCATCGTGGACGTCGAGGACTACGACGCATTGCTGGCAGAGCTTGACGCAAACGACGGTTTGACCTCCATCGAATTCCGCAAGCGGCAGGCGCAGATCGCCTATGCCCGCACCGGCGCCTATGATGCCGCCGTCAGCACCTGGATGGCCGCCGCAATCGGCGAGGCGACCCCGCGCCGCCGGGTCTTTGCCGGCACGCTGGCGCAAAGCCTGCGCTACGGCGAGAACCCGCACCAGAACGCGGCCTTTTATACCGACGGCTCGATGCGTCCGGGCGTGGCCACGGCGGAACAGCTGCAGGGCAAGGAGCTGAGCTACAACAACATCAACGACACCGACGCGGCATTTGAGCTGGTGTCGGAATTCCTGCCGGGCGACGGCCCGGCCTGTGCCATCATCAAGCACGCCAACCCCTCGGGCGTGGCGCGCGGCGCAACCATGAAGGAGGCCTATCAGAAGGCCTTCGACTGTGACCGCACCTCGGCCTTTGGCGGGATCGTGGCGCTGAACGGAGAGCTGGACGGCGAGACAGCCGAGGCGATTTCCGAGATATTCACCGAAGTCGTGATCGCCCCCGCCATCCATTACGACGCCAAGGACATCTTCGCGAAAAAGAAGAACCTGCGCCTGATCCTGGCGCCCGGCCTTGCCAACCCGGCCTCTGCTGGTCTGGCCTGGCGGCAGGTTGCGGGTGGCCTCCTGGTGCAGGACCGCGACAACGGCGCCCGCGCGCTGGACGACCTGAAGGTGGTGACGAAAGTCGCCCCGACGGAGGCGCAGATGCAGGACCTGCTGTTCGCCTGGAAGGTCGCGAAACACGTCAAGTCCAATGCCATCGTTTACGTCAAGGACCTTGCCACCGTGGGCGTCGGCGCGGGCCAGATGAGCCGGGTCGATTCGGCGCTGATCGCGGCCAAGAAGTCCGAGCGCATGGCCGAGGCGCTGGGCCTGCCCGCGCCGCTGACGCAAGGGTCCGCCGTGGCCTCTGACGCGTTCTTTCCCTTCCCCGATGGTCTGATGGAGGCGGCGGCGGCTGGTGCAAGCTGCGTGATTCAGCCCGGCGGGTCGATGCGGGACGACGAGGTGATCGCCGCGGCCGACGAGGCCGGCCTGGCGATGGTCTTTACCGGCATGCGTCATTTCCGCCACTGAAGTAGGATGGGGGCGCCATGCCGGAGGCATGCTTTCAGCATGACCCCCGTCGCCTGCGGCGCCTCCCCCAGGGTATTTGGACCAAGAAGAAACATGGTGCCGGGCGCGGGACGGCAAAGCCGCTTGCGCGCCCGGTTTCCGCCCACTAGGTCTGCGGGCGACAAAAGCAGGAGGCGGTTCTGGCTGCAGCAGGTAAAGAGGCGTCGGGCGGGTTGAAGCTGGTGTTCTGGGTGACACTGGCGATCTTCCTGCTGGACCAGGTGACGAAGTACCTGGTGGTGCATGTCATGGGACTTGCCAACAAGCTGGCCATCGAGGTCCTGCCGCCTTACCTCAATCTCCGCATGGCCTGGAATTACGGTGTCAATTTCGGCCTCTTCTCGGGCGATGCGGCGGCGACTCGCTGGATCCTGATCTCTGTCGCACTGGGCATCATCCTGTTTGTCGTGGTCTGGATGCGCCGCGATCCTCCGGGCGTCATGGGGCTGATCTCGGCCGGATTCCTGATCGGCGGGGCGCTGGGCAACGTGATCGACAGGCTGGTCTACGGTGCGGTGGCGGACTTTTTGAACATGTCCTGTTGCGGCATCGAAAACCCCTATGCCTTCAACGTCGCGGACATCGCGATCTTTATCGGCGCATTCGGGCTGATCCTTTTTCCCTCGCGCAAAAAGGCCCCGTGACGCCGCTTGCGAGATGGGGTAAGGCTGGCGAAACTCGGAATTCGGAGGGAAGCGATGCGGCGTGCGCATCTTGTTGCAATCCTTGGCCTAGCGGGCATCGCCTCCTGTTCGGTGATCGACCGTGACAAACCCCTTCACGATCTGCGCACCAACAGTGCGCAGCCCGAGGAATTTGCCATCGTTCCGAACAAGCCGCTGGTTCAGCCCGAAAGCTATGCCCAGCTGCCGCCGCCGACACCGGGTGGTGCCAACCGGACCGACCAGACACCCAAGTCCGACGCCGTTGCCGCATTGGGTGGCAATCCGTCGCGCCTGGTGGCCAGCGGGCCGGGTGTTCCGGCGGGCGACACTGCTCTGATCCAGCGGGCCAGCCGCTTTGGCCGCGACCCCGGCGTGCGCCAGGAACTGGCCCAAAAGGACGCGAAATTCCGCCGCTCCAAGTCGATCTTCAACTGGTCGATCGTGCCGCAGGACGACTATTACCGCGCCTACAGGCGAGAAACGCTGGACCCCTACCGTTGGTTGCGTGTCTACCGCCGTGCCGGGGCCAAGACTCCGGCGGCGCCGCCCAAAGAGTGACCTGCGCCGCGCGCGCCGGTCACGAGACTGTCACTCCGGCTTGAAGTTGCCGCCGCCGCGCGTACCTAATGCGACATCCGGAAAACCAGAGGATGCCGCATGCGCCGACTGACCCTGTTATTCGCTTTCGCCCTATCGCTGACCGCGCCTGTCGCCGTCTCCGCCCAGGAGGCGGGCAAGGTATCGACCTTTGCGCTGGACAACGGCATGGACGTTGTCGTGATCGAGGACCATCGTGCCCCGGTCGTGGTGCACATGGTCTGGTACCGCGCGGGATCTGCAGATGAACGCCCCGGCGCTTCGGGGGTGGCGCATTTCCTGGAACACCTGCTGTTCAAGGGCACCGACACATTGGCCCCGGGGGAATTCAGCGCAACCGTCGCCGCAAACGGTGGATCGGACAACGCCTTTACCAGCTTCGACACCACCGCCTATCACCAGCGCGTCGCCGCCGACCGGCTGGGCCTGATGATGAAGATGGAAGCCGACCGCATGGTGAACCTGCGGCTCTCCGAAGCGGATATCCTGACCGAGCGCGAGGTCATCATCGAAGAGCGCAACATGCGGGTAGAGAACAGCCCCGGCGCGCTGTTCCGTGAACAAAAGAACGCCGCGCTCTACCTCAATCATCCCTATGGCACGCCGGTGATCGGCTGGCGACACGAGATGGAGCAGTTGGACCTGGACGATGCACTGGCCTACTACCGCCAGTTCTATGCGCCCAACAACGCCATCCTGGTCGTCGCCGGGGACGTGACCCCCGAAGAGGTGCGCACCCTGGCCAAAGAGCACTACGGCCCGCTTCCCGCCAATCCCGACCTCGGCGATCGCGCCCGTCCGACCGAACCCCGACACCTGTCGGAACGGCGGATGACCTATACCGACCCGCGCGTGTCGCAGCCCTATGTCACCCGCAGCTATCTTGCCCCGGCCCGGACAAGTGGCGCCCAGCAGGAGGCGGCGGCGCTGGCCATCCTGTCCCAGGTTCTTGGTGGAGGGCAGACCTCTGTCCTGACCCAGAAACTGCAGTTCGAAAGCCGGGTCGCAGTCTATACCGACGCCTATTACGACGACACCACGCTGGACGCCTCCAGCTTTACGCTGGTGGTTGTGCCGGCTCCGGGTGTCAGCCTCGAAAAGGCAGAAGCCGCGCTTGAAGAAGTGCTGGCCGAGGTGATCGCGGAGGGCATCGACGCCGACCAGCTTGACCGGATCAAGTTCCAGATCAAGGCATCCCAGATCTACGCGCTGGACAATCCCGCCAGCATCGCGCGCCGCTATGGCAATGCGCTGACCACCGGCCTGACTGTCGACGACGTGCAGGACTGGCCCGACGTGCTACAGGCCGTGACGGGCGAGGACATCGTCGCGGCCGCGCAAAAGGTGTTCGACCGCCGCCAATCCGTGACCGGTTACCTGATGGCACCGGACGCACAGACCCCGCAGCAGGAGGTGACCCAATGATCCGCCGCTTTGTCCTTGCCTTCGGCATGATCTGTGCCGGTTTCGCCGCTCATGCCGAGATCGAGATCCAGGAAGTGACCAGCCCCGGCGGTTTCAAGGCCTGGCTGGTCGAGGAGCCATCGATTCCCTTCGTCGCGTTGGAAATCCGGTTTCTGGGCGGGGCCTCTCTGGATGCGCAGGGCAAACGCGGGGCGACCAACCTGATGGTCGGCCTGCTTGAAGAGGGCGCCGAAGACCTGGACGCGCGCGGATTTGCCGAGGCGCGCGACGGGATCGCGGCGCAGTTCCGCTATGACGTGGGTGACGACACGGTCAGCGTTTCGGCCAAGTTCCTGACCGAAACGCGGGACGAGGCCGTTGACCTGCTGCGGTCCTCGCTGGTCTCGCCCCGTTTCGACGAGGTCGCCATCGAACGCGTCCGCGATCAGGTGCTGTCCGGCATCCGGTCCGACGCCACCGACCCGGACGAGATCGTGGGCGATGCCTTTTACGGGCTGGTCTTTGGCGATCATCCCTACGGGACCAACCAGAACGGCACCGTGGAAAGCGTCACGGCCCTGACCCGGGCCGATATCGTCGACGCCCATCGTGCCGCGCTGGCCCAGGACCGGATCTATGTCGGCGCCGCAGGCGACATCAGCGCCGAGGAACTGGGCGCGTTGCTGGACAAGCTGTTTTCGGACCTGCCCGAAACCGGCGCGCCGCAGCCCGCCGACGTGGAGGTGCAGACCGAGGCCGGTGTGACCGTTGTCCCCTTTGACACCCCGCAATCGGTGGCGATCTTTGGCCACAAGGGGATGAAGCGGGACGATCCCGATTTCTTTGCCGCCTACGTGCTGAACACGATCTTTGGCGGCGGCGGGTTCGAGGCGCGGCTGATGAACGAGGTGCGTGAAAAGCGGGGCCTGACATACGGCGTCTATTCCTACCTCTCGCCGCGCGAGCACGCCGAACTGATGCTGGGCCGCGTGGCCTCTGCCAATGATCGTATCGCCGAGACTGTAGACGTGATCCGCGATGAATGGACCAAGATGGCGAGTGAGGGTGCGACGCCCGAGGAGCTGGAGCGCGCCAAGACCTACCTGACCGGCGCCTATCCGCTACGGTTCGACGGCAACGCGCCGATTGCGCGGATCCTCGTGGGGATGCAGATGGACGACCTGTCGCCCGACTACATCACGACGCGCAACGCCAAGATCGAGGCAGTCACGCTGGAAGACGTCAAGCGCGTGGCGGGTGAGTTGATGAAACCCGAGGACCTGCGCTTTGTCGTGGTCGGCCAGCCCGAGGGGCTGGAGGCGACCGTGGGGCAGTAGCGCTATACCTGCCATAGAAAAAGGGCTGGGAAACGTAGTGTTCCCAGCCCTTTCTTTTTTGTTTCGAGAGCGAAGTCGGCTCAGTTCATCAGGCCCGCGTGGCGCAGGGCGCTGTCCACCTTGGCGCGTGTCCCTTCGGTCAGCGGCACCAGCGGCAGACGCACCTCGTCCGAGCCCAGACCCAGCCGCGACATGGCATATTTGGCGCCGCAGAGGCCCGGCTCGGTAAAGATCGCCTGGTGCAGAGGCATCAGCCGGTCCTGGATTTCCAGCGCCTTGCCGTAGTCCCCGGCCAGACAGGCCTCTTGCAGCTCTGCGCAGAGGCGGGGTGCCGCGTTCGCGGTGACGGAAATACAGCCGACGCCGCCCTGGGCGTTGAACCCGTGCGCGGTGGCATCCTCGCCCGAGATCTGCAGGAAATCCTGCCCGCAGGAAATGCGCTGCTGGCAGACGCGGGCCAGGTCGCCGGTGGCATCCTTGACGCCGACGATGCGCGGCAGCTTGGCCAGTTCCCCCATCGTGTCCGGCGACATGTCCACGACCGAACGCCCGGGGATGTTGTAGATGATGATCGGGATGTCGGCGCAGTCGTGCACCGCCTTGAAATGCGCGATCAGACCGGCTTGGGTCGGCTTGTTGTAATAGGGCGTCACCACCAGCGCGCCATCGGCGCCGACCTTGGCAGCATATTCGGTAAAGCGGATCGCCTCGTCGGTATTGTTCGACCCGGCCCCGGCGATCACCGGTATGCGGCCCGCGACCGCCTTGACCACGCAGGCGATGACTTCTTCGTGTTCGCGGTGCGTCAGCGTGGGGCTTTCGCCGGTCGTGCCCACGGGAACCAGCCCGTGAGAGCCTTCCTCGATGTGCCATTCGACCAGCTTTTTGAGCATGTCGAAATCCACTGCGCCGTCCTTGAACGGCGTGACCAGGGCAGGCATTGAACCTTTAAACATGACACGCTCCTTTCATTTGTCCGGCCCGGTGCGACTTGCGGTGGAAACCCGCCGACCCCGCGACTATGTGAGTTGCACGAGCCCGCCCCGGACGTATCCTTTGCAAGAAGCGTCTATTCCTTTTCATCACGGAAAAAGCAAGTCGATGTCACGTCTCCTTGCCTTGTTGTTGCTGTTCGTCACCGCCCTGCCGGCTTTTGCGCAGGAGCGCGGAGCGTCTTTGGCCAAGGCCATGCAGTCCATGCGCGAGGGCAACTGGGCGGCGGCCCGAATCGCGGCACGGGGCGACGGGCAGGCGGCGGTGGACGTGATCCTCTGGCACGCGCTGCGGGCGGGCCGTGGCGATGCGCGCGAGGTGCAGGATTTCCTGTCGCGCCACCCTGACTGGCCGGGGTTGCCCTACCTGCGCGAAAAATCCGAACCCACCATGTCCGAGGCCTCTCTGGACGAGATCCGGACTTTCTTTGCCGATGCGCTGCCGCAGACGGGCAGCGGCGCGCTGTCCCTGGCCAAGGCGCATATGGCGCAGGGCAACGAGGGCGCGGCGCAGGCCGATATCGTTCTGGCCTGGCGCACGCTGTCGATGACCTCGGACGAACGCCGCGCCTTTCTGATCACCTGGGGTGAGATCCTGCGCGACCATCACGAGGCGCGTCTGGACATGGCGCTGTGGCAGGGGTGGAGCCGGGACGCGGGCCAGATGATGGGTCTTGTCGACGAAGGCTGGCAGGCGCTGGCACAGGCGCGGCTGGCGCTGCGCACATCGGCGCCCGGCGTGGACACGCTGATTGCCAAGGTGCCCGAGGATCTGGCCGATCACCCGGGGTTGGCCTACGAGCGGTTCCTGTGGCGTGTGCGCAAGCGGCGCACAGAGGACGCCATCGCGCTGTTGCGCGCGCAATCGGCCAGCCCGGCGGGCCTGGGCGAGCCTTGGGCCTGGGCGCCGGAGCGGATCGACCTTGCCCGCGAGCGGATGCGCGCCGGCGCCTATGCCGAAGCCTACGAGATCGCCGCCCGGCACTGGCTGGTCGAAGGCAGCGAATTTGCCGAGCTGGAGTGGATCGCCGGTTTTATCGCCCTGCGGTTCCTCGACCGGGCCGACCTGGCCGTGATGCATTTCGAGAATTTCAGCGATGCCGTCTGGACCCCGATTTCCGCCGGACGCGGCGGCTATTGGCTGGGCCGCGCCTACGAGGCGGCGGGCGAGTCGGAGAAGGCGAAAGAAGCCTATACGGCGGGGGCCGAGTACCAGACGTCTTTCTACGGGTTGCTGGCGGCGGAACGTGCCGGTTTGCCGCCGGACCCGACGCTGGCGGGCAACGATGCCTTTGACGACTGGCGCAAGGCCGATTTCACCAAGTCCAGCGTCTTTGAGGCGGCAATCCTTTTGCTCGCCGCCGGGGAAACGAACCTGGGTGAACGGTTCCTGACCCACCTGGCCGAGTCGCTGGACCGCGAAGGCATGGGCCGCATGGGCATGATGCTGATGGAGATGAATCGTCCGCATATCCAGGTCATGCTGGGCAAACGCGCGGCCCAATTCGGCATCCAGTTGCCCGGACCCTACTACGCGCTGGATCCGCAGGTGACAGAGGGCGAATACCCGGTGCCCAAGGAACTGGTGCTGTCCATCGCGCGGCGCGAGTCCGAATTCGATCCGGGGGTGATTTCCGGGGCCGGTGCGCGTGGCTACATGCAGCTGATGCCGGGCACGGCCAAGCTGGTTTCTGGCCAGCTGGGCGTGGAATACGATCTTGACCGGCTGCTGACCGATCCGGGCTATAACGCCAAGCTGGGGTCGCGTTACCTTGCGGGGTTGGCGGAGCGGTTCGACGGCAATGCGGTGATGATGGCGGCGGGATACAACGCCGGGCCGGGTCGACCGATCGGATGGATGGAACGCTTTGGCGACCCGCGCAAGGGCGACATCGACATCATCGACTGGATCGAGATGATCCCCTTCGACGAGACCCGCAACTACGTCATGCGGGTCACCGAGAGCCTGCCGGTCTATCGCGCGCGGCTGGGCAAGCCGCCGCATCCGGTGCCGTTCAGCGAGGAATTGGTCGGCGGCACGCTCAAGGCGACGCTGGATTGACGTGTGGCCGCCGGGGCAGGGGGCTCTGCCCCCTCTGGACCTTCGGTCCATTCACCCCCGGAGGTATTTTTTCGCCCAAAGAAACAGGGGTGACGGCTTCGGGTGACTCTCAGGTGTCTTTTTGACGCGCACGCCAGAGAGTGAACAGCCCGGCCGCAACGATCATCGCGGCGCCGAAGACCACGTTCCAGCGCAGCGTCTCGCCAAAGACGACTAGTCCCAAGGTGCTGGCAAAGACCAGTTGCAGGTAGGCAAAGGGCTGTACCGCGCTGGCCTCGGCCACCTCGTAGACGCGGATCATCAGGTAGTGTCCTGCTGCCCCGGTCAGGCACAGCAGACCCATCCAGGCCCAGTCCGGCCCTGTCATCGGTACCCAGAACCAGGCGCCGATCGCCGTGGCGACCACGACACCGGATACGCCGGTGTAGAAGAAGGACGTGGCGGAGCTGTCGCCTCGGGCCACGTAGCGCGTCAGCAGCGCGTAGAGTGCGAACATCAGCGCCGCCAGCAGCGGGATTGCCGCATAGGGTGAGAACACCCCGCCCGAGGGTTGCAGGATGATGATGACCCCGACAAAGCCCACCGCGATGGCCGTCCAGCGGCGCCAGCCGACATGTTCGCCCAGCACGGGGCCGGACAGTGCGGCCACAAGCAGAGGATAGGCGGCAAAGACCGCGTGGCTTTCGACCAGGCCCAGAAAGACGAAGGCCAGCACCATCACGTTGATCTCGACCACCAGCAGCGCGCCGCGAAAGACCTGCAACCAGGGGAAGGCGCTCTGCGCCGCCGCGCGCAGGCCCCCCGCCTTGCGGCCCGCCACGGTCAGCACGAAGGCGGCGAAGAACCAGTAGCGGATCATCACCACCATCATGACGTTGTATTCCGCCGCCAGGTGGCGCGAAATGCCATCCTGCAACGCAAAGACGAAGGTGGTGGCCACCATGAGCCAGATGCCGAGGCGCGTGTTCTGCTGAGCCATTGCGATATGTCCGGGGTCTCGCCGTCCCGATGGCCCCGCCGTGCGGGTCAGCCGGAGCGCGATGGTTTCAGGGCGGTCGTCATGTGACGTTTCCGGCCATAGCCCGCCGCGCGTGTGACCTCAAGCCCCGCATCCGCCAGCGCACGGCGCACGTGACCTGCCGCCGTGTAGGTGGCCGCCGTGCCGCCCGCGGTCATGTGCCGGGCAACCTGGGCCATCAGCTCGGCGTCCCAAAGCTCGGGGTTCTTGGCGGGAGAGAAACCGTCCAGAAACCAGGCATCGGCCAGCCCGTCCCAGCGCGGCAGGCTCTGGCGTGCGTCGCCTTCGATCATCTCGAACCGCAGGTCGGCCAGGTCAAAGCGTTTCCTGCCCCAATGTGGCGCCAGTTCGGTCGCAAGATCGGCGATTTCGGGAAAGCTTGCCTGTGCCCGGGTCATTTCGGCGGGCGACAGGGGAAAGGCCTCGAAGGTCGTGAAATGCAGGCGGCCACCCTGGCCCGACGCCCGCCAGAGCCGCAGCGCGGCGAGCAGGTTCAGCCCGGTGCCAAAGCCCAGTTCCGCGATGTGGAACCCCTCGCGGAACCGGCCCGGCAGCCCGTTGCCTGCCAGAAACACATGCGCGGTTTCAGCCAGCCCGTTTTCCAGGCTGTAATAGGGATCGTCGAAACGGGTCGAGACCGGGATCTCGTCCCGCCAGTCCAGATCGCTGCTCTGGTCGGGCATGGCATTCTTCCTTATCAACGGGCCGAGTTCTGACGAGGAGGGCTGGCAATGGCAAGCGTCGAGGTGACGGTGCGCGGGGCGGGGATATTCGGCCTGTCGGTGGCCTGGGCCTGCACGCGGCGGGGCGCGATGGTGCGCGTGGTCGACCCCTATGGTCCCGGGGCCGGGTCGTCGGGCGGGATCGTTGGCGCGCTGGCCCCGCATGTGCCCGAGAACTGGAACGAGAAGAAAGCGTTCCAGCTCGAGAGCCTGCTGATGGCAGAGGCGTTCTGGGCCGAGGTCGAGGAAACCGGCGGTGTCAGCCCCGGCTACGCCCGCACCGGTCGGTTGCAGCCCTTGGCGGATGCGGCGGCCATTGCCCTGGCAGAGGCCCGTGCCAAGGGGGCCGGGGCGCTCTGGCAGGGCAGGGCGCACTGGGAGGTGATCCCGGCCGAGGGGCGGTCCGGGCTGGCACCGTTCACCCCCACGGGCATGCTGATCCGCGATACGCTGACCGCCCGCATGTGTCCGCGCCGTGCCTGCGCCGCACTGGTGGCGGCGCTGCAGGTTTCTGGCGTCGAGATCGTGAAAGAGGCGCCGGACGAAGGCGTCGTGGTCTGGGCGACCGGCTGGCGGGGCCTCGGCGATCTGACCGAGGCCCTGGGCCGCAAGATCGGCGACGGGGTGAAGGGGCAGGCGGTGCTCCTGCGGTATCCGGCGCAGGGCGATCCACAGCTTTTCGTGGACGGGCTGCACATCATCCCCCATGCGGATGGGACCGTGGCCGTCGGCTCTACCTCGGAGCGCGATTTCGACGATCCGGTGTCGGTGGACGAGCAGTGCCAGGCGCTGGTCGACCGTGCCTATGCGGCAGTGCCCGCCCTGCACGGCGCCACCGTGTTGGAGCGTTGGGCCGGCGTGCGCCCGCGCGCCCGCTCTCGCGCGCCGCTGCTGGGGGCATGGCCGGGACGTGACGGGCATTTCGTGGCCAATGGCGGGTTCAAGATCGGCTTTGGCATGGCGCCCAAGGTGGGCGAGGTCCTGGCCGACCTCGTTCTGGAGGCGCGCGATACCATCCCGGCGGGCTTCGGGTTTGACCCGCTGAAGTAAGTTCCGGCTCATGCGTCGGCCTGTCGGGGATCGTGAATGCCACACTTCCACCTGTGCAGCCGCCAACCCGGGTGGCTGTTCGTCCAATTCGCAAACTCTGCCTGCCCGTGGAGCATGCAGGCCATCAGGCTGACGTCCTGGAACAGGACATGCCGTTCTTCACAATGATGACGATCAAGGATCAGGCATGTAACAAAGACCAACTCTAGCATGAAACGACCTCCGCAAAAATGTGGTGTCGATCCTTGGGCTCGGCCTTGGGGACATGTCCTGAAGAATTTCTGAATTTTGTCTGAAAGCCGCCGCGCCGGCGGCGTCCGTGCGCGTTAAGATTGCGCAGCTTCCGTCTCGCACGCGCATTCGATGAAGGGCACGCGTGCCTGCCGAACCTTGATGCCCAGGGACACAGTCAGCGCATCCAACCCTCTCCGGGTCTCCAGCGATATCCGGCCCGTGACTTGCCGTCCGACAAACCCGTTCCAAAACCGAATGTCACCGTGTCCGGATCACATTCGAGCCGGGCGAGGGCCTGTCCGTCCTTCGAGACGATCACACCGCCAAAGTTCCGCGCAGTATCGTCGGCATCGAGCTGACGTTCGACCTCGGCCAGGGCTGGTGGTCGAGCATGGCATAGGGTTCGAAAAGTTCCATCTCGGGGCGCCCCGGCGGGCCAAAGCGGTAGACGGCGGCGTCCTGTTCCGCGCAGATCTCCAGGATCTTTGGGGACCCTTCGATACGGCACTGGACAAAGGTGGCGTGGGGCGTGGAACAGTCGGCGACTGCCGGCCCGGCTGCCAGGTGGCACAGGGAAAGACAGCGGATCACGATCCCTCCCGGAAAATGAAACGTGCCGGACCATAGGTCCGGCACGCGGGGCGCTCCAGGCGCGGTCTCATGGCCCGAAGGCCGGCGTATCAGTCGAACTTGCGCGAGGGGGCCAGCACCTTGGCCTCGCCGATCAGGACTTTCTTGCCGTCCACCGCGCAATGGGTTTCCAGCGTGACACGGCGCTTTGCGTGGTCGATGTCGACGACCTTGACCTCGGCATAGACCATGTCACCCGGACGTACCGGCCCGAGGAATTTCAGCGTCTGGCCCATGTAGACCGTGCCGTGACCCGGCAGTTGCTCGCCGATGACGGCAGAGATCAGGCCGGCGGTCAGCATCCCGTGGGCGATCCGGCCCTCAAAGATCGTGTCCTGGGCATAGTCATCGTCCAGGTGCACCGGGTTCCGGTCGGTCGAGACCTCGGCGAACATCTCGATGTCCTGATCGGTCACCTGTTTGCGCAGGTACCGGGTCATCCCCATTTCGATGTCTTCGATGCAGATCGTGCCCCGGGGCATATTGTCCAACATCCGGCCCTCCATGTGCAAACCGTTCGGTAATAAATGCGCGGGTTGTTCGCGCTTTCGGTAATTTTATTACTTTGCGGTTGCAGCAAAGGCAAGCAAAATCTACCTCAGCGTAACGTGCCTATGGAAAAGCTGGGATTGATCATTTCCTTTTCGATATAGGCGTTTAGCGCGTCGGGATCGGGTTGCTGCGTCGTTTTGGTCTCTGCCCGTGCCAATCCGCCGCTGATGAAAAGGGAATCGATGTCCTCGCCCATCGCGCCGTCGATGTCGGTATGGGCGCCGTCCCCGATGGCCAGGATGCCGGCGTCCGGTACGCCCTTGCGGTGCGCGGCCAGGCGACGGCGGGCCAGGTCGTAGATCGGTGGATGCGGCTTGCCGAAATAGAGGCTCTCGCCGCCCATCTCGGAATAAAGTTTCGCAAGTGCCCCCGCACACCATTCACGCCGCTCACCCCGATCGACGACGATATCGGGATTGGCGCAGAGCAGCTTGAGGCCCTTCTGCTTGGCATAGAGGAACTCCGGTCGGTTTACCTCGGGGTCGGCATGGGGGTCGAAGGGGCCGCAACAGATGATGCCCTCGGCCTCGTCCAGCTCGACCTGCTCGATCTCGACCGGATCCTCGATGATCTTGAGCGGCTCGAAAAAGGAATGGTCAAAGGTCTGCCCCATGAACCAGACCTTGCGCCCCACGGCGCCACGGAACATCGCGGCGCGGGCACTGTCGCCCGAGGTGGCGATATCGTCCCAGGCGTCCTGCGGGACGCCGAAGCGGTCCAGCTGCTTGGCAACCTCATGGCGAGAGCGGGGGGCATTGGTCACGAGGATCACGCAGCCGCCGCGCTGGCGGTAGCCCTGCAGTGCCTCAACGGCCGAGGGGATCGCCTCCACGCCATTGTGGACGCATCCCCAGAGATCGACGAAGCAGGCGTCGTACCGGTCGGAGATTTCGGAAAGGGCGGTGATGATCTGGGTCATGTCGGCGGGTCCTCGTCGCGCGATTGTCGACCCGCTCATCCCATATACCGACCGCTCTGGAAAGGGCCGGCACCCTCAGGCCCGTTTCAGGCCTGCTGGTTCATCCGCTCGACATGGGCGCGCATTTCTTCGGCGTCAGAGCGCGCCTCGCGCAGCCCTTCCATCGCCGCCGAAAGTTCCGCCTCGGTCTGGGCCAGCTGGTTGGTCAGCTCGGCCTCGCGCTGTTGCAGGTAGGTGATGGCCTGGTCGCGGGTTTCCTCCGCCTCGTGCAGCTCCTGGCTCATCTTTTCCAGCTGGTCCATGTCGGCCTGGCTGACGCGCTTGAACCGATGCACCAGCCAATGGGCGAACCAGCCCAGCAGGAAGGCAACGAATAGGATCGCCGCGGTCGTCACGATGAATTCGGTCCTATTCATCCCCAGTTCCTCTGCCCTTTGGCGGCCTGATCCTGCCCAGTTCCGGATTCGGCTGCGCCTCTGCCGGTGCACCGGGGTCGATTGCGGGAGCCGCGTCCACCGTTTCCGGGTCGACGTCTGCCGCGACAGGATCCGGATCCGCAGCCGGGTCCGAATCGCCCGGTTCCACCCCTTCTTCGCCCTCTTCCGGTTCGGGTTTCAAGAGCTTGAATTCGATCCGGCGGTTGGCCTCGCGGCCTTCTTCGGTGCCGTTGTCGGCAATCGGGACGGTCTCACCATAGCCCTTTGCCGTGTAAGAGCGCGTGGGCACCCGCCGCGCACGCAAGGCGTCAAGGACAGCCTGGGCGCGGTCGCGGCTCAGTTCCTGGTTCATGATCTCGCGGCCCTGGCTGTCGGTATGGCCGCCGATTTCAAGCGCGATGTCGCCGCATTGCTTCAGCAGGTCGGCCAGTTCGTCCATGATATCCTCAGCCGAGGCATCCAGCCGGGCAGAGCCGGGTTCGAACGTGATCTTACGGTCGCCGATGATCTCGACGATCATCGCCTCGCATTCCTCTGGCGTGGGCAGGCCGGCGATCGGGTCCAGGGCTTCGACATATTCAACGTCGATGTCAAAGGCCGCGGCCTCGCCCAGCTTGGCCACCAGCAGGTCGGCAATCTGGGCGCTGGCCTCGGTGTTGCCGGTCTTGCCGGTGACGGTCACCAGGTCAGGGGTCACCGTGACCGCGCCATGTGACAACAGCGCCAGCGCGTCCAGACTGGCCAGCACACGCACCGTCCAGTCGCCGGGCACGCCCTCGGTGACGCGGGCCGCCGTATAGACCGCTTCGGAGCTGAAGAGCGCCCTTGCAAAGCTGTCCGCGGTGGCGCGCGCCTGTTCCGTGCCCAACCTGCCGCGCAGTTGCACGGCGCCTTCCGGGCTGAGCGTGGCCACGAAATCCGGCGCGCCCTCGGGTTCGGCGTCAGGCGGTTTGGGCAGGTCGGCGGTCAGCGCAAAGAGATCGGGCAGGGCCGCTTCCAGCTCGCCGACAACCCGGTCGAACAGCGCCTGGTTGGTGCCTTCCAGCGCCACAAGGGACACATCTGCATTCGAAAAGGTCAGCGTGCCGCCACCCAGTTCCGCCAGCTTGGCAATGCCGATTTCCACCGCGTCCGCCCATTTGCGTGATGGCACACCCAGCCCCAGACGGCAGCTGGCCTTGCCTTCCAGGCCCGCCTGGGCCGCCGCCCGCAGGATGCGGTCGCGACCGGTCTCGGTGTCGGCGGAGCAGGCGTCGAACCGTGCCCCCTCTTCGTCGATGGCAAAGCGCAGCGTGAAAGGAGAGATGACCGGGCGCGGGGCCGAGAAATCCATTGCCAGGCGCAGGTCCTGGGGCTTGCGCCGGGTCAGCGCGGCTTCCAGTCGGCTGCGGGCCTCGGGGCTTTCGGTCATGGCCT
Source organism: Mameliella sp. CS4 (assembly GCF_019392335.1). Taxonomy (GTDB): domain Bacteria; phylum Pseudomonadota; class Alphaproteobacteria; order Rhodobacterales; family Rhodobacteraceae; genus Antarctobacter. The sequence goes on from NZ_JAHXRQ010000002.1 coordinate 166,009, forward strand.
TGATCGCCACCTTGTCGGCGGCGACAGAAATCTTGGACCGGGGCAGGTCCTGAAGCGCGGTGGAGGCAAACTCCAGCGCGTCGGCCCAGCCTTCGGGGGCCGGGAAATCGGCGGTTTCCAGCAGGTCCATCACCTGCCCGTCGCCTGCAAGGCCGCGCAAGCTCTCGATCAGCGCGTCGCGGTCGGTGGAGGCCGGGACCAGCCCGATGACAGAGATCCCGGCATCGTTGCGCAGGATCTCGACCGAAAAGCTGGGCGGGGCGATTTTCTCCGGCTCTTCGACCAGCATCTGGTCGATCACCCGGCTGGCATCGACGACGCGGCCCGCCGCGCTCAACGCCTGGAACCGCGCCGCTTCGTCCGGGGCGGTGCCGAAAAGAAAGACCTGCAGGCCGTTGGTGTCGACCTCGGCCCAGGTCAGACCGTCCGAATCCAGTTCGGTCAGAACGCCGGTCAGCGAGGCGCGTTCCACGACGTTGCCGGCGATGTTTGCGGTCACGAGGCTGAACACGCCCGCCGCAGCGAAAATGCCACCAGTGATGACTAACGAGGAGAGGCGCATGGGCGCGGTATTTTCCTTGTTTTTTCGGAACTGATACGCAAGCGCGCCGGACGGTGCAATCAGACGATCAGGGCGATGGCGAAAAACAGCACAGGCAGCAGCCCGGCGTCCCGGTTGGATCGGAACAGGCTCAGCAACCGGTCATGATCGTCCATCTTCAGGCGCCGCAATTGCCAGACCATGTGCCAGCCCATTGCCCAGGGGCCGCCGATCATCAGGATCAGTGCCAGCAGGTTGCCCTCCGGCGCCGCTGCCACGATGGCCAGTCCCATAAGCGCGACCGAGGCCACTAGGAACCGGCGCAACCATTTCGGCGTGTCGTCCCCGAACAGCCGTGCGGTGGATTTGACCCCGATCAGCGCATCGTCTTCCTTGTCCTGGTGGGCATAGATCGTGTCATAAAACAGCGTCCACGCCATTCCGGCGAGGTAGAGAAGCACCGCCGGCAGTTCCAACCGCCCGCTGTGGGCGGTCCAGGCCAGCAAGGCGCCCCAGTTGAAGGCGATGCCCAGGAAGATCTGTGGCCACCAGGTAAACCGCTTGGCAAAGGGGTAAACCGCGACCGGCGCCAGCGACAGAACCCCAAGTGCGATGGCCGCAGGCGGAAAAGTGATGAGGATCAGAAAGGCCACCAGCGACTGAAGGACCGCCCAGGCCAGCGCCTGTTTCGTCGTCACCTGGCCAGATGGAATCGGGCGCGAGGCCGTGCGCGCCACCGATCCGTCTATCCCGCGGTCGGTGATGTCGTTCCAGGTGCAGCCAGCTCCGCGCATCAGCACCGCCCCGATGCCGCAGCCCGCAAAGATCCACAGGTCGAACCAGTAGGCCTGCCCGTTGTTGACCATCGACAACAACAGCCCCCACCAGCAGGGCAACAGCAAGAGCCAGGTGCCGATGGGACGATCCGCGCGACTCAGCCGCAGGTAGGGGCGCGTCCACTGCGGCGCCCAGGTATCGACCCAGTTGCCGCTGACCGCGTCACGGACCTGTCCTTCGGCCTCTGGTCTCTGATGCGTCCCGGACATATGGTCCCCTCCATGACGGTGACACCGAAAATCCGGCTCTTTGTAGAGCACCCTTTGGCCGAGGAACAACAGGTGACCCTGTCGCGGGAGCAGGCGCATTACCTCTTTGGGGTGATGCGGCTGACCACTGGCGCGCAGGTGGCCCTGTTCAACGGGCAGGACGGCGAATTCCGCGCCGAAGTCGTCGAGGCCGGCAAGCGCGGCGGCATGCTGGTCTGTCTTGACCAGACCGCGCCGCAGTCGATGCCGCCCGACCTCTGGCTGATGTTCGCGCCGATCAAGAAGGCGCGCACCGATTTTATCGTCGAGAAATCGGTCGAGATGGGCGCGCGCCGGATCTTGCCCGTCCAGACCAAGTTCACGAATTCCGAACGCATCCGTCAGGACCGGCTGCAGGCGCATGCCACCGAGGCGGCTGAACAATGCGGCGCCACCTTCGTCCCCGAGGTCACGGATCTGCACCGGCTGGACCGGCTTCTGGCGGACTGGCCGGAGGGGCGTCAGCTGATGTTCTGCGATGAGGCGCAGGCCGGGGCACATAGGCGCCTGCCTGACACCGATGCCCCCTGGGCGATTCTCATCGGCCCCGAGGGCGGGTTTTCCGATGCCGAACGCGCCCGGCTGCAGGCGCTGCCCTTTGCGCATGCGGTGGCGCTGGGCCCGCGCATCCTGCGTGCGGACACCGCCGCCGTGGCGGCGCTGACCCTCTGGCAGACCACGCTGGGAGACTGGCAATGATCCGCAAGGCCACGCCCGCCGACATTGGCCCGATGGCGGCCTTTCTCGACGCCCACGTCGAAACCTCGATGTTCCTGCTCGGCAACCTCGAGGCGCATGGCACCGAGGACGCGACCCATCCGCACGGCACCGCCTTTTTCCTGCGCGAAACCGGCGACGGCATCACGGGGGTCTTTGGTTGTACCAACGGCGGCTTCCTGATGTGCCAGCTGCCCGGCCTCGGCGCGACAGAGGCGCAGACATACGCCCATCTTCTGAAGGGCTATACGCTGCAGGGCATGACCGGCGATGCGGATCAGGTGCAGGTGATCCTGGACGCGCTGCCCGTTCCCGAGGAGGCCTGGCGGCTGAACCGGGTCGAACCGCTTTACCGGATGGACATCGGCGGACTGGCTTCGGACAGGACCGTCCGGCCACCGGCCGAGGCGGATGTGCCGCGGCTGACCGAGTGGTTCGCGCAGTACATGACGGAAACCGGGACGGCCCCGCCGGGCGAGCTGCAAGAGGCCGCTCTGCGCCGGGCCGAGATGGCCGTGGGCGCGCCGCGTATCCGAATCCTGAAGCGTGACGGCAATCCCGTGGCGATGGCTGCGATCAACGCAAAGGCCGGACAGGCGGTGCAGGTCGGGGGTGTCTTCGTGCCCACGGCCCTCCGGGGTCAGGGGCTGGGCGGGCAGGTGGTACAGGCGCTCTTGGCCGAAATGGCGGGGCAGGGCGCCACGACCGCCATTCTATTTGCCGCGTCGCCGCGGGCGGCAAAGACCTATGAACGCATCGGCTTTGCCCGTGTCGGCGGCTATCGCATCGCCATGCTGGACAAGGCCATCCTGCTGGGAGACCCCCGGTGATCCGCCGCGAAGCCGCCCAGACCCTGCGCCAGTGGCAGGAGGCGCTGATCGGGCTCGCCACAATGGCGCTGGGGGCCTATTGGGGGTTCTTCACCGGCGGCGGGCTGCTGCACTGGATCGGTTACCTGGTGATCCTCCTTGGCGTGGCCCTGACAGTCACCGGCGTGCAGCGCGCGCGCTTTCGCCGGGGCGGCGGCGGCCCCGGCGTGGTGCAGGTGGTCGAACGTCGTGTCAGCTATTTCGGACCGCTGTCGGGCGGGATCGTCGATCTGGACGCGCTTGAGGCGCTCAGCCTCGATCCGACCTCGGACCCGCCGGTCTGGCTGCTGATGGCGCCGGGCCAGCCGCGCCTTGAAATTCCCCTGACCGCCAAGGGCGCCGACCAGCTTTTTGATGCCTTCGCTACCCTTCCCGGCATTCGCACGGAACACATGCTGCGGCAAATGCAAGAGCGCGCGGCGCATCAAGTTGTCATCTGGCGCGCGCCTTCTGTGCGCGACGCCGCCAGAAGGCTGCATTGACACTCTGGCCGATTGGCGACAACAGATTAGGTTCACAAGCGCGAGCAGACCGGGAGCCCCCACATGTCCATTCCCCAATCCGGCGGCGGGCCGATCACCTCTCATGACCAATTGGCAGAGTACCTGGCCTCGGGCTGCAAGCCGAAGGATCAATGGCGCATCGGCACCGAGCATGAGAAATTCGGCTATTGCAAGGACACTTTGAACCCCTTGCCCTACGACGGCGACCGCTCGATCCGCGCGGTGCTGGAGGGGCTGCGTGACCGCCACGGCTGGGACCCGGTCAGCGAGGGCGGGCATATCATCGGCCTGAGCAAGGACGGCGCCAACGTGTCGCTGGAGCCGGGTGGGGCGCTGGAGCTGTCGGGCGCGCCGCTGGAAACCATCCACCAGACCTGCGACGAGGTGAACGAACACCTGGCGCAAGTGAAGGACATCGCCGACGAGATCGGCGTGGGCTTCATCGGGCTGGGCGCGGCGCCGATCTGGACGCATGAGGAAATGCCGCTCATGCCCAAGGGCCGCTACAAGCTGATGGATGCCTACATGGACAAGGTGGGCACCACCGGCAAACAGATGATGCGCCGGACCTGCACCGTTCAGGTGAATCTCGATTTCGAGACCGAGGCGGACATGGTGCAGAAGATGCGCGTGGCGCTGGCATTGTCCCCCGTGGCCACGGCGCTCTTTGCCAATTCGCCCTTCTTCGAGGGCAAGCCGGTGGGTGTGAAATCCAAGCGGATGCAGATCTGGGAGACGCTGGACGACTCGCGCACCGGCATGCTGCCCTTCGTCTTCGAGGACGGTTTCGGGTTCGAAGCATGGGTGGACTACGCGCTGGATGTGCCGATGTACTTTGTCTATCGCGACGGGGTCTACGTCGATGCGCTGGGTATGTCCTTCCGCGATTTCCTGGACGGCAAGCTGCCCGCCCTGCCGGGCGAGGTGCCGACGCTGTCTGACTGGGCTGACCACCTGACCACCGCTTTCCCCGACGCGCGGATGAAGAAATACATCGAGATGCGCGGCGCCGATGGCGGGCCGTGGCGGCGTCTGTGTGCGCTGCCCGCCTTCTGGGTCGGGCTGATGTACGACCAGACCGCGCTGGATGCCGCATGGGACCTGGCCAAGGGCTGGGACGCGGAAACGCGCGAGGCGCTGCGGCTGGCGGCAACGCGCGACGGATTGCAGGCCCAGGTCGGCAATATCCGGATGCACGATCTGGCGCATGAGGTGCTGAACATCGCCGAGGCGGGGCTCGTGGCGCGGGCGCGCCCCGGGGCCGGCGGCCTTGTCCCGAACGAGACTCATTTCCTGAACGCGCTCAAGGACAGTGTCGAGAGCGGCAAGGTGCCCTCAGACGAGCTGCTGGAGCATTACCACGGCGATTGGAACGGGGATCTGTCGAAGATCTACGGCGCGTATTCCTACTGAATCCTGCCGTCTGCGCGGCGACGGTGTCGCGAGCGCAACATGACTTGGCCGGGCGCTCTGCCCGGCCATTTCGCGTTGGGGAGCGCGCTTACTCTGCCGGGACCTCGGCCAGTTTCAGGACGTTGCGGCGGTAGTCGTCGCTGAGCTCTGCCTTGCGCTTTTCGACAACGGCGGGGGGCGGCGGCGCGTCGCTGTTCAGCAGGATGCCGTAGCTGTCCCACGCGGTGCTTTTCTTCGGCGCGCGCGCGGCTGGCCTTGGATTACACGACCTGCGCATCCGCGTTGCCCAGTTCCGGCGCGTCCGGTTCGCGCAGGGGGCGCATTGGCTCGCCAGGGGGCGGACCCCACTTGTTGCCGTCGTCCGACGGCTGGACCAACAGGTAAAGCATGATGAAGGAACCGACCAGCGGGACCAGCGCCATCAGCAGCCACACCCCGGATTTTCCGGTGTCGTGCAGGCGGCGGACCTGCGCAGACAACTGTCCGGCGATCCACGCCATCAGAACACCCAGAACGATGAACCCCGCGACGGGAATACCGCCGGTCGCTTCTGTCGGGGCGATCTGGGAAAGCGGTACAACGGCGAAAAAGAGCGCGACGGGCACCAGCAACTGGCCCCACCAGAATTCCGACCGGCTGGACCGTCCGCCAAAGTCGAACAGGCGGGTGAAAAAGCGCGCAAAGGCGATATGAGGCAAAACCATGCGATCTCTCCGTAGATGACACGTAATGGTTGCGTGTCATCCGGGGCGAGAATACGGCGCCGTTAAGAAATCTAAACGGCTTTTGGAGACATCAGTAACCGATCGCGCAACCGTCCTTGCGCGGGTCCGACGCCCCTTCGAGCACGCCGTTCTGATGGATGCGGATCGCCTGTGCGCCGCCAATCGGGGCGTTGGGTACCTCGATCTCGTGCCCCATCTCTGCCAGCTTGGCAAAGACCGCCTCGTCATGGCCACGCTCCAGCCGCAGCTTGCTGCCGTCCGCAAAGCTGCGTGGCGCGTCCAGGGCCGCCTGTGGATCCATGCCGAAATCGATCATGTTGGTCAGTACGCGCGCATGGCCGTTGGGCTGGTACTGACCGCCCATGACGCCAAAGGGCATGGCCACACGGCCCTCTTCGACCAGCATCCCGGGGATGATCGTGTGCATCGGCCGTTTGCCACCGGCCATTTCGTTCGGGTGCCCCTCGGCCAGGGTAAAGCCCGCGCCACGGTTCTGGAACAGGATGCCGAATTTGTCGGACGCGATCCCCGAGCCGAAGCTGTTGAAGATCGAGTAGATCAGCGAGACGGCCATGCGGTCGCGGTCGACGACGGTGATATAGATCGTCTCGCGGTGGACCTCTTCGGACAGGGTCGCGGCTGAGACCATCGCGCGCTTCGGGTCGATCAGCGCCGCCAGCCGGGCCGCTGTCTCGGGGCTTTTCAGGTGGTCCAGCCGGGTCATGTGATCGGCATCGGCCAGGAAACGGTTGCGCGCGTCATAGGCCAGCTTGGCGGCCTCCGCCTCGATGTGGATGCGTTCGGCGCCGAAGGGATCCATCGCGGCCAGATCGAAATGCGACAGGATGTTGAGCAGCAGGTGCGCGGTCACACCCTGGCCGTTGGGCGGATGCTCCAGCAGCTCGCGGCCCTTGTACGTCCCCGAGATCGGGTCGCCGATGGTGCAGGCGGCGGCCGCGAAATCCTCTAGGCTGTGGACCCCACCGGCGGCGTTCAGCGCGGCGCACATGTCCTCGGCGACCTCGCCGCTGTAGAACCCGTCGCGCCCTTCGACCGCGATTCGCCGCAGGACCTCGGCATTGCCGGGCAGGCGAAAGACCCCGCCGGTCACGGGCAGCGCGCCGCCATCCAGGTAGTGCTGGCGCGCTGCGCCCTGCAGCCGGTCCTGCGCCTCTTCCCAGTCGAAGGCGACGCGCGGCGCCACTGGCACGCCGTCGTCCATTGCCCGGATCGCAGGCGCCAGGCTGTCCGCCAGGCCCAGCCGCCCCCAACGGTCGGACATGGTGCAGAAGGCATCGACCGCGCCGGGGATCGTGACCGCATGTGCGCTGGCGACCGGCACTGCCTGGTGCCCTTCGGCGCGCAGGGCGGCGGCACTTGCCGCCTCGGGTGCGCGGCCCGATCCGTTGATCGCGACGACCTCGTCCCCGCCTGCCGGCGAGACCAGCGCGAAACAGTCGCCGCCCAGCCCGGTCATCGCCGGTTCCGCCACGCCCAGCAGGGTCGCACCGGCGATCGCCGCGTCCATCGCGTTGCCGCCCCGTTGCAGGATGTCGACCGCTGCCTGCGCGGCCAGCGGGTGCGAGGTCGCGCACAGCCCGTTCAGGGCCAGCACGGGGGATCGTCCGGGTCTATGGAAATCGCGCATCTGCCTCACTGCTCCCTTGTTGCCGGGCAGAGCATACGGCGGCGTCTTGCGGCGTCAATCAGGAGGAGGGAACCTCGGCGCCACGCACTGGGTGGGGGCTGAAAACGCGTGACGCCGAGGGAAGCCATATGCAGCTACAAGGTCAACCTGCGCGTCAATGCGGGCGGAAGTATGGTCCGGTCCGGGTAATGTCGTGGCACCGTGCAGGCACTGGCATCAACCCGCTTTCCGCGCGCGGATTGATCGCGGCGGGCGGCGGCGAATGTGTGATTTTCGGGGGAGAAAGTCCTCGACGCCGCGCACTGGGTGGGGGCTGAAAACGCGCGGCGCCGAGCGAAGCCATATGCAGCTTACAAAAACCAGGATGGCGGCGAATCCGGGCCGCATTTGGGCGGCAGCGGGGCAATACGGCGGCGTTTGGCCGCAGATCCTGTCAGCCCAGCGGGATGGAAAGGGTCAGCCGGTTACGGTCCCCGTCATGGTGATAATCCAGGTTCTCGGCGAGCGAGCGGATCAGGAACCAGCCAAATCCGCCTTCCGGCAGATCCTGTTCCGAAACATCCAGATTGACCGGCGCCCCAAAGGGAAGCGTGCCGCAGGGCATGGGCCGGCCGAAATCGGTGAACTCCACCGCCAGCCTGTCGGCCGCGAAAACCAATCGCAGCAGGATGTCGCCGCCGGCGCGGTCCTCATAGGCGTGTTCGACGATGTTGTTGAGGACTTCGGCGACCACCAGTTCCCAGTTGTTGTCCGGCGGCGGTGCCATCTCTTGGTCCTGCAATAGCGCGTGGATGTCGGTCAGGGTCGCGCGCACATCCTCTGCGGTGCTGTCCATTCGGCAGCAAACCTGGAATGCGCCGTCCTCGAGCCGCTCGGCCTGCATGGTCTGTCGCTCCGGCCCGGGATCAAGCGCTGGCAGCGGCTTCGGCAGAGGGATGGATGGCAAAAATCGAATCCATGCGCGTCATGCGGAATACCTTGTCCACAGCGGGTCGCAGCCCGGCCAGTTCCAGTTTGCCCCCGCGGGGCATCAATTTCATCGCCGCGACGATCGCGCCCAGGCCACTGGAATCGATGAAATCCACCTGGCTCAGGTCAAGCACGTAGCGGGGTTTCTCGTTTCCCAGGATCTCGCGCATGCGGTCCTTGAACTGAATCGCCACAGCGGCATCGATTCGGGCTGCGTCGACCGTGATGATGTCCACGCCGTCGCGGTGATCTGTGGTAAGTCTCATGCCGTTCCCCAAGTCATGGATCGGGAGAACCCTAGACGGCAATCCTTACCTTTCTGTATGCACATCCGGGTAAAGGGAGGCATTCGCATGGAAACTGTCGTGATCACCGGGGCGTCGCGGACGCCGATGGGGGGCTTTCAGGGGGTTTTTGCCGAACAGGCGGCCAGCACGCTGGGCGGCGCGGCGATCCGCGCGGCGCTGTCGCAGGCAGGCGGCACGGCGGTCGACGAGGTGCTGATGGGCTGCGTGCTGCCGGCAGGGCAGGGGCAGGCCCCCGCACGTCAGGCGGGATTCGCGGCGGGCTTGGGCGAAGAGGTGCCGGCCACCACGTTGAACAAGATGTGCGGCTCGGGCATGAAAGCGGCCATGATGGCCTGGGACCGGCTGGCGCTGGGACAGGCCGCGACCATCGTCGCGGGCGGCATGGAGTCGATGACCCAGGCGCCTTACATTCTGCCCAAGATGCGGAGTGGCGCCCGCATCGGTCACGGTCAGGTAATCGACCACATGTTCCTCGACGGGCTGGAGGATGCCTATGACAAGGGCCGCCTCATGGGCACCTTTGCCGAGGATTGCGCCGAGGCCTTCCAGTTCACCCGCGAGGCGCAGGACCAGTATGCGCTGGCCTCTTTGTCCAACGCGCTGGACGCGGAACGGACTGGCGCCTTCGACGATGAGATCACCCCGGTCACCCTGCACATGCGACACGGTGAGGAAATCATCACCCGTGACGAACAGCCCGGCAAGGCGCGGCCAGAAAAGATCCCGATGCTGAAACCGGCTTTCCGAAAGGACGGGACGGTGACGGCGGCCAATTCCTCTTCGATCTCGGACGGGGCAGCGGCGCTGGTGCTTTCGACGCTGGATGCCGCCGTCGCAGCCGGGGCCACACCCCGCGCCAAGGTCCTTGGCCATGCCTCGCACGCGCAGGCCCCGTCCCTGTTCCCCACCGCGCCGGTTCCGGCGGCACGCAAACTGCTGGAGCGTATCGGATGGAAGATCGGCGATGTTGACCTCTGGGAAGTCAACGAGGCCTTTGCCGTTGTGCCGATGGCCTTCATGCATGAAATGGGCCTGCCGCGCGACGTGGTGAACGTGAACGGCGGCGCCTGTGCGCTGGGCCACCCGATCGGCGCCTCGGGTGCGCGGATCATCGTGACATTGCTGAACGCGCTGGAAAAGCGCGGGGCGAAACGCGGGGTTGCGGCGATCTGCATCGGCGGCGGAGAGGGCACGGCCATCGCCATCGAGCGGATCTGATCCGGAGAGGGCGCAAAGACCCCCGCTTGCGAAATACCCGCCGGGATCATCGTCTCGCTCGCCGAGGGCGAGACGATGAAGGCCCTCCCTGTGGCGATCTTGCGCGACGCATCGCGTGGTTCGTGAAAAAATGCTTTGAGATTTCACGCGACTCTGGCACCGTGAAATCCAAGCCTGTTTTTTCACGGACCTCACGATGTCGCATCCCTCCCCGCTTCCCAAGACTCTTGGCGCCGATCTGCGCGCGCTCAGGCGCACACGCGGGTTGACGCTGCAGCAGCTGGCCGACCGGCTTGGCCGCTCTGTCGGCTGGCTGAGCCAGGTGGAACGTGATCTTTCCGACCCGTCGATCACCGACCTGCGGCACCTGGCCGAGGCGCTTGAGGTTTCGGTTTCGATGCTGGCGAGGCACGAGGCCGCTGCCGGGCCCGAGACGGGCCGGATCGTCCGGCAGGGCAGCCGTCGGCCCATCGGGTCGCGCACGTCCGGGTTGGTCGAGGAACTGCTCTCTCCCGACCTGACAGACGACTTCGAGATGGTGCATTCCACGTTCCAGCCGCATTCCGAGATCGGTGAGACGGTGACGCGGCCCACCCAGGAACTGGGGTACCTGGTGTCCGGAAAGCTGGTGATGACCATCGGGGACGCGCGTTTCACAATCCATCCCGGCGACAGCTTTCGCATCCGTGGCGAGCCGTTCCGCTGGGAAAACCCCTTTGACGAGGCTGCGGTGGCGATCTGGGTGATCGCGCCGCCGGTTTACTGATGCCTTGTGCCCGTGGCGATGCCGGATGCCTCCGGCGGGAGTATTTTTTGAGAGAAGAAGCAGCAGGTCCCGCGCCTGCCCGAAACCGGAGTTGACATCATGACCAGGGGCCAATGCCTTTGTGGCGCCATCACTTTTGAAACCGACGCCGCGCCGCAGGGGGTCAGCGTCTGCCATTGCGGGCAGTGCCGGCGCCAGTCGGGACATCTCTGGGCCTCTGCCTATGTCCCGCGTGCGACGCTGCGGATCACCGGGGCGGTGCGCTGGTACGACAGTTCGGCCGATGCACGGCGCGGGTTCTGCCCCAACTGCGGCAGCTTCCTGTTCTGGCACGCCCATGACGAGGACACGATGAGCTTTGCCCTGGGCGCGCTGGATACACCGACCGGGGTGCGCCTGGAAAAGCATATCTTCACCGCCGACAAGGGCGATTACTACCAGATCGCGGACGGCGTTCCGCAGAAATGAGCGAGGGGATCATGTCCGAGTTTCCGACACAGGCCCGCGTGGTCATCATCGGCGGCGGCGCGGTCGGCGCCTCTTGCGCCTATCACATTGCCAAGGCCGGGTGGGACTGCGTCCTGCTGGAAAAGAACGAGCTGACCGCCGGGTCGACCTGGCACGCGGCGGGCAACTGTCCCTCGTTCAGCACCTCCTGGGCGGTGATGAACATGCAGCGCTACTCGCTGGACCTGTACCGCCGCCTTGCGGAGGAGGTCGATTACCCGATGAACTACCATGTCACGGGGTCGATCCGCCTTGGCCATTCGCGCGAGCGCATGATGGAATTCGAACGCGCCCGCGCGATGGGACAATACCAGGGGATGGCGCTGGAGATGCTGGCGGTTTCGGATCTCAAGCACCGCTACCCGTTTCTTGAGACGCATGACCTGGCCGGCGCGCTCTACGATCCCGATGATGGTGACATCGACCCAGCGCAGCTGACCCAGGCCCTGGCCAAGGGCGCGCGTCTCGCCGGGGCGCGGATCGAACGGTTCTGCCCCGCCACCGGTGTCAGCCGCGATAACGGCGACTGGATCGTGCACACCCACAAGGGCGACATCCGCTGCGAGAAGGTGGTGAATGCCGCCGGGTACTATGCGCAGCGCGTCGGCGAATGGTTCAAGCCTTTCGGTGGCCGTACCGTGCCGATGGCGGTCATGAGCCACCAATTCTTTCTGACCGAGGAGATCCCGGCGCTCAAGGAGTGGTCGCAGGACAACGGCAAGCTGCCCCTGCTGCGCGATGTCGACAGCAGCTATTACCTGCGGCAAGAGAAATTCGGGCTGAACCTGGGCCCTTACGAACGCAACTGCAAGGCGCACTGGATCACGCCCGACGACCCCATGCCCGAAGATTTCTCGTTCCAGCTCTATCCCGATGATCTGGAGCGGCTGGAGTGGCACATCGAGGACGCGATGGCCCGCGTGCCGCTGTTGGGCGAGGGTGGCGTGGGGCGCAATATCAACGGTCCCATCCCCTATGCGCCGGACGGTCTGCCCTTGCTGGGCCCGATGCCCGGCGTGCCCGATGCCTATGAGGCCTGCGTCTTTACCTTTGGCATCACCCAGGCGGGCGGCGCGGGCAAGGTGCTGGCCGAGTGGGTCACCGAAGGCCAGACCGAATGGGACATGTGGGCCACCGACCCGCGCCGGTTTACCGACTATACCGACCCGCAGTACTGCGTGGACAAGGCGATGGAGGTCTACGGCCACGAATACGCCATGCATTTCCCGCATCATTCCTGGCCCGCCGCGCGGGATCGCAAGACCTCGCCGGTGCATGACCGGGTCAAGGCGCTGGGCGGGGTCATGGGGGTCTCCAACGGTTGGGAGCGGGCCAACTGGTTTGCCCAGCCGGGCGATGACACCTCCGAGGCCGCGACACAGACCTGGGATCGCGCCGGGCCGTGGGAGGCCCGCGTGCGCGAGGAATGCGAAGCGGTGCGCGACGGCGTGGGCGTTCTGGATCTGCCCGGCTTTTCGCGGTTCGATGTGCAGGGGCCGGGGGCGGCGGGCTGGTTGCTGTCGCGGATTGCCGGAACTCTGCCGGCGCCGGGCCGGATGAACCTGGCCTATTTCCCGGATGCGCGGGGCCGTATCCTGACCGAGATGAGCGTCATGGCGCATGGCCCCGATCACTTCATGCTGATCACCGCCGCTGCCGCGCAATGGCATGATCGCGATCTCTTGCTGGCGGACAAGCCTGCGGGGATCACCGTGAGTGACCGCACGCGCGATTTTTCCACCCTGATCGTCACCGGCCCCAAGGCCCGCGACCTGTTCGGGGCACTCGGGACCGAGGCGGACCTGACGCTGCCTTGGCTGTCGGTCCAGCAGGCGGTTGTCGGTGACATTGCCTGCGGGCTGGCGCGGGTGTCCTTCGCCGGGGAGTTGGGCTGGGAAATCCACGCGGCCACGGCCGAGATCCCGGCCCTCTATGAGGCGGTGCTGGGGGCCGGGGCCAGACCGTTCGGCATGTTCGCCCTCGACAGTTTGCGCATCGAAAAGGGCTATCGTGCCTGGAAAGGCGATCTTTCCACCGACTATTCCCTTTTTGAGGCCGGGCTGGACCGCTTCGTCAGGCTCGACAAGCCGCAGGATTTTCCCGGCAAGGACGCGCTGACCGCCGAAGCGGTGGCGGGCCCAAAGAAACGCTTTGTCACGCTGGTGGTCGAAACCGGTGAGGCGGACGCCCCCTATATGTCGACCCTCTGGCAGGGCGATGAAATTGTCGGAGAGACCACCTCTGGCGCCTGGGGATACCGCGTCGGCGCCTCCATCGCGCTGGGCATGGTGCGGGCAGACCTGGCCGTGCCGGGCACCGAACTGGCGATCGATATCTTTGGCCAAAGGCGCCGTGCCACGGTTCAGCCGGACGGGCCGCTTTGGGATCCACAAAACGAGAGGTTGAAAGCATGAGCCGAATAACCCTGCTGGACGGTGGCATGGGGCAGGAACTGGTCCGCCGCAGCGGCGCCCCGGTCAGCCCGCTCTGGGCCACGCAGGTCATGTTGGATCGTCCCGGTCTGGTCGCGGAGGTGCACCGCGACTATGCCCAAGCCGGGGCCAGTGTGGCCACGACGAACACCTACGCCATCCATCGCGACAGGCTGCGGGGCGGGGCGTCCAATCACTATGCCGCCGACGGCACCGAACTGCCGGATCTCGAAGCGAGGTTCGTGGATCTGCATCGTGCCGCCCTGGAAGAGGTGGCCGCGGTCCGCGACAGCGGTCGCGTTGCAGGCTCCATCGGGCCGCTGGGCGCAAGCTATCGCGCCGACCTGCATCCGGACGAGACGGAGGCCGTCCCGCTCTACGCCGAGGTGGCAAAGCTGTTGGCGCCCTCCGTCGACCTGCTGCTGTTCGAGACCATCCCCTCGCTCGCCGCGGCCCGCGCCTGCCTTGCGGCGGGCCGACAGACCGATCGCCCGGTCTGGCTGGCCTTTACCGTCGATGACGAGGACGGCAGCCGCCTGCGCTCGGGAGAGGCCCTGTCCGGAGCGGCAGACATCGCGGCTGAGGCCGACGCGGTGCTTGCGAATTGCTCTGCGCCAGAGGCGATGCCGGCGGCGCTCGACGCCATGTCCCTCTCCGGTACGCCCTTCGGCGCCTATGCCAATGCCTTCACCACATTGACCAAGGACTACGTTGCGGGCGGCACCACGGCCGCCGCCCTCTCGGCCCGCCGCGACATGGGGCCAGAGGCCTACGCGGACCACGTCATGGGCTGGGTCGACCAGGGCGCCACCATCGTCGGGGGCTGTTGCGAAACGAACCCCGCCCATATCGCGGAAATTGCGCGCCGCCTGCGCGCCGCAGGGCATGAGATCGTCTGATGTTTCTTCTTGGCAAAAATACCCCAAATCGCGCCCGAAGGGCGCGCCGGTCGGACGCGCAAGCGTCCGAAACTCTGATGAGGTCCTGACATGCCCCTTCCCACCAAGGCCCGCGCCGTCATCATCGGCGGCGGTGTCATCGGCTGTTCGCTCGCTTATCACCTGACCAAACTGGGCTGGACCGACGTGGTCCTTCTGGAACGCAAGCAGCTGACCTCCGGCACCACATGGCACGCCGCCGGCCTCATCGCCCAGCTGCGCGCCAGTGCCAACATGACCCGGTTGGCGAAATACAGCCAGGAACTCTACGGCAGGCTCGAAGAGGAAACCGGCATCGCCACAGGCTTCCGTCGGGTTGGGTCCATCACCGCCGCCCTGACCACGGAACGGCACGAGGAATTGCGCCGCTCCGCCGCGATGGCCCGCGCCTTCGGGGTCGAGATCGACGAGGTCGATACGGCTGAGATCGCCGGCAAGTATCCTCATCTCAATACCGATGACGTGCTGGGCGGGGTCTATCTGCCCAAGGACGGGCAGGGCGATCCGGGCAATATCGCTCTGGCGCTTGCCAAGGGCGCCCGCCAGCGCGGCGCCTTGATCGCCGAGCGTACCAAGGCCACCGGCGTGACCGCCGACCGGGACCGCATCACGCAGGTTCACTGGCAGGCAGAGGATGGCACTTCGGGCAGTATCGAGGCGGATCATGTGGTCAACTGCGCCGGCATGTGGGGGCGCGAGGTGGGCGCGATGCTGGGCACCGATGTGCCCCTGCAGGCCTGCGAGCATTTCTATATCGTTTCCGAACCCATCGCGGGCCTGACCCAGCTTCCCGTCCTGCGCGTTCCCGACGAATGCGCCTATTACAAGGAGGACGCGGGCAAGCTGATGTTGGGCGCCTTTGAACCCGGCGCCAAACCCTGGGCGCTGCAGGGCATCCCGGGGGATTTCGAATTCGACCAGTTGCCCGAGGATTTCGACCATTTCGAACCGATCCTTGAAAAGGCGGTCAACCGGATGCCCATTCTGGGCAGCGCAGGCATCCATACCTTCTTCAACGGCCCTGAATCCTTTACCCCCGACAATGCCTATTACATGGGGCTCTGTCCCGGGCGCGCGAATGTCTGGGTCGCTGCGGGCTTCAATTCCATCGGAATCCAGTCGGCGGGCGGCGCGGGCATGGCGCTGGCGCAGTGGATGCATGACGGTGAAAAGCCGTTTGACCTCGGCGATGTGGATATCGCCCGCGCGCAGGGGTTCCAGACCAACCGCAGCTACCTTGCCGCCCGCGTGTCGGAAACGCTGGGTCTGCTCTACGCCGATCACTTTCCCTATCGGCAAAAGGAAACCGCGCGCGGTCTTCGCCGCTCGCCGTTCCATGACCGGCTGGCGGAACGTGGCGCCGTCTTTGGCGAGCTGGCAGGCTGGGAGCGGGCCAACTGGTACGCGCGGCCCGGACAGGAGCACAGCTATACCTACAGCTGGCGACGCCAGAACTGGTTCGACAATGCCGCCGCCGAACACCGCGCCATCCGCGAGAATGTCGCGATGTACGACATGTCCTCTTTCGGCAAGCTGCGGGTCGAAGGGCGCGACGCAGAGGGCTTTCTCAATTTTGTCTGCGGCGCCGATATGACCGTACCCGTGGGTAAGGTCGTTTATTCACAGTTCCTTAACGGTCGCGGCGGGATCGAGGCGGATGTCACCGTCACCCGTCTGTCCGAAACCGCTTACCTGGTTGTTACCCCTGCTGCCACGCGCCGGGCCGACGAGACATGGCTGCGCCGCCATGTCGGAGAGCGAAACGTGGTGATAACCGACGTGACCTCGGCAGAGGGCGTGCTGGCCGTCATGGGGCCGAAGGCCCGGGATGTGATGCAGGCCGTCTCGCCCGATGATTTCTCGAACGCGGCCAACCCTTTCGGCACCGCCCAACGGATCGAGATCGGCATGGGCGAGGCGCGGGTTCACCGTGTCTCTTACGTCGGCGAACTGGGGTGGGAGGTCTATGTCCGCGCCGATATGGCCACCCATGTGTTCGACACGCTCTGGCAGGCGGGGCAGGATTTCGGGCTGCAACTTGCGGGGATGCACGTCATGGACACATGCCGCGCCGAAAAGGGGTTTCGCCACTTCGGCCATGACATCACCTGCGAGGATCACGTCCTGGAGGCCGGTCTGGGATTTGCGGTCAAGACCGCCAAGCCCGAGTTCATCGGTCGCGACGCGGTAATGGCAAAGCGCGATGCCGGGCTGGACAAGCGACTGGTCCAGTTTCTGCTGAACGATCCCGAACCGCTGCTTTACCATAATGAGCCTGTCCTTCGGGACGGTCAGATCGTCGGCCACCTGAGCTCTGGCGCCTATGGCCACACGCTGGGCGGGGCGGTGGGGCTGGGCTATGTCCCTTGCAAGGGCGAAACAACCGATCAGCTCTTGTCCTCGACCTATGAAATCGACGTCGCCGGCACGCGGGTGCCTGCGCGGGCCTCGCTCAAACCGCTCTACGATCCGAAATCCGAACGGGTCCGCGCCTGACGGATTGATCGTGGTCAAACCGCCACTGTTCTCCCTGTGTTAGTTTGGTGACGGCGCATAGGCAGAGGAGGTCCGGGCAAATGGCCATCGTCTATCAATCCACCGACACCAGCACCGCGGTTTTCGTGGCGAACGGCGATCAGCTGGTCGTCGAAGACGGCGTCCGCATCTCGGCGTCGGGAACGGCAGTGGTCCTGTCGACGGGGGCCGTCGAAGGCCGCATCTTCAACTACGGCCATATCACCGGCCCGTCGCCCATCAACCTCGGTACGGAACAATCCCGGATCGTCAATCACGGCACGATCACCGCGACCGACGGGAGCGCCTTCTACGTGACGGCGCCCGGGTCGACCAGCAGCGCCCAGACCATCGTCAATTACGGCGCGATCGACACGACATGGGACCTGATCGATTTCGGCCCCACCTCCGGCACCTTCGGCCTGGCCTTCATCAATTACGGCACGTTCAAGGCCTGGGGCTACACCAGTTGGTCCTACATCGATCTCAACGCGTCCTACACCAACCACGGCCAGATGAACGTTCACATCCTGCAAGGGAACTACGTCCTGAACACTGGCCTGCTCGAGGCGAATTACGTCTACGTGGGCCGGTACGACAGCGACACGTACGGCGGGACGCTCGTCAATCACGGCATCATGACGAACCTCGGACCTGCCGGCGTGCAAATCGACGGCTACCCAAGCCCCGACCGGGCGGTGAACTCCGGCGAGATCTTCGGCTCGGTCGATCTCGGCGGCGGCGCCGACCGCTACGAAGGCCTGGCCGGCGGTTTCGTGACCGAAGGCATCCGCGGCGGCGACGGCAACGATACGCTGGCCGGCGGCAGCAACGGCGACCTTCTGGAGGGCGAGGCGGACCAGGACTTGCTGGTGGGCCGCGACGGCGAGGATACCTTGCTGGGCGGCCCCGGCTTCGACACGCTCTTTGGGGGTGAAGGCAATGACCTGCTCGACGGCGGCACCAACAACGACACGCTGAACGCTCATGGCGGGAACGACACGGTCAGGGGCGACTACGGTGCCGACATCCTTGTGGGCATGGACGGGGCCGACCTGCTCGACGGCGGGCTAGGCAACGACACCATCGACGGCGGTCCTGGAAATGACACGCTCGAAGGTGGCGACGACGACGACGTGCTGCGCGGTCGCCTGGGCGAGGATGACCTCGCCGGCGGGCTGGGGCGCGATTTCCTGACCGGTGGGCCGGGGGCGGACAATTTCGTCTTTCGTACGCCCGCGCAAGCCGGGATCGGCGCCGCCCGCGACCAGATCCTCGACTTCGTGCCTGGCGAGGACATCATAAACGTGGTCTCGATGAGCGCGGGCGTCTTTTCCTTCATCGGCACCGCGCCCTTTTCCGGCATCAACCAGATCCGGGTGATCGAAACCACGACCGGCTCCAGCATCGTCCAGTTCAACACCGATACCGACCTCGACCCCGAGGCAGAGATCCGCGTGGCCAACGTGACCGGGCTGGGGGCGGAGGATTTCGCGCTCTGACGGTCAGGTCTTGAGCCGCGGCGCATCCTCTGCCAGAGGGGGCCCATGTCCAGCTACGATCCTCCACAAGGCGAGATCCCGGTCCTTTACGAGGACGCCGACCTGCTGGTCGTCGACAAGCCCGCTGGGCTGTTGTCGGTCCCCGGCAAGGGTGAGGACCTGCAGGATTGCCTGCTGAGCCGCTTGGAAAGGGCTTTTCCCACTGTTCGGCTGGTGCATCGGCTGGACCGGGATACATCGGGCGTTATGATCTTTGCCCTGACCCCCCATGCGCAGCGTCACCTGGGCAACCAGTTTGAAACCCGCAAGACGAAAAAGACCTATCTGGCCCGCCTGCATGGTCACCTGGAGCCCGCAACCGGCGAGGTCGATCTGCCGCTGATCGTCGACTGGCCCAACCGGCCCCGGCAAATGGTCTGCCATGAGACGGGCAAACCCGCGCTGACCGGCTGGAAGGTGCTGAAGAGCGGGGAGGGTGAGACCCGCGTGCGCCTGTTTCCGCACACCGGGCGCAGCCATCAGTTGCGTGTGCATACGCTGGCGCTGGGCCATCCGATCCTGGGCGATACGCTCTATGCACCGGAGACGGCAGACCAATACCCGCGCATGATGCTGCACGCCGAGGAACTGCGCGTGAACCATCCCGAAAGCGGCAAGGGCATGAAATTCCGCGCGCCCGCGCCGTTCTGAAGGGGTGGGGTGAGCCCGAATTGCCCGAAGCCGCGTATCGCACGAACGTCAATTTTTCACGTTGGACAGGCGGACGATGAGCGCAACGTCTTGAGCAGCCAGTCTCGACTGGCGTGAGCCGTCGCGATAGGATGCACGGAAATCCCGTTGACTGCAGACCTTGGTCGGTTGGTGGTCAAATCTCGTTCGTTGAGACGCCGATGTTCAATTTGCATAGAAAATTGCTCGTCTGCCTTCTGCCTTGGCTTGCCGGTCCGGTCATGGCCGAACGCGAGGTCCATGTCGTGTCGGTCGGCGATGGATACCAGACCGACGACTACTATGCCTTGCCCGAGGCCCGGCTATTGGTAGACCGCCCGGGCCAGGAAATCGGCCTTGTGTTGCTGGACGACGGCGAATTGCACTGGAAGATTGAAGCAACGGCCGGAACCATTATCGGCGAAATCATCAGGAGTGGCCCTGGCCCAATAGACAGCAAGGTCACTCTCTACGGGATTCCGATGGCTGGCGTCCAGGTTTCTGGGTTGCCCCTGGTGTTTCACCCATTGGGACGTGAGTTCCGAGCGCTGGTCGACAGCTTGTCGGACAGTATGGATACACAGCGCCTCAGCAGCTTCCAGGGGATACACAAGGCAACCGAGGTGCCGGTGAGGGTGGATCACGTCGACATCAGCACCGCCGGTCTCGCGCGCGAATACCTTTCGCAGCGCGTGGGGGAAACCGACGATCTGCCGCTGAAGATCCGCGACTGGGTCGAGAACAGGGGGGGCAACACAGACTTCACCTTGGCTTTCGATGAGACCGGGATCTCCCTTTCCGGCCCGACTGACACGCGACGGTTTCCGGTGACACCCGATGTCCCGGATGTCCTCTTACCGGCAGCGGCGGTGTACGACCCGGGCACGCAGATGATCTATTGCGTCACTTATGGCGACGAAGGCTACCTATACTCTGTCGATGTGCGGACCAGCGCATGGGCGGTCGTGACCAGCTTGGACGAGTATGACGCTGCGGGGTTGCTCTATGATCCGCATAGCCGCTTGCTGATAACCACCGGCGCATTTTCCCGACCGGGCGAGATCAAGGTTTTCGGATTGGACGGACGTCGGTCTTCGATCTTCATCCTGACCACGGCCTTTCCCGGATTGACCGACCTGTTCGACTACGGCAACGAACACGGGCTTCCGCTGATCCCCCAGGTTTTCAGCAAGGGATGGCTCATTCTCGAGGCTGTCGCGCGCCGCGACAACACCAATCCGGTCGCCGGGGCATATCGTATCTATGCCGTCCAGGTTGAGACCGGCGAAGTGCGTCTTCTGGACTATGGCAATGACTGAGGCTGAAAGCTTCGTTTGCGACCAGCAATGAAAGTCGGCGAGTGTTTCAGAGTCCTCTCACTCAATGGAGGTCTGTGACTCCGGAGCGGTCACCGGGACAAGATCGTCGAAGGGCCGCTCAGTCCCGCAGTGCTGACCTGCGCGCCGCAGGCTATGACATGGCATTTCCGGCGCATTCCTGAAACGGTTGACCGAAACGAAAAACGGGCCTCGGAAGAGGCCCGTATCTGAATGGAATGCGTTTTGCCGCTGTCACCCGCATGAAGGTATCGCGTCGTCGACCAATCGACATGCGCGCAGTCCTTCAGGCGACAGCGGGCGTCACTCGGCCGCCCAGCCGGACACGGCCTTGACCTCGACGAAGTCATGGATGCCCCAGCTGCCGCCCTCGCGGCCATTGCCGGACATCTTCATGCCGCCGAAGGGCGCGCCCGCGCCCCGGCTTTCGCCGTTCATCTCGACCATGCCCGACCGCAGCGCGCGGGCCATCCGCGCCCGCCGCGCGCCGTCCTGGCTCTGGACGTAGTTGGTCAGCCCGTAGGGCGTGTCGTTGGCGATCTGCACCGCCTCTTCCTCATCCTCGAACTTGAGGATCGACAGCACCGGGCCAAAGATTTCCTCCTGCGCGATGGTCATGTCGTTGGTCACGTCGGCAAAGACCGTGGGGCGGACGTAAAAGCCCTTGTTGAACCCCTCGGGACGGCCCGGGCCGCCCGCGACCACGCGCGCGCCTTCGGCGATGCCTTTCTCGATCAGGCCCTGGATCTTGTCCCATTGGCTGGCGTTCACCACCGGCCCGATGTGGCGTCCTTCCTCGGACGCGGGGCCGACGGTGATCTTGGAGGCAACAGCCGCCGCCTCTTCGACCACACGGTCATAGACCGAGGCCTCGACCAGCATCCGGCTGGGCGCGTTGCAGCTTTGCCCGGTGTTGTTCATCATGTGCAGCACGCCGCGCTTGACCGCCTTTTCGTCCGCATCGGCAAAGATCAGGTTCGCCCCTTTGCCGCCCAGTTCCAGGTGCACGCGCTTCAGCGTCTCGGCGGCGGCGATCGAGATCAGCCGCCCCGCGCGGGTCGAGCCGGTAAAGCTGACCATGTCCACGTCCGGGTGGCTGGAGAGTTGCGCGCCCACCCCCGCACCATCGCCGTTGACCAGGTTGAACACGCCCGGCGGCAGGTCGGCGGCCTGCATGATCTCGGCAAAGACCATCGCGTCCAGCGGGCTTTCCTCGGAGGGTTTCAGAACCATCGTGTTGCCCGCCACCAGGGCCGCGCCCACCTTGAGCGTGATCTGGTTCATCGGCCAGTTCCACGGCGTGATCAGCGCGCAGACGCCCACCGCCTCGTGGATGATGCGGTCATTCGGGGCGTGATCGCCCAGGGGGCGTTCCCAGGGAAAGTCCCTGGCCGCCTGGATGAAGGTCTTGAGGTGCCGGATGCCGGCGCCGACCTGCAGCGTCTTGGCCATGTCGATGGGGGCACCCATTTCCATGCTGATCGCGGTGCCCAGATCCTCGGCCCGTGCCTTGTAGGCTGCATAAACCCGCTCCAGCGCCGCGATCCGGTCCTCGACGGGGGTGGCCATCCAGCCGGGCAGGGCGGCCTTGGCGGCCGCGACGGCGGCATTGGTGTCCGCCTCACCGCCCAGGGAAATCACCGCGCAGGCCTCTTCGGTCGATGGGTCGATCACTTCGTGAGCGGTGCCCGCCAGAGGCTCGACCCAGGCGCCATTGATGTAGAACTGACGTTTCTCGATCATCTCATTACTCCTGCGTAGAAACACCGGCGCCCGCCGTTCCGGAAGGGTCCGAAGCGGCCGGGCGCCGGTTTTGCGGCACCTTGTCACCCCCTCTGCAGAGGCGCAAGACAGGGCTTTACATCCGCTATTTAGAATGTATCTAAACAGGCATAATCAATCCCGAGCATTTCGGACAGGAAAGGACTTCTGATCATGGCCCTGCGTATCAACGACGAACTCCCCAACCTCACCGTGACTACCGACCTGGGCGAGGTCACCCTGCACGACTGGATCGGCGACAGCTGGGCGATCCTCTTCTCGCACCCCAAGGATTTCACCCCCGTCTGCACCACCGAATTCGGCGCCGTGGCACAGCTGGCCGCCGAATGGGAAAAGCGCGGCACCAAGGTGATGGGCATTTCCGTCGACGGTGTCGAAGAGCACAAGCAGTGGAAAGGCGACATCGAGAAGACCGCCGGCGCGCCCGCGTCCTTCCCGATCATCGCCGACGAGGACATGGCCGTCTCCAAGGCGCTGGACATGCTGCCCGCTGAGGCCTACCTGCCCGACGGTCGTACCGCGGCGGACAGCGCTTCGGTGCGCTCGGTCTTCATCGTCGCGCCGAACAAGAAGGTGCAGCTGATGATGACCTATCCGATGTCGGTGGGCCGCAACTTTGCCGAAGTGCTGCGCGCGCTGGACGCCCTTCAGGCGACCTATGAAACCCCGATCGCAACCCCGGCCAACTGGACCGTGGGCCAGGACGTGATCGTGGCGCTGTCGCTGAACGACGAGCAGGCCAAGGAAAAGTTCGGCGAAGTCAACGCCGTGCTGCCCTATCTGCGCACCACCAAGATGCCGGTGTAATCCGGACCTGGAACCGGAAGACTGGCGGGCGTCCCATGCGGGACGCCCGTTTTCGTTGGGTGCAGGCGCTTGCACGCCGGGCCGCCTCGGCCTAATCGGGATGGAACAGGAGGCCTGACCATGCGGGACCCGTTCATTCTTGGCGACCAGAGCGTCGCGCCCGGCACGCGGCAGACGGTGGAGCTGCCGGTGTCCGTTTTGTCCGACCATACGCCGGTGACGCTGTCGGCACATGTCATTCACGGCAAACGGCCCGGCCCGGTCATGTTCGTGTCCGCCGCTATCCACGGCGATGAGGTCATCGGGGTCGAGGTGGTGCGGCGCCTTTTGAGGGCGGCGCCGGTTGCGCGGCTTTCCGGGACGCTGGTGGCGGTGCCGATCGTCAACACCTTCGGGTTTATCAACCGGTCCAGGTATCTGCCTGACCGGCGCGACCTGAACCGCAGCTTTCCGGGCTCTCCCCAGGGATCGCTGGCGGCCCGTCTTGCCCATCTCTTCCTGACCGAGATCGTGACGCGCTGCGATGTGGGGATCGACCTGCATTCGGCTGCCGTGGGCCGGACCAACCTGCCGCAAATTCGCCTGACCGCAGGCAACGCCCGGCTGCGGGCGCTGGGGGCGGCCTTTGCCGCGCCGGTGACGATGATGTCGAAGACCCGCGAAGGATCGCTGCGGCTGGTGGCGGAAAACGCGGGCGTCGACCTGCTGCTGTACGAAGCGGGCGAGGGGCTGCGGTTCGACGAACACGCGGCGCGCGCCGGGGTGGCGGGCATCCTGCGAGTGATGGAACGACTGGGCATGATCTCGGGGCGGGGCGTGCCGCGCGCAAGGGGCAACTCGGTGATCTGCGAGCGGTCGTCCTGGGTGCGCGCCTCGTCCGGGGGGCTGCTGCGCACGCTGAAACGGCGGGGCGACTACGTCGAGGCAGGCCAGGTGCTGGGCGTCGTGTCCGACCCGTTCGGAGAGCGCGAGGCCGAGGTGATCGCGGATGTGACCGGCATCCTTGTCGGTCGGTCCGACCTGCCGGTGGTGAACGAGGGTGATGCGCTCTTCCACATCGCCGAACCGCTGGAACCCGAAAAGGCCGAAGCCGCGGCGGAACGGTTCGACGCCGATCTCGAAGCGCCGCCCTTGTTCGATGAGGACGAGATCATCTGATTGATCTCAAACGACTTATTCCAAAAATCCCGGCCTGACGAAACCCGGTTGCGCAGGCCGCCCGGGCTTGGCAGTCTCGCCGGGCCTGAAACCCGGAGACGCTCATGCCCTTTACGCTTGCCACCTGGAACATCAACTCGGTCCGGCTGCGGGCGGGGCTGGTCGAGAAGCTCTTGACCGAGGAGGCGCCGGACGTGCTGTGCCTGCAGGAATGCAAGTCGCCGGTGGAGAAGATCCCGTACGAGACCTTTGCCGCGCTGGGCTATACCCACATGGTTGCCCGGGGTGAGAAGGGCTATAACGGGGTGGCGATCCTGTCGAAACGGCCGATCGAGGACGCGGGCGATCAGGATTTCGCCAACCTGGGACACGCGCGGCATGTCGCGGCGCGCATGGACAACGGTCTGATAATTCACAACTTCTACGTTCCCGCCGGCGGCGATGTGCCGGACCGCGAAAAGAACGTGAAGTTCGGGCAAAAGCTGGATTACGTCGCCGAAATGCGCGACTGGTTCGCTGCCGAGACCCCGCAAAAGGCGATCCTGGTGGGCGATCTGAACATCGCCCCGCTGGAGGATGACGTCTGGGATCACAAGAAGATGCTCAAGGTCATCTCGCACACGCCGGTCGAGGTCGAGGCGCTGGGTGACGCACAGGATGCCGGGGGCTGGGTGGACGTGACCCGCAAGGATTTGCCGGTGGGCAAGCTTTACAGCTGGTGGTCCTACCGGGCCAAGGACTGGGATGCCGCCGACAAGGGTCGGCGGCTGGACCACGTCTGGGCGACGTCTGACATTGCCAGTGCGGCGCATGGCAGCCGTATCCTGCGCGACGCGCGCGGCTGGGAAAAACCCTCGGACCACGCGCCTGTCTTTGCGAGTTTCGACCTCTGAGCCCTGCCAGATGCCACCATGTTTTGCGCCTGAGATCCTGTGACGATCAGATCTCAGGAGCCTGCGGCAAGGCAGGGATCTGTAGCGGGGCCGGCCCTGTGTGACAGGCACCCAAGGCCGATATCAATCGGCGTCGGCGATCCAGTCCCCGTTGGCGTCAATGTCCATACCCGGACAGTAGGTATAGGGCGCATCACGCAGACCCATCTTGTCCATCAAGGCGGCGCTGCCGTCGAGAAAGTTCTGAGGCGTGGCTGCGAACCAAAAACTGCGGATGCAGCTATTGGTATTGCAGGACCCACCGTAGGTCACAAAGTCTTCGCCCGTGACGATGTCGCATTTGCAGATCGCCCTGAGCGGATTCTTGGGATCGACCGTGCAGGGCTGGTCAAGGCAGTCGGTCCACGGGCTGTCGCCCGAACAGGAAATCACCGGATGTGGTGGGGCCTGCGCAAAGCTGTATTCCGAAAGCATCATTTTCACACCATTGGCATGGGTGCGCGGCGCACGGTCGCCACACAAGGATGTTCCGTAATTATCGCCCTCGATCACTTCGCAGTCGCAGATCGCCGCGCCGGAGGGATCGGTCGGGTCGGGCACGCAGGGCGCCGATGTGCACAGCGCGTATTGCGAGGTGCACACCACCGGCGTGTCTGTGGCATAGGGCGACTCGGCCCGGCACGTGACCGCGAAAACGATGAGAAAAGCCGAGAAGGCAGCGCGTGACGCGAATTGGGTATTGTCAGTCCCTTTGAAAATTGAGATCGGCATAAACGTGTTTATTGCGGCAGTATGCATCTTTTGGTTGTGTCGAGGCAATGGTTTCCTGCCCGTGACGGCCAAGCCGCCCCTTGCATGCCACCCTCTGCTGCGCCATCTACGGTCCATCACATATTCAACCGCGTGAGGGCGACATGCTGGAACTGGGCGGCGGCCAACCGGCTGCGGACAACCTGATCAAAGACATCTCCGAAGCGGAGTTCATGGCGGAAGTCGTGGACGGTTCTGCCGAGGTTCCCGTCATCGTCGACTTCTGGGCGCCTTGGTGCGGCCCGTGCAAGACGCTTGGCCCGATGCTCGAAGATGCGGTCAAGGCGGCCAAGGGCGCCGTCAAGATGGTCAAGGTCAACGTGGACGAGGCCCAGCAGATTGCCGGGCAATTGCGCATCCAGTCGATCCCGACGGTCTATGCCTTTTTCAAGGGCCAGCCGGTCGACGGGTTCCAGGGCGCGGTGCCGCAATCCGAGCTGCAGGCCTTTGTCGAACGCGTCGTTCAGGCGGCGGGCGGCGATGCTTCTGGCGGGCTGGACGATGCCGTGGCCGCGGCCGAAGAGATGCTGGACCAAGGCGCGGCGGTGGATGCCGCCCAGACATTTGCCGCGATCCTGGAAGAGGACCCGGCCCATGCCGGTGCCTACGCGGGTCTGGTGCGGGCTCATATCGCGATGGACGACCTGGAGCAGGCCGAGGCGATCCTGAACGGCGCCCCGGTGGAGATTTCCAAGGCGCCGGAACTGGAAGCGGCCCATGCGGCGCTGGAACTGGCGAAACAGGCGGCGGACGCGGGTCCCGTGGCGGACCTGACCGCCAAGGTCGAGGCCGACCCCGAGGACAAGCAGGCGCGGTTCGACCTGGCGCAGGCGATGTATGCCAATGGCGATGCCGAAGGTGCAGTGGACCAGCTGCTTGAGATTTTCCGCCGCGACCGCGAGTGGAACGACGGCGCCGCCAAGGCGCAGCTATTCACTATCTTCGAGGCGCTGAAGCCCAATGATCCCGTGGCCCTGAACGGACGGCGGAAATTGAGCTCGATGATATTTGCCTGACCGGCGGCGCAGTCTACCTTGTCGGGCATGACACGGCTCAAAGATCTGCCGGGCAAGATCCCGGTTTTCCCCCTGCCGGGGGCGCTTCTGTTACCACGGGCGCGCCTCCCGCTTCATATCTTCGAGCCGCGGTACCTCGCGATGCTGGATGATTGTCTGAAAACAGAGACGCGGCTGATCGGGATGATCCAGCCGCACCAGGTGCCGGGCCGCGAGGAACGGGGCCTGCACCGGATCGGCTGCGCGGGTCGGGTGACGCAGTTTTCGGAAACCGAGGACGGGCGCTACATGATCACGCTGACCGGCATTTCTCGTTTTCGCATCACGCGCGAGGTCGAGGGGTTCACGCCCTACCGCTGCTGCGAGGTCAACTGGGACGGGTTCGAGCGCGACCAGCAAGGCGCCGAGACGGACGATTGTTTCGAACGGGTGCGGTTTCTGGACCTGCTTGACCGTTATTTCGCGGCCAGGGACCTGTCGGCGGACTGGGACACGCTGCAGCAGGCGGATGATGAATTGCTGGTGAATTCGCTGTCGATGCTGCTGGACTTCAACCCCGAGGACAAGCAGGCGCTGCTGGAGGCGCCCTCGCTGAGCACACGGCGCGAGACGCTGGTGACACTGATCGAATATTCGCTGCGCGGCGGCGAGGAGGACCTGATTCAATGAGCGTTGAATTCGACCGGCGGATGCTGGAGGCGTTGATCTGCCCGGTGACACAGACGGGCCTGCGCTACGACGTGGACCGGCAGGAACTGATCAGCACGGCGGCCGGGCTGGCCTATCCGATCCGTGACGGTATCCCGGTCATGCTTCAGGACGAGGCGCGGCGGCTGGACTGAGCCGGATCAGTCCTGATCCGCGGGTTTGAGAACGCTTGAGCTGTCCAGGATGCGGCGCATCGGGATCGCGTGTTGGACGCCGGTCCTGAATCCGCCGAAATGCATGCCGATCACCCGGTTTTCCTGCGTATCGACAAGCGGCGAGCCTTGGTTTCCGGGCAGGTTATCGCAGGAGTGCCGCAGATTCCCGTCCAGCAGGGCAGGGGTGGCAGACCAGCAGTCTTCGCGGGCGACATGCTGGGGAAAGCCGAAAGGGTGCCCCAAAAGCCAGAGAGGCTCGAAATCAAGGGGGGCACGCCGGGCGAGAGCGAGGGTGCCATAGAGGTCGCCCGGTTTGCCCGACGAGATCCGAAGAACCGCGTAGTGCAGGGTCTCGTCGATTTCGACCGGGGTTGTATCGGCATCGAAGACCTCTGCACTCTCGGGATCGGACTTATCCAGATAGCCCAGGGTGAACCGAATGGCTTGGACATCCGGGCCGTCACTGGTCGCGCGCACCTTGCCCTGGGCGCAGAGCGCGGTGGTCAGCAGCAGGTCCGCGCTGACCAGAAAACCGGTGCACGACATGACGCCGGTGCCGGTGGCGACATCCAGCCGGCCGACCGGACGCCCGGCCCGTGCGATTGCCGAGGTCTTGCCGAAACGGGTGACCGCCGTGAGTTTGGGTTCTCCGTAAGGGTTGTAGCCCTCGTTCTGTTCGCTCTGCAGCCAGAGCGGGAGCGGCAGGACGATGTCCCCGAAACTGTCGCGCGGAAAAACGTTGTCGGACTCGGACATGGCCGGGCCGGCCAGAAGGCAGCCTGCCGCAAGGGCTGTGAGCAAGGAGCGGATCATCGGGCTTGGGGACTGTTTTCGCATTGACTGACCCTCCTATAGCGGCGGGTTACAGGGCGCAAGGCAGGGGTGATACCGGGCGGGCGTCAGGGCAGCAAGCTCCGCATCGCCTCGCGCGTACGCGGGCCGATGCGCCCGTCTGTCGCCCCCTGGTAGACGCCCGCGCGGGCCAGCGCCTCTTGCAGGGCGCGGGCCGTGTCGCGCGGCCACTCGGCGGTGTCGCGGGTTGCGGGCCAGTCATTGCCGGCGCGCAGGGCTTCGACATAGAGCCGCGCCGCCTCTGCCGGGTCTGCTGAGACACCGCGTCCCTGTTCCGTTATCCAGGCGAGGCCGGCGAGCGAGAGCGCATTGCCCTGCGCCGCCGCCTTGCGATACCACTCGGCCGCCTTGGTGTCGGACGCCGGGACGCCGGTGCCGTTGAGGTAGAGCGTGCCGAGGGCTTGCTGGGCCTCTGCGTGGTCCTGTTCGGCGGCGGCGGCGTACCAGCGGGCGGCTGTTGTCATGGACTTGTCAACGCCGCGACCGTTCTCGTACAGGAGCGCGAGGTTGAATTGCGCCGCGGCATTGCCCTGATCGGCGGCCTTGGCGAACCAGAAGGCGGCGGTTTTGTCCGACTGCTCGACGATGGTCCCGGCCAGGTAGAGATCGCCCATCTGGTCCTGTGCGCCGTGATAGCCGGCCTCTGCCCCCTCGCGGTAGAGCGTCAGGGCGCGCTCGGGATCGGCGGGGACGCCCTGGCCGTGTTGATAGATCACGCCCAGTCCGGTCTTGGCGATGGGGTGGCCCCGGGCTGCGGATTTCTCGAACATGTCGCGGGCCTTGGCCGCGTCCCTTTCGGTGCCCAGTCCCCAGAGATAGGCGACACCCAAGCCCGCCTGGCCGATGGCATCGCCGGCCCGGGCAGAGGTATTGTAGGCGGCAAAGGCCTCGTCATAGCGTTCCGCCGCGCTCAGCGCTTCGCCCAGGAAGGCGGTCATGCGGGGATGGTCGGGAAAGCTGTCCAGCGCCCGCTTGCAGGCGGCGATGGCAGCCTCGGCGTCCATTGCTTCGAAGACCGTGCCATCGCTGCGCATCAGCCCCGCGGCGCGGTCGGGGTGGAAACGGTCCCCGGCGAGGCGGTCACAGTCCTGCACGTCGGCGCTTGCGGCCATGCGTTCGGCCAGAGTGGGCGGCGGTGGCGGGGCCGGTTGCAAGGCTGCCAGCAGCCGCGAGGCGGTGCGCGCGGCAGAGGTGGCGGGGGCCTCTGCCACCAGCGTTTCCAGCGCGATGCGGCGGTCGCCGTCGTTGTCGATCAGCAGCGCGTCTGACAGGCGAGTGAGGGCGCGGCCCTCGGCGTCATCCGGTCCCTCGCCGCCGGTGGCGGGCTTTAGCAGGTTCGAGGCGGCAAGGATCGCCGCCATCGGAATGGCGTAGTTGACGCTGTTGTTGGCCGATCCGGCGTGGTGCAGCCCGACCACCTGCCGCGTGCCCGCGTCGATCACCGGAGAGCCGGAGTTCCCCGGCATCGTGTCGCAGGTGTGCAGCAGCTTGCTGTCGGACAGCGCGGGCGCATTGGCGCGGCATTTCTCACGGCTGATTCGCTGGGCCTCGCCCATCGGGTGGCCGATGATCCAGTAGGGATCGTTGTCATGTGGCGTCACGGCGGCCAGTTCCAGCGTGCCGAAGTCGCGTCCCGGCGTGTCGCCCAGAATACGCAGCAGGGTGTAGTCCAGCGGTTTCGACGTCTCGACCGGAACCGGGTCCACGAGGAAGGTACTGGTGCCCTCCGTCACGCCTTCCTGCGTGTAGCCCATGACGAACCGCACGCCGACGATGGATTTCGCCTCTGTCCGGCTGTCGTCCAGGATGCCGGGCACGCAATGGTGGTTGGTCATCAGGATGTCGTCATCGACCAGGAAGGCGGTGCAGGGAAAGACACCCTTGTCCGTCGCCACGTCCAGCCGCCCGACCGAGCGTCCGATGCGGGCAAAGACCGACTGGCTGGAATAGGCCGAGATGAATTCGTTGTTGTAGGCGCCGTAGGCGGCCTCGGGGATGACGTCGCTGCCGAACTGCTTGCGCGAGAGGACGGTCTTGCCGAAGCTGTCGAGGTCGAAGCCAAGCAGGCGGTCCTGCTGCGCGGCCAGAGGCGTGGCAAGCAGGAGAGCAGCGGCAAGGGGCAGGCGGCGAAACATGGGTTTCTCCCATCGGGTGGGTCAGGCCTGCAGTATAGCACGTTGACGCCACGTCGGGAGCGGGGTTTTCCAGACCTCAGGATTGGGCGTCCGCGCTCAGACTTTCAGCGCGAGGGCCAGGGTGGCCGGATCCAGGTTGCCGCCGGAAATCGTGCAGATCACCGCATCGCCCTCCAGCTCGTCACCGTGAAAGAGCGCCGCCGCGAGGGCGACCGCGCCGCCGGGTTCGGCGACCAGTTTCAGGTGTCGCAGCGCCAGCGACATGGCGCGCAGCACCTCCTGTTCCGTCACCACCACGCCGGGGCCGCAGAGCCGGGCGTTGATCGGAAAGGTGAGCTCGCCGGGCATGGGCGTCAGGATCGCATCACACAACCCGCCGGCCTCCTGGGTGTTTTTCTCTCGCGTGCCTGCGCGCAAGGACCGTGCGGTGTCGTCGTAGCCTTCCGGTTCGGCGGGGCGCACGCGCAGGCCGGGCGCGCGGGCCTCAAGCGCCAGGGCGATCCCGGCGGTCAGCCCCCCGCCGCCGCAACAGACCAGCACATCGGCCCGTGTCACACCCTCTTCGGCGGCCTGCTCGGCGATCTCCAGCCCGCAGGTGCCCTGACCGGCGATGACCTGGGGTTCGTCGTAGGGTTTGACCAGCGTCAGCCCGCGTTCGGCGGCAATCGCGGCGCCGATCTCTTCGCGGCTTTCGCGGGCGCGGTCATAGAGCACGACCTCGGCGCCATAGCTACGGGTGCCTTCGATCTTGGCGGCGGGCGCGTCCGAGGGCATCAGGATCACCGCCGGAACGCCAAGCTTTTGCGCGGCCAGGGCCACGCCCTGCGCGTGGTTGCCCGAGGAATAGGCGATCACGCCCTTTGCGCGCTGGTCCTCCGGCAGGGCGGTCAGGGCCGACCAGGCGCCACGGAACTTGAAGCTGCCTGTGTGCTGCAGGCACTCGGGCTTGACCAGGACGCGGCGCCCGGCGATGGCGTCCAGCGCCGCCGAAGACAGCAGGGGCGTGCGGCGGGTGATGCCGTGCGCCCGGGTGGCGGCGGCCTCGATCATCTGGATGTTCATAGGGTGCTCCGTGACTGTGGCGGCAGGGGGCCGCAGGCACGTGGGAATGTCAATCGCTCTTGAACCCCGGAGGCGCGCGGGGCAGCTTGCGGCCATGATCGAAAGGCACGCGGAAAAGGATGGAGAGCGCAGCACGGCCTGGTATTCGCCTTGCGAGCGTTATCGTTACGGTTTGCGCCGGGTCTGGGACCCGGGCGCGGGAGAGGTGCTGTTCGTGATGCTCAACCCCTCGACCGCAAGCGAGTTGGCAAACGACCCGACCATCGAGCGCTGCCAGCGGCGGACGCGGGCGCTGGGCTATGGGGCGATGCGGATCGCCAACCTGTTTGCCTTTCGCGCCACCCGGCCACA
The DNA here is from genome assembly GCF_019392335.1 of Mameliella sp. CS4. Classification (GTDB taxonomy): domain Bacteria; phylum Pseudomonadota; class Alphaproteobacteria; order Rhodobacterales; family Rhodobacteraceae; genus Antarctobacter. The sequence continues at coordinate 198,438 of NZ_JAHXRQ010000002.1, forward strand.
GGACCTGCGCCGCGCCGGGGACCCGGAGGGGCCGGAAAATGCCGCGCTGTTGCGGGACTGGTCGGGGGCGGCGGACCTGACGCTGGCCGCCTGGGGTGTCCACGGTGCCTTGCAGGGGGCCGGGCCACGGGCGGCGCCGATGTTGCGAGGCGATGTGCGCCACCTGGGCCTGACAAAGGCGGGCCACCCGCGCCATCCGCTCTATGTGTCGTATGCGGTCCACCCCGAACCCTGGCCGATGGAGAAGCGCTATGCCGCCTGAAACAGAGACCGATGCCCTGCGGCAGGAAGTGGCGCGGCTGGCCGACGAGGTCACGCGCCTGAACGAGCATCGTTTCGTCCGAATCCACAACAACCTGGCCCGGCTGATGGCCTTTCAGTTCCTTCGCGGCATGATGCTGGGCCTGGGGACGGCGCTGGGCGCGACGGCGCTGGTCTCTGCCGTGGTCCTGCTGCTGAGCCAGATCGAATTCATCCCGATCCTGGGCGATTTGGCAACTGCGCTGATCGAGGAAATCAAGATCGACGAGGCCGAGTAAGCCTTGCTTTACCCCGTGGTGCCATAGTCGCGGCCTGAACCGGATCGGTGCGGCATGCTGCGCGTCGGCGCCGGCCAAGCGGACAACGGGGCTGCAACGATGTTTCTACTGGCCGGTCTCATGGGACTGATGGCGCTAGGGTCGGTGGCGATTGTCAGCATCGGCGACGATGGGGACGATGCGGTTGCCGACGGCGATGAGGGCGCCGATGGTCTGCCGCCGTCGCCCCTGTCCCCGGCCTCGTTGGAGGTGTTCCAGTTCTTTCCGCAACCGGTTGAGGCTGGCGGCAGCGTGTCGAACGATGCCGCGCTTGAGGAAGGGCGGTCACTGTTCGCGCGCATGGGGTTGATCCACCTGCCCGGGCCGGACCCTTTCGAGGAAGGTGTGCCGGGGGAAACCGGGGCAGGGGCGTTGCGGCTGGATGTCTTCCGGGTCGATGAGCCGGACGCCCCGGCGGAGCTTGCCGGGGCAGAGCCGCTGGATTATGACGCAGAGGAAGATCAGCTGGTGATCGTCTATGACGACAGCGCCGGCGGACCGGAGCCCGAGCTGGAGATCTCCGCCCGCAAGGATGATCCGGACACCACGGACATTCGCCTGGGCGGGGCGGTGCTGGCCAGTCTGCCCACCGCCGAGGCGCCGCCCTTGTCCTCGATCGTGCTGGTGGGAGAAAGCGATGCCGCCGCGCTGGACCTGACGGGCTGAGCGCGTCGGACCGGGCCGGGCTTGCCAAGCTGACAGGAATCGCGTACCTGCGCGCATCCGCTTAGGCGGACCTCTCCACGGGCTTTGCTGGACGACATCCCGGCTTGTGCCATAACCCTTTGATCCGAAAGGAGACCCCGATGTCGATTACTGCGGAAGAAAAAACCCGCCTGATGAAGGAATACGCCACCAAGGAAGGCGACACTGGTTCGCCCGAAGTGCAGGTGGCCATCCTGACCTCGCGTATTTCGACCCTGACCGAACACTTCAAGACCCACAAGAAGGACAACCACTCGCGTCGTGGCCTTCTGATGATGGTCGCCCAGCGCCGCAAGCTGCTGGACTACCTCAAGGGCAAGGATGAGGCACGTTACCGTGACCTGATCAAGCGACTGGGCATCCGCCGCTAAGGCACCGCACCAGCGCTGGACGGATTGACCGCGTTTCCCCGGGGAAACGCGGTTTTTCTTTGCGAGGTCGGGATTGGGTCTGGCTGAGACTGTTATGTTATACTATTACATATTCCTGTTTCTTTCCGAATAGGGAGTTTGACCATGCCCGACACCGATCCCCGCCTTCCCGTCACCGTGCTTTCCGGATTCCTGGGGGCGGGAAAGACAACTCTGCTCAACCGGGTGCTGAACAACCGCGAGGGGCGGCGCGTCGCCGTGATCGTGAACGACATGTCCGAGGTGAACATCGACGCCGACCTTGTGCGCGCGGGCGGCGCCAACCTCAGCCAGACCGACGAGACGCTGGTGGAAATGTCCAACGGTTGCATCTGCTGCACCCTGCGCGAGGACCTGCTGGTCGAGGTGCGACGGCTGGCCGAGGAGGGGCGCTTTGACACGCTGCTGATCGAATCGACCGGCATCGCCGAGCCGCTGCCGGTGGCGGCCAGCTTTGCCTTCCGCGACGACGCCGGGCAAAGCCTGTCGGACGTGGCGCGGCTGGACACGATGGTGACGGTGGTGGATGCCTGCAACCTGCTGGAGGATTTTTCCAGCCATGATTTCCTGGCGGACCGGGGCGAAAGCCTGGGCGAGGAGGATGAGCGCACCCTGGTCGACCTGCTGACCGACCAGATCGAGTTTGCCGATGTCGTCGTGCTGAACAAGGTCAGCGATGCGGGCGGGGTCAAGGTGGACGCGGCGCAAAAGATCATCCGCAGCCTGAACGCCGATGCGCGCATCATCTGCACCGATCAGGGCGAGGTGGCGACCGCCGAGATCCTGGAAACCGGGCTGTTCGATTTCGACAAGGCGCATGAACACGCCGCCTGGGCGAAAGAGCTGTACGGCTTTGCCGATCACGTTCCCGAGACCGAGGAATACGGCATTGCCAGCTATGTTTTCCGGGCGCGCGAGCCTTTTGACCCCGGGCGTATTCACGCGCTGCTGAACGGGAGCCTGCCGGGCGTGATCCGCGCCAAGGGGCATTTCTGGCTGTCGACGCGCCCCGACTGGGTGGCCGAGTTCTCGCTTGCCGGTGCCATGTCCAGCGTGACGCCGCTGGGCAAATGGTGGGCCACCGTCCCCAAGGAGAACTGGCCCAAGGATGCCCGCGCGCAGGAGTATTTCCTGGCGCACTGGGCCGAGCCCTTTGGCGACCGGCGGCAGGAACTGGTCTTTATCGGTGCGGACATAGACTGGGCCGACCTGAAGGCGCGGCTGGAGGCCTGCCTGGTGCCCGAGGTGACGGGCGCCGACGCCCCGGACCCTTTCCCCCGCTGGCGCGACGCGCGCGAGATGGCCTGATGCCAGGCCGCCGCAATCGCAACCGCGGCGCCGTGGCGATCCGGCCACGCCGCCGCAAGGGCGACGCCATGCGCGCCTTTGACGGCCTGCCGGCCCCGCTGCGGCGCTGGATGGCCGGGGCGGTCCTGCCCTGGTCGCCGGGGTCCTGTCTGGCGATCTGGAAACGGGCCTCGGACCCGCAAGATGCCGTCGCGCGGCTGAACCGGGCAGAGCGCGCGACGCTGGAAAAGGCGGGACAGTGACTCCGACCAGGACTCAGACCAGATCGGGCTCACGCCCGACCCGGTTGGCCAGTTTGCCGATGGTCAGCCCCTGCACGATGATCGAGAAGACCACGATGACGTAGGTGACGGTCAGGATCAGCGGCTTCCACTCGCTATCGGGCAGCGACAGGGCGAGGGCGACAGAGATGCCGCCCTTGAGCCCGCCCCAGGTCATGATCGGCATGACGCCGGGGGCGAAGGTCCGAAAGGGCCGCAGCATCAGGATCGGGACAACCACCGCGCAGAGGCGCCCGAACAGCGCCAGCGCGATGGCGATCACGCCCGTCACCAGCATGTTGGACTCCAGCTGCACGGCAAAGATCTCGACCCCGATCAGCATGAAGAGGACGGCGTTCAGGATCTCGTCCACCAGCACCCAGAATTTCTCGACATATTCGCGGGTTTCCTCGGACATACCGTGTTTGGCGCCGATGTCGCCGATCAGCAGGCCCGCGCAGACCGCCGCGATGGGCGCCGAGACATGAAGCGCGATGGCCAGTTCATAGCCGCCAAAGGCCAGCGCAAGGGTCATCAGCACCTCGAGCGCGTAATCGTCGATGTGGCGCATGATCCGAAAAGTCAGCCAGCCCAGCACAAGACCCAGCACCGCACCGCCAAGCGCCTCTTGCGCAAAGAGCTTGACCGCGTCCCATGCGGGACTTGCCTGGGTGGCATCGCCGTGACCTTGCGACAGCGCCGGAAAGGCCAGGCCGACCAGCACCAGGAAGACCACATAGCCCACGCCGTCGTTGAACAGGCTTTCGCCCGCGACTTGCGTTTCCAGTGACTTGCGCAGCTTGGCCTCTTTCAGAACACCCATGACCGCGACCGGATCTGTGGGCGAGATCAGCGCGCCAAAGACCAGCGCGATCAGCAGCGGCGCGCCAGTCAGCCAGTGAAAGCCAAACCCGATCACGGCGGTCGAGAGCGCAACGCCGATGGTGGCCATCAACAGGACCGTGGGCCAGACCGAGCGCAGGTCCGAAAGCTTGACGTGCAGGGCGCCGGCAAAGAGCAGGAGGCCCAGCATCCCCTCCAGCAGCGCGTCGGAGAAGTCGATGCCGGTGACGATGGCGCGCAGATCCTCGGCAATGGTCAGCGAAGGCACCAGGGTGTCCAGCCCGAGCGCGGCCATCGAGGTCAGCAGGGCGACGACCAGGATGCCGATGGCCGAGGGCAGGCGCAGCACGAAGTAGTTGATCGTACCGAAAACGGCGGCAAGGACGATGAGAAGAGAGGCAATTTGAAGGATGTTCATGGACTTGCTTCGATTGAAATGGTCGAAACGGCCTTAGCATGCCGCGGTGATCCGGCAAACGGCCATGATGGAAACAGGCGTGCCCGGACCAGGGACCTGCCCGGCCGGGAAAAACTGCTTGCGGGGCCGGGCGGCATGGTACGCAACGGCTTCACAAAAGGCGCGCGCTGCTGTATGGCGCCAATCATCTGAGACGTGACGCCCGGACCCCGGCGCATGGGATGATGAAGGGGTCGGCGGCAATGGGGCCGCCATTTGGATCGGAGGACCGGCAGGGGCCGGAGCGCCTCCAAGAGGATACATGATGTTCAAAGAAGTGAAAAAGTCGATGCAGTGGGGCGAGGAAACGCTCTCACTGGAAACCGGCAAGGTCGCCCGTCAGGCCGACGGCAGCGTCATCGCCACCCTGGGCGAGACCAGCGTCATGGCCAACGTGACCTTTGCGAAGCAGGCGAAAGAAGGACAGGACTTCTTTCCGCTGACCGTCCATTACCAGGAAAAATACTATGCCGCCGGCAAGGTGCCCGGTGGCTTCTTCAAGCGCGAGGCCCGTCCGACCGAGAAGGAAACGCTGACCGCGCGCCTGATCGACCGCCCGATCCGCCCGCTGTTCGTCCCCGGCTTCAAGAACGAAGTTCTGGTGATGTGCACCGTTCTGTCGCACGACCTGGTCAATGACCCGGACATCGTTGCGATGATCGCCGCCTCGGCCGCGCTGACCATTTCCGGCGCGCCCTTCATGGGCCCGATCGCCGGTGCGCGCGTCGGTTTCGAGGATGGCGAATACGTCCTGAACCCGACCGTCGAGGACATGGACCAGCTGCGCAACAATCCCGAGCAGCGCCTGGACCTGATCGTCGCGGGCACCAAGGACGCGGTCATGATGGTCGAGTCCGAGGCCTACGAGCTGACCGAGGACGAGATGCTGGGCGCGGTTCTGTTCGCACATGAGCAGATCCAGCCTGTCATCGACCTGATCATCGGCCTCGCCGAAGAGGCCGCCAAGGAGCCCTTCGACTTCCAGCCGCCGGATTACTCGGCGCTGTTCGACGTGGTCAAGGCTGCGGGCGAGGACAAGATGCGCGCCGCCTACGCGATCACCGACAAGCAGGAGCGCACCGCCGCTGTCGCTGCCGTCAAGGAAGAGATCAAGGCCGGCCTCACCGAGGAACAGCTGGAAGATCCGAACCTCGGCTCGGCGATCAAGAAGCTGGAATCGATGGTGCTGCGCGGTGACGTGGTCAAGAATGGCCGCCGCATCGACGGTCGTGCGCTGGATCAGGTGCGCCCCATCGTGTCCGAAACCGGCCTTCTGCCGCGGACCCACGGCTCGGCCCTGTTCACCCGTGGAGAAACCCAGGCGCTGGTCGTGACCACGCTGGGCACCGGCGACGATGAACAGATCATCGACGCGCTGCACGGCAACTATCGGTCCAACTTCCTGCTGCACTACAACTTCCCGCCCTATTCGGTCGGCGAAGCGGGCCGCGTCGGCCCTCCGGGACGGCGTGAGATCGGCCACGGCAAGCTGGCCTGGCGTGCGTTGCAGGCGGTCCTGCCGGCGGCGACCGACTTCCCCTACACGATCCGCCTCGTCTCCGAGATCACGGAATCGAACGGCTCGTCCTCGATGGCCTCGGTCTGTGGTGGCTCGCTGTCGATGATGGACGCGGGTGTGCCGCTGAAATCCGCCGTTGCCGGTGTGGCCATGGGCCTCGTGCTGGAAGAGGACGGCTCTTACGGCATCCTGACCGACATCCTGGGCGACGAGGATCACCTCGGCGACATGGATTTCAAGGTTGCGGGCACCGAAAACGGCATCACCTCTCTGCAGATGGACATCAAGGTCGCGGGCATCACCCCCGAGATCATGAAGACCGCCCTGGCCCAGGCCAAGGAAGGCCGGATGCACATCCTGGGTGAGATGTCCAAGGCGCTGTCGTCGGCCGGTGAGTTCAGCGTTCACGCGCCGCGCATCGAGACCATGCAGATCCCGACCGACAAGATCCGTGAAGTGATCGGCTCGGGCGGCAAGGTGATCCGCGAGATTGTCGAAGTGTCGGGCGCCAAGGTCGACATCAACGACGAAGGCATCATCAAGATCGCCTCGCCGGACGGCGAGTCCATCCAGAAGGCCTATGACATGATCTATTCGATCGTGGCAGAGCCGGAAGAGGGCAAGGTCTACAAGGGCAAGGTCGTGAAGATCGTCGATTTCGGCGCCTTCGTGAACTTCTTTGGCAAGCGCGACGGCCTGGTGCACGTCAGCCAGATCGAGAACCGTCGCCTGAACCATCCTTCGGACGTGCTGAAGGAAGGCCAGGAAGTCTACGTCAAGCTGCTGGGCTTCGACGACCGCGGCAAGGTGCGCCTGGCGATGAAGATGGTCGACCAGGAGACCGGCGAAGAGATCACCAAGCAAAAGGAAGAAGCGGAGGAGTGATCCCCGCTGTCCGCCGGCGGCAAGCGCCGTCGGCAGTTTCCCGGACGGGCGGCCTTTGGGCCGCCCGTTTGCACTTTGATAGGTTACGACGACAGGACCCCATGCATCATATCGGCCGGGCCATACAGCATCCCCCGACAGAGCTTCCCGTCTTGGAATGGTGGGCGCGCGATTACGACCATGTCTTTGCGGTCTATAATCCATTTTTTACCGTGCCCGGGCATCATCCCGACACGACCAATTACGGGCCCGCGCGCATCAACGTGGCCTCCGCCGAAGAGCTGAGCGCCCTGGCAGAGGCCCCGCCCATGCCCGAAAACCCGGCGCCGGAGGAGTTTCCCGACCTCATCAAGCAAAGCGGCAGCCCGCTGCGCTGGGAAGCGGTGCGGCAGGCGATCGGGGCCGGGGACCGGGCGCTGTTCGACCGGACCGTCTGGCTCTGGGCGCTGAACATCGAGCGCGACGATACCGACGACGAGATGCGCGCGGCGCTGACCCGCTATTGTACGGCGCATGGCATCTATCCGCCCGAGGAAGACTGCCTGCCCGCGATCATGGAACCGATGCTGGGTGACTACCTGGAGGCGCTTGGGATCGACGAGGTCATGCTGTGGGACGAATACCGCGAAAACGCCCTGCCGGCCCCACGCGAGGCGCTGGAGCGGGACGAGGTCGCGGTCTGGTTGGACGGGGCGACCGGCAATTCGGTGCGCGCGGTCAGTGCGCCGGGGTTCCTGATCAGCTGGGCCTTCGACGACGTGCATGGCGTGCTGGCCCTGACCGACGACCTGTACCGACGCTGCGCGCCGAACCGTTTCCTGGAATGCCGGGCCTACGGTGTCGGAGGTTACGTGGATGTCTTCAATCCGACGGAATTCCTGGACCGGCTGCCACGCACCGGGACCCATTGAGGCCCCCGTGCTGGTTCTGGAAAATATCATCACCGACAGAGGGTCTCGCTACGCGGTGTCCGGCGGGCCGTGCCGCAGTGCCGATGAGGCGGCGGCGTTCCTCAAAGAGCTGAAGCGGCGCAAGAAATTCGCCAAGGCCACGCATAACACCTGGGCCTGCCTGACAGAGGACGGCCCTCTGAAAAACGACGACGGCGAAAGCGGGGCAGGCATGGTCATCCTGCGAATGCTGGAGCGCGAGGACCTGCGCGACACCATCGTCGTGGTGACGCGGTGGTACGGTGGCAAGCACCTGGGCGGCGACCGCTTTCGCCATGTGCAGGAAGCGGTGCGCCAGTTCATTGAGGCGCAGGGCTGCTGAGCGCGCCCCGCGAAACGGGGTCAGACGACTTCGGTCTCGACCTGGATGTTTCCCTTGGTCGCGTGCGAATAGGGGCAGATGAAGTGACCGCGCTCGGCGATCTTCTCGGCCACGTCACGTTCGACGCCGGGCATCGAGACGGCCAGTTTCACCTTGATGCCGAACCCGCCTTCATCGCGCGGCCCGATGCCGACATGGGCCGTGACCTTGGCGTCTTCCGGCACGGTGCCCAGCTTTTCGTTCTGGGCGGCAAAGCGCATGGCGCCGAGGTAGCAGGCGGCGTACCCGGAGGCGAAGAGCTCTTCGGGATTGTGGCCTTTGCCCGAACCACCCAGTTCCGTCGGGCTGGTCATGGTGAAGGTTAGCTTGCCGTCGCTCAACCCTGCGGTCCCGTTGCGACCGCCGCCGGTGGCCCAGGCCTCGGTCCAGTACTTTGTATCGACACTCATGATGTTCTCCTTTCGCGCAGGAATTAATCGTGTGCGAAACATCTGTGCCGCCGGCGGATTTGTCAATGCTTGCGATTTATTCCTGCACGATCTATTCCTGTGTCATGTCAAATTCGCTCTCCCCTTCGGAAATGCTCTGCTTTGCGCTGTATTCGGCGGGGCACGCCATGCAGCAGGCGTACAAGCCGCTGCTTGACCCGCTTGGTTTGACCTATCCGCAATATCTGGTGCTGACGGCACTGTGGTCGGCGGATGACCGGTCGCTGGGATCCCTGGCGGTGCAGATGCAACTGGCGTCCAACACGCTGACGCCGCTGGTCAAACGGCTGGAGGCCAAGGGCCTCGTGACCCGCCGCCGCGACCCGGGGGACGAACGCCAGGTACGCATCCGGCTGACCGAAGAGGGGCGCGCCCTGCAGGTCCAAAGTGCGGATATCGCGCGCTGTTTCCTGGAACGGTCGGGGCTGACCATGAGCGATGCGGCACGGTTGCGCGACGAGGTGATGACCCTGCGTGACAACCTGCGCGACGAGGCGGAACTGGACCCGGTGCGCAACGATCCCGCCGCCTAGGGCGCGCGGGACGCAATTTCCGGGCCTGACGGCAACGCCGGGTTCACCCCGCCGCAGAGCGTCCCGGGATCCCTTTGACGGGCCTGAACAAAAAAAGGCCGGGCAAAGTGCCCGGCCAGGTCCAACAGGGAGGTGCATGCGATAACCCGCACATGCAACGGGAACTCTTAGGCAGTTATTAAAACATGACCGAGTCATGAAACTATGATCTGGGTCAAATCCGCCCGAAACAAAACTTAGCCGTGTATCTTTGTTCCGTGCAATGCGACCTAAGTGTGTGCCGCTCAGCTTACAAGGCGGTAGCCGCCAGATTCTGTCACCAGCAAGCGCGCGTTCGACGGATCGGGTTCGATCTTTTGCCGCAGGCGATAGATATGGGTTTCCAGCGTATGGGTCGTCACCCCCGCATTGTAACCCCAGACCTCGTGCAGCAGCGTGTCGCGTGGCACCACGCCCTCTGTCGAGCGGTAGAGGAACTTGAGGATGTTGGTCTCTTTCTCGGTCAGGCGGATCTTTTTTTCGTCTTCCGTGACCAGCATCTTCATCGAGGGTTTGAAGGTATAGGGGCCAACGGTGAACACCGCGTCTTCGGACTGTTCGTGCTGGCGCAGCTGGGCGCGGATGCGTGCCAGCAGGACCGGGAACTTGAACGGTTTGGTCACATAGTCGTTGGCGCCCGCGTCGAGGCCGAGGATCGTGTCGGCGTCGCTGTCGTGGCCGGTCAGCATGATGATCGGGGATTTCACGCCCTGTTTGCGCATCAGGCGACAGAGTTCCCGCCCGTCGGTATCGGGCAGGCCGACGTCCAGAATGACCAGGTCATAGATCTGTTCCTTGACCCGGGCCATCGCGCTGGCGCCTGCGTCCGCCTCGAAAACTTCGAAGTCCTCGGTCATGACCAGTTGCTCGGCCAGGGCCTCGCGCAGGTCCTCTTCATCGTCGACCAGCAGGATGTTTCGCAGTTGCGCCATAGTGCGGCCCTCCGTGTTGCCTTTTACCGCAGATGTGGACAGAGTGCGCCTCCGGCAAGCTTTGCTGCAAGACATTCACGTCCTCGTGTGCTGAGGGCGGAAATGTTACAGGATGCCGGGGAGTTGGCCAGCCGGAGGGTGAAGAGTTGGGACTGGGGCCGGACCTGAATGAAACATTGGCGCGGGCCCGGGCGGACCTGCGCATGGGGGTTCCCGTGGGGCTGCGCGCAGAGGGCGCGCATGTGCTTGTCGCCGCCGCAGAGACCCTATCGGAGGCGCGGCTTTGCGCCATGCGCGCGCTGGGACCGCTGGACCTGGCCCTGACCGACCGGCGGGCGGCCACGTTGAAGGCGCGGGCCTATGATGGTGACGTGGCGCGGGTGATCGTGCCCGAGGATGCACGCCTGTCCTGGGTGCAGGACCTTGCCGATCCCGCCGACGACCTGGCCAACCCGATGAAGGGCCCGTTGCAGACCCGGCGCGAAGGCGCGGTCATGCTGCACCGGCTGGGACTGCAGCTGTGCAAGGGGGCTCGTCTGTTGCCGGCGGCCCTTGTCGTGCCGGTGGACCCGGGGACCGCCGCGGCGCGGGGCCTGCTGGAGATCGATGGCGCAGAGGCGGCCCCTCTGCTGGAGGCGCTGCCGGAACTGGAGCATGTGGTTTCGGCCCGCGTGCCCCTGCGCGCGGCCGAGAACGCGCGGCTGCACATCTATCGCCCCGCTGACGGGTCCGAAGAGCATTACGCGATCGAGATCGGCCGTCCCGACCGCGCGCAGCCGGTGCTGGCGCGTCTGCATTCGGCCTGTTTCACCGGCGACCTGCTGGGGTCGCTGAAATGCGACTGTGGTCCGCAGTTGAACGCGGCCCTGATGCAGATGGGGCAGGAAGGCGCGGGCGTCCTTCTGTACCTGCAACAGGAAGGGCGCGGGATCGGGCTGGCCAACAAGATGCGCGCCTATGCCTTGCAGGACCAGGGGTTCGACACGGTCGAGGCCAACCACCGGCTGGGGTTCGAGGATGATGAGCGCGATTTCCGGCTGGGCGCGCAGATCCTTGAAAAGATGGGGTTCTCTGCGGTCCGGTTGATGACCAACAACCCGGCCAAGATGCGGATGATGGAAAGCTGCGGCATCGGGGTGGCCGAGCGCGTGCCTCTGAAGGTGGGCGAGACGGCGCACAATACGCATTACCTTGCGGTGAAGGCGGCGAAGTCAGGACACCTGCTGTAACCGGCTGGCTTTCCGGGCGGCGGGCCTTGTGCCCGCCCGTGGCATGCTTAGCTTCGGTGCAAAGGAGAGATCCGCATGCATTATTCCCTGCTAGACCTGTCACCCGTGCCCGAGGGGTTCACCGCCGCCGACGCGCTGAGCAACACCGGTGACCTTGCCCAAAATGCCGAAACCTGGGGCTATCACCGCTACTGGATGGCGGAACATCACAATATGCCCGGCATTGCCTCGGCGGCGACGGCGGTTCTGATCGGATATGTCGCCGGGCTGACCAGCCGGATGCGCGTCGGGGCAGGGGGCATCATGCTGCCCAACCACGCGCCTCTGGCCGTGGCCGAGGCCTTTGGCACGCTGGCGACGCTCTACCCAGACCGGATCGACCTTGGCCTTGGTCGCGCGCCGGGGGGCGACGGCATGGTGATGCGGGCACTGGGGGTGCATCCAGAACGGGCCGAGCAGTTCCACGCCGAGGTGGGCGAACTGCGCGAGCTCTTGGGACCGCCGCAGGAGGGCCGCCCGGTGCGCGCGCTGCCGGGCGAGGGGACCGAGGTTCCGCTGTGGGTCCTGGGCTCTTCGTTGCATGGCGCACAGGTGGCGGCGCTCTTGGGGCTGCCCTATGCCTTTGCCTCGCATTTCGCGCCGCAGATGCTGGAACAGGCGCTGGAGGTTTACCGGCGCCATTTCCGGCCCTCGGCCTCGCTGGACCGGCCATATGCGATGGTGGCGATCAACGTCTTTGCCGCCGATACAGGCGCCGAGGCGCGCAGGCTGCGCACGACAATGCAGCAGGCCTTTTACCGGTTGCGGACCGGGAAGCCGGGCAAGCTGCCGGCCCCGGTCGATGACCTCTCCTCGGTGGTGCCGGCGGGCGCGATGCCGGCGCTGGACGAGGCACTGCGGATCAGCGCGGTGGGCGACGCGGCGCAGGTTGAATCGCAACTGCGCGGCTTCATTGACAAGTTTGCGCCGGACGAGGTGATCCTGACCGGGCAGATCCACGATCATGCGGCGCGTCTGCGGTCCTTCGAGATCGCGGCGCAGGCGATGCAGCGCCTGCGCCGCGCCGAAGCGGCCTGACCCGTGCCGCAGCCCTGGACATACCGCCACGCAAGCCAAGAGTACCGCGCCTTTCTGGACGACGTGAAGGCGCGGATGGATCTCGAGTCCGACAACATGGCCTACACGGCGCTGGACGGGGTCTTTCATGTCTTTCGGCGGCGGGTGACGGCGGAACAGGGGCTGCGCTTTGCCAGCGTGCTGCCCAGCGTGCCCAGGGCAATCTTTGTCGCCGGCTGGCAGCCCGAGGTGCCGCCCGCCTCCTGGGCGCCACGCGACGCCCTGACGCGAGAGGCGCAGGCACTGCGCCCGGATCACAACCTGACCCCGGACAATTGCATCGAGGCGGTGGCCTGGGCCTTGCGCCGTGCCATCCGGGGGCCGGACTGGGACAGGGCGCTGGCCGCTCTGCCCCCTGAGGCGCGTGATTTCTGGCGTGTCGAGGTCGACGACCCGCGCGACCTGGAACCCGGGATACGATGAGCGCCCGCGACATGATCCTGACGCCGCGGGGCCTGCGCTTCGCGGGGCGGCTCTGGCCCTGTTCGGTGGGGCGGGGCGGCGTGACAACGGACAAGCGCGAGGGGGACGGCGCCACCCCGGCGGGGGTGCACCGCATCACCGGCATGCTCTATCGTCCCGACCGGATCGCGCGCCCGGCCGAGTGGGCGGTGCCGATCGGGCCGGGCGATCTGTGGTCGGACGATCCCGCGCACGAGGATTACAATCTCATGGTGCGTGCGCCCTACGGGTGGAGCCATGAGCGCCTGCGTCGGGCCGATCGGCTTTACGATCTCGTTTTGCTGACCGACTGGAACTGGCCCCGGGCCGAGCGGGGCAGGGGGTCTGCCATCTTTCTGCACCGTTGGCGCCGACCGGGGTTTCCGACCGAAGGCTGCATCGCGTTCCGGCCTGACCACCTGCGGCAGATCGCGGGCCGGATCATGCCCGGGACACGGGTGATCGTGCCCGCACCCCTGGCGCGGACTCTGCCCAAACGGACAGGCTGACCCGGCGTCCGGGGCTGCCTTGCCGAGCGGGTGTGGCCAAAGTCGCTGTCAAGGGCGCAGGCATATTGCCCGAATCGGTTCAAATGGCCTGCCATTCGCCCGGCCAGGCGCCGTTTTTGTAGCCGGAAGAGCCGTATTTGCCTGCCGGATACGCAGATTTCAGCGATTTGCTTGCATGTCCAAACGTCACGCGCTTTAGTCTGAGCACAATACAGCGGAGAAACATCCGCGAAATAACAGACAGGGAGTCTGACGTGGCTGATGGAGCTAGTGGCGACGCATTTGTCGCCTTTGAGCGCGTGCAAAAGAGCTATGATGGCGAAACACTCGTCGTCAAAGACCTGAACCTCAGCATGCCGAAAGGCGAGTTTCTGACGATGCTCGGACCGTCGGGGTCGGGCAAGACCACTTGCCTGATGATGCTGGCCGGGTTCGAAACCGCCACGCACGGTGAAATCATGCTGGACGGCGTCAGCATCAACAACATCCCGCCGCACAAGCGCGGCATCGGCATGGTGTTCCAGAACTACGCTCTGTTCCCGCATATGACCGTGGCGGAGAACCTCAGCTTTCCGCTGGAAGTGCGCAAGATCGGCAAGGCCGACCGGGAAAAGAAGGTCAAGCACGCGCTGGACATGGTGCAGATGGGGGCCTTTGGCGGCCGTCGCCCGGCACAGCTTTCGGGTGGTCAGCAGCAGCGGATCGCGCTGGCCCGCGCACTGGTCTTCGAGCCCGAGCTGGTCCTGATGGACGAACCGCTGGGCGCGCTGGACAAGCAGCTGCGCGAACACATGCAGTTCGAGATCACCAACCTGGCGCACCAGCTGGGCATCACCGTGGTCTATGTGACCCACGACCAGACCGAGGCGCTGACCATGTCGGACCGCGTCGCCGTCTTCAACGACGGGCGAATCCAACAGTTGGCGCCACCGGACGAGCTGTACGAAAAACCGCAGAACAGCTTCGTGGCCCAGTTCATCGGTGAGAACAACACGCTGGAAGGCGTGGTGCAGGAAATCAAGGGTGATACCTGCGTGGTGAAGCTCGACAGCGGCGAGGTGCTGGACGCCACGCCGGTCAACGTGTCCGAGGTCGGAGAGCGCACGCGCGTCTCGATCCGGCCCGAGCGGGTGGAATTCAACAAGGAGCGTCTCAAGGAAGGCGTCCATACTTTGAAAGCCGAAGTAGTGGAATTCATCTACATGGGCGATATCTTTCGTACGAGGCTCCGTGTCGCGGGCAATGACGACTTCGTCATCAAGACCCGTAACGCACCTGACCAGGTGCGGCTGGAGCCCGGCAGCCAGATCGAGATCGGCTGGCTGCCCGAAGATTGCCGGGCGCTGGACGCCGGGTAATCCGAATGCCGTCGCCTGCGCCGTCTGCACGTGCGTGGGGACGAGACCTTGGGGCGAGGTTCGTACCCGTAACATCGCCTCAACCAAGATAACGGGTGAACTAGGGAGTTATTTGATGAAACTCACAAAGACACTGCTGGCGTCCACGGCCTTGACCGTGGCAGCGGCGGGCGTTTCGGCTCAGGAAATGTCCAAAGACATGACCATCGTGAGCTGGGGCGGTGCCTACCAGAACTCGCAGCTGAAGGCCTATGTCGAGCCCTATCTGGAAATGCACCCGGATGTGTCGGTCGCTTGGGACGAAAGCTCTGCCGAGGCAGTGGCCAAGCTGCGCGCGATGAACGAAGCAGGCAACATCACCTGGGACCTCGTGGACGTGACCGCCGCATCGGCGATCCGCCTCTGCGACGAAGGCCTGGCGATGGAAATCGACTTTGACGACACCCTGGCCGAGGCCCCCGATGGCACCGGTGCAGAGGACGACTTCGGCGACCTGATCGTTTCCGACTGCTTCATCCCGCAGATCGTCTATTCGACCACGTTCGGCTATCGTTCCGACATGGTGCCGGAAGGCGTCGAACCGCCGTCCGATGTCTGCGCCGTTTTCGACCTGGAAACCTATCCGGGCAAGCGCGCGCTGGAAAAGCGCCCGCTGAACAACATGGAATGGGCGCTGTACTGTGACGGCGTGGCCAAGGACGAGATCTACGACGTTCTGGAAACCGACGAAGGCCAGGATCGCGCGCTTGCGAAACTGGACACCATCAAGGACCAGGTTGTCTGGTGGTCGGCCGGCGCCGACACGCCGCAGCTGCTGGCCGATGGCGAGGTCTTCATGGGCTCGACCTACAACGGCCGTCTCTTCTCGGTCATCGAGGAGCAGGACCAGCCGGTCGCGATGCTCTGGGACATGCAGGTGTTCGACCTGGACGGCTGGATCGTGCCCGAGGGCCTGTCCGACGAGGCTCTGGCGCGTGTGAAGGACTTCCTCTATTTCGCGACCGACACCCAGCGTCTGGCCGATCAGGCCAAGTACATCTCCTACGGTCCGGCCCGCGAAAGCTCGGCCCCGATGGTGTCGCAGCACGCAGAACTGGGCATCGACATGGCGCCGCACATGCCGACCGATCCGGCGAACGCGGGCAACACCCTGCTCTACAACTACGAGTTCTGGGCTGACTACCGCGACGACATCGACGCGAAATTCCAGTCCTGGCTCGCCCAGAACTGATCTCGCGCCGTGGCGGGGATGGTCCCCGCCCCGTGAGACCAAGATCGTTCGTGGCGGGCGCTACCGCCCGCCACGGACCAAAATAAACGACGGGGACACCACATGCCGAAGGGCTATATCATCGGCCACATCACGGTGACCGATCCCGAACCGTACAAAGAGTACGTTGCCCGGGATACGCCGATCCTGCTGAGCCACGGTGCCAGACCCCTGGTACGCGGCGGGCAGGCCGAAGTTGTCGAGGGAACGGCCAACGAGAGGCACGTCGTCTTCGAGTTCGACAGCTACGATACAGCACTGAAGGCCTATCACGACCCCGACTATCAGGACGTTGCCAAGATCCGCAGGGCCAATGCGACCAGCGCGATCATGGTTGCCGAAGGCAATGACGAGGATCTGCCCGAACCGGCTGGCGACGCGCCGCTGGGCTACCTGATCGCCCATGTGACGGTCAAGGATCCCGAGGCCTACAAGCCTTATGTCGACGGCAACACCCCGATCATGCGCGGCTACGGTGCGCGGTACATCGTGCGCGGCGGAAGGGCCGAAGTGCTCGAGGGCGAACTGGGCGCGCGCCACGTGGTGATCGCCTATCCCAGTTACGACGCGGCCAAGGCCGCTTATCACGATCCGGCCTATCAGGATCTCGTGAAAATCAGACAAGCCCATTCCGAGGGCACACTCATTCTAGTGGAGGGCGCGGCATGAGCACGCTGAAGGGATCCGGACCGCAGACGTCCGACGCACCGACGCCAGAGGATGCCTTTCACGAGGCAGCCGCACTGGACGCCCGGGAAGGCGAACCGCCGCACGGTTCCGGCAATGACGGGCCGGTTCTGGCCGCCGACGGCACCCCTCTGAAACGCAGCCTGGCACGGGCGCTGCGGGCGCAGAAGATGCGCGCCCTGGCGCTGATCGCGCCGCTGCTGATCTTTGTCCTGCTGACATTCATCGCGCCCATCGCGGACATGCTGTTCCGCTCCGTGGAAAACCAGATCGTGCGCGACACGCTGCCCCGCACCGTCGAGGCGCTGGCCGACTGGGATGACACCAGCGGCGAACTGCCCGACAACGCCGTCTTTGACGCAGCATACACCGATATTTTCCTGGCTGCGGAATACAAGATCCACACACGGCTTGGCTCGCGCCTGAACTACGAGCTGACCGGCGTTTCCTCGCTTTTCCGCAAGTCGGGCCGCGGCCTGGACGACATCGGCGAGGTCTACCTGGACCAACTCGAGGACCTTGACGAAAACTGGGACGAGGCACTGCCCTGGGCGGAACTGATGGGCACCGCCGACAGTGTGGCTGCCTACAAGGCTTGGGTCGAGGCCGAGGACAAGGCGAGGGAAAACGACGAGGATTTCAACGATCCCATTCCCGCATTCGAGATGCGCGACGGCATCGCCGATGTCCTGCCCCGGACGGCGGAAATGTATAGCCGATTTGCAGAGTTCGTGCGCGTCGAAGACGAGGACAGCCCCTTCGAGGAGGAACCCTGGACCATTGTCTTGACACGTCTTTACGAAGACCTGCGCGATGGCGACGTTTCCTCCTATGACGGCCCCCGCGCCGAAATGCTCAAGGCGGCGGATGAGCTGGTCGACAGTCCGGATTTCCAGACCGCCGACCTGAAATCCACGTTCGAAGAGATCGACGAGGATTGGATGGATCTGGCTGTTTGGCGGACCATCAAGACCTATAGCCCTGCCTATACCAGCGGGTATTTCCTGAACGCCGTGGACATGCAGAAGACGCCGGATGGCCCGGCTCTGCGGGACGAGGACGAACGCATCTACGGCTTGCTGTTCAAGCGCACGATGTTCATGAGCCTCGTCATCACCTTCAGCTGTATCGCGCTGGCCTACCCGGTGGCCTACCTGCTGTCGACGCTGCCGATGCGCACCGCCAACCTGCTGATGATCCTTGTGCTTCTGCCCTTCTGGACTTCGCTTCTGGTGCGCACCTCGGCCTGGAAGGTCATGCTGCAGCAACAGGGGGTCATCAACGACGTGCTGGTCTGGCTGGGACTGGTGGATGATGCGGCGCGCCTTGTGATGATCAACAACCAGCTGGGCACGATCATCGCCATGACCCACATCCTGCTGCCCTTCATGATCCTGCCGATGTATTCGGTCATGTCCACGATCCCGCCCACCTACGTCCGTGCGGCGAAATCGCTGGGCGCGACGAACTGGACAGCCTTCTGGCGGGTCTATTTCCCGCAGTCCGTGCCGGGGATCGGCGCAGGCAGCATCCTGGTCTTCATCCTGTCGATCGGTTACTACATCACGCCCGAGATCGTTGGCGGCACCACCGGTACCTTCATCTCGAACCGGATCGCCTATCACATCTCGTCGTCGCTCAACTGGGGCCTCGCGGCTGCGCTGGGGACCATCCTGCTGGCGGTCGTGCTGATCCTCTACTGGGCCTACGACCGGATCGTCGGCATCGACAACGTGAAGCTCGGGGGCTGATGATGGCCACGCTGCAAGGCGCACCCGGCGACCCGATGTGGGAAGCGCTCTGGGCCAGGGGCCGCTACGAACACGCCCTCCTGTGGATGGTGGGCGGCCTGGCCGCGGGGTTCATCCTGTCGCTCGTGATGCACGACAAGGATGCCCTGCTGCTGGGGGCCAAGGCCACGGCCTTGGGACTTGGCCTTCTGGCGCTTGCCATGCCGCTGTTGTCCTTCACCGGCTGGGCGCGTGAGCGGATGGTCCCGGGGACGGTCCTGGCCACGCTCTGCATGGCTGTCGGATCTTACGTGACGACGCAAAAGGTCTGGGTCACGCTGGTGTCGACCGGCCTGGCCCTGGCCGGGACGCTGCGGGGCTACCGCATCTACCACAACACCGAATTCCGACCGCACATGATGCAGGCGGCAATCGAAAAGGCGCGTGCCGAGGCCGCGCCGAAGACGCAGGAGAGCTGAGCAATGGCCGTCGAGACACAAGCCGTCAAACAGCCGATCCAGTTTTCCGCTCCGGTCGTCGGAGCGGCAGGGGGATTTGCGGGGATCTTCGTCGGAGCCGCCAATGGATCGGTTCTGATGGGGCTGCTGCTGGGGTTCGTGATTTTGGCCGCGCTGGCCTTTGTCGCGCTGGCAGTGCTGGATCCGAAACTGGAAAAGACCTTCAAGCTGGTGCTGGTCGCCGTGATGGCGGTGGCGGGCTACCTGCTGGGGGGCCTGCCGGGCCTGGTGGTCGGCGCGATCTTTGGCTGGTTCTTCGGCTGGTTCATCTACTGGATCGGCATGGGCCGTCACCGCGTCCCGCTGCCGCCCTACCTGACCTCCGGCCAGGTGCTGTGGGAATACAGCTTTCGGGTGATCGCCGGTGCGATCTTCGTCTTCCTGATCACGCCTATCCTGGTGGTCATGCCGCTGTCGTTCAACGCCGAGGATTTCTTTACCTTCACGCCGGAAATGCTGCGGTTCGACCCAGAGGGCTACAGCCTCAAGCACTACCGTGACTTCTTTACCTCGTCGGAATGGCAGCAAGCGTTGCGCAACTCGCTGATCATCGCGCCGCTGGCGACCTTCCTGTCGGTCAGCTTTGGGACGCTGGCGGCCATCGGCCTCAGCTCGGAGCACGTCCCGTTCCGCCGCGCCATCATGGCGATCCTGATTTCACCGATGATCGTGCCGCTGATCATCTCGGCCGCCGGCATGTACTTCTTCTACTCGCGGATCGGTCTGCAGGGGACGCTGATGGGCGTTGTCCTGGCGCACGCGGCGCTTGGCATTCCCTTCGTCATCATCACCGTGACGGCGACGCTGGTGGGCTTTGACCGCTCGCTGACGCGGGCGGCGGCCAACATGGGCGCGGATCCGGTCACGACCTTCTTCCGCGTGCAGATGCCGTTGATCCTGCCGGGCGTGATTTCGGGCGGGCTGTTTGCCTTCATCACCTCCTTTGACGAGGTCGTGGTGGTGATCTTCGTCGGCTCTGCGCAGCAGCAGACCTTGCCGTGGCAGATGTTCACGGGCCTCCGGGAACAGATCAGCCCGACGATCCTGGCAGTCGCGACAATCCTCGTGGCGATCTCGATCATGCTGCTGACCACGGTCGAACTGCTGCGCCGCCGGTCGGAGAAGATGCGCGGCATGAGCCCGGGTTAAGGATCAAATCCAATCGAAATCAGACGCGCGGCACCCCGGTGCCGCGCGTTTGCGTTCAGGATTCGAAAAGGGTTTGCGCTTTAGGGTCGCCCCGAAGCAGGAGGCGCGCCCATGTCCGAACTCGATCCCGCATTCCCGTCCGGGGTGTCCAAGTCCGAAGCCACGTTCCAGGTGAATGAGGCCTTCTATTCCCGCACTGACAAGCGGGCGATGATCAAGGCGGGCAACGAGGTGTTTCAGCGGGTCGCAGGACACGAATGGCCGGAGCTGCTTGGCGCCCCTCACAAGCTGATCCGGCATCCGGACATGCCGAAGGGCGTGTTTCACATGCTCTGGGAACGGTTGAAGGCGGGCCAACCCACCGGCGCCTATGTCAAGAACCGGCGCATTTGCGGGCGGTTCTACTGGGTCTACGCGCTCGTGGCGCCGACCGAGGATGGCTATATCTCGACCCGGATCAAACCCGTCTCGCCGCTGCGGGCCGAGGTCGAGGCGCTGTATGCCGCAATGCTGAAGCACGAGCAGGACGGTATGAGTCCGGCGGACAGCGCAGGGACCCTGCAGCAGTGGATCCGCGACCAGGGCTTTGCCACCTATGACAATTTCCAGAGCCATGCGCTTGCCACGGAATTCGAGGCCCGCTCACGCCAGATGGGGCGGTCGCTTGATCCGATGCTGCAGCGTTTCGTCGACATGTCCCGCGCCATTGCCGAGGTCTGGGACGAGGCTGACAAGATGACCGAGGCCTTCAAGGCGATCCGGACCGTGCCCATGAACATGCGGATCATCGCCTCTCGGCTGGAGAATGTCGGCGGGCCGATCAGCGCGATTTCCGTCAACTACAGCCAGATGCTCGAAGAGATGTCGACCTGGGTCAAGGCCTTCGTCGAGGGGGACGATTGCGTCTTTGCCCATATCCGCAGCGCCATCTACATGGGCCAGTTCCTCTGTTTCGCATCGGCGGTCGAACGCGAGATGATCGCCGGGTTCGGGACCAGTCAGGATGCCTACCCGGACACGATCGACATCGACCGCGAAATTACAGAGCTGACGGAACATGAACAGCGGTTCATGCAGCAGACAATCGACAGGCTGTCGTCGGTGGAACGCGAGGCGCGGCGCTTTGCTCATAGTGTTCTGGACATGAAACGTTATGTCACCGGGCTCAGTTCGACCCGGATGATGTGCAAGATCGAAAGCGCAAGCCTGTCCGAATCCGGCAGCTCTTTGGCCGGGATCGTCGAACAGCTGGACAGTTGCCAACAGGAAATCGAGGACCGCCTGGCCAGGGTGATGGAACTCAACGCCATCATTCAGAACAACACCGCGCTGCTGCGGTCGATGATCTAGAGCTGACGCGCCGGGACAGTTGTCTTTGTCCCGTCTTCAATGGCACCGCGCCGGCGTACATTCCGACGCATCCTTGCTTCAGGATTGACACATGACGGAACACACCCCCCGCTTTACCGCAGAGAGCGGCTTTGCCGCCACCGAGGCATCGTTTCACCTGACGGAACTGTTCTATTCCCGGACCGATGGCCGGGGTATCATCAAGGCGGGGAACTGCGTCTTCCAACGCGTCGCCGCCTACCCCTGGGAGGAGATGCTTGGGGCGCCGCACAAGCTGATCCGCCACCCGGACATGCCCAAGGGGGTCTTTCACCTGCTCTGGGACCGGATCAAGGCGGGCAAGCCAACCGGCGCCTACGTCAAGAACCGCAGCAAGAGCGGCAAGTACTACTGGGTCTTCGCGCTCGTCTGTCCGGCGGAGGGCGGGTATATCTCGACGCGGCTGAAGCCGAGTTCCGATCTCTTTGGTACGGTGTCCGCCCTGTATTCCGATCTGCTGCGCCGGGAAAAGGAAGAGGGGCTGGCCCCGAGGGACAGCGCCGAAGCGCTGCTTGCCGCCATCAGGGCGCAGGGGTTTTCCAACTATAATACCTTCCAGAGCCAGGCCCTGGCGATCGAGTTCGAGGCGCGCGCCACTGCGACAGGACAGGCCATCGAGCCGTTGCAGCGCCGGTTCCTGGAAATGTCGCGGGCGATTGCGCAGGTCGGCGTGGAAACCGCCGACCTGACAGAGTCGTTCAAGGTGATCCGCACGGTGCCGATGAACATGCGCATCATCGCCTCACGTCTGGAAAATGCCGGTGCCGCGATCAGCGCGATCTCGGTCAACTACAGCCAGATGCTCGAAGAGATGTCGACCTGGGTAAAGACCTTTGTCGATGGTGATGCCTGTGTCTTTGCCCGGATGCGAGATGCGATCCTGTGTGGCCAGTTCCTTGGCTTTGCCTCCGCGCTGGAACACGAAATGATGGAGTGCTTCGAAACCGACGCGGCGCTTTATCCCGACAGCATGGATGCCAGGTCCGAGATGGCGGAGCTTGCAGCCCACCGCCAGAAGTTTCTCGATGAAACGGTGGCGTCTCTGGTGCGGGTGGAGGCCGAGGCCAAGCGCTTTGCCCGCAGCGTTCTGGACATGAAGCGCTATGTCACCGGTCTCAGTTCGACCCGAATGATGTGCAAGATCGAAAGCGCAAGTCTCAAGCAGTCACGCAAGGAGCTGGAGGGGATCGTCGAGCAACTGGATGCCTGCCAGAAGGGCATCGAGCAACGTCTTGCCCGTATGACCGAACTGAATGCGGTGATCCAGAACAATACGGCCATGCTGCGCGCGATGTTGTAACACCGCGCCTCGGGCCCCGTCCCTGATCGTCAGGCCCGCTTGTCCAGGACCGCGGCGCCAAGCGTGTCCAGAACCTTTGCCTCGATATCCTCGGCGTTCAATCTGGCGACCGCGTACATGTCGCGCGGGCTGGCCTGGTCGATAAAGATGTCGGGCAGGACCATCGAACGGTACTTGAGCCCGGTGTCAAAGACACCTTCCTCTGCCAGCAGCTGCGCAACATGGCTGCCAAAGCCGCCAATGGCGCCTTCCTCGATGGTGATCAGTGCGTCATGGTCCCGCGCCAGGCCCAGGATCAAGTCCCTGTCCAGCGGCTTGGCAAAGCGCGCATCCGCCACGGTGGGAGAAACTCCGCGCGCCTCCAGTGCTTCGCAGGCCTCCAGCACCTCTTTCAGCCGGGTGCCAAAGGACAGGATCGCCACGCCCTTGCCTTTGCGGATCATCCGGCCCTTGCCGATTTCCAGCACCTCGCCGCGCTCCGGCATCTCGACGCCCATGCCTTCACCGCGCGGATAGCGGAAGGCGATGGGACCGCTGTCATGCGCCGCGGCCGTGGCGACCATGTGTTTCAGTTCGGCCTCGTCCGCCGCCGCCATGACGACAAAGCCCGGCAGGTTAGCCAGGTAGGCCACGTCATAGCTGCCCGCATGTGTTGCCCCGTCGGCCCCGACCAAGCCCGCACGATCGATGGCAAAGCGCACCGGCAGCCGCTGGATCGCGACGTCGTGCACCACCTGGTCATACCCCCGCTGCAGGAAGGTCGAATAGATCGCGCAGAAGGGCCGCATGCCCCCCGCCGCCAGTCCGGCGGAGAAAGTCACGCCATGCTGTTCCGCGATGCCCACGTCAAAGCAGCGCGAGGGATAGCGTTCGGCGAAAAGATCCAGCCCGGTGCCATCGGGCATCGCCGCCGTCACCGCACAGATGCGCGGGTCCTCGGCGGCTTGCTGCAACAGCGCTTCGGCAAAAACCTTGGTGTAGGAGGGCGCGTTTGACGGCGCCTTTTTCTGCTTGCCCGTGACCACGTCGAACTTGGCCCGGGCGTGGCCCTTGTCGGGGGCATGTTCGGCGTGGGAATAGCCCTTGCCCTTCTTGGTCAGCACATGCAGCAGGATCGGCCCGGTCGCCCGCTGGCGCACGGTGCGCAGCACCGGCAGCAGCTGGTGCAGGTCGTGCCCGTCCAGCGGCCCAAGGTAAGAAAACCCCAACTCCTCAAACAGGGTGCCGCCCACGGTCATGCCCTTGAGCATCTCCTTGGCGCGCTTGGCCCCCTCGCGGAAGGGTTCCGGAAGCATCGACACCGCGCCCTTGGCGGCGGCCTTGAGGTCCTGGAACGGGGCCTCGGCATAGAGGCGGCTGAGATAGGATGACAGTGCGCCGGTCGGCGGCGCGATGCTCATCTCGTTGTCGTTCAGGATCACGATCAGCCGCTTGCCCAGATGCCCGGCGTTGTTCATCGCCTCGAAGGCCATGCCGGCGCTCATGGCGCCATCGCCGATCACCGCGATCGCGTCGCCGTGGCCAGTGTCGCAGACGCCGCCCAGATCGCGCGCCACGGCAAAGCCGAGTGCCGCGGAAATCGAGGTCGAGCTATGGGCCGCGCCGAAGGGATCGTAGGGCGACTCGGACCGCTTGGTGAAGCCCGACAGCCCATCCTTCTGGCGCAGAGTGGACATCCGCTCGCGCCGCCCGGTCAGGATCTTGTGCGGGTAACACTGGTGACTGACGTCCCAGATGATCTTGTCCCGGGGCGTGTCGAATATCGCGTGCAACGCCACCGTCAGTTCGATCACGCCCAGGCCCGCGCCCAGGTGGCCGCCGGTCTCAGAGACGGCCGCGATCGTCTCGGCCCGCAGTTCTTCGGCCAGCTGTTCCAGCTCGGCATCGGAGAAATGCTTGAGATCGGCCGGGCCTTGGACGCGGTCGAGCAATGGGGTCTGGGGCCGGTCGCTCATGGCGCCCTCCGTCTGGTCAGGTCCGGCGCGAGATAACGAAGCGCGCGGCGTCCTGCAAGTTTCCAGCTTCGCTGCCATACACAGATAGGCAGTCGCAGGCCTCTGTCACAAGGGATTCGGCGCGGCGTTTCGCCCCGTCCATCCCCAGAAGGCTGACAAAAGTGGCCTTGCCGCGACCCGCGTCCTTGCCGACGGCCTTGCCCATCTGGGCGGCGTCGCCCTCGACGTCCAGGATGTCGTCGGCGATCTGGAAGGCCAGTCCAAGCGCCCGGGCATAGCTGGTCAGGGGCGCGATGTCGGCCCGCGCCATTCGCGCGCCGGCCTCTGCCGACCAGCCGAACAGTGCGCCGGTCTTGCCCGCCTGCAGCGCGGTGATCTGGTCCAGGTCCAGAGGCGTGTCCGCCTGTTCCGCCGCCATGTCCAGCGCCTGGCCCAGCACCATGCCGCGTGCCCCCGCCGCACGGGCCAGGCTGAGCGAGAGGTCGGCGCGCACCACGGCGTCCGGATGGCAGTCCTCACGGGCCACCAGTTCGAACCCAAGGCTCTGCAGCGCATCCCCCGCCAGCACGGCGGTCGCCTCGTCCCACTTGCGATGAACCGTCGGCATCCCGCGCCGCAGGTCGTCGTCATCCATGCAGGGCAGGTCGTCATGCACCAGGCTGTAGGCATGGATCGCCTCGATGGCGCAGGCGGGCCAGATCGACCGCGCGGGCGCGATGCCATGAATGCGCGCGCCTTCCAGCACCAGGTAGCCGCGCAGGCGCTTGCCGCCCGAGGCCGCATAGCTCATTGCCCGGATCACCGGCAGGTCGCCCGACTCCGACAGGACGTGCCGCAGATGATCCTCGATTGTCCGGGCCGCCTCTGCCAGCCCGTCCGGAAACCCCATCAGAGCCCCTCGACCGGCTTCGTCCCCACAGGGTTGCCGTCGCCGTCCAGCGTGATGGCCGCCACCTTTTCCTCGGCGTCCTTCAGCTTGTCCTCGCAGCGTTTCTTCAATTGCGCGCCGCGCTCGTACAGCGAAATGGACTCTTCCAGCGCCACGTCGCCGCGTTCCAGCAGGCCCACGACCTTTTCCAGCTCGGCCATTGCCTGTTCGAAACTCATTTCCTCGACCGGGGTCTCGCTCATCTGCCCGCCTCCATCAGTATCTCCACATGCGCCTTGCCGCTGTCGCTGAGCGCGCCAAGGTCATAGCCCCCTTCGAGGCAGGACACCACGCGTCCGCCACATTCATCCGCCGCCAGCGCGCACAATTCGCGCGTGATCCAGCGGAAATCCTCGACCGTCCATTCCAACTGCGCCAGCGGATCGTCCCGATGCGCGTCGAATCCGGCAGAGATGATCAACAGCTCGGGCCGGAAGGCGCGCAGCCGCGACAATGCAGGGGCCCAGGCCGCGCGCATCTCGGCGCCACCCGACCCCGGCGGCAGCGGCAGGTTCTGCACGTTGTCATGGGCGCCGCGTTCCTCCGCGCTGCCCGTCCCGGGCCAGAGCGGCATCTGGTGCGAGCCGATGAACAGCGTGCGCGCCTCGTCCCACAGCAGGTCCTGAGTGCCGTTGCCATGGTGCACGTCGAAATCCACGACGGCAACCCGGCTCAACCCATGCGCCTCCAGCGCGTGTTTGGCCGCAATCGCCACGTTGCCGAAGAAGCAAAACCCCATCGGGGTCTCGCGCTCGGCGTGGTGGCCCGGCGGTCGCATGGCGCAAAAGGCATTGTCCACCTCGCCGCCCAGCACCGCGTCCACCGCCGCAACAGCGGCCCCGGCCGCCCGCGAAGCAGCGCGGAAGGACCCCGGCGACATCCAGGTGTCGGCGTCCAGCTGGTTGCGCCCGCTGTCCGGCACGCCGCCGCGAATCCGGTCGATGTAACGCTGCGGGTGGCACAGCCGCAGCTGCGCCTCCTCCACTTCGGGCGCGGCGCGGCGATCCAGGTCCAGCCCGGCCAGAGCGTGCAGCAGGTGTTCGATCCGCGCCACCCGTTCCGGGTGCCCCTCGGGCGTCACGTGATCCAGCGCATCCGCATGGGTGAAAAGTGCCGTCGCCATCGCGCGCCCCCTGTTTCTTCTCTCTAAAAATACTCAGAAACGCGCCCAGAGGGCGCGACTCCGCCCGACCAAACCGCGAAACGCCCGGGGCCGCAACCCGTCAGTCGGGCGCCAGCATGTATCCCGCGCCGCGCACCGTCTGCAGGTAGCGCGGCTGTTTCGGATCGGCCTCCAGCTTGCGCCGCAGCCGCGTGATCTGCACGTCGACCGCGCGTTCCTGCGCCTGGCCCTTGTCGCGGCCCAGTTCCTCGACCAGTTTCGCGCGGCTCAGCGCCTCGCCCGGACGGGCCGAAAAGATCCGCATCAGCTGGCTTTCGGTCGCGGTCAGGCGCACCATCTCCTCGCCCTGCCACATCTCGCCGCGCTCGATGTCATAGCGGAAATCGCCCAGCGTCAGCAGCTTGGGCGCGCTGTCCTCGGCGCTAGGTTCGGGCATCCGCCGCAGGATCGCATTGATCCGCAGGAGCAGTTCCTTGGGCTCGAAGGGCTTGGCGAGGTAGTCGTCGGCCCCGGCCTCCAGCCCCTTGATGCGATCCTCGGTTTCCGACCGGGCGGTCAGCAGCAGGATCGGCGTCTGCGAGGTTTCGCGGATACTCTGTGTCAGGCTGACGCCGTCTTCGCCGGGCATCATCACATCCAGGATGATCATGTCGAAATCCAGTCCCGACAGCAGCCGCCGGGCGTGCGCCGCATCGCGGGCCGCCGTCACCAGAAACCCGTTGCGCACCAGGAACTTCTGCAACAGCCCCCGGATGCGTTCGTCGTCGTCCACGATGAGCAGATGCGCGTCGTTCTCGGTCATCCCCGGCCTCCCCTCAGCTTGTGATACTGCCGCCGCATCTCGGGGTCCATCATTGCCTCCAGCACGCGGCGAAAGCCCGCGACGGCCTCGGGGCCGGCATCGCGAAAGGCGGCGCGCATCCGGGTCCGCTGGGCGTCCGACAGCTCGCGTTCCAGCGCCTCGCCGGCTTCGGTCAGGTACAGGTGACGTTCCCGTTTGTCGGTACGACCGACCTGGCTTTCGACAAGGCCATCCTCGATCAGGGTGCGCAAGACACGGTTCAGCGATTGTTTCGTCACGCCCAGGATGGTCAAGAGGTTGTTCAC
This sequence comes from Mameliella sp. CS4, assembly GCF_019392335.1. Lineage (GTDB taxonomy): Bacteria > Pseudomonadota > Alphaproteobacteria > Rhodobacterales > Rhodobacteraceae > Antarctobacter. The sequence goes on from NZ_JAHXRQ010000002.1 coordinate 226,476, forward strand.
CGTCGTGCCGGGCGCGGTATGGATGAAATGCAGCGCCCGGTGATGCGCGCGGCCATAGCTGAGCCCGTCCAGAATCCGGTCGGGATCGGCGGTAAAGCCCCTGTAGGCAAAGAACATCGCCTCCGCACCCTGTCGCAACTGCTCGTCGGTAAGGAAAAGCAGGGTCTCACCCTGCGGGCTGCGCCCCTCTGACATGATTTCTGCCCCTCCTGGTTTTTGGGCATTTTAAGTCAGCCTTGTTGACATTCCAAGAGTCAACTGGTAGCGAGTCGCAGATTTAGCGCAACTTTATGTCCACTCCGGACGCTTTTCGCGCAACAATCGAAAATTTTGGCCCGCTGCACATGAGGAGAGAGAAGATGGCAGATGGAGCATATGACGATCGCGACGGCAAGATCTGGCTGGATGGTCAGATGGTGGACTGGCGGGCGGCAAATGTGCACGTACTGACCCACGGGCTGCACTATGCCAGCTCTGTCTTCGAGGGCGAGCGCTGCTACAACGGCAAGATCTTCCTGTCCCGCAAGCATTCGGAGCGGTTGCATTTCTCGGCCCGCGAGCTGGACTTTGAAATCCCCTACACCGTCGATGAGATCGAGGCGGCCAAGGTGGCCGTCCTGGCGGCCAACGGGCTGACCGACGCCTACGTCCGGGCGGTGGCCTGGCGTGGCGCGGGGCCGGACATGGGGGTCGCGTCGGCGCGCAACCCGGTTCGCCTGGCCATCGCAGCCTGGTCCTGGGGCAACTACTATGGCGACGCCAAGATGAAGGGTGCCAAGCTCGACATCTCCAAGTGGAAGCGGCCTTCGCCCGAGACGATCCCGGTGCATGCCAAGGCCGCCGGTCTTTACATGATCTGCACCACGTCGAAACACGCGGCCGAGGCCAAGGGCTGTTCCGACGCGCTGTTCATGGATTACCGCGGCTACGTGGCCGAGGCGACCGGCGCCAACATCTTCTTCGTCAAGGACGGAGAGGTGCACACGCCCAAGCCCGACTGCTTCCTCAACGGTCTGACCCGTCAAACCGTCATCAGCATGTTGCAGGATCGCCAGATCAAGGTGCATGAACGCCACATCATGCCCGAAGAGATGGAAGGCTTTGAGCAGTGCTGGCTGACCGGCACCGCCGCCGAGGTCACGCCCGTGGGCCAGATCGGCGATTTCAACTTCGAGGTGGGCGCCATGACGCGCGAGATCTCGGAAAGCTATGAGAAGCTGGTGCGCAGCTGAGCTGCGCCAGGCAGTTCGGACATGAATTTGCGGCGCCCCGAAGGGGGCGCCGTTTTCATATCAGGCCCGACCAGATCGAGGCGAGGATCAGTACCAGCACGCCCGCCTGCACATAGCCGGCCAGCAGGTAGATCCCGTCGCGGGTCATCACCCCGAACATCATCATCGATACGGCCCCGGCAAAGAAAGAGGTCACGAAGGGCAAGAGTTCCAGGATCGGCCAGGAGATCGCGATCAGGGTCACGGCGGCAAAGGTAAAGGGCCGCAGGGCGCGCGAACTCAGCAGCCGCAGCCGCCCGCTGCTGTGCCGGTCCATCCAGCCCGCAGGCCGGCTGAGCCAGTTGATCGCGCGGTTCATCTTTCGCGCGCTGATGCTGCGGCGGCGGAGGAACTTCGGCAGCCAGAGATGACGCCGCCCCAACAGCGCCTGTACCGAAACCAGGATGGTGATCAGCGCCCCCAAGGTGGGCGTCCCGGGAATGCCCGAAATGGGCGAGACAAGCACGATAGCCACCACGAGGATAACCGCCACAAAGGACTGGTCGCCGACGCGGCTGAGGACCGTCTCGACAGAGATCCGCTCGGCGCCGTCTTCGGGGCGCATCGCCTCAAGCAGGTCGCCCAAGCTTTGCGGATTGCGCACCGTTTCGGGGTCCGGCGCCTCTTGGGCGTCCTTCATCCTCCGGACGCCTGTTCGGCGGCAAGAATGGCCGCCAGCGCGCTCCGGTAATCGGGATAGCGCAGGGTCACGCCCAGTTCCTCCTTGATGCGTGCGTTACAGACGCGCTTGCTTTCGCCGTAGAAACTGCGTGCCATCGGGCTGAGGTCCGCTTCTTCAAAGGGGACTTCGGGCGGGATCGGCATCCCCAGCATCTCGGCGGCGCAGGCGATCACATCCTGCGGGGGGGCCGGGGCATTGTCGCACAGGTTGTAGGCCGCGCCGGGATTGGGCCGCGCGATGGAGGTCCGCAGGACCTGCGCGATGTCCTCGACATGGATGCGCGAAAAGACCTGGTTCGGCTTGATGATGCGGCGCGCGGTGCCCTTGCGCAGCTTGGCAAAGGGGCCGCGACCGGGGCCATAGATTCCGGCAAGACGGAAGATATGCAGCGGCAGGCCGGGCACGGCGGCCCAGGCGGTCTCTGCCTCGACCCGCAATTGCCCGCGCCGCGTGGCCGGGTCGAGCGGCGTGTCCTCTGTCACCCATCCGCCCCGATGGTCGCCGTAGACCCCGGTTGTCGACAGGTAGCCGGCCCATTCGATGTCAGGCGCGCGCGCCGCGATGGCGGGGCCCGCCAGCCGCAGCGCCGGGTCGCCCTCGGCGTCGGGGGCGGCGGACATCAACAGGTGCGTCGCGCGGTCCAGCGCCTCTGACACGCTGTCCTCCTGCCAGAGGATCGGTGTCACGCCCGTGGCGCGCATGGCCTCCAGCTTGGCCGGATCGCGAGTCGTGCCGATCACCTCCCAGCCTTCGGACAGGAGAAGCGGCGCCAGCGCCCGCGCGGAATATCCGTGGCCAAGAGAGAGCAGGGTCTTTGTCATGCGCCCTAGGTGGCGCCGCGCGCGTCAAGATGCAAGTCTTGACGCGATGTCGCGGACGGTGGGGCGGTTGGCGCAGGGCTGCCGATCTGCTGTACCATGGCGGGCTTTTGCCGACGCCGCGCCAGCGGACTCGCGCAGGGCCTGACAGCGCGCTAGGACAGCGCGCACCTTTCGGAGATACTCGCATGCTGGCCCGTCGTCTGTTTCTCTTGTCGGCTCTTGCCGCAGTCGCCGCCTGTTCCACCGGGCGGCGCGAACCCGCCGAGGCCGGTCCCGCACAGGGCGCCATCCCCCTGCATCCGAACGAAACGCCGCAGTTGCGCGCCAAGATCAACCGCTGGGCCGATCACTACGAGCTGCCCCGGGGGCTGGTGCATCGGCTGGCCATCCGTGAAAGCACCCACAATCCCGCCGCGCGGGCCGGACCCTATTGGGGCCTCTTGCAGATCCTGCCCCAGACCGCCCGCTCGATGGGGTTCCAGGGCAAGAACAGCGATCTTCTGGATGCGGACACCAACCTGAAATACGGCCTGAAGTACCTCAAGGGCGCTTATATCGTGGCGGATGGGGACTGGGACAACTCGATCAAGTGGTACGCGCGGGGCTATTACTACGAGGCCAAGCGCAAGGGCCTGCTGTATGAAACCGGGTTGCGGACGCGCTGAACCGCCCGGCACTGGACAGCGTGGGGGTGGCGCGACTAGGCTCTGACCCCATGCAGGACGATCCCGATCTGGAAGCGGCCTACGCGCTGCAAACCCCCGACGACAACCGCAGGCTCTACGCCGAGTGGGCTACGACCTATGACGACGAATTCGCCGTGGACATGGATTACATGCTGCCGCTGCACGTGGCAGAGGCCTTTGCCTCTGTGGGCGGGCAGGGGCCTGTGATCGACCTGGGCGCCGGAACCGGCCTCTTGGGCGCGGCGCTGAAAACCTGCGGTATCGGCCCGGTGGACGCCACCGACCTCTCGCAAGAGATGCTGGATGTCGCCGGGGCAAAGGGGCTCTATGCGCGGCTGTTCGCCGGCAACCTGCTGGAGCGTCTGCCGGTGGATGACGGGGCCTATGCAGGTGCGGCCAGTTCGGGCACCTTTACCCACGGCCACGTCGGGCCCGACGCGCTGGAAGAGGTGCTGCGCGTCGTGCGCCCGGGCGGTGTCGTGGCGCTGTCGATCAACGCCGAACACTGGGAGGCCAAGGGCTATGACGCCCGCCTTGCGGAACTGGGTCCGCGGATTGCCGATCTCGCGGTGCGCGAGGTCCGCATCTACGGGCCGGAAGCCTCCGGCCCGCATGCGCGGGATCTCAGCCGGGTGGTGACCTTCACCCGGGCCTGAACAGCCGGATCTGACAATCAGGTCGCGTAGTCCGAGCCTTCCTCGTCGAGGATCGCCTTGAGTTCGTCCAGGTGGCGATGGTCGCCACCGGGGTATTCCTCGATCTCGCGGGCGGTCTTTTCGGCCACCTCGTCCGACAGGATGTCCAGCGTCTGCCCGGTCTGCAGCGCGGTGATGTAGATCTGCGCCGCGCGTTCAAAGAGGTACATCCGGTTAAAGGTCTCGGCCACCGTGTCACCGATCACCATGATGCCGTGGTTGCCCATCACCAGCGTCTTGACCTTGGGGTCGGCCATCAGTTCGGCGCACCGTTTTCCCTCTTCCTCGAAGGCCAGCCCGCCGTATTGGTCATCCACCGCCTGCCGGTTGAAGAACATCGCCGCATTCTGGTCCAGCGGCGGCAGGCGCTTGTCCTTGAGGCAGGCCAGCACCGTGGCGTGGATGGAGTGGACGTGCATCGCGCAGCGTGCGTGCCGGCAGGCGCGGTGCAACCCGCCGTGCAGGCCCCATGCGGTCGGGTCCGGTGCACCGGGACGGTTCAGCGTTTCGGGATCATTGGCATCCACCACCAGCATGTCCGAGGCCTTGATGCGCGAGAAATGCTTGCGGTCCGGGTTCATCAGGAACTTTGTGCCGTCCTCGTTGATGGACAGGCTGAAGTGATTGGCCACGGCCTCGTGCATGTTCAGACGGACGGTCCAGCGGAAGGCGGCGGCCAGATCCACGCGCTCCTGCCAATGGTCGATATTGGCGATGTTCTGCGGTGCGTTCATGAGGGTCCCCTGGTTAACGTTACCGCGCGATCCTATCAGCGCCCGCAGCTTGCGCGCAACGTGTCGTAGGCCCGCTGCGCGTCCCGGGTTTCCCAGCGGCCTTTCAGGACATCCATATCGCCCGCATCCGCGAGGTGGACCTCGAAGCCGACCTCGGTGCTTTCAAGGATGGTTTCGACCAGGCGTTCGGGGGAATCGCGATAGGTCCAGGCCCATTCCCCGCGCGAGCGGAACAGCACCTTGCGCGAGCCCAGGAACAGCGCGTGATCGGCCGTGTCGTCGAAAACCGAGCCATCGGCGAAATCGATGAACATCAACACGCTTTCCTGCAGGTCGATGGTCAGCATAAGGCGGTCGCTGCCGGGCAGGCGCGTGTTGGTGGCCATCCAGCAATATCCCCGGTCCTCGAAAAGCGACCAGTTCGCGATCCGGTCATGGCGCGTTATCTCGTCCTGCGCCAGGGCGGGCAGGGCAACAAGGATCACGCCCATCAGCACAATGAGAATACGGCGAAACATCTTGCGATACCCCCTTTGGGACAATGCGCGGGTGTGGATTGATCCTAACGGCGGGACCTGCCCGCGCAAAGCCTCAGAGCGGACGCGACGGCACCCAGGCGTAGCCGTCTGGGCAGACGAGGTAGGTCTCGCGCAGGCCGTGGGGTTTGTCCGTGGGCGGCTGCAGGATCAGCATTCCATTGGCCTCTGCGCGGGCGGCGGCCTGGTCGGGGTCGCTGTCGTACAGGCGCAGTTCCGCCCCGGCCCCCCGCGGCCCCGCCTCCGGCAAGAAGGACAGGTAGGGATTGGCGGAATAGGTGCCGTCCGCGTGCAGCTGGAACACCGTCGCGCCATAACGAATAATGGCGAAATCGGCGGTGACGCGATGCGCTGTCATGCCAAAGACGGCCTTCAGCATGGCGCAATGGTGCGGCACGTCGCGCACCAGCAGGTTCATTCCCAGCCCGCGCAGGGATGCGCCGAAAACCTCGGGCGAAACGGTCTCGTAATCCATGTCAGCACCTCTGACCTTTTCGCCAACTTGAACCCCGTGCGCTTACCTGTCAACCTCCGGCCAAAATCAGGGGGTGGTGATGCAGGACACGGCAGAAAATCTAGAGATCGTCACGCCCGATGTACCGGGACAGGAAAGCTACGAAGACGCGGACCAGGCGGTCGAGCGGTTGTGCGAATTGTACGATGCGGCGGCGGTTTTCCTGCGGGACGGGTTCCTGAAAGCAATGGCTGAGGGCCACCCGGGCGTGCGCCTGCGCGCCTACTATCCCGAGATCCGGCTGACCACGACGCGGTTCGACAAGATCGACAGCCGGCTCAGCTTTGGTCACGTGACGCAGCCGGGCACCTATGCCACCACGGTCACGCGCCCGCACCTCTTCCGCAACTACCTGTCGCAGCAGATCGGCCTGTTGTTGGGCAACCACGGGGTCAAGATCCGCATCGGGCTGTCGGCCACGCCCATGCCGGTGCATTTCGCGGTGGCCAATTTCCCCGATGTGAATGTCCCGCAGGAAGGCGCGGCCAATTTCGCGCTGCGCGACGTCTTTGACGTGCCCGATCTGACCACCACCAATGATGACATCGTCAACGGCCAGGCCCAGCCCGCCGCAGATGGCACGCTGCCTTTGGCGCCTTTCACCGCGCAGCGGGTGGACTACTCGCTGGCGCGTCTGGCGCATTACACCGCGACCGCCCCCGAGCATTTTCAGAACCACGTCCTGTTCACCAACTACCAGTTCTACGTCGATGAATTCGAGGCCTACGCCCGGGCCATGCTGGCCGATCCCGACAGCGGCTATACCAGTTTCGTGAGCACCGGGAACGTCGAGATCACCGACCCTGAAGCGCCGCTGCTGTCGCCAGAACGCATGCCGCAGATGCCCACTTATCACCTGAAACGGGGCAAGCAGGCGGGGATCACGCTGGTCAACATCGGGGTGGGGCCGTCGAACGCCAAGACCGCGACCGACCACATCGCGGTGCTGCGCCCGCATGCCTGGCTGATGGTGGGGCACTGTGCGGGTCTGCGCAACTCGCAATCGCTGGGCGACTACGTGCTGGCCCATGCCTACCTGCGCGAAGACAAGGTGCTGGACGATGACCTGCCGGTCTGGGTGCCGATCCCGGCCCTGGCCGAAATCCAGATCGCACTGGAAGACGCGGTCGAGGTCGAGACCGAGCTGAGCGGTTTCGACCTCAAGCGCGTGATGCGTACGGGGACGGTTGCCTCTCTGGACAACCGCAACTGGGAGTTGCGCGAGCATGCAGGTCCGGTGAAACGGCTCAGCCAGTCGCGGGCTATCGCGCTGGACATGGAAAGCGCCACGATCGCGGCCAACGGCTTCCGGTTCCGGGTGCCCTATGGCACCTTGCTCTGCGTGTCTGACCGGCCCCTGCACGGCGAGCTGAAACTGCCCGGCATGGCCTCGGATTTCTATAGAACACAGGTCAGCCGGCACCTGCGGATCGGGATTCGGGCAATGGAAGCCTTGCGCGACATGCCGCTGGAACGTATCCACAGTCGGAAACTGCGCAGTTTCGAAGAAACTGCTTTCTTGTGACGTAGCGGAAACGGGCACAAAATGCATAATATAAGGGCTCAAAGCGCCCCTAATAGTTGTGTTTTACCCCCATATCCGGTTTTATGTCGGATCAGAGGCCCAAAATTAGAGACGGGCGGTGAAGGAGACCATGAAATGGCGAAACCGATGACCAAGACCCAGCTGGTGGCAGCACTGGCGGAAAAGATGGACGCGGACAAGAAGACGGCCGGTGCGGCGCTGGACGCGATCAGCGAAATCATCACGGCCGAAGTGGCCGGCGGCGGTGCCGTGACCCTGCCCGGCGTGGGCAAGGTCTATTGCCGTGAGCGCCCCGAGCGCATGGTGCGCAACCCCGCGACGGGCGAGCAGTTCAAGAAAGAAGCCGACAAGCAGGTCAAAGTGACCATTGCCAAGGCTCTCAAGGACAGCGTGAACGCCTGATCCAGGTGTGCCCCTTCGGCGCGCCGTCCGGGCCTCGGTCCCGGTAGAAATCTTCAAAGGGTCGCCTTGGCGGCCCTTTGTCTTTTTGGACTGCCTGTGAGGTGGTGAGCCTGCGATCTGTCGGCCTATCGGATTATCGGTCTGGCCCGTGTCAGGGTGTGGTCGGCGTATCGGCTTGTGGCGCCCAGTCGTATTTTTGACCGCCCGACTCCTCCATCGGGATATCCAGCATGGTGGCGCGTTCGTAGACGACCTGTGTCGGCACGTTCAGCGTGTCGGCGACCAGGTTTGCCCGCCCCTCGTACCACAGGCTGCAGAATTCCTCGCGCGGCATAAGCAGCATCCGGGCAAAGCGCATCGCCTCTTTCTGGGCGGAGCGGTCGGCGGGGCGATGCAGGGCCTGTATTCCGCAGCAAGGATGTGCCTCGCGCGTGGTGGGGACATGTATGAGCCAATGGCCGACGCCCATCGCCGCGATGAACCTGTCCTGGCGCGGCTTGCTTTTCTTGGGCAGCCAGATGCAGGCCTTGCGGTCAAGGGGGACGTCCAGCAGGATCTCATGCGGGGGGCTGGAGTATTCGAGGTCGACGTTCAGTGCCCGGCACAATGGGTCCAGCGGCCCGCCGTCGCGCAGGGTCAGACCGGGCGTCTGGGACATCATGTCGTTTATGAGATCCTCGATCTCGGCATCGGTGACGCCGGTCGCCATCGGCTCGACATAGGGATAGGACGGGTATCTGGACGGCATGTCAGCCTCCGCTATGGCAAAACGCCGGGGTTTTCGGCCAGGTTGCGGAGTTCTGTCACGCTAAGGGTTTCCAAATCCTCAAGACGGGCGCAGACCTATAAGATTGCTTCTTCTTTCCGGGGGTCAGCCCTTGGCGCAGGCGCTCAGTGACTGCAGCTGGCGCCCTTCGGCATCGAAATTTGCAGGGGCCAACCACGTCTCGAAGGCAGCGCGCCGCGCGGGCCATTCGCTGTCGATCACCGAATACCAAGCGGTGTCGCGGTTTCGGCCCTTGTAGACCAGCGCCTGGCGAAAGATGCTCTCGAAGGCAAAGCCCAATCGCAAGGCGGCGCGCCGCGATGGCGCGTTCAGAGCGTCACATTTCCATTCGTAGCGGCGATAGCCCAGGTCTTCAAAGACATGGCGCATCAGCAGGTATTGCACCTCTGTCGCCGCGCGTGTGCCCTGCAAGCTGGGCGAGAAATGGATAAAGCCCACCTCGATGGAGGCCGCCTGCGGGTTGATCCGCATCAGTGACAGGAACCCGACGGGCCGCTCAGCGACCTGTACCGTGTAAAACAGGGGATCGCGGCTGGCGGCCTTGGCGGCGGTCCAGGTGCGGGCCGCGTCGCGGTCGCCAAAGGGGGATTCCTCGCCCAGGTAGGTCCAGCCCGCGGGATCGGTGAAGACGTCGAAGAAGCTGTCGGCGTGATCCTCCGACAATGGCACAAGCGTCGCAACATTCCCCCGCAGCGGCGACTGCGGGGGCAGGGGGCGGGGCAGGGGCAGGTCGACGGGCAGCCCGATGGGTTGCCCGTATCTGTTCAGGCGATGGACCATTCAACCAAAGACGCGGCCAAGCGCCCCGTCCACCGCCGAGACGATCTGGTCGATATCGTCCTTGGTGGCGATCAGCGCGGGCGAGAAACACAGCGTGTTGTTGCGCCCCGGGACAGACCGGTTGGTGGCGCCGATGATGACGCCCTGGCCCATGCAGTCGCCCACAACCGCCTGCACCTGCGGCTCTGGCACCGGCTCTTTGGTCTGACGGTCGGTGACCAGCTCGGCGCCCAGGAACAGCCCCTTGCCGCGCACGTCGCCGATCACCGCATGGCGGTCGGCGAGGGCGTTCAGCTGGTCGGTCATGTAGTCGCCCATCGCCGTGGTGTTTTCCAGCAGGCCTTCGTCCTCGATGATCGCCATGTTCTCGATCGCCGCGGCAGGTCCGGCGGTGCAGCCGCCAAAGGTGGAAATGTCGCGGAAATAGTTCATCGGATCGTCGGCATTGTCCTTGAACATGTCAAAGACACGTTCCGAGGTGACGCAGCAGGCAATGGCCGCATAGCCAGAGGCCACGCCCTTGGCCATCGTCACGAAATCCGGTTCGATCCCGTAGTGCTGATAGCCGAACCAGGTGCCGGTGCGACCGACGCCGCAGACCACCTCGTCGATGTGCAGAAGAATGTCGTACTTGCGGCAGATCTCCTGCACTTTCTGCCAATAGCCCTCGGGCGCGGGGATCACGCCGCCGCCCGCCGTCACGGGTTCAAGGCACAGCCCGCCGATGGTGTCCGGCCCTTCGGCCAGGATCACCTGTTCGATCTGGTCCGCCGCCCATTCGCCGTAGTTCTCGGCGGGGGCGCCATCCTGTTCGTGCTTGCGGTATTCCAGGCAGTGCGGCACGCGCACGAATCCGGGCGTAAACGGGCCGTATTGCGCGTTGCGCTCGTCCTGGCCGCCCGCGCTGAGGCAGGCGATGGTGGTGCCGTGATAGTCGCGGTCCCGGTACAGGATCTTGTGCTTCTTGCCGCCATAGCGCTTGTGCGCGATCTGGCGGATCATCTTAAAGGCCTTCTCGTTCGCCTCGGAGCCGGAGTTCGTATAGTAGACGCGGGTCAGTCCCGGCATCTTTTCGATCAGCTTCTCGGCGAAGAGCGCGCCGGGCACCGATCCGGCGGCCCCGGCAAAGTAGTTGACCCGCATCAGCTGGTCATAGACGGCCTTGGCGATGCGTTCGCGCCCGTAGCCGACGTTGACCGTCCAGACACCGCCTGAGACCGCGTCGAGGTGCTCCTTGCCCGCCTGGTTCCAGACGCGCATGCCCTTGCCCTCGACGATGATGTTCGGGTCCTTGCTGTCAAAACCCTTGTGCTGAACGAGGTGGTGCCAGACATGCGCCTTGTCGGCCTCGACAACATGGCTGAGGTCGTTCTGGGAATAGGTTCCGTCCATTCTCTTGCCCTCCTTGGGTCATCTTGCCGGTCTTGCGCGGAATGCTAGCACATGAGCCAGATTAATGGGCAGCCGTTAGGGCCAGATGCGGCGTGCATATAGGGCCAGTTGTGGCGCAAAACGAATGTCCCGAGACCGCGTTTACAGGGTTTTGTACGACTTTCCAGTGGGTTGAATTGATTTGCTTTTCCGAAATGAGTGGGCTGTTGGCACCAAATCGGGCAGGCATTGGGGAAAAACCGTTGATCCGTTGCCCATTTTCCGGTCCGAATTGACCAGAGCGCCCGGCACGAGGCGCTGCCGAGCGCACGATTGCGTGCGTGAAGACGCCCCGCCCAAGCGGCGGCGAGACAACACGGGAGAAGCGAAATGACATTGAAGACCACCCTCAAGGGCGCTGCGGCGGCGCTGGCCGTCATGGCAGGCACCACGGCCGTTTCCGCCGAGGAAATCACCGTGGGCTATTTCCTGGAGTGGCCGATGCCGTTCCAGTACGCCAAGGCCGAGGGCATGTACGATGAAGCGATGGGCGTGACCGTCAACTGGGTCAGCTTTGACACCGGCACCGCGATGTCCGCGGCAATGGCTTCGGGCGACGTGCAGATGAGCGTCAGCCAGGGCGTGCCGCCCTTCGTGGTCGCCGTCTCCGCCGGGCAGGACCTGCAGATCCTCGACGTGGCGGTCAGCTATTCGGACAACGACAACTGCGTCGTCCTCGAGGCGCTTGAGATCGACAAGGACTCGGCCATCGAGCTGGAAGGCAAGAAGGTCGCCGTGCCGCTGGGCACCGCCGCGCACTACGGCTTTCTCAAGCAGATGGACCATTTCGGCGTCGATATCTCGACCATGGAAGTGGTCGACATGGCGCCGCCGGACGGCGCCGCCGCGCTGGCGCAGGGGGCGGTCGACATGGCCTGCGGCTGGGGCGGCAGCCTGCGCCGCATGAAGGAGCACGGCAACGTCCTGCTGACCGGCGCCGAAAAGGAAGACCTGGGCATCCTGGTCTTTGACGTCACGTCCGGCCCGGCGGGCTGGGTCGCCGAGAACTCGGACCTCGTGGCCGATTTCCTGAAGGTGACGGCAGAGGCCAACGCCATGTGGGCGGACCCGGCGAACCACGCCAAGATGCTGCCGATCATCGCCAAGGATGCCGGCATGGACGTGGACGCGACAGAGGCGACCATCTCGACCTTTGTCTTTCCGCCGGTGGATGAGCAGCTGACGGCCAAGTGGCTGGGTGGCGGCGCGCAGGACTTCATGAAAGGCGTGGCGGATGTCTTTGTCGAGGCAGGCTCCATCGACGCGGCGCTGGACAGCTATGATGCCAACGTCAACACCGGCCCGCTGAACACGGCCGCGGGCGGCATGTAAGATCCGGCTTCGGGGGGCGGCATCGGTCGCCCCCCGGGCACGCGCTCACCCCAGAGATTTTGCACGGCGGGCACGCCCTGGCGGTCCCGCAGCCGGATCCAACCGGAAGGCCCCACCATGAGCGGACTCTCCATCGACAACCTGTCCATGCGCTTTGACCTGCCCAATGGCACCTCGGTCCAGGCGCTCAAGGACGTTTCCCTGAAACTGGCCGAAGGCGAACTGATGAGCGTGCTGGGCCCGTCGGGCTGCGGCAAGACCACGCTTTTGAACATCGTGGCGGGATTCCTGGCCCCGACAGAGGGGCAGATCACGCTGAACGGCCACCTGGTCAAGGGGCCGGACGCGGAACGCGGCATGGTGTTCCAGCAAGGCGCGCTGTTTGAATGGATGGACGTGCGCGACAACGTCAGTTTCGGTCCGCGCATGGCGGGCAAACGGGAACGGGACTGGGGACAGCATGTGGATCACCTGCTGGACGTGGTCGGCCTGCGCGACTTCAAGGAAAAGGCGGTCTACGAACTGTCAGGGGGGATGCAGCAGCGGGTCGCCCTGGCGCGTTGCCTTGCCAATGACCCGGACGTGATCCTGATGGACGAACCGCTGGGCGCGCTGGACGCGCTGACGCGGGAAAAGATGCAGGGCCTGGTGCTGAAGCTCTGGAAAGAGACGGGCAAGACCATCATCCTCATCACCCACTCGGTCGAAGAGGCGCTGCTGCTGGGCGAACGCCTGCTGGTCATGGCGCCGCGCCCGGGCCGCATCCACCGCGAATACCGGCTGCCCTTTGCCGACATGGGCGTGAACGCCGACCTGCGAGAGGTCAAAAAGCACCCTGATTTCGGCGAAAAACGCGAAGAGATCCTGGGCATGATCTGGGACATGGAGGAGGAAATCATGGGACGGGCGGAGGAAAGCGCATGATCCGGGCGGAGCAGCTACAATGATCGTATTCGCCATCTATATCGCGATCTTCGTCGTCTCCTTCGTGGTGGTGAAATTCGTCGTCCACAAGACGGTGACGGATTATACCTCGCTCAAGACGGTGACCTTTGGCGACGAAAGCGCCGTGACCCCGAACCGCATCGCCAGCGTCATATCCGTGTTGTCGATCTTCCTGCTCTGGGGGGCCTTTACCGGCTCATCCTATGTGCCGGGCTTCCTGCACGCGCCGGGGCCCTTCATCGGCGACGCGGCCTTCACCTATACCGCCGAGGCCGAGGGGCAGGCGCCCGACGACGCCACCGTGACGGTGCGCGTCTTCGAGGTGGGTACGGACGTGGACGACCCCGAGGTCGCGCCGGGCGAGGGCTGGGCCAAGAACGATGTCGATACCGTGGGCGCCTGGCGGTCGGGCCTGATCCGGGTGGACCGCAACGACGAATTCGGCCGCGACGAGGGCCACACGGTTGTCGCCGTCAACGGCGAAGCCATCGCCCCCGGCCAGTCTGTCCAGACAGAGTTTGGCCGGGTGGGCATGTCGCCCAAGGGCACGCTGAATTTCGAACCCGCGAAGGGTTGGCAGATGGAGCCGATCTGGCTGCCGCCCCCCGAGGCCGTGCTGGCCCGCCTGGGCGAGATCGCCAGCGAGGGCTATCGCGACTCGACGCTCTGGGAGCATCTTGGGTACTCGTTGTTCCGCGTGATCGTCGGGTTTTTCTTTGGCGCGCTGGTGGGCATCCCGCTGGGCTACGCAATGGGCCTATCCAACTGGTTCCGCGGCTGGTTCGACCCGATCGTGGAATTCATGCGCCCGGTGCCGCCGCTGGCACTGATCCCGCTGGTCATCATCTGGGCGGGCATCGGCGAGGTGGGCAAGATCATCCTGCTATTCCTCGCCGCCCTATGGATCATGGCCATCGCGGCGCGCGCGGGTGTGTCCGGCGTGGCGATTGCCAAGGTGCATGCGGCCTATTCGCTGGGCGCGTCGAAGTTCCAGATCATGCGGCATGTCATCGTGCCGAATTCCCTGCCCGAGATATTTACCGGCGCGCGGGTGGCGATGGGGGTCTGCTGGGGCACCGTCGTGGCTGCCGAGCTTGTGGCGGCGGAAAAGGGCGCGGGCATGATGATCATGGTGGCGTCCAAGTTCCAGCTCACCGACATCGTCATCATGGGGATTATCCTGATCGGCGTGATCGGCTTCGGCATCGATATCCTGATGCGTATGGCCGAAAAGGCGCTGGTGCCCTGGAAAGGGCGGGTCTGAGCTTTGGGCGCGGCGGCGTCCGGCGCTTGTCGGGGCCTTTGGCCCCAACGTCGCCCCGCCCGCCGTCCCGCTATCGGCGCCCAAGGCGCCGCAGGACCCACCAATGAGCAGGCGCTTCGGGACTGATGTCAGTCGCCCGCGGGGGGATCGGCGGGATCAGCCGCCTCGGAACTCATCTGGTCAAGCTGCTGCATCAGGGCCGTGACCCGGGCATCCAGCCATGTCCGGCCCTTGTTGACCGTTTCGACATAGCTTTGCAGGTAAGGGGCGATCTGAGGGAACTGGGCCGAGAGGCGCGGTGTGGCAACGTAGAGACCCACGCCAAGCGCGGCCACCATCACCACCAGCATGAAACCACGGGCAAAGGGACTGCCGGTCTGGCGGGACGTGGTCTTTGACGGGCGGCCGGTGTCGCGGTCGACCACGCGGGGTTCCGAAGCAGAGCGCAGGGTCTGGTTGATCTCTTCGACATCCGGCAGCATGTCGCGCCGCGAGGCGGCAGCCGCCGCCGCTGCGGCGGCGTGTAGTTCGGCATCGCCCTTTTCCGGCTCAGGCTCCGGTTGGGACTGGGGATCGGGGCGCTTGGGCGCTTCTGAGATGTCCTCGCCCTTGAGCCGTGCCATGCGTTCGCGGCTTTCACGGGCGCGGCGGGACTTTTCGGATTCCGCGGGCGGTTCCAACCCGAGATCGGGTTGGGTTTCCAGCCCGGAGGCAGCGCGTTGGCGCGCTTCGAACTCGCGTTCCTCGCGGAACAGCTCGGCCATTTCCGGGTCGATGCTGCTGCGCGGTGCGGTATCCGCCGGGATCGGTGCACTGTGGGTGTCTTCGTCAGGGGCGAGGTCAGGGTCGTCCTCAGACAGGGGCGCCGGTTCGGAGGCCAGTTCGGGGGCCGGTTCCGGCGCGGGCTTGGGCGCACGTTCGGGGCGGGCGGCGGGCGGTTGTGTCACGCGCTTCTGGAACCAGGTGTGCCCGCAGTTCGAACACTGCACGTCGCGGCCTGCCTCGGGGATCACCTCGAGGGGCACGTCGTATTGAGCGCCGCAATTTGGGCAAACCAGCCGCATTCCGCCTTATCCCCGTCTTTTCCGTCCCTTGGGGCATTGCCGCCCCCCGTGAACCTTAAGCTGCCCGTATCGGCGGGAAAAGTCCAATTCTGCGCGGCTTGCGTTGCAACGGCCCGGTGGCTCGGGCAAAACTGCCCGCGAAACAGATAAGGCAGAGGCAGAACCGCCCGTGATCGAGCTGGACAACGTGGCCTATTCCTACAGCGGCGCGGCGATCCTCTCCGGGGTCAGCCTTGAGCTTGCTCCGGGGTCGTTCCATTTTCTGACCGGGCCTTCGGGCTCGGGCAAGACAACCTTCCTGAAACTCTGCTACGGCGCGCTGCGTCCGACCGAAGGGCAGGTGTCCATCTTTGGCGAGGATCTGGCGGCGATGGACCGCGACGCGGTGGCGATGGCCCGGCGTCGCATCGGTGTCGTGCACCAGGATTGCCAGTTTCTCGATCACCTGCCGCTGGCCGAGAACGTGGCCCTGCCGCTGACCGTCTCGGGGCAGGCCTCTCCGGAACAGGCCGACAACCTGCGCGAGTTGATGACATGGGTTGGCCTGACCGAGAAATACGAGGCGCTGCCGCCGGAACTTTCGGGGGGCGAACGTCAGCGCGCGGCGCTGGCCCGGGCGCTGATCCTCAGCCCCGACGTGATCCTGGCGGATGAACCCACCGGCAACGTCGACTGGGAGATGTCGCAGCGTCTGCTGCGCCTGTTGGTGGAACTCAACCGGATGGGCAAGACCGTGATGATCGCCACCCATGACCTGATGCTGATCCGCGCGGCCAAGAGCCTTGTGAACGCGCGCAACCTGCGCATCGCGGGCGGCACCTTGCAGGCGGCGGGGGCGGACCTATGAACACGCTGGACCGGATCAAGACCCTGGCCGCCCGGGACGCGGGCGCCGACCGGGTGGTGCCGCCGGCGGGCTTTACGGTGCGCCTGACGCTGTTCACCGCTGCCGCGATGGCTTTTCTGACCGTCTTTGCCCTGGCCCTTTCAATGGCGGCCGGGCGGCTGGCGACGAGCTGGGGCGAGGAACTGGCCCGCGCGTCAACCATCCGCATCTCGGCGCCCGAGGTGCAACTGGCGGCGCAGACCGCCGCTGTCCTGCGGGTGCTGGAACAGACGCCCGGCGTCGCCTCGGCGCGGGCGCTCTCGCCCGAGGAACAGAGGGCGCTGCTGGAACCCTGGTTCGGCCCCGACCTGCCGGTCGAAAGCCTGCCCATGCCGCAACTGGTCGAACTGCAGGAAACCGGCGACGGCTATGATGCCGACGGGCTGCGCCTGCGACTGCAGGCAGAGGCGCCGGGTGCCGTTCTGGACGAACACAGCCGCTGGCGGCGTCCGCTGGTGACGGCGGCGGGGCGGCTGCGCCTGCTGGGCTGGGCGGCGATCGTGCTGATCGGCGCGGCCACCGGGGCGATGGTGACGCTGGCGGCCAATGCCGCGCTGGCGGCCAATGCGCAGGTGATTGCCGTGCTGCGGCTGGTCGGGGCGACGGATGGCTATATCGCGGGCGCCTTTGTGCGCCGCTTTACCCTGCGCACGCTGGCCGGGGCAGCCGCGGGCACCCTGATCGGCCTGCTGGCCTTGCTGATCGTGCCTGCGGGTGGAGATACGGGGGGCATCCTGACCGGGCTGCGCTTTGCCGGTCTGCAATGGCTTTGGCCGCTGCTGGTGCCGCCGCTGGCCGCCGTGGTCGCCTTTTTCGCAACCGAACTGGCCGCGCGCCGTGTCCTGGGAGGGCTGGCCTGATGCGCTGGGTGATGTCGTTTCTCTTCGTGATCCAGATGTACGCCATGATGGCGATCATGGGGATCGTCTTTCTGCCCTGGGCGCTGGTGTCGCGCCACGGGGCGCGCACCGCCTGCCGCACCTATTGCCGCTGGGTCCGTCTGACCGCGCGGCTGATGGTGGGGCTGCGCACAGAGGTGCGCGGTGAGGTCCCGCAGGGCGAGGTGCTGATCGCCTCCAAGCACCAGAGCTTTCTGGACATCATCCTGATCTTCGGCGCGGTCCCGGCGGGCAAGTTCATCATGAAGCGCGAGCTGATGTGGGCGCCGGTGATCGGGCAATACGCGCTGCGCATCGGCTGTGTTCCCGTCGAGCGCGGCAAGCGCGGGCAGGCCATCGCGCGCATGGTCAAGGACGTGGCGCGCGGGGCTGCCGTTCCCGGCCAGCTGATCATCTACCCGCAGGGCACCCGCATTGCGCCGGGGGTCAAGGCGCCCTTCAAGGTCGGCACCGCGATCCTCTACGAACAGACGGGCCAGCCCTGCGTGCCGGCGGCCACGAATGTCGGCCTGTTCTGGCCGCGCACGGGGATTTACCGCAAGCCGGGGCTGGCGGTGGTGGAATTCCTGCCGGTGATCCAGCCGGGGCTTGAGAAATACGCCTTTCTCCAAAAGCTGGAGACCGAGGTGGAAACCGCCTCGAATGCGCTCATGAAGGAGGCAGGTTTCGATGCCGAAAATCACAACACTTGAAGAGTTGCACGCCCACTACGAGGCGCCTGTTCCGTCTTCTCTGAAGAAGGTCGCGCAGCGCCTGACCCCGCTTTACCGCCGCTGGATCGAAGGTGCGCGCTTTGCCGTCCTGTCGACGGCAGGGCCGGAGGGCGTGCATGGTTCGCCGCGCGGCGATGACGGGCCGGTGGTGCGCGTGGCGGACGAGACCACCCTGATGATGCCGGACTGGTGGGGGAACAACCGGCTCGATTGCCTGCGCGACATCGTACAGGACGGACGCGCGGCGCTGCTGTTCCTGATCCCCGGAACCAATACCACCGTGCGCGTCAATGGCCGCGCTTTCCTGACAGATGACGAAGACCTGCGGCGCAGCTTTGCCAAGGGGGACCGCCTGCCCGCCACCGTGATCGTGTTGGAGGTGGCAGAGGTCTATACCCAATGTGCCAAGGCGCTGATGCGGTCGCGGCTCTGGACCTCGGGCGACCTATCGCAGGGGCTGCCCTCCACCGGAGAGATCCTGGCCGACATGTCGGATGGGGAACACGGCGGCAAGGACTATGATCGGAACTACCCGGAGTATGCCAAACCGCGGCTGTGGTAATTGACTTGTCCTAGCCCGGCGTCTTTGGCGCCAAGACGGTTAGGAAGCTGAAAGACCCTTCGCCCCTGTCCGGAGCGGCGAACAGAAAGACCCCCCGGCGGTCCGGCGAAAAGGAGGCTCCTGCGGCCCAGCCCCGCGAAATTGTATCGTCTCCCATAGATGCGCGCGGGTCGAAGTCCAATTCGGGAAAGCGCGTTTGGACAAGGTCTTCGACGATAAGCGCCAGAGCCTCTGCTTCCTCCCGGTCGAGCGCGTTCGGGTCGAATGTCTCGACGGAGCAGCTCTTGCCCTCAACCCTCAGGAAACTGGCCGAGGTTGCATCCACCCAGAGGGTGCGTGCCGGAAGGGCCGTGACCTGAACCAATCCAAGAGACGCGGCGGAGTCCGATGCCGGGGTTTCGGTCCGGTTCAGGCAGATTTCTTCGAACAGGGTGGCGATTCTTTGGTCCCTGGATGGAGGCGCCCAAATCAAACCGCCGATACCGTACCCCAAAAGACCGCCACCGATCAGGATCAATCCCAAAATGCGCTTGTTCACGGGACCCTCGAAACCAGACAACGACGGAAAAAAGGCGCGAGCAGTACCATTGCCGCGCCTTCAATTTGTTTCTCTCGATAAAACGCCAAAAGACGCCAGGCGACAAGGCGTCCCTTAGCGGCGGGGCGCGTCGTTGCTGTTTGCCAGGGCCTTCTCCGCATCGGCCAGCATGGACCGGGCCCGGTCTAGGGCGGAACTGGCCGTGTCCATGATGGCCTGACCCGCTTCCAGGTTGCCCTCTGCCTGTTTCGAAACCGCCAGCGACATGGCGGTCTCACTCAGCACCTGCATCCGGCGCAGATGCGCCACGGCGTCCTGCAAGGCAAGGCTGCGTGCAAGGGCGCGGGCCTCTTCCTCGGCGCTCTTGGCCAGGGCCGTAGCCTCGGCCGGGGCCATCTGGCGCAGCTTGGAGACGGTATCGGCAATCTGGCTGTTGACCTCGGTCCCGCCAAGCTCTGCGGTGTCGGACTTAGTCGGCATTTGCGCCCCCCGTTTCCGAAGTCTGGCCCATGCGTTTCAGGGCTGCGGCCAGCGCTGCGTCGGCCAGGATCTGGGTCGCCTCCTGTTGCGCGGCGGCGGCCTGTGCACTGCTGGCAAGGGCGGCCACAAAGCCCTGGGCCAACAGGGCCTGTGCCACCGATCCGGCGGCCCCCAGCGTCATCAGCGCGGTCTGGCTGACCGTATCGGTGACCTGGCTGTTTGCCATGTTCGGCATGTTTATCCCCCCTTACGGTGCCAGTCCGGCAGCGGCCCGGACGACGACGGCCTGCCGCAGCAGGCTCATGTTGGTCGAGCTGCTCTGGAGCGCGGCCACCCGCAGGCCTCCCGCATGGGACGAGGCCTGAAGGCTGGTAGCGACGGCCTGGGCCGCCGCCTGGCCCAGGACGGACAGGTTGCTCTGGCTGACCGCATCGGTGATCTGGGGATTCCCGGTTTCAGGCATGGTCAGGACCCTCCCGAGGCGGGCTTGGCCTTGGGCGGTGCCGCCGCGTCCACGGCCTCCTGCAGGCTGTGGTTCCCGGCCTTGAGGCTGTAGATCTGCATGACGCCCTGGTTCGCCGCCGCCTGCGCAAGGATCTGAGCCTGCTGCTGGGCGTTCACGGCGTTCTCGAACAGGATGCCGGTGCTGTGGGCCAGTGTCTGGTACAGCGTTGCCATTGCCATGGCGGGCGCTTCGCTCACGACCTTGACGTTGGATTGGGTCACCGCATCGGTGACTTGCGGATTGACGGTTTCGGCCATGATGGCATTCCTTTCCAATCTTTTTCGGGGTTCAGAATCTTCGCGATGGCCTCTGCCGTTTCCTGCAAATGGGCCTGCTGCCGCGCCTGTTGGGCCTCGACCGCCTCGAACATCATCCGAGAGATGTTTTCAGCGGTACGCAAACCGGCCAGGGCCACGGCCTCGGCAGAGTCGAGATCATTTTCGGACATATACTTTCCCTCGCGTTCTTGAACGTTAAGGGAGAGTCTATTCTTCGGAAAGTACTATTTCGGTTGTATTGGCCGGTCAGCGGCCCCTGCCCACAGAAAAACCCGCGACCATATGGACGCGGGCCTGATGATTGGACGCCCCCCGCGGGGGGCGATCCGTATCGCTGTCTCGATCACATGTGGATCGGGCCGTCGCCGCAGGCCAGTGCCGCTTCGCGCACCGCCTCCGAGAAGGTCGGGTGCGCGTGGCATGTCAGGGCCACGTCCTCGGCAGAGGCGCCGAATTCCATCGCCACGCAGATCTCGTGGATCAGGTCGCCGGCACCCGGCCCGATGATGTGACAGCCCAACACGCGGTCGGTTTCCTTGTCCGCCAGCAGCTTGACGAAACCGTCCCCCTGGAACACCGCCTTGGCGCGGGCATTGCCCATGAAAGAGAACTTGCCGACCTTGTAGGCGCGGCCCTCGTCCTTCAGCTCCTGCTCGGTCTTGCCAACGCTGGCGACCTCGGGCGCGGTGTAGATCACGCCGGGGATCACGCCATAATTGACGTGACCGTGCTTGCCCGCGATCACCTCGGCGCAGGCCATGCCTTCGTCCTCGGCCTTGTGGGCCAGCATCGGGCCGTCGATCACGTCGCCGATGGCATAGACGCCGGGCACATTGGTGCGCCACTGGGTGTCGGTCTTGATCTGGCCGCGCTCGCTGATCTCGACGCCCAGCTTGTCCAGCCCCAGCCCGTCGACGAAGGGCCGGCGCCCGGTGGCGCAGAGCACGATGTCCGCGTCCACGGTTTCCTCGCTGTCGTCCTTGCGCAGCTTGTAGGTCACCTTGGCCTTGGTCTTGGTCGCCTCGACCTTTTGGACCGCCGCGCCCATGACAAAGCTGATCCCCTGCTTTTCAAGGATCTTCTTGAACTGGCGCTGCACCTCTGTGTCCATACCGGGCGTGATGGCGTCGAGGAACTCGATCACCTGCACCTCGGTCCCCAGCCGGGCATAGACCGATCCCATCTCCAGCCCGATCACCCCGGCGCCGATGACGATCATCTTTTTCGGCACCTTGCCCAGCTCCAACGCGCCGGTGGAGGTCACGACGACCTTTTCATCCACGGTCACATCCGCGCCGGGCACTGGTGACGCCTCGGAGCCCGACGCGACGATGATGTTCTTGGCCTCGTGGACCTCGTCACCGACCTTGACCTTGCCCGCCTCGGGGATCGCCCCCCAGCCCTTGAGCCAGTCGATCTTGTTCTTCTTGAACAGGAATTCGATGCCTTTGGTGTTCTGGCCGATGACGTCGTCCTTGTAGGCCAGCATCTGTTTCCAGTCGACGGATGGCGATTTGCCCTTGAGGCCCATCTTGGCGAAATTATGCTCTGCCTCGTGCAGCTGGTGGCTGGCGTGCAGCAGGGCCTTGGACGGGATGCAGCCCACGTTCAGGCAGGTGCCGCCCAGGGTCTCGCGCCCTTCGACGCAGGCGGTTTTCAGCCCCAGCTGTGCGCAGCGGATCGCGGCCACGTAGCCGCCAGGGCCCGCGCCGATCACGATGACGTCGTATTGTGCCATTTCGTTTTCCTTTCACTGTCGTTGGTCAGGGGAGGCGATGGCGCATGACGCCCCGGCTGCCGGCGGCAGGCTCCCCAGGATGACTTTTTTCCCAAAGAAGGGCTGGGCCTGTGCTTTGTCCATAGCGGATATGTCCGATCTGGAAGTGTCACAGCAACGCCAGCAGCAACATCAGGACGGTGGCGCCGAAGCCCGCGAACCAGATCAGCGACCGCCAGGGCGCCCAGCCGAAGTAGTAGGCCGGCACGTAGAGGATACGCGCCAGCAGGTAGAGGCCCGAAAGCGCCGCCGTGATCCCGTTGCCCTGGTCCGACCATGTGGTGACGAAGACCGCGATGGCGAAAAGGATCAGTCCCTCGAAATGGTTGTCGAGCGCGCGTTTCAGCCGGGCGGTTTTCACCGACAACTGGTCCTCCAGCGACCCGCCCAGCCTGTCGCGGTCGCGCGGGCTCATGGTCTTGCCCATGCCCAGTTCGATGTTGGCGGGCACGGCCATCAGCACGTATTGCACCACCTGCAACAGCGCGGCGAGGGTGAGGGCTGTGAGCTCGGGGGTCATCGCGGACCCCAGTCCCGGGCTTGCCCCGGGACCTCCGATTGGCGGGCCGTTTCGGGCATCCCTAGGTCTTTCCGCGTGCCCCGATTGTTGATGTCGAGGCGCCCCTCGTGAAAGCCAAGCGCATGGTGATGCGCCAGCCATTCCAGCACGAAGATGCCTTCGTTACGCATGCAGGCGGCGAGGGCGAAAGCTGATGTTTGGGTCAAGACAGGTACCGCGATTGTTCAATCATTCCGTCAGACTAATCTTCGACTTCTTCGATGGATGTGATGCGCTTTTCCACAATCGCTTCTAGGATGCCATCTGGACCGGAAGTTTGTAGCAAGTCACGCATCTTAGGGTATTGTTCCAAGAGTTGAGCCGCTTCGCTTATCAATCGAAGCTTCTCGGTTTGGAGTCTGACTCGTTTTTCCTCAACTTCGATTTCGGATATGTTTCTTCGCTCAGACCTTTCGAGCAGGAATTGAACGAAGAGCCTGACTTGTTCAACGATCTTGCCCAAACCGGTGAAGTCGGTAGCGCCCGGCGACTGAAACACAATCGCACTCACAGATAGAGTTGGGTCACCAATGTTCACCACCAAAGGTTGGTCGTCGTTTACAAGAATGACACTGCCATCATCGTCTACCAAGTAGTCCGTTGAGAACCAGTTCGCCAAGGATTGCATTCCCGCAAAGAACTCGGAGAACTGGTCCGCAGTCCACGTTCCGTTTATCGAAACGCGAATTTTCATCACAGATCCATCAGCAACCGGCGCGGGTCTTCCAGCGCTTCCTTGACTCGGACAAGGAAGGTCACAGCACCCTTGCCGTCGACGATGCGGTGATCGTAGCTCAGCGCTAGGTACATCATCGGGCGGATCTTGATTTCGCCGTTGATGACCATCGGGCGGTCCTGGATCTTGTGCATCCCCAGAATACCCGATTGCGGCGGGTTCAGGATCGGCGAGGACATCAGCGAACCGTAGACGCCACCGTTCGAGATGGTGAAGGTGCCGCCCTGCATTTCCGACATCGACAGCTTGCCGTCACGGGCGCGTTTGCCCTTTTCGCCGATCGCCTTTTCGATCTCGGCAAAGCTCATCCGGTCAGCGTCGCGGATGACCGGCACGACCAGGCCCTGAGGCGTGCCCGCCGCGATGCCCATATGCACGAAGTTCTTGTAGACGATCTCGTTGCCGTCGATCTCTGCGTTGACCTCGGGCACTTCTTTCAGCGCGTGGCAGCAGGCCTTGGTGAAGAAGGACATGAAGCCAAGCTTGACGCCGTGCTTCTTCTCGAAGAGTTCCTTGTATTCCTTCCGCAGGGCCATCGTCTCCGTCATGTCCACCTCGTTGTAGGTGGTCAGGATCGCGGCGCTGTTCTGCGCGTCCTTGAGGCGGCGGGCGATGGTCTGGCGCAGCCGGGTCATCTTGACCCGTTCCTCGCGGCCAGCGTCCTCGGCCGGAACCGGCGCGCGTGGCGCGGAGGCGGGGGCCGATGCGGCGGGCACGGCCGAGGCCGCGGCCACGGCGGCTGCAACGTCGGATTTGGTGGCGCGGCCGTCACGGCCGGTGCCCTGTACCTGCTCGCGCTTGATGCCGGCCTCTGCGATGGCCTTCTCGGCGGCGGGACCGTCCTTGATGTCCTTGCCCGGACCGGCGTCGCCGGCGGGCGGGGTCTGGTACTGCTTGCCCTGCGCGGCCTCGTCCGGCGCCGGGGCAACGGCCACGGCAGCGCCGCCAGAGGAGAGGACCGCCAGCTTGGCATCCGCCTGCACGGTGGTGCCTTCCTCGGCGACGATCTCTGTCAGCGTGCCTGCGGCAGGGGCGGGCACCTCGACCGAGACCTTGTCGGTTTCCAGTTCACACAGCATCTCGTCCTGCGCCACCGTGTCGCCGACCTTCTTGAACCAGGTCGAGACGGTTGCCTCGGACACGCTTTCGCCCAGCGTCGGCACCATGACGTCGACGCTCTCGCCGCCGCCGGAGCTTTCCTTGGCCTCGGCTGCCGGTTCGGGCTTGGCTGTCGGCGCGCTTTCGGCACCGCCGGCCCCTTCCGAAATGTTGGCCAAGAGGGCATCGACCCCTACGGTTTCACCTTCGGCGGCGACGATGTCGCTCAGCGTCCCGGCGACGGGCGAGGGCACCTCGACCGTGACCTTGTCGGTTTCAAGCTCGCAGAGCATTTCGTCCACCGCCACGGCGTCGCCGGGCTTCTTGAACCAGGTTGCGACCGTTGCTTCGGTCACCGATTCCCCAAGCGTGGGAACACGCACTTCGGTCATGGTCTTATTTTCCTTCCACTGTCAGCGCTTCGTCAACAAGCGCCTCTTGCTGTGCTTTGTGCTGGCTGGCCAGGCCCGTGGCGGGGCTGGCCGATGTGGCGCGGCCCACGTAGCGCGGGCGCGGATGCGTGGCGCCGATCCGGCCCAGCACCCATTCGATATTGGGTTCGATGAAGTTCCAGGCGCCCTGGTTCTTGGGCTCTTCCTGGCACCAGAGCATCTCGGCCCCCTTGAAGCGTTCCAGTTCCTTGACCAGCGAAATCGCCGGGAAAGGGTAGAACTGTTCGATCCGCAGCAGATAAACATCGTCGATGCCGCGCGCATCGCGTTCCTCAAGCAGGTCGTAGTAGACCTTGCCCGAGCACATCACCACGCGCTTGATCTTGTCGTCGGCTTGCAGCTTGGTGTCACTCTCGCCCGATTCCGCGTTGTCCCAGAGAACCCGGTGGAACGAGGAGTTCGTGGTGAACATATCGGCGCTCGACACGCAGAGCTTGTGCCGCAGCAGCGATTTCGGCGTCATCAGGATCAACGGCTTGCGGAAGGTCCGGTGCAGCTGTCGGCGCAGGATGTGGAAGTAGTTAGCGGGCGTCGAACAGTTCGCCACGATCCAGTTGTCCTGTCCGCATTGCTGCAGGAACCGTTCCAGGCGCGCCGAGGAGTGCTCCGGCCCCTGGCCCTCGAAGCCATGCGGCAACAGGCAGACAAGGCCCGACATCCGCAGCCATTTCGATTCACCGGAACTTACGAACTGGTCGAACATGATCTGCGCGCCGTTGGCAAAGTCGCCGAACTGCGCCTCCCAGAGGGTCAGCGCGTTGGGCTCGGCCAGCGAATAGCCGTATTCAAAGCCCAGCACTGCGTATTCCGACAGGGCGCTGTCGATCACCTCGAACCGGGCCTGTCCCTCGCGGATGTTGTTGAGCGGGTAGTACCGTTCCTCGGTCTCCTGGTTCACGATGCCCGAATGGCGCTGCGAGAAGGTCCCGCGCGTACTGTCCTGCCCGGCAAGGCGCACCGGGTAGCCTTCGAGCTGCAACGAGCCGAAGGCCAGCGCCTCGGCGGTGGCCCAGTCAAAGCCCTCGCCGGTCTCGAACATCTTGGCGCGGCTTTCCAGTAGGCGGCCCACCGTGCGGTGCACGGGGAAACCGTCGGGCAGTTGGGTCAGCGCCTTTCCGATGTCGGCCAGAGATTCCTTGGAAATCGAGGTCTTGCCGCGCTGGTACTTGCCCTCTTTCTGCTTGTCGAGGTGGCTCCACCGGCCATCCAGCCAGTCCGCCTTGTTCGGACGATAGACCTTGCCGGCCTCGAATTCCTCGTTCAGCAGCGCCTGGAAGGCGGCCTTCATGTCCTCGATCTCGCCCTCGGGGATCAGGCCGTCCTTGACCAGCCGTTCGGTATAAAGCGTCAGCGTGGTCTTCTGCTTCTTGATCTTGTTGTACATGATCGGGTTGGTGAACATGGGCTCGTCGCCCTCGTTGTGACCGAACCGGCGATAGCAGAAGATGTCGATGACCACGTCCTTGCCGAACTTCTGGCGGAACTCGGTCGCGACCTTGGCGGCGTGAACCACGGCCTCGGGGTCGTCGCCGTTGACGTGGAAAATCGGGGCCTCGACCACCAACGCGTTGTCCGTGGGATAGGGCGAGGACCGCGAAAAGTGCGGCGCCGTGGTGAAGCCGATCTGGTTGTTCACGACGATGTGGATGGTGCCGCCGGTGCGGTGGCCGCGCAGGCCCGACAGGGCGAAACATTCCGCCACGACGCCCTGGCCGGCAAAGGCCGCATCGCCATGCAGCAGGATCGGCATGACCTGGATCCGGTCACTGTCCTTGTACTGGTCCTGCTTGGCGCGGACCTTGCCCAGGACAACCGGGTTCACCGCTTCGAGGTGGCTGGGGTTGGCGGTCAGCGACAGGTGCACCGGATGGCCGTCGAAGGTGCGGTCCGATGAGGCGCCGAGGTGGTATTTCACGTCGCCCGACCCGTCCACGTCCTCGGGCTTGAAGCTGCCGCCCTGGAACTCGTTGAAGATTGCCTTGTAGGGCTTGTTCATCACGTTCGCCAGCACCGACAGGCGCCCGCGGTGCGGCATCCCGATGACGATTTCCTTGACGCCCAGGTTGCCGCCGCGCTTGATGATCTGCTCCATCGCGGGGATCAGGCTTTCGCCGCCGTCGAGGCCGAACCGCTTGGTGCCCATGTATTTGACGTGCAGGAACTTCTCGAAGCCCTCGGCCTCGACCATCTTGTTCAGGATCGCCTTTCGCCCTTCACGGGTGAACTTGACCTCCTTGCCAAAGCCCTCGATCCGCTCTTTCAGCCAGCTCGCCTGCTCGGGGTCCGAGATGTGCATGTACTGCAGGGCGAAGGTGCCGCAATAGGTGCGCTTGATGATCGATAGGATCTCGCGCAGGGACGCGATCTGAAGGCCCAGCACGTTGTCGATGAAGATCGGGCGATCCATGTCGGCTTCGGTAAAGCCATAGGATTTCGGGTCCAGCTCGGGGTGGTTCGAGGTGTCGCGCAGGCCCAGCGGGTCAAGATCGGCGGCCAGGTGGCCCCGGATCCGGTAGGCCCGGATGATCATCAGGGCGCGGATGCTGTCCAGCACGGCGCGCTGCACCTGGTCGTCCGTGACCTTGAGGCCCTTTTCCTCGGCCTTGTCCTTGATCTTCTTGCCGGCGCCCTTGGCCTCGGCCGGAACGGCGGGCATGGGCCATTCGCCGGTCAGCGCCCCGGTCAGGTCATCCTCGGGCGCGGGCGGCCAGTCGGTCCGGGCCCAGCTGGGGCCGCTGGCCTCCTTGCGCACATCCGCCTCTGCATCGCCCAATGCGCGAAAGAACTCGGCCCAGGCATCGTCGACCGCGTTCGGATCGGCGGCGTAGCGGGCATACATCTGTTCGAGGTACTCCGCGTTGTGCCCCTGCATGAAGCTGGAGGCATGGAAGAGGTCGTTGGGGCTTTGGTCGGTCATTTTTTAGGCCTTTCCCTATGGGCGGAATGGGCTGTTACTCGGAGGAATCGCGAAATTCTGTGAAGTGGATGTGGTAGGCTTGGGCCGGAAGTTCCAGCCCGGTGTCCGGGGCAAAGATACTGATCAGCCCGCGCAGGTCAGCCGTCTTCAAGCCGTCAGTCGGATTGCGTCGGGCGAGCGGTGCGGGACGCTTGCCAAAGAAGCTTGAGAACAACCCGATGTCGGTCTGCTTGGATTTCGGATGTTCGGAGAATTTCAGCAAGCCGGTCTTGCCGCCGTAGTCTTTTGGCACAACGATCAGGCAGGAGCGCACCACCATGTCGATCTTGCCTTTCAGGAAAGGACCGGAACTGTAATCAACCTCGATCATCGCTCCGCTCGGATGACCAAGACGCACAACATCGCGTGTGTACCCGGGTATCGGGTCCCATTGTCCTGAAAACTCTCCGGCCTCCAGCACCTTCGCGTAGTCCGTATTCTTCCAATTCGAGCCATTCACGGCGAAGGCCGCCTGCGATGCGAGTTCCAACTGCCGGGAAGGCGCATCTAGCGGTAGAAATCCGGCTTTGTTTAGCGCACGCATCTGCGCCGCGTGCGGCTTGCCGATGTCCGAGCAGATGTCGAAGGCCTGAACGATTTGCGCATGTCCGACAGCAGGTAAGATCACGGAGGCCGCCATGATCACCAGTCGGGCAAGAACGTTGCGCATTGCATGGTCTCCTTGTGGCAGAAGCGGCCTGCATGATGCGGGCCGCTTGCCGTGTCTTTTTCAAGGCGCGGGTTCAGCCGATCGCCTTCAGCACGGCCTCGCCCAGGGTCGCGGGGCTGTCGGCCACCACGATGCCTGCGGCATTCATCGCCTCGATCTTGTCGTCGGCGCCGCCCTTGCCGCCAGCGACAATCGCGCCCGCGTGGCCCATGCGGCGGCCCGGAGGTGCCGTGCGGCCGGCGATGAATCCGGCGGTGGGTTTCCAGCGGCCTTTCTTCTTTTCGTCGGCCAGGAACTGTGCCGCTTCTTCCTCGGCCGAGCCGCCGATCTCGCCGATCATGATGATCGCCTCGGTCTCGTCATCCGCAAGGAACCATTCCAGCACGTCGATATGCTCGGTGCCCTTGATCGGGTCGCCGCCGATGCCGACGCAGGTCGACTGGCCCAGGCCCACGTCGGTGGTCTGCTTGACCGCCTCGTAGGTCAGCGTGCCCGAGCGCGACACGACGCCCACCTTGCCGCGCTTGTGGATGTGACCCGGCATGATGCCGATCTTGCAGGCGTCCGGCGTGATGACACCGGGGCAGTTCGGACCGATCAGGACGGACTGCGAGGTCTCCAGCGCGCGCTTGACCTTCATCATGTCCAGCACCGGGATACCCTCGGTGATGCAGACGATCAGTTCCATCTCTGCGTCGATGGCTTCGAGGATCGAATCCGCGGCGAAGGGCGGCGGCACGTAGATCACCGAGGCATTGGCCTCGGTCACGTGCTTGGCCTCGTGGACCGAGTTGAAGACCGGCAGGTCCAGGTGGGTCTGGCCGCCTTTGCCCGGGGTCACGCCGCCGACCATCTTGGTGCCGTAGGCGATCGCCTGCTCGGTGTGGAAGGTGCCTTGCGAGCCGGTGAGGCCCTGGCAGATCACTTTGGTGTTTTCATCGATGAGGACGGCCATGTGCTTTCCTGTCTTTGGGTGATGATCAAGCAGCGCGGCTGCGCGGCGTCGGGTTGAGCCTGCAAGCAGGCGATGAAAGGGGCCGCTGGTCAGAAGGTCTCAATGTGATCGACCTCCTGTCTCGCGGCGGCTTCGGTGCGTTTCGCCACCGTCATTTCGTCCCACCAGTCCAGCAGGACCTCGATGGCGACACGGGCGACGGCATCGGCTTCGTCGTCCGCCTCCTGCGCCTGGGGCGCGGGCAGCGGGCGCTCGGGGAAAAGTGTCTCGCGCTCGGGGAAATAGGTTTCCAGGATCGCCTTTTCGTGCGGCGCATTGCGGCGGCGGATCTCCTGCGCCTGGTCCGGCGTCAGGCGCAGTTTCTCGCGGCCCGCGGCGGCCCCGTCCACCGCCTGCACCAGGCGGGCGCGAAAGCCGGCGGGCAGGCGGTCTTCCAGTTCCGGCAGCAACTGGTTCATCCGGACAAGGAAGGGCACGGCCTCGGGCCAGTAGGCCTCGTTGCTGCGTTCCGAGATCGACAGCTCTGACGGATCCACCCCGAAGAGGCCGAAGAAATCCTGCATCAGGTCGCCACCGGTCAGGGTGCTGCGGTCGAACAGGCGCACATGCAGGCGGTCGCGCCCGATATGGGCGGCCCAGCGGTCCAACACCGTGCGGGTGTCGTACAGCGCGGGGTTCGTCATGAACGCGTCCATCGTGTGCGACACGCCTCCGCGCAGGGTCTGGGAATAACGGCTGAGGATGCGGTCTTCCTGGCGGCGGATGTAGACAAGGTAGGTCACCTCGTCGAACCGCGGTTCGATCAGCTCGCGCAGGATGCGGAACTGCTCGTCCGTGCGCACGCTCAGCGACAGGTCCTCGCAGGACAACAGCACCGTGCCGGGGCCTTGCAGGTTGGCAACCTCGTTGATCGCGTTATGCAGCCGGGCCGGGAAGCCCTGGACGAAGGACGCGCGCTTTTCCGGCGTGTCCAGCGGCAGGCGGCGGGCGATATACTGCGGCAGGTCTTCGCCCGAGGCGAGTTGCACATAGGCCGACAGCGAAATCTGCGCGTAGCGCTCGCCGTAGAGGTTGGGAAAGAACAGCCCGCGCGTCTTGAGCAGGGCCCAGTTGGCATGCAGCACAGACTGGATCGCCGTCGTGCCCGTCTTGGACAGGCCGATATGCACGACACAGCGCCGCGACCCGTCGGAACGGGGGGCGAAGGGGCTATGTGCGGCGGTCTCGGTCATCTTGCTGGCGGGCTCTTTTCTGTGTCGTGTCGGTGTATCGGGTCTAGTCTGCGACCCAGTTTCGGAACTCGGCGCGGCGGTCGGCAAAGAAACGGCCTTCGATCCACTGCATCGCCTCGGCATTGCGCGCGGCTATGGCGTTGCGGGTCTCGGCGGGCAGGCTGGGGCGTTTCGGGCTTCGGGCCAGCGGCATCAGCCCGCGCAGCCCGTCCCGGAAAGAGGTGTTGAGCCGCTTGGCTCGCGTCTCGACGGCGCCGGTCGGCAAGCCCAGGACGGTCGAGAAATCCTCGACCAGGCCGCTGTCGCGCAGCCAATGTTCGTGGAACAGCCGGACGTCCAGTGCTTCAGGGGCGACGGTCTGTTGCCACATGCCCAGCAGCCGGGCGAAGGGTGTCTGGCCGACGCGCTGCGCGAATTCCGACAGGGACTCCTGCTTGCCGGTACGGCGCTGGTGATGGCCGTAAAGGCTTACCAGCCAGGGTTCGGGGCGGCGGATATAGGCGACGTAGCGGACGCGCCCGAAAAGCGAGGTCAGCCAGTCCGTCAGGGCCTGTGTCGCATCGGGCGTCATGTTGCGTCCAACCAGAGATTCGCTTGATCCGACCCAGGTGTCGAAACCGCCCTTGGCCACCCTTGCCTCGAAGTCGCGGCGAAAGTCCTCTGCCACGCGGTCCTGGCTGGTGCGATCGGTGATGCCCAGAACGGCGTTCATCGGACGCGCGGGCACATCCTCGCCTGCCAGCGTGCAGGCCAGGACCTGCAACTGCGGATTGGTGCAGACAACGTCGGCGCGTGGGTCCATCCGGCGATACCAGATGCCATGATCGGCCAATGCATCCGCCTGATCGCCCAGCCATTGCTGCAGGGCGGTCGAGCCGCATTTGTTGAAGCCGATATGAAGGATGGCGTCGGGGCGGGACATGGGGTCGGATCTACGAATTGGGACCGGGGGACATCCCCCATGTCCGGGTTGCGCTGTTGACGTTCCAGAGGACGGCCATTGCGGCGGTCTCCTTGCTCAGGTCCGGCAGGGCGTCCTGCCGTGTGTTCGGGTGCTGCGGGCCGGTGATCCCCGCCCGCAGCCAGTGTCAAGCGGCCCGCTGCCGGGCCTTGTTCGCGTAGTCGAGCACCTCGTTGCCAAAGTCCTCAAGCGAGGTGTCCACCATGTTCTTGGTATAGCCGATCCCGGCGTCCGGCCTGGCCGTCACCATCCTTGTGAAAAAGCGCACCCCGGCCGCCTTGTAGGCGTCCGGCGAGACCTTCAGCAGGACAGCATCCCAGCGCCCGTTGTTGGACTTGCCGATGCTGACGTCCTGCAGGGCGGACCACGGAATCTCGTTGCGAAACATCCGGGCATCCCGAAATCCGGTCGGCGTCAGGTGCAGGCCCTTCGGCCCGGCCAGGAACAGGCGCAGCCCCATCAGGAACGGAACCGCGCCGGCAAACATAAAGATCAGCCCCACGATCTGCAGGGCCTCCCGGTCGCTTCTGCCGCGCAGGCTCAGGATGTTCAGGGCCAGGCCCAGACCGACAGCCACGACAACAAGCCCGAACAGCAGTACATGGATGCCGATCCCGGAGGTCTTGAGAACTTTGGTTTCCATGATCGGAGGATCAGCCCTTGACCGCTTTCACGATCTTCTCGGCGCCGTCCTTGAGGTCGTCCGCGGCGATCACGTCGAGGCCGGAGTTCGAGATGATCTCCTTGCCCTTCGAGACGTTGGTGCCTTCCAGGCGCACGACCAGCGGAACCTGCAGGCCCACTTCCTTCACCGCGGCGATCACGCCCTCGGCGATGACGTCGCAACGCATGATGCCGCCGAAGATGTTGACCAGGATGCCCTTCACGTTCGGGTCGGAGGTGATGATCTTGAACGCCTCGGTCACTTTCTCCTTGGTCGCGCCGCCACCGACGTCGAGGAAGTTGGCAGGCTCCGCGCCATACAGCTTGATGATGTCCATCGTGGCCATCGCCAGGCCCGCGCCGTTGACCATGCAGCCGATCTCGCCGTCCAGCGCGATGTAGTTCAGGTCGTACTTGGAGGCCTCCAGTTCCTTGGAGTCTTCCTCGGTGGTGTCGCGCAGCTCGGCGATGTCGGGGTGGCGGTAGACCGCGTTGCCGTCAAAGCCCATCTTGGCGTCGAGGCATTTCAGATCACCCGAGTCGGTCACGATCAGCGGGTTGATCTCCAGCATCTCCATGTCCTTCTCGATGAACAGCTTGTAGAGCGTGCCCATCAGCGCCACGCACTGCTTCACCTGCTTGCCGGTCAGGCCCAGGTTGAAGGCGATGCGGCGACCGTGGAACGCCTGATAGCCGGTGGCCGGGTCGACGGAGAACGACAGGATCTTTTCCGGGGTGCTTTCGGCCACTTCCTCGATGTCCATACCGCCCTCGGTCGAGGCGACAAATGACACGCGGCTGGTCTGCCGGTCGACGAGCAGGGCCAGGTACATCTCTGTTTCGATGCCCGAGCCGTCTTCGATGTAGATGCGGTTGACCTGCTTGCCGGCGTCGCCGGTCTGCTTGGTCACCAGGGTGCGGCCAAGCATCCGCTTGGTCTCCATTTCCGCCTCTTCCACGGATTTGGCCAGGCGTACGCCGCCCTTCTCGCCGGCGTCAGCTTCCTTGAAGGAGCCCTTGCCGCGGCCACCCGCGTGGATCTGTGCCTTGACGACCCAGAGCGGACCGTCCAGCGCGCCTGCGGCGGTCTTGGCTTCTTCGGCTTTCAGGACAACGCGGCCATCCGAGACAGGCGCCCCGTAGCTGCGGAGGAGGGCCTTGGCCTGGTATTCGTGGATATTCATGGGTCGTCTGTCCCCGTGTTGCTGCGGATTTTCCCTACCTAGGCAGTCTCGGGGGGCGGTTAGAACCGATAATTTGCCGCATCAGCGAGATTGGGCCGGTTTTCCGACATTTGTGATCACAGCCCGGAAAGGTGTGATCACATATTCGCAAACCCTTATCGGACAGGTGATTCGCAGCGAGCGCTATCAGTTCAGCCAGACCACGAACAACAGAGCGTCGCCTCCGAACATGCGCTGAAAATCGCTCCAGTTGGTTGCATCCACGACCGGCCCGCTTTCCAGGTAGTCCGAAAGACCAAGCCCCTGCACCCAGGTCACCAGGTCCACCGGCGCCGGGTTCTCCAACAGTTTCGCGACATTCACGCCCCCGGCGCCGTCCAGCCGCCAGTGCCCGACCAGTTGCTTGCCGGTCAGCACATCCTTGGCATCGTCAAGCACCGCCAGCCAGCGCTGTGAGGTGTCCTGGGGCATTTCGATGCCCAGCGCCGAGATCTGCCCCTTGCCAGGTATCCACTCGCGATCATTGTCGGTCTCCAGCGCCACCATGTCCCAGAACCGCCGGTTCGCGTCGATCATGGCCAACAGGTTGTCGCGCATCGCATGCACATGCGGTACATCCGGCGTTCGATTCACCGCCCCGTAGAGCACCGCGATGGTGTCCACCGCCTCCTCCTCGCCTTGGAACAGCCAGACGTTTTCGCGGAATTCGCTGCCGCGGATCTCTGCCATGAGTGCGACGCTGGCGTTTACCTCCTCGATCACCTCGGTCGGGTCGAAGGCCAGGATCAAGTGGCCAAACCCTTCGAGCAAATGCGTATAGGCCTCAAGCCAGGCGGCATCCGCGCCATCGAAACGCACGGTCAATTGGTTCAGCGCGCCATCGGGCGCACCGCGCCCCAGGGCCGCGCCCGCGGCGGCCATCAGGCTTTCGCCCGTGTCCTGCCGGCCGTTTTCGTTGATGTCGAACCAGACCCGCGTCAGATCCACGGTCACGCCAAACTCGCCCCGCGCGGTGGACAAGGTGCTGCGCGCCTCCTGCATGTCCGTCACGACGCCTTTGAACAGGTCCGAAACAAGCGCGGAATAAAACGGTGCGCTGTCGGGGTTGTAAGGCAAGGGCAGCCGGAGAACCGGAAAGGGCAGGTCGCCGAAATCTGCATTGTGGCGATAGCGCATCTGCAGGGTCTTCTCGACCCCGCGCAGGAACTGCGCGCCGCCCAGGGCAAAATCGCGCGCCGGGCCGGGCGGGTCTGCCTGCAAAGCGGTGATGGTGTCGGCCAGACCCAGAGAAGATAACAGCGGGGTCAGGTCCAGGTCGCGCTCCGCCTCTTGGGCAGAGGCGGCGGAGGCCAGGCAAAGCAAGGCGAAAATTGATTGACGGATCATGAAAAAAGAATGCGCGCCCGAAGGCGCGCAATCAAGAACTTCCGCTGTGACGCGGGTTTCAGGCCAGCGAACTGTCGATGCCCTTGCAGGCCTCGACGAGGCCCTGAACCGCTTTCACGGAGGTGTCGAACATTTCCTGCTCTTCCTTGTTGAGCTTGATGTTCACGATCCGCTCGATCCCGCCGGCACCGATCACGGTGGGCACGCCAACATACATGCCCTTCAGGCCGAATTCGCCGTCGCAATAGGCCGCGCAGGGCAGCAGGCGCTTCTGGTCTTTCAGGTAGGCTTCGGCCATTTCGATGGCCGAGGTGGCCGGCGCGTAGAAAGCCGAGCCGGTCTTCAGAAGGCCGACGATCTCGGCGCCGCCGTCACGGGTGCGCTGCACGATGGCGTCGAGCTTGTCCTTGGTGGTCCAGCCCATCTCGATCAGGTCGGGCAGCGGGATGCCGGCAACGGTCGAATACCGGACCGAGGGCACCATCGTGTCGCCGTGGCCGCCCAGGACGAAGGCGGTGACGTCTTTCATCGAGACGTTGAATTCCAGGCTCAGGAAGTGGCGG
Source organism: Mameliella sp. CS4 (assembly GCF_019392335.1). GTDB lineage: Bacteria > Pseudomonadota > Alphaproteobacteria > Rhodobacterales > Rhodobacteraceae > Antarctobacter. Next base: position 262,019 of record NZ_JAHXRQ010000002.1, read on the forward strand.
AAGCGGGCCGAGTCCAGCACGCCGGCCATGCCGCAGACCTTGTTCGCGGGCAGGCCCGAGAATTGCTGCAGGGCCCAGACCATCGCGTCCAGCGGGTTGGTGATGCAGATGACGAATGCGTTCGGGGCGTGTTCGCCGATGCCTTCGCCCACGGACTTCATGACCTTGAGGTTGATGCCCAGCAGGTCGTCACGGCTCATGCCCGGCTTGCGCGGCACGCCGGCGGTCACGATGCAGACGTCCGCGCCCGCGATGTCGGCGTAATCCTGCGTGCCTTTCAGCGAGGCGTCGAAGCCTTCCGAGGGGCCGGACTCGGCGATGTCGAGCGCCTTGCCCTCGGGCGTGCCCTCGGCGATGTCGAACAGGACGACGTCGCCCAGTTCCTTCATTGCTGCGAGGTGGGCAAGCGTGCCACCGATCTGTCCCGCGCCGATCAGGGCAATCTTGGGTCTGGCCATGAATTCATCTCCGCCTTGCGTGAATTTGGCGCTTTGCGTACGCGCAGACGCGGCGCTTCGCAAGGGTGCTGCGCTGCGGCGCTTGGTCCGAAGTCCTTGAAGATAGCGCTAAAGCGACGTTAAAGACCTGTCACGAGGGAGAATTTCGCGGAGCCAGGCATGGACCTCTTCACGCTACCCGTCTTCGCGGTGACGATCCCGGCGGTCATCTTCGCGGGCATTTCAAAGGGCGGTTTCGGTTCTGGCGTGGCCTTTGCCAGCGCCTCGATTCTGGCCATCGCGCTGGACCCGGGCATCGCCCTGGGGCTGATGCTGCCGCTCTTGATGCTGATCGACGTGGCCAGCCTGCCTGCCTATTGGCGCAAGTGGGACTGGGCTGCTGCGCGGGTCCTGCTGATCGGCTCTATCCCCGGTACGATCCTTGGCGCGCTCTTCTATGCCTGGACCGATCCCGATGCGATCCGCCTGCTGATCGGGCTGGTGGCGTTGCTTTTCGTGGCCTGGCAGGTGGCGCAGGCCACCGGGTTGGTCCGCCTGGGCGAAACGAAATTCGGATCCGGGGTAGGGCTGACAATGGGGGTCTTGCTGGGCTTCACAAGTTTCGTCAGCCACGCGGGCGGGCCGGCGGCCTCGGTTTACCTGCTGGGGCAAAAACTGGGCAAGACCGCCTTCCAGTCGACGACCGTTCTGATCTTCTGGGCGGTGAACCTGTCGAAATCCGGCATCTATGCCGGCATGGGCATCTTCACATGGGAAACGCTGAAGCTGGACCTCGTCCTGATCCCCTTTGCCCTGCTCGGCACATGGCTGGGGGTCAAGGCGCATCACAGGGTGCCCGAACGGGTGTTTTTCGGAATTGCCTATGTCGCGCTGACCCTGACCGGTACGAAACTGGTCTTCGACGCGCTGACCTGACCGGTCATGGAACCGGTATGCCCTGCGGGCCCCCGGTTCCCTGTTGCGTCACGCATCGTCCCCCTCGGGCGGCAGCGCCTCGGCAAGTTCCTCAAAGGACTGTCCACTGGCGACCAGGCAGGTGATGCCGTTGGCCATCGTCACCGTGATCGTCCACGAGCCGGATTCGATCGAGGCAAAGACCTCCATCACCGCGTTGTTGGCACCCAGCCCCATGCTCTGGCGGGTTTCGCCGTATTTCGTGGCCAAGCGGTCGATCACCTGGTCGCGCGGGGCGCAGTGGCGCAGGTCCTGCGCCTCGACGTAAGAGGCCGCGCCCAGCACAAGACCCGCCGAGAGCATCGCGCGCTTGATGTATTTCTCAGTCATAGTGTCACCTTTCGGCTGCGCGCCGGGCGGATGATGACGCGGCTTTGCCGCGCGCCCGGCACAGGGTAGGTCCCCTCGATCCCGGCGTGCCGTCCCTGTGGCCCGGAGCGCCTTGCCGCTTCGACGGCATGGGAACATCGTCTCCCCGGACCCGCTATAATCTGGTTAACACAGCGTGCGTTGCGTCGATTCCGACCCGGCATTGGCGCCATTGTGCACCAAGATATACTGAAATGCTGCGATGCGGCGACTTTGGTCTTGAACTAATCTGAGAAAAATGCGCTAAACCGCGCAACAATATTTCAAGAGGAGACTCAGATGGACCTGCGCGCACGCCCCTACCGTTCCGTCCTGTACATCCCCGGCTCCAAGGAGCGGGCGTTGGAAAAGGCCCGTGCCATGCCCATCGACGCCATTATCTTTGATCTGGAAGATGCCGTCGCCCCGTCCGAGAAACCCGCGGCACGCGCGATCCTGGCCGAGGCCCTGACCCGCTCCTATGGCAACCGCACGCGGATTGTGCGCATCAACGGGTTCGACACCGAATGGGGCAAGGCCGACGCCAAGGCTGCCGCCGCGATGGACTGTGACGCCATCCTTCTGCCCAAGGTCGAATCCACCGCCCAGCTGGACGCGCTGGCCGAGCTGACGGACAAGCCGCTCTGGGCGATGATGGAAACGCCTGCCGGCATGCTGGCCGCGAACGAGATTGCCGCGCATCCCCGCCTGCAGGGCATGGTGATGGGCACAAACGACCTCGCCAAGGAGCTGAACTCGCGCTTTCGCGCCGACCGCCTGCCGATGCTCTCCGGCCTTGGCCTTTGTGTGCTGGCCGCCAAGGCGCACGGCAAGGTGATCGTCGATGGCGTCTACAACGCCTTCAAGGACGACGCCGGGCTGCAGGCCGAATGCGCCCAGGGGCGTGACATGGGCATGGACGGCAAGACGCTGATCCACCCGGCCCAGGTCGATATCGCCAACGCCGCCTTCGCCCCCGGGACAGAGGAAATCGACCTGGCCCGCCGCCAGATCGACGCCTACGAGGAGGCCGAGAAGGCGGGGCAGGGGGTTGCCGTGGTCGACGGCAAGATCGTCGAGAACCTGCACGTCGAAACCGCCCGCAAGACCCTCGCCAAGGCCGAGGCCATTGCGGCCCTGGCCGATTAACAGCAGGGTCCCGGCGAACAGCTAGGGAGACCAGCCATGCTACTTTTGATTCTCGGTGTCGCGCTCTGGTGGGCGGCGCATCTCTTCAAGCGGATTGCCCCCGGTGTCCGCGAGCCGATGGGCGACAAGGGCAAGGGCCTGGTTGCCCTTGCGCTGCTTGTCAGCGTTGTCCTGATGATCTTCGGCTACCGGATGGCCGATGGCGCCTTTTTCTGGGGCCGTCACCCGGCGACCGTGGGCATCAATAACCTGCTGATCCTGGTGGCCATCTACATGATGAGCCCGGCGCCCAAAAAGGGCCGCCTCTTGGCGGGGATGCGCCACCCGATGCTGACGGGCTTCTTTCTCTGGGCCGTTGCGCACATCCTGGTGAACGGCGACGTGCCCAGCCTTGTCCTGTTCGGCGGTCTCGCGGTCTGGGCCATTGTCGAGATGATCGTCATCAACCGCGCCGTGCCGAACTGGACGCCGCCCACGCCGGGGCCGATCAAGAAAGACATCATCTTCTTCGTCGCTTCGATCGTCCTCCTTGTGGTGATCGGCTACATCCACAAGTGGCTTGGCTACAACCCCTTCGGATAAGCTCATGAAACTCTATCGCTTTCTCTCCGAGGATGACACCTCGGCCTTTTGCCACAAGGTCACCGCAGCCCTGAACAAGGGCTGGGAACTTCACGGTGCGCCGACCTATGCCTTTGACGCCGCCAACGGCGTCATGCGCTGCGGTCAGGCGGTCGTGAAGGAGGTCGACGGCACCTACACCCCTGACACCAAGCTGGGAGATCACTGAGCCATGGCCAAGACCAATCCGGGCCGCTTCTTCGAAGACTATACCGTGGGCGAGGTCATCGACCACGCCGTGCCGCGCACCGTGTCCGGGGGCGAGCGGGCGCTCTACCACGCGCTCTACCCGATGCGCCACGCGCTCTATTCCTCGGATGAATTTGCGCGGTCCTGCGGTCTGGCGGCGGCGCCGATCGACGACCTTGCCGCCTTTCACATCGTTTTCGGCAAGACGGTCCCGGATGTTTCCCTGAACGCCGTGGCGAACCTCGGCTATGCCGAGGGCCGCTGGCTGAAGCCGGTCTGGCCCGGCGATACCATTCGTTCGCAGTCAGAGGTGATCGGCCTCAAGCAGAACTCGAACGGGCGCACCGGCGTGGTCTATGTCCGCTCGCGCGGGCTGAACCAGTACGGCGAGACGGTCATGGAATATGCCCGCTGGGTCATGCTGCGCAAACGCAACCTCGACGCACCCGCGCCTGAAACGGTGATCCCCGACCTCAAGAAAAGCCTTGCGCCAGAGGATCTTGTGATCCCCGAGGGGCTGGATTTCGCCAATTACGATTTCACGCTTGCGGGCGAAAAGCACCGTCTGTCGGACTACGAGATCGGCGAGACCATCGACCATGTCGACGGTGTCACCATCGAAGAAGCCGAGCACATGATGGCCACGCGCCTCTGGCAGAACACGTCCAAGGTGCATTTCGACGTCACCGCACGGCCCGATCAGCGCCTGATCTACGGCGGGCATGTCATCTCGATGGCGCGGGCGCTCTCCTTCAACGGGCTGGCCAATGCGCAGGTCATCGCCGGTCTGAATGGTGGCGCCCATGCCAACCCCTGCCTTGCGGGCAACACCGTCAAGGCATGGTCCGAGGTGCTGGACAAGGCGGAAACCTCTGCTCCCGGCGTCGGCGCGATCCGCCTTCGACTGGTGGCAACCAAGGGCGGCGCGCCGTTCGAACTGAAAGGCCCGGACGGCAAGTATTTGCCCGACGTTCTGCTCGACCTCGACTATTGGGCGCTGATGCCTGTCTGAGTCGGCCCCCCCCCGGCCACGCCGATGACCGGGGGGGCCATATGGACCAAAGGCCAATGGCAGGAAATGTGACACCTGGAATAAAGCTTTGGAGATTGCGGCCCCGCGCCGCCCGATCCGGAGAGTCTTGATCATGCCGTCATTCAAACTGCCCGAAGCCTCGCGCGATTTGCTTGAGATCCCGCAGCAGGACATTCCGGCGGTCGTGTATGGTCTGATCGGGAGCCGCAGCTTTTCGGCGCTTGTCCGCACCATTCATGGCGAACTTGCATCGCAAGACCCCGGCCTGCGGCGGCAGGCGCGTCAGGCCCTCGACCGCCTGGGGTTCCCCGAGTAACCCGTGTTCTTCTCTGCCGTCTTGGCAGGGCGACCGGCCGAGGGTTCACCCTGACGTGTCTTGCGTGCCGATGCGGCCGGGTCTCTCATGGCGGGCATGCGTCTTTCGATGATCCTTGCCGTGCTGTTGCTGCCCTGCCGCCTTCTGGCCTGCAAGGTGGCATTGGTCCTGGCCGTGGATGTCTCCGGCTCGGACGACGCCAAGGATACCGGACACAGATGCAGGGCCTGGCTCATGCGCTCCGCGACGGTGCCGCTATGAAAACGTCATCTCCGGGCCGGGGACTTTCGTCACCGGTGCCGCCAGCTATGCCGACTATCCCGACCGAATCCGTCAAAAACTCTTGCGGGGACTGACCAAACAGACCGCGGGAGATGAAGCGTTACGTTAGCGCAAATATGTGATCACACCCCGCGATTGCGTGATCACAAATCGTGCAAATCCACCCGATTGCGCCAAAAAACCGCAGAAATCGCGCGCAGGGCCTCGTGACACGGGCCTTGAAAGCAGTAAACAGAGAGCGACGGAACCGAAAGGACATCATTCATGGCCGACGTGAACCGGGGCAATCGCCCGCTCTCACCGCACCTGCAGGTCTACCGCCCCCAGCTGACTTCGATAAGTTCGATCCTCACGCGCATCACCGGCAATGCCCTGTTGCTTGGCGCGCTGCTGGTGGTCTGGTGGTTCCTGGCCGCCGCCACTTCCGAAGCCTACTTTGCCACCGCCAACGCGGTCCTGACCTCCTGGTTCGGCGACCTCGTCATGCTCGGCTCTGTCTGGGCCATCTGGTATCACACGCTGGCCGGCGTGCGGCACCTGATCTGGGACGAGGCCAAGATGCTTGAACTGGACCGGGCGGAAATGCTGGGCTGGGCCGTCATCATCGGCTCTGTCGTCCTGACCCTTTTCACCATCATCGTCGTCTGAGGAGGCCCGCAAAATGGCATTTCTGACCGACCGCAAACGCGCCGTTGGCTGGGGCGCGGCCAAGTCCGGCACAGCGCATCACTGGGCGATGAAGAAAAGCTCTGTCGCGCTGCTGATCCTGGTGCCGCTCTTCGTCTTCACCTTCGGTGGCGCCCTGGGCGGCACCTACGAAGAGGTGACCGCCTATTTCGCGCGTCCTTTCCCGGCGATCATCGCGGCGCTGACCATCCTGGTGGGCTTTCACCACTTCAACATGGGTGTGCAGGTGCTGATCGAGGACTATGTTCATGGCGCGATGGAAAAGATCCTGATCCTCGTCATGACCTGCCTCAGCTACGGCGCCGCCGCCGTTGGCGTCTTCGCCATCGCGCGCCTCGCGCTCTGAGGCGCCCGCAGACCCCTATCGCCAGAGACGGCGCTCTTGCAGGATCGCCGTCCCCCGCACAGATGAACAGGTAAACACCAATGGCAGCATACGAATACGAGACGCATGATTATGACGTCGTGGTTGTCGGGGCTGGCGGCGCGGGTCTCCGCGCCACGCTCGGCATGGCCGAACAGGGCCTGCGCACCGCCTGCGTGACCAAGGTTTTCCCGACCCGCTCACACACCGTCGCAGCCCAGGGCGGCATCGCCGCCTCGCTGTCGAACATGGGGCCCGACAATTGGCAGTGGCACATGTACGACACCGTCAAGGGCTCGGACTGGCTGGGCGACACCGACGCGATGGAATACCTCGCCCGCGAGGCGCCCAAGGCGGTTTACGAGCTGGAACATTACGGCGTTCCGTTCAGCCGCACCGAAGAGGGCAAGATCTACCAGCGTCCCTTTGGCGGCCACACCACCGAATTCGGTGAAGGCCCGCCCGTGCAGCGCACCTGCGCCGCCGCGGACCGCACCGGCCACGCCATCCTGCACACGCTTTACGGCCAGTCGCTCAAGAACAACGCCGAGTTCTATATCGAGTATTTCGCCATCGACCTGCTGATGGAAAACGGCGAGTGCAAGGGCGTGCTCTGCTGGAAGCTCGACGACGGCACCTTCCACGTCTTCAACGCCAAGATGGTCGTTCTGGCCACGGGCGGTTATGGCCGTGCCTATTTCTCGGCCACTTCGGCCCACACCTGCACCGGCGACGGCGGCGGCATGGTGGCCCGTGCGGGCCTGCCGCTTCAGGACATGGAATTCGTCCAGTTCCACCCGACCGGCATCTATGGTTCCGGCTGCCTCATCACCGAGGGCGCCCGGGGTGAGGGCGGCTACCTGACGAACTCCGAGGGCGAGCGTTTCATGGAACGCTACGCGCCGACCTACAAGGACCTCGCACCGCGCGACTATGTCAGTCGCTCGATGACCATGGAAATCCGCGAAGGCCGGGGCGTGGGCGCCGAGGGCGACCACATTCACTTGAACCTGTCGCACCTGCCCGCCGAAGCGCTGGCAGAGCGCCTGCCGGGCATCTCGGAGTCGGCCAAGATTTTTGCCGGTGTCGATGTCACCAAGGAGCCGATCCCGGTCCTGCCGACCGTGCATTACAACATGGGCGGTATCCCGACCAACTACTGGGGCGAGGTGCTGAACCCGTCCGAGGATGATCCCACCGCCACCGTCCCGGGCCTCATGGCCGTGGGCGAAGCGGGCTGTGCCTCGGTCCACGGGGCCAACCGTCTCGGCTCGAACTCGCTGATCGACCTCGTGGTTTTTGGCCGCGCCGCCGCGATCCGCGCCGGCAAGGTCGTGGATCCCGAAACCGCCGTGCCCTCTGCGCCGGTGTCCGAGATCGACAAGGCCTTCGACCGGTTCGACGGCATCCGCAACGCCAGCGGCACGGTGCCCACCGCCGACCTGCGGCTTGAGATGCAAAAGACCATGCAGCGCGACGCTGCCGTCTTCCGCACCGCCAAGACGATGGCCGAAGGTGTCGAGGCGATGACCGGTATTGCCGCCAAGATGGACGACATCAAGGTGACCGACCGCAGCCTGGTCTGGAACTCTGACCTGATGGAAACGCTGGAACTGACCAACCTGATGCCCAACGCGCTGGCGACCATTTTCGGCGCCGAGGCGCGCAAGGAAAGCCGGGGCGCCCACGCGCACGAGGACTTCTCCGAACGCGACGACGACAACTGGCGCGTGCACACCGTCGCGCGGGTCGAGGGCAACAGTGTCGACCTCAGCTATCGCCCGGTCATCGTCGATCCGCTGTCGACCGAAGAGGAAGGCGGCATCAGCCTGAAAAAGATCGCGCCCAAGGCGCGGACGTTCTGATGCGGGGGTGGCTGCCAATTCTCCCTGTCATCGCGGGCGTCGCCCTGGGATCGGCTGCTGCGGCCAACCAGGCAGAGGCCTACAGACTCTGCAAGCCAGAGGCGCAACGCATCGCGGCGCAGGGCGGGCACTACGGGTACAACACGCGCTATGACATGGCGCTGGATGCCTGCATGACCGCCTACCGGCCCAGCCATCAACAGGCCGGGCTGCCGGGCATCGGCACGCTGGCGCCCGTTGCGCCGGTGGGCTGTTACCCCGGCGCGCCGACGATCTACCGGGGCACACTCTATTGCCTCGACTGAGCGGGCATACCGCCGCCCTGGCCGTGGCCGGGCTGCTGGCCGCCTGCTCGCCGCAGGCCCAGGACGAGATTGCGCGCAGTGCCGCGCGCTCGGCCCTGACACCGGTGGTTGCCGACACGTTCCCCGGCGTGCCGCTGGAACCCACGCTGGACTGCCTCATCGACAACGCCAACGCGCAGCAAATCCGCGCGCTGGCCGCGGACGCGGTGATCGGCCCGACCGAAAGCACCGTCCAGATCGCACAGGACATCGCGTCCAAACCCGAAACCCTCCGCTGCCTGGCCCTGAACGGCCTGCCAGCCCTGCTTCGCTAAGGAGAGAGAGATGGTCCAATTCACGCTCCCCAAGAACTCGCAGATCAAGACCGGCAAGACCTGGCCCAAGCCGGAGGGCGCCAAGAACGTCCGCAAGTTCCAGATCTACCGCTGGAACCCCGATGACGGGAAGAACCCGCAGGTCGATACCTATTTCCTCGACATGGATACCTGCGGCCCGATGATCCTGGACGCGCTTATCAAGATCAAGAACGAGATCGACCCCACGCTGACCTTCCGCCGGTCCTGCCGTGAGGGGATCTGTGGCTCCTGCGCGATGAACATCGACGGGATCAACACGCTGGCCTGCATCTACGGGCTGGACGAGGTCGAGGGCGACGTAAAGATCTACCCGCTGCCGCATATGCCGGTGGTCAAGGACCTGATTCCCGACCTGACGCATTTCTACGCCCAGCACGCCAGCATCATGCCCTGGCTGGAAACCAAGACGAACCGCCCGGCAAAAGAGTGGAAACAGTCGATCGAGGACCGCAAGAAACTCGACGGGCTCTATGAATGCGTGATGTGCGCTTCCTGCTCGACGGCCTGCCCGTCCTATTGGTGGAACGGCGACCGCTACCTTGGACCGGCAGCCCTGCTGCACGCCTACCGCTGGATCATCGACAGCCGCGACGAGGCGACGGGCGAGCGCCTGGATCAGCTTGAGGACCCCTTCAAGCTCTACCGCTGCCACACCATCATGAACTGCGCCAAGACCTGCCCCAAGGGGTTGAACCCGGCGCTGGCGATTGCCGAGATCAAGAAGATGATGGTCGACCGCGCGGTCTGATGACCATCCTGCCGCCGAAATTCGACAGCCCCGAGGAACTGGCAGAGTTTCTCGGGGCTTTTTCGTCCCGTCTCCACTACCTGAACCGTGTCGCGCTGGGCGAAAGCAAATATGCTTGGTGGTACGCAGAACTCCTGCGCGCCGCCGCCCGCCTTGCACCGCTCTTGCGGGACGAGGCCATCCGTGCGGACTTTGGCGACGGCTGGACAAAAGGCTCGGAGCAAGACCCAAAGGCCCGTCTGCTGGACCTGCTCGCCCGGGAAATCCGGGACAGGTGACGTGGCTTCCCTTGCAGGGAATGCATCCCAACCTTGCGACCTTGGGTGAGGTCAAGGTGATCCAACGGGATTATCTAGGCGTCAGGGAGGGGATTTGTCGAACCCGAAAGGCAACCCCATGCAAGAGCAGCAGAAAAACAACGCCCAACGCGCCCTCGAAGCCCTCGACCAGGCTTGGGCCTACTTCACGCCCGAACAGCGCGTCGAGAGCAAGGCCCCGGTCTACGAGGACCTGCCCCTGGCCGCGTGACCCCGTGTGAGAGGGGATCGACCCATCACCCCGGTTGACCAAACGCCCGACCGCCAGGCCGGGCGTTTCGCGTTTCGGGGGCCTCTGTCATTGCGGACAAAAGAAAAACGCCCGGCCAGATGACCGGGCGTCCTGCGATTTGCCGTAGGGCGGGGGGACCCGCCCCCGCCTCAGATCACCACCACGTCCAGCGGCGGGAAGCCGTTAAAGCCGATCGACGCATAGGTCGAGGTGTAGGCACCGCAGCAGCGGATCACGATCCGGTCACCCGCGGCCAGGCCAACGGGCAGCTGCACGGGTTGCTTTTCATACAGCACGTCGGCGCTGTCGCAGCTTGGGCCCGCCAGGATGCACGACCCGGTCGGCTCGAAATCCTTGTCGGTCACGAACTGATAGCGGATCGCCTCGTCCATCGTCTCGGCCAGGCCCGAGAACTTGCCGATGTCCAGGTAGACCCAGCGGTGCAGGTCGTTCTCGGTCTTGCGCGAGACCAGCAGCACCTCGGCGGCAATCGCGCCGCATTCCGCCACCAGCCCACGGCCCGGCTCTGCCATGATCCGCTCGACATTGCCGAAACGCTCGCGCACCAGGCTCATGACTTCGCCGGCATAGGCTTCGGGGCCCTGCACCGACTGGCCGTAGTAGGCCGGGAAACCGCCGCCGATGTTCAGCAGGTCCAGCTCGAAACCGGCCTCCTGCGCGGCGTTCCAGACCTTGGCAACCTCGTCCAGGACCGGCGCCCACATGGCGGCGCGACGGGTCTGCGACCCGACGTGGAAGGAGACACCGACCGGACGCAGGCCCAGCATGCGGGCACGGCCCATCAGCTCCAGCGCCATTTCCGGTGCGCAGCCGAACTTCCGCGACAACGGCCAGTCGGCCTCTGTCGCCATGACGAGTAGGCGGATGTAGACCTGCGCGCCGGGGGCATTGCGCGCGATCTTGACCAGCTCTTCCTCGGCATCCGCGGCGAACAGATCGACGCCAGCCTCAAAGGCCCAGGCGATATCCGACGGGCGCTTCACGGTGTTGCCAAAGCTGATCTCATGCGGCTGCGCACCGGCGGCAAGGCACATCTCGATCTCGGGGCGGCTGGCGGCGTCGAAACGCGACCCGGCGGCGACGAGCGTCGACAGGATTTCCGGCGCCGGGTTTGCCTTGACGGCGTAATGGATGCGCGCGCGGCCCAGGCCCTGGGCCAGGGCGGCGTACTGACGGGCGACCACGTCGGTGTCCAGCACCAGCGTCGGACGGTCGAAACGATGTGTAAGGATGTGGCGCTCGGCACGGGACAGGGTATCGCGGGCAGAAAGCCCGGCGGCAAAAGCGTTCATGGTCATCTCCATTCAGACCCGGCCATTCCGGTTTCCCGGCGCAGACCGCTCAGTTCCAAGGGAGACGTTACCGTCGCTACTTAACCGCGTGGGTGCTTTTGCCCACCTCGACAGAGGCGCGTGCGTTGGCGTCTATGGCCGCGCATATGGGCCAGAGCATTGAGTCGATCAAGGAAAAAATTCGTCCTGGACTCGTTTTTTTCGGGCAGGCGGCACAGCGGGCCGTGCGGCGCCTGTTCCGGTCCTTCGGGTGTTGCCTCGGCGCCGGTGCACAGCAGGGCAGGGGGCAGGGTTTTCGCCCGCCTGTCATGGCGTTAAACCGGGGCATGTTCGTCGTCATCGGCCTCATCGTCGCCTTCATCCTGATCGCGGTCTTTTCCAACCGTGCCACGCGCTATTGCCGCTGGCGCGAACGCCGCGGCGACGGGGACAGCACCTGGACCTGCATCCATTGCGGCGCCACGGTTCGGGGCGCGCGCGGCCAACCCCCGTCAGACTGCTACAGGGATCGCCCCCCGCCCTTGGGGTGAGCGCCCTTGCCAATCCGGCCACCCGGGTCTTCACTCCACCCCGAAAGGAGCCACACGATGACAATGCCCCCCGCCGACGCCGAAGCCCGCCGCGCCATCCCCCCGGTGATCTGCTATCCCACAGAGACCTTGCCGAAGCCCGACCTGGCGCTCTACCGGGCGGCGCTGTCCGGGGCAGAGGTCACGGCAACCACCCTGGCCCCGCCCCGCGACGCTTGCAGCTTTACCGTCCCCGCAGGGCATTTCTTTCGCATCACCTCGGTCGACGGTCCGCAGGTGGGGGATCTGAACCTCTGGAACGCCCATGACCTGTCCGAGCGTTTCTACTCTGGCAAGACCCGCGCCCTGCACGGAACCCATGTCACCACCGGCGACCGGCTGTGGTCCAGCTTTCCCACGCTGCGCCCGCTTGCCACCGTGGTCGAGGACACTCTTGACTGGTACGGCATCGACGCCTTCGGCGGCTCCGTCCACGACGTGATCGGCACGCGCTGCGATCCCTATACGGGCAACCTGCTGTCGGGCAGCCAGTACCACCATTGCTGCCACTCGAACCTCATCCGTGCCCTGTCTGCCGCCTGCGACCTGCCACTGGCCGAGGCAGAGCGCCACGTCCACGATGTGCTCAATGTCTTCATGTGCACGGGGTTCACCCGCGACACCGGGCAATATTTCATGAAGGCAAGCCCGGTCCGTCCCGGCGACCACCTTACCTTCCTTGCAGAGATCGACCTGCTGGGCGCGCTCAGTGCCTGTCCGGGCGGGGATTGCTCATCAGAGCACAGCTCCGACACGGCCGCCTGCTTTCCGCTGCAGGTCGAGGTGCTGGCCCCGGTGACAGGGGCTCTCGACGGCTGGCAGAGGCCGCCGCCCAACGGCTATGACCGCACACACGGCGTGACGTGACCGCGCCGGCTTTTCTTTGGGCTAAAAATACTCCGGGGAGCGCGAGGGGCTGGCCCCTCGCATCCTTCAGTATGGCCCCTTGGCGCGATTGGACCGCTCTTGCCGACAAGCGGCACCGGGGGCAAGTGCGTAGGGCGGGGTTTACCCCGCCACGCAGTCACGCAAAACCGGCTTCCAGCGCGATTTCCACCATCTCGCCGAAAGAGCTTTCGCGCTCGTCCGAGGACAGGGCGGCACCCGTCGGCAGGTGGTCGGACACCGTCAGGACAGCCAGTGCTCGCGCGCCGAACCTTGCGGCCACCGTGTAAAGCTCCGCCGCCTCCATCTCGACCGCCAGGACGCCGTGGCGCACCATCTGGTCGTTCAGGTCCGGGCGTTCATCGTAAAACACGTCCGAGGAATAGATACCGCCGACATGAGTCGTGACCCCATGTTCACGCGCCGCCGCAACGGCGCGTTCCAGCAATCCGAAATCCGCGCAGGGCGCGTAATTCAATTCCCGGAAAAACCCGCTGGACGGAGTCGAAAGCGTCGTGGCGGTCATGGCGATCACAATATCCCGCAGCCCGACATGATCCTGCATACCGCCGCATGATCCGATGCGGATCAGCGTTTTCGCGCCGTAGTCGCGGAGCAGTTCATTGGCATAGATCGACAGGCTGGGCATTCCCATCCCCGACCCCTGTATCGACACCCGATGTCCTTTCCAGGTTCCGGTGAATCCCGACATGCCGCGCACATCGTTGATACAGGTCACATTATCCAGGAACTTTTCCGCCGCCCATTTCGCGCGGCGCGGGTCTCCGGGCATCAGCACCGTTTCCGCGATTTCACCGGGCGCGGCTCCGATATGGATCGTCATCTCAGAGCGCGAGATCGTCGAGCGACTTGCCTTCCTCGAGTGCTGCAATCACCCAGTTGGGCTTGCGGCCGCGGCCCGTCCAGGTTTGCGAGGGATCGGCCGGGTTTGCATATTTCGGCGCGCCCTTGCTGCCTTTCGGGCCAGCGTCCAGAACCTCGTCCAGCGAGAATCCGAATTCCTTGGCAGCCTTTTCCGCTGCGCGCTTTGCTTCTGCCCGGCGACGCGCATCGACCGATTTCAGAGCCTTTTGAGCATCGGAAATCAATTGTTGGAGTTCGTCGTGCGAAAGCTTTTCCAGATCGATATCCATGTCTTTTCTCCGTTTTCTTGATCGGCGGGTTCTCCCCCCGATCTTGTCGGTGTTCAACGTCTATTTTGTGTCACGAAATAGTGCAGCAAGAATCTGCCGCAACGTCACACTATTCCGAAATGACAAAGACTCGCTTTTTCACCATTCCGAATGTTGCAAAACTGGTCTGACGCGAAATAGCGCCAGTGTAAAGAAAAAGGCCCGGCGTGTCGCGCCGGGCCTTTTGGAATGCGTCATCTCGCAATTCAGGAATGTCTACTCCGCGGCCACAGAGGCCGGATCGACCAGGGTCACGATATCGCGCATGATCGTGTTCAGCTCGAAATCCTTGGGCGTATAGACCTGTGCCACGCCCATGCCTTTCAGGCGCCGGGCATCCTCGTCCGGGATGATGCCACCAACGATCACGGGCACATGGCCCAATCCCTCGGCTCGCATCCGGTTCATCAGGTCCTCGACCAGCGGGATATGGCTGCCCGACAAGATCGACAGGCCAACCACATGCGCCCCCTCCTTGGCGGCCTCGACGATTTGATCCGGGGTCAGGCGGATGCCCTCATAGTCGATCTCCATGCCGCAGTCGCGGGCGCGAAAGGCGATCTGCTCGGCGCCATTGGAATGGCCGTCCAGCCCCGGTTTGCCCACGAGGAAGCGCAGCCGCTTGCCCAGCTTGTCGCTGACCGCGTCCACCGCCTCGCGCAAGTCGTCCAGCCCCTCGGTCTTGTTGGAAACAGAGCGCGACACGCCCGTGGGGCCGCGGTATTCGCCGAAGACGCTGCGCATCTGCGCCGCCCATTCGCCGGTGGTGACGCCCGCCTTTGCGCAGGTGATCGAGGCCGGCATGACATTCTCGCCCGCCGCCGCCGCTGCGCGCAGGTCGGCAAGGGCTGTCTTGACCGCCGTCTCGTCGCGTTCGGCCCGCCAGGCGTTCAGGCGGTCGATCTGATCCTGTTCCACCGCCGGGTCGACCGTCATGATGCCGCCGTCCTCGTCCATCAGCGGGCTGGGTTCGCCGTGCTGGAACTTGTTGACGCCCACCACGGTGGTCTCGCCGCGCTCGATCCGGTTCAGCCGCTCGGCGTTGCTGTCGACCAGACGGCCCTTCATGTATTCGATGGCCTCGACGGCGCCGCCCATGCCGTCGATCAGGGACAGTTCGTGCCGCGCGCCCTCTTTCAGGGCCTCGACCTTGGCATCCACCGCCGGGTTGCCGTCAAAGAGGTCGTCGAATTCCAGCAGGTCGGTTTCATAGGCCATGATCTGCTGCATTCGCATCGACCATTGCTGATCCCAGGGGCGGGGCAGGCCAAGTGCCTCGTTCCACGCGGGCAGCTGCACGGCGCGGGCGCGGGCCTTTTTCGACAAGGTGACGGCCAGCATCTCGATCAGGATACGGTAGACGTTGTTTTCCGGCTGCTGTTCGGTCAGGCCAAGGCTGTTGACCTGCACGCCATAGCGGAAACGGCGATACTTGGGATCCTCGACGCCGTAGCGGGTGGCGCAGATTTCGTCCCAGAGGTCGACAAAGGCGCGCATCTTGCACATCTCGGTCACGAACCGGATGCCCGCATTGACGAAAAAGCTGATCCGCCCGACCAGCCGGGGGAAATCTTCTGCCGGAACGCGGGTCTTCAGCTCGTCCAGAACGGCTGTGGCCGTGGCCAGCGCAAAGGCCAGTTCCTGTTCCGGTGTCGCGCCCGCCTCTTGCAGGTGGTAGGAACAGACGTTCATCGGGTTCCACTTGGGCACATTGGTGTAGCAATACTCGGCCACGTCCCCGATCAGCTTGAGCGAGGGTTTCGGGGGACAGATATAGGTGCCGCGGCTCAGGTATTCCTTGATGAGGTCGTTCTGTACCGTGCCCTGCAGCTTGGCGACATCGGCCCCCTGTTCCTCGGCCACCGCGATATAGAGCGACAGCAGCCAGGGCGCCGTGGCATTGATGGTCATCGAGGTGTTCATCTGCTCCAGCGGGATCTCGTCAAAGAGTGACCGCATGTCGCCCAGATGGCAGACCGGCACGCCGACCTTGCCCACCTCGCCCTTTGCCAGGATATGATCGCTGTCATAGCCCGTCTGCGTGGGCAGGTCGAAAGCCACGGAAAGCCCGGTCTGCCCCTTGGCAAGATTGTTGCGGTAAAGCGCGTTCGAGGCCTTGGCCGTGGAGTGGCCCGCATAGGTGCGGATCAGCCAGGGCTTGTCGCGGGGCGGCATCTGGGTCTCGGTCATCGGGGCCTCCGTGGCGTGAATCATTGTTCGCAATCTTGTTGCGTCCGGATTGGGATACGCGAAAGATTATGTCGCTGTCAATTCGCCGCATCGCAGCGCGAGCAGATGCAGCATAGGCGAGGTGCCAAGGCGCGGCAAAGCGCGTTGCGCGGGCCGGGCCTGCCTAGCCGCAGGTCAAAAGGGGCGGGCTGACGGGTTTTGTACAAAATGCTGGAAACGGCGTACGTTTTGTACAAAACGTACAAAACTTCGGCCGGGCTTGTCGCTGGCCTCACAGCCTGCAAAAGTCCTGCAGAATGACCGCGCCCGTGACCCTTCCGCTCTGGCTGTTCGCCCTGATCTTCGCCTTTGCCGCGGTGAGTTTCGCGACGCATTTCCTGTTTCCCTCCGTGCGTTGGTTCCTGCGCAGGCGCCTGGAAAAGGCCGTGGCCCGGCTGAATGAAAGGCTGGAACGGCCGATCGAACCTTTCCGCCTGTTGCGCCGCTATGACCTGATCCAGCGCCTGCTTTATCACCCCGAGGTGATGCAGGCGATTGTCGAGTACGCCGCCAAGAACGGCGTGCGCGAAGATGTGGCCTTTGAAAAGGCCCGCCGCTATGCCCGTGAAATCGTGCCGTCTTTCTCGGCTTTCGCCTATTTCGGGCTGGGCCTGCGCGGGGCGCGCTGGCTGTCGAACACGCTGTACCGCGTGCGCCTCGGCCACCACGAGGCCAGCGCGCTCAGCGCCATCGACCCCGAGGCGACGGTGATTTTCGTCATGAATCACCGGTCGAACATGGACTATGTGCTGGTCACGCACCTGGCGGCCAACCGGTCGGCCCTGTCCTATGCGGTGGGCGAGTGGGCGCAGGTCTGGCCATTGTCACAGCTGATCCGCGCGATGGGGGCCTATTTCATCCGGCGCAAATCGCGCGACGCGCTCTATCGCAAGGTCTTGCGGCGCTATGTGCAGATGGCCACAAGCGGTGGGGTCACGCAGGCCATTTTCCCCGAAGGCGGGTTGAGCCTGGACGGCGCCCTGGCAGAGCCGAAGGTCGGGTTGCTCACCTATATTCTCGACGATCTGGACCTGTCCGCGCGTGATGTCGTCTTTGTTCCGGTGGGTCTGAACTATGACCGCGTGCTCGAGGACAAGGTCCTGACGAAGGCCGGGCAAAGCGGCACGCGGCGCTTCGATGCCTCTGTCAGCCGGGTGATCCGGGGTCTTTTCCGCCAAGTATGGCTGAGGGTGACGGGGCGGTTCCATCGTTTCGGCTATGCGGCGGTCAGCTTTGGCGCTCCCCTGTCGCTGAAGGCCAACGCCTCCCTGGTCGGGGATGCGCCGGGGCTGGCCCAGGAACTGATGTCCCGGATCGCCGGTATTGTCCCGGTGCTGCCGGTGCCGCTTGTCGCCTACCTTCTTATGCGCGGCCCGCAAAGCCGCGCCGACCTTGAAACCGCCTGTTCTGCCGCGCTCGACAAGCTCCCGGATGCGCATGTCCACCTGCCCCGCAAAAGCAGAGACTATGCCGTCGAGGTGGGCCTGCGCGCCCTTGTCGAACGTGGCATCGTGCAGGAGGTGGATGGCAGCTTTGCCGTCGTGCCCGACCAGGCCGTGCTGGCCAGCTACTACGCGCGTTCCATCGAACACCTGTTCTGATCCGGCCCCGCGCCGCGATCCCGTGCCGCGCAGGCCCTGGCCTGCGGGCTCTGCAGGCGTGCAATGCTGCGCGCGCACCAGAATTTCTGCACCTGCGGGGTCATAAAATTACAAAATCGGACGGAATGATGTTGCAATGTTGCGCGACGGCGAATATTCCAAGGGTCAGCCCCGCGATTCTGCGCCGCAGAACCGGTCCGAACATCAACACTGGCTCAACAGGAGGCCGTCATGGCTCTGGACACGCAAACAGGCATCGCCCAGTACGATGCACCGGAAAAGGACCTCTACGAAGTCGGCGAAATGCCCCCGATGGGCTACGTCCCCAAGAAGATGTACGCTTGGGCGATCCGCCGCGACCGTCATGGCGATCCGGAGCAGAGCTTTCAGCAGGAAGTGGTCGACGTCTGGGACATCGACAGCCACGAAGTGCTGGTTCTCGTCATGGCCGCCGGCGTCAACTACAACGGCGTCTGGGCCGGCAAGGGCGTTCCGATCTCTCCCTTCGACGTTCACGGCCAGGAGTTCCACGTTGCGGGCTCCG
The DNA here is from genome assembly GCF_019392335.1 of Mameliella sp. CS4. Lineage (GTDB taxonomy): Bacteria > Pseudomonadota > Alphaproteobacteria > Rhodobacterales > Rhodobacteraceae > Antarctobacter. Next base: position 280,577 of record NZ_JAHXRQ010000002.1, read on the forward strand.
ACGCCGCGGGCATCGTCTGGAAAGTCGGCGACAAGGTGAAAAACTGGAAGGTCGGCGACGAGGTTGTCATCCACTGTAACCAGGACGACGGCGACGACGAGGAATGCAACGGCGGCGACCCGATGTTTTCGCCCTCGCAGCGGATCTGGGGCTACGAGACCGGCGACGGCTCTTTCGCGCAGTTCACCAAGGTGCAGGCCCAGCAGCTGATGCCGCGACCCAAGCACCTGACCTGGGAAGAAAGCGCCTGCTACACGCTGACCCTGGCAACCGCCTACCGGATGCTTTTCGGCCACCACCCGCATGAGCTCAAGCCCGGCCAGAATGTCCTGGTCTGGGGCGCCTCGGGCGGCCTTGGGTCCTACGCGATCCAGCTGGCGAACACTGCGGGCGCGAATGCAATCGGCGTGATCTCGGACGAGAGCAAGCGCCAGTTCGTGATGGATCAGGGCGCCAAAGGGGTCATCAACCGCAAGGACTTCAACTGCTGGGGCCAGATGCCCACGGTCAACACGCCGGAATACAATGCCTGGCTGAAAGAAGCGCGCAAGTTCGGCAAGGCGATCTGGGAGATCACCGGCAAGGGCGTGAGCGTCGACATGGTCTTTGAACACCCCGGCGAGGCGACCTTCCCGGTCTCCACCCTGGTGGTCAAGAAGGGCGGTATCGTGGTGATCTGTGCCGGCACCTCCGGTTACAACTGCACCTTCGACGTGCGTTACATGTGGATGCACCAGAAGCGCCTGCAGGGATCCCACTTTGCCAACCTCAAGCAGGCTGCCTCGGCCAACCGGCTGATGATCGAGCGCCGTCTTGACCCCTGCATGTCCGAGGTGTTCCCCTGGAACGAGATCCCGGCCGCGCACACCAAGATGATGAACAACGAGCACAAGCCCGGCAACATGTCGGTTCTGGTGCAGGCGCCCAAGACCGGGCTGCGCACGCTTGAGGATTGCCTGGACGCGCGCAAGTAAGATTCTCTTCGGCCTGACAGGCCTTCCGACGCCCGCGAATCGCCCCCCGGCATCGCGGGCGTTTTACGTTTCCGACTGGTCCTCAACGCTTTCAGTCACTTGGCGCGAGGCCCCCTCGCTATTTCTGGGGAGTTAGATTCCGTGAATTTTGCGCCCCGTCGGCGCATGCTAGAGTTGTCTTAATGAAGCGTTAACCATCTATGCACGAGGCTGATCATGGGACATGACTGGATTTTGGACGTTCTCACCGACCTGAAAACATTCGCTCGGGCCAACGGCATGCCGTCGCTGGCCGCACAACTGGATGACGCCGCATTCGTGGCGCAGGCGGAGATCGCGTCCCAGGCCGAGGGTAATGGCATTGGGCTTTTTGTCGGGAAACGCACCGCGACTGGACGGGCTGATCGAGCGGCTCGAATCCGCTGAGGGACTCGAGGATCTGCAGATCCTCATCGAGGAACTGCGGGACAGATACGGGGTCGATCACATTGTCTATCATTGGGTCAACAGCAATGGCGAACAATATGGGTGCGGGACATATGACCTGGAATGGGTCAACCGTTACCTCGAAAAGGGCTATCTGCGTGTCGATCCGGTGGTGGCGGGGTGCTATCAAAGGTTCCATCCCGTCGACTGGAAGCGACTGGACTGGTCCAGCAAGGCGGCGCGCGCCCTCATGCAGGATGCCATCGCCTATGGCATTGGCAACCAGGGCTATTCGATTCCGCTGCGCGGGCCGAACGGCCAGTTCGCCCTGTTTTCTCTCTCGCACAATTGCAGCGACGAAGAATGGGAGGATTTCACTGTAACCAGCCGGCGCGACCTGATCCTGGTGGCGCATTACTTCAACCAGAAGGCACTGGAATTCGAACCGGGACGCACGCCTGACCCGGCACAGCCCTTGTCCCCGCGCGAGATCGAAGCCATGACCCTCCTCGCCGTGGGCTATAGTCGGGCGCAAGCCGCTGATACCCTTTCGATTTCCGAACATACCCTTCGGGTCTACGTCGAAAGCGCCCGCCACAAACTGGGCGCGTTGAACACCACCCATGCGGTCGCCCGGGCCCTCAGTCGGGGGGTGATCGTGGTCTAAGGACGCGCTTTGGTAAAGCGTGCGTTGTAGCAGCGCGCGCTCAGGTTGAATCCCGTTAACCATTCCAGCGGCAGTCTTTCCCCATCGAATTCACATTCCGAGGGGAAACGACATGATCCGCTACATCTACGGCACCGACCTGCACAAGTTCCCGAAGCTGGCCGAAACCATGTTCCGCGACCGCGCGGACCAGTTCAAGACGCGCCTGGGCTGGGAAGTCACCGTCGATGAGGAAACCGGCTTCGAGCGTGACGAATACGACGACGAGAACCCGCTCTACGTCATCTGGGAAAACGCCGACGGCACGCACGGCGGTTCCATGCGCCTGCTGCCCACGACAGGCCGCACGATGGTGAACGATCACTTCGTCCACCTGACCGACGGCGTGCGCATCCAGTCGCCGTTGATCTGGGAATGCACCCGGTTCTGCCTGGCCCGCGGCGCGACACCCGGTGTCGCGGCGGCCCTGATGCTGGCCGGCGGCGAGGTCATGCAGGAATTTGGCGTCGAACACTATGTCGGTGTCTTCGATGCCCGCATGGTGCGGATCTACCGCCGTATCGGGTCCTCCCCCGACGTGCTGGGCAGCCAGGGGAAGGGCCGCGAACAAATCAGCGTCGGCCTGTGGGAGTTCACCCCCGAAGGCCAGGCACAGGTGTCGAAGAGCGCGGGCATCACGCCGGAGATGTCCAAGCGCTGGTTCGCGCTGTCCTTTGGCCAGATCGTCCAGCCCAAGGAACTCGTGGCCGCCTGAGAGGCACCGGTCATCGCCGCGTCCGTCCGGCGCGCGTGGGCTACGGCCCGCGCGCGTTTTTTCTTGTCTGCAGAGCAGGGGCGGGTGGCACCTGCGGTGACGGGAATTTTCCACGGGAAGATCTGGCAAAGGGTTCTGGTGGCCGCGCTTGGCGCGGGATAGGGTGTGCCGCATGACAGTTCCCGCCCTTGTATTCTCCGACGACCAGGCCGCCGCCTATGACAGCGTGACCGAGCTTTTGCGCGGCGCGGGGGTCGACCTGGACGAAGGCCTGTGCCTGCCCGCGCAGGAAGGCCGCTCGCGCGTCATGGCCCTGATGGGCAAGGCGGGCAGCGGCAAGACATTGCTTCTGGCCGAGTTGGTCAAGGCGCTGGACGCGGTGGGTGTCGAGACCGTATCGGGCGACTACGAAAGCCGCCGCGCGCGCGAAAAGCGGACCCTGGCGGTGCTTGCGCCGACCAACAAGGCGGCCAGCGTGTTGCGGATGCGCGGCGTGCCCGCGACCACCATTCACCGCATCATCTATACCCCGGTCTATGACCCTGAATACGAGCGCGTTGCAGAATGGCTGATGGGCAACGAGGACGAGCGCCCCGAGATCGAGGGCCTGGCCGATATCGCGCTGGACCGGGCACTGGCGGTCTATGAACAGCACAAGTCGATTCCGGCGGCACTTGCGGCGGCGGGATTGCGCGGCAGCGATTTCATCACCGGCTGGAAGCGGCGGGAAGAGCCGCTGGACATCGGATTTGTCGACGAATCCTCGATGCTGGACGAACGGCAGTTCGACGACCTTTGCGAGATCTTTCCCAATCTCGTCCTTTTTGGCGACCCCGCGCAGCTGGCTCCGGTGAACCAGTCTGGCAAGATGGTCTTTGACGGGATGAAGGACAGCCAGAAACGCGAGCTGCACCGCATCCATCGCCAAGAAGCAGACAACCCGATCCTGGACCTCGCTCATGCGCTGGCGGACCCGGCGCTGGGCTTCGAGGATTTCGAGCGCATGGTCGAAGAGGCCGCGCGCAAAGATGATCGGGTGGTCTACGCCAACCGGGTCGAGGTGGACCTGATGGCGCGTTCGCCGGTGCTGGTCTGGCGCAATGCCACGCGAATCCGGTTGATCAATGCCTTTCGTCGCGTGCACGAGGCGCCCGAGGACAGTCTTCTGCCGGGGGAACCGCTGATCTGTGACGGGATTGAGCTGCCCCTCAAGCATCGGCGCAAGCGGCTGGACCTTGAGGCGCGAGGGCTGATCAAGGGCGCGCAGGTGATCTATCTTGGCCCGGGCAAGAAGCCCGGGTTTTCACGGCTGCACGTCGTGGGGGCGATAGAGCCGCAGGTCTCGGCGGCCTCGATCGTGAAGATCGAGAAACCCGAGGAGGAAGAACCCTTCATTCCCTTCGCGGCACGGATGGGGGCCACCTTCCTGCATGGGGCGGCGGTGACGATCCACAAGGCGCAGGGGTCGCAGTGGGAGGAGGTGCAGGTCTTTGCGCCCGACCTTTACGCGGCGGCCAGGGCCGGGCGGAACGAGGCCGGGCAACCGCTGTGGAAACGGCTGGCTTATGTGGCGATCACCCGGGCGCAATCGCGGCTTTACTGGGTTGTTCGCAACAGGTTGTCACGGCCGTCGGGCGCGTTGCGGATCGATGACCTGAGTGCGCCGGCGGCGCCGTTGGAACTGACGGCGGAAGACCCGGCGCTCTGAGGTTGTGGAAATGTTCGGCGTCGCCGGGACGGGACTGTTTGCGGCTTTGCCGCAAAGGCGCCCGCCCGCCGACCCTTTGAAACAGGCTGCGCCTGTTTTTCGCTTCGGGAGTCACCAGCGAACAGGCCTCGCCTGATCCCCTGACCCCTCCCTCGCTTTTTGCGCGCCTGAGCCAGCGCACGGGGCGACGCAAGGGCAAGCCGCGCTTTGCGCGGGCCTGCGGCCCCTTGCATCGCCCCGCGCCCCGGCTCTGATCGGCCTCAAGCGACGGAGGGCTCCGGGGAACAGGCTGAGGGCCGGTCCGCGCGTCAGGCCAGTTGCACGATCTGTTTGCCGGTATTGCCGCCTGTCAGCATCGAGATGAAGGCGGCGGGCGCGTTTTCCAGCCCCTGTGCCACGTCCTCGAGAAAGCTGATCTCTCCGGCGGCGACCCTGGGGGTCATTTCTGCCAAGAACGCCGGGTAGCCGTCCCAGTGATCGAAGATGATGAACCCGTTGACCGAGAGGCGCTTGACCAGGATGGACCGCCAGACCTTTGGCAGCCGATCTTCTGTCCCGTCGGTGCCGCCGTACCAGGCGATGGTGCCGCAGATCGGGATACGGCCATGCGTGTTCATCAGGGGCATGACGGCCTCCAGGACCTTGCCGCCGGTGTTTTCCCAGTAGATGTCGATTCCATCCGGGGCCTCGGCGGCGATGGCCTCGCTGAGGGCGCTGGCGCCGACGCAGGCGCGGTGATCGATGGCGGCGTCGAAGCCGAAGCGTTCCGTCGCCAGCTGGCATTTCTCTGACCCGCCCGCGATGGCGACGGTACGCAGGCCTGCGGCCTTGGCCAGCTGGCCGACCAGTGAGCCGACCGGCCCGGTTGCGGCGGCGACGGCCAGGGTTTCGCCAGACTTGGGACGACCGAATTCCCGCAGGCCCGTCCAGGCGGTGAAGCCCGGCATTCCCAGAACGCCCAGTGCCGTGGTGGGCGGCAGGCGGTCGTCGAGCTTGCGCAGCCCCTGCGCGGGAAGGACCGCGTGGCTGGCCCAGCCGGTCATGCCCGTGACGAGATCGCCTTCGGCAAATGCATCGGCCCGCGAGGCCAGGACACGGCCAACGCCCTGACCCACCATCGTCCCGCCGAGGTCGACCGAGGCGGCATAGCTGCCCGCGTCGTCCATCCGTCCCCGCATGTAGGGATCAAGCGACAGGTGCGTGACCTCGACAAGGACCTCACCGGTGTCAGGTGTCGGCACCGGCGCCTCTTTCAGCGCAAAATCTTCGGGCACCGGGAGGCCGGAGGGGCGGCGGGCGAGGGCGATGCGGCGCATCTGGCTGGACATGGGCACTCCTTGCGTCACTTTCAGGAAAAACGGTTGCGCGGCGGCAATGGTCGCGCGCAGTCTAACCGGACGCAGGCAGACGGCAAGGGAGGGCCAGATGCAAGGCATGATGATGCATATGCCGCTGAGGATCATCGAGATTCTCGACTACGCAGCACAGGCGCACCCCGGAGGTGAGATCGTCTCTGTGCGCACGGAAGGTGATATTCACCGCGAAACCTATGCCGAAGCCTATGCCCGCGCCGGGCAGCTGGCACATGGGCTGGCCGGGCTTGGCGTGGGGCAGGGCGACCGCGTGGCGACACTGGCCTGGAACGGCTACCGCCACTTCGAGCTATATTATGCGATCAGTGGAATGGGGGCGGTCTGTCACACGATCAATCCGCGCCTCTCTGCCGAGCAGATGCTTTACATCATCTCACATGCCTCGGACCGGGTGCTTTGCGTCGATCTGACATTTGTGCCCATCGTCGAGGCGCTGGCCGAGCATTTGCCCGAAGGGCTGAGGTTGGTGGCGATGACGGACCGGGCACATATGCCCGACAGCAAGCTGGACTGGCTGTGTTACGAGGATGTGTTGCAGGGGCAGCCCGAGACCTATGACTGGCCGGTCATGCCAGAGGACAGCGCGGCGGGGCTTTGCTATACCTCGGGCACCACGGGGAATCCCAAGGGCGCGCTTTATTCGCACCGGTCCACGGTGCTGCATGCGCTTTACCTGGCGGTGACGGTGCCTCGGTCGTTGCACGAGGGCGCGCGTATCCTGCCGGTGGTGCCGATGTTCCATGTCAATTCCTGGGGCCTGCCCTATGCGGCGCCGCTGGTCGGGGCCTCGCTGATCATGCCGGGGGCCAAGCTGGACGGTGCCTCTGTCTTTGAGTTGATGGAAGAGGAAAAGGTGACGGCCTCCTGGGGTGTGCCCACCGTCTGGCTGGGTCTACGGGCAGAGGTCGAGAAGCGGGATGCGGTGCCCTCGGCGCTGGACCAGTTGGTGATCGGCGGGTCTGCGGCGCCGCGCGCGATGATCGAGTTCTTCGAGAAACGCGGGGTGGATGTCTGCCACGCCTGGGGCATGACCGAGATGAGCCCGGTGGGCACACATGGGCAATTGTCCAAACCGATGCATGACTTGCCCTTTGAGCAACGGATGGCGTTGAAGGCAAAACAGGGGCGGCGGGTCTTCGGTGTCGAGCTGCGGATCGACGGCGAGGACGGCAAGCCTTTGCCTCATGACGGCAAGTCCTCGGGTGAGTTGCATGTGCGGGGGAACACGATCATTTCCGGCTATTTTGGGGATGAGGCCGCGACGGAAGACGCTTTTGATGCCAACGGCTGGTTCGGCACGGGTGATGTGGCGGTGATCGACGAGCGCGGTTTCCTGGCAATCCAGGATCGGTCCAAGGATCTGATCAAGTCGGGCGGCGAGTGGATCAGCTCCTTGGACCTGGAGAACATTGCGATGGGGCATCCGAAGGTCGCCAGCTGCGCGGTGATCGCGGTGTCGCATCCCAAGTGGGAAGAACGCCCCTTGCTGGTGGTGGTCCCGCGCGAGGCTGGCGATCCGCCGGCCTTGGCCGAAATTCATGACATGATGCTGGAGCACCTGGCGAAATGGCAATTGCCGGACGCGATGGAATGCGTCGAAGACCTGCCGCTGACAGCGACGGGCAAAGTGTCGAAACTGACCCTGCGCAAGCGGTTTGCGGACTACGTGCTGCCCGATGCTGGCTGACGATCTGAGGGACATGGCGCCGCGCGCGAGCGGCTGGGTGACGCTGGACGCGGCACGGGTCAAGCTGTTCGCCGATGCCACGGAGGACTGGCAGTTCATCCACCTGGACGAGGAACGCTCCGCGGCGGAAACGCCCTTTGGCGGGTGTGTCGCGCATGGGTTTCTGACGCTGTCGATGCTGTCCAAGATGTCCTACGAGGTCTTGGAGAGGCTCGAGGGCGTCAGGTCCAGCGTGAACTATGGCTTTGACCGCATCCGGTTCGTTTCGCCGGTGCGGGTGGGGCGCCGGATTCGGGGGCGGTTTATCGTCGCGAGTGTCGACGAGCGCCAGGGCTGTCTGGACGTGCATTGGGACGTGGAAGTCGAGATCGAGGGGGCCGAACGGCCGGCCCTGGCCGCCAACTGGATCACGCGTCTGTACCTGGACGGGTAGCGCCGCCCGCGCGCCGATCGCCGCGGCGCCCACCCACCCGCCCCGTCCGCGCCGATCCACGCGCGGGCGGCGCGGGGCTGTCGAGAGGAGAAGACATGGACCTGGGGATGACGGAGCGGGTGCGCCCGCTGGTGATGCAGGTGCGGCGCATGATCGAGGAAGAGATCGCGCCGCTGGACGCGGAGTTTCACACGCTGGTTGGCACGCATCCCTCGGGCAATCGCTTTGCCCTGGTGCCGCGACAACTGGAGATCCTGGATGGGTTGAAGTCCGAGGCGAAGGCGCGCGGCTTGTGGAATTTCTGGCTGACCGGGTCCGGGCGGGGCTATGGGCTGACGACGGTGGAATATGCCTACCTGGCCGAGGAGATGGGAAAGGTCGGGCTGGCGGCGGAGGTTTTTAACTGCAGCGCACCGGACACCGGCAACATGGAGGTGCTGGAGCGTTACGGCGCGGACTGGATGAAGGACCGCTGGCTGGTGCCGCTGCTGGAAGGGGAGATCCGCTCCGCCTATGTGATGACGGAACCGGAGGTCGCCTCTTCGGATGCGGCGCAGCTGGTCTTCGAGGCGCGGCGGGACGGCGACGATTATGTGCTGAACGGCGAAAAATGGTGGATCAGCGGGGCAGGCGATCCGCGGTGCGGGCTGTATATCCTGATGGCCTGCACCGATCCCGGGGCGGCACGGCACGCCCGGCATACGATGTTTGTCATGGATCCGGAGATGCCCGGGATCGAGGTGCTGCGGCCGATGACCGTTTTTGGCCAGGATGATGCCCCTCATGGGCACATGCATCTGCGGTTCACCGATGTCCGCCTGCCAGCCCGGAATGTCGTGCTGGGTGAGGGCCGCGGGTTCGAGGTGGCGCAGGGGCGGCTGGGTCCGGGACGCATCCATCATTGCATGCGGGCCATCGGCCAGGCGGAAAAGGCCTTGGAAATGATGTGCCGCCGTGGCCTGTCGCGTGAGGCCTTCGGCAAGTCGCTCGCCGAGCTGGGCGCCAATCACGACATCATCGCCAATGCGCGGATGGAGATCGAGATGGCGCGTTTGCTGTGCCTCAAGGCCGCCTGGATGATGGATACGCAGGGGGTGCGCGCGGCGCAGCCCTGGATTTCCAAGATCAAGGTGGTCGCCCCGCTGATGGCCGCCAAGGTGGTGGATGAGGCAATGCAGATGCACGGGGCGGGCGGGATAAGCCAGGATCATGACCTGGCCTCGATGTGGACACATATCCGCACGCTGCGTTTTGCCGACGGGCCGGATGCCGTTCACCGGCGACAGGTGGCGCGGGCGGAATTGCGCAAATATGCCAACGAGACGCTCTGACGGGATCTGTTGCAGGTGAGTATTTGAAGAGAGAAGAAACAGGAGGCGGGATGCAGGCGGCTGAGCTGGCGCGCGTGGCGGACTGGATGGAGACCCATGTGCCGGGATTTCACGGGCCAGTGCGGGCCGAGAAGTTCGACCAGGGCCAGTCGAATCCCACCTTCGCATTGGGGAGTCCTTCTGGCCGCTACGTGTTGCGGCGCAAGCCGTCGGGCCAACTGCTGAAATCCGCCCATGCGGTGGATCGCGAGTTTCGTGTCCAGTCTGCGCTGGCCGGGACGGATGTGCCGGTGCCGAAGATGCTGGCGCTCTGCGAGGACGACGAGGTGCTGGGCACCATGTTTTATGTCATGGAGCATGTTGCGGGCCGCACCCTTGTGGAACCCGATCTGCCCGAGGAAACCCCGGCGGGACGGGCGGCGATCATGGACGAGATGAACCGTGTTCTGGCCGCGATCCATTCCCTGGACCCGGTGCGCCTGGGCCTGTCGGACTATGGAGCACCGGGAAACTACTATGAACGGCAGCTGGCGCGTTGGACGAGGCAGTACCGCGCCTCTGAAACCGAACGGCAGCCCGACATGGAGGCATTGATTGCCTGGCTGGAAAGGGCCTTGCCCGAGGATGATGGGCAGCGGAGCCTCGTGCATGGTGATTTCCGCCTCGATAACCTGCTGTTCGCATCCGAAGGGACGGCGTGCCGGGCGGTGCTGGACTGGGAACTGTCCACGCTGGGCCATCCCCATGCGGACCTTGCGGGGGTGTTGATGCAGTGGCAGCTGCCGCCGGGGCCGGTTGCGCGCGGACTGGCCGGGGTGGACCGTGCCGCGCTGGGCCTGCCATCGGACGAGGACTTTGTCGCCGCCTATTGCGCACGACGGGGCATCGACGGGATCGAGGGGTTGGGTTTTTGTGTCGCCTTTGCCTTTTTCCGCATGGCGGCGATCCTGCAGGGGGTCAGGAAACGTGCCCTTGACGGCACTGCCGCGAACCCGGAAAAGGGTTTGAAACTGGGCGCTTATGTGCCGAAATTTGCATCATTGGGGCTGGAGGCCCGGCACGGATATGGATGAGGCTTTCCGAGAGGCACCCTATGCCTACTCCCGCCACATCGGGATGCAGATGAGCGAATGGCGTGAAGGCTATGCCGCCTTCGACCTGCCGCTGGAAGATTTCCTGATGAACCGCCACGGCAATCCGCACGGGGGTGTCCATGCCTCCTTGCTGGATACGGTCATGGGGTACGCGGGCTGCTGGACCGGCGATCCCGAGCGCAGGCAGCTTTGCCTGACGCTGAGCCTGAACGTGCAGTATCTGTCGCGCCCCAAGGGCGTGTTGCTGAAAGGTGAAGGTTGGAAGACCGGGGGCGGGCGGTCGTCTTTCTTTGCTGAAGCGCAGATTGCCGATGAAACCGGTGAGTTGATTGCCAAGGGCACGGGCGTGTTCAAGTACCGCTCATGACGGTGCGGCGGGGTGAACCACGCCCTACGCCAGGTCCGCCACCAGCGCGGGTAGATTGGCGTGATGCGCGAAACGGGCAGCGTGCGGCAGGTCCCCGACCGGGGTCTTGCGATAGCCCTCGGTGAACAGCAGGAAAGGGATGCCCGCGTTCTGGGCGGTTTCCACGTCCGTTTCGCTGTCGCCCACGTATAACGCGCGAGAGGCGCCCTCCAGCGCGGCGTGCAGCATGGCCGGGTCGGGCTTGCGCGTGGGCAGGCTGTCGCCGCCGATGACGATCTCGAAGAAGGGCGCCAGCCCGGTGTCGCGCAAGGCAGAGAGCGTGGCCTCATACGGTTTGTTGGTACAGAGCGTCAGCCGGTGGCCCGCCGCCTGCAGAGTGGTTAGCGCCTCCTGCGCACCGGGATAGACAGAGGCCGGGTCGCTGGGCGTGTTGACATAGTGATGCATCGTGCGGCGCGTCAGTTCGGCATGATGGTCCTGCGGGGCGCCGATGTGATCCAGCACCCGTTCCAGCAGGATCGGCAAGCCGCGCCCGACAAAGCCCTGGGTCGTGTCACGGTCGATCCCGGGCAAGTCCATTTCCGCCAGTGCCGAGGCAACGCTGCGGTGGATATGCGGCACGCTGTCGATCAGCGTGCCGTCCAGGTCGAAGGCGATGGTCAGGCTCATGCCGCGAGCGTGGTGGCCGCGGTTCGGATCGCGCGAATGTTCTCGCCGTAGGGGGCAGGGTTTTCGACCGAACCGCCGCGGAAGACGGCAGAGCCCGCAACCAGGACGTCGGCGCCCGCATCAACCACAAGCGGAGCGGTGGTCGGATCGACGCCGCCGTCGATCTCGATATGTACCGGGCGGTCGCCGATCATCTGGCGCAGGGTGCGGACCTTGCTGGTCATGTCGATGAACTTCTGACCGCCGAACCCGGGGTTCACGGTCATGACGCAGACCAGGTCGGTCAGGTCCAGCAGGTGTTCGATGGCCTGCGCCGGGGTGCCCGGGTTCAGCGCCACGCCCGCCTTCATGCCGGCGGCGCGGATCGCCTGCAGCGTCCGATGGGTATGCGCCCCGGCCTCGACATGGGCGGTCAGGATGTCGGCGCCCGCTTCGGCATAGGCCTCGATATAGGGATCGACGGGGGCGATCATCAGGTGCACGTCCATGACCGTTTTGACATGCTTGCGGAAGGCTTTGACCGCGGGCGGGCCAAAGGTGAGGTTCGGCACGAAATGGCCGTCCATCACGTCGACATGAATCCAGTCTGCCCCCTGGTCCTCGACGGCGCGGATCTCGCGCCCGAAGTCGGCGAAATCGGCGGACAGGATGGAGGGGGCGATCTTGACGGTGCGGTCGAAGGGCATGGGATTTCCTGAGAGCAAGGCGGTTGGACAGGGATTTGGCCGCTGAATCGCCCGGGGTCAAGCCCGCGACGGGCTCAGTACCCGGCGGCGCGGTCAACCAGGTGCAACAAGGGCTCTCCTGCCTCGCCTCTGCGGATGTTTTCGGCGATCACGCGGGCCGCCGTCCCGGGGCGGGTGGTCGAGGCGATATGCGGGGTGACGGTGACGCGGGGGTGGGCCCAGAACGGATGATCATCGGGCAGCGGTTCGACGCGGAAGACGTCAAGCGTGGCATGGGCAATCTGGCCCGACTCCAGCGCCTCGATCAGCGCGGCATCGTCGATGAGTGGCCCGCGCCCCGGGTTGATGAGGAAGGCGCCGCGCGCGGGCAGGGCCAGCGTCTCGGCGTCGATCAGGTTGTGGGTGGCGGGCGTGTCCGGCAAGAGCAGGATAACGATCTGCGCATCGCTCAGCGCCCGACGCAATCCCTCGTCCCCCGCATGGCAGGTGACACCGGGAAGCTCCTTTTGGGTGCGGCTCCACCCTGTTACCGGGAAACCAAGCGCGGTCAGCGCCTTGGCGCAGGCTTGCCCCAGCGCGCCCATCCCCAGGATCGTGACGGGACGGTCCGCCGACAGGGGCGGCGGTGTCGCGTCCCAGTCGCGGTTCGGGTTCACGATATGCGCGTCCATGCCAAGGTGGTGGCGCAGCGTATGGCCCGTTACCCATTCCACCATGCCCTGGGTGAGACCTTCGTCATCGACCATGCGGGTCAGCGGCACGGTCAGGGTCTCGTTCCCGGTGATGTCCTCGACCCCGGCCCAGAGGTTCAGCACGGCCTTGAGCCGGGTGAAGGGCGTGAAATCCTGTACGTCCGAATTGGGCGCGTAGACGATGTAGTCGACCTCCTCCGGCGGCAAGTCGGTGCCCAGCCTGTAGTCCAGCCCCGTAGCGTCAAGCCCGGCGCGCAGAGGCGCCTCGTAGTCTTCCCATTTCTCGGAGCGGGCGGCGAAGAGGATATTGGTCATGGTCGAAGCTCCGGTCTGCTTTTCGCCCCTTAGACCACGGGCACCGGCAGAGGGAAAGCCGGTGCCTCCGTGTCCGGGCCAGGGCTGGTCCGGCTCATCTCGGGCGGTGAATATGCGCGCTCTGCACGAGGCCAAAGGCCAACATCAGCACCAGCATGGCCGAGCCGCCGTAGCTGACCATCGGCAGTGGTACGCCCACGACCGGCGCCAGCCCCATGACCATCGACATGTTCACGGCGAAGAACAGGAAGAAGGTCAGCCCCACCCCAAGGATCAGAAGCGAGGAGAACCGGTCGCGGTTCTGCAAGGCCGCCACGACGCAGAACAGCAGGATCAGGACGTAGAGTGCCAGCAAGGACACGCCGCCGACAAAGCCGAATTCCTCGGCCAACGTGTTGAAGATGAAGTCGGTGTGCTTTTCAGGCAGGAAGTTCAGCCGTGATTGCGTGCCCTGCATGAAACCGCGCCCCGTCCAGCCGCCCGAACCCATCGCGATCTTGGCCTGGGTGATGTGATAGCCCGCGCCCAGCGGATCCGAGGAGGGGTCAAGGAAGGTGTCGATGCGGCGGAACTGGTAATCGGCCAGCAGTTGCCAATCGGTCCCGCGGCTCTGGAGCACGGCCCAGATGCCGCCGATGCCGGCGCTGATCACGGTGGCGAAGTAAAGCCAGTGCACACCGGCCAGAAACATCATCAGCCCGCCTGCCGTCATCAACAGGATCGCCGTGCCAAGGTCCGGCTGGGTCAGCACAAGGCCGGTGGGCACCAGGATGATGAGTATGGGGACCAGTACCCAGAGCGGACGCGAGGTTCGCGACAGCGGCAGCCAGTCATAGTAGGCGGCCAGCAGCATGACCATCGCGATCTTCATCACCTCGGAGGGCTGCAATCGCATGAAACCCAGGTCGATCCAGCGCTGGGCACCCATGCCGACGGCGCCGAACAACTCGACCATGACCAGTAGGCCCAGCGAGCCGAAATAGGCGACCAGCGCCATGTTGCGCCAGAACCAGATCGGCACCATCGCCACAATGAACATCAGCGCCAGGCCAAGGCCAAAGCGTTTCATCTGGGGTTCCGCCCAGGGGCTGAACGACCCGCCCGCAACCGAGTAGAGCATCAGGAACCCGATGCCCGACACGGCGGTCAGCAACACGATCAGCGGCCAGTTCAGGTGCAGGATCTTGCGCCAGCCGCTGGGGACCGTCTTGACGTTGTATTCAAGATACGTCACGCGCTGTCGCTCCCCTGCGCGCGCCGCTCGGCGCGCTCGCGCGCCAGCCGTTCCTGTTGGGCCTTGATGCGGCGACGGTCCGCAGAGGGATAGGCCTCAAGCGGGGGGTCGCCCTTGTAGAGCGCCTGCAGCGTCACGTCGCGGGCGATCGGCGCCGCCGCCGTGCTGCCGCCGCCGCCGTGTTCGACCACCACCGCGACGGCGATCTGCGGCGCTTCGGCCGGGGCGAAATCCACGAACAGAGCGTGGTCACGCCGTTCCCAGGGCAGGTCGTCGTTCGAAGTGACGCCGCGCGCGCGCTCGGCCGCGGTGATGTTGCGGACCTGGCTGGTGCCCGTTTTTCCGGCCATGCGCATTTCGGCCGCGGCGATGCGGGACCGATAGGCGGTGCCGTGGCGGTGGTTCGACACGGCGAACATGCCGCGGCGGATCTGGCGCAGGTGGTTGGGGTTGATCCCCAGGTCCGCGCCTTCCAAATGCACCGTCTCGACGCCGTCAATGCTTTTGACCAGACGCGGTGTCACCGCCTTGCCGGTGGCGATCCGCGCCGTCATCACCGCCAGTTGCAGCGGCGAGGACAGCACGAAGCCCTGACCGATGGAGGCGTTGACCGAATCCCCGATCACCCATTCCGCGCCGCGGTTGCGCCGTTTCCAGTCCTTGTCCGGGATCAGGCCGCTGGTGACGGCGGACATCGGGATGTCGTGCGACTCGCCCATGCCCAGACGCCGCGCCATGTCGGCGATGCGTTCGATGCCCACCTTCAGCGCCATCTCGTAGAAATAGACGTCGCAGCTTTCGCGCAGGCTCTGTTCCAGGGTCATGTGACCGTGGCCGACGCGTTTCCAGCAGTGGAACTTGCGGCCGCCGACTTCCAGGTAGCCGGGGCACCAGACCGTGTCTTCGGGCGTCATCAGGCCCGCGTCCAACGCCGCCAGGGCCGTGACCATCTTGAAGGTCGAGCCGGGCGGATAGGCGTCCTGTACCGTCTTCGAGGCCAGGGGCCGGTGATCGTTGTCGCGCAGCTCGCCGTAGTCCGCCACGGAAATGCCGCGCACGAACTTGTTGGGATCGTAGGACGGCGCCGAGGCGATGGCCAGCAGGTCGCCCCGGTTGACGTCCATCACCACGACAGAGGCGCTTTCCTGTCCCAGGCGCGCCTGGACGTATTCCTGAAGCGCCGTATCGACGGTCAGTTGCAGGTCGGCGCCAGCCTCGCCCTCGCGCCGGTCCAGCTCGCGCATGACGCGGCCCACGGCATTGACCTCGACGCGTTTGGCACCGGCGTTTCCGCGCAGCTGTTCCTCGTATTTGGCCTCGACCCCGACCTTGCCGATCTGGAACCGGGGGATGCGCAGGACGGGGGGCGGATCCTCATAGCGCTTGAGGTCGCGTTCCGAGACCGGTCCGACATATCCCGCCACATGGGCATAGAGCTCGCGGCTGGGATAAGTGCGGCTGAGGCCCACCTCGGGGGTGACACCGGGCAGGGCAGGGGCATTGACCGCGACCCGGCTGATGTCCTCCCAGCGGACGCGGTCGGCGATGGTGACGGGAAAGAAGGGCGCGGTGCGCTCCATCTCGGCCAGGGCGCGGTTCAGGTCGTCCTCGTCCAGTTCCACCAGCTGGCCCAGGCGCCGGATCACCGTGGTCACGTCGCCCGCGTCCTCGCGCGTCAGGGTGATGCGGTAGGTCTGTTCGTTCTCGGCGATCACCCGGCCCTCGCGGTCGAAAATGCGACCGCGCGCTGGGGGAATCAGGCGGATGTTGATGCGGTTTTCTTCGGCCAGGAGGCGGAATTCATCCGCCTGGTCGACCTGCATGTGGCGCATCCGCAGGGCCAGGACGCCGGCAAAACCCAGTTGCAGCCCGCCCAGGATCAGCCCGCGACGCGTGATGCGGCGGGCGCTGTCGGCGGTTTCGCGTGGGCTTCGTCTCATAGCGGGCGTCCCGTGTGATCGTATTCGCCGGGCGTGCTGCGCCGCACGCCAAGGGCAAGGTAGCTGACCGCCGCCACCAGGGGGTAGACCGCGACCGTCATACCATATTGCATCACCCATAGAGAAAGCATTCCCGGCGTCACGATCAAGAGTGCGAGAGTGACGCGGTAGATCAGGGTAATGACCAGAAGGCTGGTCGCGGCGGTCAACCATTCGGCGGCAAATGTGTTCTCGCGCACGTGGCGGCCCCGCACCTTGAGCCATTCCGAGGTCAGGAGCACCAGCAGCGCCCAAAGACCGGGCGGGCGGTGAAAGAGGAAATCCGCCAGCAACATGACCCCGGCAATGGACAGCATCGGCACGTAGTCGGGCCGTCGCAGCGCCCAGGCAAAGGTCAGCGCGGTCAGGACATCCGGCCCCGCGATGCGCGAGGGCATGATCTGCAGCGGCAGCAGGTGGACGAAAAAGATCGCCAGCGCCAGCGCCACATAGGTGGCCCGCATCGTCCAGAGCCGCGCCGGGCTGTTCTCAGCCATCGCCGGGGGTTCCAGGCGCGGCAGGGGCCGGCGGCGCGCCCGCGTCGGGCAGCGCCTCGGGCAGGATCAGCGAGGACGGTGCCTCGACCCGGCGCGCACCGTGATCGCGCAAGACACGCAGGAATTCCAGCTGCTCGTAGTCGGCGGCCAATCGCACGCGCAGCCGCCCGCCCGGGTCTTGCGCCACCTGGCCGATCAGCAGTCCGGGGGGGAAGACCTCGCCGTCGCCGGTGGTCACGATCCGGTCGCCGGGGCGGACAAGATCCGGGTTTTCCAGAAAGTCGATGGGCGGGGCAGAGGTGTTGTCACCCGCGATGATCGCGCGCTGGCCAGAGGGCTGGATTTCCGCCGGGATGCGCGAGGTCGAATCGGTCAGCAGGATCACGCGGCTGGTATTGGCACCGACGCCGGACACCCGGCCCACGAGGCCGATGCCATCCATCGTCGCCCAACCGTCCACGATGCCATCGCGACCGCCCACGTTGATCAGCACCGACTGCCGGAACGGCGACCCGGAGTCCGCCAGCACCACAGCGGTGATATAGGTCAGCCTCGGGTCCAGCCGCACGTTGTTGAGATCGCGCAGGCGGGCGTTTTCCTGTTCCAGCTGCAATGCCGCCTCTTTCCAGGCGGTCATCTTGCGCAGCTCGCGGCGCAGCTCCTCGTTCTGCTCGTAGAGTTGCTGGTAGCTCTGGAAATCGCGTACCAGCCGGACGGTGGCCGTCACCGGCGCCATGGCCCAGTCCATGCGCGGCACCACGCTGTCCACCACTTGCGCGCGGAACCGTTCCACGCGCGGGCTGTCGATCCGCCACAGCAGGAAGATCCCGAAGAGCACCAGCGCAAGGACGACAAGCAACAGCCGCTTGAGCGGGCCGGTGAAGTCGTCGGATGCATTGCGGTCGCTGGCCAAGTGTCTCTCACGTCAGGTTTGGCGGATGATACAGCGACCCGGCGTTCCGGTACAGCGGGCGCTGGCCAACCGGCGTTGCACCCGCCCCGCGCGCCGTCAGCTGTCGTAGTCTATGGCGTGGCGCAGCTGCTTTTCGTATTCCAGCGCCTTTCCGGTGCCCAGGGCCACGCAGTTGAGCGACTCGTCGGCGATGGACACGGCCAGTCCCGTCTGCTCGCGCAGCGCAAGATCCAGATCGCCCAGCAGTGCGCCGCCGCCGGTCAGCATCACGCCACGGTCGACGATGTCGGCGGCGAGGTCCGGCGGCGTCGCCTCCAGCGCGGTCATCACCGCCTCGCAGATGGCTTGCACCGGTTCCGACAGGGCCTCGGCCACCTGGGCCTGGCTGATTTCGGTTTCCTTGGGCACGCCGTTCAAAAGGTCGCGGCCCCGGATCTGCATCGAACTGCCGCGCCCGTCATCGGGCATCCGTGCCGTGCCGATGCTGGTCTTGATCCGCTCGGCGGTGGATTCGCCCACCAGCAGGTTTTGCTGGCGGCGCAGGTAGTTGATGATGGCCTCGTCCATGCGGTCACCACCGACACGCACCGACCGGGCGTAAACGATGTCGCCCAGCGACAGGACGGCGACCTCGGTGGTGCCGCCGCCGATGTCCACGACCATGTTGCCGGTGGGATCGGTGATCGGCATGCCGGCACCGATGGCCGCCGCGATGGGTTCGGCGATCAGCCCGGCCTTGCGCGCGCCCGCCGACAGAACCGACTGGCGGATGGCGCGTTTTTCGACCGGCGTGGCGCCATGCGGGACGCAGACGATGATCTTGGGTTTCGAGAAGGTCGAGCGGCGGTGAACCTTGCGGATGAACTCCTTGATCATCGCCTCGGCGGTGTCGAAGTCCGCGATCACGCCTTCACGCATCGGGCGGATCGCCTCGATGCTGCCCGGGGTCCGGCCCAGCATCAGCTTGGCGTCCTCCCCGACGGCGAGCACTTTTTTCTGACCGTCCTTGATGTGATAGGCGACGACGGACGGCTCGGACAGGACGACGCCCTTGCCCTTGACGTAGACCAGGGTGTTCGCCGTCCCCAGGTCGATGGCCATGTCCGAAGAAAACAGGCCCAGGATGCCATCCATGCCAAACATATTGCTCTTGCCCCATTGCCTCATTGGCCCGCGACTCTGCCAGTCCGGGCCAGCGCCGTTATAGGGCTGAGCCACTGGATGCGGAAGGGGGGCAGGGGGGCAAATCAGCGGGGAATCGCCGTATGCCGCCTTGTCAGGCGGGCGCGATCAGTCCAACGGGCGGTTTAGCCGAACCTGAGCCGCTTCTGTCGCGGGCGGGACAGGGGGACTGTCCCGGATTTTCTCCGAGTCAGGCCCGACAGGGCGCCCCGCCCGCGCCGCAAGCGCGCGCAGATCGCCAAGATCGACGGTATCCAGAAAGCGCGAGATCATCGCGTCCGGCGCGCGCGTGGTCAGGCGCAGCTCGATGGCGCCGATTCGGGCGGCAAAGCCGCGCAGCCGGTGCGGGCGCCGCCCATCGTCCGCGATCTGGACCGGCCCCAGCACCTCGAACCAGGTCAGGTCTTGCGCGCTGCTGTGCTCGATCAGCGTGTCTATGCGGGCGAAATGCGAGTCGATGGCGCGGATATGCGCCTGCCAGACCGGGTACGGGATGCTGTGGTCCGGGTCCTCGACCGACAGGAGGATCAGGCCGTTGTCGGTGCGATAGGCGCGCGTGGTGTCCTCGCGGTAGCGGTCAAAGGCGGAGACCTCACGGCGGGTCATCTCGTTGACGGAGGGCAGGCCGAACGTGGCGCGGCCCAACTCCCGGTTGCGGGCCGTCGCCTGAGCCGGGCTGAAGAGATGGGCGTCCTGTCCGGTTGCGCGGGGGGCCACCGTCCAGCCCGGAGGGGCCGGCGGCAAGGCCGCGTCGACAAGCGACGACCGGCGCAGCACCTGGCCCATGATACCGCCTCGGTCGCCGAAACGCTCGATCAGCGTGGTCATGTACTGCGCCCTGCCAAAGTCAGACCCGGCGCGCGACCACTGAACGGCATAGTCGGCACCAACGGGGCCAAGACCGGCCAGCCCGGCAAAGACCAGTATGCCGAAGGTCCTGACGCGTGGCATTTCCAACTCCATTGCAACCGACACGGGATCACCTGACCGCCAATCGGGGCACGAGTTTGACGTGGCCGGGTCGAAAGAGGGAAAATCGATAGGACGAAAAGGTTTGACAGGTTCCAAAGCATGGGCGGAAACTGTGTTTACCAAGCGTCAACGCGAAAGGCTTTTCAATGAAGCGACTGATTTCCATGATCCTTGCCTGCCTGGTGGCCAGCCCGGCGGTTGCTGATTCCTGCTGGGATCACAATGGGTCCATCATGCGTCTGACCGCGCAGGGCAACAACCGCTGGTTCTGGTACGAAACCACGCCACACAGCTGGCAATACCCGGCGGGCGTGACGCCTGGCGTCCTGCTGTTCAACGGCTGGAAGAACGGGGAATGGTACAGCGGCACGGCGCGGCGGTTTTCCAAGTATTGCCCCGGCACGCCGCTGGAATACCATGTCGAGGGGCCGGTCCTGCAGAACCCGCTGCGCGTTCAGGTCACGGGACAGTACCAGGTGCAGCAGAACTGCCAGCCAACCGGCCAGTGGCGGACGGATACCTTGGTCTTTACCTACCGTTACCAGTGCTGACCTGACCCCTGGGGACGCCTCCGGCGGGGTTATTTTAACCAAGAAGAAGCCGCAGCGCCATGTTGCGGCTTTCTCGTGTGCCGCGCGATCTTCTTACGCGTCGTTTTCCCCGCATGACGTGTCGGGCGCGCGCGGCGCCGGGATACGCGGCGCGGTATTGAGGGGAAAATGAACCCGGAGAGTCGCGTCATGAAAACCCAAGTCAAAGCCCTGGTCGTCGGCGGTGGCGCCGTCGGCACATCGATTGCCTATCACCTGGCCAAGGCAGGCTGGGACGATGTCATGCTCATCGAGCGGGACGAGCTGACCTCCGGCTCGACCTGGCACGCAGCGGGCCTGCTGCCGCTGTTCAACATGTCCTTTGCCACCACGCATATCCACAAATACTCGGTGGATTTCTACAAGTCGCTCGAGGCGGAAACCGGCCTCAACGCGGGCTTTGCGGTCGTGGGCAACCTGCGCATGGCGCAGACCGACGCGCGCATGGACGAATACAAGCTCTATGCCACCACCGCCGAGACCTGCGGCGTGCCCTACGTCTGGCTGACCCCGGACGAGATCAAGGAACGCTGGCCGCTGATCAACACCGAGGATCTGAAGGGCGCGCTCTATCACCACACCGACGGTTACATCAATCCGGCCGACGTGACCCAGGCAATGGCCAAGGGCGCCCGTCAGCGCGGCGTCGAGATCGTGCGCAAGCTGCAGGCCGACAGCTACAACTGGACCGGCACCCATTGGGAAGTGACCTGCACCAAGATGGTGGAAAAAGGCGGCAACCTGGTTGAGAGCGACGAGACCGTCACCATCACCGCCGAGCATGTCGTGACCGCCTCTGGCAACCACGCACAGCGCACCGCGAAACAACTGGGCATCAAGATCCCGGCGATCCCGGTCGAACACCAGTTTATCGTCACCGACGTGGACCCCGCGCTGCAAGCCTGGCGCAAGGACGGCAATCCCGAGCATCCGGTGATCCGGGACGCCGACGCCCAGTCCTATGTCCGCGAAGAGCGCGGCGGCTGGATCCTCGGCGTCTACGAGAAGAACGCGCCGGCCTGCTTTGAATACGGTGTGCCGGACAGCTTTCGGGCCGATCTCTTCCCGCTCGACCTCGAGCGGATCGAGGACCAGTACATGGCGATGATCCACCGGATGCCCTCTTGCGAGGAATCCGGCCTCAAGGACGATTTCAACGGTCCGATCTGTTACACCCCTGACGGCAACCCGCTGGTCGGCCCGGCGCCGGGTCTGCGCAACATGTGGCTGGCCGAAGGTTTTTCCTTTGGCATCACCGCCGCAGGCGGCACCGGCTATTACCTTGCCCAGATGATGGTGGACGGCGAGGCCGAGATCGACATGGCCTCGCTTGACCCGAAACGCTATGGCTCGGACTGGATGACGACCGAGTTCGCGGCGCGCAAAAACGAAGAGTGCTACGACCACGTCTACATCCTGCACCACCCGGACGAGGAACGCCCCGCCTGCCGTCCGCTGCGCACCGCGCCCGCCTATGACCGGCAAAAGGCCAAAGGCGCGCAGTTCGGGTTCGTGAACGGCTGGGAGCGTCCCAACTACTACGGCCCGCTGGATGCACCGGAAAACTTCGACCACGACGCGCGCAGCTTCCGCCGCGGCGGCTGGTGGCAATATGCCGTGGACGAGGCCAAGGCCGTGCGCGAAGGCGTCGGTCTGATCGATGCGACCGCCTTTACCAAGCATATCGTCGAAGGCCCCGGCGCGACGCAGTTCCTGGACTGGTTCACCTGCAACAAACTGCCCAAGGTCGGCCGCATCAACCTGACCTACGCGCTGACCAGCCACGGCACCACCCGCACCGAATACACCATCGTGCGCCTGGGGGAGGACAAGTACTACTTGGTCTCCGCCGGGGCCTGGACGTCCTATGACAGCGACTACCTGCGCAAGGCGATCGAGGACAAGCGCGAGGAGTTCGGATGGATCTCCTGCCATGACGTGACCACCCAGTGGGGCGTCTTTGCCATCGCCGGTCCGAAATCGCGCGACGTGCTGAAAGAGATCGTCAAGGACGCCGACCCGGCAACCGTGCTGGGCAACAAGCGGTTCCCCTGGCTGACCATGCGCAACATCGAACTGGGCATGGTGCCGGTCATGGCGATCCGCGTGGCCTATACCGGCGAACTGGGCTGGGAACTGCACCACCCGATCGAGATGCAGAACAACCTATGGGACCAACTGACCACTGCCGGCGAAAAGCACGGCATGAAGCTGGTCGGCGCCCGCGCCCAGAACTGGCTGCGGCAGGAGAAATCCTACCGCGCCTTCGGCAACGAACTGGGCCGCGACGCGACCCCGCTGGAGGCCGACCTGCCGCGCTTTGTCGACCTCTCCAAGGAGTTTCACGGCAAGGCCAAGCTGGAGGAAACCGGGGTGCGGTCGAAATGCGTCACCCTGTTGATCGACGGGCCGGCGGATGCCGATCCCTGGGGCCGCGAGGCGCTTTACGCCGAGGATGGCACCCGCGTCGGGCGCCTGACCTCGGGCGGTTATTCGGTCGCCTTCGGCAAGTCCATCGGCATGGGCTACGTCAAGCCCGACCTGGCGGTCGAAGGCACCCGGCTGAAGGTCAAGATGCTGGACCAGATCTGGGATGCGACGATCACCCAGGACAGCCCCTATGACCCGAAAAACGAGGTTATCCGCAAGGACGGCTGATCCTTGGGCTAGATCACGACGGGGGCTCTGACGGGGTCCCCGTCTGTTTTCCGGTCATCGGGGCCGGCGCACTACAGCAACCAGCGAAACGCGCGGCGCAGTTCTGCTGTGCCGTCGCGATCGTACCAGTGGCCATGCGCGATGATAACCTTGTCCGGGGCCCAGTCCAGCAGGCGCTGCAGAGAGGCGCGCGCCGCGCGCCGCCGCCCGAGATAGGTCAGCCGCAGATCAAGCGGCAACTGTCCGTTTGGATGCGTCACACCAGCGATCCGCATCAGGAACCGGGTCCAGGCAGACTGGATGCGCCCGGGTTCGAAATTCTCGATCAGGTCGGCAAGGATCAGCGTTCGGCTGGCGCGGTGCAGGAACACCACCTCCTCCAGCAGGCGCGAGCCGCGAAAGATGGTCTGGTTCAGCGTCTCGGCCCAGGCAGCGGGCGGAGTCTCGTCCAGGTCATCGGTGAAACGCACTTCGATCCCCTGTGACTTTGCCCGTTCCCGCACCTTGGGAGAGGCCCAGACCCGCGCATTGGGAAACCGGACCGACCAACCCGGAATATAGGCATAGTGGATCGCATTGGGGGAGACGATGTGCCCGACCTCCCCCAGGGCAGCGACCGCATCCATCAGGGCGGCATCGGCGGCGATCGGCGACCAGAGCCAGAGCGTGCCGTCGGCCAGCCGACAGATGACCATGCGTGTCGTGAAGGGCAGCGTCGACGGACCGTAGGACATGTGGATCACCTCGCCATCGACGATCCAGAGGTCCGGGGCGACGGGTTTGAGGGTGTTCAGCGGGGCATAGGGGAGCAGAGGGTCTGACATGGCGGCGCCTTGCGTTGCGGGCTTTGAGGGCTATGGTGACCCGAAATTGCATGGATGCAGGGAGTGCGCACAATGGGACTGAACGTCTATCTCTCGGGGGAAATTCACACCGACTGGCGTGATCAGATCATCGACGGCGCGCAGGGGCTGGACATCACCTTTAACGCGCCGGTGACGGACCATGCCGCCAGCGACGATTGCGGGGTCGAGATCCTGGGCGCCGAGGACAACAAGTACTGGCACGACCACAAGGGTGCGATGGTCAATGCCATCCGCACCCGCAAGGGGATTGCCGATGCGGATGTGGTCGTGGTGCGCTTTGGCGACAAGTACAAGCAGTGGAACGCGGCTTTCGACGCGGGCTATGCCAGCGCGCTGGGCAAGTCGCTGATCATCCTGCAGCCGCCCGAGCACGATCACGCCCTGAAAGAGGTCGACGCCGCTGCCTTGGCGGTGGCGCGCACGCCGGCCCAGGTGGTCGAAGTGCTGCGCTACACGCTGACCGGCGCGCTGCCCGTCTGAACGGCGGGGCCGGGGATTCCCGGCCCGGCGCTTTCACCCCTCGCGCGGTGGAATGTTCATGCCGCGCTGCACGGCGGGGCGGTTCATGAAACGCTCCAGGTAGGCCACGGCCCTGGGATGGTCGGCCCAGCCGACCACGTCGCGCGCGCCGTAGAAATCGAGGATATTCAGCCAAGGCGCGATCGCGATGTCGGCGATGGAATACTCGCCGGCGATCCATTCCTTGTCCGCCAGTTGGCCTTCGATCACGGTCAACAGGCGCTTGGCCTCGTTTATATAGCGCTCACGCGGGCGCGGGTCCTCGATCTCGGAGCCCCCGAACTTGTGGAAGAAACCGAGCTGGCCGAACATCGGGCCGACGCCTCCCATCTGGAACATCAGCCATTGGGTGATCTGGTGCTTTTCACCCGCGGAACGGCCAAGCAGCTTGCCGCTCTTCTCTCCCAGATACAGCAGGATCGCGCCGGATTCGAACAGTGCCAGCGGCGCGCCGTCCGGCCCGTCAGGGTCGATGATCGCAGGGATCTTGTTGTTGGGGTTGAGGCTCAGGAAGGCCTCGCTCTTGACGTCCGCATCCGAGAGCGTGACCCGGTGTGCCTCGTAGGGCAGGCCGGTTTCCTCCAGCATGATCGAGGCCTTGACCCCGTTTGGCGTGGGAAGGGAATAAAGCTGGAGGCGCTCGGGATGCTGCGCGGGCCAGCGAGAACTGACGGGGTGGGTGACAAGATCGAACATTTGCTTGGCCTTTTTCCGGTTTGGGGGAAAGCTAGGGATGTTTTTCCCGGTTTCACAGGGGCCGGGCTGTGCAATGGCGCAGAACGCATGTGAACAGGCGGTTACGCCGGAACAGGGACGATGGGAATGTTTCAGGAATTCAGGAATTTCGTCGCCAAGGGCAATGTCATGGACATGGCCGTGGGTATCATCGTGGGCGCGGCCTTTACCGCCATTGTGACCTCGCTGGTCGGCGACATCATCAACCCCGTCATCGCGCTCTTTACCGGCGGCATCGACTTCTCCGGCTGGTTCTACGCGATGGACGGCAATGACTATGCCTCGCTCGATGCCGCGACAGAGGCGGGCGCGCCGGTCTTTGCCATCGGCAAGTTCGTCATGGCCATCATCAACTTCCTGATCATCGCCTTCGTGGTCTTCCTGCTGGTCAAGATGGTCAATCGCATCAAGGAGGCCGCCGAAAAGGAGGAAGAGCCCGTCGCCGTAGCACCCAAGGGCCCGACCGAACTGGAGGTCCTGCTGGAGATCCGCGACGCGTTGAAGCGGGACTGACCGACGTCTCCGGGTTGCGCGGCCTGAGGGGCTTGGCTATCAGGCCGTTGCGACGCGCCTGCCAGGAGATCTCATGCCAAGAGCCGTGAAAATCGCCGCGGGCAGCATCGCGGTCGGAGGCGCCGTGCTGGCGATCAAGCTGCTGGCCTGGTGGCTGACCGGCTCTGTCGCGCTGCTGTCCGACGCGCTGGAAAGCATCGTCAACGTGGCCACGGCCATTGCCGCCTTCGTCGCGGTGCGGATCGCGGTGCAGCCGGCGGACGCGGACCATCCCTTTGGCCATCACAAGGCCGAGTATTTCAGCGCCGTCATGGAAGGCGTGATGATCGTCGTGGCGGCGATCCTCATCCTGAACGAGGCCTGGGGCGCCTGGAACGCCCCGCGCGACATCGACGCGCCCTTTACAGGCCTGTTGCTGATCGGCCTGGCCAGCGTCGTGAACGGGATCTGGGCCATTGTGCTGATGCGCGAGGGGCGCAGCCTGCGGTCACCTGCGCTCGAGGCGGACGGGCGGCACCTGATGACCGATGTCGTTTCCTCTGCCGGGGTCGCCATCGGCGTGGTGGCGGCCGTTCTGACCGGGGCGCTCTGGCTGGACGCGCTCTTGGCGGCCCTGGTGGCGATCAATATCCTGTGGTCGGGCTGGCAGGTGTTGCGCGGCTCTGTCGGCGGGCTGATGGATGAAAGCGTGCCAGAGGACGATCTGGAGACCATGCGCGAGCTGATCTCGGCCAATGCCGACGGCGCGGTCGAGGCGCATGACCTGCGCGCCCGCCATGCGGGGCAGGCGACCTTTGTCGAGTTTCACCTGGTTGTGCCGGGGGAAATGTCGGTCGAAGCGGCGCATGACATCTGCGACCGGATCGAGGCGGCCATGATGGCCGCCTTCGACGGGTGCCGCGTCACGATCCACGTCGAGCCCGAGCACAAGGCCAAGCACAGCGGGATCGTGGTTCTCTAGACTCGCCTGAGTCTCAGCCCTTGATGACCAGTTGCGGAGAGGTGACGTCGATCCCCTGCGCCTGGCCGACCGCGAAATAGGTCAGCTTGCCCGCGTGCACGTTCAGCCCGTTCATCAGATGGGGGTCGTCGGCGCAGGCCTGTTTCCACCCCTTGTCCGCAAGGGCCAGCATGAACGGCATCGTGGCATTGCCAAGTGCGATGGTCGAGGTGCGGGCCACGGCGCCGGGCATGTTGGCGACGCAATAGTGCATGATGCCGTCGATCTCGTAGACCGGATCGGCATGGGTGGTCGCCTTCGATGTCTCGAAACATCCGCCCTGGTCGATCGCCACGTCCACCAGTGCCGCGCCCGGTTTCATCGAGGCGAAATCGGCGCGTTTCACCAGCTTGGGCGCCTCGGCGCCGGGGATCAGCACCGCGCCGATCACCATGTCCGCCTGTTCCAGATGCTCGGCCAGGAGGCCCGCGCTGGAATAGCCGGTGCCGAATGTGCCACCGAAGACGTCGTCGAGATAGCGCAACCGGGGCAGTGAGCGGTCCAGAACCGTCACATCCGCGCCCATCCCGGCGGCGATGCGCGCGGCGTGGGTGCCGACGACGCCGCCACCGATCACCAGCACGCGCGCCGGGCCGACGCCGGGCACGCCGCCCATCAGCACACCGCGCCCGCCGTTGGCCTTTTGCAGGGTCCAGGCGCCCACCTGCGGCGCCAGGCGCCCGGCGACCTCTGACATGGGGGCCAGCAGGGGCAGCCCGCCACGGTCGTCGGTGACCGTCTCATAGGCGATGGCGGTACAGCCCGAGGCCAGCAGGTCCTGCGTTTGGGCCGGATCGGGGGCCAGGTGGAGATAGGTGAACAGCAACTGTCCCTCGCGCAGCATGGCGCGTTCGACGGCCTGCGGTTCCTTGACCTTCACGATCATCTCGGCCTCGGCAAAGATCTCGGCTGCGGTCTCTGCCAGTCTTGCGCCTGCGGCCGTGTAATCCTCGTCGGTGAATCCCGCGCCGGTGCCGGCGCCTTTCTGCACGATGACCTCGTGACCATGTCCCACCGCCTCGCGGGCGGCATTCGGGGTCAGGCCGACGCGGAATTCCTGGGGCTTGATCTCGGTGGGGCAACCGATCTTCATGTGTTCTCCTCCTCGGATGTGCACGGCAGTATGCCAGCGAAGCCTTGCAAAGGGGTCGCAAGTTCGCGCATCCTGACAGGAGATGGCGCACGAATTTTCGATGAATGACCGTTTGGGGTGGAGGATCTTGCGTATATGACGCTGGACGAGACAGACAGGCGCATTCTGCGCGTTTTGCAGCGCAGGGGGCGCATTTCGAACGCCGATCTCTCCGAAGAGGTGCACCTGTCGGCCTCGGCCTGTCACCGCAGGGTCCAGCGCCTGGAAACCGAAGGCTATGTGCGCGACTACGTGGCGCTGCTGGACGCGCGGCGCATGGGCTTTCCCTCGACCGTTTTTGTGGAGATCACCCTGACGGCCCAGGCGGACGAGGTGCTGGAAGCCTTTGAAAAAGCGGTGTCACGGGTGCCGGCGATCCTGGAATGTCACCTGATGGCGGGCACGGCGGATTACATCCTCAAGGTCGTGGCCGAGGACACAGAGGATTTCGCCCGTATCCACCGCCAATACCTGAGCCGCCTGCCGGGCGTGGCGCAGATGCAAAGCTCTTTCGCCCTTCGCACGGTGTTCCGGACGACGGCCCTGCCGGTGTGAAAGCCCGCGCGATCAGTCCTGCTTGGGGTGGTCGTCGTATTGGCCCGAGAGGATGCGTTGCGCGTCTCCCTCGGGGTCGTCGTACTGGTTCGACCGCAGGGTAAAGACGAAAAAGGCCAGCCCCGCGCCCCCCAGCACCAGCGAGATCGGAATCAGGTAGGTCAGGATATTCATGACAAGCTTCCTATCTCAGTCGCAGCGCGTTCAGCGACACGGTAATCGAGCTGGCCGACATGGCCAATGCGGCAATCAGCGGCGAGCAGAGACCCGCCACCGCCAGCGGCACGGCGATCACGTTGTACCAAGTCGCCACGGTAAAGTTCTCGCGGATGCGACGGGTGGCCTTGCGGGCGGTTTGGACCGCCTCGGGGATCGGTGCCAGCGAGCCGCCCAGCAGGACGATGTCCGAGGCCACGCGCGCGGCGTCCAGCGCCGAGGCCGGAGAGATCGAGGCATGGGCGGCGGTCAGCGCCGCGGTGTCGTTCAGCCCGTCGCCCACCATCAGCACATGCGCGCCGTCGCGGCTCATCATCTCGATGCGGGTGGATTTGTCCTGCGGCAGGGCCTCGGCCATCCACTGCGTGATGCCCAGCCGTTTGGCCAGCGACTCGACCGCCGGAGTGGTGTCGCCGGAAATCAGGATGACCTTGAGACCGGCCGCTTTCAGGGCGGTGACGGCCTCTTCGGCGCCCTCGCGCAGGCGGTCGGTGAAGAGAAAGGCCTGGGCCGGTCCGTCCCCCACCCGCAGCCAGGCGGCGGTGCGGTCGGTCTGGCCGCCGCCGACCCAGGTCGCGCGGCCCAGCCGCACGTCCTGACCGCGCCAGATGCCCGTTGTCCCGTGTCCCGGGATCTCGGTTACGTCGGTCAGGGTTTCGGGCTTGATCCCGGCCTCGCGCGCGGCGGCGGCCAGGGATTGCGACAGCGGGTGGCTGGAGCCCTGTGCCAGGGCCAGAGCGATTTCCAGGTCGCGGCGGGTGAAATCGCCGAGGTTGGTCAGTTCCGGCGTCCCGGAGGTCAGCGTGCCCGTCTTGTCAAAGACGACCGTGTCGACCTGAGCGAGCCGTTCCAGCGCCGTGGAATCCTTGATCAGCAGCCCGCGCTTGAACAAGCGGCCAGAGGCCGCCGTGGTGACGGCAGGCACGGCAAGCCCGAGAGCGCAGGGACAGGTGATGATCAGAACAGCGGCGGCGATGTTCAGGGCCACGCGCAAATCGCCCGCGTAGATCAGCCAGCCGACGAAGGCGAGGGCAGAAAGGATATGCACGCCGGGGGCATAGAGTTTCGCGGCCCGGTCGGCCAGCGAGGTATAGCGCGAGCGGCCTGACTCGGCGACGGCGACCAGGTCCGCCATGCGGTGCAAAGAGGTGTCACGCCCAACGGCGCTGGCGCGGATCGTCAGCGGGCCGGTCAGGTTGACCTCGCCCGCGCTGACACTGCGGCCCGGTTCCGCGAAGACGGGCAGGGTCTCACCCGTCAGCAGCGACCGGTCCAGTTCAGAAGTGCCGGAGACGATTTCGCCATCCACGGGCATCCGACCACCGGGGCGCACGCTGACAAGATCGCCAACCGCCAGTTCGCCCACCGGGACCTGCGTTTCGCCCTCGTCGGTGACGCGCCAGGCGCGGGGCACCTCCAGCGCGGCCAGTTCCTCGGCCGCAGACCGGGCCACCGACCGCGTGCGGTGATCAAGATAACGGCCGGTCAGCAGGAAAAAGGTCAACGCGATGGCGGCATCGAAATAGGCGTGTTCCCCGGAGAGGCTGGTTTCCCAAAGCGAGGTGCCCACCGCCAGCAGGATTGCCAGCGAGATCGGCACATCCATGTTCAGGCTGCGGGCCGACAGCGCCGTCCAGGCGTTGCGAAAGAAGGGCATGGCGGAAAAACCGACCGCCGGCAGGACAATCGCCGCCGAAATCCAGTGGAACAGGTCGCGCGTTGGCCCCTCTGCCCCGGACCAGACCGCGATCGACAGAAGCATGACGTTCATGGCCGCGAAGCCGGCGACCGCGAGCCGCATCAGCAGGTCGCGCCCGGCCTTGTCGGTGGCCGTTGCCGAAAGCGCCGTGTTGTCAAGCTCATGCGCCTCATAGCCCGCACCCTGGACCACCGGGATCACATCGGCGGCGGTCAGCTCTGGCTCGGCCTCGATGCTGACCCGTTTCAGGGTCAGGTTGACACGGGCCGAACGGACCTCGGGCACCTTGTCCAGCGCCCGTTCGACGGCAGACATGCAGGCCGCGCAGTGGATCGTCGGCAGGGACAGGACGATATGTGCCTCGCGCGGCGTCTCTTGTTCAGCAAGCGCCTGTGCCGCCGGGGCGGCGGCGCAGGCCGGGCAGGCCGAAGCGGGTGGGCGCAGGGTGGCGGTCATCTCAGTTGGTCACCGTCATTTCCAGCCGCTGTTCGAACGGGGTGCCGTCGAGCGCGGTGGCCGTCAACCAGACGTCCCAGTTTCCGGGGCGCAGGTCTTCGTAGGCGACATAGGCATGGCCGTTGAAGGCGAACTCGGGCACGCGGTCCTCGCTGACGTTGGTCGGACGACCGACCGTGGCCGACAGTTTTCCGGCCTGTACCGGACGCCCGTCCTCGTCGGTGATCGAGAGGATCAGCATGTCTTCTTCCAACCGAGCCTCGACGGTCCAGCCCAGAGCCTCCTGCGCGGCGCGGCGCTTGTCGAAGGTCTGGCTGGCGACGTAGGAGTTTGCCACCTCGAGCCCGGGGAAGGTGCTGACGGCATTGACCGCCAGGGCGATGTTCACCCCGATGATCACGCCGAAGGCGCCGCCGAAGATGCCCAGCACATGCCAGCCCGTCAGCTTGAAGTCTTTCCTGGCCATCAGTTCGCCGCTCCATTGAAGATCGTGTCGCTATAGGCCCGGTCGCCGTTGGTCAGATCCTCGACCCAGAACCGGAACTCGGTGCGCTCTGCCTCTGCCGGACCGGAATCGGGCGGCGCGATGACATAGACCTTTTGCAGGTAGGTCTCGTTGGCGGGCACGTCCACGGTTTCATAGGGGGTGCCTTCCAGTTGCACGCGCAGGAACTCGTTGCCCTTGACGGTGATCCGGAAGGGCCGGTCCTCGCCGTGCTTGTTCAGCAGCCGGACGTCATAGGTGTTGCGGATCGACCCGTCCGAGAGGGTCACGAAGGTCGGGTTGCGCACCGGGGCCACCGTCATCTCGATCTCGGGGCGGATGAAGAGGGCAAAGACCAGGCCGATGCCGACCAGCGACCACAGGGCCGTGTACATCATCGTGCGGAGGCGGAAGACGTGCTGCCAGACCGGGCGCGGCGTGTTGCCTTCACGCTCGCGCGGTTCGTCCGACAGGGCAAGGTAGTCGATCAACCCGCGCGGCTTGCCGATCTTGGCCATCATGTCGTCGCAGGCGTCGATACACAGCGCACAGGTGATGCATTCCAGCTGTTGCCCATCGCGGATGTCGATCCCCATCGGGCAGACGTTGACGCAGGCCATGCAGTCGATGCAATCGCCCAGGTTCTCGGCGCCTTCGGCCTTGCGGTGCTTGCCGCGCGGTTCCCCCCGCCATTCGCGATAGCCCACGGTCAGCGTGTCTTCGTCCATCATGGCGGCCTGGATACGCGGCCAGGGGCAGGCATAGATGCAGATCTGTTCGCGTGCGAAGCCACCAAAGAAGAAGGTGGTCGCCGTCAGGATCAGCATGGTTGTGTAGGCCGCCGGATGGGCCTGCCCGGTCACGAGATCGGTCAGCAGCGTCGGCGCATCGGCAAAGTAGAAGATCCAGGCGCCGCCGGTGGCCAGGCCGATCAGGAACCAGACCGCCCATTTCGTCAGGCGCAGCCGCATCTTGCGAAAGTCCATCTTTTCCTGCCGGTGCAGCCGCAGACGGGCGTTGCGGTCGCCTTCGATCCAGCGTTCCACGAGGATATAGAGATCGGTCCAGACGGTCTGCGGGCAGGCATAGCCGCACCAGACCCGGCCCAGTGCCGAGGTGAACAGGAACAGCCCCAGCCCGGCCATGATCAGCAGGCCCGCGACAAAGTAGAACTCGTGCGGCCAGATCTCGATCCAGAAGAAGAAGAAGCGGCGGTTGGCAAGGTCGATCAGCACGGCCTGGTCGGGCAATTGCGGGCCGCGGTCCCAACGCAGCCAGGGCGTGATATAGTAGATGCCCAGCGTGATGATCATGATCACCCACTTGAGGTTGCGGAACTTGCCGCTCACCCGTCTGGGGAAGATCGGTTCGCGCGCTGCGTAGAGGGACGGGGGGGGGCTGTCGGACACGGGGAATCGCTCCGTTGGACTCGGGTTCGAGAGCGGTTTACCCAGTGCAGTGGGACAGGAGCTTTGACCTGCATCAATTTTTGAATTTGTGACTCAGCTTTTGCCGGCCTCGCGGCGCAGCCAGGTCAGAAAGGCCTTGAGCGGGGGACGCGGCACGCCGGGGCGCGTGACGATGTGATACCCCTTTTTCCGCTTGTCCTCGAAGAGCTTGCGCAGGCGCCCGGCACGGACGTCGTTTTCCACGAAAACCCCTGCAACGATGGCGATACCCTGTCCGGCGCGGGCGGCCTCCAGCATGTGGTTGCCGGGCAGGGCGGTGAAACCGCGCCCGGCGTCGCGGTCGACACCATGCAGTGCGAACCATTCTGTCGCTTCGTTGGTGCCCAGCTCCTGCAGCCAGTGATAGTCTCTCAGGTCGGCGGGTGACGTGATGTCGCGGCTGCCGACAAGATCGGGCGCGGCGACCACCACGATGGACGAGCTGATCAGCAGATCGGACTCCAGCCCGGGCCAGTTGCCGTCGCCATAGCGCAACGCCATGTCGATGCCGCCCGGTTCCAGTGGTTGCACCAGCGCCGAAGGGTCGATCATCAGGTTGATATCGGGGTGCTTTTCCCGAAACCCGTTCAGCCGGGGCATCAGCCATGCGGCGGCAAAGGTCGGCGTGACCGAGATTTGTAGGGGCCGCGAGGCATCGGCGCCGGTCAGCGCCTCGACAGTCTGGGTGATCGACCCGAAGGCCTCGATCAGGTTGCGGCCTAGGGTCTCTCCTTCGTGGGTCAGGGCCAGCTTGCGCCCGGACCGGTCCAGTAGAGCGACGCCCAGATGGCTTTCCAGCGCGCGCATCTGCTGGCTGATGGCAGCGTGGCTAACATTCAGTACCCCCCCGGCCGCGTTGACAGATCGCGTTTCCGTGTAGGCCGCGAAGGCGCGCAGGGCTGCAAGCGGGGGCAGGGAAGACCAGTTCATATGTAAGCCAGGATTACACTGTGGATTTATTCCTGAGTCGCATGGAAGCGCCGGAAACGTCAAGTTGAGGACAGAACAGGACATGCAAAGGAGACCGAAATGTTCGGAATTTTCGCCAAGAGCTTTCTCACCGCCACCCGCAACGAGCCGCGGGCACCGCATCGCAGCGCGCAGGATATGCCCAAGCTGGGCTGGCTCGACGAGGACCTGCCGTTCCGCAACCACGCCGGACGCCGGAGCGGGCGCGATGATTGACCCGATCGTCTATCGACCCGACCTCTGGCGTATGGTCAACCTGCCGACCGGATGCGCCGCGCCGCGCCCGGATCGCGGAAACCCCGCAGGGACCTTGCCGATGGATCGTCGGTGAGGGGAAAGAGAAGGGCGCTGGTGTCCCAGGAAACGCGCGAACAGGACAGGACACCAGCGCCATGCCCGACCTTTTCAGGCCGGGAAGTCTGCATCGGGATGTTGTTCCCGACGACCTTGGCCCGATAATAGCAGGCCGTCGCGTGGCAGCCTTGACTTGCATCAAACCGCCGGATTTCCGTGCGGTTTTTTTTGATGTTCAGACGCGGTTTTGCCCCCTTGGGCGTCAGGGCGGAAACCTAGGCCCGTGCATGAAAAATCCCCCCGCCTTTCGGCGAGGGGATCGCTTTGTGCCGCCTTGTGCGGGCTGTCACTCTTCCGAGGCTTCGCCCCCGCCCAGGCCGTGAACATAGACCGACACGGCGCGGATCTCTGCCTCGGTCAGGTCGGCGCCGCCCATCGGGGGCATCACGCCGAACCGCGCGTTGTAGACCGTCTCGTAAAGGGTGTCGTAATCGCCACCGTAGAGCCAGATCCGGTCGGTCAGGTTCGGCGCACCCTGGAGTCGGTCGCCGGTACCGTCTTCCATGTGGCAGCCCGAGCAGTTGATGTCGTAGACCTCGGCGCCGGCTTCGGCGGCGGCGGGGTCTTTCGGCTCCTGCCCGGAAAGCTGCATCACGTAGTTGACGACCTGCACGACTTCTTCCTCGACCAGCAGTTCGTCCCGGCCAAAGGCGGGCATCTGCGACCAGCGGGCCATGTCGTTCACTTCGTTGCGGATGCCGTAGCTGACGGTTTCGTGGATGGCCTCGATGGAGCCGCCCCAGAGCCAGTCGTCGTCGAGCAGGTTGGGATAGCCCTTGGCCCCCGCCGCGCCAGAGCCGTGGCACTGCGCACACCAGGTGCGGAAGATCGCGCCGCCGGCGTTGTTGGCGTATTGCAGCAACTCCTGGTCATCCGCGATGGCCGTCAGCTCGACCGAGGCGAGCTTATCGTTGATTGGGCCCAGCTCCGCCTCGTGGTCGGTAATGGCCTTTTCCACGTTGGCGCGGGTCGAGAAGCCCAGGAGGCCCGGGGTTGCCCCCGAAATGCCCGGCCAAGCGGGGTAGGCGATAGTATAGCCGATGGCCCAGACGATGCAGGCATAGAAGGTCCACAGCCACCACTTGGGAAGCGGCTTGTTGTATTCCTGGATGCCGTCCCACTCGTGGCCCGTCGTCTCGTAGTCGAGATCGTCGTTCTTCTTATTGTTGCTCATTTTCCCGGCCTCCTCAGTTTGCGGCGGGTGTGTCGTCGCCCGAAGCGGGCGCGGGGCGGTTCTCGTGACGGAACGGGATGTTGGCCGTGTCCGAGTGGACCTTTCCCGATCCGGGCCGGAAGGCCCAGATCACGATCCCCACGAAGAAGGCGAACATCGCCAGAAGTGCCCAGCTGTCGGCGAGTTGGCGAAGGAAGGAATAGGTTTCCATGTCGTTCCCTCCTCAGCGGCTTGCGTCGGGCGTGAAGGTCGAGAAATCGACCAGCGTGCCCAGCATCTGGAGATAGGCGATCAGCGCGTCTGCCTCGGAGACGCCCGGGGCGCCGTCAAAGTTCCGCACGTTCACGTTCTCGCCATAGCGTTCCAGCAGACCGTCGAAGTCGCTGTCCGGATCGGCCTGCGCCAGGAAGTCGGCCTGTGCAGCTTCGATCATCTCGTCGCTGTAGGGCACGCCCACCAGGCGGTTGGTGCTCATCAGGTCGCCGATATAGGTGCCTTCGATCAGCTTGGCTTCGAGGAAACCGTACTTGGGCATGACCGATTCCGGCACAACCGACTGCGGGTTGCGCAGGTGGTCGACGTGCCACTCGTCCGAGTAGCGGCCACCGACGCGCGCCAGGTCGGGCCCGGTGCGTTTCGATCCCCACTGGAACGGGTGGTCGTACTTGCTCTCGGCGGCCAGGCTGTAGTGGCCATAGCGTTCGACCTCGTCCCGCATCGGGCGGATCATCTGGCTGTGGCAGACGTAGCAGCCCTCGCGCAGATAGACCTCGCGGCCCGCCAGTTCCAGCGGCGTGTAGGGGCGCATGCCTTCGACATCCTCGATGGTGTTCTCGAGGTAGAAGAGCGGCACGATCTGCACCAGGCCCCCGATCGTCACCACCAGGAAGGCAAAGATGGCCAGCAGGGTGACGTTCTTTTCAAGGACGGCGTGTTTCTGAAGAATGCTCATGTCCGGTCCTCCTTATTCGGCCGGAGTGGCATGGGCCGTGGCGGCGCTGGCTTCGACAGCCGGCGACCGTTTCACGGTCATCCACAGGTTGTAGCACATGATCAGGGCACCGGCGACGTAGAGCAGACCGCCTGTTGCACGCACCACATACATCGGGAACTTGGCACCCACGGTGTCGGCAAAGCTGTTCACCAGGAAGCCGTTGGCGTCGACTTCACGCCACATCAGGCCTTCCATGATGCCGGTCACCCACATCGAGGCGGCGTAGAGCACGATGCCGATGGTGGCGAGCCAGAAGTGCCAGGACACCATGCTGAGCGAATAGAGCCGCTCGCGGTTCCACAGCTTGGGCACCAAGAAGTAGAGCGCACCAAAGGTGATCATGCCGTTCCAGCCAAGCGCGCCGGAGTGGACGTGACCGATGGTCCAGTCGGTGTAGTGCGACAGCGAGTTCACCGCGCGGATCGACATCATCGGGCCTTCGAAGGTGGACATGCCGTAGAAGCCGACAGAGATCACCATCATGCGGATCACCGGGTCTGTGCGCAGCTTGTCCCAGGCACCCGACAGCGTCATCAGGCCGTTGATCATGCCACCCCAGGACGGCATCCACAGCACGACCGAGAACACCATGCCAAGGGTCGAGGCCCAGTCAGGCAGCGCGGTGTAGTGCAGGTGGTGCGGACCGGCCCAGATGTAGATGAAGATCAGCGCCCAGAAGTGGATGATCGACAGCTTGTAGCTGAACACCGGACGTTCGGCCTGTTTCGGAACGAAGTAATACATCATCCCCAGGAAGCCGGCGGTCAGGAAGAAGCCCACGGCGTTGTGGCCGTACCACCACTGCGTCATCGCGTCTTGCACGCCAGAGAAGACCTGCACCGACTTCGAGCCCCAGATCGAGACCGGGATGGCCAGGTTGTTGAAGACGTGGAGCATCGCGACGGTCAGGATGAAGGACAGGTAGAACCAGTTGGCAACGTAGATGTGCGGCTCTTTCCGGCGGACGATGGTGCCGACGAAAACCGCCAGGTAGGCCAGCCAGACAATTGTCAGCAGCCAGTCGACGTACCATTCAGGCTCGGCGTATTCCTTGGCGTGGGTCGAGCCCAGCACATAGCCCGTCGCGGCCAGCACGATCACCAGCTGGTAGCCCCAGAACACGAACCAGGCCAGGTTGCCGCCCCAGAGGCGCGCGGCGCTGGTGCGCTGCACGACGTAGAAAGACGTCGCAATCAGCGCGTTGCCGCCAAAGGCGAAGATCACGGCGCTGGTGTGCAGCGGGCGCAGGCGACCGAAGTTCATGTAGCCCTGGGCCCAGTCGAAGTTCAGCGCGGGAAAGGCCAGCTGGGTGGCGATGAAGGTCCCGACGAGGAAACCGACCACGCCCCAGAAGGCGGTCGCGATGACGCCAAAGCGGACGACATCATCCATGTATTCGTTTTGCGGAGCCGGTGCCGCCGGCTCGTCGGTGTGGCGCAGAACCCACAGAAACATCCCGGCGGAGACCGCCAGGACAATGATCGCATGGATCAGGTAAGCCACATCTCGTGCATAGTTGATTGCGATCATTGAGAATATCGCAATCAATCCCAGCACGATGAGCTTGAGATAGTTCAACATTTTTCGTCCCTTCGTCTGACCCGCGCGATTCGTTGTCCGCAGGGGCGGTTTTAGACTGGGGACGTGTTAGCTATGTTCGCCGAAATGCATCCTTGATCTGCATCAATGGATGGCCACGTGAACATTGACGCGGGTCAAGGTGCGACGAAAGGCGCGGGGCTAGCCTCGGGCCATGCAGCGACGGAGACGCAAATGTCCTTCAAATCCATACTGACCGTGGTCACCGACCACGATCTTCTGACCTCGACCCTTTCGCATGCCGCCATGGTGGCCAAGGCCCATGATGCGCATCTTGGTGCCTTGTGTTTCGGCGTGGATCGCACCCAGACCGGCTATTACTATGCCGGGGC
This sequence comes from Mameliella sp. CS4, assembly GCF_019392335.1. Classification (GTDB taxonomy): domain Bacteria; phylum Pseudomonadota; class Alphaproteobacteria; order Rhodobacterales; family Rhodobacteraceae; genus Antarctobacter. Next base: position 318,823 of record NZ_JAHXRQ010000002.1, read on the forward strand.
CAACGCGATGGTCCTGCAGGAAACCCTGGAGCGGGCCACGGCAGAGGCCGAAGCTCTGGCAACGGCCGCGCGCGGCGAGCTGGAGAAGGTCGATTCGCTGTGGAGCGTCGATCACGGCGTGGCACAGCTTGCCGACATCGGTCGCCATGTCGCCTCACGGGCCCGGTTCACCGACCTCGTGGTGCTGCCGCAACCCTATGGCGAGGGTAAGGGCGTGGAACTGGAACCCATCCTGGAAGGCGCGCTGTTCGAGGGACAGGTGCCGGTGATGGTCGTGCCAGACGATGTCGAACCAGCGGCCAAGCCCAAGCGCATCGTGCTTGGCTGGAACGAAAGCAACGAGGCCCTGCGCGCGGTACGCAGTGCCATGCCCCTGCTGCAGCAGGCCGAAACGGTGCATGTTGTGGTGATCGACCCGCCGAAACACGGCCCCAACCGGTCGGACCCGGGCGGGATGGTGTCGGAGTACCTTGCCCGCCACGGCGTCAAGGCCGAGATCGACGTGCTGGCGAAGACGATGCCGCGTGTGTCCGATGTCATGCTGCGGCACGTGTCGGACATCAGTGCCGACATGGTCGTGATGGGCGCCTACGGCCATTCGCGCTTCCGCGAGGCGATCTTGGGCGGGGCCACCCGCAACATGCTGGAACAGGCGGGCGTGTCGGTCTTCATGGCCCACTGACGCGGTCGCCGTGACAGGAGCGGGGCCGTTCGTGTCTGGAACACGGGCGGCCCTTTTCGTGCCGCGCGGGTGTCAGGCGGCGGGCGGGAGAATCCGTCCGGCTCCGATCCGCACGGACGACCCCTGCACATGGATCGTGTCCAGCGCTCCGTCGGTGGTCTGGATGCGCAGCCCGATCCGGCTCGGGCGACCCATGTCGATCCCCTGTTCCAGCACCAGCCGCGATTCACCCGGCCCAAGCGCACCCGAGGCCAGAAGCTGGGCCGCGAAGATGGCCGAGGCCGAACCCGTGGCCGGGTCCTCGGGGATGCCTTCCCCGGGGGCGAACATGCGTGCGGAAAAATCCGCGTCCTGTCCCGGCGTGTACAGGTAGTGCGAGCCGAGACCGGAGGCGCTGCACAGCGTCTCCCAGGCAGCGCCATTGGGGCGCGCGGCTTTCAGGGCAGCACGGTCGCGCACCGGGATATAGCCAAAGGCGGGTCCCCCCTGCCACAGGGCCGGGCGGTGGCCATCGAAGCCGATCTGGTCGGCCGAAAGGCCAAGCGCGGCGGCGATATCCTCGGGGCCTGGCATTTCGCCGGTGTTGGCGGCGTGCGGCAGTACCGGCGCGCGGAACTCTGCGCCCAAACGCCCCGCGCGGCGCCAGACCTGCACCGGAACCAGTCCGGCCACCTCTTCCAGCGTGATGCGGGTCTCGAAATCGCCCTCGGGCGCGTCTTTCAGCGCCAGATGGATGGCACAGCCGATAGTGGGATGCCCCGCAAAGGGGATTTCCGCAGTGGGAAAGAAGATCCGGACGCTGGCGGTATGCGCCGGGTCGGCGGGCGCGCGGACAAAGATCGTCTCGGACAGGTTGAACTCCCGCGCGATGGTCTGCATCGCGGCGTCGCTCAGCCCGTCCGCATCCTCAACGATGGCCAGCGGATTGCCGGCATAGGCGGTTTCGGTGAAGACGTCGCAGGTGAAAAAGGGCAGTCCCTCAGACAAGCAGGCCACCGTCCGCGTCGTCCCCGGCCTCGTCCATCAGGCGGGACATGTCCGGAACGGTGACGTGGCGCTTGCCCTCCAGTTGGATCACACCGTCCTTTTTCAGGGCCGAGATCTGGCGGCTCACGGTCTCCAGCGTCAGGCCCAGATAGTCGGCCATCGCCTCGCGGGTCAGGGGCAGGTTAAAGACGATCGGGCCGGCAGCGGCACCACGCTTGTTCAGGGTCGCATCGCGGCGGGCGATGATCGACAGGAGCGAGGCAATCTTCTCGCGCGCGGTCTTGCGGCCCAGGACCAGCATCCATTCGCGCGCGGCATCCAGCTCGTCCAGGGTCATTTCCAGCAGGCGCTGCGCGATATGCGGCGTGCGTTTCATCAGGTCTTCGAAGGGCGCGCGGCGGAAGCAGCACATCACCACATCGGTTGTCGCCACCACGTCATAGGCCGCGGTGTTGCGTCCGGGGCGGCCCACGAAATCGCTTGGCAGCAAAAGGCCCACCATCTGCGTCCGGCCGTCTTCCATCGCCTGGCTCAGGGTCGCGATTCCGGACACGACGGAGCCCACGAAATCCATGCGGTCGCCGGCCCAGATGATCGACTGGCCGGCCTCGAACTTGCGGTAATACTTGATCTGCTCCAGCCGCTCTAGCTCGTCGCTTTCGCAGCGTGCGCAGACCGCTCGGTGGCGGATCGGGCAGTCGCTGCAGTCGGGTGCGACACTCAAGCTTCGTTCATTCAGCATATCGCCTGCCTTTTGTTGATCTGCGTCAAAGCCCGGCGCTTTTCCGTGCCCTAACCGTACGCGTATGGCGAACCGAACTCAACTCGCGCGGCTTGGACTCTTTGACGCCAGAGTGCCGCGATACACGTCCTATCCGACCTCACCGCACTTCGATGGCGACGTGGGGCCGGCGCGATTCGACGAGTGGATTCGCTCTGTACCTGTAGATGGTAACATATCCCTTTATTTGCATGTACCTTTTTGCCGCAGGTTGTGCTGGTTCTGCGCCTGTCGAACGCAGGGAACGGCAACCCTGGGCCCGGTCGAAAGCTATGTAACCGTCCTGGAGCAGGAGCTGGAGCTCTTGCGCGGTGCCTTGCCGCAGGGCGTACGCCTGTCGCGGCTGCACTGGGGCGGAGGCACGCCAACCTTGCTGACCCCCGACCTGATGAAACGGCTGATCGCGGCGACCCGGCGGGTCGCCGATTTTGCGGAAGGCTACGAGTTTTCCGTCGAGATCGATCCGAACGAGATCGACGCCGCCCGGTTGGATGCCCTGGCCGAGGGAGGCATGAACCGCACCTCGATCGGCGTGCAGGATTTCGACCCGCAGATCCAGGGCGCGATCGGTCGCGAACAGAGCTATGACATGACACGCGCGGCGGTCGAACTGATCCGTGCGCGCGGCGTCGAAAGCCTGAATGCCGACATCCTGTTCGGGCTGCCGCACCAGACCCGCGCCCGCATTACCGAGACCGTGCAAAAGCTGCTCAGTTTCGCACCGGATCGCGTGGCGCTCTACGGCTATGCGCATGTTCCCTGGATGGCCAAGCGGCAGCAGATGCTGCCGTCGGACGCGCTGCCCACGCCGCAAGAGCGGCTGGAGCTTTTCGACACCGCGCGGCGGCTGTTCGTCTGGGACGGATACGCCGAGATCGGCATAGACCATTTCGCCACCCGCGACGACGGGCTGGCCGTGGCGCAGCGCAACGGCACCCTGCGGCGGAATTTCCAGGGCTACACGGACGATACCTCGGATGTGCTGATCGGGCTGGGCGCATCGTCGATCTCGAAGTTTCCGCAGGGGTTTGCGCAGAACGCGCCCGGGACGTCCAAGTACATTGCCGCCGTCCGCGACGGCCAGTTCGCCACCGCGCGCGGCCATACCTTCAAAGGGGACGACAGGCTGCGCGCCCGGCTGATTGAGGCGTTGATGTGCGATTTCCGCATCGACGCCGCAGAGATCCTGCGCGATTTTGCCATCTCGCGTGAGGCGCTTTTCACCATGTTCCGCGAGGCGAACACCCGGTTCGAGAACATCCTGGTCATCAGCGACAACGGGCTGTTCATCCCGCAAGAGGCACGGCCGCTGACCCGCATCATCGCGCGTGCCTTTGACGCCTACGACCTGTCCAAGGCAGGCCATTCCAGCGCGATCTGATCCGGTCAGGCGGCGTCGAAGGCCGCCGCCAGCAACTCGCGGGTATATTCTGTCTGTGGCGCGTCAAAGATCGCATTGGCGGGGCCGTATTCCACCACGTCGCCCTGTTTCATCACGATGACCTTGTGGCTCATCGCGCGCACCACCTTCAGGTCGTGGCTGATGAACAGATAGGCAAGGTCGTACTTGCGCTGAAGGTCGCGGAGCAGGTTCACGATCTGCACCTGTACCGTCATGTCCAGCGCCGAGGTCGGCTCGTCCAGCACCAGCAGCCGGGGGCGCAGCACCATCGCGCGGGCAATCGCGATGCGCTGGCGCTGACCGCCGGAAAACTCGTGCGGGTAGCGGTGCATGGTCATCGGGTCCAGGCCCACCTCGGTCATGACCTCGGCCACCAGTTCGCGGTGCGGGCGGCCATCCGGCGCGCCGTGCACCTCCAGCCCCTCGGCGATGATCTGTTCGCAGGTCATGCGCGGGCTGAGCGAGCCGTAAGGGTCCTGAAAGACGATCTGCATTTCCGAGCGCAGCTTGCGCAGCCGCTTGGTGGACCAGGCGTTCACGTCCTGGCCGCGATAGGTGATCCCGCCCTCGGACTTGATCAGCCGCATGATCGCCAGCGCCAAGGTTGTCTTGCCCGAGCCGCTTTCGCCCACGATGCCCACGGTTTCGCCGGCGCGCACTGCGATGGTGGCGTCGTTGACAGCCTTGACGTAGCCGACTGTTCTTTTCATGAGACCACGGTAGATCGGGAACCAGATCTTGAGGTTGTCGGTCCGGGCGATTTCCTCGGCATCCTCGTCCACCGGGTCCGGCGTGCCGGTGCTTTCGGCGGACAGCAGCATCTGCGTATAGGGATGTTTCGGCGCCGCGAATATCTCTTCGGTCCGGCCCTGTTCCACGATTTCGCCGTTCTGCATCACGCAGACCCGATCGGCGATGCGCCGCACGATCCCCAGGTCATGGGTGATGAACAGCAGGCTCATGTCCTCCTCGGTCTTGAGGTTTCCCAAGAGATCGAGGATCTGTGCCTGGATCGTCACGTCAAGCGCGGTGGTCGGCTCGTCCGCGATCAAGAGTTCCGGCCCGTTGGCCAGCGCCATCGCGATCATGACCCGCTGCCGCTGTCCACCCGACAGCTGGTGCGGGTAAGAGCCCAACCGCGTTTCGGGGTCGCGGATGCCGACTTTGTTCAACAGCTCGATGATCCGTTCCCGTGCCTTGGCGCCGGTCAGCCCCTGGTGCAGTTCCAGGCTTTCGCGGATCTGCTTTTCAAGCGTGTGCAGGGGGTTGAGCGATGTCATCGGCTCCTGAAAGATAAAGCTGATGTCATTGCCGCGCACGTTGCGCAGGCGCTTGTCCTGCGCGCCGATCATCTCGGCCCCGTTATACAGTACCGAGCCTTCGACACGGGCGGAGTCGCCCAAGAGGGACACAGTCGACAGCGCGGTGACAGACTTGCCAGAGCCGGATTCCCCCACCAGCGCCACGGTTTCCCCCTTCTGGATGTCAAAGGACACGCCCTTGACCGCGGGAACGGTGACGCCGTCCTGCCGGAAGCTGACCTTGAGGTTTTGGACCTGAAGCAATGCGCTCATGAGAAGGTTTTCCTGGGGTCGAATGCGTCGCGGACACCTTCGAAGATGAAGACCAGCAGCGACAGCATGATCGCGAAGACCGAGAAGGCGGTGAAGGCCAGCCAGGGCGCCTGCAGGTTCTGTTTCGCCTGCAGGGTCATTTCACCCAAGGACGGCGCCGAAGAGGGCAGGCCAAAGCCGAGGAAGTCGAGCCCCGCAAGGGTCGAGATCGTGCCGGTGACGATGAAGGGCATGAAGGTCAGCGTGGCCACCATCGCGTTGGGCAGCATGTGCCGGAACATGATGGTCCAGTTCGAGACCCCCAGAGCCTTGGCCGCGCGGACGTATTCCAGGTTGCGCGCGCGCAGGAATTCGGCCCGCACCACGCCCACCAGCGCCGTCCAGCCAAAGAGGATGGTGAGAAAGACCAGCAGCCAGAAACTTCGCCCGAGGATCGCGAAGAGGATGATGATGATATAGAGCGACGGCGTCGCCCCCCAGATCTCGATCACCCTCTGGAAAATCAGGTCCAGCCAGCCGCCGAAATAGCCCTGCAGCGCGCCCGCCACGATGCCGATGACAGAGGCGCAGGCGGTGACGATCAGGGTGAACAGAATCGACAGGCGGAAACCGTAAATCACCCGCGCCAGCAGGTCGCGCTTGCCCTTGTCCGTGCCCAGCCAGTTCTGTTCGTTAGGCGGCAGGGGGGCGGCCCCGCGCCGGTCCACCGGCGTGTCGTAACTGTAGGGGATCAGCGGCCAGAGGATCATGCCCTTGTGGAAACCGTCATCGGTCAGAACGCCGGCCTCTGCGTCCTCGATCATCCCTGCCGGGTCGTCGAAACAGGCGTCCAGCCCGCCGGTGATGATCAGGCAACGTACCTCGGGGTCGCGATAGGCGGCCTCTGTCCGGAAATCGCCGCCGAACTGGGTTTCGGGGTAGAAGTTGAAGATGGGCGTAAAGGTCTCACCGCGATAGCGCACCATGATCGGCTTGTCGTTGGCGATGAACTCGGCAAAGAGCGACAGGCCGAAGAGGATGACGAAGATCCACAAGGACCAAAGCGCGCGGCGGTTGCGCTTGAAGTTGTTCCAGCGCCGCCTGTTCAGGGGCGACAGGGAAAACAGGCCCTTTTTCGGCTCCGGCGGGACGGAGACGGTGGGCTTGGTGTCGGGCGTGCTGTCGGGCTGCGGATTTGCGACCATGCCTCAGCCCTCCCGCTTTTCGAAGTCGATGCGCGGATCGACGACGACATACATCAGGTCCGAGATCAGCCCGACGAAAAGCCCGATCATCGAGGTGATGAAGAGCGTGCCGAAGATCACCGGGTAGTCGCGCGCCACCGCTGCCTCGAAGCCGAGCCGCCCCAGACCGTCGAGCGAAAAAATCGTCTCGATGATGATGGAGCCGCCGAAGAAGACGCCGATGAAGACACCGGGCAGACCGGCGATGACGATCAGCATGGCGTTGCGGAAGATATGGCCATACAGAACGCGGTCCTCGGACAGGCCCTTGGCGCGGGCGGTCATGACATAGTGTTTCTTGATCTCGTCCAGAAAGCTGTTCTTTGTCAGCAGGGTCAGCGTCGCAAAGGCCGAGATCGTCGAGGCAGTGATCGGCAGGGCGATGTGCCAGAAGTAGTCGACCACTTTCATGAAGATGTTGAGGTCTTCCCAGTTGTCCGACACCAGCCCCCGGATCGGGAAGATCTGCCAGTACGACCCACCGGCAAAGAGCACCAGCAGCAGGATGGCAAAGAGAAAGCCGGGAATGGCATAGGCGACGATGATGATGCTCGACGTCCAGGTGTCAAAGCTGGTCCCGTCCCGGACGGCCTTGCGGATGCCCAGCGGGATCGAGATCAGGTAGGCCAGCAGCGTGGACCACAGCCCCAGCGAGATCGAGACCGGCATCTTTTCCAGCACCAGGTCGATCACGCCGATCGAGCGGAAATAGCTCTCGCCAAAGTCGAACCGCATGTAGTTCCACATCATGTTCAGAAAGCGTTCCAGCGGCGGCTTGTCGAACCCGAATTGCCGTTCCAGGTCGGCGATGTATTCCGGCGGCAGGCCACGGGCACCGGCATAGGTCTCGTCGCCCGGGGTCATGCTGCCGGCATCGGGCGCGTCCGCGCCGCCCGCAAAGCCGCCGAATACGTCACCCTGGCCCTCGATCTGGGCGATGATCTGCTCGATCGGGCCGCCGGGCACGAATTGGACCAGCACGAAGTTGATGATCATGATCCCCAGCAGGGTGGGGATGATCAGCAATATGCGTCGGAGGATGTAGGCTCCCATGTCAGTCCAGCTGACCTTCCGCCTTGAGCGCCGCTTCCTTCTCGGGGTTGACCCACCAGAAGCTCAGGTAGCCCAGGCCGTAGGGCGGGATTTCTTCGGGATGTTCGTACATGTCGTAGTAGGCCACCCAGTAGTCGGCGATATACCCGGTCGGGATCACGAAGAACTCGTAGCGCAATGCGCGGTCGAGCGCCATCAGCGCCGCGTCGGTGTCCGCCTGGGTCTCGGCATCGAAACTGGCCGCGATGATCGCGTCGACCAGCGGGCTGGCAAGGCCTGCGGGGTTGAACAGGCTGAATTCGGCCTCGCGCGATCCATACATCTGCGTCAGGCCGCCCCCCGTGGACAGGAAGGCGCCGTAGCGCGAGGAATAGAGCATGTCGTAGTCGCGTTCGCGCCGCCGCAGCGTGTATTGCGAGGGGTCGATCCGCTCAAACTTGGCATCGACGCCGATCTGCACGAGGTTGCGGACAAAGGATTCATGCATGGCCTCGACCGAGGGTTCGATATTGGTCGGGATCAGCATGTTGACCTTCAGCGTCTCGCCGGCCTCGTTGCGGCGGATGCCGTCGTCGCCCACTTCCCAGCCGGCCGCTGACAAGAGCCGCGAGGCCGCGCGCAGGTTGCCGCGGTCGGGAAGGCGGGCCGGGTCGGAAGAGTGCATCACCCGCACCGGCTCTTCCAGCATGTCCGCGGGGACGATGTCACCCAGAGTCTTGAGGAAGTCCAGCTCGGCGCCCTTGGGCACGTCCTTGGCCTCGACCGGGGTGCCTTCGACAAAGGAGCTGCGCGGGGAATAGAGACCGTAGAGCAACGACTCGTTCGACCACTCAAAATTATAGGCCAGGGCGATCGCCTCGCGCACGCGCTTGTCCTGCAACTGCGGCTTGGCCAGGTTGAAGACGAACCCGGTGGGGTTCGGCGGGCTGCCGTCGGGGATTTCCTCCAGCTTGACGACGCCCTCATCGACCTTGGGGAAGTTATAGGCCGTGGCCCATTGCTTGGGGTCGCCTTCCACCTTGAAGGTATAGGTCCCGGCCTTGAAGGCCTCGAAAGAGGCGGTCTGGTCGGCGAAATACTCGACCCGGATGCTGTCATAGTTGTAGCGGCCCGCGTTGTAGGGCAGGTCCTTGCCCCAGTAGTCGGGATCGCGCGTGTAAACGATGTTGCGGTTCACCTCGTAGGTGTCCAGCCGATAGGGGCCGGACCCCAGGGCCACCTCCAGCCGGGGTTCGTCCAGCCGGCGGTTCTCCGGGTCGGCCTCGAACCAGGCCTTGGAAAAGACCGGGGTCGACCCAACCGTTTCGATCCGCGACCGCTTGGTCAGGTCCGGGTCGAAGGTGAATTTCACCGTGTAGGTGTCCAGCGCCTCGGCGCTGGTGACCATCCGGCCCACTGCCTGAGCGTAAGACGGCAGGCCCTGTGTGATAAACAGCTTGTGCGAATAGACGACGTCCTCGGCGGTGACGGGGGTGCCGTCCCAGAACTTGGCGTCCTCGCGCATGTGAAAGATCACCCAGTCGCGGCTTTCGGGGTATTCGATGCTCTCGCAGAGGATGCAGTAATACTGGCCCACGGAATCCTCGACCGACTCGATCAGCTGGTCGTACATCACCGTTGTCAGCGTGCCGGGGCGGCCCTTGCGCGAATAGGGGTTCAGGCTGTCGAAGGTGCCGGTGGCACCGATCACCAGTTCGCCGCCCTTGGGGGCCTCCGGGTTGACGAAATCGAAATGCGTGTAGTCGGCGGGGTAGTCGAGATTGCCGAAGTAGGAATAACCATGTGAGGTGACGGTCTTTTCGTCGCCGTCCTGGGCCAGAGCGGCCACACCCAGCAGCGCCACCCCGATGGCAAGGGCCCCGGTGGCGACAAAACGCAGGTCCGGCAAGGCGCGTGCCCGGGATGCGCTGCGGCGAGGTGGTCGTTTGGCCTGGATCGTCATGGTTATCTCCCTGTCAACCGGCGGTTCGGCCCGGTACTTGAGCGGTCTTGTTTGTTAATTCTAAGCTAAGTTTTCCGCGCGACCACATTCAAGACGAGATTACGGAAACGTCAACGCCTCAAGGGCGGTTCGGGGCCGGGTCGGCGGGGGCTTGCGCGGGAAATGCGCATGAAAAAAGGCCGCCCGGTCGGGGCGGCCCTTTGGAAAGTCGCAAAGCGGTCAGATCAGCCTTCGGTCGTCTGAAGGTAGGCGATCAGGTTGACGCGGTCCTCTGGCTTGGGCAGGCCGGCAAAGCCCATCGCCGTGCCCGGTGCAAAGCTGCGGGGGTTTTCGAGGAAGTGGAACAGGTTTTCCGGGGTCCAGACGTCCGCGGCCTCTTCCAGTGCGCCGGAGTAGCCAAAGCCCTCAACGGCATCCACCTGGCGGCCGACAACACCATTGAGGTGCGGGCCGACGGCATCGTTGCCGTCCAGTTTGTGGCAGGCGCGGCACTTGCCCCAGACGCGCTCACCCTTGCCGGCGTCGGCAGAGGCCATCAGCGTGGCGAAATCAACCTCTTCCTCTTCGACGGGTTCGCCCTCTTCCACCTGGATCGCAAAGCCTGCGGCATGTTCCTCGCCGCCGTGACCGCCGCCGGTGTGATACAGGCTCTCCGCAGCCCATTTGCCCAGGAGAAAGATCAGCAGGGCGCCACAGACGCCGCCGACGATCTTGGTAAAGGTCATGGTATCGAACATGGGAAGCCCTGTCTGCTTGTGTCGCTGTCGGGCGCGTATCTATTGCTTTCCATCCCCTTGGGCAAGCGGTAGAAGGCGCGACCAATCGCCCGCGTGCGGCGGGATTTGTGACGAGGGCTTGAGATGACACAGCGGATCGCCTTCCAGGGAGAGCTGGGCGCCTATTCCCATCAGGCCTGCACCGAGGCCCGCCCGGGCGCCGAAGTGCTGCCCTGCAAGACCTTTGAAGACGTGATTGCCGCAGTAAAGAGCGGCGCGGCGGATCTGGCCATGCTGCCGGTCGAAAACACCATCTATGGCCGTGTTGCGGATATTCACCGCCTTTTGCCGGAAAGCGGGCTCCGGATTGTCGGTGAGGCCTTCGTGCGGGTGCATATCAACCTGCTGGGCGTGCGCGGCACAAAGCTGGAGGATGTGCGGGAGGCGCATTCGCATATTGTTCTTCTGCCGCAATGTGCGGGGTTCCTGAAGGAACATGGCATTCGTGGCCGCGTCAATGCGGACAATGCCCGCGCCGCGCGCGAGATCTCGGAACGCGGCGATCCGGCGGTGGCGGCCCTGGCCAGCGAACTGGCCGCGGATATCTACGGGCTGGACGTGCTGGCAAAGCATATCGAGGACACCGATTCCAACACCACACGCTTTTTGTTGATGCAGGTGCAGGGGGACACGACGCGCCGGGGCAGCCACGGTATGATGACTACTTTCGTCTTTCAGGTACGCAACATCCCCGCTGCGCTTTACAAGGCGATGGGCGGGTTTGCCACGAACGGTGTCAACATGACCAAGCTGGAAAGCTACATGGTCAATGGGTCCTTTACCGCGACACAGTTCTATGCCGACATCGAGGGCCATCCCGAGGACCCCGGCGTCAAGCGCGCGCTCGACGAGCTGGACTACTTCACCGACATGCTGGAAATCCTGGGCGTTTATCCGCGCGACCCGCGCCGCGACTGACCCGGCCCCGCCCCTGTGTCCGCAGGGCGGCAAGCCGGGACTGAGCTGCCGCTCGGGCCAGGAATTCACCCGTCAAATCAGCAGTCCGCCCGCCCCCTCGTGGCGCAGCAGCCAGACCTTGGTCTCGACCCCGGTGCCGCCGGAAAACCCGCCCAGCCCGTCGCGGCCCAAAACCCGGTGACAGGGAATGATCAGCGGAATCGGGTTGCCGCCGCAGCCGCGCCCCACGGCCTGTGGCGGCGCGCCAAGGGTGCGGGCGATGTCGCCATAGGTCAGGGTCTCTCCATAGGGGATGGAGGCGATCTGCGCGCAAACCTGTTGCTGGAACAGGCTCGCCTCGACCCGCAGGGGCAGGTCGAAGGCGGTCAGGCGCCCGGCGAAATAGGCGGCCACCTGGTCCGCCGCGCGTCGCAGCAAGGGCGTATCGTCGCTTGCGCCGCTCTGGCGCCAGGTGGCGCGGGTTATGGCGCCCTCGGTTTCGGTGATCTCGAAGGGGCCGGTGGGGGTGTCGACGCAGGTTCGCGGCATCAGCCAGCCCAGGCCCGGATCGCGGCGGGCCGCTGGCGCTGTGCCAAGGGGGCCAGGCCGGTCTGCGCCTGCTGCCGGGGGCTGTTGTTGGGCGACGTCATGGGGAAAGGCTAGGGGCCAGCGACGCGGCGCACAAGTTTCATGTCGCAAACGGCGCGGACCGGGCACAGGGTGGCGTCGCAGGCTGTCCGCAAACAGGGAGAAACGGATGCAAACGGGATTCATCGGACTGGGCGCGGTGGGCGCCAAGCTGGCAGGCAACCTGCTGCGCAATGACGTCGGACTGACGGTCTTCGACCTCGACGAGACGCGCCTGGCCGGGATGGTCGCAGAGGGCGCCGAGGCGGCGGGATCGGCGGCAGAGGTCATGGCCCGCTGCGACGTGGTCATCACCTCCCTGCCCAGTCCTGCCGCCTCTGAGGCGGTGCTGGCCGAGATGCTGCCCGAAATGGGGCCGGGCAAGACCTGGGTCGAGATGTCGACCACCGACCCGGAGGTGATCGTGGCCCAGGCGGCGCGGGTGGCCGAAACGGGCGCGGTTGCCATCGAGGCACCGGTGTCCGGCGGGTGCCACAGGGCGGCAACCGGCAATATCTCGGTCTTCTGCGGCGCCCCGCGCGACAGTTTCGAGGCGGTGCTGCCGCTTTTGACGATCCTCGGGCGGCAGGTGCTGCACACCGGCGAGGTTGGCACCGCTTCCAAACTGAAGGTCATGACCAACTACCTGGCCACCGCCAACCTGCTGTCGCTCTGCGAGGCGCTGACGACGATGCAGGCGGCGGGGCTGGACATGGCGACGACCTTTGAGGCGATCCGCATTTCCTCGGGCACGTCCTTTGTCCACGAGACCGAAAGCCAGCTGATCCTCTCCGGCAGCCGTGACGTGGATTTCACGCTGGACCTGGTGATGAAGGATGTCGGCTTGTTCCAGGCGCTGGCAGAGGCTTATGGCGTACCGCTGGAACTGTCGCCGCAGGTGATCGCGATGATCCGCGACGGCCAGCAGCAGATGGGCGAAAGGGCGCAGTCCGACCGGATGATCGAGCGGCTGGAGGTCGCGGCGGGCATCTCGGTGCGGGCGCCGGGGTTCCCCGAGACGCTGGTGGACGAAGAGCCGCCCGCCCGTGGTGCCGAAGTGGTGGTGCGGCGCTAGCGTCTTGGGTGCGACGGGTATTCGGATCAAGAAGAAGCCGGGCGCGCGGCCTAGAGATGGCCAAGGTCGCGCAGCACCTCTTCGAGGTCGGCCTGCCAGTCGGGGCGACCGAGATTGAAGCCCTGCGTGAGCGCGGTGTTGTCGAGCCGCGAGTTCAGCGGGCGCGCCGCCGGGGTTGGATAGGCGCTGCTGGGAATGTCGACCACCTCGGGCGCCAGTCCCGCGCGGGCAAAGATGGCGCGCGCGAAATCGGCCCAGCTGACATCCGGGCCGCCGGACAGGTGATAGGTGCCGGCCTTCTCCGGATGCTGGCACAGCGCCTCGGCCACGGTCAGGCAGGCCCGGGCGATGGCGGCGGCAGAGGTGGGGCCGCCCAGCTGGTCGGCGACGATGGTCAGCCGGTCGCGTTCCGCGCCCAGCCGCAGCATCGTCTTGACGAAATTGTTGCCATGCGCGGAACACACCCAGGAGGTCCGCAGGATGGCATGGGGGCCACCCGCCGCGCGGATACCGGTTTCGCCCGCCAGTTTCGACCGGCCATAGGCGTTGATCGGATTGGTGGGATCGTCCGGGGACCAGGGCAGGGTGCCGGATCCGTCAAAGACGTAGTCGGTCGAGATATGGACCAGCGGCGCGCCGATCTCGGCACAGGCCCGGGCCATTGCCGCGGGGGCCGCGCCGTTGATCGTGGTGGCAAGCGGCTCTTCGTCCTCGGCCCGGTCCACGGCCGTGTAGGCGGCAGCGTTGATGACGACCCGGGGGCGGCGGCTGCGGATCGCTTCTGCGCAGGCCTCGGGGCTTGCCAGATCGGCTTGATCGCGGCCCAGCGCGGTGACATCGCCCAGGCGTTGCAGCTCTGTTGCGACCTGTCCGGTCTTGCCGAAGACCAGGATCATGCGCCCACGCCCAGCCGTTCGCCCACACCTTGCCGGGCCTGAAGGGCGCGCCACCAGGCTTCGTTCGCAAGATACCAGTCGACGGTCCGTTCCAGCCCTTCATCCACCGTCACCGAGGGGCGCCAGCCGAGTTCCTCGCGGATGCGCGTCGGGTCGATGGCATAGCGGGCGTCATGGCCGGGCCGGTCGGTCACGAAGGTGATGAGATCGGCGTAGGACCCGCTGTCGCGCGGGCGCTTCCGGTCGAGGATTGCGCAGAGGGTCTGCACCAGCTCGAGATTCGTGCGCTCGTTCTCGCCGCCGATGTTGTAGCTGCGTCCCACCTTGCCCTTTTGCACCACGAGGAGCAGCGCCTGAGCGTGGTCCTCGACGTAGAGCCAGTCGCGCACGTTCGAGCCGTCCCCGTAGATCGGCAGCGGCTTGCCCGCGAGCGCGTTCAGGATCACCACCGGGATCAGCTTTTCCGGGAAATGGAACGGCCCGTAGTTGTTGGAGCAATTCGTCAGGACGACGGGCAGGTCGTAGGTCTCGTGCCAGGCGCGCACAAGGTGGTCGGACCCGGCCTTCGACGCCGAGTAGGGAGAGCGCGGATCATAGGGCGTGTCCTCGGTGAACTGCCCCTCCGAGCCCAGAGAGCCAAAGACCTCGTCCGTCGAGATATGGTGAAAGCGGAATCCCTCGGGCCGGCCTTCTCGGGTCCAGTAGGCGCGGGCGGCCTCCAGCAGGTGAAAGGTGCCCATGACATTGGTGTCGATGAAGGTGCCCGGCCCGTCGATCGACCGGTCGACATGGCTTTCGGCGGCCAGGTGCATCACCGCGTCCGGGCGATGCTGCGCGAATATCCGGTCCAGCGCGGCGCGGTCACGGATGTCGGCATGTTCGAAGGCGTAGCCGGGGTGGTCGGCGACCGAGGCCAGGTTGTCGAGGCAGGCGGCATAGGTCAGCGCGTCGAGGTTGACCACCTGGTGCCCGGCGCCGATGGCCTGCCGCACCACCGCCGACCCGATAAAGCCAGCGCCGCCCGTAACCAGCAGTTTCATGCCGCGCCCTCCCAGGCGAAGGGGCTGGCGATCTCTGTCAGCAGGGGGGCTGCGGCGTCTTTATCGCTGAGGATCGGCGGCCCTTCCAGCCCCCAGTCGATGCCGATGGCGGCATCGTCGAACCGCACCGCGCCTTCGCAGTCGGGGGCATAGTAGTCCGAGCACTTGTAGATCACCTCGGTGTCGGGCTCTCGCGTGACGAATCCGTGCAGGAAACCGCGCGGCACCAGCAGTTGCTTGCCGTTGTCCGCGCTCAGCTCGACCCCGATCCAGTTGCCAAAGGTCGGTGAGCCGACCCTGATGTCCACGGCCACGTCGAACAGACGCCCACGCCCGCAGCGCACCAACTTGTCCTGGGCATGAGGCGGCGTCTGGTAGTGCAGGCCGCGCACGGTGCCGACCTCGGCCGACAGCGAATGGTTGTCCTGCACAAAATCCATGTCGATGCCCTGTTCGGCCATGCGCTTGCGGTTCCAGCTTTCGCTGAAAAAGCCGCGCGCATCGCCAAACCGGCGCGGCGTCAGGATGAGCACACCAGGCAAGGCGGTGGCTTGAACGTCGAGCATATGGCCCCCATCGGTCCAGAGTTCGGCGCCTGTTTACCCAAAGCAGACGGCAACAGTAAGGCGCAAGCGGGGCGTCTGGACACTGATTGTTTCCCCTTTCGCCAAACTCTTGACAGAGTAGTGCGGCACTAGAGGCGGATTGCAGGGATTTCAGGGGGTCGCATGACCAGGCGCAAGGGCATCATTCTGGCGGGCGGATCGGGCACGCGGCTGTACCCGATCACGATGGGCATCTCGAAACAGCTGGTGCCGATCTACGACAAGCCGATGATCTTCTACCCGCTGTCGGTGCTGATGCTGACCGGCATCCGCGAGATCTGTGTCATCACCACGCCGCAGGACCAGGAACAGTTCCGGCGCACGCTGGGCGATGGCAGCCAGTGGGGGCTGTCGCTGGATTACGTCGTTCAGCCTTCGCCAGACGGGCTGGCCCAGGCCTATTTGCTGGCCGAAAGCTTTCTGAACGGGGCGCCGTCGGCGATGGTCCTGGGGGACAACATCTTTTTCGGTCACGGGTTGCCGGAACAGCTGCGCACAGCCGACGCGCAGGAGGTGGGTGGCACGGTCTTCGGCTACCGCGTCGCGGATCCCGAACGCTATGGCGTGGTGGATTTCGGCCCCGATGGCACCGTGCGCGCGATCATCGAGAAACCGACCAAGGCGCCGTCGCCCTATGCGGTCACGGGGCTCTATTTCCTGGACGGCAGCGCACCGGACCGAGCGCGCGAAGTCAGCCCCTCGGCGCGTGGAGAGCTGGAGATCACGTCACTGCTGGAAATGTACCTGCACGAGGGGGTGCTGAACGTGCAGCAGATGGGGCGCGGCTATGCCTGGCTGGACACAGGCACGCATGGCTCGCTCCTGGACGCGGGCAATTTCGTCCGCACGCTGTCGGAACGGCAGGGGCAACAGGTTGGCTGCCCCGAAGAGATCGCCTATCAACAGGGGTGGATCGACGCGGACGCCCTGATGGAGCGCGCCCGCATGTTCGGAAAATCCGGCTACGGCGCCTACCTGGCGCGACTGGTAGAGACATGAGCGATGTGACGACAGAGCGGCGCGGGCGCGTGCTGCTGGTGACTTTGGACCGGCCCAAGGCCAATGCGATCGACGCGGCCACCAGCATCGCGCTGGGCGAGGCGTTTCAGACGTTACAAGAGGATGACACCCTGTCCGTCGGTATCGTCACCGGCGGAGGCACGCGGTTCTTTTCCGCCGGCTGGGATCTGAAGGCCGCGGCAGAGGGCGAGGCGGCGGATGCCTGGCAGGGCGTTGGCGGCTTTGCCGGGCTGACGGAATACTGGGACCTGACAAAACCGGTGATCGCCGCCGTCAACGGGCTGGCGCTGGGCGGCGGTTTCGAACTGGCGCTGGCGGCGGACATGGTCGTCGCCGCCGATCACGCCGAATTCGCCTTGCCCGAGGCCACCATCGGCGTCGTGCCGGACAGCGGCGGGGTGATCCGCCTGCCGCGCCGCCTGCCGCGCGCGGTGGCGATGGAAATGCTCATGACGGGGCGCCGCGCCGGGAGCGAGGAACTGCAGCGCTGGGGCGTCGTCAACAGTGTCGTACCCGCCGAACACCTGCTGGACGCGGCACTGGAGCTGGCAAACCGCGTCGCGGCCTGCGCGCCGCTTTCCCTGCAGGCCATCAAGGAAATCGACCGCGCCACCGACGGGCTGGGCGACCGGGAGGCTTTCAAAAGGATGCGCGCCGGAGACCTGAGCGCCTACGGGCGCGTCTACGACAGCGACGACGCGGTCGAGGGCATCGCCTCGGTCTCGGAAAAGCGCGACCCGGTCTGGAAGGGCCGCTGATGCTGGTCACGGAAACCTTCCTGCACGACTGGACCGGAGAGATCGCGGCCCCCCTGACCCTTGTCCGCAACAGGGTCAAACCCGACTGGGTGGACGAATACCACCACCTGAACATGGCCCATTACCTGACCATCTGCGACCAGGCGAACTGGGCTTTCTGGAACTGGATCAACGCGCCCGTGCAGACCATCGAGGCGCGCGCGGGCCATGAATACGCCATCGTCGAAAACCACGTCACCTATACCGGTGAACTGCCCGAGGGCGCCGCGTTTTCCATCGAGACGCAGCTCTTGGACGTGGATGCCAAGCGGTTTGTCCTGTTCCACCGGGTGCTGGACGCCGAGGGTAATCCCAGCGCCACGAACGAGGCCAAGATGCTGGGGTTCAACCTGGGCACCCGCCGCGCCGAGGCCTGGCAGCCGGAGGTCGCCGACAGGCTGGCACAGGTGCTGGCGGCGCACCAGGCGCTGGGCACCCCGCCCGAGGCGGGACAGGGGATCGCGCTGAAGCCCCGCTGAGGCTTTACAATCGCGCAGCCACGCACGAGTTTCGCCCCTGCACGTCCAGGTCAGCAGGAGGAGACGACAGGTGAGCGACAAGGACCAATTCCCGAATGGCTGGGCGCCGACGACACGCTATCCCGACCCTGCGGTGCAATCGCTCGACCCCGCCTTTGACAAGTACCGCCTGCCGCTTGCGGGGGTCGAACGGCTGGCCACGGGCCTGCGCTGGGCCGAAGGCCCGGTCTGGTTCGGTGACGCCCGCCACCTGCTATGGAGCGACATCCCCAACAACCGGATCATGCGCTGGACCGAGGAAACCGGCGCGGTCAGCGAGTACCGCGCGCCCTCGAACTTCGCCAACGGGCACACGCGCGACCGGCAGGGGCGGCTGGTCTCCTGCGAACACGGGGGGCGGCGTATCACCCGGACCGAACAGGACGGCAGAGTCACGGTGCTGATGGACAGCTACCAGGGCAAGCGCCTGAACTCACCCAATGATATCATCGTCAAATCCGATGGCACCATCTGGTTCTCGGACCCTGTGTTCGGGATTCTGGGCAACTACGAAGGCTACAGGTCCGAACCGGAGTTGAACCAGAATGTCTATTGCCTGAACCCCGACACAGGCGAGGCCATCGTGGTGGCCGATGACATCCTCGGACCCAACGGCCTGTGTTTTTCGCCGGACGAAAGCATCCTCTACATCGTCGAATCCCGTGGCGTTCCGACCCGCAAGATCCTTGGCTATGACGTCGGCCCGGACGGGTGCAGCCTGTCGAACAAGCGTGTGGTAATAGACGCCGGCCCGGGCACGCCGGACGGGATGCGCTGCGACGTGGAGGGCAACCTGTGGTGCGGCTGGGGCATGGGCGACCCGGAACTTGACGGCGTCATGGTCTTTGCCCCGGACGGGCGGCCCATCGGGCGCATCGCCCTGCCGGAACGCTGCGCCAATGTCTGTTTCGGCGGTCGCGCGAACAGCCGCCTGTTCATGGCCGCCTCGCAATCGGTCTACGCGCTCTATGTCAACGTGGCGGGTGTCAAGGGCGGCTAGTCTGCGCCCCGGCGCCGGTGTTTCTTTGGGCCAAAAATACCTCCGGGGGTTTGGGGGCAGAGCCCCCAACGACCCAAAAAGTGAAAAGCCGCGTTGCCGCGGCTTTTCTCAAGTCTTCAACACTGGGAACAAAGCTCAGTCCAGCGCCGCGTCCGTGATGACATGGGTCCAGGCGCCTTCCGGCTCCTTGGTGATCACCGGGTCCGATCCGCCGGCCAGCAGCGTGTCCACGGTCCGCTGGTAATCCGCCGGGTCCAGCGCGCCGTTCGAGCCCGCGGTCAGCTTGGCGACCTCGCCCATCATGCGGATCTGGTGGCCCTCGGTCTGGGCGCCGGTCTCGTCATAATCCAGCACGATCATCGCGGCGTCCTCGGGGTTCTCCTCGGCCCATTTCCAGCCTTTCATCGAGGCGGCCACGAAACGGGCCATCTTGTCGACGTACTCGGGATCTTCGAGGTTCTCCTCAAGCACGTAGAGCCCGTCCTCCAGCATCGCGACACCCTGGTCCTCGTACTTGAAGGTGATCAGCTCGGACGGGTCGACGCCCGCGTCGATGACCTGCCAGTATTCGTTGTAGGTCATGGTGCTGATGCAATCCGCCTGCCGTTGCAGCAGCGGGTCGACGTTGAAGCCCTGTTTCAGCACCTCGACAGAGCCTTCGGCCTTGCCGTCGGTGGCGATGTCCAGCTGGCTCATCCAGGCGAGGAAGGGGAATTCGTTGCCAAAGAACCAGACCCCCAGCGTGCGGTTGTCCAGGTCGGCAGGCTCCGAGATCCCGGCATCCTTCCAGCAGGTCAGCATCATGCCCGAGGATTTGAACGGCTGCGCGATGTTGACCAGCGGCAGGCCGTTTTCGCGGGCCGAGAGTGCCGCCGGCATCCATTCCACGATCACGTCGGCGCCGCCGCCCGCGATCACCTGCGTTGGCGCGATGTCCGGCCCGCCGGGCAGGATCGTCACGTCCAGGTCGGCCTCGTCGTAATAGCCGTTTTCCAGCGCCACGTAGTAGCCCGCGAACTGTGCCTGCGTGACCCATTTCAGCTGCAGCGTGACCTCGTCCGCCGCCAGCGCGGGGCTGGCAAGCCCCAGGGCCGCAACGGCGGCGATCCATGTCTGTTTCATCTTCAGTACCTCCTTGGTGCTTATTGTATTTTGGCCGGTTTTCCGGTCCGGTTATCGGCCGCCCCGGTGCGAGGCGTGCCAGAATGTCATGCGGCGTTCGGCCAGGGCGACGAGGCCATAAAACGCCGTCCCCGAGAGCGCCGAAACGAGGATGGCCGACCAGACCATGCCAAGGTCAAGCTGGCCGATGCTGGTCGAGATGCGAAAGCCAAGCCCCAGCGTCGGGCTGCCGAAGAACTCGGCAACGATGGCCCCGATCAGCGCCAGCGTCGAGCAGATCTTGAGCCCGTTGAAGACAAAGGGCAGGGCGGCCGGCAGGCGCAGAGTCCAGAGCGTCTGGCCCCAGGTCGCCGCATAGGTGCGCATCAGGTCGCGCTGCATCGCGGTGGTTTCCGACAGGCCAGCGACCGTGTTCACCAGCATGGGGAAATAGACCATCAACACGACGACGGCGGCCTTGGACTGCCAGCCAAAGCCGAACCACATCACAAGGATCGGCGCGGTGCCGACGATGGGCAGGGCGGCCATGAAGTTGCCCAGCGGCAGCAACCCGCGCCGCAGGTAATCGGACCGGTCCACCAGCAGAGCCGTCAGGAAGGCCGCGCCGCAGCCGAAGATATACCCCGACAGCGCGCCCTTGAGGATCGTCTGCACAAAATCGCCCCAGAGCGTACTAAGGTTCTCGGCAAAGCTGGCCGCGATCAACGAGGGCGGCGGCAGGATCACGGTCGAGACCTGCATTCCGCGCACGATCAGCTCCCACATGCCCAGGATGGTCAGGCCAAAGATCAGCGGCACCGCAAGGCGCACCGCGCCCGTGTCCCGCGCCGGCCCGTTCGCCAGCATCACGTTCAGGCCAAAGCCCAGGACCCAGAGCAGAACTGCGAAAATCACCAGAGTCATGGCATCATCCCCATCCGGCGCAGCGTGCGCCTTTCCAGGGCCGCGATGGCATAGACCAGCAGCGCCGCCAGTGTCGCGGCCACCAAGAGCGCGGCCCAGATCTGTGCGGTCTGGCCATAGTAGCTGCCCGCCAGCATCCGCGCGCCAAGGCCGCCTTTCTGCACCGGCAGTTCGCCCACGATGGCGCCCACAAGGCTGGCCGCGATGGCGATCTTGAGCGAGGCGAACAGGTAGGGGATCGAGGAGGGCAGGCGCAGTTTCGTCAGCACCGAGGCGGTGGACGCGCTATAGGTGCGCATCAGGTCCATCTGCATGGCGTCCGGGCTGCGCAGCCCCTTCACCATGCCCACGACCACCGGAAAGAACGACAGATAGGCAGAGATCACCGCCTTGGGGATCAACCCCTGCACCCCGATGGAATAGAGCACCACGATGATCATCGGTGCCAGCGCCACGATGGGAATGGTCTGGCTTACGATGGCCCAGGGCATCACGCTCATGTCCATGACGCGGGAATGCACGATCCCCACCGCGAGGCCCGCGCCCAGCAGGGCGCCGATCAGGAACCCCAGGAAGGTGGCGTTCAGCGTTACCAGCGCGTGATAGACAAGGCTGCGGTTCGACAGCGTGCCCGACCGCACGATCCCGCGCCGCCCGTTCAGTTCCTCGTCGATGGTCGAATCGTAGAGCTCCACCAGCACCTGGTGCGGCGCGGGCAGCTTCGGGCGGTCCGAACTCCAGCTGTTGCCAAGCGCATGGGTGTTGCGAAAGACCAGCGCCCAGTTGCCCATGTCGCGCCGGTCCACGGCGGAGGGCGGGGAGACCTCGACGCCGGCACGCTCTGCCGCCGTCAGCACTTCCTTGACGTTCATCGGGACGACAGCAACGTACCAGATCGCCATCAGCGCCAGCACCATCCCCAGCACCGGCGGCAGACGCAGCCAGCGGGGCCAGCCTCCTGCACTGGCCCGGGTCCCCGGATCGCTCGCCTCAGCCATGTGTCGCCTCCTGGCCCGGGGCTTGGAGGTCCCGGATCAGGGCCGGGACGGGGGCGCGCAGCGTGACAGTCATTCTTCATACCCCGCGCGCAGTCCTTCGCGCACGCGGTGCGCGATCTCGATGAATTCCGGCGTGTCGCGGATGTCCAGCGGGCGCTCCTTGGGCAGCGGGCTTTCGATCACGTCGGTGATTCGGCCCGGACGCGGGCTCATCACCACGATATGCGTCGACAGGTAGACCGCCTCGGGGATCGAATGGGTGACAAAACCGATGGTCTTTTCCGTCTTGTCCCAGAGCTTCAGCAACTCCTCGTTCAGGCGGTCGCGCACGATCTCGTCCAGCGCGCCAAAGGGTTCGTCCATCAGAAGGATGTCGGCATCGAATGCCAGCGCTCTTGCAATGGACGCACGTTGTTGCATCCCTCCGGACAGTTGCCAGGGGAATTTCTTTTCAAAACCTGATAACTCCACAAGCTCCAGCACCCGTGCCACGCGCTCGGCCTGTTCGGCTCGGGAATAGCCCATGATCTCCAGCGGCAGCGCGATGTTGCGCCCGATGGTCCGCCAGGGGTACAGACCGGCGGCCTGAAAGACATAGCCATAGGCCCGCGCCCGGCGTGCCTCGTCGGGCGTCATGCCGTTCACCGTCAGGCTGCCGCCGGTGGGATGTTCCAGCGCCGCGATACAGCGCAGAAAGGTTGTCTTGCCACAGCCCGAGGGGCCGATGAAGCTCACGAAACTGCCCTTGGCAATGTCGAGGCTGACGTCCTTCAGCGCATGCACCGGCCCGTCATTCGTCTGGAACGTCAGGTCGAGGTGGTCGGCCCGGATGACGGGTGCGGCGGTGGCGGTTTCCGCCTCCGGCCAGTTCGTTATTTCTTCATCGCTCAACACGCGTGATCCTTGTTTGGCGCAGCGGCAGCGCCGCTGTAGGCTGATCATTCAGGATGTTCGATATCGGGGGTGTACCATGACCGACTGCAAAAAACTGCGCCCGGGGGGCACGTATGACGGCAAGCAAGGCTTTTCCTACTTCGAAGGCATCGCGAAAGAGACGGTCGGGGCGCAGGGGATCTGCATGCACCTGCTGACCGTCCCGCCGGGCGGGCGGGCAAAGGCGCATAAAAATGCGACCCATGAAACCGCCATCTATGTCATTTCCGGCCGGGCCCGGATGTACTGGGGTGAGCGGCTGGAGCATTGCATGGAGACGGGGCCGGGCGACATGATCTACATCCCGGCGGACGTGCCCCATCTGCCCCTGAACGACGGCGACGAACCGGCGGTGGCGGTGATCGCCCGCACCGACCCGCACGAACAGGAATCCGTGGTCCTGCTGCCCGAGCTGGAGGCGCTTGTTCCGGCCTGACGCGGGCACGCTCATTCCGGGATCTCCCAAAGCGCGGGGTCCGCGAATTCCACGCTGTTGCCCGCCGGATCCCGCACATAGACGGATCGCGGCCCGTGCGGCCAGTTGAAATCGCTTTCGATGGCGATGCCACTGTCGGTCAACCGCGTCACCATCGCGTCGAGGTCCGCCCCCGGTACCGAGAAACAGAGATGCCCCGGCCCGCGCGCCCCATGCGGCGGCACCGGCAGGGCGCCGTCCCTGGGCGGTTCCTCTGTGGCCTCGGCGATAAAGGCCAGCACAACCGAGGTCCCGCAGCGAAAGAAGACATGCCGCCCCTCGACGCGGATGATCTTTTCCAGCCCCAGGATGCCGCCATAGAAGCCCTCGGCGGCGTCGAGGTCATCGACGTAGATGGCGGCCTCCAGGACGCCGGTGAGGGTGGGGGCAGTCATGCCAGCGCTCTCCTGGCCGAAAGGATCTCGTCGCACAACAGATCCACGTCCGTCTCTGTCGTCGCATAGTTGATGATCGAGATGCGGATGATCTGCCGGCCGCGCCATGCACCATGGCTGGGATAGACCTTGCCGCGGTCGTGGACCCGGGCCAGCACGGCGGCTGTCAGCGCATCGCTGCCGCAGGACAGCGAGATCTGGTTGGCAGACACCTCGTTCAGAACCTCGATCCCGGGGTCTTGCGACAGGCGATCCGCCGCGTGCTTTGCGAGCCGGCAATGCCTTGCCACAAGCTCTTGCACACCGGCGCGACCCAGGTGTTTGAGGATGACATATGACGGGACACCCCGGGCCCGGCGGCTCAGTTCAAGGGTCGAGTCCGAAGGTTCCCATGTGTTGGACGGGTCCGGCAGATAGGCCCCGCGCGCCGTCATCGCGGCCACCAGCGGGCCCCGGTCGCGGGTGATGCACAAACCGGCGTCATAAGGTGCGCTCAGCCATTTGTGCAGGTCCACCGCCCAGCTGTCCGCCTCTTCGACCCCGGCGAGCCGGTTGCGCAGGTCTGGCACCGCGCGCAGCCACAGACCGAACGCGCCATCCACATGGGTCCAGCCGCCGCGCTCCCGAACCATCGGTATGATTTCGGCAAACGGGTCAAAGGCGCCGGTGTTGATCTGCCCCGCTTGCAGGATGACCAGAGGCGGGGCCGCGCACCCCTTCAGCGCGGCTTCGAAGGCCTCGGGCCGGATACGGCCCTGATCGTCGGTCTCGACCCGGATGGCCCGTGCCGCCCCGAACCCGGCATAGCGCAGCCCGGCGAGCGGGGCGGAATGGCAGTCGGCGCCGATAAGAACCGGGACCTCGGGGGCGCCGAACATCCCCCGTTCCTCGACGTCCCAGCCCTCGCTGTCCAGCAAGGCATGTCTTGCGGCCATGATCGCCTGGGTATTGGCAACCGTCGCCCCGGTAACCACGCCAACCCCGCTGTCGCGCGGCAGGTCCAGCAGGTCCAGGCACCATCGGCACATCACCTGTTCGATTTCGGCGACGGCGGGGGATTCCCAGGACGAGGCCGAATTCTGCCCCCAAGCCGAAACAAGCATGTCGGCGGCAACCCCGGCGGGCATGGACCCGCCGCAGACATAGCCGAAAAACCGCGGCGAGGCATGGGAATGCAGGCCCGGCGTCGCCGTTTCGACCACCTCCCGGATCACGGCGTCCGCCAGAGCGCCCGTGTCCGGAACACCCTCGCCGAACCGGCCCACCATCGCCTCGGGCCGCACCTCGGGGACGGCCGGGGCCGTGCCCAGGCCGTCACGATAGGCCGCGGCCAGGGTGGCCGCCGTTGCGATGGCCCGCTGTTCATCGGCATTGAGGCTCATGCCCGCATTCCCCGTCTGCGCTCCGGCGACGCGCTCACACCCCGCTCGCCGGGATTCCCGTGCGTTTTACCGGGCGCGGCGCGGTCAGTTCCTTCCACTTCGACAGCGCCTTGTTCGTCGGCGTGCCCGGTGTGCGCTTGACGAATTGCCCGTGGCCCTCGCGCGAGCGCAGCTCGCCGTCATGCACCGCCACATGGCCGCGTGTCAGGGTGAACCGTGGCAGGCCCTTGACCTCTTTGCCTTCGAAGACGTTGTAATCAATGGCCGACACCTGGCTTGCGGCAGTGATGGTCTTTTCCTTTTCCGGGTCCCAGACCACGATATCCGCGTCCGACCCCACCCGGATCGCGCCCTTGCGCGGGTAGCAGTTCAGGATCTTGGCGATATTGGTCGAGGTCATGGCGACGAATTCCTCGGGCGTCAGCCGCCCGGTGCCCACCCCATGCGTCCAGAGCATCGGCAGCCGGTCCTCAAGGCCGCCGGTGCCGTTGGGGATCTTGGTGAAATCGCCGACGCCATAGCGTTTCTGATCGGTGGTAAAGGCGCAATGGTCCGTCGCCACGACCGAGAGAGACCCGGACATCAGGCCGTTCCAAAGGCTCTCCTGGTGCTTCTGGTTGCGGAAAGGGGGCGACATGACGCGGCGCGCCGCATGGTCCCAATCCTGGTTGAAATACTCGCTTTCGTCCAGAGTCAGGTGCTGGATCAGCGGCTCGCCCCAGACGCGCTTGCCCTGCTGGCGCGCGCGCCGGATCGCCTCATGCGCCTCTTCGCAGCTGACATGGACGATATACAAAGGCACGCCCGCCATGTCCGCGATCATGATGGCACGGTTGGCGGCCTCGCCCTCGACCTGCGGCGGACGCGAATAGGCATGCGCCTCGGGCCCGGTATTGCCCTCCGACAGCAGCTTTTGCGACAGGTCCGCCACCACGTCGCCGTTCTCGGCGTGGACAAGGGCGATCCCGCCCAGCTCGCCGACGCGCTGGAAACTGGCGAACATCTCGTCGTCCTGCACCATCAGCGCGCCCTTGTAGGCCATGAAGTGCTTGAAGGTGGTGATGCCGCGATCCTCGACGACCGTCTTCATCTCGTCAAAGATCTGTTCCCCCCACCAGGTCACCGCCATGTGGTAGGAATAGTCGCAATGCGCGCGGCCCGACTTGTTGTCCCACATCTGCAGCGCGTCCAGCAGGCCCTGGCCATCGGGCGAGGGCAGGGCGAAATCCACCACCATCGTCGTGCCGCCCGCCAGCGCGGCGCGGGTGCCACTGTCGAAATCATCGGTGGAATAGGTGCCCATGAAGGGCATTTCCAGGTGCGTATGCGGATCGATCCCGCCCGGCATGACGTAACAGCCGGTGGCGTCCAGCTCCTCGTCGCCTTTCAGGTTCTCGCCGATCTCGGTGATGATGCCGTTCTCGACCAGCACATCCCCCTTGTAGCTGAGATCCGCCGTGACGATGGTGCCGTTCTTGATGACTGTGGTCATTGGTGTGTCTCCCTGCGTGACGCAGTCCCGGACCTGATCCGGGACCTCAGAGAAACGAGGTGTCCATGATCAAGTCGGACCAGTTCGGATTGATTTCCTTGATGAGAGCGTCTTTCCACGCCCGTCGCCATCGTTTCAGCTTGCGCTCGCGCGCGATGGCCTCCGGCAGCGTTTCGTGGGCCTCGTAGTAGACGAGCTTCCTGATGCGATACTTCGCCGTATGCACGGACCCGAGGCCGGACCGGTGTTCGGCCATGCGTTTCCGCAGGTCGCCGGTCACGCCGATATAGATGGCAGTGTTCGACTGGCAGGCCGCGATATAGGTATAGAACGCCATTCCAGGACATTCGCGCGACTTGGTTAACGATTTCCCAACGCAGTCCCGGGCCTGACCCGGGACCTCTCCCCTCGGCCGACAGGAGGTCCCGGGTCAGGCCCGGGACTGCGTATGCGCGGGGTGGCACCGTCACTCCACGATCTCCGCCGTCTCCACCACCGCGTGGAACAGCACATCCGCCCCGGCCTTGGCCCAGTCCTTGGAAATCTCCTCGGCCTCGTTGTGGCTCAGGCCATCGACGCAGGGGCACATCACCATCGCCGTCGGCGCCACCTGGTTGATCCAGCAGGCGTCATGCCCGGCGCCCGAGATGATGTTCATATGGCTGTAGCCCAGCCGGTCCGCCGCGTTGCGCACCGCCGCGACACAGGTCTCGTCGAAATCAACCGGGTCAAAGCCGCCGACCTTCTCGAATTCCACCTCCAGCCCCATGTGGGTACAGATCTCTTCCGCCGACACCTTGAGCCGCGCCTCCATGTCCCGGATCACCGCCAGTTCGGGCGATCGGAAATCGACTGTGAAGACCGCCTTGCCCGGGATCACGTTGCGCGAGTTGGGGTAGATGTCGATATGGCCCGCCGCGCCTACCGCGTGGGGCGCGTGGCTCAGCGCGATTTCCTCGACCTTTTCCAGGATGCGCGCCATCGCCAGCCCTGCGTTCTTGCGCATCGGCATCGGGGTCGATCCGGTATGCGCATCCTTGCCGGTCACCGTCACCTGCGTCCACGACAGCCCCTGGCCATGCGTGACAACCCCCACGTCGATGCCCTCGGCCTCCAGGATCGGCCCCTGTTCGATGTGCAGTTCAAAGAAGGCATGCATCTCGCGCCCGCCGACCTCTTCGTCGCCCTTCCAGCCGATCCGCACCAGCTCGTCGCCGAACGACTTGCCCTCGGCATCCTCGCGCGCATAGGCCCAATCCTGCGCGTGCACCCCGGCAAAGACGCCCGAGGACAGCATGGCCGGCGCAAAGCGCGTGCCTTCCTCGTTGGTCCAGTTGGTCACGACGATCGGGTGTTTGGTCTTGATGTCGAGGTCGTTCAGTGTCCGCAGGATTTCCAGCCCGCCCAGGACGCCCAACACCCCGTCGTATTTGCCGCCGGTCGGCTGCGTGTCGAGGTGGCTGCCGACATAGACCGGCAGCGCATCCGGGTCCGTGCCCTCGCGCCGGGCGAACATGTTGCCCATCGTGTCCAGCCCCATGGTGCAGCCGGCCTCTTCGCACCAGCGCTGGAACAGGGCGCGTCCCTCGCCATCGGCGTCGGTCAGGGTCTGGCGGTTGTTGCCCCCGGCGACGCCGGGGCCGATCTTGGCCATCTCCATCAGGCTGTCCCACAGCCGGTCGGCATTGATGGTCATGTTTGCAGCAGGTGCGGCCATGTCGTATCTCCCCGTGAAATTCCCCGTCTCTCGCGGGCGTTCCGATTTGACCAACCGGTCAAATCAACGCTACCAGAGGTCAGGAGTCAGTCAAGCGTCCTGCCGCCAAATCCGGCAGATGCTGTTAAATAGGGCAGGGGGCGCGTGGCCATGATCGGAAAATCGGCATCGGGACAAGGCGCAAAAGCCGCGCCGCAGACCCGCATCCAGCGGGCCAAGCGCGAGGCCATTCTCGAAGCCGGGCTGACGGTCTTTTCCGAAGCGGGGTTTCGCGGCGCCACCCTGGATCGAATCGCCAGCGAGGCGGGCCTGTCGAAACCCAACCTGCTCTACTACTACCCTTCCAAGGAGGCGATCTACGAGGCGCTCCTGCGCGGGCTCCTGGAAACCTGGCTGGACCCTTTGCAGGCCATCGACCCAAAGGGAGAGCCGGTCGAGGAACTGCTTGGCTACGTCCGGCGCAAGTTGCAGATGTCGCGGGACTTTCCCCGTCAAAGCCGGCTGTTCGCCAATGAGATCGTTCAGGGCGCGCCGCGTATCATCCCGGTGCTCGAGGGCGAGCTGCGAGGGATGGTCGACAGGCTGTCGACCGTGATCGAGGGCTGGATCGCAGAGGGGCGGCTGGCGCCGGTCGACCCGCGCCACCTGATGTTCTCCGTCTGGTCGCTGACCCAGCACTACGCGGATTTCGACGTGCAGGTGCGCGCCGTTCTGAACAACGACGATCCCTATCCCGGGGCTGAGACGCATCTGGAATTGCTGTTCCGTCGCCTGCTGACGCCCTGACCCTACGCCCTAGGGCAGGGATAGCGGATCGCGGGCAAGGGTCGTCTGATCCCGGACAAGCGCGTCCAGCCGCCGGGACCACTCCTCGCACAATCCTTCCAGGGTCCCGCGCGCGACGGGGTCCAGCACCTCGTCCAGCCGGGCCCTGTTGGCCCGCGCCTCCTTCGCAACCGCCTCGACCCGGTCCAGCAAGGCTGCGTGATCTTCGAGATGCGCCTGCACCTCGGCGGGCAGCACTTCCGGCAGAGTGACGTTCGACGTGCCTGTCCGATCTGGGCCGATCTCGTAGTGTTCCCTGTCGAAGGCACCCGGCCGCTGGCCAACCACCTTGGCAAAGTCGCTGTCCGCTATGGCTTGCGCCTCGACCAACCGTTGAACCCCGGCTGCCGGATCCAGACCTCGCCATGCGTCGGTGTTGAGAGGCAAAAAAGCCTCGATCCGACCCAATGCCTGCTCGACGGTTGCCACCAGCTGTTCGATCACCTCGCGGTCGTCCTCATGGGCCTGCGCCTCTGCCCGGGCCGCCGTTGCGGCCCTGTCCTTCAGCGCCCAGTTCCCCGCGGCGCGCGGGGGCGCGTCCACCCTGGTCAGGGCCAGCCTGATCTGAAGCCACCGAAAATCGGCCAGCCAGCGCAGCACTCCGCCATCGTGCAGTAGGCGCATCGCAAAGCACCGATCCACCGGCGCGCCAAGCCCCTCGGTCTCCTGCAAGGCGCGCTTGCGCAGTGCCGACGCCCGCGCGGCGATCCCGGAGACCTCGTCGGCGAGGGGCAGGCGGTCAAGGCTGGCCGTCAGCTTGACCAAGGGGAAGACACCCAGCGTCGGCGCCGCGAAATAGTCGTCCGCCGGGGAAAAACTGTCCCACCCTTCCTCCTCCAGCAGGGCCATCAACGCCCCGGGAAGAACCCGGCCCCCGCTGACCCGGCCCGGGTCAAGCAGTCGCGCACGGATCAGCGTCCGTGCCGT
This sequence comes from Mameliella sp. CS4, assembly GCF_019392335.1. Lineage (GTDB taxonomy): Bacteria > Pseudomonadota > Alphaproteobacteria > Rhodobacterales > Rhodobacteraceae > Antarctobacter. The sequence continues at coordinate 348,887 of NZ_JAHXRQ010000002.1, forward strand.
CAGGGTCGAACAGATCGACCGTCCTTCGTCTAGACCGCTGCCGCCCAGGATCTCGGTCAGGGCATAGGCCTCGTCCAGCCAATAGGCGGCGGCATCCGACACAGCATCGGTCAGGTCGCCTTGTCCGGCCAAGGGGTGCCGCATTACCCGGATCCCGTAGCCCGCGCGCCCTGCCTTCCAGTCGTGCAGCATCTTGATATGCGCCCTCTGCCCGACCTTCGTTTCCAGAACTTCACAGGGGCTGCCCAGCACGGCGCAGTGTGACCATGCCTCGTTCCCGGCCCGCAACGCGCGCTGAAAGGCAACGATATGCGGGTTCCGGGACGGCTGGCTGACAAAGAGAACATCTCCGTCAAGCGGCACGCTCCGCCTGACCAGATCATTGGATGGCCTGGAAAGATCACTGGTTTTCATGGAATAATGGCCTCGGACAACAATATCTTTGACCGGTAACATAGGTTCGGCAGGTCCGGGGTGAAACGGCAGGCCGGGTTGGGTTTCCCTTACCCTATCCGTCGCGGTCCCGCCGGTGCGCCCAGTCGAAATACCGGTCCTCCAGCACCCGTTCGCAGATCTTGAAGACCAGCCAGCAAGCCAGGGCGAGGCTGCCCCAAAGGATCAATTCACCGACCTGCCAAAGCGCGCCATGCTGGATTGCGGTCCATCCGAATCTCCGCAGGAAGGCAAGGCTCGCCATGGCCTGCGAAAACAGGTTCACGGTCACAAACGCAAAGGTGGCGGCGGTGCCGCCAGCCAAAAGGAAGACCGACGGCGTCGGCCAGCGGGTCAGGTTGAACAGGCGCATCATCTTCCTCCCGCTGGCAGGATGCCAAGCGCGCCGCAGGTGGGCAAGCGTCGGTCGGGGGGGGCGTCGAAAGGATAAAGGCGCGTCCGGGGAAGGGCGCGCCTCTGCTGTCCTCGGCAAGTGGTGCAAAGCGCCGCGTTATTCCGCCGCCTTGGCCATCGGGTTGTTGGGATGGGTCGTCCAGTTGGCGTAATCGTCCGACACGGTCTTGCCGGTGCGCGGGTCGGTGCTGCCCGCCTCCATCCGTTCCATCGTGATGCATTCCTCGACCGGGCAGACGTCAATGCACAGGTTGCAGGCCACGCATTCCGCGTCGTTGACCTCGAAGACCCGGCCTTCCTTCATCCAGATCGCCTGGTGGCTGGTGTCCTCGCAGGCGGCATAGCAGCGGCCGCACTTGATGCAGGCGTCCTGGTCGATCTTTGCCTTGGTGACGTAGTTCAGGTTCAGGTACTGCCAGTCGGTGACATTGGGCACGGCCTTGCCGATGAATTCCGACGTCGAGCGATAGCCCTTCTCGTCCATCCACTGGCTGAGCCCGCGCTTCATCTCTTCGACGATCCTGAAGCCATAGGTCATGGCTGCTGTGCAGACCTGCACGTTGCCACAGCCCAGCACCATGAATTCCGCCGCGTCGCGCCAGGTGGTCACGCCGCCGATGCCGCTGATCGGCAGCCCCTGGGTGTCCTGGCTGCGCGCGATCTCGGACACCATCGACAGGGCAATCGGCTTTACTGCCGGGCCGCAATAGCCGCCGTGGCTGCCCTTGCCGTCGATGGTCGGTTCGGGCGCGAAATTGTCGAGATCGACCGAGGTGATGGAGTTGATCGTGTTAATCAGGCTCACCGCGTCCGCGCCGCCGTTCTTGGCCGCGGCGGCGGGCTTGCGGATGTCGGTGATGTTGGGGGTCAGCTTCACGATCACCGGCTTGTCGTAGTATTGCTTGCACCAGCGGGTGACCATCTCGATGTATTCCGGCACCTGGCCGACGGCGCTGCCCATGCCGCGTTCGGACATCCCGTGCGGACAGCCAAAGTTCAGCTCGATCCCGTCACAGCCCGTCTCTGCCACGCGCGGCAGGATCGCTTTCCACGACGCCTCGTCGCAGGGCACCATGATCGAGGCGATCAGCGCGCGGTCCGGGTAATCCGCCTTGACCCGCGCCATTTCCTCGAGATTGGTTTCCAATGGCCGGTCGGTTATGAGTTCGATGTTGTTGATGCCCAGCACACGCCGGTCGGCGCCGTGGACCACGCCATAGCGCGGCCCGTTCACGTTCACGACGGGCGGGCCTTCCTCGCCTAGGGTTTTCCAGACCACGCCGCCCCAGCCGGCCTCAAAGGCGCGGCGGACGTTGTATTCCTTGTCGGTCGGCGGCGCCGAGGCCAGCCAGAAAGGGTTGGGCGAGGTGATGCCCAGGAAGTCGGTTGTCAGATCAGCCATGTCTCATCTTCCGTTTGGGGTGAGGCGTAGGGCGGGGTTTACCCCGCCGCCGCCATCAGCGTCGCGTGAATGTCCTCTGCGGCGTCGCGGCCCTCGGCCACGGCGACCACGGTCAGGTCCTCGCCGGGCGTGCAGTCGCCCCCGGCCCAGACCCCCGCGACAGAGGTGCGGCCCGTGTCCGTCACCCTGAGTTTGCGGCCCTCCAGGTCCAGCCCGTCGACGGGCGCAAGCGTCTGGCCAATGGCGCGGAACACCTGGTCGGCGGGCAGGCGGGTCGTCTCGCCCGTGCCCTGCAGTTTGCCGTCCACCAGCGCCGTGTATTCCAGCTCGATCTCGCGCACCGCGCCGTTGCCATGCATGGCCACCGGCATCACGTTGAACATCAATCGCACGCCCTTCGAGGCCGCCAGGTCCTGTTCAAAGCCGCTGGCTGGCATCTCCTCGCGCGCGCGGCGATAGGCCAGCGTCACACTCTCGGCGCCCAGAAGTTTCGACTGCACGGCGGCATCCACCGCGGTCATGCCGCCGCCGATCACCACCACGTTGCGGCCCACTGGCAGGGCGGCGAGGTCCGCGCTTTGCCGCAGGTCCGAGATGAAGTGCACCGCGTCCTCGACCCCGGATTTTTCACCCCCCTCGAGCTCCAGCAGGTTCACCCCGGCCAGGCCGACACCCAGGAAAACGGCGTCGAAATTCTCGCGCAGGCCGTCCAGGGAAACCTCGACCCCCAGTGCGCTGCCGTATTCGATGCTGATCCCGCCGATGCCCATCAGCCAGTCAACCTCGCGCGCGGCATAGCCGTCCACGGTCTTGTAGGCGGCGATGCCGAATTCGTTCAGCCCGCCGGGCTTGGGGCGTGCCTCGTAGATCGTCACGGCATGACCCTTCATCGCCAGTCGGTGCGCGCAGGACAGGCCCGCGGGTCCGGCGCCGACCACGGCCACGCGCTTGCCGGTTTCCGGCGCGCGGGCAAAGGGATGGCCCTGCCGCGACATCAGCGCATCGGTGGAATAGCGTTGCAGGCGCCCGATCTCGACCGGCTTGCCCTCGGCCGTTTCGCGCACGCAGGCCTCTTCGCAGAGCGTTTCGGTCGGGCAGACGCGGGCGCACATGCCGCCCAGGATGTTCTGTTCAAAGATCGTCTTCGCCGCCGCCTCGGGCTGGCCGGTGGCGATCTGCCGGATGAACAGCGGGATGTCGATTTCGGTGGGGCAGGCGGTCACGCAGGGCGCGTCGTGGCAGAAATAGCAGCGATCCGCCGCCACCGCCGCCTCATGCGCGTCATAAGGCGTGTGAAGATCCTCGAAATTCCGAGCCAATTGATCCTGGCTGAGGCGCCCGGACTGGATGCCGGGGGTCTGCGGGCTGGTCATGGCCTCTCCCTGTTTTTGTCATGTTCTGAGACTCAGCCTGCCACAGGTCGGAATTTTATCAAACGGTAAAATTCTGCCCCGGCCAGAAACCTGCGGTTTTCCCGCCCTTTGCCCAGCCGCGCAGCAAAAAGGGGGCCGTAAGGCCCCCTGTCGTCCGCAAAGCTCCCCTGTGATCAGGCGCCGGGCACCAGCACCAGCTGCACGCGGCGGTTCTCTGCCGCGTCGGGACGGCGGGTGTCCTTGAGATAGTCAAAGCCGACGCCCACCGCCTCGATCTGCCCGGTGCCCAGGCGCATGGTGTTCTGGACATAGCGGGCCACGGCATCGGCACGGCGCTGCGACAGCGATTTGTTGTATGCGGCGCTGCCCACCGCATCCGTATGCCCGATAAAGATCAGCTTGCTGCCCTTCAGGCCCGGATCGCTCAGCGCATTGGTCAGGGTCGAGAGTTTTGCCATTGCCTGCGGGGTCAGCGCGTCCGAGTCGTAGGCAAAGAGCACCTCCAGGTCGATGGTGGGCAGAGGCTCGGGCGTCTTCGTGCGATCCTCGATCGCGATTGTCCCCCCGGCCCGCGCGGGTGTCGCCGAGGCCGGCGGCTTGGGCTTGCGCTCGACCACGCCCAGGTTCACCACGTCGTCCAGCGTGAACTTCGCGCCACCGCCGAACTCGGCGCTGTCGCAGGCGGACGGGTCGACCAGGCAATCGCGCATCTCGGCGGCGGCAGCATCGGGCTTGGGCGGATCCCCCAGCGAAAAGCTGTCCAGCGTCACCGTGGACTGGGCAAGAACCGCACCGGGCAGGACCAGCGCGGCGGCGAAAAGAGGAAGGAACGTCTTGGTCATTGCAATATCCAGCGTTGGTCAGAAGGAAAGCGAGAAGGTCGGAACGATGACCAGCTGCCCCCGGCGGTTCGCGGCAGCGGCGGGCACCTTGAGGTCGTCAAAGCCAGGTTCCACCGTCCGGATGCCCGCCAAGGCCCGCGCGGGCCAGGCGCAGGCGGCAAGGCTCAGGCTGTGAAATGAACGGTGCATCGTGGCCCCCGGGAAATACGGGGACAAGATAACCGAAATCCCCATCTTTTTCCACTTACCGCATTTTTTCCAAGCGCGCAGGTAGGGATTTGCTATGCTCCTATCGGATTTGTCTGACCAGAGGATTGCCATGCCCCGCGTTTCCCGCCCGTTTGCTGCTGTCTCTGCGGTGGCGCTTTGTGTCTTGCCCGTCCTCGCCTCGGCCCAGGACGAAATCCAGAAAGAGCTGGCCATCGAGGGCTACAACAACGAGGCGATCTACACCTATTCCAAAAGCGCGGACTTCCGCAGGTTGGGCCGGGGTGTCGGCAAGCTGCAGATCCGGACCGACGCGGGCGAAAACCCCTGCACCGCCTTCCTGGTGGATGCCACACATATCCTGACCAACTACCATTGCATCCCCGGCGTGCTGGAAGATCCGCGCATCGGCGCCACCGAAATCACCTCTGTCACCTGGATCGCCGGTTTCGTCGAGCCGGGACGGGACGAGGAAACCGCGCGGTTCACCGTCAATCCGGTCCCGGTCGAAAGCTCGGCAGAGCTGGATTATTCCGTGCTTGAGGTGACCGGCGTGCCGACCGATCGCTTTCCGCCGCTGCCCCTGTCCAATGCCGCGCCGGTGGAGGGGATGCCCTTCTGGATCATCGGCCACCCGATGGGCAAGTCGCAGCATATCAGCCGCGAGGGCTGCCGCGCCGCGCGCCCGCCGCTGGAAAAGGCGCCCGAAACCCAGTCCGGGCAGCGGGTGCGCCATACCTGCGATACGCTGGGGGGCAATTCCGGCTCTCCGATCATCGACAGTTCCGCGCGCCAGGTGATCGCGCTGCACAATTCCGGCAGCCGCAGGACGGGGGTCAACTACGGCGTGCCGATGTCCGAAATCCTTGCCGCCTCCAAGGTGCTGAATAAAGCCGCTCGGGCCGAGCCAAAGGCCCTGCCGATGCTCATGTCGGCCTTTCCCGCAAGCCTCGGCCTGGGCGGGGAACTGTCGCTGGTCGCCGACATGCCGTCCGACTGCACGCCCGCCTTTGTCGACATCTCGCCCAGCCTGCAACTGACGCCGATCCCGCTGGATATCTTCGAGAAGGTCGATCTCGGCCCCGGCCAGACCCGCTATCAGGTCACGCCCACCAGCCGCTATGCCGTCGTGGTGCAGGAAAAGGACGAAAAGGGCGAACACCGGATCGGCTACCTCTGCAGCAGCAGCGGCGTCAGCGATGCGGCACAGCTGAAATCGGCCCTGCGTCTGGTTGTGGCGGACCTGAACAAGGGTCAGCTTTCGGGCAAGGTCGCGGTCGATGGTGGCACTGTCAGCTATGCCTTCAAAAGCTACGTGATCGAGTGATGCGCATGGTCCGACGGCTCCCCGCCGTGACGCTGCGCTGATCGAGGAGGCTGCGCCGCCGAACCGCTGGCCAGTTTGATCGGCCTCGATGACGAGGTCTCCTCGCTCGCCTTGGTGCTGGAAAGAGGGCGTCCCGGTCGAGCAGCCGAGCCCCTGCGGGATGGGATCTGATGATCCGCCCGTTGGGGTCCGAATAGGCTTGAAAGATGCCGGTTAACGAAACCTGACCGCTTTGTACGAAATGCTGGAATCGCTGTACGTTTTGTACAAAACGTACAGACCTCGCCCTTGTTCAGACGCCGAGGTAACGGTGCGCCATCTCCGGGTCCAGCCCGTCCAGAGACCCGTTCCAGACCGTGCGGCCCCGGTTCAGAATTACCGCCCGGTCGGACACGGCCGTCAGTTCCTTCAGGCTCTTGTCGATGATCAGGATGGCCATGCCCGTCTCGCGTTTCAGCCGCCCCACCGCGTCCCAGATCTCCTGCCGGATCAGCGGCGCCAGCCCCTCTGTCGCCTCGTCCAGGATCAGCAGGCGCGGGTTTGTCATCAGCGCCCGCCCGATCGCCAGCATCTGCTGTTCGCCCCCGGACAGCGACCGCGCCACTTGGTTTTTTCGCTCGCTCAGGCGCGGGAACAACGCGCCGACCTTGTCCATGTCCCAGGGGCCGGAGCGGGCGGCGGCGGTCAGGTTCTCCTGCACCGTCAGGTCCGCGAAACAGCGCCGACCTTCGGGCACCAGTCCGATCCCCAGGCGTGCAGCGCGATGCGCGGGCAGGCGGCGCAAGTCCTTGCCGTCAAAGGAAATACGCCCTTCGGCCAGCAGCAGGCGACAGATGCATTTCACCGTCGTCGTCTTGCCCATGCCGTTGCGCCCCATCAGCGCCACGACCTCGCCCGAGGCGACCTCGAGATCGACGCCAAAGAGCGCCTGGCTGGCGCCATAAGTGGCTTTCAGCCCCTCGACCTGCAAGAGCGCGCTCATGTCTCATCCCCCAGGTAGGCTTCGCGCACCGCCGGGTCGCGCCGGATTTCCTCGACCGTGCCGCTGGCGATCACCCGGCCATAGACCAGCACGCTGATCCGGTCGGCCAGCGCAAAGACCGCGTCCATGTCATGTTCCACAAGCAGGATCGGCGCCTGTGACCGCAGTTCGTCGAGAAAGCCGGTCAGCCGGGCCGAGCCTTCGGTGCCCAGCCCCGCCATCGGTTCGTCCATGACAAAGGCACGCGGCTCCAGCGTCAGCGCCACCGCGACTTCCAGTTGCCGCCGCTGCCCGTGGGACAGCTCTGCGGTGCGCATCGCCCGTTGGTCGAGAAGCCCGACCCGCTCCAGCGCCGCCTCGGCGCGGTCCCGGATCGCGGTGTCGCGCAGCACCGGGCGGACCATGCCAAAGGGCCGCCCGAAGGCGCCAAGAGCCCCCAGAGCGGCGTTCTGCAGGACGGTGTCCTCCATCGCCAACTGACTGATCTGAAAGGTTCTTGCCAGCCCGGCGCGGGCGCGGGCCTGCACCGGCAGGCCGGTGACGTCCTTGCCGCCCAGCAGCACCTGCCCGGCATCCGGGGTCAGCGCGCCGCTGATCTGCCCGATCAGCGTCGATTTTCCGGCCCCGTTCGGACCGATGATGGCGTGGATCTCTCCCGCGCGCAGCGAGATCGAGACGTCATCCGTCGCCTGCAAGGCGCCGAAGGCCTTGCGCAGGCCCTTCGTTTCCAGAACCGCCTTAGCCATGCGCCCGCGCCTTTCCGGCGATCAACCCGATGACGCCGCCGCGACCGAACAGCACGATGACCAGCAGCAGCAGGCCAAACCAGATGTGCCAATAGTCGGACCAGCCGCCGATGTAATGCTCCAGCACCACGAAAAGACAGGCGCCGACCACCGGGCCAAAGAGCCGCGCGGTGCCGCCGATGATGATGAAGACGATGAATTCGCCCGACAGCTGCCAGCTGAACATGGTGGGCGAGACAAAGCGGTTGAGGTCCGCGAAAAGCGCCCCGGCCAGCCCGGTGATGGCGCCCGAGATCGTGAAGGCGACAAGGCGCAGGCGGAACGGGTCCAGGCCCACGGCACGCACCCGCTCGGGCACCTGCCGCGCGGCGTTCAGCGCGAGGCCGAAACGAGAGCGCGCCAAGGCTCCGTTGAACCCCAGCGCCAGCACCAGCGCCGCCAGGCAGAGGCCGTAGAACTGGATCGGGACCAGCGTGTTCAGGCCCGGGAAATCGTTGCGGACGTAAATCGACATGCCGTCCTCGCCGCCGTAGGCCGACCAGGAGATCGCGAAATAGTAGAACATCTGCCCGAAGGCGAGCGTGATCATGATGAAATAGACGCCGCTGGTGCGCAACGACAGAAGGCCGATGACCAGGGCTGCCAGCGCCGAGGCGATCACCGCCACCAGCCAGATCATCGGCATGGACTTGGTGCCCTCGATCAGGAATGGCGCCTCCATCAGGGGCATGTAGTTCTGCGCATGAAAGGCCAGGATGCCCATCGCGTAACCGCCGATGCCGAAAAACACCGCGTGGCCGAGGCTGACCAGCCCGCCGATCCCCAGCGCGATGTTCAACCCCACCGCCGCCAGCGACAGGATCACGGCGCGGGTGGCCAGCGTGATGGTAAAGGGCTCTTCGGCCAGATGCGCGTAAAGGGGCAGGGCGATCAGCCCAGCGAGGACGGCCAGATTGAACAGGGTTTCGCGGGTCATGACACTTTCCTCGCCTCGGCGCGGGATGGCCTGCGCCGGAGCGGGGGCCAGCCCCCGCACCCCCGGATTATTTCAGGCCCAAAGAAACACGGGGGTCGACAAGGGCGGAAAGGCCGGGACGTCATGCGCGTGCTCCGAACAGGCCTGTCGGACGCCAGAGCAGCACACCGGCCATCAGGATGTAGATTGCCATAGACGAGAGCGAGGCCCCGGTCTGCGTGGCCGCTGCGGGCGCCATGAAAAGCTTGAAGACTTCCGGCAGAAAGACCGACCCCAGCGTCTCTGTCAGACCCACCAGAAGCGCCCCCACGAGCGCGCCCTTGATCGACCCGATACCGCCGATGACGATGGTCACGAAGGCGAGGATCAGCACCGGCTCTCCCATACCCACCTGCACCGACTGGATCGCGCCGACCAATGCGCCGGCCAGCCCGGCCAGGGCGGCGCCAAGGGCAAAGATGAAGGTATACAGCCGGTCAATATCGACACCCAGCGCGGCAATCATCTCTCGGTCGTTTTCGCCGGCGCGGATCTGGATCCCGATCCGCGTGCGCGCGATCAACCAAAAGAGACCTGCCGCCACGGCGAGACCGGCGAGGATCAGCGTCAGGCGGTACAGCGGATACTCGATGCCGCCGGGCAGGGTCACGGGGCCAGAGAGCGCGGCGGGCACGTCGAGGTAGAGCGGGAAAGACCCGAAGACCCAGCGTGTGCCCTCGGAAAAGACCAGGATCAGCGCAAAGGTGGCCAGCACCTGGTCCAGGTGGTCGCGATCATAAAGCCGTCGGATGACCACAAGTTCGATCAGCGCGCCCGCCGCCGCCGCGCCTGCCAGCGCCGCCACCAGCCCCAAGGCGAAAGATCCGGTCGCTGCCGCGACCGCCGCGGCACAGAAGGCGCCCACCATGTAAAGAGAGCCATGCGCCAGGTTGATCAGCCCCATGACACCGAAGATCAGCGTCAGGCCGGCGGCCATCAGGAACAGCATGATGCCGGATTGCAGACCGTTCAGGATCTGCTCGGCAATGAGGATAAGCGACATCGGGAGGGGTGGCCTTTCGCGTCGGACCCGGGCAGGGCATTCCGAAGAAAGCCCCGCCCCGGAAAAGGGGGGGCGGCCGTGCGCCGCCCCGCGCGTCCTTACATCTTGCAGTCGGCGCCGTAGGCGTCGGTGTGGTCGGTTGCGGCGGTGCCGATGATCCTGTTGGTCACGACGTCACCTTCCTTGACCACTTCGCGCATGTAGATGGTCTGAATCGGGTGATGGTTGGCGCCGAATTTGAACGCCCCCCGGACCGACTGGATGTCCGCCGCTTCCAGCGCCGCGCGGAAGGCATCCGCATCCGAAACATCCGCTTTCTCGGCGGCCGAGACCAGCAGCAGCCCGGTGTCGAACCCCTGTGCCGCGTAGAGCGAGGGCAACCGATCGTATTTGGCGACAAAGGACTCGACGAATTCCGCGTTGCCCGGAACGTCCAGGTCCTTGGACCAGTGAGCGGTGTTCTTCACCCCCAGCGCGGCTTCGCCGATGGCCCCCAGGATGCCCTGGTCAAAGGAAAAGGCCGGACCCATCACCGGTTTCTCTGCACCTGAACCTGCGTATTGCTTCATGAAGGAGATGCCCATGCCACCGGGCAGGAAGTAATAGACCATATCCGCATCCGAAGCCTTCACCTGGGCGATCTCGGCGGCATAGTCGGTCTGGCCCAGCTTGGTATAGACCTCTTCGCTGACCTCGCCCTTGAAGAAGCGCTTGAAGCCCGCGATCATGTCCTTGCCCGCCGGGTAGTTCGGCGCCATCAGGAAGACCTTGCCGATGCCGTTCTCCGACGCCCAGGCGCCGGCCGCCTCGTTGAAGGCGTCATTCTGCCAGGCCACGTTGAAATAGTTCTTGTTGCAGCCCCGACCGGCCAGCTGCGACGGCCCGGCGTTGGGCGAGAGGTAGAACTTGCCCTGTGCGGTCACCGAGGGCACCACCGCCATCGCCAGGTTCGACCAGATGATGCCGGTCAGCACGTCCACCTTTTCCGACTGGACCAGCTTGTCGGCCAGCTGCACGGCAACGTCCGGTTTGCGCTGGTCGTCCTCGATCACCACCTCGATGTCGGTGCGTCCCGATTGTTCGATTGCCAGCATGAACCCGTCGCGCACGTCGATGCCAAGGCCTGCGCCCCCACCGGAAAGCGTTGTGATCATGCCGACCTTGACCTCGGCCGAAGCCATGCCTGCCAGGGCCGCGCAGAGCGCGCCACCCAGAGCCAGAGTCCTGAATTTCATGTCATCCTCCCTGATGCCAGTAGTCTAGAACGCGCGGAACGTCAGTGTCGTCAGCGTGCGTTCGATCCCGTCGATGTCCAGCAGGTTGTCGTTGATGAATTTGCCCGTATCCTCTTCCTTCGGAATGTAGATCTTGAGGAGCAGGTCATACTCGCCGCTGGTCGAGTAAAGTTCGGAATGGATTTCGCGCAGGGCGATGTCGGCGGCCACGCGATACGCGGTGCCGGGGCGGCATCGGATCTGGACGAATACGCAGTTCATGGAACCCTCCCTTCCGGTCGTGCCCCGACTAGACCCGATATCGCGCCATGATTCCAGCCCTTTGACAGGCTCTTGCGCGGAACTCTTTGCGCGGCGACAGTGTCAGGGATATCTGCAGGGGAGAAAGCCAGTGACCGAACAACTTGCAGGGGGTGCGGTGTTCCCGGACCTGCGCGGCGCGTCGGTCTTCATCACCGGCGGCGGTGCGGGGATCGGGGCCGCGCTGACCGAGGCGTTCCTTGAACAGGGCGCCCGGGTGGCCTTTTGCCAGCGCTCGGATGTTACGGTCTTCTGTGACCGGATGGAAACACGGCATGGCAACCGCCCGCTTTTCCTGCAGTGCGATGTCACGGACGAACCTGCGCTACGCGCCGCGATGGCAGAGGCGGCCAGCCGACACGGCCCGATCACCGTGCTGGTCAACAATGCCGCCAACGACACCCGACACGACACGCTGGAAATCAGTTCGGACGAGTGGGATGACCTGATCGCGGTGAACCTGAAAAGCTATTTCCTGACCACCCAGATTGCCGTGCCCGGGATGATGGAGGCGGGCGGCGGGACCATCGTCAATTTCAGCTCGATCAGCTACATGCTGGGCATGGCAGAGATGACGGCCTATACCACCGCCAACGGCGGGATCACCGCCATGACACGGGGCCATGCGCGGGAATTCGGTCGCGACGGCATCCGCGTCAACGCTGTGGCGCCGGGATGGGTTCTGACGGACCGCCAGATGCGGCTCTGGGCTTCGCCCGAGGCGTTGGACGATTTCCTGACCAAGCAGTGCCTTGGCCGTCACCTGGACCCGGCGGACCTGGCCGGGCCCGTGCTGTTCCTGGCCTCCCGGGCCAGTGCCATGATTACCGGACAATGCCTTGCCGTGGATGGCGGGGTTGTCACCACCGCCGCCTGAAGGACCACAGATGACCCAGCCCAAGACACTTTCCGCAACCCGCTGCACCCTTGGCGAAGGGGCGCTTTGGCACCCGGATCGGGGCAGCTTCCTGTGGTTCGATATCCTGGGTCACCGGTTGTACGAGCACGACGGCCAAGAGGAACGTCACTGGCAGTTCGACCGCGCGGTTTCGGCAGCGGGCCTCGTGGAGGCCAACCGCCTGCTGATCGCCTCTGAACGGGACCTGTTCCTTTTCGACCTCGACAGCGCATCCGAGAGCCGTCTGTGCGATCTTGAGGCTGATAACCCGGTGACACGGTCGAACGATGGCCGCGCCGACCCGCAGGGCGGGTTCTGGATCGGGACGATGGGGTATGCCGGCGAAAAGGGGGCCGGGGCGATCTATCGGTGGCACAAGGGGGAGTTGCGCAGGCTATATGCCGAGGTCAGCATCCCCAACGCGATCTGTTTTGCCCCGGATGGCGGGCACGCCTATTTCACAGATACGCCGACCGGGGTGATCCGCCGCGTCGCGCTGGATGCCGAAGGGTGGCCGGAGGGCGAGCCGGAGGATTGGCTGGACCTGCGCCCCGAAGGGCTGAACCCCGATGGCGCGGTGACGGACGCGGACGGCAACCTCTGGAATGCGCAATGGGAGGCGAGCCGGGTGGCCTGCTATGCGCCGGACGGGCGTTTCCTGCGCGCCGTCGCCCTGCCCACGCCGCAGACCACCTGCCCGGCCTTCGGCGGGGCGGACCTCAGCCGGCTGATGGTCACCTCCGCCGCCGAGGGCCGCCCGGCCGAGGATCGCGCCGCCGGAAATACCTTTGTCTTTGAAACCGACGCCCGAGGCCGGGCGGAACCTCGCGTTCTTGTCTGACCCAGTCCCGGGCCTGCCCCGGGACCTCCGGTGCCGACCGTCTACAGGGAAATGCCCATGTCCAGCTCCATCCATCGCGACCAGCTTCGCCCCGGTGAAACCCTTGCCGAGTTTCCTCCAGCAACCGATGCGGGCCTGCGGTTCATCGGCCGGATCGAGACACCCTTTCAGGTCCGTGCCGATTGCCCCCGCCAGGGCGACCCGGAGGAAGGCCCCGACTGCACCGTGACGCTCGACCCGGTCTATGCCCCCGCGCTCGACGGGATCGAGCAGTTCGAGTTCATCGAGTTGCTCTATTGGCTGCACGAGGCGCGGCGCGACCTGGTGACACAAAGCCCCAAGGCGGACGGAAAGACACGCGGCACCTTTTCCCTGCGCAGTCCGTTGCGGCCCAATCCCATCGGAACCAGCATCGTCCGGCTGATAGGGCGCGACGGGGCCCGGCTGACCGTGCGGGGACTGGATTGCCTCACCGGGACGCCGCTGCTTGACGTAAAGCCCTACCGGTGTTCCTTTGCGGTCCAGGCGCGGGCAAAGCCGGGTGTCTCAACCTGAGAAAATCCCCGCGAAACGCTCGCGCAGGGCCGCTTTCTGAACCTTGCCCATGGTGTTGCGGGGCAGGGCGTCGATAAGTTCGATGTGCCGGGGGTGCTTGAACCGCGCCAGTTTCGCGGTGACCTCGGTGCCGATGGCGTCCAGGTCCGGCGCTGCCCCCGCCTCGGGCACGATGACCGCCACAGGCGTCTCGCCGAAATCCGGATGCGGCACGCCGACCACGGCGCTTTCCAGCACACCGGGCTGATCGTCCAGCAGTTCCTCGATCTCCTTGGGGTAGATGTTGAACCCGCCCGAAATGATCAGGTCCTTGCCGCGCCCGACGATGGTGACATAGCCGTCCTCGCTCATCTGGGCGAGGTCGCCGGTGATGAAAAACCCGTTGTCCCGCAGCTCCGCGGCGGTCTTGTCCGGCATTTGCCAATAGCCCTGAAAGACGTTCGGGCCCCGCACCTCCAGCATCCCGATCTCGCCCCGGGGCAGTTCGGTGCCGCCCTCGTCGCAGACCTTTGCCTCGACATCCGGCAGGGGCAGGCCCACGGTGCCCGCGCGGCGGTCGCCGTCATAGGGGTTCGAGGTGCTCATGTTGGTTTCGGTCATCCCGTAGCGTTCCAGGATGCGGTGCCCGGTGCGGGCCTCGAACTGGCGGTGAGTCTCGGCCAAAAGGGGTGCGGAGCCGGAAATGAACAGCCGCATGTCGCCCGCGACATCGACGCCAAAGCGCGGGTTGTCCAGCAGGCGGGTATAGAAGGTCGGCACACCCATGAGGCTGGTCGCCTTCGGCATCCAGTCGATCAGCGCGTCCGCGTCGAATTTCGGAAAGAACACCATGGCACCGCCTGCCGCCAGCATCACGTTGGTCGCCACGAAGAGCCCGTGGGTGTGAAAGATCGGCAAGGCGTGCAACAGCACGTCGTCTTTGGAAAATCGCCAGAGGTCGACCAGTGTCAGCGCGTTGGACAGCAGGTTGTCCTGGCTCAGCATGGCGCCCTTGGAGCGGCCCGTGGTGCCCGAGGTGTAGAGGAAGGCCGCGATGTCATCGCCTGCGCGCGGTTCGACGGGGGCCTCTTGGGGGGCGGCATCCGCCCGTTCGGCCAGCGTACCGGCCCCGTCCGGCCCCAAAGTCTCGCAATGGGCGCCGCAGCGCGCCGCGACCTCGCCCAGAATGCGGGCGTTCGCCGGGTCGCAGACCAGCACCCGCGCGCCGGAATTCTCGACGAAATAGGCCACCTCGTCGCCCGTATAGCCGGTGTTCAGCGGTAGAAAGACCACCCCGGCCTGGATGCAGCCGAAAACCAGCGCCAGCGCGTCGGCGCATTTTTCAACCTGCAGGGCCAGCCGGTCGCCGGGTTCAAGGCCAAGCTCGCGCAGCGCCCCGGCGAACTGGGCCACGCGCGCGGTAAACCCGGCATAGCTGATCCGGGTGCCGTCCGGCAGATGCAGAAAGACCGAGCTGTTTGCGGTCTGATGACCGAGAAGCGTGTCGTAAAGCGGGTTGGACATGGGGCTCTCCTGCTGCGCTGGCCCTTTGTGTTTAAACGCAGCTTGCGCAGGGGGTAAAGCGTGCTCAGTGCAACTGCTCTACCGGGCGCAACAGCGCCGAGAGCGCGTCCCGCGTCGTCTGCCAGCATTCGGCCAGATCGGCCTGCCGCGCGTCCAGGTCCATGGTGTCGCCGGCCTTGGCCTCCTGTTCGATCTCCTGCAACAGCACCACCAGCCGCCCCGCGCCCATCATCGCGGCGGAACCGGCCATCCGGTGGGCCTCTGCGGCCAGCGTTGCCCGCCCGTCAGTCCCGCCGTGGGCAAGATCGGGCATAGCATGCGCAAAATCGGTCATTTCGAACAGGAACCTTTCGTGCAGATGGCGCAGACGCGCCGGGGCCAGCTCCTGGCGCATTTCGTCCAGATGTGCCTCGTCGATCACGGCGGTCCGGTCGCCGGGCGCGGGCGCGTTGATCGGGGCCGGGCGGTCAGGGGCGTTTCCGGTCAGGACTTCGGTCAGGACCTTGCGGATCGCGTCCAGCGTCAGCGGCTTGATCAGGACCGCCTGCATCCCCGCCGCGTGAAAGGCCTCGAGCTCTTGTGGCAGGGCATGGGCGGTGGTCGCCACGACCGGCGTTGTGGCATTTATCCCTCCGCGGCGGCGCAAGGCCCGCGATACGTTGATCCCGTCCATGCCGGGCATCGAGATATCCATCATCACAACGTCGAAACACCGGGTCGCCAGGATGGCCAAGGCCGCCTCGCCGCTGTTCGCGGTCTCGACCCGGTGGCCGTCGCGTTCCAGAAGGTCGCGCCCCACCAGCCGGTTGATCTCGTTGTCCTCGACCAGCAGGATATCGCAGGCCGGGGGGCGTTCGCTGCGCTCCGGGCTTGGCGCTTCGGGCATGGGTTTTTCTTCCGGCGGCGCCAGCGGCACCCGCAGCCAGAAGACGCTGCCGTCACCCGGTTCGCTTTCCACGCCCAGTTCGCCGCCAAGGACCGTGGCCAGCCGCAGCGAGATTCCCAGTCCCAGCCCCGTGCCAGAGGTGCTGCGTCCATAGGTGCTGTCGATGGTGACGAAATCCTCGAAGATCCGGTCGATGTCCTCTTCGGCAATGCCGATCCCGGTGTCCGTCACGCGCAGTTCGACGGACTCCAGCCCGGCGGCGCAATCGGCCTCCAGCGTGATGCGGCCGTTCCAGGTGAACTTGATCGCGTTGCCGACCAGGTTCAGCAGGATCTGGCGCAGCCGTTCGGGATCGCCGTAAACCCGGTGCAGCTCGGGATTGGGCGGCACCAGGATCAGCCGGTTGCCACGGGCGCTGGCGTGCTGGCGCTGGTTGTCGATGATGTCCTCCAGCAGGGACACCAGGTCAAAGCCGGTCTTGCGCAGCGTCATCTTGCCCGCATCCAGCCGCGAGATGTCCAGCACGTCGTTCACATGGCGCAGCAGGATACGACCCGATTCCCGCACGATGCGCAGGTAACGCTGGTGGCGTGCGTCCAGCGCCTTGTCATCGACCAGCTCCAGCGTGCCCAGCATCCCGTTCAGGGGGGTGCGCATCTCGTGGCTCATGACGGCCAGCAGTTCGGCTTTCTGCTTTTCGCCGGCGATGGCGCGGTCGCGGGCGCGCTTCAATTCGGCCTCGTTGCGGACCCGGTCCGAGATGTCGCGCAGGAAGGCGACGTAGATCTCGCCAGCGGGGCTTTGAGCCCGGGCAAGCGAGAGATCGACGGGAAAGACCGTGCCGTCGCTGCGGCGCGCGTCCAGACGCACGATCCCCTTGCCGATCACCCGCGCGTCGCCGTCGTGCCGGAACCGGTCCATCCCGCGCCTGTGCGCGGCACGGTAGTGATCCGGCACGATCAGGTCTGCCATGTCCGCCCCAAGCGCCTGGTTGCGGTCATAGCCGAAGATGCGTTCGGCCGCGCCGTTGTAATCCAGGATGCGCCCGGCCTCGTCCGAGACAACCACCGCGTCCAGCGAGGTCGACAGGATGGTCTCGATCCGCTCGCGCGTTTCGCGGTTGGCCCGGGCCTCGGCGTCGCTCTTGCGGGCCAGGCGGAACAGCATCAAGGCCAGCACCGCCAGGAGGATCACAAGGGTCACGGTCAGAAGGCCGACACGCACCATGCTCCTGCTCAGGCTGTCGCGCTGCGCAAAGCCCTGTTGCGAAAAGAACTCGACCCCGGCCAGGCTGGTGTCGCGCACGGTGGCGCGCACTGATCGCGCGTCTTCGGCCAGAGTGGGCAGGGCGGCCTGCAGGGCCTCGTCCGGGCCGTCGATGAACGGCAGCCAGGTTTTGCGAAACGCCTGGATCTCCTCGATCCGCTCGGGCATCACGCCGATCTGCATCAGGGCTTCGAAGCGGTGACTCTCGGTCAGGGTTTCGACCCGGCTGTAGAAGATGTCGTACCGCAAACGCACTTCGCTCAGCGAGTCGTCGCCCTTATCGGCGCGCAGGGCGGCGATTTCCAACGCCATCAGCTCGACCTCGGCCTGGCCCAGTGTCCACTGCATGTTGTCCGCCGCCGACGAGGCCAGCCGCCGTGTCTGCTGTTGCAGGTCCAGGACCAGCACCGCGATGGAGACCAGGATCATCACAAGGACGATGCCCGTCAGCCAGTTCGGCAGGCTGGACAACCAGGCCCGCTCTTCGCGGCCCCGGGTGCGTTCGGGTCCCTCGGTCACGCGGCGCTGCCACCCGGAAAGCTGGGTGAGGGGCAGCATCGTTGCGCGGCCGGGGCGTGGGTGGTTCGGATCATCCGGATCTCCTGGCTGGCCAACGACCTTTTTCAGAAAAACGGGGCAGAGGGGCAGACGCAAGGGGCCAAAGCCGGTCAACACCGGCCAACTGACCGGAACTGATGTTTGTAATAGATCGCGTTTTCTGTATCTTTCAGGGCTCCTGAGGCGCGCGGGGGGCTAGACTGCCATGTGCGTGTATCCGCCATTGGCGCAGATGGGGCGAGTAAAAAGATGAGAATTCTGGTTGCAGACGACCACGACCTGGTGCGGGACACGATTGCGGCCTACCTGGACGGCGCCGATGTCGAAGAGGTCTGTACGGTGGCCACACTGCAGGATGCGGTTTCGCTGGCCAAGTCCAGCGGCAGTTTCGATCTTGTCCTGTTGGACTACAACATGCCGGGCATGAACGGGCTGGAGGGGCTGGACCGTATGCGCGCCGCGAACGAGGGGCGCCCGGTGGCGATCCTCTCTGGCAGTGCGACGCGCGACGTGGCCACGGCGGCGCTGAAGGCGGGGGCGCAGGGGTTCATTCCCAAGACGCTCAGCGCCCGGTCGCTGCTGACGGCGGCCCGGTTCATGGCCGCCGGAGAGGTCTATACCCCGATCGAGTTCCTGAGGTCCGGCAACAAGGGCGAGGATGACATTCTCACCCGGCGGGAACAGCAGGTTCTGCAAGGCATCTGCGAGGGCAAGTCCAACAAGGAAATCGCCCGCGACCTGGACTTGCAGGAGGTCACGGTCAAGCTGCATGTCAAGACGCTCTCGCGCAAGCTCGAGGCGCGCAACCGAACCCACGCCGCAATGATCGGGCGGGACCGCGGGCTGATCTGAACACGGGGTCCGGGCGGGGCTCGGTCCCATCAGGGTATAGGCGATCGCTGTATCACCTGGGGCCATAGCGGCGGCGTTCGATCGTCACCCGCCCCTGTGCATCCGCCCGAACGATATGAAGGTCGCCGTATTCGATGGGCATGGGATCGGACAGGCCCAGGTCTTCCCAGATCGTGGCGATATTGCCCTTGTTGCCGATCCAGATCAGCGTCTTTCCGGCGCCGCTCTGCACCAGACCGGCGGTCGGCGCTTCCTGTGGCAGGCGGTTCACCGCCAGCCCACGGGCGCCCGCCAGCGGCGCGGCGGTGTCCAGGTTGCGCTTGATGCCGGGGCTGAAGATCAGGTCGATGTCAAAATCCTTGACTGCTTCGACCAAGGCGCGCGCGCGTTCGCGCCCCCGGGCATTCAGGTCTTCGCCGTTGCGATCCGCATGGCGGGTGACGATCAGCGTCGAGTTGGGGGCAAGCGCAAGGTTCTGCCCGGGCATCATGCCACAGGCGGGCACAAGGGCGACGGTGCCCAGCAGGAAGAAACGGCGGTTCATCTGGTTGATCCCTCCACTGTTTTTCGATCAGCCTAACGCCGCGTCACCTTTCAGGCAACGTCCGAAGCGAGGCCATCGGCGGCCATGAAAAAGGCCCGAAGTCCGGCAGGGACTTCGGGCCTTGCTTGCTCCGCGATGCGCGCCGGGATCAGCCCAGGGCCGCGTCACACCGTTTGCAGGTGGCAGGGTGGGCGTGGCGCCCCACGTCCGGCAGGATCTTCCAGCAGCGCTGGCACTTCTCGCCGTCGGCCTTTTCAAAGACCACGCCGACGCCTTCGACCTCGGGCATCCGGTAGGCTTCGTTGGGCATCGGATCGCCGGTCAGGAAGATGTCCGAGGTGATGCAGACATCCTCGAAGGCGACCGATTTCAGGGCCTCCAGCATGTCGGGGTCGCGCACATGGACCACTGGCGCCGCCTCCAGCGAGGCGCCGATCACCTTGTCGGTGCGCTGCACCTCCAGCGCGGCGGTGACAACGCGGCGGGCGCGGCGCACCATCTGCCACTTGGCGGCCAGCGGTTCGTCCAGCCAGTCCTTGGGCGTCTCGGGGATGTCCTGCAGGTGGATCGACGATGTCTCGCCCGGGAAACGCTCCAGCCAGACTTCTTCCATCGTGAACACCAGGATCGGCGCAAGCCAGGTGGTCAGCCGGTGGAACAGCAGGTCCATGACGGTTCGTGCCGCGCGGCGGCGCGCGGTGTCGCCGTCGCAATAGAGCGCGTCCTTGCGGATGTCGAAGTAGAAGGCCGACAGTTCCACGGTGCAGAAGTTGAACAACTGCTGATAGACGCCCTGGAAGTCATAGGCGGCATAGCCTGCGCGCACCACATGATCCAGTTCCGCCAGCCGGTGCAGGATATAGCGTTCCAGCTCGGGCATGTCCTGGGCCTCGACGCGCTGATCCTCGGTGAAATGCGTCACCGCGCCCAGCATGTAGCGCAGGGTATTGCGCAGACGGCGATAACCGTCGGCGGTGCCTTTCAGGATTTCCGGCCCGATGCGCAGGTCGGCGGTGTAATCCGCCTGCGCCACCCAGAGGCGCAGGATATCGGCGCCGTACTGTTTGGTCACATCTTCCGGCGCCACGGTGTTGCCGAGCGACTTGGACATCTTGTTGCCCTTCTCGTCCAGCGTGAAACCGTGGGTCAGCACGCCGCGATAGGGCGCGCGGCCCTTGGTTCCGCAGGCCTGCAACATGGACGAATGGAACCAGCCGCGGTGCTGGTCGGTACCTTCGAGGTAAAGGTCCGCGATCCCGTCCTCGGACCCGTCCGGCCTGTCGCGCAGGACAAAGGCATGGGTCGAACCAGAGTCGAACCAGACGTCGAGGATGTCAAAGACCTGTTCCCATTCGCTGGGGTCGTAGTCATTGCCCAGGAAGCGTTCCTTGGCGCCGGGTTTGTACCAGGCGTCCGCGCCTTCGGTCTCGAAGGCTTCGAGGATGCGGGCGTTGACCGCCTCGTCGCGCAGCAGGAAATCCGCATCCGTCGGCATCGCCGCGCGTTTCACAAAACAGGTCAGCGGCACGCCCCAGGCGCGCTGGCGTGACAGCACCCAGTCAGGGCGCGCCTCGATCATCGAATAGAGCCGGTTGCGCCCCGTCTGCGGCGTCCATGTCACCAGCTGGTCGATGCTTGTCAGGGCGCGTTCGCGGATCGTCTTGCCATAGGTGTCCTGCCCGTCGCCGACCTCGCGGTCGATGGCGGCGAACCACTGCGGCGTGTTGCGATAGATCACCGGCGCCTTGGACCGCCAGCTATGCGGATAGCTGTGCGTCATCCGCCCGCGCGCGATCAGTCCGCCGACCTCGACCAGCTTGTCGATGACGGCAGTGTTGGCCTTGCCTTCCTTGCCCTTGGCGGTGACGACTTCCAGCCCCTTGAACAGCGGCACATGGGGCAGGAATTCGCCCGCCTCGCCGATGTTATGGGTCATCCGGTCCATCCAGCCGCGCTTGACGAAGGCGTCATAGTCCTCCTGGCCGTGGCTGGGCGCCGTATGCACAAACCCGGTCCCGGCCTCGTCGGTGACATGGTCCCCGTCGATCATCGGCACGTCGTAGTCCCAGAACTCCTCGCCGCCCTCGACGCCCCGGAAGGGGTGGGCCAGCACCAGGTTCGCCAGTTCCCCGGTCGAGACGTCGCGCTTGCGCGTCCATTGCCCGTCCGACAGCCGCGCCTTGGTCAGCACTTCCTCGGCCAGCGCATCGGCCAGCAGATATTTGTCACCGACCTTGACCCAGCATTCCTCGGGCGTGCCCGTGACCTCGTAGAGGCCGTAGGAGATCGCCGGGTTGAAGGCCACGGCCTTGTTCGAGGGGATCGTCCAGGGGGTCGTCGTCCAGATCACGACGCGCACACCGGCCAGGTCGCCGGTCGCGTTTGTGGCCGCGAAAGGCACCCAGATCGTGTGGCTCTTGTGATCGTGGTATTCCACCTCGGCCTCGGCCAGGGCGGTCTTTTCCACCGGCGACCACATCACCGGCTTGGAGCCCTGATACAAAGTCCCGTTCATCAGGAATTTCTGGAACTCTTCCGCGATCACCCGTTCGGCGTGGAAATTCATCGTCAGGTAGGGATCGGCCCAGTTTCCGGTCACGCCCAGGCGCTTGAACTCTTCGCGCTGGATGTCGATCCAGCCATCGGCGAACTTGCGGCATTCCTGGCGAAAGTCGACCACGTCGACCTCGTCCTTGTTCTGGCCTTTCTCGCGGTATTTCTGCTCGATCTTCCATTCGATCGGCAGGCCGTGGCAGTCCCAACCGGGGATGTAACGCGCGTCGCGGCCCATCATCTGCTGGCTGCGGACGATGAAATCCTTGAGGACCTTGTTCAGCGCGTGGCCGATGTGCAGGTGGCCGTTGGCGTAGGGCGGGCCGTCGTGCAGGGTAAAGGCCGGGCGGCCCTCTTTTTCCCGCAGGCGGTCATAGACGCCGATCTGTTCCCAGCGCGCCAGCCAGTCGGGTTCGCGCTTGGGCAGGCCGGCGCGCATCGGGAAATCGGTTTTCGGCAGGGACAGCGTGCTTTTGTAGTCGGGCACTGTCGTTTCGGTCGTGTCGGCGCACATTTGTGGCGTCCTTTGAATCACTGGTGTCGGTCAGGATGTTGGGGCGGCGCGACGTCTCATACGCCTTGTCCCGGCGGCTCGTATCCTCAGAGCGCCGGGCATGTAATTCGAATGATGAACACGTGGTACGTCATCTTGCGCGCCTTATAGGCCCGCCGCGCGGGCGCGTAAAGTGGGCAGGGATCGGCGGGAACCTGCGATGCTGCCTTGCAGCATGGGCGGGAAATGGCTTCCGGGTGACAGCTTTGGGTTGTGTCTGCTGGAACCTGCCGAGCCGACTCTGCCATTTCGGCGGGCCTTTTCCGATGCGCGCCGCGCGCGGGATCGGCGGGTGTTCCGGGCGCGTTTCACCGCCATCTGATGACACAGGCGCCGGCCACTCCGGCGCGCCAGGAGGAAAGGAAGGCCAGATGACACATCAGACGACAGACCCGTACCTGCGACAACACGAAGCCCGCTATTCGCCCGAGGAGCGCATCGATGAGCGTCTTTCCAGTTCGCGCCGGTCCGCCGGGTCGGCGCTGGGCATTGCCGTGGGGCTGATCCTTGCCATCGGGATCGTGGCGTTGATCGCTTTCGGTCCCGGGGCGACGACCGATCCGGTCGCCCCGGCCGAGGCGCCTGCCGCGGTGGACCCGGTCACGACCGGTGATCCCACAGCCGCTCCGTCGGCGGTGGACCCGGCCCAGGGCAGCGTCCCGCCCGAAGCGGAGACCGACGGCCCCGTCGCGCCGACGGCACCGGCGGTCCCCGCCGAGTGAACCGCCTCTGACAGCGGCACAGACCGGGGCCGGCCTGACCGGCCCCGGTCTTTTTTGCGTCAAACGCCCCGGAGCGCGGAGGATTCGGGCCGCCTGCGGCAGTGCGCCGCTTGCGCTGTCATGCCTCTCCGGCTTTCCCTGTTCGGCGGGAGGGGCGGCATGTCCAGAAAACTCGACATCGCGATTGCCGGGGCCGGTATGGGCGGACTGGCGGCGGCGACGGCGCTGCGGCAGTCCGGTCACGACGTGACCGTCTTCGACCAGTTCGACGCGCCTGCACCGGTCGGCTCGGGGCTGGTGATGCAGCCCGTGGGCCTGGACGTGCTGGAACAGCTGGGCGCCCTGCCTGCCGCGATGGCGCAGGGCAACCGCATCCACCGGATGTTCGGCCATGAGGCCAACAGCGGCCTGCCGGTTCTGGACGTGGCCTATGACGCGCCGGGCGTGCCCCGCTTTGGCCTGGCCATTCACCGGGCTGCGCTGTTCAACGCGCTTTTCGACACGGCGATGGCCTCGGGCGCCCGTCTGGAACCGGGCCACCGCGTCACCGGCGAAAGGGACGGCAAGCTGTTGTTCGACACGGGAAGCGCTGGTCCCTTCGACCTGATCGTGGATGCCACTGGCGCCGGCTCTCCACTGTCGCCGATGCGGGCCCGCCCGCTGGGTTATGGCGCGCTTTGGGCTACGGTGACCTGGCCGAAAGACACCGACCTGCCGCGCAACGAACTGCGCCAGGCCTATCGGCGCGCCGACCGGATGATGGGGGTCCTGCCGGTCGGTGCGGTTCCGGGGCAGGAAGGGTTTCGCAGCGCGATCTTCTGGTCCTTGCCGTCCGGCGGTCATGCTGCCTGGCTGGACCGAGGGCTGGAGGCCTGGCGGGCCGAGGCCGTGGACCTGTGGCCCGACTTTGCGCCCTTCATCAGCCAGATCACCGATCCCGACCAGATGACGATGGCGCGCTATGCGCATGGCACCCTTCGGCGTCCATTCCGCGAGGGTGTGGTGCATATCGGCGACGCGGCGCACCGCGCAAGTCCACAGCTGGGGCAGGGGGCGAACATGGCGCTGCTGGATGCCTGGGCCCTGGCGCAGGCGCTGAAGCTGGCGCATGATGACCTGCCGCTTGCTGCGCTGACCTATGCCCGGGCACGGCGCTGGCACGTGCGCAGCTACCAGTTGATGAGCCGGCTTTTCACGCCACAGTATCAGGGCGACAGCCGCCTGTTGCCGATCCTGCGTGACCGGGTGCTCTACCCGATGTCCACGCTGAAACCGATTCAGGGTATCCTTACGCGGCTTGTCTGCGGAGATCTTCTGCCGCCGTTTGGCTCGCTTGTGCCGCCCGAGACGTGACGCGCCGTGCCCGCGCGGCGTCTGCCCGGCGGTCGGAGGCCCTGCGCAGCAGGCGCAGGACAATGGCCGCGATGCCGATGCTGATCCAGAACACCTGGATCAGGGCCGAGGCCAGGTTGAATTCATGGCTGAGGCCGATCAGCACCAGCGACGCGGCCGCCGTATTGCCGACAAAATAGGACAGGCAGTCCCCGGTCACGAGCCGAAAGCTGAGCGCCGCATACACGCCGACATAAAGGAAAAAACCGCAAAGCCCGACGGCACGAAAGACGTCCTCGGGTTTTGTGGTGGACAGGAAATCGATCATGGGAAAGGGTCCGGGCAAATGGAAATGGGCAAAGACAACATCGCCATCCTGTGCCGGGCACCCGTTTGACGCGAGTGAGGTATTCCTGACTTCTTTGGGGCCTACCCGAACAAGGACCCCACCCAGTAGGCGATCCCCGCCGCCACGCCGCCAATGGCCAGCGTCTCCAGCCCCGACCGCCACCAGGGGGACAGCGACCAGATGCTTTTCAGGGACCCGATGGCAAAGAAGGTGATCAGTGTCAGCACGCTGGCCACGGTGAACCCATGCGCCAGCCCGATCAGGAAAGGCATAAGGGGCACGGCCCCGGCCACCAGGAAGGCGCCGAAGGTCACCAGCGCGGCCCGCAAAGGATGCGGATCCACCGATCCGATGCCGTATTCGCCTTCCAGCATGGTTTCGACCCAGATCTTGCGGTTCTTCGCGATCTGCTCGACCGCCTCGTCCAGAGTGGTACCCGACAGGCCCTTGTGCCGCAGGATCTCGCGCAGTTCGCGCCGTTCGCCATCGGGGTAGAGGCGGATATGGCGTTCCTCGACCTGGCGCAGGCGTAGCTTGTTGTCGCGGTCGGCCTTGGTGGCCGAGTAGTTTCCGGCCGCCATGGAAAATCCGTCCGCCAGCACGTTGGCCAGCCCCAGCGCCACGATCACGAAGGGCGACAGCCCGGCGCCCGCGACACCCGCGACGATGGCAAAGGTGGTCACACACCCGTCGATGGCGCCATAGACCGCATCGCTCAGGTCGCCGCGTCCGGGCGGATGCGCCAGCCGCTCGGCGATCTCGGTTTCGGAATGGCCATGTTCCGGCAGTTCCATGCGCCCGCTCTCCCTTGTCCCACGTGCCTTGGTTGGCCCCCACGGCGCGTGTGGTCAAGGGCGCGGGCGTCGCACCCTCAGGCCTCGGGCGCGGGTGTGGCGCGGGTCTGCGCCCAGCGGTTGACCCATGCCAGCCCCGCCAGCGACAGGCCCAGCAGCAGAAAGGAAAAGACCCGCACCAATCCCGCCAGGCCCGAGATGTCGATCAGGAAGACCTTGGCCACCGCCAGCGCGATCACGGCAACACCGGCCCGGCGCAGCCCATCCGAACCGCGGGCCAGCGCCTGGTAGAACAGGCCCGCCCCGGCCAGCAGCAGGGCGACGGTATAGCTGTAAAGCTCGCCGTCGGTGATGCCGTTGGCTGTGTGCATCAACGTGCCGCCCTGCCAGGCATGGCGGATCACCAGTCCCAGCCACAAGAGCGCCAGCAAAGCGCCGGGCGCGCCGATCAACAGGCGCAACCAGCGCCACAGGTGGTCCAGCCGCAGCGCGCCGACCATCAGCACCGCCGCTGGCAGCAGGTAGGCCGGGATCAGCGTATTCACCCCGATCAGGCCATGCACGACTTGTTCCTCGAACAAGGGGTTGCCCAGGGTGACCCCCAGCGCGACCCAGGTCAGCGCCACGAGCCCAAAGATCACCGCCAGCCCGGCGCGCAGCCAGCGCAGGGCTCCCCCCGCCTTGAGGCGTTCCAGCTGGGCCAGCGCGGTGCCGATCCAGATCGTCGCATAAAGGCCCAGCCCCCAGTGCGCCTCTTGCGGGACATGGCCCACATAGGCCTCGATGGCATGGTACAGTGTCAGGCTGACCGTCATGCCGCCAACCGACCAGGCGGCGCTTTCCAGAAAGACCTGCGCGCGGGGTCTTGGCCGGGACTGGCCCAGAAACAGTGCGCCCAGCAAGGCAGCCAGCGTGCCGCCATAGGCCGCCAGCATCTCGAACACGGGTGCCTCCAGCGCCCAGTCGAGTCCGGGCTGGATCACCAGCCGGTACCCCAGGGCCAGCACGCCCGCCGCGACAAAGCCGGTCATCTGAGGCAGGTCGAACCGCCGGTCCAGAGCGGTGGCGCTGACCACGACCGCCGCCAGTGCCAGCGTCAGCGCCGCGTCCGTCAGCAGGACGGTCAGCGCGAAGGCGATGCAGGCCAGCGCCGACACCGTGGCCAGGGCGGGCCGCAACCGGTCCGTGGCATCGGCGCGGGCAAACCGCGTGGCCTTGGCCACCATCAGCGCGGCCAAGGCCAGTGCGTGCAACGCCCAGGGCCAGGGGCCGATTGTCATCGTCGGGCGCCAGCCGAACTCCAGCGCCAATCCTGCCAGAGGCGCGATCAGGGCCGCGGCTGCCGCCCAGGCGGCATGGCCACCGGGTTGCAGGCTGCGCCAGGCCGCGGCCAATCCCGGCAACACAGCCGCCAGCAGGATCAGCGTGAAATCCATCATCATGCGCTGTTCCGTCAGCTCCTGTCCGGCGATGAACCGCGCCGTCAGGGCATCCTGAGCAGGCGCGTTCAGATCCGGTGCGCCGATCAGCGCCAGCAGTGTCAGCACCGGCAGCGCCGCCAGCTCTTGCAAGGCGGGCGCCCCGCGTGACCAGAGCGTCAGCGCCACGGCCAGGCCAGAGGCCAGCGACAGCGACAGCCGCCAGGTCAGCGCGGTTTCCGGTGCGGTGTAGCCAAGGATCAGGCAGGCCGCCGTCAACGTGCCAAAGGCCAGGACCAGCGGAAATCCGGGGCGCCCGCGCGCCCCGGTTTCCAGCACCGATTGCACGAGGCCCGGCCCGTCATGGTCGGGCGCCAGCGCGCGCGATGGGATCAGCAGAACCATGACCCCCAGGGCGACACCATAGGCGGCCAGGCCCGCCATCATCGTTTCGCCACCGGATGAGGCCAGCAGCAATCCGGCGCCAAGTGCCAGGCCCACCGACAGCACGCTTACCCAGGCCCAGCGCCGCAAGGTGTCGATGCCCAGGCCCATGCCCGCAAGCAGGCCGAAATAGATCAGGAACCACTCGGGCGAGTCGCTTTGCCCGCCGACGACAAAGGGGGCGCCCATGCCACCGATCAGCCCGATCGCCGCCAGCAAGGGGCCATGTCGCCAGCCAAGGACCAGCCCGAACACCGCGACACCGAACAGCGTCGACAAGGCAAATCCCGGGCTGATGAGGTCGTACAGCAGCCGCGCCGCCAGGATGCCGCCCATCAGCGAGACGAGGCCCGCTCCGGACAGGACCGAGGGCAAGTAGGCGGTGGTGCTGCTTTCGTCGTCGCCGAACCGTCGGCGGATGGTCTCGCCTCCGGCAATCAGGGCGGCGCCGAACACAAGCGCCGCGATCACGCGGGCGGTGGGCGTCAGCAGGCCGGTTTCGATTCCGTATTGCACAAGGAAGATCCCCGCCAGCGACAGCGAGACGGCGGCAATGGCGTAGAACCAGTTTTCCTGCAGCCAGCGGCCCAGCCGGTCAAAGGCCGAGGGCGCGGCAGGGGCCGGTGCGGGAGGGCGCGGGGCCTCGGTCGTGGTCGGCGTGGTCCGGGCGGCGGACGTGCTTGCGGCGGCGGGCTGTTTCGGTGGCGCCTTGGGGGCCTCTCCGGGCGCGGGCGACAGGTTGGCCGGTTCCGGCGGACCGGATCGCGCGGCGTCCCGTGGCAAGCTGGGCGCCACGGGCAAGGGCCTTGGCCGTTCCGTCGGGTCAGGGTGGGTGGTTTGCGCAAGGCTGCGTTCGAGATCCTGCAGGCGGGCCTGCAGGGCGCGCACCTCGCGGCGCGTGCGGACCTGCATGATGACCGAAACGATCACCACAACGGGCAGGGCCAGCAGCCCCAATCCCAGAATAACAAGTAGCGCTTCCATCCGTCGACGGTCTCCGATGGCTTCGGTCGCGCAGTCTAGGACGGGGGGACGGCGCTGCACAGGTCCGGAATGCCGGACCCCGTGCAAGCGGGCCGTGTCAGCCCTTGTCCTGCATCACCAGGCCACTCAGAGAGCTGCGGATGATGGCCCGGACAGAGGGGCGTTTGCCCTTGCCAAAGGGCAGGGGGCGGCAGACTTCCATCGCCGCGACGCCGACGCGGGCGGTCAGGGCGCCGTTCACCATCCCCTCGCCAAAGCGGCGCGACAGCTTGCCCAGCAGGCCGCCGCCAAGAATGGGTTCCAGCATGTCGTCGCCGATGGCGACCGCCCCGGTGGCGACCAGGTGGGACATGACTGCCCGCGTCAGCCGCCAACTGCCCAATGTGCCCGACCGCCCGCCATAGATCTCGGCGATGCGGCGGATCATGCGCAGGTTGGCGGTCAGTGCCGCGGCCACGTCCGCCAGCGCCAGTGGCACCAATGCGGTCACCGTCGCCACTTGCCGCGCCGCCGCCTCGACCTCGCGCCGGGCGGCCGTGTCCAGCGGCGCCAGCAGAGAATCCTCGGCATGGGTCAGCAATCCGGAGGCGTCGAATATTTCGTCCCGCCGGGTCGTCAGCTTTTCCCGGCCCCAACGGGTGTCCTCGCGCCCCTTGTAGAGCGTTACGAGGTCATCGGTCAGCTTGCGGGCCCCGGCCAGGTCCTCATCGGCCAGGGCGGTTTCGGCGGCATGGTGCAGCGCGTCGATCCGTGACAGTCGGGAAAACGCCGCGATCTCCTTGATGATGATCATCAGGCAGACCAGGCCGAAGGCGGCGAACAGGCCGGTAACGGCCCAGCCCAACATGGCGTTGCTGGCGATCAGGTCGGTCACGAAACGCCAGGCCGCGATCGAGACCAGCGTGCCCACCAGTGCCAGCAGCAGCCGCCAGAACCAGCGCGCCAGCGGCGACGGATCGCGCGTGGCCAGCGCCGCCACGGTGGTCATGGCCGCGCCCTCTGGCGAGGGCAGGTGCGGTTCGGGGACGGGCGGCGCCTCGGACGGGCTGGGAGTTGCGCTGCCGTCGTCGTCGAGGTCGATCAGGACGGGACCCTTGGGGGGCTGGCTCATGTCACGGACTCCTGCAGGGCGCCCGCATCGCGGCGCCAAAGGTAGTGGATGTCGGGCAGGCCTTCCTCGTTGTCGCCATTCGTGCGACGGGTCTCGGCAAAGCCGTGGCGCAGGTAGAACCGCTGCGCCCCCTCGTTTTGCTGAAAGGTCCAGAGTTCCAGCCGGTCGGCCTGGGTCTTGGCCTGCTCCAGCAGCGCGCTGCCCAGCCGCCGCCCCTGCGCCCAGCCCGCCACGAACAGCGCGTGGATCTCATACCCTTCACGGGCGAGGAACCCCGCGACCTCCGGTCCCAGTTCCGCCACCGTGACCCAGCCGCGGTCGATCAAAGTGCCCACATGCGCGATGTCCTGCGCCGCAGAATGCAGGCGCGGCTTCCAGGCGCGGGCCTCCACCGCCTCGGTGATCATGGCGCCCAGCCGCCCGGCATCGCCCGGGTCCGCCGCGCGCAGGTTGATCGTGTCCGCGCTCACAGGCGATCCCCGATCAGGAATTGTGCGGCGCGGTCCAACCGGATGTGTGGCGGGCCTTCGCCGGGTTTCAGGGTCAGCGGCGCGGGGGCGAAATTCATCACGGTATAGTCCTGGTCGAGCCATTTCTCGGCCCCGTCGCGGGCGCTGCCCAGCAGGTGCGCCGGGTCCTCCGGCAGTTCGCCCGGATAAAAAGCAGCCTGCTTGCCGGTTTCCATCAGCGTTCCGCGCACGCAGGGCAGGTCGCTGCCCTGATGGGTGATCATCTGTTCGGTGGTGGCGCGCAGGGCGGCAATGGACATGGCCTGCGTTTCCGCCCCGGCAAAGCGCGCACGGTCGCGCGCCTCGCGGGTCAGCGCCTCCATGATGCCGGTCAGGCGGCCGTGTTGCAGGTGGTGCAGGTGATCGGCCTTGGTGGCGGCGAACAGGATCTTTTCCACCCGTTTGCCCATCAGCAACTTGGTCAGGAAGGCATTCGTGCCGGGGCGGAAGGCGGTCAGGATCTCGGCCAGGGTGCGGCGCAGGTCCTCCATCGCGCGCGGCCCGGCATGGATGGCGCCAAGCGCATCCACCAGCACGATCTGCCGGTCGATGCGGCTGAAATGATCGCGGAAGAAGGGTTTGACGACGCGCGATTTGTAGCTGTCGTAGCGCCGTTCAAACTCGCGGTAGAGCGAGCGGCGCGGGGCGCCGTCGACAGGCGGCAGCGGCGCAAATGTCAGCACGGGCGAGCCTTCCAACTCGCCGGGCAGCAGGAAGCGGCCCGGTGAACAGTCCGAGAAGCCGGCGGCGCGGGCGGCGTGCAGACTTTGGGTATATGCCTCCGACAGCGCCCTGGCGCGGGTTTCGTCCAGCTCTGCACTCGCGTCCTCTGACCGAAGCCGCTCCAAGGTCTTCGGTCCATCCGGGCGCAGCTCCAGCCGCGCCAGCATGTCCTGCGACCACTCAGCATAGGACTTGTCCATCAGCGAGAGGTCCAGCAGCCATTCGCCCGGGTAGTCCACGATATCGAGGTGCAGCGTGCGCGGCCCCTGCAATCCGGCAAGCAGCCCGGCGGGCCGGATCTTGAGCGACAGGCGGAGTTCGGAGACGGCCCGCGTGCTCTCGGGCCAGTGCGGCGTGCGGGCGGTCAGGGCACCCAGGTGCGTTTCATAGTCGAAGCGCGGCAGCGTGTCGTCGGGCTGGGGCTGCAGAAAGGCCGACAGAATGCGCTGTTCGCTTTCGGCCACCAGTTGCGACATGCGCGCCCGGTCCATCAGGTTGGCGACCAGCGAGGTGATGAAGACGGTCTTGCCCGCCCGCGACAGCCCGGTGACGCCCAGCCGCAGGGTCGGTTCGAAGAAGGTTTCCGACAGGGTGCCGGTGACATTCTCGACGCTGCGGGTGAGCGTGTCGGCGATGGCGCCAATGACCATGAGTTCCGGGCCTTTCCCTTCGGTTCGGATGCGAACTTAGTCATTGCCGCAGCGCGGGGCCAGAGGCGGGCAGGGGGAATGTGGGCAATGTTGCGCCCCGCGCGCGGCGCGCCTCCCGCCCACCCATCCCCGTCTTGCCACGCGCGGGCATCCCCGGCGGGATTGCCCTTGGCCCGGTGTGCGGCTAGGAGGCGCGTCATGCCCAGGTATGCGCTTTTGGTGGAATATGACGGCCGCCCCTTCGCGGGCTGGCAGCGGCAGGCGGATCAGCCTTCGGTCCAGGGGGCCATCGAGTCGGCCCTGGCCCGGCTGGAACCGCGCGCGCATACCATTGCCGCTGCGGGGCGCACGGATGCGGGTGTGCATGCGCGCGGGCAGGTGGCCCATTGCGACATGGACAAGGACTGGGATCCCTTCCGGCTGTCCGAGGCGGTGAACTTTCACCTCAAGCCGCAGCCGGTGGCGATCCGGGCGGCGGCCTCGGTGTCCGACGACTGGCACGCGCGCTTTTCGGCGGTCGAGCGGCGCTACCTGTTCCGGCTCTTGATGCGGCGTGCGCCCGCGACCCTGGAGGCGGGGCAGGTCTGGCGGGTCAACCACGCGCTGGATGTCGAGGCGATGCGCGCAGGCGCCATTCACCTGCTGGGCCGGCAGGACTTTACCACCTTTCGTTCGGTCATGTGCCAGGCGAAATCGCCGATCAAGACGATGGACGAAATCACCATCAGGCGGGCCGAGGGCCTGGCCGGACCCGAAGTGCACTTCTTCCTGCGGGCCCGCAGTTTCCTGCACAACCAGGTGCGGTCCATCGTGGGCACCCTGGAACGGGTCGGCGCCGGCGCCTGGGCGCCGGAGGACGTGAGGACGGCCCTTGAGGCACGGTCACGCGCCGCCTGCGGGCCGGTTTGTCCACCGGACGGATTGAGCCTGATGGGTGTGGGCTATCCGGACGACCCGTTCGCCTGAGAGCGCCCGCGGCGGGCTCCGCTTCCGGACTCACCAGGAAACAGGCCCGGGTCTGTTTCCCGAACCCGTTCATCGCTGATTTGCTGCCTGAGGCAAATCAGCGGGCCCAGCAAGGGCAAGCCGCCTCTGGCGGGGCTGCGCCCCCTTGCAGGCCCCGCGGCTTTGCCTCTTTTCGGCATCAAGCGATGGACGGCTCCGGGAAACAGACCATTGGGGACAGATGCCAGGCAGCGGGCGCGTTGGGCGGTCTGGGGTGTGTTGGGCGGTCTCAGGTCGTCGCGCGGCGGAACAGAACTGGGAACCAATCTTCGCGCAGGCGCTGGCCCTCTGCCATGTCGTGGCCGGGAAAAGGCGGCGAGGTGGGGCCGGGGCGAGTGACATAGCGGGCGTCATCGCCCACCAGCCGCAGCGAGAAGGCACGGCGCCGCGTCGGGCTGTCATTGCCGCGCGCGCCATGCAGCACGCCGAAGTTGAAGGCCACGGCGTCGCCCGGCTCCAGCGCCCATTCGCGCACCTCCATGCCCTCGGCGTCCGGATCCGGCACCGGCATATAGGCATCGGCGTCGGGATAGAAATTCTCCTCGGACAGCCAGCGCGTCGGCAACACGGGTTTGTCCCAGAGGTGCGATCCGGCGACGCAGCGCAGGGTGGCCTCGGTCACGGGGTCCAGCGGGCTCCAGAAACTGACGGTCTGGAGGCCATCGACAAAGTAATAGGGGCCGTCCTGGTGCCAGGGCGTGGGCTTTGATGTGCCCGGTTCCTTGACCAGGACATGATCGTGGAACAGCTGCGCGCTGTCCGACCGCATCAGGTCGGCGGCGACCTCGGCCACGGGTGAGGTGCGGATCACCTCTTCGAACTCGGGGATGCGCTGCCAGTTGCAGTAATCGTCGAAGAAGCGACCGGCCTCACCGTCCTTGAGGTTTTCCGCCGCGTAGGGGCCCGGCTCTGACATGTTGCGGGCAACCCCGGCGCGCAGGGTATCGACCTGGTCGGCCCAGAGGCCGCGCACCACGACCACGCCATCGCGCTGGTAGTCTTCGATATCGGCCTGGGTCAGCAAGGGATGGGGCATGGGAACTCTCCTGAATTTGGCCGGAGAGAAGCACGGGCCGCCGCAATGGGCAAGCGGCGCCCCGCGGTCATGAGGGGTCAGTTTCCGGCGGGTACGAATTTCCACAGCTGACCCGAGACGTTCTGGCAGTTGTCCATGAAAGCGCCGCCGCCCAGCGTCGAGTCCGGCGCAAAGCGATTGCCCTCCAGGCATTTGCCGTCACCCTGGAACTGTGTCTTGAGACGGACCCAGCCGTCGCCGGCGGTCTCAAAGCGCCAGAGCTGCCCGGACACGTTCTGGCAGGTGTCCATGAAGGCGGCACCGCGCAGAGTCGAGTCAGGCGCGAAACGGTTGCCCTCCAGGCATTTGCCGTCGCCCTGGAACAGCGTCTTGAGCCGGTACCAGCCACCACCGGCGGATTCGATCCGCCAGAGCTGGCCGGAAACATTCTGACAGGTGTCCATGAAGGCGGCACCGCCCAAGGTTGCGTCCGGTGCGAAACGGTTGCCTTCAAAGCACTTGTTCTCGGGCGCCTGGAACATTGTCTGCAGGCGGTAGGTTCCGGGGTAGTCCTGAGCCAGGGCGGGCAGGGCCGCGCAGAGCGCAAGAAGCCCGGCGAAAATCAGTCTCATCGTAAATCCCTTCAAGAAGAAAGCGGTACGGAACTGTGCCGACGTGAAACACTGATCCGGCAACGATGATCCGGCAAGAAAAATGCGCCGGGCGGTCCCGTTTTAGTCGTTGTCTATGTCGCCCGCCCCTGCGCCAGCGCTGCGCGAGCTGTCCGATGCCGGGACATAGGTCCGCGCCGCGAGGATGGACAGGTGATCCACCAGAGGCGCGCTCGCCTCGATGCGCGGGGGCAGGGGGGCGGCCCTGTCCCGGTTCGGGTCGGTTTCCAGGCAAAGCTGGGGCAAACCATCCTCGCTTTGGCCCACCTCGGCCCGCGTGATCGGCACGGCGGCCAGCCGGGCATAGGCCGGGGCAAGGGCCTCGTCCCCCGGTTGCAGGGTGAGGGTGATCTGTGGACCGGCAAGACCCACGGCGCGCTGAATGTCCTCGACCAGCAGAGGAAGGCGCAGGATCGGGCTGTCAGCGGGATCGGCAAGCGCGTCAAGCAGGGCCTGGGCCTCTCCGCCTCCGGCGAGGAACTGGACCGTTGCGGCGCCAAAGACCTGCGCCTGTTGCGGCGGGAACCCGGCGCCGCGCGCGGCCTTCTGGGCCAGGGCGGCGATCTCATTGGCGGAATAGCTCATGCAACGTACCCCGCGAGCCACCAGTCATCGGCCCGCGCGGTTCCAAGGTCCTCTGGCAAAGGGGCGCCCTGGGCCAGGGTAATCCGTGTCCAGCGATCGGATTTCGGATCGAACTTGGTGGCGCCGAAAAAGGCAAGCTTGCTGCGCAGCATGTCGATGGGCAGGCAGCTCTCGGCGATCAGGTTGTCGCGGATCTCGGCATAGGGATGCGAAGAAAGGCAGGCGACCCGGGCGAGGGCGAGTTCGTGTTCGGGACGGGCGGCGCGAAAGGCGCGCAGGTCCGTGACCCCTTCCAGCGCGCGCCAGAGCGCCTGTACGCGCCGCGCGATGTCCAGCGGGCTTTCCCGCTCCGCGCCGGGGTCGTCGAACCGATCGCCCAGCCGGGGTTCCAGCTTTTCCTCAGAGACGTACCAGAACCGGCGCTGCTGGGCGGTCTCGTCGAAATCCATCTGCAGCACCCAGTCGAAATGCATCTCGATCGCGCGGCGCAAGGATTGGGCGTTGTCAAATCCCTGGGCCGGCGGACCCACCGGGTCCGTCATGCCAGCGGCAAGCTCGTCTACGATGTCACCGAAGGGTTCCAGCGCCAGCGCAACGCAAAGTTCCTGCGTATCCACCGAGTACGCCTCGGACCGGCGGATCAGCGCGTCGATGGGCGCGTCGATGGGCAAGTCCTCTACAAAACCTCGCAATGCAGGCCATTCGGCCCGGACCAGGTCGATCCGGGCCTGGTGGTGCGGATCGGGTACTTGCCATTCCTCAAGGTGGGCGGAAACGCGGTCGCACAGGGGGATCAGCCGGGCGTGTTGTTCGGGTGTTAGCGCCGGCAGGTTGCGGACGCGGGCCAGGGCGGTTTCCCGCGCCTGCACCCAGTTGTTCAGCAGAACGGGATGCGACACCAGGAAAGGCGCCATTCCAAGCCCGGTGGAATTGCCGATGCCAAGATGCCGTTTCAGGGCCGGGTCCAAGGTTGCGCCGCCCAGGTGTTCGACAAGGTCGTGGGTAAAGCTGCGGATCATCCAGACGGTCAGCATCTCGGCGGCAAAAGCCCCCTCGATCCCGGGGCGGTCGGCGATCAGCCCCCGGTCGGCGATGCCGAACTTGCCATTGCCGTAGACCGCCGTCGTCCGCATCAGGTAGCCGACGCGGTTGACCAGCTTCGCGTCCGGTTGCTGGCCCGTGCGCAACCGCTCGACCACGTGGGAAAACAGCCGGACGGACTTGTTCGCGCGCGACAACACCAGATCTCGTTCGGTATAGCGGGCGGCCTCCTGCTGGGGGGCGGCGGCGCAGATGCGGGCGATTTCATCATCGTCAGGGACACCGTCGTAAAGGACATAGGCGGTGTCCCAGGCCGTCGCGATCACGCGGTCGGTGCGCATCTCGTCGGGCAGGTGGGTCGAGACGGCGACAAGGCTGTAATCGTGCCCGCCCAATGCAATCGTGTAGACCGCGTGGCCATATCCATCGGCGCCGATGTTCCAGACCGGGCGCCGCAGCCTGGCGCCTTCGGCGGCCAGGCGTCGGGTCAGAACGCGTAGAAAACTCAACCGCGTGGGAAAGCTGGCGCCCATGCGGTGCAGGCGCATCACCTGCGACGGCGGGCGCAGTCCGGTCCGGGGCGAGGGGCTGACGAGATCCTTCATGCGACGACTGTGCCAGCAAGATCGCAAGCTGGGAAGACCTGCCGGACTTGCATCCGGGGCGCGCGCCGTGAAAGGCTGTCGCATCGGCAGGGGGGGAGGCATGTCCGCAGCGGATGTGATCGACACAAGTGTGGTGCACCGGGCGCGGTCCTTGCGGCATGCCCTGCACCGGGCGCCGGAATTGTCCGGGGCCGAACACGCCACCGCCGTTCGCATCGCCGCAGAGATGCGGGCGCTGGGCGCGGCCGAGGTCGTCACCGGTTTGGGTGGCACCGGCGTGGCGGCGGTCTTTGGCAGGGGTGACGGGGGCCTGCTGATCCGGTGTGAACTGGACGCCCTGCCGATCGAGGAAACCGGCACACCCGCCTGGCGCTCGGAGCTGTCGGGGGTCGCGCATCTTTGCGGCCACGACGGGCACATGGCGATCCTGCACGCGGTGGCACAGGGCCTGTCGCGGACCCCGCCCAATGGTCGGGTGATCCTTCTGTTCCAGCCCGCCGAGGAAACCGGCGCGGGCGCGCGGGCGGTGCTGGAGGACCCGCGCTTTGCCGCGCTGGGCGCGCGGATGGCGATTTCGCTGCACAACCTGCCCGGTTTGCCGCTGGGCGCCGTGGCCCTGAGAGAGGGGCCGGTCAACTGTGCCTCGCGCGGATTGCGCGTGCGGTTGAGCGGGCGCACCGCCCATGCCTCGCAGCCCGAGACCGGCCAGTCGCCCGGCGCGGCGCTGGCCGCGCTGATCCCAGGGTTGGCGGGGCTCAGCCGTGAACTGCCGACCGACGACCCGGGGTTCCGGCTGGCCACCGTGACCCATGCCCGGCTGGGCGTGCCCGCCTTTGGCGTGGCCCCCGGCGAGGCCGAGCTTTATGTCACCCTGCGGACTCTTCTGGATGACCGGATGGCTGATCTGGAGGCCGAGGCACGGGGCATGATCGCGGGCGCGGCACGGGGCTTTGGCACTGAAATCTCGGTGCACGAGGCCTTTGGCCATTGTGTGAACGCGCCCGAGGCGGTGGCCCTGCTGGAACATGCGGTCGATGGATTGCCGCGCAAGGATGCCGCCGTGCCCATGCGCGCCTCCGAGGATTTCGGGCTGTTCGGCAGCGTGATGCCCTCAGCCATGTTCTTTCTGGGCGCTGGCGAGGGCGCGCCGGCCCTGCACAACCCCGACTATGACTTTCCCGACGAGTTGATCGGGATCGGCGCGGCGATCTTCCTGCGGGCCATCGCCACCTTTGAAGCCTGACGCCAGATCGGGAATACCTGACTGGCCAGGCGGGCGATTCCGGGGTTTCTGACCGCATGACCGACACGATCTATTTCTATGCCCAGCCCGACCCCTACGCCGAGTTCTCGAACTTCGCGCCCTATGGCGTGGAGAAGGACGGCCTGTGGTGGCGCACGGTCGAGCATTATTTCCAGGCGATGAAGTTCCACGACATCGCCCACCGCGAACGCATCCGCCTGTGTTCGCGTCCGAAACGGGCCAAGTCGCTGGGCATGAGCCGCGAGATCCCGCTGCGCGACGATTGGGAAGAGGTCAAGGACGGCATCATGCTGGACGCGGTGCGGGACAAGTTCACCCTGCACCGGGGGCCGCGCGACCTGCTCTTGTCCACGGGGGATGCGCAGATCGTCGAAAACGCGCCGATGGATGCCTACTGGGGTGCGGGCCGGACGGGCAGGGGCTGAACCGGTTGGGCGAGATCCTGATGCAGGTGCGCGAAGAATTGCGCGGCTAGGGTCAGAACCGGGTGATGACCGTGGCGCCGCGCGCCTGAAAGCTGTCCATGTCCACCAAAGCAGTCACCGCCTCGTCAAGGCTGATCCGGTCTCCGACCAGCTGGTCCGGCGACAGGGCGCCGCTGGCGATCATGTCCAGCATGGCGCCATAACGGTGTGCCTGCATGCCGTGGCTGCCGAGGATTTCCAGCTCCCAGCCGATCACGCGATCCATCGGCAGGGGTGGACGGCTCTGGTCCCCCAGCAGCAGGCCGACCTGCACGTGACGCCCGCGCTTGCGCAGGCCCAGGATCGAGTTGGCGCAGGTGTCCGGGTGGCCCAGCGCATCGATCGACAGATGCGCGCCGCCCTGTGTCAGGTCGCGCACCGCCTCCGGGACGTGGGCGGCGCGCGCGTCCACCACCGCCGTGGCGCCCATGCTGCGCGCCAGGTCCAGCTTGGCCGCGTCTATGTCCACGGCAAGGACACGCGCCCCCATCGCCCGCGCGATCATGATGGCAGACAAGCCCACGCCGCCGCAGCCGTGTACGGCGACCCATTCGCCGCCGGAGACTTGCCCCTGGTCGACCACGGCGCGGAAACTGGTGGCAAAGCGGCAGCCGAGGCTGGCGGCGGTGTCAAAGCCCATGTCGGGCGGCAGCCCGACGAGGTTCAGGTCGGCCTGTGGCAGGGCGACGTATTCGGCATAGCTGCCCCAGTGGGTGAACCCGGGCTGAAACTGGTTGTCGCAGACCTGCTGGTGCCCTGCGTGGCATTCCGGGCAGGTGCCGCAGGAGCAGATGAAGGGGACCGTCACCCGATCGCCTTCGGTCCAACGGGTCACGCCCTCACCAACTGCCGCGACGGTGCCCGCCAGTTCATGCCCGGGCACATGTGGGAGTTCGATATCCGGGTCATGGCCCATCCATCCGTGCCAGTCGCTGCGGCAAAGGCCCGTCGCCTCGACCTTCAGCACGACGCCGCCCGGCGCGGGGGCGGGATCGGGCAGGGTGGTGATCTTCGGCGTGGCGCCGAAGGCCTCGTAGAGCATGGCTTTCATTTGATTTCCTTTTCGGGCGGGTCAGGCCGGGCCAAAGCTCGTTTCATAGAAGCGCAGCCAGTTGCCGCCTAGGATGCCCTCGGTCTCGGCCCGGGAAAAGCCGATCTCGCGCAGCCCGTCGCGGATGTTGTCCCAGTCGCGGTTGTCCTGAAACCAGTCCGGCATGGGCGGGAACCCGGGGGCAGTGGCAGAGCCTTCGCCATAGTCCACGTCCTTGGTCCAGCGGCCAACGCGCATCCATTGGACCACGCTGTCCGGCTGATCCTGACACAGATCGCTGCCCATCCCGAGGTTTTCCGCCCCGTAGCGGTCGGCGGCCTCTGCCACCATCTCGCAGAACCCGGTGAGGGAACAGTTCGTACCGCCCGCCAGGTGATGAGGGTAGAGTGAAAACCCCAGCATCCCGCCGGAATTGGTCAGCGCGCGCAGCACCTCGTCAGACTTGTTGCGCAGGGCGGGATGCCACCAGCCGGGATTGGCGTGGGTGATGGCGATGGGGCGGGTGGAATGGTCGATCGCCTCCAGAGTCGAGCGTTCGGCGGAATGGCTCATGTCGATGACCAGGCCGACGCGGTTCATCTCTGCCACTACGGCGCGGCCCATGCGGGTCAGGCCGATATCCTCTTCCTCGTAACAGCCGGTCGCCAGCAGGGACTGGTTGTTGTAGGTCAGTTGCATGAAGCGCACGCCAAGCTGGTGCACGATCTCGACCAGGCCGATGTCGTCCTCGATGGGCGAGGGGTTCTGAAAGCCGAAGAAGACGGCGGTGCGGCCTGTCTCCTGCGCGTCGCGCACATGATCGGCAGTGGTGCCGCGCATGATGAGATCGGGAAAGCGTTCGAACCATCGGTTCCAGCGTTCCAGGTTCAGCACCATCTCGCGGAACGTCTCGTGGTAGGCGATGGTCACATGGATCGCGTCCACCCCGCCCGCGCGAAGCTGGCGAAAGACCTTTTCCGAGAAGCTGCAATACTGAAGGTTGTCGATGAGAGGCGCTGTCATGATGGCGACGCTAGCCGTGACCGCTGTGCCACGCAATGCCGTCTGCAATTGGAGATGCGTTGGGAACAGGGCATTTGACCTCGCGCCGATGCAATCCCCGACTTGCAGGGACGGGCGAGCCTGAGTGACCCTGCGGTGGTGCGACAACGGCAAGGGCGAACGGACAAGATGCAAATGGTGGTGCGGACTGGCCACGAGACGCCGACGATGCCGACAGATGTCGTGGCAAGCGAACGGGTCAGGCCCTTGCCTGAGACCGCCCCATGTGCCGGTCGCATCCACTGGGCCCCGTTCAAGTCGCTTTGGTGGTTTGCCAATGCCGCCGGCGGGCCGGCCGCTGTTACGCTGTTTCCCTCTTGGGCGGGTTCGCGGCCTTCCTGTTTCTGACGGTGGTCACGATCTGCGCGGGCCATTCCGTCGGCATGCATCGCCTGCTGATCCATCGCAGTTTCAAGGCGGCCCGGCCCCTGGAATACCTGCTGGTCTGGCTGGGCATTCTGGT
Source organism: Mameliella sp. CS4 (assembly GCF_019392335.1). Taxonomy (GTDB): domain Bacteria; phylum Pseudomonadota; class Alphaproteobacteria; order Rhodobacterales; family Rhodobacteraceae; genus Antarctobacter. The sequence goes on from NZ_JAHXRQ010000002.1 coordinate 389,415, forward strand.
CGGCATGGCCGGTCCCTTTGGCATGATCCGGGCGCACGACATGCGGGATTGGCACCAGCGGCAGTGGCGCTGCCCGCCGCACCCTTCGCACGGGGCCGGGCCGCTGCGCGACGCCTGGTGGCAATTGCATTGCGGCTATCGGCTGGATCACCCCCCGGTGTTCGAGATCGAGCCGGAGGTCCTTTCCGACCCCGTCTACCGTTGGATGGAGAGGACGTGGTGGGCACAGCAACTGCCCCTGGCGCTTGTCCTCTATGCAATGGGCGGCTGGTCCTGGGTGCTGTGGGGCGTGTCCCTTCGGGTCGTGGTATCGCTGACCGGACATTGGGCCATCGGCCATGCGGCCCACAGGGGCGGAGAGCAGACCTGGCGGATCGACGGTCTGCCGGTGCAGGGTTACAACCTGCCGGGTTTCGGCGCGCTCACCTTTGGTGAAAACTGGCAGGGGAACCACCATGCCTTTCCGCATTCGGCGCGGCTGGGCCTTGGTCGTGGACAGGCGGATCCGGGCTTTCGCCTGATCCAGGCACTGGCCCGGCTGGGCCTCGTCCATGACATCCGGTTGCCCGACAGCGCGCCGCCGCGTCCCGGTCTGCGGCATCTTGGGTGACGCGCGGACAGTATTGGGGCTTTCCTTTTTGCGTGGCTCGGTCTAACAGCGCGGCATGACGCACGCGACCCGAACCCGACGAGCCTGAGCTCACCGTTCCCCGCGCCCCGCATCGGGCGTGCCCACCTGCGTCTTTTCTCCCTTCAAAACATGGCCCTTCTTGACTTGGCCCCTCGGCCTTGCCACCAATCGGGCTTCCACACTTTCGAGGACTGCGACATGATCCCCTCCGTTCTGCCCACCTACAACCGCGCGCCCCTGCATTTCGTGAAGGGCGAGGGCTGCTGGCTGACAGAGGAAGACGGGCGCCGATTCCTGGACCTGGGCAGCGGCATCGCCGTCAACGCGCTGGGCCATGCGCATCCGGACCTGGTCAAGGCACTGACCGACCAGGCCGGCAAGCTCTGGCATGTCTCGAACCTCTACGAGATCCCAAACCAGCAGGCGCTGGCGGACAAGCTGGTTGAGACCAGCTTTGCCGACACGGTCTTTTTCACCAACTCCGGCACCGAGGCCTGCGAACTGGCGGTCAAGATGGCGCGGAAATACTGGTACGAAAAGGGCCAGCCGGAAAAGACCACGATCCTGACCTTCGAGGGCTGTTTCCACGGTCGCTCTTCGGCGGCCATCGCGGCCTCGGGGTCGGAGAAGATGGTCAAGGGGTTCGGACCGGTGCTGGGCGGGTTCAAGACCCTGCCCTGGGGCGATCACGACGCGCTGCACGCGGCCATCGACGAGACCGTGGGCGCAATCCTGATCGAGCCGGTGCAGGGCGAGGGCGGCATCCGCGTCCTGCCGGACCAGTGCCTGAAAGGACTGCGCGCGCTTTGCGACGAAAAGGGCGTGCTGCTGATCCTCGACGAGGTGCAGTGCGGCGTGGGCCGGACCGGACGGCTGTTCGCGCATGAATGGGCAGGGGTGGAGCCTGACATCATGATGGTCGCCAAGGGCATCGGCGGGGGTTTTCCGCTGGGCGCCGTGCTGGCCAAGGAAGAGGCTGCCTGCGGCATGACGGCCGGTACGCATGGGTCGACCTACGGCGGCAACCCGCTGGGCTGTGCCGTGGGCAAGGCGGTGCTGGACATCGTGTCCGAGCCGGAATTCCTGGACGGCGTGCGCGCCCGCGCCGGCCTGTTGCGGCAAAAGCTGGAAGGGCTGGTTGCGGCGCATCCGGATGTTTTCGAAGGCGTGCGTGGCAGCGGTCTGATGCTGGGTCTGAAATGCAAGCTGACGAACCTGGACGTGGTCAAGGCGGGCTATGACGCCGAGGTTATCACCGTCCCCGCCGCGGACAATATCGTGCGCCTGCTGCCGCCGCTGAACATCACCGAGGACGAGATCGGCGAGGCGCTGAACCGGCTTGACGCCGCCGCCTCTGCCGTCACCAAGCTCTCTGCCTGAAACAGCCTTCGGGCCGAAAGGACATCGGGGGTGGCGCCCGTCGCGCCCCCGGATTGCAAGAAGAACAATGATATGAACCATTTCCTGGATATCCACAAAACCGACAAGGCCGCGTTGCGGTCGATCATCGACCAGGCCAAGTCGATGAAATCCGCCCGTAATGGCCGGCCGAAGGCCGCGCCCGACGACGACCAGCCGCTTGCGGGCCGCATGGTGGCGCTGATCTTCGAAAAACCCTCGACCCGGACGCGCGTGTCCTTCGACGTAGGCGTACGCCAGCTGGGCGGGCAGAGCATGGTGCTGTCCGGCAGCGAAATGCAGCTGGGGCATGGCGAGACCATCGCGGACACCGCCCGTGTGCTGTCGCGCTACGTCGATCTGATCATGATCCGGACCTTTGACGAATCCGTGCTGGAAGAGATGGCGGACTATGCCAGCGTGCCGGTCATCAACGGGCTGACCGACCGGACCCATCCCTGCCAGATCATGGCGGACATCCAGACCTTTGAAGAGCACCGTGGCCCGATTGCGGGCAAGAAGGTTGTCTGGTGCGGTGATGGCAACAACGTCTGCGCCTCCTTCCTGCATGCCGCCGGTCAGTTCGGCTTTGATCTGACCTTTTCCGGCCCTGTGCAGCTGGACCCGGAAATGGAGTTTGTCGGCTGGGCGCGCAATGAGGGCGCGACCGTCACCATCGAGCGCGACCCGATGCGCGCGGTCGAGGGCGCCGACCTGATCGTCGCCGATACCTGGGTCTCGATGCACGACGCGCAGAGCGCCAAGGAACGGCGCCACAACATGCTGCGTCCCTACCAGGTCAACGCCAAGCTGATAGAAGCGGCCAAGCCGGACGCGTTGTTCATGCACTGCCTGCCCGCACACCGCGAAGAGGAAGTGACCTCCGAGGTCATGGACGGCCCGCATTCGGTGATCTGGGACGAGGCGGAAAACCGTCTGCACGCGCAGAAGGCGATCATGCGTTACTGCCTGGGGGCCTGAGGCGCGCCGTCAGGCGCCCCGACTGCCGCGCTGGCGCGCGTCAGCGGCCCACCCGCCAGCCACGCCTCTCATGTGCCGCGCGGTTTCGCCCGCAGCGTCGGATCGGCCACGGTCGGGTCCTCGGGCCAGGGATGCCTGGGGTAGCGCGCGCGCATGTCCTTGCGGACATCGGCGTAGGAGCCGGACCAGAAACCGGGCAGGTCCATCGTGGTCTGCACCGGGCGCTGAGCCGGCGACAAAAGCGTGATCCGCAGCGGGGTACGGCCCACCATCGGATGTGTTGTCTGGCCAAAGAGTTCCTGCAGGCGCAACTGGATTTCCGGATGTTCGCCGGAATAATCGATGGGCACCTTGCGCCCCAGCGGCGTGGTGAAATGCGCAGGTATGGCGGCGTCCAACGCCTGGGTCTGGGTCCAGTCCAGCTGCGCGCGCAGCGCCGGCAACAGGTCGAAGCGTTTCCAGTCGGCGGCGGTACGGACGCCCGCCAGGTAGGGCAGGAACCAGTCTTCGAGCGTTTCCATCAGGGCCTCGGGCGACATGTCGGGCAGGTCCTGCCCGGCGTCGCGCGCCAGCGCCACGCGCGCGGTGAAGCGTCGCGCGGCCTCCGACATGGGGATCCCGAGGTCGCGCACGCCGTCCAGCATGGCGTGCGCCACGACCTCGTCCGGGGCGTCTTTCCAGATGCGGTCATCCAGGGCGATGGCGCCCAGGCGTTCCTGCTGTCGGGCGATGACGCGGCGGTCGCGTTTGGACCATTCGCAGAGATCCTGCCATGCGATCCGGTCGGCAAAGAGTGCGCGAACCTCTGACAGCGAGATGGCGATGGCCTGTCGGATGCGCGCCTCGCGCGGGTTGCCATCGGTATCCGTGACGACGATCAGGCGTTCGCCCGCCAGCGGGTCGTGATCTTCCATGACCGCGCCCTTGCCACCGGAGAGCTGAAAACGGGCTGCCTCGCCCTTGCGGCGCAGCCCGATGCGATCCGGGTAGGCCAGAGCCGCCAGTTCCGCGTCGTTGAAATCCTGATATTTTCCAGTGGGTTTCTGACGGGTCCTGATGCTCTGCGAGAGGCGTTTTGCCTCTGTTCGGATGCGTTCCAGGGCGCCACGGTTGATCTGTTCGGGTCTTCGGTCCGAAAATCCGCGCGGATCGCGCAGCGCATCCAGGCGCAGGGCGAGGTCTGTGGATGCTCCTATGAGCGGATCGCGATCGGACAAGAGTGCAGCCAGATTTGCGGCTTTTGGGCCGCCCAGATTCATCATATGGGCAAGCCGGGGGTGCAGCGGCAATGTGGATAAGTTCCTGCCGTGCGCGGTGATCCGGTTTTCATCGTCCAGCGCGCCCAGGAATCTGAGCAGGGATTGCGCCTCGGCGAAGGCGCCGTCGGGTGGCGGCGTCAGAAATGGCATTTCCGTGGGTTCGGCGCCCCAGAGCGCGATTTCCAGCGCCAGCCCTGCCAGGTCGGCGGCTTCGATTTCTGCAGGAGGATAAGGGCTTAGCCCACCTTCCTCACCCCTCGTCCACAGCCGGTAGGCTATCCCGGGTGCGACACGGCCCGCGCGACCGGCACGCTGGGTCGCCTCGGCGCGGGTAACGCGTTCGGTGACCAGCCGGGACATACCCGAGCCGGGGTCGAACCGCGCCCGGCGGGCCTTGCCGCCGTCCACGACCACGCGGATATCCTCGATCGTCAGCGAGGTTTCGGCAATCGAAGTCGCCAGAACGAGCTTGCGTCCGGACGTTTCGGGGCGGATGGCGGCCCGCTGTGCGGCGAGGTCCATCGCGCCGAAGAGCGGGCGCAGATGCGTGTCCTTGGGAAGGCGCGGTTTCAGCAACGCCTCGGTGCGACGGATTTCCCCCTCGCCGGGCAGGAAGGCCAGGATGCCGCCCTCGGTCTCGCCATGGGCCTGCAGGATCAGGTCGGCCATTGCCTGGTCGAATCTCTGTCGCTTGGGCAGGGGCTGCGGCAGCCAGCGGGTGTCGACCGGATGGCTGCGGCCTTCGGAAGTCACGACAGGAGCCTGCATGAGGTCGGCTACGGGGTGCGCATCCAGCGTGGCGGACATGGCCAGCAGGATCAGGTCATCGCGCAGCGCGCCCGCGATTTCCAGGCAAAGCGCCAGTCCCAGGTCGGCGTTCAGGGACCGCTCGTGGAATTCGTCGAACAGTACGGCGCCAATGCCGGTCAATTCCGGGTCGGACTGGATCATGCGGGTGAGGATGCCTTCGGTGACAACCTCGATCCGGGTGGATTTCGAGGCCTTCGACTCGCCCCGGATGCGGTAGCCGACGGTCTGGCCCGGCTCTTCGCCCAGCTGCTCCGCCAGCCGTTGCGCGGCGGCGCGCGCGGCAAGGCGGCGGGGTTCCAGCATGACGATCTTGCCGGACGTCAAATTGGCGTCGAGCATCGCCAGCGGCACGCGCGTCGTCTTGCCCGCCCCCGGGGGGGCTTGCAGCACCGCGCGGGAGTGGTCACGCAGGGCAGAGATGAGCCCGGGCAGGGCCTCGTCGATGGGCAGTCTGGTCATGGGCCGCGTTATGGGCGAGCGCGGGGCGCTTGGAAAGTGGGCGGCGTGCCAGAGGCCCAAGAGCGACGTTGCGGCTCTGGACTTTTCCACGCGGGCGCGGGAAATGGGCACATGGATATCGAGGATCTCAAGACCCGCATCCTGGCGGGCGAACGGCGGGCGCTGGCGCGCGCCATCACGCTGGTGGAAAGCGGGCGGCCGGATCACCGTGCGCAGGCCCTTGCGCTGCTTGAGGCGCTGAAGGGACATGATCGCGAGGCGCTGCGCGTCGGCCTGTCGGGCACGCCCGGTGTTGGCAAGTCCACCTTTATCGAGGCTTTTGGCATGATGCTGACGGCGCAGGGGCTCAAGGTCGCCGTGCTGGCCGTTGATCCCAGTTCCGCGCGCTCTGGCGGCTCGATCCTGGGGGACAAGACCAGGATGGAGCGCTTGAGTCGGGACAAGAACGCCTTTATCCGGCCCTCTCCTTCGCAGTCGCAACTGGGCGGTGTTGCCCGGCGCACGCGTGAGGCGATCGATCTCTGCGAGGCGGCTGGATTCGACGTGGTGCTGATCGAGACCGTGGGTGTCGGCCAGTCCGAGACCATGGTGGCGGAGATGTCCGACCTTTTCCTGCTGCTGCTGGCGCCCGCCGGTGGCGACGAGTTGCAGGGGGTCAAGCGCGGTATCATGGAGATGGCCGACATCCTGCTGGTCAACAAGGCCGATGGCGATCTCAAGACAACTGCCGTGCGGACATGTGCGGACTACGCCGGTGCGCTGCGCCTGTTGCGCAAGCGTCCGCAGGATCCCGAGGGCTTTCCAAAGGCGATGACTGTCTCGGCGCTGGAGGATTCGGGCCTTGAGACTGCCTGGGAAGAGATGCAGTCCCTCGCCGAATGGCGGCGTGAGACGGGGCATTTTGCAGGCCGTCGCGCCGAACAGGCGCGATTCTGGTTCGAGGCCGAAGTGCGAGAGCGCCTGTTGGCCCGGCTGAAGCGGGAGCCGGTCAAGGGCGCGATGGAGGCGCTTGCGCGCGAGGTCGAGGCAGGCGGACAGACGCCCTCGGCCGCTGCAGAAGAGCTGTTGCGCGACTACCTGCAGATGGGATGAGGCCAGGAGACGAAAGGCGTAGAACAGGGACTTGACGAAGCCCGCGCATCTGCATATGCACCGTCAGACCAGATTCCGGGCGCCCCCCGAATAACCAAAACGGGCGGCGCCCTTTGATATTGGCAGGGTCCTCGGTTCGGTTGAACCGGGGTATGCTGCAAGGATGAGACCGGCGGGGCAGAGGCCTTGCCACCAGTGGATGAGGACGAAGCGATGTCGCGTGTCTGCGAACTGACCGGCAAGGGCCCGATGGTGGGCAACAATGTGAGCCACGCCAACAACAAGACCAAACGGCGTTATCTCCCGAACCTGAACGACGTGACCCTGCAGTCCGAGACGCTGGGCCGCGGGATCAAGCTGCGCATCACCGCGCATGCGCTGCGTTCGGTCGACCACCGTGGCGGCCTGGACAAATTCCTGGCCAAAGCGAAAGACGTCGAGCTTTCGGATCGCGCCCTGAAGGTCAAGAAAGAGATCATGAAGGCACAGGCAGAGGCCTGAAGCTTTCCTGAGGGACAGTGAAGACAGCCCCGTGGCTCAGGCCACGGGGCTGTTTCCTTTTGTCGCTTTGGAGTGCCTGTTCAAGGTGGCTATATCACCGGAACGATGCAGAAACTCCGTCCCTTCATAGGCGTCTTGCTGGCGATGACCCTGGCCCTCACGGGCCTGTCGGCAGCCTATGCGCGCGGGCAGGCGGACCCGGCGGGGAGCATCGTGATCTGTCGCGGTCTGACCGTCGTGACGGTTCTCGTGGACGCGGACGGTCAACCGGTCGAGCCTCCGCATATCTGCCCGGATGCGGCAACGGTGCTGTTCGTCGAGACCGGTGCCACCACGTTGCCGCCTGCCGTTGCGCTGACCTGGCGCAGGATCGACTGGAGCGAGCCGGAAGCGATTCTATCCAGCCGGGCGAAGACCCAGGCGCGGGCACGGGGACCTCCGTCCTTTCTCTGACAGACAGATCACATCACTGACAGAGATTCCCGAGGATATGGAAATGACCCTGAAAACCCTCTTTGCCGGCGCCTGCGCGCTGGCCCTTGCCACGCCCGCTTTTGCCGATATCGTCATCCAGGACCCTTACGCCCGCAGCTCTGGCCCGCTGGCCAAGGCCGGTGCCGCCTTCATGATGATCGAAAACACCGGCGCGGAAGATGACCGGCTGGTTGCTGCCAAGTCCGACATCGCCGTGCGGGTCGAATTGCACACGCACAAGGACATGGGCGAAGGCGTGATGCGCATGATGAAGGTCGAGGAAGGCTTTCCCGTGCCCGCCGGTGGCGCGCATATGCTGCAACGTGGCGGCGATCACGTCATGTTCATGGGGCTGAAAGGCCCGATGGAACAGGGCAAGACCGTCACCGTGACCCTGACCTTTGAAAAGGCCGGCGACATGGTTGTCGAAATCCCCGTCGACCTTGAACGGCAGCCGATGCAAGGGATGAGCCCAGGAATGGGCCATGGCGCCGGAATGGGCGCCAGCAACTGAACATGTGACCGGGGCAGGCCTGTGGGCCTGCCCTACACCTGACGGGCCAGCAGACTATCCACCCAAGGTGGCACGACCTCTGTCGCCTTGCCCATGTGGTGCCGTGTAAAGGCCCGTGACACCTCTGTCCGTTCCAGGTTCAGTTCCACGGTCTCCGCTCCGGCGAGGGCTGCTTCGACGACGAAACCTGCCGCCGGATAGACTTGGCCAGAGGTGCCGATCGCGGCGAAAATCGCGCAGCCCTGCAGGTGTTCTGCTATCTCGTCCATGTGATAGGGGATCTCGCCGAACCAGACCACGTCCGGCCGCGTTGCGGGCGCGGCGCAGGCAGGGCAGGGGTCCTTGGGCTGCATCATTTCGGGTGCGGTCCAGCGATGTCCACAGGCGGCGCAGAGCGCCCCGGCCAGGGTGCCGTGCATGTGGATCGCTTCGCCTCCCGCGCTTTCGTGCAGCCCATCCACGTTCTGTGTGACCAGCACCACCTCGCCGGGCCAATACTGTTGCAGGCGGGCCAGTGCCTCGTGGGCGGCATTGGGGGTGGCGCTGGCGGAGTGTTGGCGACGGGCGTTGTAGAATTCGTGGACTAGGGCGGGGTTGCGGGCAAACCCCTCGGGTGTGGCCACGTCCTCGATCCGGTGCCTTGCCCAGAGTCCGTCTTCGTCGCGGAAGGTACCCAGCCCGCTTTCCGCCGACAGCCCGGCGCCGGTCAGGATGACGATCTTGCCGGTCATGTTCTCAGTCCTTGCCCTGTTTCCCACGGCTCGCTAGGACCGTGACATGTCCCATCGTATCCTCTTTGTCTGCCTCGGCAACATCTGCCGGTCGCCCTCCGCCGAAGCGGTGGTCCGGACACGGGCAGAGGCGCGGGGTATGGCGTTGGAGCTGGACAGTGCGGGAACCGGGCGCTGGCATATCGGAGAGCCGCCCTATGCCGCGATGCAACAGGCGGCGCGTCTGCGCGGCTATGATCTGTCGGCCCTGCGTGCACGCCAAGTCACGCCGCGCGACTTCTCGCGTTTCGACCTGATCGTCGCCATGGACGGGCAGAACCTTCAGGATCTGCGCGACATAGCACCGGTGACGGGCGGGGCAGAATTGTGCCTGATGACGGACTACGCCCCGTCCCTCGGGACAGACGAGGTGCCGGACCCCTATTATACAGGCGACTTCGAGGGCACGCTGGACCTGATCGAGCGCTGTGCCGAAGGGCTGTTGGATCAGTTGTAAAGCTGACGGGCCACCAGCCAGGACACCGGCGCGGCGACGACGAACCCGGCGATGGCGGCTGCGACGATTGGGTAAAGCGTGACCTGCCCCGCAACCAGGGCGACAATGATGAAGGTCCCTGCCAGGGACGTCGAAATCAGGGAATATAGAAGGCTGGCGAGGCGAAGCATGGAGCCCTCCGGACGTGCTTGATTTCGCGACATATATCCGTATTCGAATGCGTAATCCTTGATCTGGGTCAGGCGCCGCTTGATTGGGATGGACGACTCTCGTAGTTTCGCGCCATCGAATTTGACCCAATGGATAGACCATGCGCAAACTTGCCTTTCTGTCGGCCTGTGCCCTCGCCTTGGCGGGATGCGACCCGACGACCTACATTGCCCAGAGCAGCCGCGCCGAAGCGCCCGAGATTTCCTGTCTGACCCAGCCGCAGGGGGGCTGCAGCTTTAGCCAATCGCCGCTGCGGGTTCTGGATGAGCCGGTTGAACTGCCGCGACGCCCCTACAAGTTCTTCCCGACCGCCGACCCGCTGAATTTCGTCGATGCGCAGGGCAAATCCTGGAACGCCCCGCCGCGAACTCTGACCGATGGCGCCTCGATCCCCAAGATTTTCATCAGCATCGTCGGTGATCCGACCTCGCCCGAGTATATCAATGCCGCGGCTGTGCATGACGCCTATTGCGGTGTCGGCAACGAGCGGGGACCGATGTATCACCGTGCGAACTGGGAAGACGTGCACGTCATGTTCTATGACGGTCTGATCGTCGGCGGCACGCCAGAGATCCGCGCCAAGATCATGTTCGCCGCGGTCTGGTTGGGAGGTCCACGCTGGGCAGATCCGACGGGCGCGGTCGTCTCGACGCAGGGGCAGGGCGCGGCGCGTGGGCGGGCTTTCTACAATCCGCTCGACGCGGTCCCGGTCTGGGAGAAGCAGGGCGCGATGCGCAAGGCCAAGCGCTATATCGAGCGCAACCGCCCGCCGCTGCCACGGCTGATCGCCTATCTGCGCCGACTTGAGAACGAGATGGTGCGCAACCAGATGCCCGACCCGGAGGATGAGTTCCAGCGATACGACGAGGAAGGGTTCTCCTATGATTTCTTCCTGGATGACCCGGGCATGGGTTATGACTATCCGGAAGTGATCGACCCGGCGCTTGGCGTCAACGGAACCTGAGCGTTTCGGCCTCCCTGCCTGATCCGGATCAAGGTCGCCTGCGCGGCCCTGGTCTATTCTGTCGCGAATGTGCGACGATCAGGGAGGAGCATATGATCACGCTGGACGATATCGAGGACATGACCTGCCTCACGCGCGAGGAGATCGAAGCGGTGGCCGAGCATGACCATCTGCCGGATGTCAGCGCCTCCTGCCTTGCCGAATACACGATGCACCAGCATCACGGCGCCGCGAAGGTGCAGCAGATGATTTGCGAGGACATCCGCGAGGCGCTGCACCGGGGGGACAAGGCGCACGCCAAGGAGCTCTACGGCGTGCTGCACCACTTTCTGAAAGAGCATCCCGACGCGGCGCGCGGCGCCTCGTCCTAGGGCGTCAATGGCCCTGCATTGATCCGTGTCATACCGCCCGGCGGCGCTTGCCCTCAGGGTGGGGGTCTATTGGCAAGGGGAGGAAGAGCCATGAGACGGATGTTGGCCATGATCGCCGCCACGGGCCTGGCGCTGCCGGTGGCGGCGCAGGACGTGGACTTGGGCCGCGAGATTGCCGAGGAACACTGCGTGCGCTGCCATGACATCGAGGATGGCGGCGCCATGAAGACCTACCCGCCCAGCTTCGATTCGATCTCGATCTTCCGGTCCGAGGAGCAGATCCGCGCGCGGGTGATCTTTCCCGACCTCCACAGCTCGATGCCCCAGTGGTGGACCTTTCTGACCATGAAACAGGTGGCGGACGTGGTGGCCTATATCTCGTCGCTGGAAGGGGGCTGAGGTCGTTCCAGGGGGCTTTGCCCCGTCAGGGTCCAGGGCAGATATAGACGATGGTCAGCCCCGGCCCGTCGAGCGATAGCGTATAGCTGGTGCCGACCTCGCCCCGGAACGCCGTGGGCTGCGGCTCGCTGCTGGGCGCGGGGCCGGGCAGGCTTTGCCCCGTGCTGGCATGGATCACGACCTGCCCGGGACCAAGGTTGTAGAGCGTCCAAGTATGCGTGGGCGCTAGCAACGGGATGCGCTGGTCGGGGCTTTTCAGATCATGCCCGATACACTCCCCCGGTTCCTGCGCGGCCAGCGGGCCGGGCAGGGCAAGAGTCAGCAGGGCGAGTCGAAGGGGCAGTCGCATGAGGCCGGGACATTAGGGGTTTGCGCGCCCGGGGCAAAGGGGGATTCGGATAGGTCGAGAGGTCCCGGGGCAGGCCGGGGACGGAGTTGGCAGTGGCGGGCGGTGTGGCACACTGGAGAGGTGCGTTGAGACTCAGCCCGCTAAGCGGGAGTCCCTTATTTAGCGAGATCAACCGCCGCGGGGCCGAAGTCGGGCAGTCCGCCAACATGATGCCCGCTCAAAATCGGGCTCAGGCACAATACCCTTCAGTCCAGTTGTTTTAGCGATCTGTCACGTCATTGTGGGCGGCTATGGATACCTGAGTCCGACAGTTGAAAACAGCGTACATACAGGGTATTTCAGCTTGCCTTCTCGACTGCAGAGGGCCTAGTTTTTCACGGTTAGAAGGCATGACTGGAGGAGCGGCCGCTTGAGTGGAAATATTGGGGGTGATTGTAAGGTCGTCTTGAGGAAGGCCAAGTTGGGTTCAATGGTGGTCAATACTATCTTGTTTGGTTTTGTTCATGCCTATCTGTTGTATAAGGTGGTTTTTGATATTGAGTTCCAGGATCATAGGATGTATCAAGTTTCTTTGATCATTGTTTTTATTGGCGGGCCAGTCGCGTTTATATATGAGATTTTAATGCTAAAGAGTCGATTGGAGAGGTTGTACAGTAAAAACTGAATTGGCGAATGTTTTTCGCGTCGATGCTTTATTCCAAAATTGACGAACGACCAGTTTCGTAATCGTACAATGCTTCAATACGAGTTCCGAGGTGGAAACGAGCCCTGATCTGTTCGTCAACCGGCACGGCTTGCAACACCCCACCATGTGGGCACGCGGAACCTGCTTCGCAGAACCCGCTTTCGCCCACCGTCACTAAAAATGGACGATTACTCGTCCATCTTAAGTGCTGAGATAAACGCCTCCTGCGGGATCTCCACCTTCCCGAACTGGCGCATCTTCTTCTTGCCGGCCTTCTGCTTCTCAAGCAATTTCTTCTTCCGGGTGGCGTCCCCGCCGTAGCATTTCGCCGTCACGTCCTTGCGCAGGGCAGACAGCGTCTCGCGCGCGATGACCTTGCCGCCGATGGCCGCCTGGATCGGGATCTTGAACATCTGGCGCGGGATCAGGTCCTTGAGCTTGGCGCACATGGCGCGCCCGCGCATCTCTGCCCGGTCACGGTGCACCATCATCGAGAGCGCGTCCACCGGCTCATCGTTCACGAGGATCTGCATCTTGACGAGGTTGTCCTCTCGGTAGTCCGTGATCTCGTAATCAAAGCTGGCATAGCCCTTGGTCACGGACTTCAGCCGGTCGTAGAAGTCAAAGACCACCTCGTTCAGCGGCAGGTCGTAGACCGCCATCGCCCGCCCGCCGACATAGGTCAGGTCTTGCTGCAACCCGCGCCGGTCCTGGCAAAGCTTCAGCACGTCGCCCAGGAACTCGTCCGGCACCAGGATCGTCGCCTTGATGCGCGGTTCCTCGATGTGTTCCACCTTCGAGGGGTCGGGCATGTCGGCGGGGTTGTGCAGGTCGACCCGTTCCCCGTCGCGCATGAAGACGTGGTAGACGACCGAAGGCGCGGTGGTGATCAGCTCGATGTCATATTCACGCTCGATCCGGTCGCGGATGACCTCGAGGTGCAACAGCCCGAGAAAGCCGCAGCGGAAGCCGAAGCCAAGCGCGGCGGAGGTTTCCATCTCGTAGGAGAAGCTGGCGTCGTTCAGGGCCAGTTTCTCGATCGCGTCGCGCAGGTCCTCGAACTCGGAACTGTCGACCGGGAAGAGGCCGCAGAAGACCACGGGGATCGAGGGTTTGAAGCCCGGCAGCGGTTCGGCGCAGGGCTTCTTGTCATGGGTGATCGTGTCGCCGACCTTGGTGTCGCGCACCTGCTTGATGGAGCCGGTGAAAAAGCCGATCTCGCCCGGTCCCAACTCCTTGACGTCCTGCATCGCGGGGCGGAAGACGCCCAGCTTGTCGACGCCGTACTTGCCGCCGGTGCGCATCATGCGGATGTTGTCGCCCTTTTTCAGGGTGCCGTCCATGATGCGGATCAGGACGACGACACCGAGGTAGGGGTCATACCACGAATCCACCAGCATCGCCTTGAGCGGCGCATCGGGATCGCCACCGTGGGGCGGCGGCAGGCGCTTGACGATGGCCTCGAGCACGTCGGGGATGCCCAGCCCGGTCTTGGCCGAGATCAGGCAGGCGTCGCTGGCGTCGATGCCGATCACATCCTCGATCTGTTCGGCCACACGCTCGGGCTCGGCGGCGGGCAGATCGACCTTGTTCAGGACCGGGATGATCTCATGGTCGGCGTCGATGGCGGTATAGACATTGGCCAGCGTCTGCGCCTCGACCCCTTGGCTTGCATCGACCACCAGCAGAGAGCCTTCGACCGCGCGCATCGAGCGGGAGACCTCATAGGCAAAGTCGACGTGCCCGGGGGTGTCGATGAGGTTCAGGATATAGGTGTGGCCGTCCTGCGCCGGGTAGTCGATGCGGACTGTGTTGGCCTTGATGGTGATGCCGCGTTCCCGCTCGATATCCATGGCGTCCAGCATCTGGGCCTTCATGTCGCGTTCGGCGACGGTGCCGGTAAGCTGGATCAGCCGGTCGGCCAGGGTGGATTTCCCGTGGTCGATGTGGGCGACGATGGAGAAGTTGCGGATGCGGGACAGGGGTGTGCTCATGTCCTGCGATATGCTGTGGATGAGGGGTTTGGTCAAGTGGGGATGGGGTTGAGAGGCGGGTAAGGCTGTGTACTGTGGGGGCGGGCAGGACGGCACGGGTGACATGGAGTTCGAGGACCACGAAGGATTGGAGCGCTGGCTGAAATCCCAGAGCCACGAAGTCTGTGTCGCAATAGCCGCGCGTGCGGCGCTCCGTGCGCTTCGCGGGATCTTTGCGGATCGGTTTTGGAAAGGCGATGAACCCGCGCGAAATGCGCAAGAACGCCTTGCTTTGATCAGCCATCGGTGCTGCGCAATTGCATGCACCGCCACGGTTTTTCCTGGTGACGAATTGCAGGCCTTCGCAGCCACAGCTGCAAAAGCAGCTTTCAAAGCGTCGAGCCGGGTCAAAAAGTTCAGTGCTAAGACCGTAAAGGCGAGGAATGTCGCATACGAGGCGGAGGTTGCGGACAATGCCGGCAACGCCGCGTGTTTTGCATCACATTGCTATGCGCATCCCTTGGAGGCCGCACATGCTGCGGCCTCTGCAGTGGCGTTTTCGGACGAGTTCGAACTTGCAGGCATGGACGCGGGACTGCCGGTGGGCATGATCTTGCAGCAGCCGCTTTGGTATGACTCCGCTTATTCAGAAGCGCTTTTGCCGTCGGATCTTGGTTCCCCGATTTATGACCGCGACCCACGTTTTGATTTCTTCAGGCGCTGGTACGACAGTATGGTGCGCGGCGCGCCGCTGGACTGGGAGTTGCAGCGCCGCGTGGCGCTGATCCCGCAGGAGACCTGGGAGGCCGGTGCGGATGCCGTGGCCGAGGCTATTGCGGAGATTGAAAAGGCTTGGAAAGCCGAGCAGCAAGGCGTCGAGCCTCGTAGGCCGGAATTCGAGCCGCGCCAAGTTACCCACCTCTTTGAAAACAAGATCATCGTTTCGGCAGGCATGTCGTCCCTCTCGTCTACCATCCGGCAGGAGTTTGAACGGTTCCGGGCGGAAACCGGCTTGAACGAAACGCCAGAGATGTTTGCGCCGCTGGAGGCCTTGCCTCACCGATTGGACCGGATTTCTGAGATACTCACCATGCTGGAGCGGTCCGATGCGACGGAGCAGGCTCTGCGTGAGGAAATTGGCCGGTTGAATGCGCAGGTTGCAGAGCTTGAAAAGGAATTGGCCAAGGCGAAGGCGGATTGCGAGGCTTTGCAGAAGTCGTCTTGGGCCAAAATTGCCAAGGTCACTATCGCCGGAACTGGCCTGTTCGGATCACTAGTGACGGCGCTTTGGGTGGTTTCGGGCGACGAAGTCGGAGCCAAACAGAGGCTGGAGAATCTTCAGGAATACCGTGAGGCGTGGGATTCCTTGTTCGGAAATACTCAACCGCCGTCAGCGCCTTAATTGGCCGGCCGGCGGGGTGAACCCCGCCCTACAGCCTTGGCAGCGGCGGCTCAGAAATCCCGTCGGAACGGCTCGTTCGCGGCCCAGGCGGCGCGGTCCATCACGTAAGGCGTCTCGCCGAAGTCCACGGCCCAAGTGTCGATAATGAATTCCTGACCTGTGTCCTTCTGAAAGATCGAGGCCACCGTATGGGTCCAGAACTCGCGCGTCATGAAGCCGATCGTGACGCGTTGGCCGGGGCGGTGGAACCGCAGGTCCCCGGCATCGTCCAGCATCTTGAGATAGACGGCGGTGTTCACCATCTCGTCGACGCAGTCCTGCGCCTTGACGCCCATCTGCAGGGTCGATCCGGCCCTGTCGCTGTCATACCCGGTCTTGCGCCCCACCATGACTTCCAGTCGGCGCAGGGTCTCGGCTAGGGCGCGGCGCTCGGCACCGGCGTTTCGCGGGCGGCTGCGCAGAGGGGTTCTGACGCTGGACCATTCGGCGGGGCTCAGCGACACCGCAACGCGTTTCCGGCAATTGTGGCTGCCGCAGACATGGAAGGCGGCGGGCGTGGGGTTGGCAACCCCGAAGCTCTGCCGCGCGCGGTCGAGGCCGCCGCCATCGACGTCGCAGCCGGCCAGTCCGAATGTGCCCAGGAAGCAGGCCAGTAAAGCCCTTCGCCGCATTGTCGCAGGTCCTTCGTTTTCGGCGGTTCCTTGGCAAATGCACCCCCCGGGGGCAACTCTGCCCGGCCCGAGTGGCGCGCGGATGATGAGAAACGGCAACAGAATGCAGGCGCGCAACGGAGCCTCTGGCGGAATTCCGGACTGTGTTGGTGTGTTTCGCGCCTCTAGGGTCATCACAGTTGATTGGAGATGTTTGATGACCCGTACCCTTGCCTTCGCCCTCCTTGTCCTTGCCGGCCTGTTCACCGATGTGGCCGAGGCCGCGCCCGACGCGCGCAAGACCGCAGATCGAAGCGCCCAGATCGACGGGTTTGCCGGGGCTTCGGGGACGGGCAAGACCGTCGCAGGCGGCTTTGCCAGTGACGGCGGCCTTGGCGGGACGCGCTGATCCCGGAAACCCGATGTTTACCTCGCCCGGCCTAGGGTGCCCCAGGCAAAAAGGGGCAGGCGATGGCAAAGGTCGAGGCGGTCCTGGCGCGGGCCAGGTCACATGAACGCAAGGGCGACACGGCAGGGGCACGTGCGCTTTGCCGTGACGTACTGTTGCGCTATCCCGGCAACGCGCGGGCGCGGGCCTTGATCGCGCGCCTGCCAGAGGCCGCGCCCTCGCAAGAGCTGTTGGAAAAACTGGTCGAGGCGCACAAGGACGGCGAAACGCTTCTTGTGGCCGAACAGGCGGCGCGCCTGCTGCCGATCTATCCCGAGAGTTATGTTCTCTGGCAGATCCACGGGGGTGTCCTGCTGGAACTGGGGGCCTACGCCCAGGCGGAAACCTCTTTGGCCCGCGCGGCAGAGCTGCGCCCGGACCTGGCGGAGGCGCGGATCAATCATTCGGTCGCTCTGCGCGCGGTTGGCCGCGTGGATGCGGCCGAGGCGGAGGCGCGCGCCGCGCTGCGGTTGTCGCCGGGCCATGCTGGCGCGACGATGGAACTGGCGGCGGTACTGGCGGAGAGGGGCGATCTGCCGGAGGCTGCCAGCCTGTGCCGGGAGGTGATCGCACAGGCTCCGCAGGTTGCCGTCGCGCACAACATCCTGGGCGTCTCCGCCTATGAGGAAGGCCGCTTTGATGAGGCGCAGGCCTGTTACACGCGAGCGATCGACAGTGCGCCGGGGTTTGCCGAGGCGCATCGCAACCTGGCCGGGCTGAAGCATTGGCAGGAAGAGGATGCGCAACTGGCGCAGATGCTGGCTTTGCATGAGGATCCGGCACAATCGCCGATGGACCGGGCGCGGATCTGTTTCGGGCTGTTCCATGTCTTTGACAAGCTGGGCCAGCCAGAGCGGGCCTGGCCCTACCTGGAACAGGGGAATGCCCTGCGCAAGGCGCTGATGGGATACGACATTTCGCAGGATCAGGCGCTGTTCGAACGGTTGGGCACACTGGATGCAATGCCGTTGGAGGATGTCGCACCCGCGCCGGTCGTGCCGATCTTCATCCTGGGCATGCCGCGATCCGGGACGACCCTCACGGAGCAGATCGTCTCATCCCATGCCCAGGTTGCGGGCGCTGGCGAACTCTCGCTCTTCGCGGACCTGGCGCGGGATTTCCTTTCGGGCGCGCCGGTCACGGAGGAGGCTTTGCAGGACCTGCGCAGGGGCTACCTGCAGGGGCTGGCGGCGGTGGGCGGTGGGGCGCGGTACGTGACCGACAAGATGCCGCACAACTTCTGCTTCCTGCGGTTGATCTGCGCCGCCCTGCCGGAGGCGCGGATCGTGCATGTGGTGCGGGACGCGCCCTCGGTCTGCTGGTCGAACCTGCGCCAGTATTTCACCGCGCAGTCGCTGGGTTATTGCTATGACCTTGAGGACGTGGTGGCCTATTACGGGCTGTACCGCGACTGGACGGATCGGTGTGAGGTCGAGTGGCCCGGCAGGGTGCGGCCGCTGGACCATGCCGCGCTGACCGCCGACCCCGAGGCCGAGACGCGGGCGCTGATCGCGGACCTTGGGCTGGAGTGGGATGCCGCCTGCCTTGCGCCGCAGGACAATCGCCGCCGTGTGCACACCGCCTCGGCGGGGCAGGTGCGGCAGGCGGTCTACAAGGCAGAGCCCGATGCCTGGGCGCCCTATGCGCCCTGGGTCGGCAAAGCCTTTGCCCGGCTGCGCGTTGATTCTTGAAGCTTATCCCTGTTTGACGCATGATGCGCCCGAGGGCAGTGCCGGGGAAGACGGAAAATCCGCGTCCGGGCAACGAGAGACAGGTGAGATGAAGCAAGCAGTTATTCTGGCTGCCTGCCTTGGGCTGGCAGCCTGCGGTGGCGGAACAGCATCTAAACGCAGTTACGGGGCAGCGCCGCAAATGCGCATCAGTTCGGGGCCGATCGCCGATGCCTGCGTCGCGGCGGGCCGGCAGGGGGCGACGCGACGTCTGTGCGGGTGTGTGCAAGGGGTCGCGGACCGGGAGCTTTCGGTTTCGGACCAACGGCTGGCGGTCGGGTTCTTTTCAGATCCACATCGTGCGCAGGAAATCCGCCAATCGGACAATCCCCGGCACGAGGTATTCTGGAAAAAATACAAGGCCTTCGCCGCCCGCGCCGAACAGGTTTGCCGCGGGCAGTAGACTGCCCGTCATCCGGATTGGGCGTGTCCCAGGATTTGCCCGACCAGGCAGTCCAGGCTGTCCGTCCAGGCCAGGTCCCGTGGCAGCAGGGGGGCGGCCAGTGACAGTTCGGTGCAGGCGATCAGGATGTGATCGGTGCGCTCCTGCAGGCGCCGGGCCTCTTCGGTCAGCTCTGGAAGAATCTGGTCCGGCGAAGCGCCGGCCTTGATCGCGCGGATCATCTCCAGCAGTGGCGCGTCGTCAGGCGGCGCGGTGAAGGGGGCGTCCAGGTAGGCATCGAAAATGCCGGTTAACCGCGTTGCCGGAGAGGCCAGAATGCCGATGCGTCCCTTGCCTTCCAGCGTCTGCGCGGTGGCGGCCAGCATGTCGAGAAACGGCAGATCGGTGGCCGCGCGGATACCGGCGGCATAGTGATGCGCGGTATTGCAGGGCATGGCGAGCGCGGTGGCCCCAGCGGCGGACAGATCGCGGGCCATGTCCTGCAGCACGGGCAGGGGCGAGGGGCCCGTGCCCTCGACCAGCGCAGCGATGCGCGAGGGGACGCCCGGGTTCTGATGCACGATCACGGGCACATGGTCCGCGTCATCCTGCGCCGGCACCGCGTCCAGCAGTTTCTGCATCAGCAGGATGGTGGCCTGCGGCCCCATCCCGCCCAGAATGCCGACCGGCCTCATGCGCGGGATTTCACGTCGAAGGCATGGGTATAGCCGGTCAGGCCAATGGCGCCGCCGGTGTGCAGGAAGACCACGCGCTCATTGCTCCTGAAATGGCCCTTGCGGATGAGGTCGACCAGCCCCGCCGCACCCTTGGCGGAATAGACCGGGTCCAGCAGGATGGCCTCGTGCCGGGCAAAGAGATCGATGGCCTCCAGGGTGCTGTCTGCCGGGATGCCGTAGCCGTCGCCGACGTAATCCGTGTTGGCCACCACGTCCTCGCGCGCCACGACGCCAGGACAGCCCAGTTTTTCGGCTGTCTTCACAGCGAGGTTATAGACGTTTTCCTCTTGTTTCGGTTTGGGCGCACGCACGCCGATGCCCAAAAGCGGGATACCGGCGTTCATCGCCCGGAGCCCGGTGATCAACCCGGCCTGCGTCCCGGCAGAGCCGGTGGCGTGGACGATGTGATCGACGTTCAGCCCGGTTTCGACAAACTGGTTCAGCATTTCCAGCGCACAGTTGACATAGCCAAGGGCGCCCGTCGCGTTCGACCCGCCGCCGGGGATCGTGTAGGCGCGCTTGCCATGCGCGCGCATGGTCTCGGCCACGGCCTCCATTTCGGCGTTCATGTCCAGGTCTGGCCCGCGATGCTCGATCGAGGCGCCATGCAGCACGTCCAGCAACACGTTGCCATTGTAGCGGTAATTCTCGTGGTTGTAGCCGGTGCGGTCCTCCAGCAGGATATGGCATTCCATCCCCAGTTTCGCCGCCGCCGCCGCCGTCTGGCGGGCATGGTTGGACTGCGTCGCACCCTGGGTCAGGACGATATCGGCGCGCTGATCCAGCGCCTCGGCCATGAGGAACTCCAGCTTGCGGGTCTTGTTGCCGCCAGTCGACAGGCCGGTGCAATCGTCGCGCTTTATCCAGATTTCCGGGCCGCCGAGGAATTCGGTCAGACGCGGAAGCGGTTCCAGCGGCGTGGGCAGATGGGCAAGGCGGACACGGGGGAATTTGGCGAGGTTCATCTTTCAACTTTCGTTTGCGGCACAGGCGCGTGGGGACAGGTTTGCGAGGCGAGCCTCTGCCGTCAAGGCGTGTCCGGTCATGCCTTCGGCCCGCGAGATGACAGAGGTGGCATGGGCCAGGGCGGGCAGGGCCTCGTCCTGGGCACGTTGCCAGGTGACGGTTTTCAGGAACTTGTGGACCGAAAGCCCGCCAGTGTAGCGGGCGGCGCCGCCGGTGGGCAGGACATGGTTGGGGCCAGAGGCCTTGTCGCCAAAGGCCACGGTGGTCTCGGCCCCCAGGAACAGTGAGCCGTAGCTGGAGAGGCGCGCCTGCCACCAGGGCAGATCGGCGCATTGGACATGCAGGTGCTCGGGGGCATAGCGGTCGGACTCTGAGGCCATCTCCTCGCGGTTGGAGCAGAGGATGATTTCGCCCATCGCCTCCCAGGCGTCGCGGGCGGCGCGGGCATTTTCGCCGCCAAGGCGGGCGCAGGTCTGCGGCATGATCTCTGCCACGCGGGTGGCCAGCGGTTCATGATCCGTCACCAGCCAGCAGGGAGAGGTGGGGCCATGTTCGGCCTGCCCGGCGAGGTCCAGCGCGACCAGGTCCGGGTCCGCAGTGGCATCGGCCAGGATCAGCACGTCGGTCGGCCCGGCGAACATGTCGATGCCGACCGGGCCGAACAGCTGGCGCTTCGCCTCGGCGACATAGGCGTTTCCGGGGCCTGCCAGCACGTCAGCGGGGGGCGTTCCGAACAGACCATAGGCCATCGCGGCGATCCCCTGCACGCCGCCGAGGGTCAGGATCGTGTCGGCCCCGGCAAGCTGCATGGCATAGAGCGTCGCCGGGTCGATCCCAAGCGCAGCGCCCTCGGCGTCGCGCCGCGGCGGGGCACAAGCCGTCACATGGGGCACACCGGCGGCGCGGGCGGTCGCGATGGTCATCAGCGCCGAGGCGATATGCGCGTAACGTCCGCCGGGGACGTAGCAGCCGGCTGCCGCGACAGGCAGGCTTTTCTGACCGGCGGTCAGGCCGGGGTGCAGGTCGATCTCGAAATCCTGGACGGAGGCGCGCTGCGCCTCGGCAAAGCGGCGGATGTTGTCATGGGCATAGGTCAGCGCCTGCTTCAGCGCACCGGGCACCTGGCGGGCGGCCTGTTGCAAGGCCTCCTGCGGCACGACAATCTCATCGGTCCAGTTGTCGAGGCGGCTGGCATAGTCACGCGCGACCTCTTCGCCGCCGCTTTTCAGGCGGGCCAGCATGATTTGCACGGTGTCGGAAATTTCCGCCATCGAGGCGGGGGGCAGGCCGGGGGCGGATTTGATCAGGCGGGACATGCGTTTTCCTTGACGTCAGCGGACAGGTTCACAAAAACGGAAACTGTGGCCTCGGAGATTCTGCGATGTTGATGAAAGGCGTGACGTTGCGCGGGCTCGAGGTATTCGAGGCGCTGGCGGAAAGTGGCTCGGTCGCCAAGGCGGCCGAGGTGACGGGGCTCAGCCAGCCGGCGGTCAGCCAGCAGATGCGCAACCTCGAAGGCGCGCTGGGCGTGGACCTTGTGGATCACGGGCGCCGCCCGATGCGGCTGACCCCGGCGGGCCGGTCCTTCCTGGGGCGGACGCAGGCCGTGCTGCGACAGTTGCGACTGGCACAGAACGAACTGACGGTGATGGATCTCACCCACCTCAGCACGCTGAGCCTTGGGGTGATCGACGATTTCGACAACGATCTGACGCCGCGCCTTGTCACCATCCTGGCCGAGAGCATGACGCGCTGCCGGTTCAAGCTGATCACCGCGCCCAGCCATGAAATCTCGGAAGAGATCAAGGCACGCCGCCTGCATCTCGCCATCGCCGCAAGCAGCGGCGAGGTGATGGAGGGAATCGTGGAATATCCTTTGGTTCGAGATCCTTACATCCTTGTTTGCGCCCGCGGAGCGGTCGAGGCGGCGGGCGGGGTCGAGGCGATGATGCAGGCGCTGCCGATCCTGCGCTACGATCGCGCACAGCTGATCGGGCGCCAGATCGAAGCCCATCTGGCCCGGCAGAAGCTGGAATTCGCCGAGAGATTCGAGATCGGGGCGCACTTGTCCCTGATGACGCTGGTGGCGCGTGGCATGGGATGGGCGATCACCACGCCGTTGGGATACATGCGTGCCGGGCGCTACCACGACCAGATGGAAGCGCATCCCGTGCCCTTCAAACCCTTCTCGCGCACCATTTCCCTGTTTGCCGGAACGGACTGGGCGGACCGGGTGCCGCGCGACGTGGCGCGCACCATGCGGATGCTGGTGGGCGACATGGTCATCGCCCCCGCGCTGGCGCAGCTGCCTTGGCTTGAAGGCGAGTTGAGAGTGATGGAAAGCTGACGGCGCGCGGCAAGGGCGCGCGAACAGCAGTTTGACCTGTCGCATGGCAACAGATTGCCCCAAGGGCATGCCCTGTCCACGGGGCAATCGTCTGTTTTCGGAAGGAAATGCCGCAGTTTCGGGAATCGTGAAACTGTCGTGAGCCGGCTACCCTTCGACGTGATCCACGAAAGCCCGCACCGACGCCTCGAACCCACGCGGGTCCTCGGCGTGCAGCCAATGCCCCGCCTTGGGGATCTTGGCAAACCGTGCCTTGGGGAAAAGGTCGCGAATGCGCGGGCGGTGTTCGGCCTGCACATAGTCGGACTGACCGCCCGACAGGAATAGGGTCGGCCCCTCGTAGCGCCCCTCGATCTCGGGAAAGCCGAGGATCCTGGGCATTTCCCAGGCCAGCGTGTCCAGGTTCAACTTCCACCGCTTGTTCTGCACGTCCAGAGACTGGGTAAAGAAACTCTGCAGGGTTTTGTCATCGATAGTCTGCGCGAGCTGCTCTACCGCGTCCGAGCGTTTCTCGACCCGGGACAGGTCAACCGCACGCATGGCTTCGATGAACTGGATCTGGCTGTGGGTATAGGCAACGGGCGCGATGTCGGCGACCAGGAGAGAGGCCAGTTTCTCCGGATGTTGCAGCGCCAGGACCATCGCCGCCTTGCCGCCCATCGAATGGCCGACCACATGCGCGCGGCCGCCGTGGGCGTCGATCAGCTCTGCCAGGTCCCCGGCCAGATCTGGATAACTGTGGGTTTCGGTCCGGGGGCTGTCGCCGTGGTTGCGCATGTCCGGCGTCAGCACGTGCCAACGGTCGGACAGGCGCTTGGCGATCACACCCCAGTTGCGCCCCGAGCCATAGAGCCCGTGGACGATGACAAGGGGCGTGCCGCCCGGTGTGCCGTAAGAAAGCGTGTTCAACATGGCCAACACTTACGATGCGCCGTGGCCGAGGGCCAGTGGCGGCGCGTCAGTCGCGCATTTCCGTGCCGTGCAGGCGCAGGAACAGGCTTTCCTCATCGTCGTTTCGGAAAAAGGGGACGGAATCGGGAGGTGTTTGGTCCGTTGCACGTGCCGCGACCTCTGCCAGCACAACCTCTGTGATGAAAGGCATGTCATAGTTGCGGATCTCGTCCACGGCGATCCACTGCAGGTGCGACAGCTCATCGGCGGCGGCGTCGAAATCATCCGGGTCCGAGGCGAGTTCGTCCGCGTCGAGCAGGAAGAAACGTGCATCGAAGCGGCGCGGCCGTCCCGGAGGGGTGATGGCACGAAAGATGAATTGCAGCGGCTCGGCCGAGGGCCGGTGCCCGGTGCCGGCGAACTCCAGCCAGTCCTCGGGGATCGAATCGGGCCAGGGGGCCGGAACGCCAAGGATCTGGCCGGTTTCCTCCCACAGCTCTCGCACGGCGGCCACGGCCAGCGCGCGGGCCATGTCGGGCGTGGCATCCTCGCTCAACCGTGCGGCGCAGAGCGGCGGCAAAGCCCTGGCCAGCGGGATCTGCGCATCCTGTGCATCCACCGCGCCGCCGGGAAAGACGAACTTGTTGGGCATGAAAGCGGCCTTTGCGCCGCGCTGTCCCATCAGGACGCGCGGGCGCGTGGCCCTGTCACGCAGGACAACCACCGTGGCCGCATCACGGATCGCGGTCTTGTCGATCGTCTTGGTCGTCGTTTCAGTCATCTGCGTCCCTCAGCTTGGGGGCGCAAAACCATGCATCCCGCGTGCCCACTGGAAGGCCACGATCGCCCCTTTCAATCGGGGCAGAAGATAGAGCGAGAGCGCGACGCAGCCAACGCCAAAGATCGTGAACAGGACCAGCGGCTCGGGGCGCCAGGTGGTAAAGACAAAGAGCAGCAAGGGCGCCATCAGGTGCCCGACGATCAGGATCGTCAGGTATGCCGGGCCATCGTCCGCCCGGTGGTGATGCAATTCCTGGCGGCAGACCGGGCAATGATCGCGCACGGTCAGGTAGCCCGACAACAGCGGGCCATTGCCGCAGTTGGGGCAGCGTCGTCTCCAGCCCCGCCAGAGCGTCGGCCACAGGGTATCTTTTTCCGGAGTGTCCGGCATGTCGTCCATCTCGGTTTTCAACGTTTCCGCCTTTCAGAATGGGGGCGGCGGAAGCGCGGCGGAAGGGTGCATAACGTCATTGCGTCCGGATGTCACAGATCACGGCAGCGTGAAGGGAGAGCGGCATTTTTTGCGACGGAAAAGCATCGTTGGGCCGTGATAGCCTGCAGAGACGCCCGGAGAGCGGGCGGCTTGGACACCCGAGACTAACTCTGGAAGGACAAGGAAATGAAAACGACTGCACTCTGGATCACGGGCGCAATGGTTGTGGCGCTGGGCACCGCTGGTGTGGCCTCGGCCAAAGGTATGGGCTTTGGCGACCGCGGGCCGCGCGGCGCCTTCATGCAGGAGATGTTCGCCGAGATCGACGCCGATGGCGACGGCAAGGTGACAAAGGAAGAGTTCGAGTCTTTCAAGACCGCACGGTTCGAGGCTGCGGACACGGATGGTGACGGCAAGCTGTCGCGCGACGAGATCACGGCGGCCCGCGATGCCCGTCGCGCCGCGCGGATGCAGGCGATGGTCGAGAGGCTGGACCAAGATGGCGATGGCCTGCTGAGCGCCGATGAACTGGCCGCGGGCCCGGCCCGGCGCGCGCCCCAAGACATGTTCGACCGCATGGACGCGGATGACGATGGCGCGCTGACGCTGGAAGAGATCGAAAAGTCGCGCGGTGCGTTCCAGCGCGGCGGCATGCCCCGCTTTGGCCACAAGGACCGCGCGCACGGCTACCGTGGGGGCCATGGTCATCACGGCGGCATGGGCTTTCCGTTCTTTGGCAGCCCGGACATGTCGGACGACAGCTGAGTGAAGTGACCGGGCGGCGCGTGCCGCCGCCCGGACCGTTGCACACGGCGATCTGCCGGGATAGCGCGGAACGATGGACGGGACATGCCTTTCGAAGCCATGAGTGCGGCAGCCGACGAAGACCTGCTGGCGGATTACGCCGCCGGCGACGCCAGCGCGGCGCGGGTTCTGACCCAGCGCCTTGCGCCGCGTGTCTTCTCGCACGCCATGCGCATGCTGGGCGGCGACCGGGCCGAGGCCGAGGATGTGGCGCAGGAAGCGCTCTTGCGGCTGTGGCGGGCGGCGCCGGGTTGGCGGAGGGGTGAGGCCAAGGTCTCGACCTGGCTGTACCGTGTGACGGCGAACCTCTGCATCGACCGCATCCGGCGGCGGCGCGGCGGGACGGATCTCGACTCGGTGCCCGAACCTGTGGACGAGGCCCCCTCGGCGGCAGAGGGCCTGCAGCAGCGGGCGCGGGCCGAGGCGCTGCAGGGGGCGCTGGACACCTTGCCAGAGCGGCAGCGGCAGGCGGTGATCCTGCGCCATATCGAGGGGCTGCCCAACCCCGAGATTGCCGAAATCATGGACATCGGGCCACGCGCGGTCGAGAGTCTGGTGGCGCGGGGCAAACGGGCATTGGAGGCGGCGCTGATCGGGCGCCGCGCAGAACTGGGATATGAAGACGATGACTGAGCGCAAGGATAATCGGGACGATTCCTTTCTGCCCTTGGACGGGCAGGACGACGATGCGCTGGGGCTGTTTTTCGCCGCGGCGCGCGCCGAACCGCCGCAACTCGGCGGTGATTTCCTGGCCCGGATCGAGGCGCAGGCGCTGGCCGAGCAGCCGCGCTCTGCGGCCCCGATACCTGTGCTCCCGTCGCGCAGGCCGGGCCGGTTGGCCCAATTGCGCGAGGCGCTGGGCGGCTGGGTCGGCGTGACCGGGCTGGCGACCGCCTGCGCGGCGGGGATCCTGATCGGGATCAGCTCGCCGGACAGCCTGTCGGTCTTCTGGGGGGGCGATGCCGCCGGGCTGGGCACTCTGGGTGTCGATCCGCTGAGCGGGTTCGACCTTGCGTTGATGGAAGGGTAGGCAATGGCGTCGGACAAGGAAATCACGGCCCGTCCCGGGCGTTGGCTGCGTGTCCTGCTGTTTGTGTCGCTGGCGCTCAACCTGCTGGTGATTGGCGCGGCGGTGGGTCTGTTCCTCAACGGGCCGCCGGCGCTGCGTGGTGACCGCAGTGACCCGGTGTTGCCCTACACGCGCGCCTTCGACGAGGATCAGCGGCGCGAGTTGCGCCGTGGGCTGTGGCGGGCAATGCGCAAGGATGCCGGTGCCATGCGGGCAGGATATCTTGCGGACTACCAGCGTGGCCTGGACCTGTTGCGGCAGGACCCGTTCGACCATGCCGCCCTGGCCGCGCTGCTGGCGGACCAGGCGGCCCGCGGCGCCGAAGTGAGGATGCGCGGTCAGGAAGTCCTGATGAATTACCTGGTCGAGATGACCCCGGAGCAGCGTCGCGCCTACGCCGACCGGCTCGAAGCCGAGCTTGAGCGGATGCGCAACCGAGGTCATGGACGGGACAACGGCGGGGAAGGACACCACGCGCCGAAACCGCCGCGCGACTGAGCGCGGCGCGTTTTCGTCAGGTCAGTCCGGCGCGCCGCGCCTCGGCTTCCTTGTCGTCCTTTGCAGAAAGCGGTTTGGCCAGCGGCGTGGCCCCTCGCGTCGGCAGAGCCCGGACCGTGTCCGCCATCACCACCGTGTTGCGGCCCTTGTGCTTGGCCGCGTAAAGCGCCTCGTCCGCGCGTTCGATCAGCTCCAGCGGGCTGGAGTCGTGGCCGGGGCGGCCGACCGCAACGCCGATCGACAGCGTGACGGTCAGTTGCTTGCCGTCGGGCAGGGTCACGGGGTGCCGCGACATGATCCGGCAGAGCCGTTCCGCGGTGCGCTTGGCGGCGGTGCGGTCGGTGTCGGGCATGGCGACCAGGAACTCTTCGCCTCCCCAGCGCGAGATCAGATCGGCGGCGCGCAGGTTGTCCTTTAGCCGCTGGGCCAGAGTGACAAGGACCGCGTCCCCGGCACCGTGACCGTGGCTGTCATTGACCTGCTTGAAGAAATCGAGATCCGCCAGCAACAGGGCATAGGGGCGTTTCTGCCCCGCCGCCCGGTCTGCCAGCCGCGACAGATGCGGCACCGCGTAGCGACGGTTGTAGAGCCCGGTGAGTGGGTCGCAGACGGCCGCGCGCAGCCCGTCGCGCATGTTGGCGCGCAGCCGGTCGTTGGTGCGCTTGCGTTCGATCTGTTTTTTCAGCCGGATGGCCAGTTCGTCGAGGTCCAGACCCGAGCTGAGCAGGTCGTTCGCCCCCATGTCGAGCGCGCTGGCGGCCTCGCGTTGCTGGTTGGGCTGGGCAATGTAGATCAACGCAGAATGGCGGGTGTGACGGCTGGCGCGCAGTTGCGGCAGCAGCGTCAGAGCCTCGCCGGAGCTGCCCGGCGCTTCGGCGACAACAACGACATCCGGTGCACGGGCGTGCTCGCGCAGCGCATCCTCGGGGTCGACCACCTCGATCCGGTCGGGAATGCGTGCGGCCAGCCCTTCGCTCAGGGCCTTCGTCTCGGGCAGGTTCGGAGGAGAGACCAGGCGGACAAGGCCCGGCGTCACAAAAGCAGACCCATGTTCGGCGAGGCCAAGGGCGCGCTGTGTGTCGTCGCGCAACTGCAGCTCTGCCTCTGCGTCCCGGGCGCGCAGAAGAGAACGCAGCCGTGCCAGCATCACGAGGTCGTCGACAGGCCGGGTCAGCACATCGTCGGCGCCCGCCGCAAGCGAGGCCAGTCGTTCGCCGGGATTGTCCGCGCCATGCAGGATCACCACGGGAATGCGCACGCTGGTCGGCAACTTGTTGATTTCCGCGCAGAGCGCGAGGCCGGTCATGTCGGGCAGGTCGGCGGCGGTAATCACCAGATCCGGCGAGAGTTTTCGCAGCAAGGCCAGTGCGGTGCCGCCTCTGTCGGCCTGAATCACATCGTAGTAGGCGGCGGATAGTTTGACACGCAGGATGATGCGGTTCGTTGGAACCGAATCCACTATCAATATCCTTCCGGTCATCTTTCGATACCCCCGCATATGCAGGTTAGCCGCAGTCAGCCGCGCTTGCACTTTTCTTTCCGCTCAGCTTTGATGACTATTGGTTAAGAAACCCTTTCGGAGAGAGATCAAAATGGATCTGTCGCGGGAAGCCGCCGAAACCGTCGGCTTGCAAGCGGTGGCCTGGCTGGCCGGAAATGACGAGTTGCTGCCGGTCTTCCTGGGCGCGACCGGGGCCTCGCAGGAGGACTTTCGAGAGGGATTGCAAGACCCGGTCTTTCAGGGATCGGTGCTTGATTTCCTCCTGATGGATGATGCCTGGGTCATGGCCTTCTGCGAAGAAGTAGGCCTTCGGCCGCAGGACCCTATGGCCGCGCGGATGGCCCTGCCGGGCGGGGAAACGGTGCACTGGACATGACATTTACCGCGATCGAGGCGGTGCTCTTCGACAAGGATGGCACCCTTTTCGATTTTGCAGAAACCTGGAACGCCTTCGCTGCGCGCCTGATCCTGAGGCTTGCCGACGGGGATGACCTGCGACGGCACGGGTTGGCGCGCGCTTTGATGTTCGATCTCGCGACGGGCAGTTTCCTGCCGGGCAGCCCGGTGATTGCGGGAACCAACCGCGAGGTGGCCGAACTGATCGCACCCATCCTGCCCGAACGCGGGATCGAAGAGCTCGAATCGCTGATCATCGCCGAGGCGGCGGAGGCCCCCTTGAGCGAGGCCGTGGCGCTGGTGCCA
The DNA here is from genome assembly GCF_019392335.1 of Mameliella sp. CS4. GTDB lineage: Bacteria > Pseudomonadota > Alphaproteobacteria > Rhodobacterales > Rhodobacteraceae > Antarctobacter. Next base: position 419,052 of record NZ_JAHXRQ010000002.1, read on the forward strand.
TATCTCGCTGGGCTGGCGGCACGTGGGCTCAGCCTGGGTGTGATGACCAACGACAGCGAATCCGTGGCGCGCGCGCACCTGCGTGCCGCCGGGATCGAGGGGATGTTCGATTTCGTCGCCGGGGCCGACAGCGGCCATGGCGCCAAGCCTTCGCCCGGTCCATTGCTGGCCTTTGCCACGGCAATGGGTCATGCGCCGGACCAGGTGGTCATGGTCGGCGACAGCCTGCATGACCTTGCCGCCGGTCGCGCGGCCGGCATGTGGACGGCGGGTGTGCTGACCGGCATGGCGGATGCGGACACGCTGGCGCCGATGGCCGACGTGGTCCTGCCCGATATCGGGCATCTTCCGGACTGGCTCTCTGCGCGCGGAACCTGAAAGCGACCAATTTCGTCGGTTTTGCGAAGGAAGGCGCGTCGCTGGCGCTGTGTGATGGGTGGCACCAGACACGGAGAGTCACCATGCCGGATGCCGCTGACGCTACCCTGACCGCCCGAAAACGCCACCGGACCGGGGGGCGCGCGGGCAACCGGCGCCGCGGTGGTGCGGCGGTTGAACAGATGCCCTGGCGTCTGCCCGTCAACATCGATCGCCCGACGGAACCGCTGGCAGAGGAAGGTGTGGAACGCCTGCACCATGCGACCATGCGTATCCTCGAGGAAATCGGGATCGAGTTCCTTCACCCCGAAGCGGTCGAGATCCTGCGCGCCGCGGGCTGCACCGTCCAGGGCGAGAACGTACGCATCGGGCGTGACATGGTCATGGAGCTGGTCGCCAAGGCCCCGGCGAAGTTTACACTCATGCCGCGCAACCCGGACCGCCGCCTGACGATCGGTGACGGGCATATCCTGTTCGGCAACGTTTCGTCACCGCCAAACTACTATGACCTGGAGATCGGCAAGAAGGTTTCCGGCACGCGTCAGCAATGCGCCAACCTGCTCAAGCTGACGCAGTATTTCAACTGCATCCACTTCGCGGGCGGTTACCCGGTTGAGCCGGTGGATGTCCATGCCAGCGTGCGGCACCTTGACGTCGTCTTTGACAAGCTGACGCTGACCGACAAGGTCATGCACGCCTATTCGCTGGGCAAGGAGCGGGTCGAGGACGTGATGGAGATGGTCCGCATCAGCCAGGGCATCAGCCACGAGGAGTTCGAGGCGGTTCCGAGGATGTACACCAACATCAACTCCACCTCGCCGCTGAAGCACGATTATCCGATGATGGACGGCTGGATGCGCATGGCACGGCGCGGGCAGGGGCTGGTGGTAACCCCCTTTACGCTCGCCGGTGCGATGGCGCCGGTGACGATGGCGGGTGCTGTGGCGCAATCGCTGGCCGAGGGGCTGGCGGCGGTGGTTCTGGCGCAGATCATCAACCCTGGTGTTCCCTGCGTGATCGGGACCTTCACCTCGAACGTCGACATGAAGACCGGGGCGCCGGCCTTCGGCACCCCGGAGTACATGCGAGCCACCCAGATGACCGGCCAGATGGCGCGTTTCTACGGGTTGCCGATGCGGTCGTCCGGGGTCTGCGCGGCCAACGTGCCGGACGGGCAGGCGATGTGGGAGACCGAGCATTCGCTCTGGGCGGCGGTGCAGTCGGGCACGAACATGGTCTATCACGCGGCTGGCTGGCTGGAGGGCGGGCTGGTTGCCAGCCCCGAGAAATTCATCATGGACTGCGAGGTGCTGCAGCAGATCCAGCGCTACCTCGAACCCGAGATCTGCGATGTCTCGGATGATGCGCTAGCGGTGGAAACGATCCGCGAAGTGGGCCCCAATGGCCATTTCTTCGGGGTCGATCACACGCAGGAACGCTACGAGACCGCCTTTTACCAACCCTTCCTGTCGGATTGGAAGAACTTCGAGGCCTGGGAGGCGGCTGGCGCCGTCTGGACGGCCGAGCGCGCGCATACGCTGTTCAAACGCATCATGGACGAGTTCGAGGCCCCACCGCTGGACGTGGCGATCCGCGAGGAACTGGAGGACTTCGTCGCGCGCCGCAAGGCAGAGGGCGGGGCGCCGACGGACTTCTGAGACCGGGTTTGGGGCCGCAGGGGTCTCTTGCGGAAATCCGGGCAATTGTACCTGTTTCCGGATTCTTAATCGCTGACCGCCATGCTCTGACCAAGGCGTTGAGGTATGGCAAGATGCATGGGTTGATCCTGCGGACCTTCCAGGTCTTTGTGGAGGATACATATGGCCCCGGGATATGGGCCAAAATTGCCTCGAAGGCGGGCCTTGAGGTGCCCGACTTCGAGGCGATGCTGAACTATGCGCCCGAAATCTACAGCGCATTGATCGGTGCGGCGGAAACCGTTCTGGACAAGCCCGCCGAGGCGATCTGGGAGGACGTGGGCACCTACCTTGTCTCGCATCCCAACAGTGAGGGCCTGCGCCGCCTGTTGCGCTTTGGTGGCGTCGATTTCATCGAGTTCCTGCATTCCCTGGACGATCTTCCTGACCGGGCTCGCCTGGTGGTCGCCGACCTTGTCCTGCCCGAGCTGGAATTGACGGACAACGGCAGCACCCAGTTCAAGCTGCGGGTGGGCGATGGCCTGCCCGGGTTCGGCTACGTCATGATGGGGGTCCTGCGGGCGATGGCCGATGACTACGGCGCGCTGGTTCTGCTGGATACCGAAAGCGGGCATCGAGGCGAACAATACCTGATGGTGACGGTCATCGAAACGGCCTATGCCGAGGGTCGGGAATTCGAACTGGCGGCCAGCGGCAGCGGGGGCGGCGAAGGATGAGCATGCTTCCCGAGGAAATCCTGCACCTGATCTGCCCGATGCACCTGCTTTTGGAGCCTTCGGGCCATATTCGCCAGGCCGGTCCGACCCTGCACAAGATCAGCCCAGATCCGCTGGAAGGCGCACCTTTCCTCGAGGTGTTCGAGGTTTTTCGGCCCCGCGCCGTGACCTGCATGAAACAGCTGCTGCAAACCGAGGGCCGCAAGATCCGTTTGCGGCTGCGCGGTGGTGTTCGCACGCAGCTTTATGGCGTGCTGGTGGCCGACGGGCAGGGCGGCGCGGTGGTCAACCTGTCGTTCGGCATCCACGTGATGAGCGCGGTGCGCGACTATGCCCTGACCAGTTCGGATTTTGCGCCCACGGATCTCGCGGTCGAGATGCTCTACCTTGTCGAGGCGAAATCCGCCGCCATGGATGCCTCCCGAAACCTGAACACCCGGCTTCAGGGCGCGATGGTCGCCGCCGAAGAGCGCGCCTTTACGGATACCCTGACCGGGTTGCGCAACCGACGTGCGCTGGACACGGTGCTGGAGCGATTCAAACGCGGACGAGAGCCCTTTTCCCTGATGCATATCGACCTGGATTTCTTCAAACAGGTCAACGACACCCTGGGGCATGCAGCCGGGGATCTCGTGTTGCGGCATGTGGCGCGCATCATGACAGAGGTGATCCGCAAGGAGGATACCGCCTTCCGTGTCGGCGGGGACGAGTTCCTGATTGTTTTCGCCGGTTTGATGCAAGCCGAACGCCTTGGCGAAATTGCCGCTGATCTTGTCCACCGCATCGAGGAACCTGTGACTTACGACAGGCAGGTGTGCCGCGTTTCCGCCAGTATCGGCATCGCTATCGGCACCGGCGGTATCGACAATCCCGATGAGTTGCTGGAGCAGGCAGACATGGCGCTTTATGCTTCCAAACGCGCGGGGCGCGCGCAGTTCCACTTCTTCGGAGAGGCCCCAGCAGAGGGTGGTCCGGCGCAGATGGCGGGCAAGTGAAATTCCTGAAACTTTGGTCTTGATCCCGCTGAAACCTCATCGTAAGTAGCGCGCCACGGTTGGGGTGTAGCCAAGTGGTAAGGCAACGGTTTTTGGTACCGCGTACCGTAGGTTCGAATCCTACCACCCCAGCCAAGATTAAAGCCCTGCCAAACTGGCGGGGCTTTTTCTTTTTCAACGGTTTCATCGGATTACGGGACCGTTTGCGATGCCCGTATTGGCTGCACGCCGACAATCCCGCACCATTTCCGGCAACAAAAACCGCAACATTGCGTGGGGATATGGCTGCCCGAATTATATCGTTTCCCGATCAGATGGCCAAAGCTTCCGTGGAGTTTTCCGGCGGGCCGAATCCGCGCCCGTCGATCTGGCCGCGGCTTGGGGATTGGGTTTCGATGACCCCGGCCATTGGCATCACCGCTGCTGCATGGGGTCGGTGATCTACAGTCTCGCCCGGTCAGTGCTGGCTGGCCGGTGAGGTGAATTCTGTGGGCATCGTGAACGACCGGGGCCGGTATTGCAGGGTCAAACGTGTCCCCAAACGCTTTGCCGGGCTGGTGTGCGGCGCCAATGGCAAGCCGGTCAGTCAGGTGCGGCAGGCGCTGCACACGGACAGCCTTCAAAAGGCCAGGGTCAAGGCGGCGCGGCTCGCCGAATGGGAGGCAATGCCCGCAGGGGACTCGGGCAGCGCCCGCAGGCATTGCAAGACCGAGCGGAAGCTCGCACAGGCCCGGGGCATTTCCTTCCACCCCGTCGAAGACCTGACGGCGGGCGATATCACCATTCTGGTCAACCGTATGCTCACCCTTGCCGAACATGGCCGTCTGACCGCCTCGCCTGCCGTCACCGGCGCGGTGCTGGGCACCGTGCCAAAGGTCATGCCGACGCTACCCGAGGTTCTGAATGAGTAATCCGAACTGACCAAGACCCGCCACCTCAAGAAATCCGATGCGCAGCGGCACAAGTGGACGCTGCCACCAGAGCGGGCGGTGCGCAATTTTCTTGACGTGACTTCGCTCGGGACAGGCAGAGCAATCGTAACCGCTGTTCCGCTTCCACCTTTCTGTCGCCTTGTTGATCTGAGATCGGCTTGTTGGAGGATGAACGAGAGGGAGTTTCTCCGTGGAGACTACGTTGGAGGTTCTCACTGGCCGGCGCGGTGTCCGCCGCAGTCGCAAGTGACCGAATGAGGTGAAGGCGCGGATCGTGGCGGAGACGCTGGCGCCTGGTGCCACGGTCAACGAAGTTGCTGCCCGGCATGGCCTGAAGGCGAACCATTTGTCGTCGTGGCGGACGATGGCGCGACAAGGCAAGCTCGTGCTGCCCGCCCCGGAGGAGGAGATGCAATTTGCCGGGCTGGTGGTTTCCGATCCCGAGCCGTCCGGGCCTGCCGCGGCAACTGCCGGGCCCGAGATCATCATGGGGCCGGTGACGATCGGCCTCGAGACCGGCGCCCCGGCGGAACGGATCGCGGCGGTCGCGCGTGCGCTGACAGGACCGGCATGATCTTCCCGTCGAACCGGGTGCGGATCCTGGTGGCGACGAAACCGGTCGATTTCCGCAAGGGGCATGACGGGCTGGCGGCGCTGGTGAAGACCGAGCTGCGCAAGGCCCCCTTTACCGGGACCGTCTTCGTGTTCCGCGCAAAGCGGGCGGATCGGCTGAAGCTGCTCTATTGGGGCGGTCCCGGGCGGATCATGGCCTGCAAACGCCTGGAGGAGCACAGCGTCACCTGGCCTGCCATCCGGGACGGGCTGATGACGCTCAGCCATGCCCAGTTCGAGGCGCTGTTTGCCGGCCTCGACTGGCGCCGTGTCCGGGCAATCTCGGCACGGACCCCGGAGGCCGTCGAATAGCTGCGGCAGATGACTCGGAAGGTGCTTTGCGGAAGCATGGGCGGCTGGTTCTGGTAGACGGTAGCCACGTTGTCCGCCGCCGACCTTCCCGATGACATTGCCGTCCCAAATATGCCTGCCGCTCCTGCATCGATGGTGTGGTGCAGGCTCCGGCGCCGGCACGCCTGATCCCCGGCGGGTTGCCGACCGAGGCAACCATCGCGCATGTGCTGGTCAGCGAGTATGCCGATCACTTGCCCCTGTATAGGCAGGCGCAGATCTACAGCCGCCAAGGCATCGACCTCGACCGCTCACCCCTGGCCGACTGGGTCGGGCGGGTGGCCTTCGAACTGTGCCCTGTCTTCGATGTGCTGATCGCTGACCTGAAGCGGTCGACCAAGCTGTTCATGCCCTCTCGGCAGATTGCTTCGCAATCGCCTGCCGGGGAACAGACGAGACCCGGGCCCCGGTGCTGGATCCTGGGCGGCGCAAGACCAAGACCGGTTACTTCTGGGCGCTGGCTCGCGACGACCGGCCATGGGGCGGAGATGACCCGCCGGGCGTGGCCTTCACCTATGCGCCGGGTCGTGGCGGCGGCCATGCCGAACGGATACTGGACCGCTTCGGCGGCATCCTGCGGGTCCCCTCCCAGCAGATTTGCTTTGCAAATCGCCTGCCGGGCAATGGATGGCTATGCTGGCGACAACCGGCTGATCGCGCCCGACCGCGTCGGTCCCGAAATGCGGCTGGCCTATTGCCGGGCTCACGCGCGTCGAAAACTGGTCGAGATCACCCGCACCGGTTCTGCGCCGATTGCCGAAGGTGGGGTGAAGCGCATCGGCGAACTCTATCGCATCGAGGCCGAAATCCGGGGCAGTGATCCTGTGGCCTGCCACGCCGCGAGACAGGAACACTCCGCACCGATCACCGCCGAGCTGGAAGCAGGGCTCAACCATCACCGTGCCCGTGTCGCGTCGAAATCGCCCTTGGGCGAGGCGCTGGAATACATCGCCAAATACTGGGACGGCCTCTGTCTGTTCCTGACCGATGGACGGGTCGAGCTGGACAGCAATGCCGTGGAACGGACAATCCGCCCCATTGCACTGAACCGGAAGAACGCACGCTTCGCCGGACATGATGCCGGGGCTCAAGCACGTGCTCCAGAAACTCCCAGGTCGAGGGCTGCAGGGCATAGAGACAGTCGTTCAGCGGGAAGAGCATGTGGCGCCGAAAGGCAACAACCAGTGCCTCCTCGGCCTCGTTGAGAACGGAGGACCGGGGTTCCTTGAGCCCAGTCTTCAAATCCTCGACCGTCTCGCGCTTTCACCACACGGACAGAGGCGGCCGATATTGCTTGCATGACTATCGGAAACTACTGCGCCAGCATGGCTTCAAAGTATTGATGAGCGGAAAAGGCAATTGCCATGCCATCGCCGCTGTTGAAACGGCCTTCAGGCCCCTCAAGGCCGGGTTGATCCGGCGCTGGTCATGGGAAACGCGGCAGGCCGAAACGGCGATCTTCGAATACGTCAACGGTTTCTACAATCCCCGACGCCGAGACTCTGCATCGGGCTGGAAAAGCCCCGTTGCCTTCGAACGGAAGGTGGCCAAAACGAGCACTTGGGGCGGCACGAAAGCGGGACAGGTCCAAAACCAAGGCCCTTCAAAACAACCGATGACGACAGCGCTTTCCTGCCGTTACAGCTCTGGTCGGATTTCCCTTGGGTGAAACAAATTGAACCAAGGGCGTTCCTGTTGTAACGCTCCCGACTCTGACAATGGGTCTTCCGGGCAGGGCGCGCGATGCAAATACGGTTCGATTTTGGCCCCGGCGTTGCGGCGGCAGAATTTGCACAGCCGTCACGCCTGATCCGTGCCGACTGGGCAGAGGACGTGCCGGCCGCACTGGTAGACCTGGATGCTGCGCGCAACGCGGGCCATTGGCTGGCCGGCTATGCCAGCTATGAACTTGGCTATGCGCTGGAACCGCGCCTTGCCGAACGGATGCCGGACATGCGGCGCATGCCGCTTTTGTGCTTCGGCGTCTATCCGGCCCCCGGACCGGCGCCAGCGTCTGCGGCAGGAGATTTTAGCCTGGGGGCCTTCCAGCCCGGTTGGGATGCCGCACGGTATGCAAGTGCCTTCGCGCAGGTTCACGACTGGATCGGTTCCGGGGATATCTACCAGGCGAACCTGACCTTCCCGCTTTGCGCTCCGTTTTCCGGTGATCTGCGGGGGCTCTATGGTGCGCTTGCAGCCCGTCAGCCGGTGTCGCACGGTGCGCTGATCTTGCAGACGGACGGTCCGGCCATTCTGTCGCGCTCGCCCGAGTTGTTTTTCCGTGTCGACGGGACTGGCCGCATCGCGACGCGCCCGATGAAGGGAACCGCGCCACGAGGCCGAACGTCAAAAGAGGACGCGGACCTGCGCGGTTGGCTGGCCGCAGACGAAAAGACCCTGGCCGAAAATCTCATGATCGTGGATCTCTTGCGCAATGACCTGTCGCGCGTCGCGCTGCCTGGAACCGTGTCGGTGCCGGAACTGTTCAAGGTGGAAACCTACGAGACCGTGCACCAGATGGTCAGCCAGATCGAGGCGCGGCTGGCGCCCGGGACCGAACTGTCCGACATCTTTCGGGCTCTGTTTCCTTGCGGGTCGATCACCGGCGCGCCCAAGATCCGCGCGATGGAAGTCATCAGCGATCTGGAGACGGCCCCGCGCGAGGCCTATTGCGGGGCCATCGGCTGGGCCGCGCCGGACGGTCGATCGGAATTCAACGTGGCGATCCGGACCCTGCTGGTCGAGAAGGGCAAGGCGGTGCTGAATGTCGGCGGCGGCCTTGTCTGGGACAGCCGCGCAGACAGTGAATACGAGGAGGCGCTGTGGAAGAGCCGTTTCGCGACGTTCCAGCAGGAACCGGCCTGATCGAAACCATGCTGTGGCAGCCGGGGCAGGGCGTGACTCTGGCGCGTCGGCACCGTGACAGGATGTGCCTTTCGGCTCGCAAGCTGGGGTTTCATTTCGATCCCGGGTCGTTTGACGCTGCCCTGGCAGAGATAGCCGGAGAGGGGCCTTTGCGGGTGCGTGTTCTGTTGCGCGGCGATGGGCGAATCGAGACGACCACCGCGCCCCTGCCACCGCCTGCCGGGATCTGGCGCATTGCCATCGCGCCAGAAACGCTCGAGTCGACAGACCCCTGGTTGCAGGTGAAATCCACCCGCCGGCGGCTCTACGATGATGTGCGCGCGGCTCTTCCCGAAGGCGTGGACGAGGCGATCTTTCTCAATGAGAAAGGGCATGTCTGCGAGGGGACGATTACCAACGTGACTGTCCGGCAAGGTGATCACTGGGTGACGCCGCCACTGTCGGACGGGGTATTGCCCGGTGTCATGCGGGCGCACCTGCTGTCCACGGGCCAGCTGCGGGTCGGGAGCGTGACGCCGGAAGACCTGCGGACCGCTACGGGTTTGCGGATGTGCAACGCCTTGCGCGGCCAGATCGAGGCGGAGCTGGTGGACTGGCCCAGTTGATCCGGTCAGCGCACAAGCCCGGAGACTGGTATCGCCCGGCCTGTCCGCGATGTCGGGGCCAAGTCGATTCTCCAGCCTGATTCCCGGCGGGTTCGAATTGCGGACAACGGGGCGTTTTCCCCTGTGATCGCGCGGCAGGGGCGGCCATTCCTACCGGTGTAGGTGGGGGCACAGCCGCTACATCGGGACGTGTCCCGGAATTTCACTGGCATTGTCGAGACGGCGCTGCGGATCGACCCGTCTCTGTCGCCGTTCCAAGGCTGCTGCTGACCTGGGCAGGCTTCGGAAGATGGAGACGGAACGGGCGGGTTGTGTTGTCCCGACAAGCCCAAGACCTTGGACCATGCGTCTGATTCAGAACGTAAAATCTATGATTTCTCTGGGGAGGCGCCCCTTTCGGAACGATGCCCGCACCGCCCGGATCTGTCGTGCGAATGGCGCTACTCAATCCTCGTTTGCAGTGCCCGAATCCCTCCGCAACCAAAATTTGGTGTTGACCGTGGGTAAAATAAATTGATTATTGGGAAAGTATTGAAGGTCTAAAAACCGAGAGGATCGTGGATCATGTCGCTCGATGACGTGGGTATCTGGAAGACAGGCCGAGGCAAAGGGCGCCACACGCCGAAAGGCCGTCAGTACGATGACGAAGCGCTGGCCGAGGTTCGCTCTCTTCTGGGGGATGCGCCGCGTCGGCGTGACCTGCTGATCGAGCATCTGCACCGGATTCAGGACAGCTTTGGGCATCTTTCGGCCCGGCATCTGCGCGCGCTGGCCGAGGAAATGCGCCTGAGCATGGCCGAGGTCTACGAGGTCGCGACCTTTTATGCGCATTTCGACGTCATCAAGGAAAACGAAACCCCGCCGCCCGCGCTGACGATCCGCGTCTGCGATTCACTGTCCTGCGAACTGGCGGGTGCGGAACAGCTACGCGCAGCTCTGGAAGAGGGCATGGACCCGGCTGAGGTTCGTGTGCTGCGGGCGCCCTGCATGGGGCGCTGCGACACGGCCCCGGTTCTGGAACTGGGGCACAACCACATCGATCACGCCACGCCGGAAAAGGTGAAGGCGGCGATTGCCGAAGGCGAAACCCACGCCCACGTTCCCGACTACCAGACGCTGGACGCCTACCGGGCTGACGGTGGCTACAAGGCGCTGGCCGAGTTGCGCGAGGGCGGCGACTGGGAAGCGGTGCAGGACAAGGTCCTGTCCGCCGGTCTGCGCGGTCTCGGCGGCGCGGGTTTCCCCTCGGGCAAGAAGTGGGGTTTCGTGCGCGCCAACCCGGGGCCGCGCTATCTGGCGGTCAACGGGGACGAGGGCGAACCGGGGACCTTCAAGGACCGCTATTACCTTGAGCGCACGCCGCATCTGTTCCTCGAGGGGATGCTGATCGCGGCCTGGGCCGTCGAGGCCGAGACCTGTTTCATCTACATGCGCGACGAATACCCCGCCGTGCTGGAAATCCTCCGCCGCGAAATCGCGGCGCTGGAAGAGGCGGGCATTGTCGCGCCCGGATGTATCGACCTGCGCCGCGGCGCGGGCGCCTATATCTGCGGCGAAGAAAGCGCGATGATCGAATCGATCGAGGGCAAGCGCGGCATCCCGCGCCACCGTCCGCCCTTTGTCGCCCAGGTCGGTGTCTTTGATCGGCCGACCCTGGTTCACAACGTCGAGACCCTGAAGTGGGTGGCCCGAATCCTGCGCGAAGGGCCGGAGGTTCTGAACTCTGTCGAAAAGAACGGCCGCAAGGGGCTGCGCAGCTACTCGGTCTCCGGCCGTGTGAAAAATCCCGGTGTCCACCTTTTGCCCGCCGGGTCGGCCATCACCGACATCATCGAGGCGGCTGGTGGCATGCTGGATGGGCACAGCTTCAAAGCGTACCAGCCCGGCGGTCCGTCCTCCGGCCTGTTGCCCGCCTCGCTGAACGATGTGCCGCTGGATTTCGATACACTGCAGCCGCACGGCTCGTTCATCGGGTCTGCTGCCGTTGTTGTCCTGTCGGACAAGGACAGTGCACGGGACGCGGCGCTGAACATGCTGCGGTTCTTCGAGGACGAAAGCTGTGGCCAGTGCACCCCCTGCCGCGCGGGCTGTGAGAAGGCGGTCAAGCTGATGCAGGCCGACCGCTGGGACCAGAGCCTGCTCGAAGAACTGAGCCAGACGATGGTCGATGCCTCGATCTGCGGCCTTGGACAGGCCGCCCCGAACCCGATCCGCCTGACAATCAAGCATTTTCCCGACGAGGTCTGAGCGATGAGCGAGACAATCACCTTCAAGCTGGACGGCCAGGACGTCACCGCCGAAAAGGGGATGACGATCTGGGAAGTGGCCAATGGCCGCGGTCTGAAGATCCCGCACCTCTGCCACAAGCCCGCGCCGGGCTATCGCCCCGATGGCAACTGCCGCGCCTGCATGGTCGAGATCGAGGGCGAGCGCACGCTGGCCGCCTCCTGCATCCGCGAGCCGCAAGACGGCATGGTGGTCAACACCGCCACGCCGCGCGCTGAAAGCGCCCGCAGCCTGGTCATGGAACTGCTGGTGGCGGACCAGCCTGTGCGCGAAGAGGCGCATGACCGGTCATCGCATCTCTGGGAAATGGCGGACATCAACGGTGTCGACGCAAGCCGCTTTCCCAAGCTCGAAGAGGGCCGCATCCCGCTGCTGGACGACAGCCACGTCGCGATGAGCGTCAACCTGGATGCCTGTATCCAATGCGGTCTTTGCGTGCGGGCCTGCCGCGAAGTGCAGGTCAACGACGTGATCGGCATGGCCGGGCGTGGCCACGATGCCTATCCGACCTTCGATTTCGCCGACCCGATGGGGGCCTCGACCTGCGTGGCCTGCGGTGAATGCGTTCAGGCCTGCCCGACCGGCGCCTTGATGCCCTCAACCGTGGTCGACGAGGCTCAGCATGGCGACAGCGCGGACTATGACAGCGAAACCGAAAGCGTCTGCCCCTTCTGTGGCGTCGGCTGCAAGGTCTCGCTCAAGGTCAAGGACGGCAAGGTCAAATACGTCGAGGGCATCAACGGTCCTGCGAACGAGGGCCGCCTTTGCGTCAAGGGCCGCTTTGGTTTCGACTACATCCACCACCCGCACCGGCTGACCAAACCGCTGATCCGCCGAGAGGATGCGCCGCCCAAGGGTCTGAACGTCGATCCCGGCAACCTGATGACCCATTTCCGCGAAGCCTCGTGGGAAGAGGCGATGCAGGCCGCCGCCGGTGGTCTGGCCAATCTGCGACAGGCGCATGGCGGGCAGTCGGTGGCGGGCTTCGGCAGCGCCAAGTGCACCAACGAAGAGGCCTACCTGTTCCAGAAGCTGATCCGGCAGGGTTTCAAGCACAACAACGTCGACCACTGCACGCGGCTGTGCCACGCCTCCTCTGTTTCGGCCCTGATCGAAAACGTCGGGTCCGGCGCCGTGACGGCCACCTTCAATGAGGTCGAGAACGCGGACGTTGCAATCATCATCGGCGCCAACCCGCTGGAAAATCACCCCGTCGCCGCGACCTATTTCAAGCAGTTCGCAAAGCGCGGCGGCAAGCTGATCGTGATGGACCCGCGCGGGCAGGGGCTGAAACGCCATGCCTACCAGATGGTGCAGTTCCGCCCGGGGGCCGATGTCAGCCTGCTGAACGCGATCATGAACGTGATCGTCGAAGAGGGGCTTTACGACCAGCAGTACATCGAGGCCTTCACCGAGAACTGGGAGGCCGAGAAAGAACACCTCAAGGCCTTCACCCCCGAGGCGATGGAGGCGATCTGCGGTATTGCGCCGGACGTGATCCGCGACGTGGCCCGCACCTTTGCCGGTGCCAAGGCGGGGATGATCTTCTGGGGCATGGGCGTCAGCCAGCACATCCACGGCACCGACAACTCGCGTTGCCTCATCAGCCTGGCGCTGATGACCGGCCATGTCGGTCGTCCGGGAACCGGCCTGCACCCGCTGCGCGGTCAGAACAACGTGCAGGGCGCCTCTGATGCGGGCCTGATCCCGATGTTCGTGCCCGACTATCGCTCGGTCGAGGATGACGCGGTTCGGGAAGACATCTTTGGCGTCTGGGGCCGGGACGAGGATTGGTCCAACAAGAAGGGCCTGACCGTGACCGAGATCGTCGATCAGGTCTACGCGGGCAACATCAAGGGCATGTATATCCAGGGTGAAAACCCGGCCATGTCCGACCCGGACGTGGACCACGCCCGCGAGGCCTTTGCCAAGCTGGAACACCTGGTGGTGCAGGACATCTTCTTGACCGAGACGGCCAACTTCGCCGATGTGATCCTGCCCGCCTCGGCGCTCTATGAAAAGAACGGCACCGTCAGCAACACCAACCGGCAAGTGCAGCGCGTGCGCCCGGCAGTGGCCCCTCCGGGCGAGGCGCGCGAGGACTGGGCGATCACCGTAGAGCTGGCGCAGCGCCTTGGCCTGCCCTGGGAGTATTCCGACGTTTCCGAGGTCTTTGCAGAGATGAAGCTGGTGATGACGTCACTGGACAACATCACCTGGGACCGGCTGGAAACCGAAACCGTGACCTATCCTTCGCTCAGCCCGACCGATCCGGGGCAGGCGGTGGTCTTTGGCGACGGTTTCCCGCGCCCCGAAGGCCGGGCAAAGTTCACCCCCGCCGCGGTCATTCCGCCGGATGAGGCGCCGGACGCGGCCTACCCTATGATCATGACCACGGGCCGCCAACTGGAACACTGGCACACCGGGTCGATGACACGACGCGCCAGTGTCCTGGACGCGGTGGAACCCGAAGCGAACTGTTCGTTGCACCCCAGAACGCTGCGCTCGCTTGGCGTGACACCGGGCGAGATGATCCGCCTGACCACCCGGCGGGGCAGCATCGAGATCATGGCGCGGGCCGACCGCGCCGTGTCCGAGGACATGGTTTTCGTCCCCTTCGCCTACGTCGAGGCGGCGGCGAACGTCCTGACCAACCCGGCGATCGACCCCTACGGCAAGATCCCGGAGTTCAAGTTCTCGGCCGTGAGGGTCGAGGCCTTGGCAAAAACCGCAGCCGAGTAATCCAAGCTCCAACCCACAGGGACTTAACATGGCACATAAAACGGATATCGAAATCGCCCGCGAGGCCAACAAGAAACCGATCCAGGAGATTGGCGACGGTCTGGGCATTCCGGGTGAGCACCTGCTGCCCTACGGTCACGACAAGGCCAAGGTGAGCCAGGATTTCATCAATTCGGTGCAGG
>NZ_JAHXRQ010000295.1 GCF_019392335.1 Mameliella sp. CS4
TGAAGACCGAACCCTCTACGTCAGTAGCGACAGAGCCTCAAAAGGGCATGGGTCCTTTTACTCAAGAACCCAAAACCCCTCTTGCCCCCTCGAAAGCGGCAACCCTGAAATTCGAAGTACCTGACACAGTCTGGACCGCATTACGTCAGGAAGCGCTGAACCGCCGCGTGACAGTGAAGTATCTCGTCCTCGAGGCCCTGGCCGCAAAGGGCTACAACGTCGATCTAGCTGCCGTT
>NZ_JAHXRQ010000296.1 GCF_019392335.1 Mameliella sp. CS4
CCTGCCGGACGCTGTGGTTTCGGTGCGCGTCAAGGCCCCCACTGGCCAGGAGCCCTACGGCATCAAGCTGATCGAGCAAGCCAATAACAATAACCTGGCCGTGCCGGAAAGCCTGCCGACGGGTAACGGGGTGTGGTCGGTGACGCCAGGCATCTCCCTGGTGAAAACCTTCGATCCGGCGGTGCTGTTCGGTTCGCTGTCGTATACCCATAACTTCGAGGAGTCGTTCGGCGAT
>NZ_JAHXRQ010000297.1 GCF_019392335.1 Mameliella sp. CS4
CGCGCTGGGGCAGCTCGATGGTCAGCGGGACGCCGTTATGGACGGAGAGCATCACCGCCATGCCCTCCTGGAGATACGGGGCGGCGTCGCCGACCACGTCCTCCGGCACCGCGATCTGCTCGTAGTTCTCGGGGTTCATGAAGTGGAACCCCTCGCCGTCGCTGTAGAGGAAGGTGTGCTCGCGATCCTCCACGAAGGCGCGCTCGACCTGCTCGGTGGTCCGGTAGCGCTCGG
>NZ_JAHXRQ010000298.1 GCF_019392335.1 Mameliella sp. CS4
GTCGCCACCCGCTACCGGCAGCGGATACGTTGGTTGTGCAGCTGCGGGCCTGGGGCATCAACGCCGACACCGATATCGTGCTGTATGACGACGGCCCCGGCGCCTATGCCGCCCGCGCCTGGTGGCTGCTGGCCTGGCTGGGCAAGCGTGATGGCGTGTTTATTCTGGACGGTGGCCTCAAGGCCTGGCACACGGCAGGTTTCCCGCTGAGCCTGGACGCACCCGTGGTTGAG
>NZ_JAHXRQ010000299.1 GCF_019392335.1 Mameliella sp. CS4
CAAAAATACACTGGGTGGGATTTGCGCTGAATTGATTCAGGTGTTCAAACACATTCCCAATGATCTGTTTCCCTGGGCCCATCAGCACCTTGGGGGCGCTGCCTTCAGGCGCGCAGGCCAGTGCCTGCACGGCGGCACTGACCGGTGCAGATTCTGCTTTATCTCCAAAGTGGGCAAGAAAGGCGTTAAACGTTTCAGGCTTTTTGGGTAAATCTTTCAAAAAATTATCTATT
>NZ_JAHXRQ010000300.1 GCF_019392335.1 Mameliella sp. CS4
CGCCGGTCTCGTTCAGCACGCGGGCGCGGGTGTACTTGGAGGCCGGCTCGTCGCCGATCTTGCCGTAGGCCTCGAACCAGCCGTGGGCGCCGGCGCCGCGGGCGTGCACGACGCGCTCCGGAATGCGCTCGCGATCGAAGTGCGTGATCTTCTCGATGAACTGGTAGTTCTCGAGCGTCGCGGGCCCGCGCTCACCGACCGTGCGGGTGCTCTGGTTGTCGCGGACCGGATGG
>NZ_JAHXRQ010000301.1 GCF_019392335.1 Mameliella sp. CS4
CGCGGCGAGATCGGCGGCGGCGAAGCGCACCCGCGTCATCGCGAGGGCCAGCGCCACGGGGAGCGCCACCCCGTAGTAAGTGTTGATCGCCGTGACGCCGTGCGAGATCTTCAGCAGGGCCAGCAGGCCGCCGATCTGCGCGACCAGGATCAGGTAATAGCGCGCCCGGTCCGCCACCGGCCGGACGAGGCGTCTCAGGGCTGAGTCGAGGGACTTGTCCGTGCCGGTGATCG
>NZ_JAHXRQ010000302.1 GCF_019392335.1 Mameliella sp. CS4
GGTGGCCTCACCCTTGTCGGTGGGATCCTCCGTGTCGGTGGGATCCTCCGTGTCGGCCGGCGGGAGACTCTCGGCGGGCTTCTCCTCGTCCTTGAAGGACACGGTGCCGCTGATCGGCGAGGTGTACTCGGCGCCCTCGTACATCCCGGCGAACGGGCCGTAGACGGCGAACTCGCTGAGTGTGCCCTCGCCGTCGTTCTCCCCCACCGAGCGGAACTCGTCCTCGTCGGCGG
>NZ_JAHXRQ010000303.1 GCF_019392335.1 Mameliella sp. CS4
GGCGCGGTATAGCTCGCCTTCCTCCTCCACACCTTCGGCCATTCGTCCCTTGGCGCCCTTGTTCAACATCACGATGATCGATCCGACAATCTCAAGGTGACTGAGCTCTTCGGTGGCGATATCCATCAGCAGATCTTTTCTGCCTGGATCATCTTCTGCCAACGCTTGGGTGAAGTAGCGGGAGGCCGCTGCGAGCTCGCCCTGAGCTCCCCCAAACTGCTCTAGTAATAAAT
>NZ_JAHXRQ010000304.1 GCF_019392335.1 Mameliella sp. CS4
GTTGCATACCCGGCTGGCCAAAAGCGTGAGGCGTCGCCATCAGCGCATCTATCAACACCTCTCGCAACCGCGCGGCGCTGCTCCCGATCATCAATCCCTTACAAGCCCCCAATTGCTGGAAAGAATGCTCGGCTCCCGGGATATGACCACTCGGGAACTGCAGTCTGTGCTCGACTCAAGCGCCACTTCACGACACACCTTGAACGAGGTGTGGGACGGTGCGCCTGCGCCG
>NZ_JAHXRQ010000030.1 GCF_019392335.1 Mameliella sp. CS4
TCGAGATGGTCATTCATGCTTCCTTTCCGTGAAGCATGAACCGGATCAGTCATACACAGAAGACCTGACACTCTCAACTTGTAACGTCTACAGGAAATGAACCTGATCGGTTTCATTCCGCTATCCAGAGTCTCGACCATGTCGCCCGGGCGCAGCGTCTCGACCGGCCTGGGGCCTGTCGCCGTATCGATCAGGGTGCCCTTCAGAAAACACAGCGGACCCGACTGAAAGCTGAAATCCGACGCTGATTGAGACCCATAGTTCAACCATTTGACCTGGGTCACGGACCCGTCCGGGAGAGAGATCAGAGTGCCCCAATTGCCATCGTCACTCAGGTAAGGCTCAAGTTCGGCGTAGGTCGTAATCCCCGGGTAGTCGATGACAAGGATGTCGCCATCGCCTGCGTTGTAATCTTCGATCACGTCATTTTCGCTGCCTGTCGTGATGACGAACGAATCCGCGCCGGCATGTCCGTAGATCGTGTCATTACCCGCGCCGCCGCGAATTTCGTCATCGCCGTCGCCGCCATAGATCAGGTCGTCGGCACCGCCCCCATCGAGCGTGTCATTCCCCTGATCGCCATAGAGCGTGTCATTGCCATCGCCGCCATCGACGATATCGTTGCCTTCGGCACCATGCAGGCTGTCCGCCCCGGCACCGCCCTGGATGACATCGTCACCATCGGCACCATAGACCGTGTCTGCACCGTCGCCTGCATCAATGGTGTCGCCGCCGTCGGCAGATCCGAAGGCGTCATCTCCGTGGACGATATCGTCTCCGGCCCCGGCGTCGATTGCATCGGCCCCTTCGCCGCCGACGATCGTGTCGTTCCCGGATGTCCCGTTCAAGGTATTGTCGCCACTGCCCCCGTTGATTGTTGCCATAGTTGCGCTCCCAGGAAATGCGGTGGCGAGGTTTGCACAGACACGTTGCATTTCTCTTATCGCGCAGCGTGTACGGAGAGCAGGCGGGGCAGGATGTGAAGTCTCAGCAGGGTGTTCAGCCGACGCGGGGTCAGGCTGCAATCGCTAAACTATCGCGATTCTGCCCCAACCGGCGCGGCTCCGCTCTGCCGTCGGGGTATCCCCCGCACGGGTGACAGCCCCGCCGCCTCCGGCTAGCCTTTGCCCCGTCGACAGGGGAGGGACGGCGATGCTGGGCGAGGCGGTCATGGTGCTGTTCTACGATATCGAGGGGGACGACGCCGATCACGACGACTGGCACAGCCATGAACATTTCGCCGAGCGCCTCGCCGTGCCCGGGTTCCTGCGGGCGGTGCGTTGGGTCGCGCTGGACGACGGGCCGCGCAACCTGGTGACCTATGACGTGACGGGTACGGATGTGGCGACCTCGCAGCCCTACCTCGACCGGTTGAACGACCCGACGCCCTGGACGGGCGCGATGATGCCGCGGTTTCGCGGCATGGTGCGGGGCTTTGCCGAGGTTCTGGCGGGGGCGGGGATCGGCCTGGGCGGCGAGGCGCTGGTGCTGCGCTTTACCCCCGAGGCCGGGGCGGAAGCGGCGCTGGCCGCCCGGCTGGAGGGGCTCTTGCCGGAGCTTGTGGCGCGGCGTGGGCTGGTGACGGCGCATCTGTTGCGCCCGGCGGCGGCGCCACCGATGACCCGCGAACAGGCGCTGCGCGGCAGGGACCAGGTGATGCCCTGGCTGATGCTGGTCACGGGCTATGCGGCGGAGGCGCTGGAGGGTCTGGCCGGGGAGCTGCGCGCGGCGGCTGGGGTCGCGGGCACCGCCGGGCGCTACCGGCTGCATCACATGGCGGCGGCGGGGTGACCCTCGCCCTGCGGTGTTGCGCGATCCTGCCGGGGGCGTGCGTTGGCATAGAGCCCGGTTAACCTTCCCGCCCTAGCTCTGGGCGCCGTGCTTCGAGGAGGGTTGTCCCATGTCCGATGTCTCGGCGGTTCTCACGCTGCCTTACCTGCTGCCGTCCCAGGCGCAGAAACATGTCACCCATAACGAGGCGCTGCGGCGGCTGGACGTGGCGGTGCAGCTGGCGGTGATCGCCCGCGATGTGACCGCGCCGCCCGCCAGCCCGGCGCAGGGCGACCGCTACCTGGTGCCCGCCGGCGCCACCGGCGACTGGGCCGGGCAGGACGGCACCATCGCTGTATACGACATGAATACATGGATCTTTCAGGCCCCGGTGGCGGGCTGGCGCGCCCGGGTACTCTCGGAAGATACGCAAGTCCGTTTCGACGGGATCGCCTGGCGCGACGGGGCCGGGGCGCTGCAGGCGGACAGGCTGGGCGTGAACGGCGCGGCGGATGCCACCAACCGGCTGACCAGTGTGGCGCCTGCCACCCTGCTGACCCATGACGGCGCGGGCCACCAGCTGAAGGTCAACAAGGCGGCCCAGAGCGACACCGCCAGCCTGCTCTTCCAGACCGATTGGAGCGGCCGGGCCGAGATGGGCACCACCGGGTCGGATGAGTTCGCCATCAAGGTCAGCGCCGACGGCGCCGCCTGGGTCACGGCGCTGAGCTTCGACGGGGCCAGCGGCACGGCCACGGGGGCGGCGGTGCAGGACAGCGCCACCGACACCGGCACGGGGAAACTGGCGCGGGCGGATTACGCTTATGGGCCGGGCAACCTGCTGGGCACGGTCGCGCAGACAGGCGGCACCCCCACCGGTGCGGTGCTGGAAAGCGGCGAGAATGCCAACGGGCATTACCTGCGGCTGGCGGATGGCACCCAGCTCTGCTGGCAGCAGAAGACATCGAGCGCCACGGGCCAGACGCTCTGGAGCTTTCCGGCCGGTTTCCTGGGCGGGACGGTGCCCGTCGTGCAGGCCACGGGCCAGGTGCAGACGGCGCATTTCGCCAGCGTGGGCGCGCCGACCGCGGCGGGGGTGAATTTCTCGGTCTGGGGGCTGTCGGGGGCAAGGGTGGCCTATGCCACCGGCCTCCTGGCCTTTGGACGCTGGGCCTGAGGAGGAAAGCCATGACCAAGCTGACGATCGTATTCGCCCCGGTGCGCCGGGAGGGGGAGCTGGTGCTGGAGCGGCAGGGGAACAGCCTGATCGCCAATGGCGCGGCCTATGACCTGGCGGTGCTGGCCGCCGAAGAGAGCGACAGCCCCGGCGAGGGCTGGGTGCAATCGGTGCGCCTGACGGAGGCGGGGCTGGAGGCCACGGTGCTGCTGCCGCATGGCGCCGATGCGCCCGAGGCGGTGCGATTCCCGCAGCCGGTCACGGTGGAGGTGGACGGGGAGATCGCGGTGCCGGGCTGAGCTCCGGTTCAGGCGAAGGCCGATGAAACCTCCGAGGGAGGTTTCATCGGCGCGCTGAAGACCTTCGCAGGCGAAGGTACGAGAGGCGCTGCCTCTCGCGCTCTCCGCGGCATTTTCCAAACCAAAGAAGGCAGAAACGCCCCTGCATCGCTTGAGTGACCGGAAACGGTTATCTGATTCCGATCCCGATATCGAATGTCACCGGTTGCGCCCCGGCATTCAGGATCTCGATGACGTGGTCGCCCGATTGCCAAAGCTGGCCTTCGTAGGGCGTGTCCGATGCCATCAGACCCAGCAGTTCCGACCCGTCCGGGTTCTCTATCCTGTAGTCCAGCGCGCCGCCGTGCGAACCGATATCCACGTTCAGGAATTGTCCGTCGCTCGCCCCGAGGACATAGCGCACGGAGCTCTCCGGGTTCAGTGTCGCTGTCATGGCCGTCCCGCTCGTGCCCTTGTCGAAGGACACGCGCTTGGTGCCCGAGACAACCCCGGCCATCGCACCTCCGCCATCGTCAGCACCACTCGGTCCGGTTCCGACGCGCCGCAATTCCGCAACCTCGGGGCCGGACCAGACGACGCATTCGTACTCTGCCCCGTTCGCGTCGCGAAGCCGGACGAGGGTGCCCGCTTCGCTGCCTTCCTGTCCCAAGACTTCGCCGCCGATATTGCCATGGGCTGCCCGAAGCGCGTCAATGCAGGCATTCGCCTCGTCCGAGATATCCGACATCGCAGGCGTGGCGAGGAGGGCAATCAGGAAAATCAGGGGCTTTTGGGCATGAGCGGTTTCTCCGAAGATTTGCGGTTTTTTTGATCAGGCGGAACCCGGCGGGTTCAATGCCAAGTTGCGGCGCTGTTACCAACTTGTACAGTCCATCCGGACGCGGGGCACCATATTGGGTGGCTTCCTGCCGACGACCACATAAGCACATGGTCCGATGTCTGCGGCGAACGGCAGCTTCGTCGCACGCAGCCGGCCTCCGGATGACCCACCTCGGGGCGCGCGGTCGCTTGCGCAGGACGCAACAAGGGCGCGGCGGAGAGACCCGCGCCGCGCCCTTGCTTCTTTGGTTGCACAAATACCCTGGGGGGAGTCCCGCAGGGACGGGGGGCATGCAGGACGCATGCCTCCGGTCGGCCCCCTTCCTGCAACGGTCGACCTCAGCTCCGCGCGTAGACGTCCTCGTAGCGGATGATGTCGTCCTCGCCCAGGTAGGAGCCGGTCTGCACCTCGATCAGCACCATCGGCACCTTGCCGGGGTTTTCCATCCGGTGCACCGCGCCCAGCGGGATGTAGACCGACTGGTTTTCCGTGATCAGCTTGACCTCTTCGTCGACCGTCACCTTGGCCGTGCCCTGCACCACGATCCAGTGTTCCGACCGGTGGTGGTGCGATTGCAGCGAGAGCGAGGCGCCGGGGTGGACGTGGATGCGTTTCACCTGGAACCGCTCGCCGATCACCAGGCTTTCGAACCAGCCCCAGGGACGGTGATCGACCGGGAAGCTTGTCGCCTGCTTGGCGCCGCGGTCCTTGAGGACCTTGACCGCCTGCTTGACGTTCTGCGCCTGGCTCATGTCGGCGACCATGACCGCGTCGCGCATGGCCACGGCGACCACGTTCTTGAGCCCGATGCCGATCAGCTCCTGGTCGCCGGCCTCGGCCCGCAAGAGCGAGCCTTCGCAGTCGAGCGCGGTGGCATGGTCGGAAACCGCGTTGCCCTCTTCGTCCCGTTCGGATTCCAGCCAGACGGATTCCCAGCCGCCCAGGTCGGTCCAGTGGCCGTCGAAACGCACCGCCGAGAGGTTGGAGGCCTTTTCCATCACCGCGTAGTCGATCGATTCATCGGCGACCTGCGCCCAGAGATCCGGGTCGATGCGGGTAAAGCCCAGGTCACCCTGCGCCGCTTGCATGGCGGCGGCGACCTGGTCGAGCATCTCGGGGGCGTGGCTGCGGAAGGCCTCGACCAGCACGCTGGCCCTGGCCAGGAAGACCCCCGCGTTCCAGAGATAGCGGCCGTCGGCGAAAAGCGTCTCGGCGGTGGCGGCGTCGGGTTTCTCGACAAAGCGCTCCAGCTTTGACACGCCGTTCTGCTCGGTGCCGGTTTCCAGCCAGCCATAGCCGGTTTCCGCACGTGTCGGCGCGATGCCGAAGGTGACGATCTGGCCCGCCTCGGCGGCGGGCGCGCCGGCCAGTACCGCGTCGCGGAACAGCTCGGGCTGCGAGATGGCGTGATCCGAGGGCACCAGCAGGATCATCGCGTCGGCGTCCTGGGCCAGGGCGAAAAGCGCGGCGGCGGCGGCGGCGGGCGCGGTGTTGCGGCCCTCCGGCTCGATCAGGATGCCCGAGGGCTCCAGCCCGATCTCGTCCAGCTGCTCGGTCACGATAAAGCGGAAGGGGTCCCCGGTGACCACCAGCGGCGCGGCAAAGCCATTCCCGGTAAAGCGCCGGGCCGAGGCCTGGAACAGGCTTTCCTCGCCCACCACGTCGGCGAACTGCTTGGGGTAGGACTTGCGCGAGAGCGGCCAGAGACGGGTGCCGGACCCGCCACAGAGAAGAACCGGGAAGATCATTGAATCAATATCCTTCGAGTTGGAGCAAAATCATCGGGCCACCCCCTTGCGGGGTTCTTCGCACAAAAGCGCCACCAGCCCGGAGGGCCGCGGATCGGAGGGTGGTTCGTCTTGGTGATACATGGTCTGGATGATCGGCTTGTCTGACTGGGTATCTGGCGGGGTATCGACCGGGGTATCTGGACGCGTGTCGATGTCTATCTGCACCACCCCGCCGGGTATCTCAACCCCGCCGGCCCCCTGGCCCAGCACCAGCTGGCGCAATTGCTGTCGCGGGTGGCGGGGACCGTGCGGAACCTGCGTCACATAGCGCCCCAGCAGGGTTTTCCCGGCCGAGATCCGGATCACCGGGCCGCTGCCCGAGGTCACGAGGATCGCCGCCAGCGCCCGGCCCGGGGTTGCGATGGGCAGGGTTTCGCCGAAAGGGGCAAAGGGGCAGTCCATCCCGGCCAGCGCAAAGCTGCCGGGGCGGCTGGCCGGCGCGCGCAGGCAGAGCGTCAGCGCCTCGAAATGCGCCGCGCGGTCCCGGGGCGGGCGCGGCACCGGCGCTGTTTCCAGCGCCACCAGCGCGGTCTCGGCCAGCCGCCGGGGCAGGGGGGTCTCGGTGTCGTGGACCGCGTTGCGCGCGTACCAGGCCTCCAGGTCCGCGACCGGGCCACGCTCCAGCACCCGGATCAGCGCATCCGCATCCACCACCGTGACGCCGTAATCGGCGAAGAGCGCGCGCAGCCGCGAGACATAGCTGTCGTCCTGCGCCATGCGGGCCTGCATCCGTGTCCGCGTCAGCAGCGCCACGAAGGGCCGGTCTTGCCGATGGCAGAGCTGCAACAGCCATTCGACGTGGTAGATCAGGCTGTCCATGTCCTGGCCGCCGGTCAGGTGGGTGTATTCGTTGATCCCCTGTTCCCAGATCACCGGCGCCCCGGGCCAGTCCCCGCCCTGCGCCAGCAGCCGGTAGAGCGCCGTGGCCGTGGTGCCCGCCGCCCCCGAGAGGTTCTGTGGCGCGACCTGCCGGGCATGGTCGCGCCGCAGCACATGGCCCCAGCCTTCGGGCACCAGGGCATTGGCGCCGCCCATCAGCAGGACTGGCGGCGGGGCCCCGGCCTTGCCTGCGTCGGGCTCTGGCGTGGGGGCCGCTGCGGGATGTGCGCGCAGGGTCGGGCGGCATTGCTCCATCAGGGGTTCGGGGATGTCGAGCAGCCGGAAAAACCCCATCTCGGCGACCGCGCCGCGGGGAAACTCCTCTTCGAAGGACCAGGCCGCCAGGGCGCCGCGCCCCTGCAGGGCAAAGGTGATCTCGTCGCGCAGGCCGGCCCAGTCGACCTGCGGGTCGAACCGCGCCAGGTAGCTGTCGAAATCGCCCGCGAACCCGCCCCGGTTCACCGCCTGCCGGTGCAGGTTCTCCAGCCAGGCCCCGGGATCGCGTTCGAAGAGGGCCAGCACCGGGTCGAAGGCCGCCAGCTCGGTCATCAGCGTGTCGAGGATCGGGCAGAGGCCGGGATAGATCTCGGTCTCGAGGTGGCCCGCCTCGGCATGGCCCAAAGGACGGCCCAGCAGGTTTTCCTCGCTCAGGCAGACCTGCGGCGCGGGTTCCTTCGCAAGCGCTTCGGCCAGCGCGCGGGCGGCCTCGGCCAGCGCCGCGCGCCCGCCTGCCCGGCCCCGGGCCGTGGCCAGTGCCGCCTCGCGCAGCGGGGCGACCTGCGGGTGATCGGGACCGTAGAGCGCCAGCTGCGGCGCGAGGACCTCGGCGTGATCCTCCAGCCATTGCCGGATCAGCCCGGCTCCGGCCTGGTGATAGCCCGCGTGCAGGATCAGCCGCGCCGCCATGCCTCAGCCCCCGGTCCGGGGCGCCAGGCCGCCCGCCAGCAGGGGGCGCAGCCGGGCGGCATAGCGCGCGCCCACCGCCGTGGGCGAGAAATCCCGCCGGATCCGCGCCTGCGCGCGCCCCGCGCGGGCGGCGCGGTCTTCGGGATCATCGTGCAGCGCGCGCATCTGGGCGGCGGCATGGGCGATGTCCGGCTCGGCCCAGTGCTGGCCCGGGCGGACAAAGATGTAATCGTCGGGGCCGACCTCGGTCAGCCGGTAGTCGACCAGCCAGCAGGTCTCGGGCGAACAGAAGGCCATGTTGGCGGAATACCCCGTGGCCAGCACCGGCACACCCAGGTTCATCGCCTCGATCATGCCAAAGCCCCAGCCCTCGGCGCGGTGCAGAGAGACATAGGCATCCGCGCCCGCCTTGAGCCGCAGCACCTCGTCGTAGGGCAGGGTCGCGTCCAGCAGGGTGATGCGCGGATCGCGCGCCAGCGCCGTGTCCACCGCCTGCCACATGCCGGCCTGCGCGGGGTCGGCCACCCTCGCCCGGTTCTGGGTCTTGATCAGCAGCCGCACCGGCGGGGTCTCGGGCGCGTCCCGGGGAAAGGCCCGTTCGAAGGCGGCCAGCACGCCCTGCGGGTTCTTGCGCCCCAGAAAGGAGAAACTGTCGAAACTGACCAGGAAGGTGAAGTCTTCCGGCCCGGCCCCGGTCCGGGCGCGCAGGAACGCGCGGGCCGCGTCGCGCGGGATCTCGGGCAGGGGCTCAAAGCTCATGCCGACCTCGTGGACCGGGCAGGCGCAATGCGGGGCGAAACTCTCGACGCCGAAGGGCGCGGCCATCCAGAGTTCGTCGACCATCGTCAGGCCCAGGAAATGGCAGGCGGCGGGGCTGTCCAGCTCCCAGAAGGGATAGGCGATATTGGTGCTGCCCGAAAACACGTCCGGCAGGTAGGCGGCGGCCAGCGGCAGCGCCTCGATGTTGAGATGCCAGAGGTTGACGCGGGCCGGACGCCAGGCGGCGCGGGCCTCGCCGGGTGCCCCCGGCGAGGGGTTGTCGAGCGCGAATTCCACCCGGTGCACGGCAAAGCCCGCCTGGTCCAGCATCCGCGCCGACAGCCGGGTGGCCTGGCCCAGCCCCGAGGCACGGGCAAAGGGGCCGATCACCTGCACCTCGGTCTCGGGTCCCGCTTCGGGGGGGGCTGCGGGGGCCGCGTGGCGGGCAAACTCGGCCCGGTGGCCCTCGGCGGTGCGGCAGGCAAAGGACAGGCTGTCCAGGTCGAACCCCGCCCGGGCCAGCGCCCGGGCATAGCCCGCCGGAGTCATGTCCGGCCCGCCCATGTCCCGGCAGACCCCCGCCAGCGCGCCGCCCTCCAGCGCGGCGGCGCGGGTCGCCTCGGGGATGTAGCGCAACAGGTCGGGGCGCGAGAGCGCCAGCACCATCATGGCGCAGGTCAGCGCGCGGCGCCCCTCCGGGCGCCCGGGGTCCAGCGCCGCCAGCTCCGGCACCTCGGCGCGAAAGCGCAGCATGAAGGCCGACAGCGGCCAGTCGCCCGCCCGCTGCTCCGGGGGCAGGGCCGAGAGCGTGGCCAGGACCGCGTCCGGCACCAGGCAGTCCTCGCAGCCCATCCGGGGGGCGCGGTGGGCGGCCCACCAATAGGCCAGCGCCGCGCCCTCCAGCCCCGGCACCTCGTCGCGAAAGGCGCCGATCGCGCGCGAGGGGGCATCCCCGTCGCCGGGCGCATTGAGCCAGGCAATCGCCTGCGCCGAGAGCGGAATCCGCAGCCCGGCGCGGGCGCTGCCGTAATCGTCGAGGTAATGGCGCAGGAAAGGCAGCAGATCGCCGGGCCGGCGGGCCGGGTCGAAGCGGCGTTCCAGCCGGTCGCGCAGGCGCAGGAACTCGGCATAGGCAAAGAGAGGCCGGGGCAGGGGGCGGCCTTCGCCATCCTCGGGCGCAAAGAGCCGCGCCTGCACCGGCGGTGCCGGGCGCGGGGTCAGGTCCGGGGCGGGCCCCTCCTGCCAGAGCGCCAGCCGCTGCAGGTCGCCGTAGAGCCGGCGGGCCAGGGGCGGGCTGTCCTCGGGCAGGGGTATGATGGGCCGGGAGGGGACGGGCTGGGAGGCGGGGCTGTCCGC
Source organism: Mameliella sp. CS4 (assembly GCF_019392335.1). GTDB lineage: Bacteria > Pseudomonadota > Alphaproteobacteria > Rhodobacterales > Rhodobacteraceae > Antarctobacter. Next base: position 9,757 of record NZ_JAHXRQ010000030.1, read on the forward strand.
GCCTTCGGGGCGCCAATGGCCCAGCAGGCCGCCCCGCGCGCCGATCACCCGCAGCTCGCCCCTGCCGCCATTGGCGCGCAGCAGGGCGCGGATCTCGGGGGTCAGGGGCAGGGCGAACCCGGCGCGCCCGTCGCCGGGCAGCTGGCCGATCCCCTGCGCGGCCAGGTCGCCGCGATAGACATGGGCGGAGGTCTGCGCCAGCAGCGCGCCGCGGACGTAAAGCCCGACCCGGGCCGGCCCGCCCCTTGCCAAGAGCGCCCAGCCCACCAGCGCGCCACCGATCTCGCCATCCAGGTTGCCGCGGAACCCGCGCCAACGTGCCACCGGCCCGCGCAGCCGGCGGCGCAGGGTGTCAGGCAAGCGCATCGTAGTCGGATTTCGCCATCATCTCGGCCAGCTGTTCCACGGTGACCTGCGGCACCCAGCCCAGTTTCTCGCGCGCCTTGCTGGCATCGCCGATCAAAAGATCGACCTCGGCGGGGCGGTAGAATTTCGGGTTCACCCGCATCACCAGCTTGCCCGAGGTGCGGCAGGTGGCGGTTTCGCCCTCCCCCTCGCCGGACCATTCCAGGTCCATCCCCAGCGCCGTGGCGGCATAGGTAAAGAAGTCGCGGATGGTGGTGGTGACGCCGGTGGCCAGCACGTAATCATCGGCCACATCCTGCTGCAGCATCCGCCACATGCCCTCGACGTAATCGCCGGCAAAGCCCCAGTCGCGCTGCGCGTCCATGTTGCCCAGTTCCACCGGGTCACTGCCGCCATGCGCGATCCGGGCCAGGCCCAGGGTGATCTTGCGGGTGACGAATTCCTTGCCGCGCAGGGGGCTCTCGTGGTTGAACAGGATCCCCGAGGAGGCATGCATGCCGAAACTCTCGCGGTAGTTCATGGTGATGTAATGGCCGAAGACCTTGGCCACACCATAGGGCGAGCGCGGGTAAAGCCGGGTAGTCTCGGTCTGCGGCACCTCCTGCACCAGGCCGAACATCTCGGAGGTCGAGGCCTGGTAGAAGCGGCATTCGGGCACCAGCGTGCGCAGCGTATCCAGGATGCGCACCACCGAGACGCCGTCGATCTCGGCGGTATAGACCGGCAGATCCCAGCTGGCACCGACAAAGCTTTGCGCGGCCAGGTTGTAGAATTCGTCCGGCTGCACGGTCTTGATGGTGCGGAAGATATTGTTCGCCTCGCCCAGGTCGAACTCGTGCAGCTGCACGTCCCCGGTGATGCCCAGGAGATCCAGCCGCGTGGTCTCGACCTGGCTGATCCGCCGGACACCGCCGTGCACCTCGTAGCCCTGGTCGAGCAGAAGTTTCGCCAGATAGCTGCCATCCTGTCCCGTGACACCGGTGATGAACGCTTTTTTCATGTCTTCGGGGTCCCCTCGACGCAGATTGCAGGTTGCCTACTTTGCAGGGCTGCGAAAGGCAATCGCTTTGCGGTGGCTCCGCGGAGCCTTGCGCGCGGGGTGCTTTACAGCCGCGGGCGCCCCCCCCAGAGTTGCGCCGGTGAGTTGAGAGGACAAAGAGGTACCCCATGCCGAACCCGCACCCCGCCGGGACCGTGACGATCCCCGGCCTGATGGCCGAGGCGCAGGCCGCCCAGAAGGCGGGAGAGGCGGCGCAGGCCGCGCGGCTTTACGCGCAGGTGCTGGAGCTGCGCCCGGATCATGCCGGGGCCTGGCTGGCGCGGATCGAGATCGCCCTGGGCCGGGGCAAGGCGCGGCGGGCGCGCAAGCTCTGCGAGGCGGCTTTGACGCAATGCCCGGGCCACCGGGTCGCGATCGTGACCAAGCAGGCCCGCGCGCTGGAGGCGGGCGGCGCCCGCGCCGAGGCGCTGGCCCTGCTCGAAGACCTGTCGGAGGCGGCGCCCGGTGACATGCCGCTGGCGGCCACGCTGGCGGGGATGCGCCACCGGGCCGGCAACCTGGACGGGGCCTTTGCCATGTACGGCCGGGTGCTGGACCTGCGCCCGGATCATCCCGGTGCCTGGCTGGCCCGGATCGAGATCGCCCTGGCGCGGGGGCAGGGGGGTCGGGCGCTGGAGCTGATCGAGGCGGCGACACCACTTTTGCCCGGCCCGCAGGCCCGGGCGCTGGAGATCAAGCGCGTCCGCGCGCTGGATGCCGAGGGGCGGCTGTCCGAGGCGCTGGACCGGCTGGCGCCGCTGCGCGCCGGGGCGCCGGGGGACCTGCAGCTGGCGCTGCTCGAGGCCGGGCTGATGCGCCGCACCGGCGATCTTGCGGGGGCGGAAACCGTCTATGCCGGGGTGCTGGAGCAGGACCCGGGCCAGGCCGGGGCCTGGCTGGGCCGGATCGACATCGCCCAGACCGCCGGCGACCCGGACCGCGCCCGCGCCCTGGCCGAGGCCGGGGTGCAGGCCTGCCCGGATCACCTGGCGCTGATCGCGCGCCGGGCCGGGCTGCTGGTGCACATGGGCCAGTCCGGGGCCGCCATCGCCGCGCTGGAGGCGGCGCTGGAGACCCGGCCCGGAGAGCCGCGGCTGATGCTGGAACTGGCGCGGGCGGAACTGGCCGCGGGCCATGCGGCAGCGGCCGAGGCGCGCTATGCCGCCTGCTTGGAGGCGGATCCGGACAATGCCCAGGCCCGGCTGGGCCTGGCCGAGGCGCATGAGGCGCAGGGCGCGCCCGAGGCCGGGCTGGCGGTGCTGGCGGATCATGCCGCGACCGGCCCGGCGCCGGGGCTGAAGGCGGCGGAGCTGATGGGCCAGGCGGGGCAGGTCGCGGGCCGCGCCGCGCTGCTGGACCGGCTGGCGGAAATGGCGCCGCGGATGAACGAGCCGGAACTGCTGCGCCTGTTCAAGCTGGGCGAACAGGCCGATCACGCCGGGGCCGCGCTGGCGGTGGTCGACAGCCTGGGGCAACGGGCGCGAATCTCGCCGCTGGTGGCGCAGTTCCTGATGACCCGCGCCCGGGTCATCGTCCCGCCGGACCGCGCCCGGGCGCTGCAAGAGGCGCTGGAAAGCCGGCTGGCGCCCTCGCGCGTGCCAGAGTTTCGCGCCCTCTCCGCCGCGCTCTTTTCCGGCCCCGAAGAGGCGCTGGCCCAGGCCCGCGCCGACCTGCCCAGCCCCCGCGATACCCAGGGCGCCGCCCTGGTCGGGGAACGGCTGCTGGACGCGGGCCATGCGCGGTCGGGCTTTCGCTACCTGCGGGCCTGCGTGGCGCGCTGGCCCGGCGCGCCGTACCTGCGCCGCCAGTTCCTGCGCGCCTGTATCGAGACCGGGCAGCTGGCGGCGGGCCATGCCTGGCTGGACCGGCTGGAGGCGCGCGATGCGGAGCTGGACACCGGCCCCGATCGCATGGCGCTGATGACCCAGGAGGGCCGCCTGGAAGAGACCCGCGAGATGGCCGAGGCGCGCGCGGCGCAGGGGCTGAAAACGCTCTCGCCGCGGCAGTTCCTGGACCTGGCGCTGGCGCTGGGGGATCTCGAGGCCTCGACCCGCGCCGCGCAGGAGGTCCAGCGCGAACCGGGCGCGGGGCGGCAGAACACGGCGCATTTCTCGACCACGCTGCACGGGGCGCAGTTCAACGAGCTGCGGCTCTACCATGCCGCGCGCGACCACGCCCTGCAGGCGGGAGAGCCGGAGGCGGAGGTCGAGGTGCGGCTGGCGCGGGATTTCTTCTTTCCGGCCAAGCGCCTCGTCGCGGCCCAGGCCCCCCGTTTCGGGCCCCGGCCCGGCGCAGGCGAGACCGTGCCGCGGCTGATCTTCCAGTACTGGAACAGCCCCGCGGTCCCCGAAGAGGTCGCCGCCCTGATGCAGAGCTGGCGCGACGCGCCGGGGTTCGACCATCATCTTTACGACCGGGCCCGCGCCCTGGCCTTCCTGCGCAAGGAGTTCGGCACCGGCCATGCCCGCGCCTTCCAGCTGGCCAATTCGCCCGCCGAGGAATGCGATTTCCTGCGGCTCTGCCTGCTTTACAAGCACGGCGGGATCTACGCCGATGCGGACGACCGGCTGACCGGCGACGCGGGCGCGCTCATCGCCGAGGGGCCGGGGCTGATCCTGGCGCGCGAACCCTGGGGGGCGGTGGCCAACAACGTGATCGCGGCGCCCCAGGGGCATCCGCTGCTGCTCTGGGCGCTGGAGGCGGCGGGGCGGTCGCTCTTGGCGCGGGAAAACGACGGCACCTGGTTCAAGACCGGGCCGGGGCTGGTGACCCGGGCGACGGCCTCCTGGCTGGCCGAGGCGGAGGGGGCCGCGGACCAGGGGCTGACCCTGCTCAGCCTGCCGCAGCTGCGTGCCCATGTGCACCCCCATGTCCGGCTGGGCTACAAGAGCTCGGGCAGCTACTGGAACGCCCGCGATGCCCATGCGCCCGGGGCGCTGGTCTCGGCGCTCTCCGGGCTGGCGCCGCGCGACGGGAAAAATGCGAACGATTAAATTCCGGGCCATTGCCCTTGAAACCGGCAATGGCCCGCGCATCGGGCCGCCAACGGCACATTTTTGCACCTTGTAACTCGGTTTTGGCCCATGCATACGTCGCTCGGTGTAACCCGCAGGGGTTGCAAAACGCCTCTTCGGGCAGGTCTCGCCCGGGGCCTTTGGACCTCCTGCCAACCGGGGGACCGGGGCAGATGTTTCCGAGGCCGAGGACATATTGAGAACCACCATGGACGGATCTGCCAACCACATGGACCAGTCTAGCCCCACCGAAAACCTCTTCGACTCCACCAACCTGCATTACGACCTGCGCGTCGAACAGCCCTTCTTCTGCTTCAGCGGCGAAGGCACGACATCGGTTCCGGTGACATTGTCGGTGGGCAAGGGCGCGCCGCTGGCGCTTTACGGGGACGACCCCGAGCCAGTGAAGATCGGCGCCAAGCTCTATGTCAACGCGGGCCTGCCCGAGGAACCGGTGCGCGGCGCGCTGGTGGGCGAGTACCGCGCCGACAGCGACGCGTTTGCCGCCCAGAAGGGCCGGCACTACACCCGCAACATGCTGGTTTCCGTCGCCGCGGATGTCCCCGGAGAGCTGATCCTGGACATCGACCTGGTCAAGGAAGGCCAGTTCTGGGGCGCCGACCTGGGCCACCGCCCGCTGAGCCTGGTGGTCACCCAGCGCCGCGTGGCGATCCGCCCGGCGCAGGTCGATCCGCTGGACATGACCGAGGCCCTGATGCGGCTGCACGATGCCCGCGCCCGCGAGGCGCGCTACGAGGCGGTGATCTTCTCGCTGCTCAACCAGCTCGACAAGCGCGACAGCTGATCCGGGAGGGGCCAACGTGAAGATCTGCTACATCGGCCATGAATACCACCGCAAGACCGCCTCGACCAACTTCATGGCCGAGCTGCTGGAGGCCAATGCCACCACGTTCCACCGCCGCGACACGCTGCCCGATCCGGCCACCCTGGCCGCCTTCGACCTCGAGGCGCTGGAGGCCGAGAACTACGACCTGATCTGCGTCTTCCAGATCGAGATGCTGGCCCGCGCGATCGCCGAGCGGCGGCTGGCGAAACGGCTGGTCTTTGTGCCGATGTACGACGGCGCGCGGATGCTGGGCGATGACTACTGGCAGGCACTGGCGTATCGCGACGACGTGCGGGTGGTGAATTTCTCGCCCACGCTGCATTACCGCGTCGCCAGCCAGGGCGTGAATTCCTTCTTCTTCCGCTACTTCCCGAAACCGGTTGCCACCCCCGTCTGGGACCGGCTGAAGAAACCCCGCCCGCCCAAGGCGTTTTTCTGGCAGCGCACCGACCGGCCAAGCTGGGAGACGGTCAAGACGCTGGTCTCGAAGATGCCGGACCTGCCCTTCCACCTGCACCTGGCCGGCGACCCCTCGTTGCGCGCCGCGGTCGATGTCGAGGCGGAACAGGCCAAGCGCCCGCTCACGGTTTCGACCTGGTTCGAGAAGGCCTCGGACTATCGCCGTATCGTCGACGATTGCGACATCTACGTGGCACCCCGGGAATTCGAGGGCATCGGCATGTCCTTCCTCGAGGCCATGGCCGCGGGCAAATGCGTGATCGCCCCCGACAATCCCACGATGAACGAATACATCACCCACGGGATCAACGGGCTGCTCTACGACGTCGACAAGCCCAAGCCGCTGGAGCTGGGCCAGCACGCCCGCATCGGCCGCCGTGCCTGGCGCACCGTGCAGCACGGGTACCGCGAATGGCAGTGGGACATGAAGAACCGCCTGTCGGACCTGCTGTTCAAGGAGGATCTCGGCGATCCCGAACCCTACCGCGAGCTGGGCGCCTACGTGCGCGCCGGGCTGGGCCGGGGCTTTGCGAAAAAACGCATCACCCGCGAGCCGCTGCCCAAGGTCTCGGTCGCGGTGGTCTGCTACAATTCCGCCGCCGAGGTCGAGGAGACGCTGACCTCGATCTTTGCCCAGACCTACCGCAACATGGAAGTGGTGGTGGTCGATGGCGCCTCGACCGACGGCACGGTCGAGATCCTGGAACGCCACAAGGACCGGTTCGACATCTATGTCAGCGAGCCCGACAAGGGCGTCTACGACGCGATGAACAAGGCCGCCCGCATGGGCACCGGCGATTACATCATCTTCATCAACGCCGGCGACTATTTCCACCTGCCCACCTCGCTGGAGGTGGCGATGCACAATGTCTTTGGCGGGCCCGGGGCCTGGCTGGGTCGGCGCGAGTTGCCGGATTTCATCACCGGCGACCATATCTACCGCCATGACACCGGCGTGTCGAACCTGCACAAGGCCGCCGATTTCGCTGACACCTGGGCGCAGCTGCAGGCCGGCAAGTTCAAGCCCGGCTGGTGGACCGGCATCCCCTGCCACCAGGCCACGCTGACCCGGCGCGAACTGCTGGCGACCGAGGGTTACGACCTCAGCTTCGACATCACCGCCGACCACAACTTCATGTTCACCATGCGCAGCAAGGGCGCCACCTTCGTGCACTGCCATTCGGTGATCGCCACCTATGTCGGCGGCGGCATGTCGGCCAAGCGCACCCTGCAATGCATGCGCGAGAGTTTCCGCGTGGCGCGCACCAACACGCCCTCGGTCAAGGCGGTGGAACGGCTCTACCTGCAGCTTTTCGGCGAACGCGCGATCCTGTCGGACCCCGAAAAGATGGAATCCCAGGCCGAGCTCCTGCGCCGGTCGGGCCTGTTCTACGAGGATTGGTACCGCGCCCGCTACATGGGCGGCGACAGCCCCTTCAAGGATCCGATCCTGCATTACCTCGAGATCGGGCACGACATGGGCGCGCAGCCCAACCCCTTCTTCGACGGCAGCCACTACCTGTTGCGCAATTCCGACGTGGCGGATGCGGGGATGAATCCCTTTGTGCATTACGTCATGACCGGGCGCGACCAGACCCGCCCGACCTATGACTGGGATGCCGAAGGGGCCGGCGACGGCGAGGCCATGAGCCGGTTCAAGCGGCTCTATCCCTGGCACAGCGCCGACCTGGACGGGCTGGAACGTATCCTGGCCGCCACACCGAAAGACCGGCTTTTGTCCGTTCTGCGGGACATCTAGATGGGACGTTGACGCGCATGACAAGAAACAGGACGCTCTGGCCCGGTCGCAGGATACAGGGCCGCCGCACCGAAATCCGACCAGAGGCCGGAGCAGAGATCACGCCAGAGACCGGGGAACAACCGGGGCCGGCAAGAGACGAGGACAAGACACCCATGACCGCCAGCATCGCCTACAAGGGCAAGACGATCTACGAACTGCCCGAGTCGCGCAGCCCCGACATCTCTTCCGTCTTCTTCATGTCGGTGCATAAATCCGGCTCGACGCTGATGAACAACCTCATCCGCGCCGCCTGCGGAATGCTGGATTATGAATTCGTCGACATCCAGTCGCATTTCTTCAACACCGGCATCTCGGACGCGGATATCCCCGCCGAGACCAGCGAGATCTTCAAGCCCAAAGGCTATGTCTACTCGGGCTTCCGCTATTTCCCCAACCAGTACGAGATCCCCTGCCTGAACGACTGCCCGCTGATCGTGCTGGTCCGCGACCCGCGCGATGCCGTCGTGTCGCAGTATTTCTCGCTCTCGCAGAGCCACCCGATGCCGGGCAAGGATGCCGACGACAAGCTGTTCAAGCACATGGAGGAGCAGCGCAAGGCCACCCTGGGCAGCGACATCAACGAGTTCGCCCTGCGCGAGGTCGGCAGTTTCGTGAAAAAGCTGGAAACCTATTCCGAGGTGCTCAAGGCCCATCCGAAGGCCCGGCTCTTCCAGTACGAGGAAATCATCTACATGAAGAAGAAGTGGATCATGTCGATGCTCAACTTCCTCGAGTGGAAGATGAAGCCGGGTCAGCCGATGAACCTGGCCAACCGCTTCAACGTGGTGCCCAAGGCCGAGGATGCCTCCAAGCACATCCGCCAGGTGCACCCGCAGAACTACATGACCAAGCTCAGCCCCGAGACGATCGCCGAGATCAACAAGACCTATTCCTCGACCCTGCTGCGCTACAACTACATTTGACCTTGACCGGCGTCCCCCCGGTCACCGGGGGCCGGCGCCACCGGAGCCTTGCCCATGCTGAACGACCCTGACCGGATCGAGGACCTGATCCTCTACCAGCGCACGCATCACGATTTCTGCGAGCGCCTGCTGGCGCATTACTACACCGAGGTCCTGCAGCCGGGCGACACATTCATCGACGTGGGCGCGCGGGTCGGTCACCACCTCTTCCCGATGGCCCGGCAGGTCGGGCCGGAGGGCCGCGGCATCGGCATCGAGGCCAGCCCCGGCGTCGCCGCCGCCCTGGTGGAGCGGATCGAAAAGGACCCGGCCTTCCGCGACACGCTCAAGATCGTCGAAGGCGCCGCCGCCGACCGCGAAGGCCATGCCACCTTCTACGTGCGTGAGAATTTCTCGGGCTGGTCCTCGCTCTACGAGGGCCACGTCCACCCCGGCGAGGGGGGGGGAGGAAAAACCCGTCGACGTGGCCTTCGTGCAGCTCGACCAGATCGCCCGCGACGAGGGGCTGACCTCCTGCGCCTTCATCAAGCTGGACATCGAACACGCCGAGTTCCCGGCACTGCGCGGCGGAGGCCAGCTGCTGAAGGACCTGCGCCCGGTGATCTGCTTCGAGAACACGCCGCGCCATGCGGCCCGGCTGAACGGCTATACGATGGCCGAGTTCTCGGGGTTCTTCGAGGATCTCGACTATGACCTCTACGACATCTTCCTCAACAAGATGACGCGGCGGCGGCTGGCCTATGACAAGTTCCTGCCCAGCTATTACCTGGCCTGCCCGGCCGAACGCGGTGCGCTGAGCGAGGCTTTCATCGCCAGCGCCGAGGCGATGGCGCAGGCGTTCATGGACACCGCCGAGGGCTGATCCCCGGGTGTTTCGCGCGCGAAACATCCCCGGCCAGACCCGCCCCTACCAGTCTTCATCTTCGGCATATCCCAGCGCGATCAGCGCCGGGGTATAGCCGCGCGCCTTCAGCGCCTCCTTTGCCGCCGCGTCCAGCGTCTCGCGCCAGTTCGAGCCGCCCCGCGCCGCCATCCAGGCCTGATACAGGCTGCCCGGCGGCGCGGCCCCGTCCAGCCCCCAGCGCGGCTTGCTCCGCATCTTCTCCAGCGTCTGGCCACGGGCGGCGAAGGCCGCGCGCAGCCGGGTTTCGGTCACGTCCAGCCCGAAGAAGTCCGCCGCCCGCGCCAGCGCCCGCCAGTCGCTGTCCAGCGCGTCGTACTGCTGGATCGCCACGTTCTCATGCGCCTGCAGCGCCAGCGCCGCGCGGGCAAAGTCCAGCCAGCTGCCAAAGACGTAGCGCTCATGCAGGAAAGCGATGAAATCCACCATCTGGTGGCGCTCGGTGAACGCGTGCTCCCCCGCCTTCAGCGTCATGTAGGCCAGCGAGGGCAGCAGATCGCGCGGGTCGCGGAAGACAAAGAGATAGCGGTTTTCCGGGCGCCAGGCCGGCACCTGGTGGGTCTTGCTGAGGCGCAGCGCCGGGAACCCGGGGCGTTCCAGCGCCGGCATCGTGCAGAGCTTGCTGTCGCGCATGTCCGAGGTGGTCAGCACCGGGGTCAGCGCCTTCAGCATGCCCAGCGTCATGGTATTGCCCGAGCGCGGGTAAGAGGCGATGTAGCGCTGCGGCTGGGCCGGGACCTGGTCGCGGGCGGCGCCGTGGCGGGTCTCCAGCACGCGCATGACCTCGAGGATCAGCCGCTGTTCGCCGGGGGTGATCCGGCCCGTGCCACGCAACAGCCGGTAACCCTGCAAAAGCTCCAGCACCCAGGCGTCGAAATCCTCGCCCGGGGCCGCGCCCGCGTCCGCCACACGGTCGCGCAGCGCCTCCAGCAGGGCCAGGTTCAGGGTCTCGGCGGGATCGTCCTCCATGCCCGCTTTCTGGCAGCGGGCGGGACGCCGCACAAGCGTCAGAGCGCGAAATCCTCGGCTGTCAGCCCGGTGACATTGGCCACCCGGATTTCCGCGTCCACGCTGCCGTCGCCATCCACGTCGACCTGCACGATGGTCGATCCGGTGGGCGTTTCGAACAGCCGCAACTCCGGGTTACCGGAGGGGGCAAAACCGGCGGTGCCGCGGAACTCGAAGACGCCGGGGCTCATGCCGACCACGTTGATCACGTCCAGGCCCTGTTCGAAATCCAGGATCTGGTCGCGCTGCGCGCCGATCCCGGCATGGGTGATCGAGCGGAAGACGAAGACATCCGCGCCGGTGCCGCCGGTGTAGAAATCCAGATCCTCGCCGCCGGACAGTTCGTCTTCGCCGCCGCGTCCGCGCAGCACGTCGGTGCCCGCGCCACCCTCGAGCACGTCATTGCCCGCCCCGCCGTCCATCGTGTCATTGCCCGCGCCGCCGTCGATCTGGTCCACCCCGTCCTGGCCCAGAATCAGGTCGTTGCCATAGCCGCCCGCCATGGTGTCATCGCCGCCGTTGCCGATCAGCGTGTCGTTGTTGTTGCCGCCATCCATCACGTCGTTGCCGTTCCCGCCCAGCAGCATGTCGAACCCGGCGTCGCCCAGCAGCGTGTCGTCGCCGTCGCGGCCCACCAGCAGATCCTGGTCATTGCCGCCCCGCAACTCGTCCGCATCGCTGCCGCCGGAAAGCGTATCGTTGCCGTCGCCGCCCTCCACATGGCCCGAGACCCAGCCGCCGCCGGAGGATTCAAAACGGTCCGCGCCGCCTTTCAGGTCAAGCCATCCAAAGATCGTCCCGGCATTCTGCGCCGTGTCGTCGCCGTCGGACGTGGCGATATGCGTATTGCCATAGACATCGCCGATGATCCCGCTGTTGTTGAACCGCGTCCAGTACATCGAGCCCATTTCAATCCGCGACACATCGAGGATCCCGGTGTTCACAAGCTGGGCGGAAAAGCTGTTGTCCATGTCGAGAACAGCCCCGGACAGACGCCCGGCATTGTTGAGCAGCACGATGTTCAGGTTCTCGCTGCCGGAAAAAATCGACCCCTGGGCGATCGCCGTACCGGTATTGACGAATTCGACATTCACCGGACCGGTGACAGAGGAAATGTCGATCAGGTCCTGCGCCGACGATATCCGTCCCGCGTTTTCGATGTAGTGATAGCCAAGACCGCCCCGGAACTCGATGGCGTCCAGGAGGGTCGCGGTGAGGCCGCCGTTGTTGACGATCCGCGAGGTACTGGCGTCCACCCGGATCGGGGAGGTGCCGTAGATATCGCCGTCATTGATCAGCCGGGTGGTCAGGGTGCCGCCGGACAGCGTGACAGCCGTCCCGGGAGCATAGATATCCACCGCGCTGCGGACGACGAGCGCGTCGCCATTGGTGACGGTGACCATCGCGGAGGTGGAGGTCGATTGGTAGACGGTTGCCATGCCACGGCTCCTTCACTGCATGAGGGGGAAAATGAAGCGCTGTGCCCCGGCAATCGGTAACGTCCCTGCCAGCACAAGCATAGAGGCAGGGGCGCGTCTGCTGCAAATCCTGGCTGCGGGTGCCTAGAGCGCGAAATCATCCGCCGTCAGGCCGGTCACGTCCGCCACCCGGATTTCACCGTCCACCGTGCCGTCGCCATCCACGTCGACCTGCAGGATGGTCGAGCCCGAGGCCATCTCCATCAGCCGCAGTTCGGGGTTGCCGGAGGGATCGAAACCCGCGGTGCCGCGGAATTCGAACACGCCCGGCACCACCCCGGCAAGCGAGATCATGTCCACGCCCTGCTCGAAGTCGAGGATCTGGTCGCGGTTGGCATTGGCCCCCATCTCGGCGGCAGAGGCAAAGGCGAAACAGTCGGCATCGGCGCCGCCGGTGAGCATGTCGCGCCCCAACCCGCCGATCAGCAGGTCGTCGTCGGCGCCGCCGCGCAGCACGTCATTGCCGCCGTCGCCGCGCAGCGCGTCAAAACCATCGCCGCCGACAAGCGTATCGGCCCCCTGCCGACCAATCAGCGCATCGTCGCCATCCCCGCCCTGGATCAGGTTCCCCAGGTGGTTCCCGCGCAGGACGTCACCCCAGGTCGAGCCCAGGATGTTCTCGACCGAGGAATAGCTGTCGCCCCTTGCGTCGCCGGTGTTGGAGGCCGGTGCGGCAAGGTCGGCAATCACCCCGGCAGCGGCGGTGAGGTAGCTGGCCGTATCCGTGCCCGCGCCACCGATCAGCCGGTCCCCGCCTTGGTCGCCCGACAGCAGGTCGTTGCCGCCCCGGCCAATCAGCGTGTCGTCACCGATACCACCGAACAGCCCATTGTCGAACATGTCGCCGCGCAGGCTGTCGGCAAAGGCAGAGCCTTCGAGGTTCTCGATGCTGGTATAGCTGTCGCCCTTGGCCTCGCCGGTGTTCATCGCCGGGAACTGCAGATCTGCGATCAGACCGCCGGCGGAGTCGCGGTAAGAGGCGGTGTCGGACCCCGTGCCGCCGTCCAGGATGTCCAGCCCCATGCCGCCGTTCAGCGTATCCTGGCCCGCCTCGCCCCGGATCGTGTCGTTGCCGGCATCGCCCCAGACCAGGTCGTCGCCCTCGCCGGCATGGATCAGGTCGGACCCGTCCGGCCCGGGCGCCGTGCCGTCGCCGTGGATCGTGTCGTCGCCACCGCCCGCCAGGATGGTGTCGTTGCGGCCGCCGCCTTCAAGATGGTCGCGACTGGTCGTGCCAAGCAGGATGTCATCGTTGATGTAGCCAATGCCCGTGCCCTGGAAGGTGGTAAAGTTGAATTCCGCCCGGACGATCCCCACCGTCATGTCGGAAAACACCAGCTCGGTGAAGCCGGTCAGGATGTCCTTCCCGTCCGGGCCGCTGACCTCGATGACAGGATCGATTCCGAATTCGGTCGGATGGATGAGATAGGCCCCGCGCGGACCGGAAAAAACCGCCGTGCTCAGATTGTCAAAAACGGAGGACCAGCTCCCGCTGAGGAGGTCATTGCCCGGGCCGCCGTTGATGACCGTGTCCAGCGTCGCCAGTGAGCTGATCGTATCCTCGCCCATGCCGCCTTCGGCCCGCGCAAAGCCAAAGCCGGTGAGGAAAATCCGGTCGTCGGCGATCCGCCGGGTCCCGTCGGCAAACAGGATGTCGCCGATCACCCCCGGAGAGCCGCCGCCGCTCTGGATCTGCACGATGCGGTTGTCAAAGACCAGCCGTTCGACATTGGTCAGCGTGTCGGTGCCCTCTGGCCCCTCGACCTGGACATAGCGGATGCCTGCATCCGCGTAGGTGCTGACCACATAGTCCGCCCGTGTCCCGGAATAGATCGCCAGGTCCAGCCCGTCGCCGCCGTCGATGGTGTCGTCCCCCGGCCCGCCGATCAGCGCGTCATCGCCCTCGCCACCCTCGATCAGGTCGTTGCCCTCGTTGCCTTCCAGCCGATCGCCGCCGGTGCCGCCCTGGACCGTGTCGTTGCCTTCCTTGCCCTTGATGATGTCCGGATCGCCGCCGCCCTGCAGCAGGTCGTCGCCGTCGTTGCCGATGATCAGGTCGTCGCCATCGGTGCCGACCACGGTGCCGGCATTGTCGAACCCCGGAATGCTGGGCAGGACAAATTGCTCACCATCCGTCAGGTCGGCGTAATTGGCGACGGTTTCGGCGAATGCGACGCGGTCGATGCCGAACCATTGCAGCGTCTGTTCCAGCACCCAGGCGCTGCACTCGGCGAACCAGATTTCGTTTGCCGACCGCGCTTCGGGGTGGGTCGAGTCCACCGGGTTCCCGGCATTGTCATAATACTCACCGACATAAAGCGTGATGACCCTGTCGATGGAGGGGATGTAGTAACTGGAGGACGTGCCCTCGACCTTGTAGGGGCCTTCGAAGTCTCCGGCGCTGTTGTCGACACTGTCGGGTGAAAAGGCGAAGGGGCTGTTGTAATAGCCCAGGTCGCCCCGGCCTATGTTGTCTTCAAAGCTTGCGGAATAGAACGGAAGGAACTCGGCATCGTCGAGGAAGACGACGAAAACGGACGAACTGGGCGGATAATCACTGATATACTGTTCATAGAGCGCCTGGCACGCCGCATCGTAGTCGGGGTCGCCCGGTGTCTGCCGCCATTCTTCGAAGCCGTATTCAACGCTCAGGCGGTCCGTGACATAGGTGACCACGGTCTGGAAGAATGTCATGACATCTTCGATCTGTTGCGCGATCTTGTCAGAGGCGATCTCGCCGCCCTCCAGTTCGCGCGCAACCTCCATCCGGGCATAAAGCGTGTAGGCCACGGCGCCGATCGCCACCTTGATCGTCTCCAGGTCCTGCCCGGGCCGGAGCAACTGTTCGGCCTGCCCCAGCGCGTCGCGCAGCGCGCGCGAGGCGTCGGCGATGATTTCGCCCCGGTCGACATCCTGGTCGATGGCGTAAGACGCCAACAGGTCGAGCGCGCTTTTGGCGCGTGACTGCGCGCTTGCCAGCAGCTGTTGCTGCACGCCCGAAATCTGCGAAACGATGAGATCGGTCAGGGCGGCTTCGAGGTCGGCGATGTCGTCGCGCAATCCGTCGATCTCGGCCTTCAGCTCCTCCTTCAAGGCGGCGATGGCGGCCAGGCTGGGGTCCTCGACGTCGTTGAAGGTGCCGTCGCCGTTCACATGCGAATAGATCTCGCCCGCGATGGTGTAGACGGTCCCGGCGATGGTCAGCACGTTGCCGACGGCGCCAAGCCCATCGCTCGTAAAAAATCCGCCAACCTTTTGCAGGAATGATGGCATGGTCCATAGCCCCTCGTCTGGTGGCCACAGACCGGGACGTTCTGTCCTCTTGGGCCAGTATTGCCAAATTGGATCCGTCGCGGGAAAACCGGAAACTTGAATAAGCGCGGCGAATTTAATTCGTTTACGCTAGGTTAATAATTTCCAACCGTCGAGTATCTTTCTGTATGGGCCGGTCCGGGGACCGGCCATGCCCGTCATGCGCACAGGCAGGGGCTCAAAGGACAAAGTCCTCCGCCGTCAGGCCGGTCACGTTCGCCACCCGGATTTCCGCATCCGCCGCGCCGTCGCCATCCACATCCAGCTGCACGATGGTCGACCCCGTGGCCGTCTCCAGCAGCCGCAACTCGGGGTTGCCCGAGGGGGCAAAGGCGCTGGTGCCGCGGAACTCGAAGACACCCGGGGACAGGCCCGCCACGACGATGCTGTCCAGCCCCTGTTCGAAATCCAGGATCTGGTCGCGGTCAGCGCCCACCACGGTTTCCGCCGTGCTGCGGAACACGAACTGATCCGCATCCTGCCCGCCGGTCAGGAAATCGCGGCCCAGTCCGCCGGCAAGATCGTCCTCGCCGGCGCGGCCGCGCAGGATGTCGTTGCCGCTGTCGCCTTCGAGCACGTCGTCGCCGTTGCCACCGTCGAGCGTGTCCTCAAGCGTGCCGCCGTCGAGGAAATCCGACCCGTCCTGGCCCACCAGGATGTCGTTGCCGGCGCCCCCCTCCAGCGTGTCGTCGCCCGCGTTGCCGTTCATCGTGTCGTTGTTGTTGCCGCCGGTCATGCTGTCGTTGCCGGCGCCACCCAGCATCATGTCATTGCCCGCGTCCCCCGCCAGCACGTCGTCGCCGCCGCGCCCGATCAGCAGGTCGGCGTCGTCGCCGCCCTCCATCACGTCGGCGTTCTCACCGCCCTGCAGCGTGTCGTCACCGGCGCCGCCCAGGACCGTGCCAGAGACCGTGCCGCCGTTGCTGTTGAAGAAATCGGCCCCGTCCCGCAGCTCGACCAGGCCGAGGATGGTGCCGCTGTTGATCACCGTCTCGTCGCCGAAATCGCCGCGCACCGCCGTGGTATTGCCGGTGATCGTGCCCGCGTTGACAAGGGTATTGGTCTCGGCAAGCACGGTATTGAACTCGACCCCGTGGCGCGCGCCCACGATCTGGCCGCTGTTGCTGACGTAGTTGCCGGTTCCGGCGACATTCACGCCGTCGTAGGCGGCCGAGCTGATCGAACCGTGGTTGATCAGGACCCCGTTGTTCCCCTCAAGCGACAGGCCGTCGCTTTGACCCGAGACGGTGCCGGTGTTCACCACCTCGCTGCTGTCGCCGATCATCTGGATGCCGCGGTCCCCGGCACCGGTCACGGTGCCGGAATTGAAGACCTCGTGGCCGTTCCCGGTCAACTCGATGCCGTCGCTGTCCCCGTAGACCGTTCCGGTCGCGCTCACTGTGACGGTATTGGCGCCCGACCCCACGCCGGAATCGATCGCATCGGTCTGGGAATAGACCAGGCCTTCGACCAGCAGGGTGCTGCTGGTGAAATCCAGGAAATCGAAGGCATCTCCCGCGTTGCCGAGGCTGAACCCGTCGCGGAGGATCCAGAGATCGCCGAAGGTGTCGACGTCGATGCCAGTGGTGGTGCTCGTGATTGTCCGTATGGCCATGATCTATTTTCCCGTCAGATCTTGCTTGAACGGGCCTGGCCGGCGGTGTCGAACCGGGACGCTTTGCGTCCCTGCGCCGCCGGAGAATTGGCGCAACCACATGGCCCGGGCCCCCTGCGGAGCCTTGCGAAGCCACCCGGGAAGGTCAATGCCCTCGGGACAGGCGGGCAGACCCCCGCCGATCTCAGAGCGTGAAGTCGTCCGCCGTCAGCCCGGTCACGTTCGCCACCCGGATCTCCGCATCCGCCGTGCCGTCGCCATTGGCGTCGAGCTGCACGATGGTCGACCCCGTGGCCGTCTCGATCAGCCGCAACTCGGGGTTGCCCGAGGGGGCAAAACCTGCGGTGCCGCGGAACTCGAACACCCCCGGGGACAGTCCCGCCACCACGATATTGTCCAGCCCCTGTTCGAAATCCAGGATCTGGTCGCGCATGGCGCCGACCACGGTTTCAGACAGCGACCGGAAGACAAAGACATCCGCATCCTGCCCGCCGGTCAGGAAATCGCGGCCCAGTCCGCCGGCCAGCTCGTCCTCGCCCGCGCGGCCGCGCAGGATGTCGTTGCCGGTGTCGCCTTCGAGGATGTCGTCGCCGTTGCCGCCGTCCATCGTGTCGTCCAGCGCGCCGCCGTCCATCAGGTCCGACCCGTCCTGGCCCACCAGGATGTCATTGCCGGCGCCGCCTTCCATCGTGTCGTCGCCCGCGTTGCCGTTCATCGTGTCGTTGTTGTTGCCGCCGGTCATGCTGTCGTTGCCGGCGCCGCCCAGCATCATGTCACTGCCCGCGGCGCCGTTGATCACGTCATCGCCGCCGCGGCCGATCAGCAGGTCGGCATCGTTGTCGCCTTCCAGGCGGTCGGCACTGTCGCCGCCCTGCAGCGTGTCATTGCCGGTGCCGCCCCGGACCGCCCCGGCGGTGGTGCCGCCCGCGGCATTGTAGAAATCCGCGCCCGGGCCCATGTCGACCAGCCCGTTGATTAGCCCCTGGTTGACCAGATAGTCGGCCGAAGAACCGCCGCGATAGGCGAAATCCAGGCCGCTGCCGGTGTTCACGTCCTGCCCGGCGATGATCTCGCCGGTGTTGCGGACAAGGGTGATCCCGCTGGTGGTCAGGATATTGTCGATGGCGTGCCGCCCGGCCATGATCGTGCCCGAGTTGAGGATTTCCGTGACGCCCAGCGTGTTGTGCTGCAGCACGATGGCATCGCGGTTGCCGCTGATCACGCCGCTGTTCTGGACGTTGTGGTTGAGCCCGTTGGGCGCCTGCGCATCGGCGGTCAGCACCAGCACGTCACCGTTGGTCTGGATGGTGCCGCTGTTCGAGATGATGCTCTCGGTGGTGAGATTGGCGACGACCGCCGGGCCAAAGCCGGTGATCGAGCCGGTCTGCGTGACGATCAGGGTCAACGAGGTGCCGTTGGTGGCATCGATGGTGTTGTTGAACCCCTGCACGCTGCCCGCGACCGAGAGAAAGGCCGCGCCAGAGGTGGTGATGGCCGGGCCGAAGACCTGCAGGGCGCCGTTCACCCCGATCAGGCCCACCTGGTTGTTGCTGAGCGTCTTGGCGACGGTATCGGTTGTATTGAGCGAAAAGCTGGGCATGGTGATATCTCCTCTCTGTCAAAATCTGCGCAAGGCGCGAAAACAAATCTCACCCCGGAGGGACCGGGGGACAAAAAACCTGCCTCCATGCTTGGCCAAAATTGACGCAAGGTCAAAACATTCCCCTGTGAGGGCCCGCCGCTTCACCCTGTGCGGGTATCGGTCGGCGAAAGACACGCGTGGGGATGTCCGCCGCCGCTTACAGCACAAAGTCCTCCGCCGTCAGCCCGGTGACATCGGCCACGCGGAGTTCCGCATCCACCGTGCCGTTGCCGTCCACGTCGAACTGCACGATGGTCGAGCCGGCCGCCGTTTCCACCAGCC
The DNA here is from genome assembly GCF_019392335.1 of Mameliella sp. CS4. Taxonomy (GTDB): domain Bacteria; phylum Pseudomonadota; class Alphaproteobacteria; order Rhodobacterales; family Rhodobacteraceae; genus Antarctobacter. Next base: position 28,444 of record NZ_JAHXRQ010000030.1, read on the forward strand.
GCAGCTCGGGGTTGCCCGAAGGGGCAAAGGCGCTGGTGCCGCGGAACTCGAACACGCCGGGCGAGAGGCCCGCGACCACGATGCTGTCCAGCCCCTGTTCGAAATCGAGGATCTGGTCGCGGTTCGCCCCCACGACGGTTTCCGCAAGCGCGCGAAAGACGAAATTGTCCGCGCCCTGACCTCCGGTCAGGAAATCGCGGCCCAGTCCGCCGGCAAGATCGTCCTCGCCCGCGCGCCCGCGCAGGATGTCGTTGCCACTGCCGCCGTCAAGGATGTCGTCGCCCGCGCCGCCGTCCAGCGTGTCGTTCTCCGTGCCTCCGTCGAGCGAATCCGATCCGTCCTGGCCCACGAGGATGTCGTTGCCCGCGCCGCCCAGGATCGTGTCGTCCTCACCGTTGCCGTTGAGCGTGTCGGCGTCCTCGCCGCCGTCCATCCGGTCATTGCCCGATCCGCCGAGAAGATAGTCGTTGCCCGCGCCGCCGGTCAGGCTGTCGTCGCCGCCGCGCCCGACCAGCAGATCGTCGCCCAACCAGCCGTCGAATACATCCGTCTGGTCGCCCCCCGCCAGGGTATCCATGTTGCCACCGCCCTGGACCGTTCCCAGGACCTGGCCAAACTGCCCCTCGTAGCGGTTCGCGCCATGGCCAAGAAGGACCGTCCCGATGATCAGCCCGGCGTTGCTGACGATGTCGTCGCCGTAACTGGTCCGCAGCGCCCAGTTGGCGCCGGAGATGACGCCGGTGTTGTGCACCCGGACGGCCCCCTGGTCGCCAAGATCGCCGTTCAGGTCCAGGGTCGTGCCGAAATGGCTGGTGATCGTGCCGTGGTTCACCAGGTAGACCTGGCCTGTCTCGGTTCCGGTGAGGATCGCGGATCCGCCGCTTTCGATCAGGCCATGGTTGACGATCGTGGCGTTGAAGGGCCGGATGTTCGAGGCAAGGATACCGTAACCGCTGCCGAGGATGGTGCCCTGGTTGACAACCACAAGGCTGTTTTCGGGGCTGACCGAGATGCCGTTTCCCCGCAGCGCCTGCAACAGCCCGCCCGGCCCGACATAGACATCGAGGAAGTCGGAAAAGCCGAAGACGGCGGACTCGGTTGTGGCCGTTGAGACCGCGGTGACCGATCCCTGGACGACGAGGCGCACATATTCCGTGCTGCTGACGCTGATCGCGTCGGTGCCCGCCACGGTCAACGCGCCGGTTCCGGTGACGATCCCGATCTCCGAGGCGTTGAGGCTTTGTGGCGTGGTGCTGGACCCTGTGATGGTGAAACTCGGCATGCGGTTCTCCCCGGTTTGGCATGTCCCTGCCGGAACCATGCGCCGATGCCGGGCGTCCCACCTTGATCTGTTTCAACTGGTCGCCAAACGCCGGGGCAGGGGCGGCAGGCTGCCCGGGGGGGCGCGGCCCGGCGCTACAGCGCGAAATCGTCCGCCGTCAGCCCGGTGACGCCCGCCACCCGGATCTCGGCATCCGCCGTGCCGTCGCCATCGACGTCGAACTGCACGATGCTGGATCCGGTCGCCGTCTCGATCACCCGGATCTGGTTGGGCGCCGAAAAGGCCGCGGTGCCGACAAAGGAAAACACCCCCGGCGACATGCTGACCACGTTGATCAGGTCCAGCCCCGGTTCGAAATCGAGGATCTGGTCGCGCGCCGCGCCAATCCCCGCCTGGGCCGTGCTGCGAAAGACGAAGATATCCGCATCCGCCCCCCCGGTCAGGAAGTCGAGGCCCAACCCGCCGGCCAGCTCATCCTCGCCGGCGCGGCCGCGCAGCACGTCCACGCCGTCGCCGCCCTCCAGCACGTCGTTGCCGTCGCCGCCGTCCATCGTGTCGTTGCCGGTGCCGCCGTCCAGCCAGTCCGACCCGTCCTGGCCCACCAGCACATCCGCCTCTGACTGGCCCGACAGGCTGTCGTCGCCGCCGCCGCCGGTCATCGTGTCATTGCCCGCGCCGCCCAAGAGCTCGTCGCTGCCCAGCCCGGCCAGGATCAGGTCGTCGGCGGCGCCACCGTCCAAAAGATCGTCGCCGCCGCGTCCCACCAGCGTGTCGGTGCCGCTGCCGCCCTCCAGCACGTCGGCGCTTTCGCCGCCGACCAGCGTGTCGATGCCATCGCCGCCCAGCACCCGGCCGCTGGTCACGCCCGGGCCCGCGTTCTCGAAGAAATCCGGCCCGCCGCCCAGGTCGATGTCGCCCAGGATCGTGCCCGCGTTGACCACCGTGTCCCCGGTGCCATTGCCGGTGCGGATCAGCTCTCCGGCCCCGTCGCGGTCGGTGATCGTGCCGCGGTTGATCAGCACCGCCGGCCCGGTCGAGCGCATGTCGACATGGGTCACCAGGATCTCGCCCGAGTTGACCAGCCGGCTGGATCCGGTGCCGCTCATCGCCAGGCCCGCGCCGTCCATCAGCCCGGTGTTGGTGATCGAGATCCCCGCGATCGCCCCGTCGAACACCAGGTCCGCGTCCCGCGCCGACAGGGTGCCCGCGTTGAACAGGGTGATGGTCTTGTCCCCGGCGCTGTCGATGTCGATCACCTCGCCGTCATTGGCCAGGATCGTGCCGTAGTTCAGGATCTCGACCGTGCCGGCCCCGCCGGAGAGGTTGATCGCATCGCCGGTAAAACTGCTCATCATGCCGAAATTGGCGATCCGCACGTTGTCGGCCAGCACCTCGACCCCGTTGTCGTCGGCCCAGACATAGCCATAGACAAACAGGCTGGTGATCAGCGGCCCGGCCATCAGCTCGAACCCGTCGCCGTTGGCGGTGTAGATATCGTTGTAATCCCGCAGCACCACGTTGGCGCCATTGGCAACGAAAACGGTGGTGGAGGAGCTGGACTGATAGGTTGTGGTCATGGCGGACATCCTCCGGGACGGGCTGCGCCGCCCTCTTCATCTTGGTTAACAACCTCGCCTCCCGGGCTTAACAAACCGTGAACATTCACCCGGCGGCGTCCGGCCGGGGCCGCCCCCGGCGCGGGGCGGAAAAGCTTTCCCTTTTCTTTCAGAGAGTTCGACAAGTTTAACCAAACTGTCCGAATTCCCTCCGTCGCGCGGGCGCTTGCGGGTAGACCGGCGGCACGTCCCCCGGGGACGCGCGGGCGCGCGTCCCCGGGGCCGCGGCGCCCGATTCTGCATCCGGTGCAGGCGGGGCGGGTGGGGGACGCAGGGCATACGGGGTGAACAGATGGCGGGGCCGACCCTCTTCGACGATTTCCTGACCGGCGGACCGCTGGCGGATCTGCTGGCGCTCATGGCGGGCCACGACCGGGCCCGTGGCGGCGGTGGCGACGACATGCTGCTGGGCGGGGCGGGCAACGACACGCTTTTCGGCGGCGAGGGGGCCGACCTGCTGCGCGGCGGCACCGGCAAGGACAGGCTGCTGGGCCAGGCGGGCGACGATACCCTCGGCGGCGAGGAGGGCGAGGATCTGCTCTTTGGCGGCGCCGGCGCCGACCGGCTGGCCGGCGGCGCGGATGACGACCACCTGCTGGGCGGAACGGGGCACGACCTGCTGCTGGGCGGGCGGGGCGACGACACGCTGCAGGGAGAGAGCGGCACCGACACCCTGACCGGCGAGAGCGGCGACGACCTGCTGACCGGAGGCGCGGGGTCTGACCTGCTGGCGGGCGGGCCTCATTCGGACACGCTCTTTGGCGGCGCGGGCAAGGACACGCTGGATGGCGGCGAAGGTGACGACTGGCTGCGCGGCGAGGCCGATGACGACACCCTGCAGGGCGGCGCGGGGGCCGATACGCTGCTGGGCGGCGACGGTACGGACGGTCTGTCGGGCGGGCAGGGGGCGGACCTGCTGCGCGGCGGCCCGGGGGACGACCGCCTGGCGGGCGGACCCGGCCATGACAGCCTGCACGGCGACAAGGGCGCCGACCTTCTGGTCGGCAACGGCGGCGCCGACTGGCTGCGCGGCGGGGCCGGGCGCGACACGCTCTCGGGCGGCAACGGCGAGGACAGCCTGCTGGGCGGCCCCGAGGGCGACCACCTGCAGGGTGGCGCGGGTGACGACTGGCTGATCGGAGAGGCCGGCGGCGACGGGCTCTTCGGCGGGCCGGGGGGGGACGGGCTCTTTGGTGGCGCCGGGGCGGACACGCTTTTCGGCGGTGCGGGCGCCGACCTGCTCGAGGGCGGCGAGGGGCCGGACTGGCTGCGCGGCGAGGCGGGCGACGACACCCTCTCGGGCGGGGCGGGCGACGACTGGATCGTGGGCGGGCCGGGGGCGGATGTCTTTGTCTTCACCGCGGGCCATGACAGGATCGCCGATTTCGAGGACGGGCAGGACCGGATCAACCTCACCGGCCTCGCCGACCCGGTCTGGACGCCGGGCGGATCGGTGACGCTGGACCCGGGCGAGAGCCTGCTGCTGGGCAGCGGCGCCGACAGGCTGGAGATCCGCAACACCGGCCTGCTGCCGATCCTGCTGACCGACGAGGATTTCCTGCTCTAGCCCCCGATCATCCGCCTGAGCGCCCCCCGGCGGCGCCAGCGCAGATCCGCCTCCAGAAGCGGGTCCAGCAGCCCGGCGATCGCCCTGTCCCAGTCCTCGACCGGGGCCGAGGTGGCGGGTTTCGCGCGCGAAACACCCCCCGCGCCCAGCTTTGCACCGGCCCGCGCCGCGCCCTCGGCCAGCCCGTCGAAAAGCGCCGCCAGGTCCTCGGGGGCATCCAGCCGCGTCGGCCCGGCCTTCATCCGCGCCCAGTAGGGATCGAGCGAGGTCCAGCCCGGTTCGGCCAGCAGGCGCTCTGCCACCTCCGGCGGCAGCGCCTCCATCATCCGGGCCACGTCCTCCTGCAGGCGCGGCCAGACGCCTTGCGCATGCCGCGGCAGAAAGGCCCAGAGTTTCTGCGAAGGCGCGAAATCGCACCAGCGCTGCACGACAAACTCCACCGCGCTGTCATGCGGGGTCGGGCGAAAGCGGCGGTTGCGCAGCAAGAACCCGGTCAGCGCCGGGGGCGGGGCGCGGTTCACCTGGCCCGCCGGGGTCAGGGGCAGGCCGTAACGCGCGGCAAACCCCGCCACCACGTCGCCGCGCGCACTCTCCACCGCCAGCCGCACCCCCGGCTGCGCCGCCCAGGCCGCCACATGCGGCCCGACATCGTAGCGCGCCCGCTCCAGCCAGCGTTCCACCTGGCGGTTGTGAAAGAAGCCGGTGTGCCAGATGCCCCATTGCCAGTAGGCGGCATTCAGCCAGTCCATCGGCGGCCGGACAAAGGCCACCGCATCCAGCAGATCCAGCCCCGCGGCGCGCGCCAGCGCCGGGGCCTCCCCCGCATGGGCGACCCAGCCCTCGCTGGAGAGGATCGGCACATGGCCGCGCGCGCCTTCGGCACCGACGGCGCGGCCCACCGCCGCCCAGTAGGCGCCCGGATCGTCTTGCCGCGCGACATTGGGCCAGCAGACATAGCCATGCACCGCGTGGCGCATCATCGCCGAGAGCCGCCGACCCGTGACCGGCACCAGCCCCGCCTCACCCTGCCGCCCCGCCAGGTAGACATGCCGCGTGCCGTCCGCCCCCCGCAGCACCGGCGTGGCGCTCAGCGCCCGCTGCAACGCCGAGCTGCCGCATTTCGGTGCCCCGATGTGCAGGATCGCCCGCACCGGGGCCGCGCCGGGCTTCGCCACCATCCCATGTCCTCGTCCAGGTCTCTGACCGCGCCGCTTCTGCCACGGAATGCGGCGCTCCGCCACTGTCGCCCGCGCGCCCTTGGCAGGCTGCGCCGCTTGCTATAGCCACGCGCCAAATTCCCCGCACCGGGCCATCCATGATCCTGATCGATATCACCACCAGCTACAATTTCCGCCACTGGAAGGCGATGGGGCTTCTGAGGGTCGAACAGGAGGTGATCCGCGCCTTTCGCACCGCCTATGGCGAGGCGGTCACCTTCGGCATCTACCATCCCGTCCTGGGCGGCTACTACCGGGTCCCGCCCGGGGAAATCGACGCGCTGCTCTCGGCACGGGCCTGGAAGGTGCCGGCACGGGACCGGGTGGCGATGTCGCCCTCGCGGTGGCGGCGCCACCTGCGGCGGCTGCGGCTGGCGCGCGACATCCGCCGCGCGATCCGGAGCTTTCCCGACAGCGATCCCGCCACCGAGATCCGCCGCGACGCGGCCATCGCCGGCGCGCTCTCCTGCGTCAGCCTCGAGGAATATTCCAGCCTGCGCCGCTGGCTGGGTCCGGCCGAACGGCTGGCGCCGAAACTGGGCCCCTGGATGTCGCGCACCGACATGGTCAACCACCAGCTGCACCACGGCCAGCTCGACGCGCAGGCCGAGGCCCGCTTTGCCCCGGACAACGCCATCGCCCCGGAAGAGGTGACACAGTACCTGTCCGTCGGCGGTTTCTGGTCGGACGACCGCTACGAATACGCCTACCACGCCCGCAAGGCGCATGGCTGGACGGTGCATTACCTGATCTACGACCTGATCCCGGTGCTCTGGCGGCACCTGACCGAACCCACCACCAAGGAAACCTTCCCGCTGGCGCTGCACTGGGTGCTCTGGGGGGTCGACCAGGTCTGGACCATCTCCGACACCACCCGGCAGGACCTGCTGGCGCATGTCTCCGACCACGGCTATCCGCCGCTGAACGACCGCTGGGTGACGCCGGTGCTGCTGGGCGCCGACAGCACCGCGCCCGCCGACGCCGAGACCAGCCGCGCCACCCTGGCCCGGCATGACCTCGATCCGGGCGGCTATGTGCTCATGGTGGGCACGATGGAACCGCGCAAGAACCATGATTTCGCCTACCGGCTCTGGCGCGAGCTGCACAAGCGCCACCCGGGCGAGGTGCCGCCGCTGGTCTTTGTCGGCCAGCCCGGCTGGCGCATGGAGGGCTTTGCCGAGATGCTGGCCGAGGACGTGGGCCTGCCGCACCGGGCGATCCGCATCCTGACGGATGTCGATGACGCCGCCCTTGGCGTGCTCTATGACAACTGCCGGTTTACGCTGTACCCCTCGCACTACGAGGGCTGGGGCCTGCCGGTGGTCGAAAGCCTGAACCACGGCAAGCCCTGCCTGACCTCCGACGCGCCCTCGATCGTCGAGGCCGCACAGGGCGCGGCGGACACGCTGCCGCTGATGGACGGAGAGGCCTGGATGGCCCGCGCCTTTGCCCTGATGAGCGATGCCGAGGCCTATGCAGAGGCCCTGGCCCGGGCGCGGGCCTTCGGCGGCTACAGCTGGGAAGAATTCCGCGCCAACCTGCTGGCCGATTTCGAGGCCTTCGGACAGGACGACGACGTCAAGAGCCGCGCCGGCTGAACCGCCGGGGGCTGGCCCCCTCTTCTTTCCGACGCAGCCCCATGCGCGGCAGATCTCCGACCCGGAGAGCGTGGCACAGTTGGCACATTGCATTCCGGCCCCGAACGGGGCGATACACCGCCCGAACCGCGCGCACCCCGGCCAACAAGAGCTCTGCCCCCGTGAAGATCGTCACGCTTTCGACCTATCCCGTCAGTTCTCCGTTCCACGGCGGCCAACGCCGGCTGGAGGCGATTTGCCGCGTGCTGCGCGGGGCGGGCCACGAGGTCCGGGCCATGCCCTTCTTCTTTGGGCCGCATTACCCGCAGCATGACGCCGAGGAGGCGCTGACCGCGCTGCCGGTGGAGCTGCACGGCGAGCTGGCCCGGGCCGGGCTGCGCGAGGACCTGCACATGCATACCCTGCTGCGCCCGGGCCTGCCCGTCTTCGAGGCCGCGCGCCGCCGGCTGGCAGAGATCCGCCCCGAGGTGCTGCATGTCGAACAGCCCTGGCTGATGCCGCTGCTGGACGCCCTGACCGAGGGGCTGGAGCGGCGCCCCGCCGTCGTCTACGGCTCGCAGAACATCGAGAGCGTGCTGGCGCCCGCGCGCTACCGCGCCGAGACCGAGGCGATGGAGCGGCAGGCGGTGGCCCGCGCCGACCTGGTGCTGGCGGTCAGCGCCGCGGATGCCGCGGTGCTGGAGGGCTGGCGCGCGCCCGGACAGGACACCCCCGTCGTCGTGGCGCCCAACGGCTGCTGGCCGCCGGCGCTGGACAGATCCGTGCCGCGCCCGATCGCCGAGGACTACCTGATGCTGGCCGGCAGCGGCCATGGGCCCAATGCCGAGGGCTACTGGGACGTGATCGGCCGCATCCCCGGCTGCATCCCGCCCGACGCCCGCCTGGCCGTGGTCGGCGGGGTCGGCGATCTCTTGCGCGCGGATAGCCGCCACCGCCATTTTCGCCGCCTCAACGACCACCTGGTGCGCATCACCGGCCGGGTCGAAGAGGACACGCTGCAGGCGCTGCTGGCCCATGCGAAAGGCATCTGCCTGCCGATCAATTCCGGCGGCGGCACCAACCTCAAGACCGCCGAGGCGCTGCTGACGCTGAAGCCGGTGATCGCCATGCGCATGGCCTTTCGCGGCTTTGAAGAGGCCATGACCCTCGGCGGCGTCCATGTCGCCGCCGACGAGACCGAGTTCCGCGCCCATGTGCGGGCGCTTTTCGCCGATACGCTGACCGGCAGCCGCAGCCCCCGGGACGTGGCACAGTACACATGGGAGGCGGTGCTGGACGCGCTGCCCCCGGCCTATGCCCGCCTCGGCGCGGCCTGACCCCAGGAGAGACCGCATGGATCGCACAGACCCGGATCCCAAGGCCCCCGTCGACGCCGACCTGATCGAGGCCACCTACCGGTTCTACCTCGGCCGCAGCCCGCACCCGGAAACGGCGCAGGCGCTGATCGACCGCCAGCTGCCGCTGCGGCGGCTGGAAAACAACATGGTGAACTCGCGCGAGTACTGGAAGAAGGGGCCGGTGCTGGCGACCCATCGGCGCGGGCGCTGGGACGGGTCGATCCTGGTGGTGGACGCGGCGCGGATCCTGTTCTGCCCGATCGCCAAGGTCGCCAATACCTCGGTCAAGGACTGGGCGCTGCGGCTGTCGGGACATACGGTGGACAAGCCGGTGCACACGCTGCTGGACAGCGGCAAGGTGCGGCTGCAGGCGCGCTATCGGTCCGAACGGGAGGTCGACCGGATCATGCGCGATCCCGACTGGGCGCGGGTGGCCTTGCTGCGCGATCCGGTCGACCGGCTGATCAGCTGCTACTGGGACAAGTTCGTGCGCAACCGCCGGGTGCCATCGGTGTTGCATCACACCACGCCGGTCTACCGCTTCCTGCTGGGCTGCGAGGAGATCACCGAAGAGCAGGTCGAGGCGGGGATCACCTTTCGCCAGTTCTGCCATTACATCAACCTCGCCCCGCGCGAGGAGATGGACCCGCACTGGGCGCCGCAGTCGCGCTACCTGGAAACCTGCCGCTGGGACCACCTGTTCCGGATCGAGGACATCGACGCCTTTGAACGTTTCGTGCTGGACCGCTGCGGGCAGGACCTGCAGGGGGAACGGCTGGGGATGCAGAACGTGGCCCCGCGCCACGAGGGCACGGTGGACGAGGCGCTGGCCGATGTGCCCCCGGCCAGGCTGGACAGGTTCAAGAACCTGCCCAATGCGGTCATGCTGACGCCCGACATCGAGGATTTCATCCGCGACTACTTTGCCCTGGACTATGTTCTGCGGGACCGCTGCGCGCGCTGAAAAGGGCCGCGATTTGACGCTTGTCGCCTGCGGTCGGCCCGATATAGACAGAATGGTGCCGATTTACCCCAGTTTCATTCAGGATTGCGACCATGACCGGCCTTGAGCCCCCAGAGAACGCGCTGCCCGGCAGTCCCTGCGGGTCTGGTCCGGTCCGGAGCGCAATCGGGAACATGTACTGCGGGCACCGCCGGGCAGACGGCTGAGCCGTCTTGCCGGACAAGGCCGCCCGGAGCGGACGCCGCAAGGCGGTTGAAAGGGGAGCGTCATGGGGCCTTCGGAGAATTCCGTGACACCGGACCGGACCGATGCATGGCTTTCCGCCTGCCTGCGCCGCGCCCCCGGGGGCGACTGGCCAGGGCCGGACGCGGAACACCCTGACGCATTGGTCGCGCGGATGACCTATCACGGCATCACCGGCACCCTCGCCGACGATCCTCTCCTGATGGAGACCCTGCCAGCGGAGATCGCCGGGCGCATGCAATCCGTGGCGCGGGGGCACGCCTTTCAGGAACTGGCGCACAGGCGCCTCCTGACCCGGCTGGCGCCGGACTTCGCCGCGCGGGGGATCGCGCCGCTGATCCTGAAGGGCACGGCGCTGGCCTATTCGGTCTATGACACCCCCGTCCTCCGGCCCCGGGGCGACACCGACATGCTGGTCGCCGAGGCGGATTTCGAACCGGCCCGGAAAATCCTGGAGGCACAGGGGTTCTCGCTGGCCTTCGAGCCCGGCGGGCATATCGTATCGTCGCAATGTTCCTACGAAATGCGCGACGCGCACGGATTGTACCACGTCATCGACCTGCACCGGCGCACGAACAACCATGCAGCACTGGCCGCCCTGTTCACCTATGCCGAGCTGCGGGCGCGGGCCGAACCGCTGGGCGGGCTGCACCCCGGGTTTCTGCGTCCCGGCCACGTCGATGCGATGCTGTTCGCCTGTTGCCACCGTTTCATGCATATTTCCAAACCGATCATGGTGGCGGGTGCCGCGCACCTGAGCGAAAACCGCCTGATCTGGCTGCTGGACATGGTCCGGCTCGCCGGGGAATTCACCGCGAGGGACTGGGATCGTTTCCTGAGGCGGGCCCGCGACAAGGGGCTCTTGCGGATCTGTCACGGCTCGCTTGTCGCCGCCCGGGACTGGGCGGGCCTCGATCTGCCGGATGCGGTGCTGGGGGCGCTCGAGGCGGCGCCGCAGGACGAGGGCCCGGTCCGCTTTCTCAGGGCCGGACGCGGCGGCCGGCTGCTGGCCGACCTGGCGGCCACCCCCGGGATGGGGCAAAAGATCGGCTTTCTGCGGGAAACCGCCTTTCCCCCCGCCGCCTACATGCGCGCGGCCTTTGGCCGGGCCGGGTGTCGTGAAACGCTGCCCAGGCTCTACCTGCGGCGGGCGATGCAAGGCCTCGGAGCGCTGTTCCGCAAGGGAGGGACCCACCTGTGAAGCTGACACGGGTCCTGCGGTTCGGGGTGCCCTACCGGGGCAGGCTGGCGCTGGCGCTGACCTTCCAGATGGTCGAAACCGGGGCCGCGCTGACCATCCCCTGGGTCGGCGGCAGGCTGGCCGGCGGGCTGATCGACAGCGCCGATGTCAGCATCGCCACCGTCGCCCTGGCCCTGATCGGGCTGATCGCCCTGCGCACGGCACTGGGGATCGCCAGCGGGCTGGCGCTGCTGACCACGGCGCAGCGCATCCTGGCCGACATGCGCACCCGCCTCTATGACCATTTCCAGAGCCTGCCGGTCCGGTATTTCCACACCCGGCGGCCCGGCGACCAGATCTCGGTGCTGACCCGGGACGTGGACACCATTGCCGATTACCTGACCGGCGACCTCGTCGCGCTCTTGCCGACGGTGCTGACGCTGATCGGCGCGCTGGTCCTGATGCTGCGCCTCGACCCCGCGCTGGCCTTGCCGCTGGCGCTGGCCGTGCCGGTCTTTGTCCTGGCCGCCAAGCTGGCCTACCGCAGCGTCCGCCCGCTGTCGCAGGACCTGCGCGACACCTATGGCGCGGCGATCTCGCTGGCCGAGGAAAACCTTGCCATCCTGCCCGCGATCAAGAGCTTCTCCCGGGAGGACGGCGAAGCGTCCCGCTACGCCCGGCTGGTGCACCGCCAGAGGGATCTGGGGATCCGGGTCGGCCGCCTGCAGGTGGCGACCGGACCGCTGCTGCGCTTCGTTGCGGCGGCGGCGGTGATCCTGGTGCTGTGGCTGTCCGGTGCGCGGGTGCGCTCGGGCGAACTGCCGATCGGCGAACTGGTCAGCCTGCTGCTTTATGCCGGAATGCTGACGCAGCCGATCTCGGGCCTGGCCAGCCTCTGGGGCCGGACAGAGGCGGTGCGCGGATCGCTGCAGCGGTTCGAGGATGTCCTGGACGAGCCGGGCGAAGACATGATCACGGGCCTGCGCCCCGAGAGCGTGGCCGGCGAGATCCGTTTCGAGGATGTGTCTTTTTCCCATAGCGGGCGGCGCGGCACACTGGACGGGGTGAGCCTGACGGTTCCGGCGGGCCGCGTGCTGGCCCTGACCGGCGAGAACGGCGCCGGCAAGAGCACGCTGGTCGACCTGATCCTGCGCTTTCAGGACCCCGACAGCGGCCGGGTGCTGTTGGACGGGACCGACATCCGGGACCTGAACCTGGCGACGCTGCGCGGCTTCATCGGGGTGGTGCCGCAGCAGGTGCTGCTGTTCGACGGCACCCTGCGCGACAACATCCTTTTCGGACGGCCGGACGTATCCGAGGCCGCGCTGCACCGGGCGGTCGACCTGGCCCACGCGGATGATTTCACCCGCGCGCTGCCCGATGGGCTCGACACCACCATCGGCTCACGCGGGGTGCGCCTGTCGGGCGGCCAGCGCCAGCGGGTCGCGCTTGCGCGCGCTCTGGTCAAGGACCCCCCGATCCTGATCCTCGACGAGCCCACCGCCATGTTCGATCCCGAGGGCGAGGCGGCCTTCGTGGAGTCGGCGCGCGAGGCGCTGGCCGGGCGGACGGTGATCCTGATCACCCATCGCCCCGCGAGCCTGGCGCTGGCGCAGACCACCGTTCGGCTGGCGGAAGGCCGGGTCGTGCCCATCGCCGACGACCGGGCCGGGCAGGGACCGGCATGAGCGGGATTTGCGGCCTGTGGGATCTGGCGGGCGCGGCGCTGCCGCCCGATCCGCTGGCGCCGGTCCTGGCGCGGATGCGCCGTCGGGGACCCGACGGCACACAGACCTGGCAGGACGGGCCGGTGGCGCTTGGCCATGCAAGCCTCGTCACCACGCCCGAGGCCGCCCTGGAACGCCTGCCGCTGAGCCACCCCGGCAGCGGCTGCACGATCACCACCGATGCGCGGATCGACAACCGGGAGGCGCTGCTGACGGCGCTGGGGGCAGGGCAGGACATCGGCGACGGCGACCTGATCCTGCGCGCCTACCTGCGCTGGGGCGAGGATTGCGTCGATCACCTGCTGGGCGATTTCGCCTTTGCCATATGGGACCCGCGGCGGCAGGTGCTGTTTTGTGCCCGCGATCACATGGGCGTGCGGCAGCTGATCTACACGCACCAACCCGGGCAGCTGTTCGCCTTTGCCACCGACGCCCGGGCGCTGGTGACGCTGGAGGCGGTGCCAAAGCGGCTGAACGAGGCGCGGGTGCTGGATTTCCTAGATGGTGACCTCGAATCGATCGACGACGAGATCACCCCCTTCGAGGGGATCCTGCGCCTGCCCGCCGCCCATTGCCTGACGGTCGGGGCGGGCGGCCTGCGGCTGCGGCGCTACTGGCGGCTGGAACCGGGAGAGCGGCTCGATCTGCCGTCGGATGCCGCCTATGCCGAGGCCTTCACCGAGGTCTTCACCGAAGCTGTGCGCTGCCGCCTGCGCAGCCCGGAAACCCCGGGGTCGATGCTGAGCGGGGGCATGGATTCAGGCGCGGTCGCCGCCGTTGCTGCGCCGTTGCTGTCGGCAGAGGGCCGCGGGCCGCTGCCCACCTTCTCGGGAACCGGGCCGGACCCGGCGCGGGTCGAAACCCGGCTGGCCGAACTGGCCTCGGGCCTGCCGGGACTTGCCCCCACCTTCGTGCGACATGACACCCTGGACGCGCTGCTGCCCGCGCTGCGCGCGCGGCTCGACGATCTTGACGATCCCTTCGACGGCCACATGACCATAATCGCCGCCATCTACAGGACAGCGGCGCAGGCGGGGGTGAAGGTCCTGCTTGACGGGTTGTCAGGCGACACGAGCTTTTCGGCGGGAAATGCCCTGGAGGCCGCCATCCGCGAGGCCCGGACCCGTGACATCCTGCGGTTCGCCCGCCACGAGGCGCTGGAGACGGGACGGCGGCGAACGTTCTGGAAGGTGCTGGCGCGGGCGGGCTGGGGCATCCTGGTTCCCGCCGGGATCCGCCAGCGGCGCCATGCCCGGCTGGTCCGGCGGGCGGACCTGCGGCGCGTCGCGCGGTGCCCGGCCGCCCCGGCCCTGATCCGGAAATACGATCTCGCCCACCGTTGGGCGCGCTACCGGGCGCACAACTTTCCGCAGGGCCCCACGCCGGAGGCGGACCGCGCCCTAAGGATGACGGCCCCCTATGTCACCGTCGCCCGGGAACGCTATGACCGGATCGCCGCGGCCGAGGGAATCGAGCCGCGCGACCCGTTCTGCGACATCCGTCTGCTGGCCTTCGTCCTGTCGCTGCCCGACAGCCAGTTGCTGCGCGACGGCTACCGGAAATACATCCTGCGCAGCGCGATGGCCGGGCGCCTGCCTGATTCCATCCGCTGGAACCGGATTCGCGATCATCATGGGCTGGATTTCACCCGGGCGCTGTTCGCCGCATCTCCGGATCTGCAGCCCGGAGTCTTCGACTGCCAGAAAACTATGCAGCGCTTTGCGAGGCCGGGTCTGATCCCGACACCGGGCCGGGCCGGGCGCATGAGCGACCTTGATCTCTGGCGCGAAATGGTATTCTTAAGGAGCTATCTGAAGGCCGTGTCCTGAATGGATTCTCGGGCATCGACCGGCACGCCAAGACCGGTGTGCATACGCAGCATCTTATTTGAACCTGAACGGGGGAAAAGATTATGACCAATCTTCACAAGACCGCACAGCAGACCGACACTGGCGCGCGCAAGGCCTATGCCGCACCGAAGCTGGAAATCTTCGGCGAAGTCTCCGCGCTGACGGCGAGCGGATCGATCATCGGGAATGAGAACATGGGTTCAATGGCCGATGAAATGGGCTGACGCGGTTCCGTTCCGCGAATAGCCATGATCGTTCACCAGGGGCTGCGCCGGGACATCGTCGCGATGTCTGACGGCCTCTCTGCAGCGTCTCTAATTCTTGCGCGCTATGGCTGGACATTGTCCCTTTCACCGGGATCCGAGGCGGCGGACAGCGGCCCCGATTCCGTCTTGTGGAGGTGTTCGGCAGGCAATCTGATCGTTGCCTCTTCCCCCGGCTCTCCGGGCGGCCTGATCGTGGAGTTTCCCGATCTCGCCCGGGCAGAGGTGTCCCGATCGGACAGGAGAGTGCGCGTTTCTCCTCTTGTCCCCGGCCTGTCCCGGCATGACCTCGACCATTTCATCTCGGATATCCTTCTGCCGCGCCTGGTCGCCGAGGACGGACCCCTGGTTGTCCATGGGGCGCTGCTGTCCCGGGACACCGATGCGGTCTGCCTTGTCGGGGACTCCGGGCGCGGAAAGTCGACCCTTTCGGCGGCATTGCAAAAGGCCGGCTGGACCCTGCACGGCGACGATGCGCTGCACCTGCGGGCAGAAGGCGCGGAAATCGGCGCGCGGGCGACCTATCCCAGCCTGCGGCTGTTCTCCGATTCGCTTGACCACCTGTTTCCCGACCCGCCCGCCGACCTCTCGCCCGTTGCGGACTACCTCGACAAGTTCCGCCTCGCCCCGGACGATGTCGGTGGTCCGGCCGGGACACCCCGCCTGCGGGCGGTCCTGCTGCTGGAGGCCGGGGACGGGACGGATGCAATCGCGGCTCGGCCGGTGACCGCCGTGACGCTCTGCATGTCCTTGCTCCGGCAAAGCTTTTCGCTGAACCCGGCCGATCCGGTCGCAGCGCATGAACGTCTGACCGCGGCCAGTGCCGTCGCGGCGGCGGTGCCCGGCTTTGCCTTGTCTTATCCGCGGGAATTCGCCCGCCTGCCCGAGGTGGTCGATCTTGTCCGGTCCACCCTCGACCGGGTCGGGGCGGCCGCCAAACAGGAGATGGCAGCCCGATCGGTTCTGCCCGGAGATATATGAATTACGGCACCTATTCCGTCACCCAATACGGCGGCATGATCGAAGACCGGCAGCGCCTGACCGCCTATACCGAGGCGCTGCGCGCCGCGATCACACCCGGGTGCACGGTGCTGGACCTTGGGGCCGGTTTCGGCTTTTTCGCGATCCTCGCCTGCAAATACGGCGCCGGCCGGGTGATCGCCGTGGAGCCGGCCGGGTCGATCGCCCTGGGGCCCGAAATGGCGCGCGCCAACGGCTGCGCCGACCGCATCGAATTCATCCAGGGGGTCTCGCAGGACCTGGGCCCGGAGTATCGGGCGGATGTCATCATCGCCGATCTGCGGGGGGTGGTGCCGCTGTACACGCAGCATATTCCCACCATCGCCGATGCAAGGGCCCGTCTTCTGGACCCCGGCGGCGTGTTGATCACCCAATGTGACCGGTTGCGCTGCGCCCTGATCAGCGACGAGACGCTTGCGGAAGAGACCTTTCGCCCCTGGCAGGCGAACGGCATGGACCTCGACCTCTCCGCCGGCAGCCGGCTCGCCGTCAACGCCGAGCGCAAGGTCTATGTCACACCGGATTCCGTGCTCTCGGACACGGCGGATTTCGCGACACTGGATTACCGGACGATCAGCGATCCGGATGTCTGTGGCCGTGTCACGCTGACCGCCGCCCGCGGCGCCCCGGCGCATGGCTTTCTCCTCTGGTTCGACGCGGAACTGGCGGGCGGACAGCGGTTTTCGAACGCCCCCGATCAGCCAAAACGGACCTACGGCCAGCTCTTCCTGCCCTTCGAGCGCCCGGTTGTCATGGCCGCGGGCGATACCGCCGAGATCGAGCTGGATTTCCGGCTGGTCCACGATGGGTACAACAAGACCTGGAAAACCCGCTTTGCCCGGGCCGGGGAGGCGGATCTGAAATTCTCCCAGTCGCTCGCGCTTGGCGATTTTGTCACCCCCGCGGATCTGCGCCGCCGGTCCGGCGCCCATGTGCCGCGGTCCACCGCCCGGCTGGAGCTCGACCGCTATTGCCTGTCGCGCTTCGACGGGGCGACCTCGCAGGCGACCATCGCGCGGGAGGCGACGGATCGCGCGCCGGGCCGGTTTGCCACCGAGGCCGAGGCGCTGGGGTATGTGGCCACCCTGGCCGCCCGCTACCATGACCCCGGACATTGACAGAGACCTCTTCAGCCTGAAGCATTGCACCAATGGCACAGAGGGCTGGGACCGCCGCACAGTCGTCGCGTCCCGCCCGTGCCTGGAAGGACCCCGAATGGACCAGAACACAGTTTACAAAACCCATCCCGAGGTGGTGTCGACCCAGACCGGCGATGAACTTGTCCTGCTCAGCTTCAAGACCGACCCTATTACGGCCTGAACCCGGTCGGCCTGCGCATCTGGGAGCTGCTTGGCGATGGCGCCTCGGTGAACACGCTCTGCGCCACGCTGGGGGCGGAATACGATGTCTCCGAAGAGGTGCTGCGCCGCGATATCCTGGCGGTGATGCCGGATCTCGACGCCCAGTCCCTGATCGTCGCGCAAGAGGCCTGATCCTTGCGGGCCCTGCGCAAGGTCACGCCGCGGCGGCTGGCCGATGTCGCCCGGGCCACGGTCCTGCTGGGCCGGGCGCGGCTGTGGGTCCGCCGGGGCAACCTGGCGCGGGCCACCGGCATCGGCGATCCACAGGCCCCCTGGCCGGTGCTGGGCACCGCCGAGCGCCGCATCATCGACCGCGCCGCCTGGGCCATCGCGGTGGCGGCCCGCTATGTGCCCTGGCGCAGCGACTGCCTTGTACAGGCGCTGGCCGCCCGCGCCTGGCTGACCCGCCATGGCATCGAAAGCCGGCTGGTGCTCGGCGTCCCCGGCCAGAAAGGGCCCCGGTTCGAGGCCCATGCCTGGCTTCTCAGCCACGGGATCGCGGTGACCGGCGGCAACGTGGCGCGCTACAACGCCTTTCCCGGGGCCTGAGCCTGGCCACGAAACCCGCCAGGCGCCCGGACAAAAGCGCGCGGACGTCCCGGATTTTCCGAAACGCGGAAAATATGAGCAAGGGGGGCTTTTCGGATTCCCTCAAAGTCTTTAAGAAAAGATTAATCGACGTGCCCGTCGAAATGATTTGAAAATGTCCGGGTTCGGAAAGTGATCGAAACAGACAACCTAAATAAATTTATCCTTTTTTGGGGGCAGTATGTTTGACGTCAGGACTCTTGATGAGACGGTAATTTCCGCCGGATCGTCGTACCGGAACGC
>NZ_JAHXRQ010000305.1 GCF_019392335.1 Mameliella sp. CS4
TAGAATGGCGCGAGTAGATGTTTCTCTCGTGCTTTATAATCAGCCAAACTAGACTGTCGGATACGCGATCCCGATCATGAAAGCCATCCTCGATGGCCTTCCTCGAACCACGTGATTTTTTCGAGTAAAGTATTCTTTGGCTTGCGCACCAAGTTATTTATCACGTCAGCTAGCGGACTTAAGTTTAGTGAGTCGTTATACACGATTTCAGTGGTGGCACTGGCTGTTTGTA
>NZ_JAHXRQ010000306.1 GCF_019392335.1 Mameliella sp. CS4
CGGCGCACGGGATGCGCGCTTGATCCGCGAGCGCTGGCCACAGGCCGATGCCGCCGCGGTGTTTCGCGCCGGGACACACCTGCACACCCTGGAAGGCATGAACAAGGTCGAACCGCTGCACTTCAAGTTCGATGCCGACTCGGGGTTCTATGAAGGGGAATTTCTCGGGCACCACTCGTGCGAAGCCGATGAACCTGTGGGGGCCTACGGCATCGGCCAGGACCCGGTGTGC
>NZ_JAHXRQ010000307.1 GCF_019392335.1 Mameliella sp. CS4
GTCCACGGACCGGGTCGAGATGCCCTGGATGTAGGCCTCCTGGATCACAGCCGTGAGCGCTTTCTCGGTCAAGCGTCGCGGCTCCAAGAAGCTGGGGAAGTACGAGCCCTTGCGCAGCTTGGGGATGCGTAACTCCACCGTGCCGGCTCGCGTCTGCCAATCCCGATCACGGTAGCCGTTGCGCTGGACCAGCCGCTCGGCGCTCTTCTCGCCGTGAGCCACGCCAGTCAG
>NZ_JAHXRQ010000308.1 GCF_019392335.1 Mameliella sp. CS4
TTTCAAAGATAGCAAAAAGATTCACATACAAATAATTTTTCAGATATATATGTGAAAATAAACATGTATGTCAGAAAAATTTGTTCCTTTTCACCAACATTTATTGGTGAAAGCATGGGTAAAAAATCCACCAAAAGATGTGGAAGTGTTAAATAATTGGTTTATAGACTTGGTTCATAAAGTTGGGATGGTGGTTGTTGCAGGGCCAACTAGTGTTTATGTTAACGAACT
>NZ_JAHXRQ010000309.1 GCF_019392335.1 Mameliella sp. CS4
TGACTATCGGAGCCTTCGCCAAATCGGCCGAGGTCAATATCGAGACGATCCGCTTCTATCAGCGCAAGGGGCTGCTCGTCGAACCGGATCGCCCTTATGGTGGTATCCGGCGCTACGGCGAAGCGGACGTGGCCCGCGTGAAATTCGTAAAGACCGCGCAGCGCCTGGGGTTCAGTCTGGATGAAGTCGGGCAATTGTTGCGGCTTGAGGATGGCACCCATTGCAGCGAAG
>NZ_JAHXRQ010000310.1 GCF_019392335.1 Mameliella sp. CS4
TGCCGATTACGACGGCCTGAGCATCCTCACCAAGCGGGATTACGACCGCCATCTACGCGAGATCGAAACCCTCTGGGGCGAGGCGCCCGTGGCCGAGATCACGACGGTTGACGCCCAGCGCGCTATCGATTCGCTTCAGTCGGCGCCAACCGTGGCGCGCTACTTCCGCGCCGTCCTTTCCCGCCTGATCGGGTTCGGCATCCCCCGCGGCTACAGCACCCACAACGTGGC
>NZ_JAHXRQ010000311.1 GCF_019392335.1 Mameliella sp. CS4
GTGGCCGAGCGCGACGGCGAGCTCGCGCCGGTCTACTGACCGGACTCGCCGGACTCCGGGACCGTCGCCGTTCGGCGGCCTTTGAAGCGCGTTTCACCGCCGGTGAGCCTTTCCCGGCCTTGATCTTTCCCCGCGCGGCGGCGTAACCCGCCCCATGCCCCGTATCCTGATCACCGGCGCGTCGAGCGGCATCGGCGCCGCGCTGGCGCGCCACTACGCGCAATCCGGCAC
>NZ_JAHXRQ010000312.1 GCF_019392335.1 Mameliella sp. CS4
TGACGCTGCCGAATGGCCGGGTGCTGCGGGCCGGCGACGAGGTGCTCAGCTCTGTCAGCCGCTCGCTGGAACCCTATCGCGGCTTTCACGTCCTGATGCGCGCGCTGCCCGAGGTGCTGGCGGCCCGCCCCCATGCGCAGGCGGTGCTGATCGGCGGTGACGGCGTCAGCTATGGGGGCAAGCCCAGGGGCGCCGAGTCGTGGAAGGCAAAGCTGCTGGCCGAGGTCGGC
>NZ_JAHXRQ010000313.1 GCF_019392335.1 Mameliella sp. CS4
GGCTGGTGCCGAAAAAACTCGCCCGGCTGTCTTGCAGGATTTGCCACAGCGCATCGGTGCCTGGCCAGGTGGGATGGCCGTCGTAAAGCACCGGGCGAACACCGCAGAGCAAGGCGCTGAACAAGGTGTTCCACATCATCCAGCCGGTGGTGGTGAAAATAAAGGCGGTGTCACCCGGACGAAAATCCAGGTGCAGATGCAGTGCTTTGAGCTGCTCCAGCAGAACCCCG
>NZ_JAHXRQ010000031.1 GCF_019392335.1 Mameliella sp. CS4
ACGAGCTTGCGCGGGGTGTTGCGGTCGGTGACCAGAGCCTGCAGCTCGGCTCGGTCGTTGGGGTTCAGATACAGGCAAATGTCATCGCGTCTCATACCCCGAGCATGACATGCTCGCCCAAAAATGGGAATCCTACGTCAGGCGGGGAACACTAGGGTCTGGACTCATTGAGTTTCAGAGCCAGTAGATTACGAGTGCGGCCAGCGCGATGGCCGACAGGAAGACCCTGGGACAGCGGTCACAGCGGGTTGCCATGCGCCGCCAGTCCTTAATCCTTCCGAACATGATCTCGATCCGGTTGCGCCGCTTGTACCGGCGCTTGTTCCTTGCCCGGCAGTGCATTGCGCAGCAATGGCACGAGAGGGGTATTTAACGGTTTTCTTGCGCTGCTTTCGACCTGGGATGCAGGCGCGTATCCCTTTGTCTCTCAACGCTTCTCGGAACCAGTCGGCGTCATAGCCCCTATCTGCGAGGAGCCAATCGACACTTGGCAGGCTGTTCAGAAGCGCCCGCGCACCGATGTAATCGCTGACCTGACCGGCAGTGATAAACAGGTTGAGCGGTCGCCCCTGGCTGTCGCAAATGGCGTGCAGCTTGGTGTTCATGCCGCCTGTGTGCGCCCGATCAGGCGCCCAGGCCCCCCTTTTTCACGCCCATGCTGGTCGCTGTCCGGTGTGCTTTCAGGTCCGTCGCATCGGTCATCACGGTCTTCTCTTCGCCGTGGTCTGCGGCCAGACCGGCCATCATCCGGGCGAAGATGCCTTTGTCGCTCCATCGCTTCCAGCGATTGTACAGCGTCTTGCAAGGACCGTATTCCTTGGGGGCGTCCCGCCATCGCAAGCCATTGCGGTTGATAAAGATAATCCCGCTCAACACCCGTCGATCATCCCTTTCGGGACATTGCTGCGCAATGCCCTGACGGGCAGTGGACCCGCGGCTTGCCGTGGGACTTGGGAAAGAAAGGCTCAAGGCGCGCCATCTGCGCGTCGGTCAACCAGAAAAGATCCGACATGTTCACCGCTCGTTTTCGAGCCGTGAACCATGCTGTCTTTCGGAAATCAATGGGTCCTGACCCTAGATAAGTTGCGCCGAGGCGTACAAGTGAGTGACTAAGGTCCGCTTAGGGATGTCCTTGCTCTGAAGGCGGACGACGCGCCCCAACTTTGCAAAGTCCGCTCCCTGCGCGTTGCTGCCGTTGGTGCCAGGCGCAGCGAAGGACGGGATCCGGCCCGGTCTGGCAGGGATGTCGCTCACGGCCCTCAGAGGCCATTGCCTACACCAGCTTCCGCCGCTGTGCGGCTTGACCGAAGCGGCCGTTGGTCGTTTGCGCAGCATTTTCGCGGGCCGGATGTCCGCAGCGCGGGCAAAGCCGCCTTTCACCAAGAGATCGCAGAACCAAGTCCACCCCCGGTTCACTTCATGCTTTCGAGTCAATTCGATCCGTCAGCAAGAGCCAGAGCATTTTTCGACGGCAAGTGCAGATTGGCGCGGGAGGGCCTTTGGGGAAGGGGGCTGGGCACGGCAGACAGCAGCCTTTTCGTGTAGGGATGGTGAGGCGATCGCAGCACTTGCGCAGTCTCGCCGGTTTCGACGATCTCGCCCCGGTACATGACAGCAATACGGTGGCTGACACGTTCGACGACGGCGATGTCATGTGAGATGAACAAGAACGCGATCCCCAGCTTTTCCTGCAGATCCTGCATCAGTGCTGTGACACGGGCCGCGGTGGAAACATCGAGCGCGGATACGGCTTCATCCGCAACAATCACCTTCGGGGAAACCGACAGCGCCCGTGCAAGGCAGAGCCTCTGACGCTGGCCCCCGGAAAACTGATGCGGATAGCGGTCGGCGGCCGAGGCATCAAGCGTCACCATTTCCAGCAGGTCAGAGGCCAGTGCCGTGCGGGCGGCGCCTTTCAATCCGCTGTGCAGATAGGCCGGTTCGGTGATGAGATCGCGCACCTTCATGCGGGGATTGAGGCTGGCGAACGGATCCTGAAAGACCATCTGCACATCGGCGCGCGCCTGTTGCAGCGCCTGCGTGCCAAGGCCGGTGAGCTCGCGCCCGGCCAGGATCACGCGTCCGGCATCCGGCTCGATCAGGCGCATCAGGGTGCGCGACAGGGTGGACTTGCCACAGCCGGATTCACCGACAAGACCCAGCGTCTCGCCCGGGCGGATTTCAAAGGACACGTCCTTGACGGCGGGCACCTTGACCTTCGCCTTCAGGAACCCGCCGTTGCGGACAAAGCTCTTGGACAGACCTTCGACCTTCAGCACCGGCTCCGCGGACGAAACCTGTGACCGCAGGGGCGACAGGCCCAGCTTGGGCGTCGCCGCCATGAGATCGCGTGCGTATTGCGATTGGGGGGCCTTGAAGAGTGCGCCGGTATAGGCAACCTCTTCGGTGTTGCCGTGCCGCATGACGACAACACGATCGGCGATTTCCGCCACCACACCCATGTCATGCGTGATGAACAGGATTGCCATGCCGATTTCCTGCTGAAGGCTTTTCAGCAGTTTCAGCACCTCGGCCTGTGTCGTGACGTCCAGCGCCGTTGTCGGCTCATCGGCGATCAGCACGTCCGGGCGGCAGGCCAGGGCAATGGCGATCATGACCCGTTGGCGCAACCCTCCCGACAGTTCGTGCGGATATTGGTCCAGACGCCGGGCGGGATCGGGGATGCGCACCTGATCCAGGGCACGTTCGGCGGCGATACGTGCCTCTGCGCGGCCCATGCCCTGGTGACGGCGCAGCACCTCGCCCAGTTGTTCGCCGATCCGCATGACCGGATTGAGAGAGGTCATCGGCTCTTGAAAGATCATCGAGATGCGGTTGCCACGATGGGCCTGCATCCCGCGGTCGGACAATTGCGCCAGATCGATCGGCGCCTGCGCGCCCAACCGGATCTGACCGGCGGTGATGCGCCCACCCTCACGTTCGATCAGGCGCATGACCGACAAGGCCGTGGCCGATTTGCCCGAGCCGGATTCCCCGACAAGTGCCAGCGTTTCCCCGGCATGGATGTCAAAGGACAGATCGCGCACGGCGGTATGGCTGCCAAAGGCGACAGTCAGCGACTTTATGGAAAGGACGGGAGCATCAAGCATGGGTCAGAACGGCATCAGGGCGGGCGTCCAGCGCCCGTGTTTCGGGGTAATGCGTGCCTCGAACGGATCTGCGCCAAAGACTTGCCAATGCAGGGTGTCGGACAGTTCGATCATCCCCCAGGCGGCGGCGGGCGCGCCCTGGGTGGTGAAGCTCTCCGTCAGGCTCTGCTGGGTCAGGTGGGTGATCCCGTCCACCGTGGTCACGGTGTTCCAGTGAACGTGGCCGGACAGGCAGACCACCGGCACGCGGGCCTGCGATAGGGCCTGCCGGGCGCGGTCGCTTTGCGGATAGCGAGAGACACCGGGGTTGCGTTCAAAGTAATAATTGCCGGTCTGGCCGTGTCCGGAAACGGGGACATGGCTGACCACCAGTGTCGGCTTTTCGGCGGCCTGCATGGTGCGCGACAGCCAGAGCAGGTCCGGTTCCGGCAGGTCGAACCCGATCCGGTCGGTTCCTCGGCTGATCTTGGGGTCGGCCCGCCACAGGGCGATCTGCCAATCGCCGCAGTCCAGCAGCTCGTTCCCAAGGCTTTGTCCAAGGATCTTCTCGTTCTGGGCCGTGGTCAGGTGGTCGCGGTCGTGGTTGCCGTTGACGTGATGGATGGGCGCGTTCACGGCCTTGAAGACCTCGGCCACCTCGGCTTCCAACCGCAGGTCGGTGGTCTCGTCGATGTCGGAGATACGGTCGCCCAGGTCCAGCACAAGATCGGGGGCCTCGGCATTGGCCCATGTGGCGAAATCCGCCATCAGCGAGAGCGCGGTATCGCCGCGCTTGGTGTGCGAGGGGGCGCCGTGGTGAATGTCGGCGATGGTGGCTATGCGGAAGGTCATGATGCGTGGTCCTGAAGGGAAGGGTGGCGCGCCCCGTTCGGGACGCGCCAAAGGTGCTCAGCTGTCGGCAAGCGCGATGGCACCGGCGCGGAAATCCAGCACATAGGGGATGTGGCCGGGCTGCGGCGCCCAGTCGATGCCCTTGTGCATGCCCCAGCTTTCAAAGGGACGGTACAGCGGCAGCACCGGCGGATCCTGCTTGATGCGGTCCATCAGCTCGACGTAGGCGGCCTTGCGCGCCTCGACGTCCTCGGAAAAGCGGAAGCGTTCCCAGATCGCGGCATATTCGGCGTCGGTGTTGAAGCGGCCCGAGCCTTCGGAGGGGCCATTCGGCGCCCACATCACCCCGAACGAACCGAAGGGGTCGGCGAAATACATCGGGTTCGACCAGCTGCGCGCCATCAGGTCCGGGCTTGCGCCGGTCCATTGTTCGGTGACGTTCACGCGGCCCTTGATGCCGACCTCGGCCCACATCTCGGTGATGGCCTGCGCGGCAAGCACGCCGTTGGTGTAGTAGACCGGGTAGGCGTCAAAGACGATTTCCTCGCCGTCGTAGGACGATTCCGCCAGCAGTTCGCGCGCCTTCTCGGGGTTGTATTCAAAGGTGTTGAGCTCGGGCATGTGCAGCTCGCCCATTTCGGCCATCGTGTGGGTCGAGGGCACGATCGCCTTGCCCAGCCACAGCGCCTCGTTCAGCAGGTCGCGGTCGATGGCCATCGACATGGCCTGGCGGATCCTGGGATCGACCAGGTCGGGATGGTTCACGTTCATGATCATGACGTGGAACAGCGCGGTGGCCGAACCTTCGGTCTTGAGGTTCGGGTCGGCATTGATCAGGTCCAGCTGATCGGGCGCGATATTGGTGACGATGTCCGCTTCGCCGGTTTTCAGAGCGGTGATGCGGCTGGCGGTTTCGGGGATGCGGATGACGGTGGCCTGTTCCAGAGGCGCGCGGTCGCCCCAGAACTCGTCAAAGCGGCTGTAGACGACCTTTTGCCCCGGAACGAATTCCGAGATCGCATAGGGGCCGGTGCCGACCGGTTTCAGCGAGAAGGCCTCGAAATCGCCGTCCTCGGCCACGTCCGGGTCGCCGGACAGCGCCTTGGTATAGTCTTCGGGGATGATCATGACCTGTTGCAGCGAAACCAGCGTTTCCCACAGCGGCTCGGGGCGCTCGACCTTGATCTGGACGGTATGGTCGTCGATCTTCACCGCCTCGGCAAAGTTTGCCAGGCGGTCCTTGGAGCGCACGACATAGGGGGCAAAGGTCGCCTGGTACATGCGGTTCAGCGAGAATACCACGTCATCTGCGGTCATGTCTTCGCCGTTGTGGAACTTGACGCCTTCGCGCAGCTTCAGTTCCATCGTGGTGTCATCCACCAGCCGCCATTCGGTGGCCAGCGCGGGCACCCATTCGGGCTCCAGCTTGGAGTGGTCGCGGTCGATCAGCGTGTCGAAGCTGTTATAGTAGAACTGCGATCCGACGTTGGAATGGTCACGGCCGGGATCAAGGTAGTCCGAGATATTGGCCGCGCCGACGGTGATCGACTGGGCAAGAGCAGAGCTGGCCAGAAGCGCAGCAGCGGTGGTCATCAGAAGGGTTTTCATGATTGTCTCCATTGAAGGACGTTGACGGGCGTCTTCGGCCTCTTGATTAGCGGTCGCGCAGGCGGACATCGGCGCGGTCGCGCAACCAGTCGCCGAGGATCTGCACGGAAAAGGTGACAAGGATGATCAGCGCAGCAGGGGCGATCACCATCCAAGGGGCGGTGGGCATGTAGTCGCGGCCATAGCCGACCATGCTGCCCAGCGTGGCGGTCGGGGGCTGTACCCCAAGGCCCAGGAAGGACAGCGTCGATTCAAGGATCACGATGTTGGACAGGGACAGGGTGAATTGCACCACCAGCGGCGAGACGATGTTGGGCAGCACATGGGTCAGCGCGATATACCGTTGACCGCCCCCCGAGGCGCGGGCCGCCTCGATGAAGGGCAGTTCGGTGATCTTGCGGACCTCGGCGCGCACGATCCGGGCGTATTGCTCCCAGCCGGCGATGCCCAGCACGCAGATCATGACGGTCAGGGACGACCCGAAGAGCGCCAGGATCAAGAGCGCCAGCAGGGTGAAGGGCACGGCGATCTGCAGATCGACGGCGGCCATGATCGCGTCTTCGGCCCAGCCGCGGCGCAACCCGGCGAACAGGCCCAGGGTGCCGCCGATCAGCAATCCGATGGTCGCCCCCGCCAGTGCCAGCCCAAGGGTCAGTTGCAGGCCGTGCAGGCTGCGCGAAAGGACGTCGCGGCCCAGTTCGTCGGTGCCCAGGTAGAACCCGTCCTTGTAGCGGTCGAACCCCAGCGGCGGGCGCAGGCGCGAGATCAGGCTTTGGGCCAGCGGATCGAAGGGGGCGATCAGCGGCGCCAGCAGCGCCATGAGGACCAGAGACAGACCGATCAGTGCTGCCACCTTCTGGATGGCATTGCTGTCGCGCCATAGCGTCAAAAGGAAAGGCGCGCGCGAGGGGACATGAGTGGTTGCAGTCATGGTATTATCCTTTCGCCATGCGGATGCGCGGATCCGCGACGACATAGGCGATGTCGGTGAGGGCATTGATGACGACCACGGCGAAGGCGACAGAGATCACCCCGAATTGCAGCACCGGGTAGTCCCGCATGATGGCGGCCGAGACGAGCAGCTCTCCGATGCCGGGCCAGCTGAAGATGGCCTCGACCACCACGTTGCCGGCCGCCGCCATGCCGGCGATCTGCAGGCCAAGTACCGACAGCACCGTGACGCCTGCATTGCGCAAGCCGTGTTTCAGGATCACGATCGTTTCCGGCAGGCCCTTGGCGCGGGCGGTGCGCATGAAATCCTGCCCCAGCACGTCCAGCATGGCGTTGCGGGTAAACCGGGTCAGCGCGGCAATCAGCACCCCGGACATGGCGATGGTGGGCATGATGAAATGCCAGGGCGAGCCATTGCCCACCACCGGCAACCAGTTGAGCCAGAAGGCAAAGATCAGCACCATGAAGGTGGCGATGACGAAGTTGGGCACCGCGTAGCCGATAAAGGCCAGGCCCATGACCGCGCTGCCGATCCAGCTGTCTCTCCACAGCGCCGCGACCACGCCCAGCGGGACGGACACAACCAGAGTCAGCGCAAGCGCGCTGCCCAGAAGTTGCAGCGTGGGCCAGATGCGTTCGGCCACGATGTCGGCCACGGGGCGGCGCTCGATGAAGGACAGGCCAAAATTGCCTTCCAGGATGCCGCGCAGATAGGCGAGGTATTGATGCCAGATCGATCGATCCAGCCCGAAGTACTCGATCATCAAGGCGCGATCTTCTGCTGACAGGCCGTCACCAAGGGCGGTGTCCAGCGGGCTGCCCGACATCCGCGTGGCAAAGAAGACAAGTGTGATGATGGCGAACAGGGTCAGCACCATCTTGAGCAAGGTGCGCAGGATATAGAGGGTCATTCCGGGGCTCCCGTGCGGCGAAGCAGGACAAAGCGGGTGCCGATGGCCCGCGCGATAGCGCCATCCGTGTCCGGGTTGTCCCCGACAAAGACGGCTTCTGTGGCGGAAACGCCGGTGCGTGACAGCGCCTGCGCTGCCAGATGAGGGTGGGGTTTGCCGATGCTCTCGAATTTCAGTTCCGACAGCATGGCGCGCAGCGCAGCCAGCAGGGCGCCGGTTTCGGCGATGGGTTGGCCAGCATGGCCGGGATGCGCGGTATCGGTATTGGAAACCCAGAAGGCAGCGCCGCCCTGGACCAGGGCCGCGATCGCGTTCAACCTGTCCAGCGACAGTTGCGTGTCACGACACAAGAGCACCAGGTCTGGCGTATCCCCTGTCAGGACAAAGCCCAGGCGCCGCGCTTCCTGTTCCATTGCCGGGCTGGCGAACAATGCCAGTCGCGCGCCGGGATGCAGGCGCGCCAGGTGCGCCAATGTCTGCTCCCCGGCCAGCAGGATTCGTTTGGCCGGAACGCTCAGGCCAAGCGCCGCGAGCTGGGTGCCGAGGTCTGCCGCGCAATGGGACGAATTGTTGGATACCAGCCAAAGGCGCTCTCCGCAGCTCTTCAGGAAGGAGGCGGAATCCCTGTAGGCGCGGCCTTCCGAGACAAGGCAGCCATCGAGATCACACAGCACAAGGCGGTCCTGCGCGATCAGATCGGGCGAAAGCTGGCTTACAATCCGGGTGTTTAAAGTCAGTACGGAGGCCACGGGCAAAAGCTCCCTGCGCCTCGGCGCAGGTTGCGCCGAGGTGGTCTGGTGTGGGGACGAGAGATCATTCAGGTTCGAGTGCGACCGTTTCCGGCCTTGGCGGCACATTTGCCTGCCGGCCGTGACATGGCTGTGACAAAGCAAAGTTATGCTTTGGGGAAACCATAGTTTTGTTTTGGATCGCTCATGACAATTTCTCTTCGCACCCTCGAAGCGCTCCGTTCGGTGGCCGAATCCGGTTCCTACGCTGCGGCCGCGCGGTTGTTGAACGTCACCCAGCCGGGAATCTCGCAGCAGGTGCGCAAGCTGGAAGAAGATTATGGCGTGGCGCTTTTCTTCCGCGAAAAGGGAAAGCTGCATCCGACGCCCCTCTGCGATAGGCTCTGTGATGCGGCCGAGCGCGTGATCAGCGAATATGAAACGCTTGAGCAGATGTTGTTGCGCCACGGGTCGCTGACCAAGGGGGAACTGTCCGTGGGGCTGGGCAACGCGATGCCCGGCATGTCGGTGATCGCGGCCTTCAACAAGGCCTACCCGCAGGTTTCCTTGCAGGTCACCACCGGGTCACATGACAAGATCATGCGGCAGGTCATCAACCACACCGTGGACGTCGGCATCCTGCCGGAGGTGCCCAAGGACGGGCGTTTCCGCCGTCATGCGCTGTTGACGAACAATGTCGTTGCCATCGTGCCGCTGTCGCACCCGTTGGCCAGCGCCGAGGCCGTCACCTGCGAAGACCTGCTGCGCCACAGGTTGATCTTTCGCACGACCGGGTCCTCGACACAGAAGGTGCTCGACCGCTACTTTCGGCGCCACGATGTGTCGCCGGAGCCTTTCCTGACCCTCGACAACCGGGATGGCGTCTATGAGGCAGTGGTCAATGACATGGGGATCGGGTTCGTCTGGCGGACGGGAACAGGGCGCAATGAGGATGTGAAACAACTGAAGCTGCTCGGAGCCGATACATCGAGCGCGGAGGTGGTCTTTGCCCCGGTCGAACGCAAGATGGAGACGTTGAATGCGCTTTTCGGACTGATGGACGGCATAGAATTACGTTGATCCTGGCATGTCGCGTGGAACCGGCAGAATCTCAGTTGAAGAACGCGTGTAATTTTGTAGCGGCACATTGTGTCCCGCCAACGAACATCGGCGAAGGGCGACAAGGCTGGTTGCTCAATGTCCTGCGTTTTTGGGGCAATCGACGCTCAGGTTGAACTGCCCCTTTCCCCGCTGACTTCGCGCCAGGGCGTCGCTCTCGTCCCTTCCGAGAGCTGAGCAGCGGTTCATTGTTGCGTTACGGAACTCGATTTCGGCGGTCTGTCAGCCGGGATCCCCACGCCTTTGCCGTTGCCAACCTCGGCCTTCTTGACCCACTCGTTCAGGGTCCGAGGCGCACAACCGATCTTCGAGGAAATCGACAGGATCGCCGACCATCGGCTCTCATGCTGACCGAGATTGTCGAAAACAAGGTGAACGGCACGCTCGCGCACTTCGGGGGAATACTTGTTCGTCGTCTTGCTCATGATGCTCCATCCTGCTCAGGAGTCGGAGCCTCCGGAAAACCCGGCGCGGTTCAAGGTTTCTCCACTAAATTGGCATTCCTTCACGTCCGTGGCGTTTGGGTCTCCGCCTGCGATGAGGATTACAGCATTTTCGACTGACAAGTCTGAGGCAAGCCGCCAAAGGTCCAAGGTCATTTCGTCATTTACCCAATAGTAACTATTTTTGCCCCAGCCCGGTCCTTTCCGGTCAGGTAATCTGCCCATGCCGCCATCATTGCGCGGCGTTTCTCCACCATGTCGCCGCGCCGGTAAGATGCCTCCACGGCATTGCTCAACTTGTGTGCCAAGGCCACCTCGGCCATGTCGCCAGGAAAATGCGTGCGCTCGGCCACCCAATCGCGGAAGGTGCTGCGCAGCCCGTGCGGCACTGCCGGGCGCTTGCTCACCCGGTCCACGAAACCCGGTCCGCCTGCATCAACGTCAGCCTTGTGCAACCGTTTCATGGCCGCGCTCAGGGTCATGTCGGACATCTCGCTACTACGCGGCGCAGGGAACACAAGCGGGTTGTCCTCGAAGCGCGGCAGAGCTTCCAAGAGCGCCACGGCCTCGGGCGTCAGCGGCACGCGGTGTTCCCGGTCCATCTTCATGCGCGCCGCTGGAATGATCCAAAGCCCCGCGTCCAGGTCGATTTCCACCCAGACAGCGCCGCGCACCACTTTGGAGCGGGAAGCGGTCAGGGCGGCAAATTCCAAGGCGCGTGCGCCCGTGCCGTCGCGCTTGCGCAGGGCAGTGAGCCAGCGCGGCGCATCGTCGATCTGAACCGCCGGTTGATTGTCCTGTTTCGCCACCTTCGCGGCGGCGGGCAGAAGTTCATTCAGGTTACCCGCCCAAAGGGCGGGATTATCGCCAGAGCGGTGCCCCGCCACCGTGGCCCATGACAGCACGCTTTCAATCCGTCCGCGCAATCGGGACGCGGTTTCCGTCTTGCTCTGCCAGATCGGTTCCAGAACGCGCAGCACATCCTGCACCGTGATTTCATCCACCAGCATTTTGCCAACCTCAGGCATTGCGTAGCTCTGCAAGGTGTTCTGCCATTGCTGGCGGCGCTTGGCGTTCTTGAAAGCGTCCAGCTTCGCGGTAAGGCATTTGTCGGTTGCCTCCGCAAAGGTCAGGCCCCGGCGCCGTGCGGCCAACAGTGCGCCTCTGCCTTGCGGCGCTGGGCGGCAGGAGCCGGACCGTGATAATCTCCGACATGACCGTCCTCCTTTGTGGATCAGCGCAGACCCACCTTGGCACATAGATGCCGTTGGGGGGCGGTCACATCATCAAAGCCCACAGGGATCGGACGTGCTGTTCGTGCATTGCGGCGGCACGCCCGCGCCGTTGTGGCTGTCAGCGGGGAGGGCGGGCCAGGATCACCTCGGGGCCGCCCGCGTAAAGCTGCCGGACCAGGTCGCCGCGATTGTTCAGAACGGCGCGCTGGTTGACAGATCCCTTGTCCGTCACCTCGCCCGCGTTCAGGTCCAGCGGGTCGATCATCACCGTCGCGCGGGCAATCCGCATCGAAGAGCCGGTGGCCTCTTGTGCCAGGTGCGCCAGCCGTTCTTGCAGCGCGGCGCGCACCTCGGGTCGGGCCCAGAGCGTCGCGTCGTCCAGCGTGGCGCCGTCGGGCACCAGCGCCTCTGCCCCGGCGCGGGCCGGGACCAGCAGGGCGCCCAGTTCGTCCTGGCCTTCGCCGGTGATGACCGCGTCGCGCGCGAGGCCCCCAAGGGCATCGACCAGTTTCGCCCGGAGCGCGCCCACAGCGACCCATGTCCCGGTGTTCAGCTTGAAGTTCTCGGCGATGCGTCCGTCGAAAAAGAACCCCTGCGCGGCATCGCCGGGAACGGCAAAGCGCACAGCATCGCCGAGCTTGTAGAACCCTTCCTCGTCAAAGGCCTGGGCGGTCAGCTCCGGTGCGCGCCAGTAGCCGGGTGTGACCAGTGGCCCCTTGATGCGCAGTTCCAGCTTGCCACCCGTGGGCACCAGCTTGATGGTGACGCCCTTTGCCGGCACGCCGACATTGCCGGGCAGCGCTTGTTCCTCGACGCAGGTCAGGGCAAAGGGCGCGGTTTCGGTCGCTCCCAGCCCCGTCGACAGCAGGGTGCGGGCACCCACGGTCTGTTCGGACAGCGCCTTGAGGTCTTCCCAGGTGTGGGTGGCCATGCCCGCGCCCGCGTAAAGCAACAGCTTGACCCGGCTGAAGAAGGTGCGGGCCAGGCCGGCGTCCCCCTTCATCGCGCGGATCAGCGCGTCATAACCGACGGGGACGTTGAAATACCAGGTCGGCGCGATCTCTCGCAGGTTGCGGATGGTCTCTCCGATGCCCTTCGGGCTGGGGTTGCCGGTGTCGATGTAGAAGGTGCCGCCGTTGTAGAGCGCCATGTTGAAGACCTTGCTGCCCGAGGCGACATGGTTCCAAGGCGCCCAATCCACCAGCACGGGGGGCTCTTCTTTCAGGAAGGCATAGCAGTCCTGCACCATCGCCATGTTGGAACAGAGCATCCGCTGTGTCGTGATCACCGCCTTGGGTGAGCCGGTGGTGCCGGAGGTAAAGAGAAACTTGGCCACCGTGTCGGGGCCGACGGCGCGGGCGGCGGCGCGGGCGGTCTCTGTCGGGGCGGTCCGCTTGAGGGACTCCCAGGACAGGATGCGGTGGCCGGGCAGCTCGCCTGCGCCGGTGATGATGGGCAGGTCGGGATCAAGGACCTGGGCGATGGCGGGGGCGAAGGCGTCTAGCTTGTCGGCAAAAACCGCCCCGGGCGTGATCTGGCCCGCGATGTCGGCCAGTTTCGGAAATTCCGGCCCGGTCAGCGAATAGGCCGGGGCAATCGCGGCGGAAGGGATGCCGACATGCTGGGCCGACAGGGCGATCACCGCGTGATCGAGGCTGTTGCCCGAGAGGATCAGTAGCGGACGGTCCACCGAGAGGCCCAGATCCAGCAGCGCGCTGCCGACCCGCTCGATCAGTTGGGCCAGCTCTGCGTAGTTGTGGCCGCGCCAACCGCCGGAGCCGTCGCGTTCAGCCATCCACAGCCGGTCCGGCGTGGCCGTGGCCCAATGTGCGATCTTTTCCGACAGGCAGCGCGGATAAGGGTCAAGCGGCTCTTCCTGCCAGACGAGAATGGTCCCGTCATCGCGGGTTTCCTGCCGAATACGCGGCTCCCACAGCCTGACCGGCCGCATCTCTGTCATGGTCGAACCCTCCCCCTGGTCCGGTTCATGTCTTACGAAAATCTTTACTTGGAAACAATTTAAAAATATAGAATCGGGGCAATCGCAGGAGGACCGTGTGAACAAGGGGGACACTTTCAGGCCCGAAGAGGATCGGCCCGGCGCAGAGGCCGCTCCGGAATCCGATGGGGCCGTTTCCCTCTATGAGCTGGAAGAGTCCCTTGGGTTCCTGCTGCGGATCTCGCAGGTGCGGGCCTACGAACGGTTCTATGCCGCATTCGACGAAATCGAACTGCGCCCGGGAGAGTTCTCGGTCATGTGGGTGATCCTGCGAAACCCGGGAGTCCGGCATGGCCTTCTGGCGGAAACTCTGGGGATCAAGCCTGCGCAGATGACCAAGATGATCCGCCGGCTGGAGGTTCAGGACCGCATCCGTCGCGTCATTCCGGACGATGACCGGCGGTCTGTCCGCCTGTACCTGACCGCAGGCGGCAAGGCCTTCGTCAGGGAACATCGGGACGCCTTTTTTGGACATGACGACTATCACAATCACGGGCTGAGCGAGGCGGAATGCCGTCAGCTGGCCCACCTTCTGCGGCGGTACAGCGGGGTGGGACGCAGGACGGACAACTGAATGGTGGCTGCCGGGAAGCCGTGAGGAGACGCGCAGCCCGGCAGGCCGAAAATGGACGACATCCAGGGAGGATAGACCTATGAAAACGCCCTTCTCATTCGCGGCGCTGGCCGTGGCGGGGACCTTGATCGCCGGGACGGCGGCGGCGCAGGACCTGCGCCTGGCGCCCGCGGCCCCGCCGGCGCATCCGGCCCATTACATGTACACCCATTTCGCCGAGTACCTGGCCAAGGAGTCCGGGGGCACGATCGGGACCACGCTGCTGGGCCCCGAGGTGGTGGCGCTGCCGCAGATGGCGGATGCGCTCAAATCGGGCCTGGCGGATGTCGGCAACTCGCTGCCGCTGTATTTCGCGGCCGATTTCCCGCTGACCGGCGTGGCGGGCGACCTGGCCCTGCAGGGGCGCAACCCGCATGCGATGGCGCTGGCCATGACCGAATGGGTGGTCACCTGTGAACCCTGCCAGCAGGAATACAAGGAGTTCGGCGGCGTTTTCCTGGGCGCAGGATCGTCCGACGTCTATGGTCTGATCACCACCAAGCCGGTGGAGTCGGTCGAGGATCTGAAGGGCCTGCGTCTGCGGTCGGGCGGCGCGCCCTATTCGCGCTGGGCCGAGCATTTCGGCGCGACCGGGGTGCCGATGGGGGTCGGGGCGACCTTCGAGGCGATGAGCCAGGGCGTCATCGACGGCACAATGGCCTCTGTCGTGGACATGCTGTCCTATCGGCTGGTGGACATCGCCACGCATTTCAACACGGTTCCGATCGGCACCTACCATGCCACCTCGAACTTTACGGTTGCCCTGCCGACATGGCAGCGCCTGTCCGAGGAAGAGCGCCTGATGATCGTCAAGGCGGCCAACCGCGCCAATTTCGACCTGACCGACCGCTGGGCCTTTCAACTGCCCGCCGATGCGCGCGACGCGGTGGCCGCCTCGGATATCGTGGTGGTCGAGGCCTCGGACGACCTGCTGGCCGCTTCCGAGGCCTTTGCCGCGGCTGACCGCGAGGCACAGATCGCCAAGGCCGGGGACATCGCCGCCGATTTCGCCCGGCTGGTCGACGAGTGGTCCGAGCTGATCGCCGAGACCGGCAACGATCCCGACGCCCTGGCCGAGCTGGCCTGGGAGCGGATCTGGAGCAAGGTCGACCTGGCGACCTACGGCCTCTGAAACCTCTGGCCCTGGCCCGCGCCCGGCGCGGGGCAGGGCGCCCCATCCGACCGGAAAGCCCGATACATGAACGCGCTGACACAGGCCGCGTCACGGATCGCCCGCGTGCTCGCCCTTCTGGGGGCCATCGCGGTTGTCGTGATGATGCTGCATATCTGCCTCGACGTGGTGCTGAGGAACCTCTTTCGCTATTCCTTCAGTTCGACCAACGCGATGGTGGCCCGTTACTACATGGTGCCGCTGGCTTTTCTGCCACTGGCCTATATCGAGCTGCGCGATGAAATGGTCTCGGTCGAGCTGATCGACAGCTTTTTGCCGCCCTGGCTGCGGCAACTGTCGGACGCGCTGGTCGCGGCCATTGCCTGCGGGATCTACGGCACGCTGGCCTGGGCGACCTGGGGGTCGATGGTCTCCAACTGGAGGCGGGGCACGATGATCGAACTGGGCGATATCGAGTTCCTGACCTATCCCAGCTACATCTTCCCGACGCTGGGCTTTGCGCTGGCAACGGGTGCCTGCCTGGTCAAGGCCGCCGACCGCGCGCGGCAGATCGGACGCAGCGCATGAGTGTCGAGACGGGCTTTTACGGGGTTGGCATCCTGATCGTTCTGCTGCTGTTGCGGGTGCCGGTGGCGATGGCGCTGATCGCGGTCAGTTTCGGCGGGGTGGTCAGCCTTGTCGGGATCAAGCCGGCGGTGGGCATCCTTTATTCCACGCCATACGATTTTGTCGCCTCCTGGACGCTGTCGGCGGTGCCGATGTTCTTGCTGATGGGCTTTGTCGCCTTTCACGCCGGGCTGACCGGGGGGCTGTTCGAGGCGGCCAAGCTGGTGCTGCGCAGGCTGCCGGGTGGATTGGCGATCTCTTCGATCTTTGCCTGTTCGGGGTTTGCCGCCGTGTCGGGGTCGTCGCTGGCCTGTGCCGCCGCAATGGGGCGCATCGCCATCCCCGAAATGGTCAAGGCGGGCTATCGCCCCTCCATCGCCGCCGGGTCCATCGCGGCGGGGGGCACCATCGGCGCCCTGATCCCGCCGTCGATCCTGATGATCCTCTATGGCGTCTTTGCCGAGACCTCGATCACCCAGGTCTTTGTCGGCGGCATCGGCATCGGGCTGGTGACGGCAGTGTCCTACTGCGCCGTGATCCTGCTCATCAGCCTGTTTCGCCCGGACGTCGTTCCGCCGCGTGTCGCGGCGCCCGAGTCCGGCACCACGCGCAGCGCGGTCCTGAACGTCCTGCCGATCCTGGCGCTGATCGTGCTGGTCTTTGGGGGGCTCTTCGCCGAGTTCTTTTCCGCCACCGAGGCGGGGGCGGTGGGCGCGTTGGGCACCATCATCATTTCCGCCGTGACACGCCGCCTGACCCGCGAGGTCATCAGCCAGTCACTGCTGGAAACCGTCACCACGACCGGCTCGCTTTTCATCATCGCCGTGGGCGCCTCGATGTTCACCCGCTTCCTGGGGCTGTCCGGCTTGTCGGGTTTCATCAATTCATGGGTAGCCGGGGCAGACCTGGCCTATGTGCAACTGATGCTGATCGTGGTGCTGATCTACCTGGTGCTGGGCACCTTCATGGAGCCGGTGGGCGCCATGCTGGTCACGTTGCCGGTCTTTCTGCCCGTCCTGCAGAATGAGGGGCTGAGCCTGGTCTGGTTCGGCGTGCTGGTGGTCAAGCTGCTGGAGATCGGGATGATCACGCCGCCGGTGGGGCTGAACGTCTTTGTCATCAAGAACGTGGCCTACAAATACGTCACCACGGCACAGATCTTTGCCGGGGTGATCCCCTTTCTTCTGGCGGATCTCGTGGTGGTGATCCTGACAATCGCCTTCCCGGCGGCGGTCCTGTTCCTGCCCGGGCTGCTATAGCCGCCGGTCAGCGCGGCCAGCGCAGCGCTGGCGTGGGCAAAGGGCTACACGCTGGATTTCTGCCGCCGGTGCATGCTGACTGAAGGGCTGAAGGATCTTTTCTGTGGCAAGGTCTGGGCAGAGGCCCACGCCCGGACGGAGGTGCCAGGAGAAGCGGACCTGGATCGCGACCGCCGACGCGGCTGATCCCTGAAAGGCGGCTGCCGGACCTGCAAGGGCACGGCAGCCGCTTTGCCTTACTTGGTGTCGAACAGCGCGATCAGGTCGGTCCCGACCGTCTTCAGCTCTTTGCGCAACGCGTCCAGCTTGTCCGCTGCCGCGACGATTTCCGTTTCGGTGCTGTCCAGCGCCTCGATATAGCGGTTGCGCAGGCTCTCGACCTCGACCGCGTCGAGGTTCGCGCGCAGGCGGCCCTGTTCGCTCGACAGCTCGCGTTGGCGATCTTCCAGAGAGCCGATCTCCTGCTCGATGGCGCGGGCCCGGCGCAGCAGGTCATGGGCGGTGTCAAAGCTCTCGCTCAGAGCCGCATCGACGGCAATCCGCCCGGCGCGGACGTCCAGCACCAGCCGTTCGAAATCGCCCGAGTCCAGCGAATATTGCCGGCGGCTGACCGAGCGTTCCACCAGGGCCAAAGAGACCTCGCCCTCTTCGACGGGCACGGTCACACGGATGAAACCGTCGCCCTGTTCCACCTTGCCCGGGGCGCTGTCGAGTTCGCCGAAGCCGCCGGGATGTTCGACCGAAAACAGCGTCGCCTCTTCCGGCACGGTGGCGTCATACCGCGTGGTGCGCAGGGTGATCAGGTTGACGGTCACACGTTCTCCGCCCGAGATCATCGCGGAAATGCGCTGGGTCTGACGGCGGTCGGTATTGACCGTGGCGCCGGTGGCCTCGGCGAAGGGCAAGAGACGGCTCTGTCCGGCCAACATGCCGGTGAAGGGCGCGTCGCCGACGAAGCCGTTGGCATCCTGGACCGAGACCAGCCCCGGCGCCAGCGCCTGATCCGCCTGCAGCGAGGCGGCCATCAGAACCTGGGTCCCGGTTTTCTGCGGACGGTAGAGCGCGCGGATCTCGGGCTCGATCGCCATGTCGAAATACATCAGGTTTGCGGTGCGCCCATCCTCCAGGTCGACCGGCTGCGGCATGGCATAGCGCAGGATGCCCGCGCCGCTCAGCACCTCTCCCGCGCGGGCGGTGCCCGAGGGTTTCGCAAGATCGAGTGCCAGTGATTCCTTGAACACGGGGGCATAGGCGGCTTCTGGAGCGGGGGCGGCAAGCGCCCTGACGCCCCGGTCGGGCGCAACCGTGACCGGGCGCGGACCCGAAGGAGGATCATTCCGCGCGATGTACAGTGGGTCGATCAGTTCGCGCCGGTAGGCCACGGGAGAGCCGGTGGTCAGCGTCAGCGCCACGTCGTCCCAATCCTGCCCCGAGACATTCTCGACCGTGGCCCAGCCCTGGAACCGGCCTTCGTCCAGCAGAAGACGCCAGGAGTTCTTCCAGGCCGCGACCTCGGTCACATAGGACAGGTGTACGTCGCGGGCATCTGCGGCCTCCAGCGTCAGGTCAAAGCGGCGGGTCTTGCTGTCGCGCCGGTCGGCGTCCATCGCGCGGGCCAGTTGCGCGGCGACCTCCTCGGAAAAGGTGACCTGCGCGCCGGGCGTCAGCACGATGTCCTGTACGCCATCCTCTGTCAGCATCAGGACGGTGGTGCGGGTGACGTCCTTGCCCTCTTCGACGATCTGGGTTTCGCCCACGCCCATGATGCGGCCGGTAAAGGCGCCGCGTGCGGTGGTGACTTCCAGAACCTCGCCAATCATGGCGCGCACCAGCCCCTCTGTCGTGCGGGGCACGCCGCCGGCAAAGATGGTGTCCGCCAGGGCGGCCAGGCTGCTGCCGGGGGTGTCGGTCTGCAGGTCGATCACGCCGCCCGACGGATCGCGCACGACGAGCGAGGCCAGCACGTCGTCGGAATCGCGCATCGGCACGTCAAAGGAGAGGGTGTTGCCCTCGGTCGGGGCGATGAATGTATAGCGCGCGATCCCGGCCTGTCCCAGTTCGATCCGGGTGATCTGTGGAGAGGCAAGGGCGGTGGAAACAAGACAGGTGGTCGCCAGCAGGGCGGGCAGGAAAATGGATTTTGTCATGGTCGTCGACTCCTCGGTGTTCGCGGACGGCTGAAAGGCCGTGTTCCGAGTCTACGACGCATCAGCCGCCCGCGTCCTTGGTGAGGTCGTGTCAGATTGTGAATTTTTTTCCGGCGAACCGTTCAGGCGGGTCTTTGGCCTGCCTGCCGGGAAATCTGTTACGATGTTCGCGGGAAAAGGGGGATGCGATGTCGGACTATTATGATCTCGGGACCTATGGCCGCCCGGTCGGGACCGTTCCACAGGCGCAGGTCTGGCTGGATCGGGGGCTGGTCTGGCTCTTTGGGTACAACCACGAAGAGGCGATCCACTGTTTCGAACGGGCGTTGGTGATCGACCCGGCCTGCGCGCTGGCCCATTGGGGCATCGCCTATGCCATCGGGCCGAACTACAACAAGCCCTGGGAGGTCTTCACCCCCGAGGAAAAGGCACCGGCGCTGGCCCGCGCCCATGCGGCTCTGGCCGCCGGGTTGGCCCTGACAGGCGCGGCGCCGGTCGAACGCGCCCTGCTGGAGGCGCTGGCCGCGCGCTATCCGCAGGATCCGGAGATCGAGGACTACCAGCCATTCAACGACGGGTTTTCCGCCGCGATGCAGCCGGTCCATGCGCAGTTTCCCGACGATCTGGATGTCATCTTTGTGCATGCCGAGGCGATGATGAACCGTACGCCCTGGCAACTCTGGGACTTCCATCGTGGCATCCCGAACCCTGAGGCCTCGACCACTGAGGCGATGGCGGTGCTGGAGCGGGCCTTCGACCAGATACCGGGCGCCTGGGATCATCCCGGCCTTCTGCACATGTATATTCACCTGATGGAAATGTCGCCGCATCCCGAACGCGCATTGCCCCACGGCGACCGGCTGACGGGGTTGGTGCCGGACGCGGGGCATCTGGTGCACATGGCGACACATATCGACGTGTTGTGCGGGGACTATCAGAGCGTTCTGTCGCGCAACCTGGCCGCGGCCAAGGTCGACGAGACCTTCAAGGCGCGGTCGGGGGCCGCGAATTTCTATGCGCTCTACCGCATTCACAACCTGCATTTCGCGCTCTACGGGGCGATGTTCCTGGGCCAGAAGGCTGCCGCCCTGGACGCGGCGCAGCGCTTGCGGGCCGAGGTGCCGGACGAGGTGGTGCGGGTCTATCCCGACCTGTTCGAGACCTTCGTGGCGGCCCTGCCGCATGTCTATATCCGCTTTGGCATGTGGTCCGAGGTGCTGGATCTGGAATTGCCCGAGGATACCGAGCTTTACACGACGACCAACGCGCTGATCCTTTATGCGCGGGCCATCGCGCTGGCCAACCTGGGCCGGCACGACGCGGCGAAAGCGGCGAAACAGGCTTTTGCCGAGGCCTATGCCGTGGTTCCGGAAGAGCGGATGCTGTTCAACAACACGGCGCGCGACGTGCTGGCCGTGGCCGAACAGATGATGCTGGGCGAGGTCGCCTACAAGGGAGGGAGACGCGAAGAGGGGCTGGCCTATCTGCGCGAGGCGGTCGCCCTCGACGATGGGTTGCAGTACGAAGAGCCGTGGTCATGGCCGCAGCCCACGCGGCATGCGCTGGGCGCCTTGCTGATGGATGCCGGACGCTACGCTGAGGCCGAGGCGGTCTATCGCGCGGATCTCGGGCTGGACGGGAAATTGCCCCGGCCAAGCCAGCATCCCCGCAACGTCTGGGCGCTGCACGGGTTGGACGAATGCCTGACCCGACGCGGCGAGACGGTGGAGCGTGCCCATATCAAGGCAGCGCTCGACGTGGCCCTTGCCCGGACCGATGTGCCGATCCGGGCAAGCTGCCTTTGCCGGTCCCGGGTGGCCTAGATGTTTTGTCCCGAGGTGTGATGCTCTGTTGCCTCGGCCTCGCGGACAACGGCCCCACCCGAAAGGCGGGGCCGTTTCGCGTTCCGGGGTCAGCGCGTGGCTTCGGTCTCGATGGCTGCGCGCATGCCCTTGTCCAGCATGAGCGATAGCCGAGCGATGACCGCGTCGCGCCAGCCGGAGGCCTTGGTCAGGCGGGCAGGGATCAGGTCCGGGATCGCGGCAAGCCGGTCGTGCAGGCCCTCGGGCGTGACCGGCAGGTCCGGCGGCGGCGTCAGCAGGGCCGCCCTCGGGTCGCGCAGGTCATAGGCTTGGCCTGTCGCGTCGCGGCCAAGCGTGTAGCGCATCCAGGCGGCGGTGGCGAAGGCGAAGGGCTCCAGCGGTTGGGCGCGTTCCTGCGCGTCACAGGCGGCGGCAAAGATGCGCTGCGGCATCTTCTCGGTCCCGTCCATCGCGATCTGGTAGGTCTCGTGACCGAGGTGCGGGTTGGCAAAGCGCGCGGCCAGATCGGCGGCGTAAACCTGCAGATCCACGCCGGGCAGGGTCGGCAGGGTTTCTGCGGCGGCGGCCAGATGGCGCCGGACCAGCGCCGCCAGCGCGGGGTCGCCCATCACGTCGCGGACATACCTGTGCCCGGCGAGGAACCCGGCATAGGCCAGCATGGAGTGTGCACCGTTCAGCATCCGCAGTTTCATGTTCTCGAAGGGGCGGACATCCTCGACAAAGACCGCGCCACCGGCCTCCCATGCGGGACGGCCTTGGGGAAAGCGGTCCTCGATCACCCATTGGCGAAAGCTCTCGCTCTCGATGGCGCCGTGATCCTCCACACCCGTCATCTCGCGGGCCAGCGCCAGCGTGGCCTCGGTGCGGGCCGGGGTGATCCGGTCGACCATCGTCGAGGGGAAGGCGACCTCCTGTGCGATGTGATCTGCCAGGTCGGGCGCGGTCTGCCGGGCGAAATCGACCAGAAGCGCGTGCACGAGTGTCCCGTTTTCCGGAAGGTTGTCGCAGCAGAGTACGGTAAAGGGCGGCGTGCCGGCCTGTTTTCGCTGCCCCAGCGCCCAGACCAGCAGACCGGCCACGCCCTGCGGGTCGGTCGGGTCCGCGAGGTCGGAGGCAATCGCCGGATGGGTGCGGTCGATGCCGCCGCTGGCGCGATCAATGCCATAGCCCTTTTCGGTCACGGTCAGAGAGACGATGCGCGTTGCCGGATCACACAGCGCATCCAGAACCGCGCGGCGGTCCGTGGACAGGCTGAGCGCGCGGTCGATGGCGCCGATGACGCGCGCTGTGCTGCCCTCGACGCCGCGTTCGATCACGGTAAACAAACCGTTTTGCGGCGTCAGTTCCGCCGCCGGTTCCAGGCTGCGCAAGCTGACGCCGGTGATGCGCCAGTCGCCGCCTGCCGCTGCCAGCGCATCATCCGTGTAGACCGCCTGGTGCGCCTTGTGAAAGGCGCCAAGGCCGATGTGGACGATGCCCGGGCCGTGGGCCGCCGGATCAAAGCCCGGGCGGCGGACACCCTGGGCAAGTTGGTCAAGTGCGCTGAGCCGGGTCATGCCACCACCCGGGGCGAGAGTGCGGCGATGATGCCGCGCAGTTCCGCCAGGCCCTTGAGACGCCCGATAGACGGATAGCCCGGCTGCGCCTTGCGCCCCAGGTCATCAAGAATGTCCTGCCCGTGATCGGGGCGGAAGGGGATGGACCAATCGGCGCGGCCCGCGGCCCTGCGGCGGGCCTCTTCCTTCAATGCGGCCTTGACAAGGGCCACCATGTCGGTGTCGCCGCCCAGGTGCTCTGCCTCGTGGAACGATCCGCGCAGCTCGGGTGTCTCGCGCTTGACGTTGCGCAGGTGCAGGAAATGCACCCGGTCGCCGAGACGATCCATCATGCCCGGCAGGTCGTTGTCGGGCCGCGCGCCCAGCGAGCCGGAGCATAGCGTGATGCCGTTGGCGGGCAGGTCGACCGCCTCCATCACCGCGCGGTACTGTGCCTCTGTCGACATGATGCGCGGCAGGCCCAGCAGCGGAAAGGGTGGGTCGTCCGGGTGACAACACAGCCGCAACCCCAGGTCTTGTGCCACCGGCGCCACCTCTGTCAGGAAATCGATCAGGTGGCCGCGCAGGGTCTCTTCGCTCAGGGCGGCATATTCGGCCAGGTGCGCGCGCACGTCCTCGAGCGAGAATCGCTCTGCCGCGCCGGGCAGGCCGTAGACGACGTTTCCGGCCAGCGCCTCTTTCGCCTCGTCCGACTTTTCGGCAAAGCGGCGGGCGGCGGCCTCGCGCAACTCTGCGCCATAGTCCTCTTCGGCGCCGGCCCGCGCGAGGATATGCAGGTCGAAGGCGGCGAAATCGGTCAGGTCGAAGCGCATGCAGGTGGCGCCGCTGGGCAGGCGCCAGGCCAGGTCCGTACGCGTCCAATCCAGCACCGGCATGAAGTTGTAGCAGATCACCTCAAGGCCCGAATCCGCCAGATTGTGCAGGCTTTCCTTGTAGTTGGCGATATGTTGCCGCCAGTCGCCCTGTTGCTTCTTGATGTCCTCGGAGACAGGCAGGCTTTCCACCACGGCCCAGTCCAGCCCCGACGGGGAGCCATCGGAAAAATGCGCGATTTCCGCCTGCCTCCGGGCGATCTCGGCGGGGCTCCAGACGGCGCCGGTAGGGACATGGTGCAGGGCCGATACGATGCCTTCGGCCCCCGCCTGTGCCACGTCATCGGGTGTCACCAAGTCCTTTGGGCCAAACCAGCGCCAGGTCTGTTTCATCTTGTCCTCCCGCGTTGAAGTCTCGCCGACTCTGTATCATCCGGCAACATTGCTGACTAGTATGGAAGTATGGTAGATGCCAAGTGGGAGGACGGCGAATCATGCATGTCGAGGGTGGAAACTGGGAGCTTGACCCGGCATTGCCGATTTCGCGGCAGATCCTGCGGATCCTGCGCGAGCGGATCATCCACAACGATCTGAAGCCCGGCGACAGGCTGTCCGAGTCCGAAGTGGCCCGCACCTACGATGTCAGCCGCCAGCCCGTGCGCGAGGCCTTTATCCGGCTTGCCGATCTCGGCCTGCTGGCCGTCCTGCCGCAGCGGGGCACCATCGTCAGCCGGATCGGGTATTCGGCAGTTCTGGATGCGCGATTCCTGCGCGAGGCCATCGAGGCCGACATCGCCAAGATCCTTGCCCGGTCGCCCGATCCTGTCGTTATCGCCGACCTGCGCGCACAACTACGCCGCCAGGAAGAGGCAGAGGGCGGGGACCCGAACGATTTCATCGACCTCGACGACCTGTTTCACCGCACCCTGGCCGAGGCCGCAGGCAAGGGCGGGGCATGGAAACAGATCGAGGGGCTGAAGGCCCAGATGGACCGGGTTCGTTTCCTGTCACTGGGCCAGTTCCCGCTGCGCAAGCTGATCGCACAGCACCGCGACATCGTGGACCAGATCGAGAAGGGCACCATCTCGGGTGCCAATTCGGCGGTCCGGTATCACCTG
Source organism: Mameliella sp. CS4 (assembly GCF_019392335.1). GTDB lineage: Bacteria > Pseudomonadota > Alphaproteobacteria > Rhodobacterales > Rhodobacteraceae > Antarctobacter. The sequence goes on from NZ_JAHXRQ010000031.1 coordinate 24,002, forward strand.
CGCGAGGTCCTGGGCGACCTTCCGCAGATCGTGGCGGCGAATGCCGCCTATTTCGAATTGCCGGACGGCGCATTGCCGCACCCGGTGAACGCACCCATCCAAGGAGGAGAACAGGGATGACTTTTGGTTTCAGGATGACCGCAATCGCCGCAGCCGTGGCGGCAATGGTCGCCGCCCCGGTCGCGGCGCAGGAGATGACGCTCAAGCTGGGTCACCTCGCCAACGAGGAGAACTCGTGGCACAAGGCCAGCGTCAAGTTCGGCGAGGAACTCTCGGCGCTGACCGATGGCCGTATCGCCGTCGAGGTGTTCCCGAACGAGTCGCTGGGCAAGGAAATCGACCTGATCAACGGCATGCAGCTGGGCACCGTCGACATGACGATCACCGGCGAAAGCCTGCAGAACTGGGCGCCGATGGCCGCCCTGCTGGCGGTGCCCTATGCCTTCCAGACCATCGAAGACATGGATGCCTTTGCCGCCGGTCCGGTGGGCGACGACATCAAGGCGCAGATCATCGACAAGGTGCAGATCCGCCCGATCGCCTATTTCGCCCGTGGCGCACGTGACCTGACCTCGAACCGGCCGATCACCTCGCCCGCCGATCTTAACGGCCTCAAGATGCGCGTGCCGAACGTGCCGCTCTTTGTGGACGTCTGGAAAGCGCTGGGCGCCAACCCCGGCCCGATGGCCTTTTCTGAGGTCTTCACATCGCTGCAGAACGGCACCATCGAGGCTCAGGAAAACCCGCTGGCCCTGATCCGCTCGGCCTCGTTTTACGAGGTGCAGAGCCATGTGAACCTGACCGACCACGTCCGGTCCTGGATCTACCTGACCATCTCCGAGCAGACCTGGGCCAAGCTGTCCGACGCCGACAAGGATGCGGTCATGGAAGCGGCGGCGCGTGCGCAGGCCTATGAGCGTGAGCTGTTCGAGCAGAGCCTGGCCGACGACCGCGCCTTCCTGGAGTCGAAGGGCATGACCTTTGTCGATGTCGACGCGGCGGCCTTTCAGGCGGCGGCCAAGGATGCCGTCCTGGCCAACGTGAACGACGAGATCAAGCCGATCGTCGAAGAGCTTTTCGCGCAGTAAGACCCGCGCGTTCGCAAGCAAACCTGGCCGGTGCCGCGGGGGCGTGGCGCCGGCCTGATTGACAGGGGGAACATGGTGAAACACGTTGATCGCTTTATCGGGGCCGTTGTCCTGCTGGCCCGGATCGGGGCGGGCCTGGGCTTTGCGGTGCTGATGGGGGCCGTGCTGGTTCAGGTCATCGGGCGGCTGTCGGGCACCTCGCCGGTCTGGACCGAGGAACTGACCCGCTACGCGCTGCTTTACATGGTGGCCTTTGGGGCGGGGGCCGCGCTGCGGTCGGGCGACCTGGTGAACGTGGATGTCATCAGCGAGTCCTTACCCGCACCTCTGCCCTGGCTGCTGCGCCTGCTGGCCGCCCTGGCCACCGCCGGGCTGGCCATCTTCCTGCTGTCCCACGCCTGGCGCTATGTCTCCATCGGCAAGATGCAGACCTCTCCCGCGCTGGGTATCCGCATGGACTATGTCCATTTCACCGTCTGGCTGATGCTGGTCGGCCTGGCCGTTTTCGCGCTGCTGCGCGTCATCGGCATGCTGTCCGGCACCGAAGACGGCAAGCCTCACCGTCCAGAGGAGGAGTGATCCGTGGACGTCGCCATTCTCTTCTCGGTTTTCGTGGCCGGCCTTGCGCTGGGCATTCCCGTCGCGATCACCCTTGGCCTGTCGTCGCTGGCCTATCTGCTGTTCGCCGGGATGCCCCCGGTGGTCATGCCGCAAAAGATGTACGCGGGCATGGATGTCTTTGTGTTGCTGTCGATCCCGGGGTTCATCCTTGCGGGCAACCTGATGAACCAGGGCGGGATCACTCATCGCATCATCCGCTTTGCAAATGCCCTCGTGGGATGGATTAGGGGCGGGCTTGGCTTGACCAATATCTCGGCCTCGATGCTGTTTGGCGGTATCACCGGCACGGCGGTGGCCGATGCGGCCAGCCTTGGCGGCGTGCTGATCCCCGGCATGAAGAAAGCGGGCTATCCGGCTGATTTCTCGGCCGCTGTCACTGCGGCCTCGTCCACGGTCGGCCCGATCATTCCGCCGTCCGTGCCGATGATCATCGTCGGCGCGCTGTCGGGGATATCGGTGGGCAAGATGTTCCTGGCGGGGGCCATTCCCGGCATCCTGATGGGCGTGGCCATGATGGTGACCTGCTACATCATCTCTGTCCGGCGCGGCTATCCGCACCAGCCCTGGCAGGGCTGGGGAGAGGTCGCGCGCAGCTTCGGCGGGGCGATCTGGGCCATCGCCATGACCTTCCTGATCATCTACGGGCTGCTGTCCGGCTATGCCACGCCAACGGAAACCGCCGTTGTCGCCTCTGTCTATGCCTTCATCGTCGGCGCCTTCATCTACCGTGAACTCCCCATCCGGAAAGTGCCGGGCATCGTGGCCGACAGCGCTGTGTCCGCCGCTGGCATCCTCGCACTGGTGGGCTTTGCCAATGTCTTTGGCTGGATCCTTGTGTCCGAGCGCATTCCGCAGGCCATCGCCGACTCCGTGCTTTCGCTGACCGACAACAAGTTCCTAGTGATCCTGCTGATCAACATCCTGCTGCTTTTCGTCGGCATGTTCATGGAGACGATCGCGGCGCTGATCATCCTCTTCGTGCCGCTCTTGTCACTGTCGAACGCGGTGGGCATCGACCCGCTGCATTTCGCGACCTTCGCGGTGCTGAACCTGATGATCGGGCTGACCACGCCGCCGGTGGGGGTCTGCCTCTTTGTCTGCGCCAATATCGCCCGGCTGCCGCTGGCGCCGGTGGTGCGTGCGATCCTGCCCTTCCTTCTGACCAACATCCTTGTGCTGCTGGCGGTCTCCTTCTTTCCGCCGCTGGCCACCTGGCTGCCATCCGTCCTGACCAACTGAGGAGGACCGACATGCAAACCCGAGTCTGCCGTCTTTACGGCGCCAAAGACCTGCGCATCGAAACCGAAGAGGTCGCCGCACCGGGGCCGGGCCAGGTGCTTGTCGCCGTCGCCGCGGGCGGCATCTGCGGATCGGACATGCACTACATGTCCGACGGCGGCATCGGCACCATCCGCGTGCGCGAGCCGATCATCCTGGGCCATGAGGCCTCTGGCCGGGTCATGGCGGTGGGCGCGGGGGTCACGGGCCTGACACCGGGCGATCCGGTTGCCTTGAACCCCAGCCGCCCCTGCGGGGACTGCGCATACTGCGCCGAGGGCCTGCCGATGCATTGCCTGAACATGCGCTTCAACGGGTCCGCCATGCGGCTGCCACATGAACAGGGGCTGTTCCGCGACCGGATCGTGGTGGACGCGGTGCAATGCGTCCCCCTGCTGGACGGCGCCGACCTGGGCGCCGTGGCCTGTGCCGAACCCTTGGCGGTCTGCCTGCATGCCGCGCGCATGGGCGGAGAGATCGCAGGCAAGCGCGTCCTGGTCACGGGCGCCGGGCCCATCGGTGCACTTTGCGTTGCCATCGCGGCGCGTGCGGGCGCGGCAGAGATTGTCGTCACCGACCTGCAGGACGCCACGCTGGAGGTCGCCCGCGCGATGGGCGCCACCCGCACCATCAATGTCGCCAGTGACCCGGACGCGATGGAGGCCTATGCCGCCGACAAGGGGTATTTCCACCTCGTCTACGAATGCTCTGCCGCCGCGCCTGCCATCCGCTCTGCCATCGCCACACTGCGTCCGCGGGGCACGCTGGTGCAGGTCGGCGTTGTCGGAGACACGCCGATGCCGATCAACGCGCTGGTGGCCAAGGAGATCAACGTGCAGGGCACCCATCGCTTTCACGAGGAGTTTGCCGAGGCCGTCGAGGCGATCACCTCGGGCAGTATCGACGTGGGTCCAATCATCACGGCAAGCTTTCCGCTGGAAGAGGCGGCACAGGCCTTTGCTGTGGCCGCTGACCGGACGAAATCGGTCAAGGTTCACCTGACATTCGAGGCCGCGTGATGCAGAGATTTGCCCGTAATGACCTGTTCGACCTGGCCCGTACTCTGCTGACGGAGGGGGGCCTTGACCCGGAGAAAGCGCGCATCGTCGCCGACCTGCTGATCCGCACCGATGAGTTGGGGGTCACGACGCACGGGATCTCGATGGTCTCTTACTACTTGCCGGAACTGGCCTCGGGGCGGATGACCTCGGAGGGCAGCCATGAGGTCATCACCAATCGCGGCGCAACGCAGGTCTGGGACGGCAATTACCTGCCCGGACATTGGGTCATGACCCATGCGCTGGAGTCCGGCATGGCCCGCGCCCGCGAGACCGGCATCGCCGCCATCGCGATCCGGCGCAGCCATCACATCGGCTGCCTGTCGACGCTGACCCGTATCGCCGCCCTGCAGGGGCAAATCTGTTACATCGCAACCTCGGACCCGTCGGGCCAGTGGGTTGCGCCCTTTGGCGGGGTCGAACCCTTGTTGACGCCGAACCCCTGGGCCATCGGCTATCCCGGCGGCGAGCACCCGGTACTGATCGACACCTGTGCCTCGATCACCACGGTGTCCAAGGTGCGCGAGCACATCAACAGCGGCACACAGTTCGCCCATCCCTGGATGCTGGACGCCGAGGGCAACGCCACCACCGACCCGAATGTGGTGAATGCCGATCCCAGGGGATCAATCCTGCCGGTCGGCGGCATGGATCACGGTCATAAGGGGTTCGCCATGAGCCTGATGGTCGAGATGCTGACCCAGGGCCTTGCAGGGCATGGACGGGTCGAGTCGCCCGACCGCTGGGGGGCGAACGTGTTTTTGCAGGTCATGGACCCGGCGGCCTTCGCCGGGGCAGGGGCGTTCGAGGCGCAGGTGGACCACCTCAATTCCGCCTGCCGTGACAGTGTCCCGATCCCGGGGCGCGGTCCGGTGCGCATTCCGGGCGACAGAGCCGCAAGCGCGATGGCACAGGCCGCGACGCAGGGGATTGCCCTGCCGGACGAAGTGCTGACCCGTATCCGCGCCTGCGCCGAGGCGGCGGGCCTTGATTTCCCCAAGGACCTCGCCTGAGCCTCGGGGAAATCACCGGAGTTTGATGAAAAATCAGGCATCTGCACGTCACAGGGCAATTGCGGGGGCGGGGGATATCAAGACCTGTTTCCCCGCCAAATCGCCGTTATGCTACCCATGTTTGACAAAGTCATTGCATGGAGCCTGACCCGTGACGTCACAGAATGCCGCCAGCCCGTCGACCCGCTCTGGCCCGGGTCTGCCCCGTCGAGCCATCTTCGGGGCGGTGCTGGTCGCTGCGGCCTTGGGCGCCGCCGCTGCGCTGGGCATCGCTGGTGCGGCGCTGAAACCCGCCAGCGAGGACTATGTCTTCAGCCGTGGCACCGGCTTTGCCACGGGGGAAGAGCTGCGCCTGAAAGCGCAGCTTTCGCAGCTTGCCGCCGATGATCGCATCGTCATTCGGATAACCGGTCACAGTGGGACCCAGGGCGACGAGGCCGCCAACCTGAAGCTCTCCGAAGATCGCGCCGAGACCGCGCGGCAGGTGGCGCTGGAGGCCGGTTTCCCGCTGCGGCGCATCGACTGGGCCGGCGGCGTGGGCGGGGGCGATCCGCTGCCACGAGAGGACGGCATGGGGGATCGTGCGTATCAGTCCAGCCTGGCCCGGGTGACACTGTCCTGGCAGGTGCGGCCATGACCATGCACGACCGCGTCTTCAGCGGGGGCAGCCTGTCGGCGCGCACGCCTGTCCTGCCCGTGGTGCTGGTGCTGGTCGCGGTACTACTGGCCGGGCTGGCCTACCTGGCGTTTGTCCGGCTGCCGCTGTGGTTCCCGGGCGCGCATATCGTCCTTGCCGTGGTTCTGGGGTTGGCGTTGTCGCTGGGGGCGCTGATGCTGTTGCCCGCCCGTATGCTGCATTCCGAGGCGGCGCTGCTGGCCCATGCCTTTGACCAGTTGCACGGCGCCCAGTCCGGACGCCACGCCACCGCGCTGGCCACGGTGATCGAAACCCACGACCGTGCCCGCCGCATCCGCCGTATCGTGCCCGGCACGCAAGAGGACATCGCCGCGCTGCTGACCCGGACCGCAGACAGGTTCGACGCATTGGCGCGCAGCCTGTTCTACGCGCCCGGCGAACTGCCACGCGTGCAGGCGGTGCTGGCGCGGTCCGACCTTGTGGTCGAGGCGATCGAGACCCACGGCGCCCTGCGCGCCCGTGCCGGCGGCGATGGCAAGGATGTCGAGGCCAGCCGCGCCCATCTGCGCACCAGCATACAGAGCCTGCATGATGCGCTGGACGGGCTGGAGGCGCGGGCAATCACGTCTTTGCTGGAGAAGGTCGAAGTGGCATCATCGACCGCAGAGACCCTGCTGCGCCGCTGAGGTGGCGTTGAATTTCCGGGGCCAAGTCCCCGACAACGACGAAGGACTTGTTATGAAGAAACTCATTCGATCCCTTTGCACAGTGCTGGCCCTGGCGGCCACTGGCCTGCCCGCGATGGCCGAGACAGGAGATCCGCTGGCCCAGGTCGTGACCAGCCCGGTGCGCGACTGTTCCGGCGGAACCACGCAGAAGATGCCGTTGATCGCCTGGGGCGCGGACGGTGTCGTGGTCCATGCCAACGGCAATTCCCTTTCCCCGCGCGGCGGGTTGCTGCAGGACGCGGGCTGGGAACTGACGCTTTCGGTCAAGGACAAGTTCGCGGGCCAGGTCGAAGACTACCTGGCCTGTGACACGCCTTTCCTGCGTGGCACGCTGGGCATGCTGATGGCCGCCGCCCCGGTGACCGAAGCCGACCCCAGGACCGAACAGATCGTTTTCTTCAAGCACAGCTGGTCGGCCGGGGATGGCATTGTCGCAGGAGAGGGCATCCGCCGTCCGTCCGATCTGGCGGGCAAGCGGATCGCGATCCAGGCCTACGGCCCGCACGTCGATTTCGTGGGCCGGGTGCTGTCGGACGCAGGCCTCAGCTTTGACGACGTGACCGTGGTCTGGGCCGAGGCGCTGACCGGCGACGGCGACACGCCTGCCAATCTCTTTGCCGAGGGCAAGGCCGATGCGGCGGCGGTGATCCTGCCGGATGCGCGTTTCCTGACCTCGGGCGGAGCCGTGGGCACCGGGGCCGAAGGCTCGGTCAAGGGATCGACGATCCTGATCTCGACGCTGGAGGCGACCTCGGTCGTCTCGGACTATATCGCGGTGCGGGCGGACTATTTCGACGCCCATCGCGACGAGATCGCCCAGTTGGTCAACGCGCTGTTCCGGGCCGAGGAAGAGATGCGCGCCTTCATGGCCGAAGAGGGCAATCCGGACCGCGCCCAGATGGCGCGGCTGATGGCCGACGAATTCCTGGGCGGGCTGCCGCAGGAAGAAGGCGTGTTCCTCTGGATGGATGCGATCACCGACGGCTGGTCGGGCAACGCCCGCCATTTTGCCGATCCCTCGGACCTGCGCCGCTTCGACGTCCTCAGCCAGGAGGTCGCCACGGCGCTGCGCGGCGCCGGAATGATCGACTTTCCGCATGAACTGGCCACGGCGGAATGGGATTACACCACGCTGACAGACGGGCTGAAAAACCTCGACGACCGCCAGGTCGCCGCCTTCAACCCGGAAAAGGCGGCGCAGGCCGTCAACCGGCTGCGCCGCACCGGTCAGCTGGACGCCAACACCAAGATCGACTTCCAGGTCTACTTCGAGCCGGACACCCCGGATTTCCCCGCCGACCTCTACGCCGAGGATTTCGCCGAAATCCTGCGCCTGGCCTCGACCTATTCCGGCGCAATCATCACAGTCGAAGGCCATGCCGACCCGCTGCATTTCCTTCGGCGCCAAAAGGACGGCGCCGCCAAGTCCGAGCTGCGTGGCATCCGCACCTCGACGCAGAACCTGTCGCTGCAGCGGGCCATCGCCGTGGTCGATGCGCTGGAAACCTATGCCGAGGACAATGGCATCCGGCTGATCCGCGACCAGTTCATCGTCGATGGCGTCGGCATTTCCGCCCCCAAGTTCAACCCGCCCACCACAGAGGCGGAGTGGCGGCAGAACATGCGTGTGGTTTTCCGGGTGCTGACGGCCCAGGCCGAAGCCACCACCTTCGATCCGCTATGACCCGGGGGATGGTGACATGAGCATGGCAAAAAGCGCCCTGGTGGCCGTGGCCGGCGTTGTGGCCGTGAGTGGCTTTATCTTTTACAACACCCTGTCCGAGCCGGGCACCTACACGCCCGCGACCGACATGGGCACCGTGGACTGGGAGGCGCTGGCCGCCTGGCCACCGCTGATCGAGGTGCCGGACGTGGAGGCGGTGCCGGACCCGGACCGGATCTTTACCATGATCGTTCTGGACGATTCCGGCTCCATGGGGTCCGACCTGGAACAGGCCAAGGCCGCGGTGCTGGAGGCGGTGCGCATGATGGACCCGAACGACAGAGTGGGTGTCCTGGCGCTGAATGCCGGGCTGGTCCTGCCTTTCGAGACGGTCGAGGATGCCGCGGATATCCTGCCGGGCCGGCTGTCGCCGCTGCGGTCCACCGGCTCGACCCCGCTGGGTCCGGCCCTGTCGGCGGCGCGTGATCTGCTGTCCGAAGAGGCGGCGCGCTCGCGGTCTTTCGGCACCTACCGGATCATCGTCACCACGGACGGGGCGGCGGACGATCCCGACCTTCTGGTGCGTGAGGTGATCGAGACGGTGAACAAGACGCCGGTCCAGGTGGCCACCATCGGCATCGGCATCGGACGGCGCCACGTCCTGAACGCCGAAGGGCACACGAGCTATGTCGCGGTGGACGATGTGGGCAAGCTGGCCCAGGCGCTGCAGGCCGCCGTGGCCGAGAACGCCAGTTTCGATCCGATCACGGCCTTCGAGGGGGACAATTAGGGCATGGGCCGCGCGCTGCTGCAATGGGACGAATGGAACCCGGGACTGGACACCGACGACATGACCCTGGCCGAGGTGCTGGCGACGATGCCCGCCGCCGAGGCCGAGGAGGTGCCCGAGATCATCCGGAAATACGAGAACCCCGAAAGTCCCGACGCGCTGCCCGGCGCGATCAGTCTCGCGCGGCATGATTGCATCCACGTCCTGCTGGGCCGGGGCCTGCACGTGCAGGACGAGGCCTTTATCATTGGCGCCACGATGGGCGCGGCCTCGGACATCACGGATGCGGCGGTGGATACCTTCATCCACGTCTCGACCACGCTTTACCCGAAGGTCTGGCAGTTCAAGCCCGAGCACATCCCCAGCTATCGGCTGGGGGTGGGCTATTCCATCGACAACCTGCCGAACCGGGATCTGCACCTTGTCCCGCTGGAGGACGACCCCTGGCAGTCGATGACCGTGCGCGAGCTGCGCAAACATTTCGGCATCGTCAAGGAAGAGTTGCGCGCCTATTTCCGCAAGGCGGAACTGCTGGTGCCCGGCACGCGCGCCTCGCGGCGGCTGGATACCTCGGCCCACAGGCGCGACCAGTCCTTGAACTACCGCGACGGCGGCGATTGACGCTCAGGCCGGTTCCACCTGCATCAAGCGGCAGTCGAGCCGGGCCATGACTTGTGGCCCGGCGGCGCGCGCCATCGCCCAGGCGAGCGCCACGTTGCTGCCGAAGACCGGCAGGCCCAGCTCCCGTTCCAGCGGTGCGATCACATCCAGCGTGCGCAGGTTGGTGCAGGACAGGAAAATCCCGTCGATATCGCTATGCCGGGCGACCTCGCGCGCGGCGGCCTTGACGCTTGCGGCAGAAATGCGCGCGACGTTGGCCTCGATCGCCTCACCGAAATGCACGGCGCGGGTGACCTCTGTTCCATCGCTGGCAAGCGCATCGCAGACCGGTTGCGCCACGTCGGGGCGATAGGGCGACACCAGCCCCAGACGGCGGATGCCAAGGTGACGGCAGGCGGCGCGGGCGGCGCTCAGCGGGTCGCAGACCGCGCCTGTCCGGCAGGCACCGCCGACCAGCTCTGTCACTCGCTTGACCCCGATCATCGTGGTGCCCGAGGTGCAGCCATAGCCCACGGCGCCAAACTGCGCGGCAGGGGGCAAGAGCGCGGTCACGCGCGGCAGGTCCGCCTCCATCCGGCCCAGCGTCTCGGGCGTCGCCTCGGCCCCCGAGGGGATGCGCGTGACATACAGCGCCACTGACGGATCGGAAAAGATGCGGCGGAAATCGCTTTCGATGGTTTCGTCCACATGCAGGACGATCAGCCCCAGGCAGGCTTTTTCGGCCGGGTCGAGATCAAAGGGAAAGCCGCTCATATCTCGATCTCCGGCAGCTCGAAGGGCGCGCGTTCCGTCAAGAGTTCCGGGCCGTCGGCGCGTAGCACGATGTCCTCTTCGTGCACGAGGATCCGCCCCGGCGCGATCTCGACCGAGGGTTCCAGCGTCAGCACCATGTTCTCGCGCAGTTCCGTGTTGTCGCGATCGGTGAACGAGGGCCATTCCGTCAACGTGATACCCAGCCCGTGGCCCAGCCTGCCGCCGCCGGGCGTTGCGCCGCGTTCGGAGAGGGCACAGGTCAGCAGCCGTTGCGCATCCCGCGCTGTCATGCCCGGGCGCAGCCGGTTCAGCGCGACCTCGGTCGCCTCGTACAGGGCGGCCTGCGCGCGGCGCGTGTCGTCATCCGGCGGTCCGATGCTGAAATTCCGGTCGAAGTCGCAGAAATACCCGTTCTTCACCGCGCCCGTGTCCAGCATCAAAACGTCACCGCGCCTGACAGGGACGGGCAGGGCCGGTGAAATGACGTCGCCATACCCGCCCGGACCGGCGCCGCCTGCGGTGTAGCTGACCCAGTCAGCCCCGCCGTCCAGCAAGGCGCCCTGGAACCCGCGAAAGATCGCGTCCAGTTTGCGTTCGGCGGCAACGATGGCGGGCACGGCGTCAAAGGCCCGCGCGGCGAGGGTGCAGGTCTCGCGGATCGCGGAAACCTCCAGCTCGGACTTGATCTCGCGCACCCGCTGCACCGTGTCGGTGGCGTCGGTGAAGGCGCGCGGCGCCAGGGCGGCCGTCAGGCGGCGGTAGTCGGCCAGGGGCATCCGCAGACTGGTCTCCAACCCCATCGGCACACCGATCCGGCCCCGTTCGGGGACCAGCGCGGACAGCGTCTCGGTCAAGAGGCCGATGCCGTCATCAACCGGGTCCGGGGCCGGCCAGGTGCGGACCTCGCCCACATGGCACTGGCCCATCAGGTGCGCGCCGATTTCGGGGATCACCGCGACAGGATCCCCCTTGGCGGGCAGCACGATGAACCAGGGGCGTGCCGGGCTTTCCCAAAAGCGGGTCAGGAACCCGGTGACGTAGAAGACATCCGCAGGCCCGGTCAAGAGCAGCGCATCCTCGCCCGCTGCTCTCATGCGGGCCTGCAGCGCGGACCAGCGGCGCCGGTATTCGCCCGCACCGAAACCTGTGGGCCCGTCAGCCATCTTCCGGGCCTTCGCTGAGCACCGCCAGCACCCGGGCCTCCGCCCCGATCCCGGGCAGTCCGGCGATGAGGGCGGCCAGTCCTGCACCGCCAGAGGGGGTTGTCGCCAGCCCGTGCCGGGCCAGCGCGGCGACGCCGTCCCTGGCCTCATCCTCGGTGATGGTCGCAAAACTGTCGGCGTCCCGAGACAATCCGGCCAGCGCGATCATCGAGGGCGTCTTGCAATCCAGCCGACCCATGCAGGAGACCGGCCCCGGCGCGGTCACGGCATGGCCCGCGCGGATGCTGTCCCGCAGGGCAGGGGCCGCATCCGGTTCTACGACGACGATCTTGGGGGTATCGCCCCAGGCGGCGCGGAAATGCGCGGCAAGGGCCGCGGCCATGCCGCCGACACCGGCCTGCAACAGGATATGCGTGGGCGGTTCGGGCATCTGCTCGACGGTTTCGGCGGCCAGTTGCAGGTAACCTTCCATGACCGCAAGCGGGGGATCTGTGTAACCCTCCCAGGAACTGTCCGACAGCAGGATCCATCCATACCCGGTGGCGGCCTGTTCTGCCGCGGCCATGCTCTCTTCGTAGGTGGCGCCCGCGCGCACGACCTCGGCGCCCTTGGCGCGCAGCCGGTCGGCAAAGGCCTCTGGCACCGTGTCAGCCAGGTAGATCACCGCGCGGGCGCCAAAGACGGCGGCCCCGGCCGCCACCGACAGGCCGTGATTGCCAGCGCTGGCGGCGACATAGGTGCGGCCCGCAGCCGAGGGCGGTTCGCCACCCGCGTCACATGCGTCCCGCGCAATGGCATAGGCCGCGCCAAGCGCCTTGAAGCTGCCAAGCCCCATGCGCCCGCTTTCATCCTTGATCTTCAGATCCGCAACGCCGCAGGCAGAGGCCAGGTCGGGCGCATCGCGCAGGGGCGTGGGGGCGTGTTTCGGGCAACGCGCCAGCAGGGCCGAGACGGGCGCCGGGTCCGAGGCGGGCAGGGGCCACTCCTGCAAGATCCCATTGCCACGGAACGGGTTTGGCTCGATCTCTGGCACGTCGCTGACCTCCGGCGCGGTTTCACAATCGGCCCGAGCCTAGGCGCATTCCCCTGACCGCGCAATCGCGGCGGGACAGGTGGTTACGTGCCGGGCGCCGGGTCAGAGAAATGGTCGGGAAAACGGGCACGCAGCAGGTCGAGGCGGCTGATCGTGCCGGAAAGATGGCTGCGCACCGCCTCTGTCGCGGCCTCGACGTCACCGGCCTCGATCCCGGCGAGGATGCGTTTGTGATGGCTCACGATGTCGGCCATCTTGCCCTCGGACGGCAGGTCCAGCCGCTGGCAGCGCAGCAGGTGCCCCATCCGCCGCACCAGCATCTGTTGCAGGTTGGTCATGCCGACCCCTGCGAACAGTGTCCGGTGAAAGGCGCGGTCCAGCTCGTTGAACATGCCCATCTGCTCGGTGTCGCCGACAAGGGTATCCTGCATCCGCACGATGGCACGGGCCCGGGCAAGGATGGTCGGCTGCGGAGCGAGCGCAAGGCGGCGCACCACCTCGGTCTCGACCGAGATCCGCAGGAACTGGGTTTCATACAGTTGGTCGACGTCGATGCGATTAACCACGGTGCCCGATTGCGGCATGATCCGCAGCAATCCGTCCTCTTCCAGCCGCTGCATCGCCTCGCGCACGGGGGTCAGGCTGACCCCGTATTCCTGCGCCAGAGCATTGCGCGAGAGCGATGTGCCGGGGGGGTAGTCCAGCGACACGATCTTGCCCCGCAGCGCGTCGTAGACCGTCCCCGCCGCCGAGGTCGGGGCGGCTTTCGCCGTGTCGCCAAAGCTTTGTTCAATCGAGGACATCGTCGGACCACTCCTGCGTCCACCCTGTGGATGACGAGGATCTAGGCGGGTGGACAAGGGTATTCAATCAAGATTGACGCTCTGGATCAACTAATATATTAGTTTGCGCAGCTGCCGATGAAGCCACACGAGAAAGCGTGGCACGCAGCGCAGAACGGGAGGAACCTATGAAATTCGAGATGCTCAAGACGCTGTCCAGGGCAGGGGTCGTTGCGGTTGCAGCCCTGGCCGCGGCCGGCGCGGCCAGCGCCGCGGACCGTGTGCTGAAGATCCAGACCTCGTCCAATGCCAGCCACGCCTCGCTGGCCTATCTGAACGAGGTATGGGTGCCCAAGCTGGAGGCCATGACCGGCGGCTCGCTGACCGTCGAGCTGCTGCCGATCAACGCGGTCGTGCCGCGCCGCGAAACCCCCGAGGCTATCGGCGTCGGCATCCTCGACGGCGACCTGACCTCGATCAACTATTTCGCCGGTGTCGATCCCGCCTTTGCCCTGATGGGTGACCTGATCGCCGGGTACGATTCCGCCGACCAGATCCAGGCCTTCTGCGCCCAGGGTGGCGGCAAGGAGATGCTGCAAAAGCTCTACGACACGCATTTCCCGGGCGTCCATGTGGTCGGCTGCGGCGCCTACGCGCGCGAGGCCTTCGTCTCCAAGGTGCCGGTGCGCGGCGTCGCGGACCTGGCGGGCCTGAAGATCCGTTCGCCCGAAGGTCTGGCCGCGGACGTGTTCAAGCGGGCAGGGGCGGCGCCGGTCTCGATGGCCGGGTCGGAAACCTACGGCGCGCTTGAAAAGGGCGTGATCGACGCGGCTGACAACTCGGCCTATGCCAACAACGATGCCAACGGCATGCACAAGATCGCCAAGTACCCGATCTACCCCGGCATCCACTCTACCCCGATCCTGCAGTTCACCGTCTCTGAACAGGTTTGGGAAGAGCTGACCGAGGCCGAGCAGGTCGCGTTGGAAACCTGGTATCTCGCCGCCTACAACGGTCTGCGCCAGCACTTCGAACGCCTCGACCGCCAGCTGGTGGCCCGCGACAAGGCCGAGGGTGAGATCACCGTCATCGACTGGCCGCAGGAAGAGCGCGACAAGTTCCGCAAGATCGCCCAGGAAGCCTGGGAAGACTTTGCCGCCGGGTCGGACCTGGCCAAGGAAGTCTACGACGCGCATATCGCCTTCATGAAAGAGGCCGGCCTGCTCTGAGGTCCGCCGCGATTGCCAGGGGCACGCCCGCCAGCCGCGGGCGTGCCGGACTGTCACCAAGGCCCCAACCGACGCGCCACAAGACCGCCCCGCGGCACCGGGGACGGCCGGGATAGGAACATCGAGCGATGACGCGCAACCTAGACGACGCCCTGGATGAGACCGAGATCGAGATCGGCGCCCAGGACCCGCTGCACGACGAGGCGGACTTGCCGCGTTCGCAATACACGGTGGTCGAGCATACCAGCCACATCACCGGCATCGCCATTTCCACCTTTTACCTGGTCGCCGCGCTGGCCACCCTCTGGGAGGTGTTTTCCCGCTACGTCCTTCATGCGCCCACCTACTGGGCCTTTGAAACGGTCATGACCATCGTTGCCGCCGCCTGGATGCTGTCGGCGGGCTACGTGACGATGAAACAGCGCCATATCGCGATCACGGTGATCCACAACCTGGCCAGCAAGAGCCAGCGCTGGTGGCTGGAATTGTTCGCGATGATCGTCGGGGTCATCGCGCTCTACATGCTGCTCAGCGATGCCTCTATCCGGGCCTATGACAGCGTCGGACGGATCGAGAAATCCGGTTCCGCCTTCAATTCTCCCATGCCGATGATGATGAAGAGCCTGATGGTCATCGGCGGGTTCATGTATCTCGCCCAGCTGATGATGAACCTGCATCGGCACCTGACCACCCCCACCGCAAAGATGCTGGTCAAGATCGTGGGCGGCTATTTCATCCTGTACTTCATCTCCGCCTTTCTGGCGCATGTTCTGGATGTGCAGATCGCGGTGATGTTCTCGGATTTCATCACCGGGATCGGCAAGGCATTGGACCCGTCCAAGGCGCTCAACCTGCGCCAGATGGATCTTGGCACGATCTCGATCATCATGGTGGTCCTGCTGATCGCGCTGATGATGACGGGGATGCCGCTGGGGATCGTGACGCTCTTCGTTTCGGTTGTCATGGCAATCGGCTTTTTCGGGCCGCGCGGGCTGTTCCTGGTTTCCTCCAACGCGGTCGGCCTGCTGGAGCATTACAGCCTTGTTGCCGTGCCCTTCTTTGTCCTGATGGCCTCGATCCTGGAACGCGCGGGCATCGCCGAGGACCTGTTCGACGCCATGTCGATCTTTGCTGGCAACCTGCGCGGCGGTGTCGCGGTGCAGACCACGGTCGTCGCCGTGATCCTGGCGGCCATGTCCGGCGTCATGGGGGGCGAGATCGTCATGCTGGGCCTTGTCGCCCTGCCGCAGATGTTCCGCCTTGGCTATGATCGCAAGCTCTCGATCGGGTTGATCTGTGCCTCCGGCGCGCTTGCCACGCTGATCCCGCCGTCGATCATCATGATCGTCTACGGGCTGGCCGCAGAGGTGGGGATCGGCGACCTCTTCATGGCTGGCGCCATCCCGGGGATCATGCTGGCCGTCTTCTATGCGGGCTATGTGCTGATCCGGGTGAACCTCAACCACAGCCTGGCCCCGACCGCCGCAGAGGTGGCCGGGATCACCGGCACGGAGCAGAAACTGTCCAGGGATCGCATGACCGCCGTGCTGCTCTGCATCCTCTTGATCGGCTCCGTCATGGGCTCGATCTATGGCGGCATCGCCTCGGTGACAGAGGCCGCGGCCGTGGGCTGTATCGGCGCGCTGTTCATTGCTGCCGTACGCAACAAGTTCCAGTGGGACGTGCTGTCGGCGGCGATGCTGGGCACGATGACCACAGTCGGCACCATCATCTGGCTGGTGCTGGGTGCGGTCAGCTTTGTCGGCATCTTCAACCTTGTCGGCGGTGGCGAGTTCATGCGCTCGCTCTTTCTGGACCTGGGTCTGTCGGCGCTGGGCACGGTTCTGGTGATGATGCTGATCCTGATGGTGCTGGGCACCTTCATGGAATGGATCGCCATCGTGCTGATCACCGTGCCGGTCTTTGCCCCGGTCATCATGACGCTGGCGCCGGACCTGGGCCTGACAGAGGATCAGGCCAAGATCTGGTTCGGCATCCTCTTTGTCATGAACATCCAGATCTATTTTCTGTCGCCGCCCTTTGGCCCGGCCTGTTTCTGGCTGAAGTCCGTGGCGCCCAAGGACGTGACCCTGCAAGAGATCTTCATCTCGGTCCTGCCCTTCATCGGGTTGCAGATCGTCGGCTTGCTGCTGGTGATGTTCTTCCCGCAGATCGCGCTTTTCCTGCCTGAATTCCTGAACTGAGGAGAGACCAATGATCGGACGCGACAGCCATGACGATATCAACGGTTACGGCATCTGGCCCTGGGTCTTCGGTCTTGCGCTGGCGGCGCTGATCGTTTTCCTGATGTTCCAGTATGCACACCCGATTTCCTGAGGAAGGCCGGATCATGACCAAGAAACCCGAAGACCTCCGTTCTGCCCGCTGGTTCGCACCGGATGACCTGCGTTCGATGGGGCACCGGTCGCGCGCCATGCAGATGGGGCTGGACGGCGAAGACTGGGAAGGCAAGCCGGTCATCGCCATCATCAACACATGGTCCGACCTGTCGCCCTGCCACCACCATCTGCGCGACCGCGCCGAGTTCGTGAAAAAGGGCGTCTATCAAGCGGGTGGCATGCCCGTCGAAATGCCTGTACACAGCTTCTCGGAACAGTTCCTGAAGCCGACGTCGATGCTTTACAGGAACATGGGCGCGCTGGAGGTGGAGGAGACTCTGCGCGCCCACCCCATCGACGGCGTTGTGCTGCTGGGCGGCTGTGACAAGTCCACCCCGGCGCTGGTCATGGGGGCGGTCAGCATGGGGCTGCCCTTCATCTTCATGCCTGCCGGGGCGATGCTGCGCGGCAATTACGCCGGCCAGAAACTGGGCTCGGGCACGGACGTCTGGAAATACTGGGACGAACGCCGCGCCGGGACCATCACCAAAGAGCAGTGGGACGGCGTGCAGGGCGGCATTGCGCGCAGCTATGGCACCTGCATGACGATGGGCACGGCCAGCACCATGATGAGCATTGCCGATGGCTGGGGCCTGACGCTGCCGGGCGCCTCGTCGATCCCGGCGCCGGATGCCGGCCACAAGCGCATGGCCGCCGCCTGCGGACGTCGCGCGGTGGAAATGGTCTGGGAAGACCTCACACCCGACAAAATCCTGACGCCCGAATCCACCCGCAATGCCGTCACCGTCGCCATGGCCACCGGCTGTTCGACCAATGCCATCATCCACCTGATCGCAATGGCCCGCCGCGCAGGTGTGCCGCTGACGCTGGAAGACCTGGACGAGATCGGACACGGCACGCCGGTGATCGCCAACATCCGCCCCTCCGGCAAGGAATACCTGATGGAGGATCTCTTTTACGCGGGCGGTCTGCCCGCCCTGATGAAAGAGCTTGGAGACAAGCTGGACCTTTCCGTGATGACGGTGAACGGGCGGACGATGGGCGAGAACATCGCCGATGCGGTCAACTACAATGACGACGTGATCCGTCCGCTGTCCAATCCGGTCTACCACGAGGGCAGTCTTGCGGTGCTCAAGGGCAACCTCGCCCCCGATGGCGCGGTCATCAAGCCCGCCGCGATGGACCCGAAGTTCCAGACCCACTCCGGCCCCGCCATCGTCGCCGACAGCTATGCCCAGCTCAAGGAGATCATCAACGACGAGGATTACCCGATGACGCCGGATCACGTGATGGTCCTGCGCAATGCCGGGCCGCAGGGCGGGCCGGGGATGCCGGAATGGGGCATGATCCCGATGCCCAAGGCGCTCTTGAAACAAGGCCACCGCGACATGCTGCGCCTGTCGGATGCGCGCATGTCGGGCACGTCCTATGGCGCCTGCATCCTGCATGTCGCGCCCGAGGCCTTTGTCGGCGGACCGCTGGCCCTGATCGAGACCGGCGACATCATCGAGATCGACGTGCCAAACCGGACGCTGAACGTGCGCCTGACGGACGAAGAACTGGCCGCGCGCCGCGACAACTGGACCGCCCCCCCGCCGCGCTACGAACGCGGCTGGGGCTGGATGTTCTCGAAACATATCGAGCAGGCGGACAAGGGCTGTGACTTCGACTTCCTGCGCACCGAGTTCGGCGGCCCGGTTCCGGAACCGGAGATCAACTGATGACACAGGCGTATCCTGCCCCGGGCTTGACCCGGGGCCTCTTTCCCCTCTGCCGGGAGGTCCCGGGTCAAGCCCGGGACGGCGTGGCACGATGACGACCGACCTGGCGATCGCCCTGAAGGGTGTTTCCGGCATCCTCGTCACGCCTTTCGACAGCGCGGGTGAGATCGCGCCGGATCTGCAAAAACCGATCGTGGACCGGGCGGTTGCGGCAGGCGTCCATGTCCTGACCGCCAATGGCAACACCGGCGAATTCTACGGGCTGACCGTGGACGAGGCCTGCGCGATGGTGGCGGCCGCGGGCGCGCATATCGCGGGCCGCGTGCCGATGGTGGCGGGTGTGGGCCGTGGCCTGCGCGACGCGCAGCGCCTCGCCGAAGCATCACAAAAGGCAGGCGCCGCCGCGCTGATGATCCACCAGCCGCCCGATCCTTTTGTCGCGCCTCGCGGCCTTGTCGATTACGTCCGCGCCGTGCGCGAGGCGGGGCAGGGGCTGCCGATCATCCTCTACCTGCGCAACGACACCATCGGCACCGATGCCATTGCCGCGCTCTGCGCCATCGAGGGCGTCATCGGCGTCAAATGGGCCACGCCCAACCCGATGAAGCTCAAGGCCGCCATCGCCGCCTGCCCGGATCACATCATCTGGACCGGCGGACTGGCCGAGGTCTGGGCGCCGACCTTCTACGCCGTGGGCGCACGGGGCTTCACCTCCGGCCTGATCAATGTCTGGCCGGACCGCTCCGTCGCCATCAACACCGCCCTGGAGGGCGGAGACTATGCCGAGGCGCGCCGCCTGATCGCGGAAATGCAGGTCTTCGAGGATATTCGCGCCGAAGAGCAGGGCGGCGCCAATGTGCCCGGCGTCAAGGCGGCCCTGTCCCTGATGGGCGAAGACTGCGGCATCGCGCGTCCGCCCGCCGCATGGCCCCTGAGCCAGGACCAGATGACCCGCCTGCGCGCCTTCATGACAACCAACGGCCTGATCTGAGGACACCAAGATGACCGACCACCCCATGAACCCCGACACCAAGGCCAAGCTGGAGCAGGTCTCTGTCGCGACGCTGGCCACGGCGCTCTACAAGCGCGGGCTGCGCCACCAGGTCATCCAGGACGTGCGCCCGCTGAGCCAGAAGGGCCGCAACATGGTGGGGCCGGCCTTTACCCTGCGCTACATGCCCGCCCGCGAGGACCGCAACCAACTGGTCGAGTTCCGCAACCCCGACCACCCACAGCGCAAGGCGATTGAAACCTGCCCGCCGGGGCATGTCATGGTCATGGACAGCCGCAAGTCGGCCCGGGCCGCCAGCGCGGGCGATATCCTCATCACCCGGTTGATGGTGCGTGGCGGGGCCGGTGTCGTGACCGACGGCGGCTTTCGTGACGCGATGAACATCGCACAGCTGGACATGCCCGCCTATCATTCGCGCCCTTCCAGCCCGACCAACCTGACCACCAACGAGGCCATCGACATCAACGTCCCCATCGGCTGCGGCGACGCGCCGGTCTTTCCGGGTGATATCGTGGTGGGCGACGATGACAGTGTCATCATCATTCCCGCGCATCTTGCCGATGAAATCGCGGATGAGGCCATCGAGATGACCGCCTACGAGGATTTCGCGCTGGAACAGGTGCAAAACGGCGAGACGATCATCGGCCTCTACCCGGCCACGAAAGAGGAAAACCTCGAGAAATTCGCGGCTTGGCGCAAGGCGAACAACCGCTGATGCCAGTCGCGCCCGTCATCCGCCTTGACCCGCGCGACAATGTCGTCGTCGCGCGGACCGCGATCCCGGCGGGTGCGCAGATCCCGGGCGAAGGCGTGACCGCGCTGCAGGACGTCCCGGCGGGGCACAAGATAGCCGTCATGCCGATTGCCCAGGGGGAACCGGTTCTGAAATACGCCACCCTCATCGGCTACGCCGGTGACGACATTGCGCCGGGCACATGGATGCACAGGCATAACGTGCTGGTGGACGACATCCAGAAGGACTATCGCTTCGGCCAGGACTACATCGCGGCGGAGCTCTTGCCCGCGAATGAACGCGCCAGTTTCATGGGGATTCAACGTCCCGATGGCCGCGTGGGCACGCGCAATTACATTGGTGTCTTCATCACCGTGAACTGTGCGGCCACGGTCGCGCGCAAAATCGCGGCCTATTTCGACGAAGAACGGCTGGCCGGTTTTCCCAATGTCGACGGGGTTGTGCCGTTCATCCATCAACAGGGCTGCGGGATGGAGGCGACGGGCGAACCGATGGAGCTGCTGCACCGCACGCTGTCCGGCTACATCCGCCATCCGAACTTGGCCGGCGCGGTGGTCTGCTCGCTGGGCTGCGAGCGCAATTCTCTGGATCGCTTCTTTGGTGACACGGCGCTGGACACCGGGCTGATGCTGCGCACGATCCGGATGCAGGACGTCGGCGGCACGGCGGCGGCCATCGAGGCGGGCAAGGCGGCGGTGCGCGAGATGCTGCCCGAGGCGAACAAGGCGGCGCGCAGCCCGCAATCCGCGGCACATCTCAAGATCGGGCTGCAATGCGGTGGCTCTGACGGGTTTTCCGGCCTCAGCGCCAACCCGGCACTGGGCAAGGCGGTCGACCTCCTGGCCCGTCACGGCGGCACCGCGATCCTCTCGGAGACGCCCGAGCTTTACGGAATCGAACACACGCTGACGGCCCGCGCGCGGGACGAGTCGACGGGCCGCGCGCTTTTGGACCGGATCACATGGTGGCTGGAGTACACCGATGGAAAGGACGTCCAGATGCAGGGCGTGGTCGGCCCCGGCAACCAGGACGGCGGTCTGGCCAATGTGATCGAAAAATCGCTGGGTGGCGCCAAGAAGGGCGGCATGACCGGGATCGAGGCGGTCTATCGCTACGCCGAACCCGTGACAGCGCGCGGGCTGGTCTTCATGGACACGCCGGGTTACGACCCGGTGGCAGCCACGGGTCAGATCGCGGGCGGCGCCAATCTGATCTGCTTCACCACCGGGCGGGGCAGTTGCTTTGGGTCCTTCCCGGCACCGACGATCAAGCTGGCGACCAACACGCCGATGTTCACCCGCATGGCGGGGGACATGGACATCAACTGTGGCACGGTCATCGATGGAGAGATGACATTGGATGCGATGGGAGAGGCGATCTTCGACAGGATCCTGGCCATCGCCTCCGGCGAGACATCGAAGAGCGAGGCGCTGGGTGTCGGCGCCGAGGAATTTGTACCCTGGCCCATCGGGGTCACAGGTTAAGGAAAGGACATACCATGCTGGACAAAAGCACATTCACCCCGCACGGCAAGCATCTGATCGCGGGCGAGTGGGTCTCTGGAGAGACGACCTTTTCCTCCGAGCCGGCGCATGGCCCGGTGCATGATTATTCGGTGGGCACGCCGGCGCTGGTCGACCGGGCCTGCGAGGCCGCCGA